>NZ_JBLXAF010000005.1:0-262847 GCF_048266025.1 Joostella sp. | reverse complement strand
TACTCACGAGGAATAGCTAAAGATCGTATCCAGAGTGCAATAGGATATGGAGAGTCACAACTTTTAAATGGTTGTAGCAATGGAGTACGTTGTTCTAAAGAAGAACATCAATTAAACAGAAGATCAGTGTTTAGAATTGTAAAGTAATATAAATTGTACTTTTAATTTCGTCTTTAAATGAAATAAAGGAAGACCTTAATGTTAATGACAAAAGCCTGTGAAGTATTAACTCACAGGCTTTTGTTGTATATGAATTACTTTTTTAAATATTATGTAGCTGGAATCTCCACGCATTTCCTGCTAGCCCCGATTGAGCCATATACCATGTATTGGTAAAAGCGGGCAACTGCATTAGAAGAATTGCAAATACTGGACGGCTACTGCTATAAATAGTTGTTAATTATTTAAAATGGAGTTTAAAATTGTAGAAGGATTTTCTCGAGCATCATTCTCAACATCTTCAACAATATTAAATAGGCCATCTACTAGTTGGTTAGTAATGGCATCATTCAATTGTGCTGAACCGCTATCTGTACTTCCTGTACCTAATACTGCTCCGAAAATTCCGTTTAATGAACTATTGCTTCCACCAAGAGCATTGTTTAATAAGCTGTTTACACCTAAGCTTTCAGTTTTCTGATTTACAACAGGAGAAATTGCAGTAGTTAAATCTGTATACGTTTTATCCTTTAAATATTTTGTTGCAGCTCCTTTTCCGCCAGAAACAATGGCAATTGCATCTTGTGCAGTCATTTCATTGATGGCCTTAGTAACAATAGGTTTTGCTGTTGTAATAGAAGCCTCTGCTATATCACTGATTAAGGCTTGTTCCTTTTTTACTACACTAGATAAACCTAAAGATTCTAATTTGCTATTAATGTCTTTTAATTTTTGAGGCATTGCTGCATCAATAAGTGCATTGGTCATAAACTCATTGGAGTCGCCAAAAACGTCAAAAGCATCTTGTGTACCGCTATTCAATACAGACTTGGTTGTATTTAAAACTACATTGCTGTTTTGAGTTGTAGCGCCATTAGTATTTAATGTGTCACAACTATTTGCAGTCATTAATATGCATGCAAGCATTGTAACGCTAATCATTCTTTTTATCATAGTTCCTTTTTTTATATGGTGTAAAAATATGTTCAATTTCGGAAATATTCTACTTTTTATACCCTCTTTTCCAACTCTATAATTTCTAAATCTTTAATTTGTTCGCCGTCAATTACAAACCGAAGCATGGTTCTTACTTTATGAAAACCGTGCTTTCCTGCTGCCCCTGGATTCATATGAAGTAAATTGAGTTTCTTATCCCACATTACTTTTAGGATATGTGAATGTCCGCTTATAAAAAGCTTTGGTGGGTTTGCTTTTATATCTTCACGAATCCTACGATCATATTTATTTGGATACCCGCCAATATGTGTGATCCATACATCTACTTTCTCGCATAGAAACCTGTTGTTTTCAGCGAATTCTAAGCGTACTTGATCGTTATCAATATTCCCGAAAACACTTCTTAGAGGTTTTAATTTTTTTATGGTATCTGTTACTATCGGATCTCCAATATCTCCAGCGTGCCATACTTCGTCAGCCTGTTTTACATATTTTAAAATCTGATCGTCTATAAAACTATGGGTGTCTGATAGCAAAAGAATTTTTCGCATAGAATAATAAAATTGAAATTTTGAGAATTATGAAATAACAATCCTCTTTGGTTTTATGTGTGAGGCTACAATTCAATTTAGGAAATGCCTTTACTGAATACTCCTATATTAATACTCATATCAAAATAGTATCTTTGTAGCTTGTTGCAAAAATAGCATTTTGAATTGAGATATTTTTTAGAGCTTTCATATAATGGGCGTCACTATCATGGTTGGCAAAATCAACCTAATGCAATTTCAGTACAAGAAGTATTGGAAAACGCACTTTCTATACTTTTAAGGAAAGAGATAAGTATTATGGGTGCCGGTCGTACAGATTCTGGAGTGCATGCCAAACAAATGTATGCACATTTTGATACGGAAGAGGAAATAAATAGGGTGGAGCTTATTTATAAACTGAATAGTTTTTTACCGACTGATATTTCTATAAAAGATATTTTTTTAGTTAAAGATGATGCACATACGCGTTTTGATGCTGTGGCTCGGAGCTATGAATATTGGATAGTTCAGGAGAAAAATCCTTTTTTAACTGACTATGCATATTATTTTAAAACAGTTCTTGATATTGGTGCAATGAATGAAGCAGCAGCAGAATTATTAAATCATAAAGATTTTCAATGTTTTTCCAAGTCCAACACCGACGTAAAAACATATCTTTGTGATCTTAAAAACGCGGTTTGGGTTCAAGAAAAAGAAACGTTAGTTTTTTATATTACGGCCGACAGATTTTTAAGAAATATGGTTCGTGCAATTGTAGGAACTTTATTAGATGTAGGTATAGGTAAATCTAACTTGCATGATGTTAAGCAAATTATAGAAAGTAAAAGTAGGAGTAAAGCTGGAGCATCTGTTCCTGCACATGGACTTTATTTAACCGAAGTTGCCTACCCAGATACAATACAAAGAAATTAATGAGTAAAGATAAAGCAGGAAATACATTCGATTTAGACTTATTTAAGCGTCTTCTTCGGTACACGAAACCCTACAGAATAACATTTATAGGAGTTGCATTGGCGGCAATATCACTTTCTGTATTTTCTTCGTTGCGTCCTATATTATTAAAATATACTGTAGACGATTATATCTTGACAAAAGACAAACACGGACTTTTAATGTTCGTTGTTTATATGGCTGCGGTATTGTTTTTAGAGGTTATTAGTCAGTTATCATTTATATATTATGCCAATTGGCTCGGACAATCTGTAATAGAAGATATTCGAGTGAAATTATTTAAGCATATGTTAAGCTTTAGAATGAAGTATTTTGATAGTTCTTCTGTTGGAATATTGGTAACTAGAGCTGTTAGTGATATCGAAAGAATCGCCGCTATTTTTAGCGATGGACTCTTTATGATTGTGAGCGATTTACTTAAAATGTTTGTTGTTGCTGGAGTAATGATATATTTCGATTGGCAATTATCACTTATTGTATTTGCTGTACTCCCTTTAATGTTATATGCTACAAGGTTATTTCAGAAAGCAATGAAAAAGGCTTTTATTGAAGTCCGTAAAGAGGTTTCTAATCTTAATTCTTTTGTTCAAGAGCGACTTACAGGAATGAAAATCGTTCAGCTTTTTGTTAGAGAAAAAGAAGAATACGATCAGTTTAAAGTAATTAATGAGAAACATAAAAAAGCATGGATTAACACCGTGTGGTACAACTCAATTTTTATTGCTGTAGTAGAATTGATGTCTGCAATAACAACAGGATTAATTGTATGGTATGGTGGCTTGCGAGCTGTAATGGATGGTGCTAGTGACCTTGGTAATATCTTTATGTTTATCATGCTTTCTACTATGATTTTTAGACCATTAAGACAGATTGCAGATAAGTTTAATACTCTGCAAATGGGGATGGTTGCTGCAAATCGTGTGTTTGATATATTGGATACAGAAAGTAAAATTGAAAATAAAGGAACGCTTACTGCAAATGATCTAAAAGGAGATCTTTCTTTTAAGGATGTTCGTTTTGGTTATATTAAAGACGAAGAGGTTTTACATGGAATCTCTTTTGATGTAAAACAAGGAGAAACTATCGCTATTGTAGGAGCAACTGGTGCTGGGAAATCTACAATTATCAATCTATTGAATCGTTTTTATGAAATAAATTCAGGAGAGATATTAGTAGATGGTGTTAATATTAATGACTTTACAATCCAATCACTACGTTCTCAGATTGCTGTTGTTTTGCAAGATGTATTCTTATTTGCCGATACAATCCTAAATAATATTACGCTGAATGACCCATCAATTAAAGAGGAGGATGTAATACGAGCTGCTAAAGATATTGGGATCCATAAATTTATAAAAAGCCTTCCTGGCGGGTATCATTATAATGTAAAAGAAAGAGGAAGCATGCTTTCTAGTGGCCAGCGTCAGTTAATAGCTTTTTTAAGAGCCTATGTAAGCAATCCGAGTATCTTAGTATTAGATGAAGCGACTTCTTCTGTGGATGCGCATTCAGAATTATTAATTCAGAAGGCTACAGATAAAATAACAAAAGGGAGAACTTCAATAGTAATCGCTCACAGGTTGGCAACAATTAAAAAAGCAAATAAAATCCTAGTAATGGAAGCTGGAAAAATTGTAGAATCTGGAACACATGAAGAGCTTCTTAAAAGAGAAGATGGATATTACCGTAACTTATATGAAGTTCAGTTTTTAGCTGAAGAGACACTCTAGTTTAAAAAAACATTAGATAAATATTATCAAGCAAATTGTATTAGTTTATAATTGAAGTTTGACTTTTGTATGAGTTATAGCTTAAGTTAGGTCTTCTATGATGATCTTCTTAAGGTCATTAACTTCATCATATAAAACAAATTCTCCATTTTTAATGTAAGAAATCTGACCATTTTCTTCACTAACAACAATAACTACAGCATCTGTTTTTTCACTTACTCCAATTGCAGCACGGTGTCTTAATCCAAATCGTAAAGGGATGTTTCTCTCGTTAGAAACAGGTAAAATAGCACGAGTGGCTACAATGCGGTTTCCTTCAACAATAGCAGCGCCATCATGAAGTGTACTGTTTTTATAAAAAATACTTTCTAAAATAGGTTGGTTAATTTCAATATTCATTTGGTCTCCAGTCCCTTTAATAAAGTCCAAAGAGTTATTACGCTCTATAACAATAAGAGCTCCCGTAAGTTTAGCACTCATTTTTTCACATGCAGAAATTATAGCATCTACATTGGTATCGATTCCCATTCCGTCGTGTTTCATAAAATTGAGATGCTTCATAATCCCCTTTTTACTAAAATTTGTAGAACCTACCATAAGAAGAAATTTACGAATTTCTTGTTGGAAAACGACAATAAGAGCAAAAAAACCAGCACCAATAAATTTACCAAAAATGTTGCTCAGAATACGCATATTTAGCGCCTCTGTAAGTAAGTAGATAACATAGATGATAACGATACCAATAAAAATATTGATGGCAACAGTGCCCTTTACTAGTTTGTATAAATAGTAGAAAAGAAATGCAACTAGAAAAATATCAATGATATCTACTATTTTCAATTCTATAAAGTCAAATATTTCCAAGACACTAAGGTTTTATGTAAAAATATAAAATTAGGGGATTAAAATACCAATTTTAGAATGATTATATATGAGGTGTGTTTTTTGTAACCATTTCATGTATTTTAATACATTCCATAGCCTCTTTTACATCATGAACTCTTAAAATATTAGCTCCTTTACTCAAGGCAATTGTGTTTAAACTTGTTGTCCCGTTTAAGGCTTGCTCAGCATCAATGCCTAGAAGTTTATAGATCATAGACTTTCTACTAATTCCAACAAGTACAGGGAGGCTTAAAATATGAAGCAAGTCGAGTTTCCCCATAAGCTCATAATTCTGATCTAAATTCTTAGCAAATCCAAAGCCTGGATCAATGATGATGTCGTTTATTTTATGTGCATTAGCTTCTGCAATTCTCTCTGAAAAATAATATAATAGCTCACGGATAAAATTACGATAGATTGTTTTTTCTTGCATCGTTTCAGGATTACCTTTCATATGCATCAAAATATAAGGAACGCCTAATTTTCCAACTGTAGGAATCATATTCTTATCAAGAGTTCCTCCGGAAATATCATTAACCATACAAGCGCCAGCTTCAATATTTGCTTTAGCAACCTCCGCTCTAAAGGTGTCTATAGAAATAAGAGTGTCCGGAAAGTGCTTAAGAATAAGAGTAGTAATAGGTGCGCTGCGTTCAAGTTCTTCAGCTACAGTAACCTCTTTGGCACCTGGACGAGAACTATAGGCTCCTAAATCTATAAAAGTAGCTCCCTCTTTTAACATGGTTTCTACACGATTTAGAATTAGGCTGTCTTTGGTATATTTTCCACCGTCAAAAAAAGAATCTGGAGTGGTGTTTAATATGCCCATTACTTTTGGACTAGTGAGATCGATGAGGTTTCCTTTGCAATTTATAGTCATTAAATCATATCATTTAAATTCGAGGTAAAAAGGCTTTCAAAAGCAACAAAATACAAAGTTTAAAGGGGTAATTTTGAACAATTGAAATTTTTAAGCGAAATTTACACAAAATAGTATCAAACTTATGCAAAATACATCAAAACAATACGACGAAGTGATAGCTATTTGTCGTGAATTGTTTGGGAAGAAAATGAAGGATTATGGGAGTGCATGGCGTATTCTTCGGCTTCCATCACTTACCGATCAGATATTTATAAAAGCGCAGCGTATCCGTTCTCTACAAGAAAATAGTGAGAGAAAGGTAGATGAAGATGAGGTTTCTGAATTTATTGGTATTATAAATTATAGTACCATGGCACTTATTCAGTTAAAAAAAGGCGTGGTAGAACAACCTGACTTAAATCTTGAAGAAGCTTTAGAATTATATGATTTTAATATTGAGGAAACGAAAAACTTAATGTTGAATAAAAATCATGATTATGGAGAAGCATGGCGAGAAATGCGCGTGAGCTCTTTAACAGATTTAATCCTTCAGAAGTTACTTCGAGTAAAACAAATTGAAGATAATAAGGGAGAAACATTAGTGAGTGAAGGAATCGATGCAAATTATCAGGATATGATAAACTATGCTGTTTTTGCAATGATTCATTTAAAGGAAGAAGGGAAATATTAAAATTATAAAATTTAGAATGGGTAAAATATTAGTGTCAATTGCAAGGATTATTGTTGGTTTTTTGTTTGTTATAAGTGGACTTATAAAACTTAACGATCCTGTAGGTTTTTCATTTAAACTAGAAGAATACTTTAGTCCAAGTGTGTTAAATCTAGAGTTTCTTGCTCCATACGCATTAGCAATTGCAATTGTTTTAGTGGTTTTTGAGACCGTTTTAGGAGTGATGCTCTTAGTAGGATTTAAGCGTAAATTCACTGTGTGGAGTTTATTACTGATGATTCTATTCTTTACATTTTTAACCTTCTATTCTGCCTATTTTAATAAAGTAACCGATTGCGGATGCTTTGGAGATGCTATAAAACTTACACCTTGGGAGTCTTTCTCTAAAGATGTTGTTTTATTACTATTGATTTTAATATTGTTCTTCAAAAGAAAATATATTAATAAATTTAGCTTTGCTGAAATAGCAACTTTCTTATCCTTAGTGCTTTGTGTAGGGTATGTGTATTATGTATATAACCACTTGCCAGTTGTAGATTTCCGTCCTTATAAAATAGGAGCTAATATTATGGATGGGATGGAAGTCCCTGAAGGTGCACCGGAAGCAGTTTATCAATACGATTGGAAATTTACTGTAGATGGGCAAGAAAAGATAATAAGTACCAATGGAGATTATCCTACGGTAGATGGAGATTTTGTTGGTGTTGAAACTACAATGGTTCAGGAAGGATACGAGCCTCCAATCCACGATTTCACGATGGAATTAGACGGTACAGATTATACGGAGGAGATAATGAATTGGGATCGCGTTTTAATTGTGATTTCCAGAACGATTGAAGAAGCAAATACAGACGGATTAGTAGCTGTAGCGGAGGTTGCAGAAGAGGCAAAGAAGAAAGGATATAAAGTTATTGGCTTATCTGCTTCTAATAAAGAGCAGTTGGCTCCTTTTAAAGCAGAATATGATTTAGATCTAGACTTTTACTTCTGCGATTTAACCACAGTAAAAACGATTGTTCGTTCTAACCCTGCTTTATTAGAACTTAAGAAAGGAACAATCACACAGAAGCTTCATTTTAAAGATGCTCACGATTTTGAGTTTGATAACTAACAATAAAAACTTAATTGTAAGAAGATGTTAAGAAGTCGTTTAAATAACTCTTAATTGATATTTTTGCAGTGTAATAAAAATTCAACCAAATAATAAAAAAATGAGAAAGAAAATAGTTGCCGGAAACTGGAAAATGAATAATGACCTTGCTCAAACGCAAGCTTTGATTGGCGATTTAAAAAAGAGTATACCAGCTACAGACGCAGAAGTAAAAATAGCACCAACTTTTACTAATTTATTTCCAGCTTACGAAGCGCTAAAAGATAACGTAATCGAGGTAGTTGCACAGAATATGCATCAAGAAGAGAGCGGTGCTTTTACTGGAGAGATCTCCGCTTCTATGCTTAAAAGTGTTGGAATTAAAACTGTTATTTTAGGACATTCTGAGCGTCGTGCTTATTTTGGTGAAGATGATGCATTATTAGCTAAAAAAGTAGACACAGCGATTAAGCATGAGATGGATATTATTTTTTGCTTCGGAGAGGAACTGGAAGACAGAAAATCTGATAACCACTTTAAATTAGTAGAAAGTCAGTTGAAAAATGGATTGTTCCATTTAGATGCTGCGGATTGGAAGCATATTGTTTTGGCTTACGAGCCTGTATGGGCAATTGGAACTGGTGAAACTGCTAGTCCTGAGCAAGCTCAAGAAATGCATGAGTTTATAAGAAAAACAATAGCAGATAAGTACAATCAAGATTTAGCAGATAGCATTTCTATTCTTTACGGAGGAAGTGTGAAGCCTGCAAATGCAGAAGAGATATTCTCTAAGCCAGATGTAGATGGTGGTTTAATTGGAGGAGCTGCATTAAAAGCAGAAGATTTTATTGGAATCGTAAAAGCTATTTAAATATAGCAATATAGATATTTTGAATAAAGTCGAAGTGTTGTATTTAAATACAGTGTTCGACTTTATTCTTTTAATAGATTTTAAAACATAATAGAATGGATCAAATATATCTGGAGTATACTTTTAAAGTTTCACCAACAAAGCAAGGAAATGAAATTCTGATTGCTGAATTAGGTTATGCTGGTTTTGAAAGTTTTGTTGAGGAAGAGGATGGCGTAGTTGCTTATATCCAAAAGGGAGAATGGAATCCAGAGATATTAGCTGATATTCAGATTTTAGAAAGTGAGCTTTTTGAAATCGATTATGAGTTTAAAGAAATCGAGCAGCAGAATTGGAATGCTGAATGGGAGAAAAATTTTCATCCTATAGAAGTTGACGGATTGTGTACTGTTAGAGCTCCTTTTCATGAAAAGCCGACTACCAAGTACGATATTATTATAGAGCCTAAAATGAGCTTTGGAACTGGGCATCATGAGACAACACATATGATGATTCAGTTTTTGCTGAAGAACGATTTAAAAGGGAAGAAAGTATTGGATATGGGGTCTGGTACTGGAGTATTAGCAATCCTTGCGGAAAAGGAAGGAGCAACAGATATTGATGCAATAGATATTGATAATTGGTGTTATCTTAATTCTATTGAGAATGTTGAGCGTAACGATTGCCATAAGATTAATGTTTTAGAAGGGGATGCCTCTTTATTGGAAGGAAGATCTTATGATGTGATTATAGCGAACATAAATAGAAATATCCTTTTAGCAGATATTCCAACGTATGTAAATTGTTTAAATGAAGGCGGAACTTTACTGCTTAGTGGTTTTTATAAAGATGATATTCCTCAAATTCAAGAGAGATGTGAGGAATTTTCGTTAAAATTTATTGAAAATCACGAAAAGAACCATTGGGTTGCTGTAAAATTTTTAAATTAGCATAAAATATTGAATATGAGTACAAAAGAAAAAATTTCAGAAGAGTTATTGCTTGAAGAGGAAGTACTAAAACAGAATGAAATTGTACTTTATAATGATGAGGTTAATACATTTGATTATGTTATAGAAATGCTTGTAGATACATGTGAGCATACTCCAGAACAAGCTGAACAATGTTCAATTATAGTTCATTACAAAGGTAAATGCACGGTAAAAACAGGAGAATATGATGATCTTAAACCTCGCTGTACAAAGTTGCTTCGCGCTGGATTAAATGCAGAAATAATTTAGATAATTACTTCCCGTTAGTATCAATACCCATCAGTTTATAAACTAAACTGAAACGAAATAGACATGTAATAAGGATAGCAATTGCAAAGAACATAAATATTACGCCTACTAATCCTTTTAAAATTTGAAAGTAAAAAAGTAGAGCTATTATAAATGCTGTAACAACGCGTATTAACTTATCTTTTTGTCCAATATTTTTCTTCAAAACAAAACTTTTTTATAAAAATACATAAATCATTATTGCTAGGAAAGTCATAGAATCATAAAATTTGTAAGGCTTATTTTTTAGCTTTATAAAGTATTAAGGGTTGCTATAAATGAATAAAGCTCATTACATTTATTATGATGTAATGAGCTTTATTTTTTATAAATTATCTTAAGAATTCGGACAAGAATAATTTGTTTTAGGGATTTCAGTGTTTTTTAGCGCTCCAAAACCACCTTTTATATCTACTAGGTTTTTAAATCCTCTAGCTTTTAGTATCGAAGCTGCAATTGCAGAACGATATCCGCCAGCACAATGAACGTAATACTTTTTATTTTTATCTAATTCGTTCATATGCTCATTGATAAAATCTAGAGGAAAACTTTTCCCTTTTTCTAAGTGCTCTGATTCAAATTCTCCAGGCTTACGTACATCAAGAATATTTAAAGTATCATTATATTCTTTTTGAAAAGTTTCTGCAGTAATAGAATCAATAGTATCTACTTCTTTTCCTGCTTTTTTCCATTGCTCCAATCCGCCTTCTAAATATCCTAAAGTGTTATCATAACCAACTCTAGATAGTCTTGTAACAGCATCTTTAGATTTTCCTTCAGGAACAATTAAAAGAATTGGCTGTTTTAAATCTTTAATAAGAGCACCTACCCATGGAGCAAAAGATCCATTAAGGCCTATAAAAATAGAATTAGGAATATGTTCGTTTAGATATTCATCTTGAGTACGAACATCTAATACTAAAGCTCCTTCCTGATTGGCAATTGCCTCAAATTTTTCTGGAGAAAGTGGAACATCACCTTTTTCTAAAACATCATCAAAAGTTTTATACCCCTCTTTATTCATCATCGCATTTTTAGAAAAATACTGTGGAGGAGGCATAATTCCATCTAGAACTTCTTCAATAAACTCTTCTTTTGTCATATCAGCACGAAGAGCATAGTTTGTTTTTTTCTGATTCCCTAGCGTGTCAACTGTTTCTTTACTTAGGTTTTTTCCGCAGGCAGAACCAGCGCCATGAGCAGGATATACAATGATATCATCAGCTAAAGGCATTATTTTATTGCGTAATGAATCGAATAATAAGCCAGCAAGATCTTCTTTAGTGATGTCTTGTTTAATGGCAAGGTCTGGACGACCAACATCTCCTAAAAATAAGGTGTCACCAGTAAAAATAGCGTGGTTTTCTCCATTTTCATCTTTCAATAAATAAGTTGTAGATTCTAATGTATGCCCAGGAGTATGAAGTGCTTTTATAGTGATTTTACCTATTTTAAATTCTTCATTATCTTTAGCTTGATAGCTGTTGTATGTGGTTTTAGCGTTTGGACCAAAAACAATAGTGGCTCCAGTTTTCTCTGCAAGATCGACATGTCCGGAAACAAAATCAGCATGAAAATGTGTTTCAAAGATGTACTTTATAGTAGCATTTTCTTTTTCAACACGTTTTATATATGGATCGGTTTCTCTCAAAGGGTCAATAATTGCAACTTCTCCTTCAGATTCGATATAATAAGCACCTTGTGCCAAGCATCCGGTATATATTTGTTCTATTTTCATAATTATATTTTTTAGCTGATCGTTTAAAAGTTTAAACTTCAGATTAGCATTAATTTTATTACTTCAAAGATACTAAACAACTTTATTCTAGAATGTGATTAATGTTACATTAGCCTAATAGTATAACTCTTTTAAGAGGATGTAGATACTCATAATTAAGATTAAATATCCAAACCCTTTTTTAAGAATCTTATTTGGGATAAAGTTTGATAAACGCCCACCTATTAAAACCCCAACAATTGTAATGGCGCTAAATATTAATAAGAATTCCCAGTCTATTTTCAAGGTCTGCATGTCTCCAGTAAATCCAATTAAGGAGTTAAAGGCTACAATTACTAAGGAAGTTCCTACGGCTTTTTTCATGGGTAAGTTGGCCCATAAAACTAATGCAGGTACGTATAAGAATCCACCGCCGGCACCTATAAAACCTGTGATAATTCCAATTACAAGACCTTGAATAAATGTTTTTAGGTATGGTTGTTTATAATCTAAGCTTCTTAAATCTCTCTTTTGCTTCTTTATCATTGATATAGCAGCTAAAAACATGATTAGCGCGAAAAATGTCATGATAAGCATGTCTTTGGTGAAGATGAAGCTATTCAATGTGAATATTTCATCTGGAATCCAAGGAACCAAAAATCGTCTTGATAGATAAACGGCAATAAACGAAGGGAAAGAGAAGGCGAGACCTGTTTTTATATCTACATTTCCATCTTTATATTTCTGAATTGCACCAACAAGAGACGATGAACCTACAACAAATAGAGAGTAGGCGGTTGCAACGACTGGATTATAAGCTAGTAAATAAACAAGTAAGGGTACTGTTAATATGGAACCACCACCACCAAGAAGACCTATTACTAAGCCGATGATTAGTGCTCCAAAATATCCAATAATACTTTCCATAGATTTAGTGAGGGAGTTTGTCTTTTACCATTCCGTAAACGAAGGTTCCTAAAACGGCTGCAATAATAACAATTATCATAGAGAAAACACCTGTTCCTAGCAAAATATACATTGGACCAGGGCAAGCGCCAGCTAAGGCCCATCCAAGGCCAAATAGAGAGCCTCCAATTAAATAACGAGCGATACTTTTATCCTTATTAGGAATAATAATAGGATTGCCTTCTATACTTCTTATTTTCTTTCTTTTGATGATTTGGATTAGAATAATGCCTGTAACAACAGCGCTTCCAATAATTCCGTACATATGGAATGATTCAAACCTGAACATTTCAAAAATGCGATACCAAGAAACAGCTTCTGATTTTACGAGAACAATTCCGAAGAAAATACCAGTGACTATAAATTTTAGATATTTCATGTTTCTAGTTTAAAAAATTAATGGAATAATTAAATGAGTCATTATCAATCCGCCAATAAAAAAGCCTATTATAGCGATTAGTGAAGGAATCTGAAGTGTGCTCAAACCAGTTATAGCATGACCAGAGGTACAACCTCCCGCATAGCGAGTTCCAAAGCCTACTAAAAAACCTCCGATAACAAGAATTGAAAACCCTTTTAATGTAGATACAGCCTCCCAACCATATATTTCCATTGGAAGTAATGTTTTTCCTATATTTTCAAAGTCAAAAGTCTGAAGCTTTTCCACTGTTTGTGGGTTTAGTAAGATGTTCGTTTCGTTTGAGAGGAAAAAATGAGCTATAAAACCTCCAATAACAGTACCGAGAACAACCATAAGGTTCCATTTTTGGTCTTGCCATTTAAAATTAAAGAATTCACTTTTTTTACCTGCACCAGCAATGGTGCAAAAAGTTCTTAAGTTTGAAGACATCCCGAAAGTTTTTCCGAAGTAAATAAGGGTAAACATAACGAGTGCAATGAGTGGCCCAGATACATACCACGGCCATGGATTTAATATAAAATTCATTTCTTGACGATTATTTATACAAAAGTACAGTACTTCTATAGAAGGCTTTGTAATGAATGTTACTTAACTTCTAAAACTTTAAAACCTCTATTTTATTTCTGTATAATTTTATAACCGATTCGTTTTCTAATTTTTTTAGGAGTCTTGAAACTACAACTCTAGAAGTGTTGAGGTCTTCGGAGATTTCTTGATGGGTGATTGTTAGGATAGTATCACCTTTAATTTTCACCTTGTCAGACAGATATTTTTCTAGGCGTTCGTCCATTTTTAAGAAAGCAAGAGTATCTATAGTTTCTAACATTTCATTAAAACGTACTTGATAACTTTCTAATATAAAATTACGCCAGCTAGCTTGCGTATCAAACCACTCTTGTATTTTATGAGCTGGAACAAATAGAATTTCAGCATCTTTTTCTGCAACAGCTCTAATTTTACTTTTAGCTTTTTTTAAACAGCATGTAAGAGACATGGCACAGGTATCTCCTTCTTCCAAGAAATAGAGGAGGAGTTCTTTTTCACTTTCATCTTCTCGTAATATTTTTACAGTACCACTTATTATTAATGGAACAGCATGTAATTCTTGGTCGATATCCATAATAATATCATGCTGGTTATGCTTTTTTAAAGTACCAAACTCTATCAGTTCCTTGATTATGATGTCACTAAATAAGTGTCCGAATTTCTGCTCAATGAGATTTTTCATGTTTCAAAAATAAGCTTTTATAAAATTTTCAAATAGTTTGATTTGTTTCAAAAAAAATATTATATTTGCACCCGCGTTTAGAAACATCTGAATGTGTGTTAAAGGCCTCGTGGCGCAACTGAATAGCGCATCTGATTACGGCTCAGAAGGTTCCAGGTTTGAATCCTGGCGAGGTCACAAAAAAAGCTCTGTATGAAAATACGGAGTTTTTTGCTTTTTATAATGGACATTATTTTCTTCTTTTAGAAATGCGCTTTAAGATTTACAGGAATACCGTTACAGTTGATTTTATTTTTTGTGTTTGTTTTCAGCATCATTGGTGTAGGCCCAAACTACTTTTTACGTTGGTTTTTTTTATATTTTCTCGGAGATAATTCCATATATTTTTTAAATATCCTAGAAAAGTACAAAGGATCTTTAAATCCCATTTTAAAACTGATTTCTTTAATACTGAGATCGGTATAATTTAAATATTCGCAGGCTTTTTGTATTTTTTTTAAGTTGAAAAATACTAATATAGGATATCCAGTTTCGTTTTTAAACTTACTGTGTAAGTAAGAAGCGGAGTAATTGAATTTTGAAGCAATATCTTTTAACTTCAGATTTTTATCTAAATTCTCTAATAAATATTCTTTGACTCCATCTATTGTAGTTTCTTTTTTTTGGTTATTGAGGTTACTTTCGGGGCTGTTATAGAGAAAAGAGCTAACAAAATTTAAGCTTAGTATATTAGCATATTCTATTTGATGCTCTTTATAGTTGCTATTAAATAGATTAAAAATGTTGTCGAATAAGGCTACTTTCTGACTCGAAAACGGAATATCTTTAGAGTTTTCTATATTAGTTTTATACCTACGATATAGCTCATCCGCAAGAAATCCTTTGAAATGAATCCAATATATGCTCCATGGGTCTTCTTCATCGGCTTTGTATTCATGCATTGTATTTTCTGGAATAATAAAAAATTGATTGGGGAGAATTATAGAAGAAGTGTTGTTAACATTAATTTGTCCTTTCCCTTTAATACAATATATAAAGATATATTGATTTGATCCTTTTTTTCTCAGTCTATAATGGTGGTCTGCTTCTGGGTAATAGCCTAAATCACTGACGTAGAAGCACCTTGTTATAGGATTAGTTTTTACCATTTCTATAATAGATTTTGGAAAAGCAATCATTTTCTGTCCCAAAAATCCTTCTTTTAAAGTAATATTATCCATCTATTAAATCTTTGTGTCCATTTCATAATTCTATATATTATATATATTTGATTAAAAGTATTAATTACATGTTATAATTATAATAATTAAAGGTTAAAATTATTTAAATGATATTTTATTAGTAATATTTTCCTTAGAGTCTTTTTAAAACCGAATTAAATGATAAGAAGTAGTTTAGTCTATGTTTTTAGCTTCTTTTTGTCGATTTTAACCTATATCAGTTATTAAATTATTTAAATCCAATTATATAGACATATGAAACAAGTGATGTTAATTTTTCTAACACTTTTAGTGTATACTAATGGAGTCTCACAAGAAACAGTTTTAGGAACTGTTAAAGACTCTAAAGGGACGCCAATTCCTGGCGTAAATGTTATTGAGCAAGGCACTTCGAATGGAGTGGTTACAGATTTTGATGGTAATTATGAAATCAAGAATGTGTCATCAGTGTCTGTATTAGAGTACTCTTATATGGGCTTTAAATCCCAAATGATTGCGACTAATGGTGAAAACAAAATCGATGTTGTGCTAAATGAAGATTTTGAGCAATTAGATGAAGTGGTGGTGGTTGGTTATGGTACTCAAAAAAGGGAGAAAGTAACAGGAGCATTGTCTTCTGTGAAAGCTGAGGATATTGTTACAGAAGGATCTAATACGGTAGTAAAATCTTTACAAGGTAAGGTAGCTGGTGTGCAAGTGGAATCTGCGGGGGGTAATCCTGGGTCTGGAGTTAGGATTCTAATTAGAGGAACTGGTTCGTTAGGGAATAACAGTCCTTTATATATAGTAGATGGTGTTCAGGTAGGTGATATAAATAATTTAAATCCTACAGATATTTCTTCCATGGATATTCTAAAAGATGCTTCTGCAGCTGCGATTTATGGGTCTAGGGCAGCCAACGGAGTTGTTATAATAACGACAAAATCTGGAAGGGGTGGAGAGAATGTTATAGATTTCAGTACTTATTATGGTTTCCAAAATATTGTTAAGGAGCTGGATGTGTTAAATGCATCGCAGTGGGCAACTGTAAGTAATCTTGCTCACGACAATGCAGGACTTGCTCGTTTAGATATTGCTGATAATCCATCTTCTTTGGGGAAAGGGACAGATTGGCAAGATGAAATATACAGAACAGCGCCAATCCAGAATTACAATCTTTCTGCAAGTGGAGGTGGAGATAATTATAATTACAGTGTTTCAGGAGGATATGTTGATCAAGAGGGGATTGTTAAAAAGACCTCTTATAATCGTTGGAATCTACGTTTAAAGTCTTCCTTTACAAAAGGACGTATTAAGATTGGAGAAACTGTGATTTTATCTAAGGAATACTGGAGAAATATGCCAGGTGGATGGGGAGGTCAAGGAGGTAATCCGGTAGGTTCTGCTCCAAAGATGATTCCAGTTTTTGATGTTTATAATTCAGATGCTGTAGGTGGTTATGGAGGGGCTTATGGGCCTGTTGTTAATGTAGCAAACCCAGTGGCGCAACTAAATTTAGAAACTCCAGAAGGAGAGACTAAAAAAGTGATAATAAATGCTTTTGCTGAAATAGATATTGTAGACGGATTACAGTATAAATTGAATGTAGGGTATACAAACACAAATTCTTATAATTATCAATATACATATCCATATGAAGTTGGAAGCTTGTTTACTAATTTGGATGCTGATCTTTTTGAGTCTCGAGGAGAAACAGGTTATACTTTGGCGGAAAACACGGTAAACTATGATAAAACATTTGGCAAGCATAGTATAAATGCTTTAGCAGGTTTTACTTTTCAAAATACAGAATATAGAGGGTTGAGTGGTAGTAAAAGTGGTATGCCTCCAGGTGTTTATGTTTTAGATGCTGGGACTACTAATATTGCTTCTGGAAGTAATGCATGGGAAAATGCACTGGTTTCTTATTTGGGTAGACTAACTTATTCTTTTGATGATCGTTATGTGTTAACAGGAATTATTAGAAGGGATGGTTCTTCTCGATTTGGGAGTGAGTATAGATATGGTAACTTCCCATCAATAGCATTTGCATGGAATATATCTAATGAGTCTTTTTTTGAGGGAATTAAGTCTACAGTAAATGTTGCTAAGTTTAGAATGAGCTATGGAGTTTTAGGAAATCAAGAATTTGCCGATTACAGATATAGTCCAGCTATTAGTTTAAACACAAATTACGTTACAGGGCAGGGGCAGGCGCTATGGCCGGGAGCTATTCAAACTGCTTTTGCAACTCCAGATATAAAATGGGAAACTTCAAAAACTTTTAATGTAGGTGCAGATTTCACATTTTTTAATCATAAGTTAAATTTCATATTTGATTATTTTGTTAAGGAAAACTCAGATGTATTATTGCAAGTTCCAATTCCATTATCAACAGGAGCAAGCAGTAATAGTCCTTATATAAATGCAGGTCAGATTACGAATAAAGGTTTCGAAACGGCCTTAACTTTTGGAGACTCTCATGAGAATTTTTCATATAGTCTTACTGGAACGCTTTCTGCTATAGATAACCAAGTAGACTTTTTAGGAACTGGTTCTCAACAAATTTTTGGTGGGCAACCAACGCATCATGGAGCTGCAGCGACAGTTACCCAAGCTGGCCTACCTGTAGGGGCTTTTTATTTAATTAAAACAGACGGTATTTTTAATTCTGATGAGGAAGTTAGTTCTCATGAGAGTGGCGGGCAGTTAATCCAGCCGAATGCTCAGCCTGGAGATATTAGGTATATAGATTATAACGAAGATGGGCAGATTGATGAAGATGATCGTCAGTATTTAGGAAGCCCTAATCCAGACTTTTCTTATGGATTTGGTGCTAATCTAGGTTGGAAAAATTTTGATTTAAATATGTTCTTTCAAGGGACGCAGGGCAATATGATTTATAATGGATTAAGACAAGATTTAGAAGGGATGAATTTAGAGTTTAATTATGCTTCTTCTACACTAAATGCATGGTCTCCTACAAATCAAAATACAGATATCCCTAGGCCGGTTATCAATGATCCAAATTCAAATTCAAGAACTTCCGATCGATTTTTAGAAGACGGTTCTTACTTTAGATTCAAAACACTCCAATTAGGATTTACGTTGCCAGAATCTGCATTAAAAAAGGCTAGAATAAGCAAATGTCGTTTGTATATAAGTTTGGATAATATTTTTACAATTACAGATTATAAAGGATATAATCCAGATTTAGGTAGAGCCGGCTCTGTATTAAATAGAGGTGTTGATTTTGGGCATGTAGCTTATCCACTTTCTAGAACATTTTTAACTGGAGTTCAATTTACATTTTAAGGATAAAACATTAATGATTATGAAAAAATATATATACATAGCCACTCTCCTTATATCTTTAATAGGGTGTACTGATGAACTAGAGCAGATAAATCCAAATGTGGTAACGCAGGAGAATTTTTGGAAAACCGATGCTGATGTGCTTTCTGCATTTGCTGCAACCTATAAGATGTTTAAGCAAGTAGATAATGGGTATTGGGGTGTTCGTGGAGTCGAACTAACTAATGGAAGGGGAGATGATTTCTTCATTAGGAATGATGTTAAAAGTTTATATGAGCTATCTACATTTACTAATACACCTACAACTGGAACGCCTAGCGGTATTTTTACTGGATGCTACACGGGGATTTTAAGAGCTAATCAGATTCTTGCTAATATAGATGATGTTAATATTTCAGATAGTAAGAAGCAGGCCTATATTGCAGAAGCAAAATTTTTACGAGGACTTAATTATTTTCACCTAGTGATCAATTTTGAATCGGTTCCTATTTTTACAACTGTGCCACAAACAAGAGAGGATTATTTTGTTGCAAATTCTTCAGAAGAAGAGGTTTGGAAGCGGATAGAAGCAGATTTAAGTGATGCCGTTAATGGCTTGCCAGTTACATATCCTTCACAATGGGTTGGTAGAGCTACTAAAGGTGCTGCAATTGGTTACTTAGGTAAAGCTTATTTGTATCAAGAGAAATGGGCTGAAGCTGAAGTAGAATTCTCTATGTTGGCTACAACAAAGGGGATGTCAAAGGCTCCTTTTAATTATGATTTGTTACCAGATTATGGTGATAATTTTGTTGCAGGGAATGATAATAATATAGAATCTTTATTCGAAATACAGAACCAAAACGTTGGAGGCACTGCACCGTGGGCCGGAGAAAATGCAGATGAATCTCAGGGAGTTACAACCGCTCAGGAGTTTGCACCTGCAGAAGTAGCTGGTTGGTTTGAGGCGTTTCCTACCAACAAAATATTTGAAGAATTTCAAGAAGAGAAAACCATTACTGGAGATTTTGACCCTAGAATGTATGCTACCTTAGTATGGGATTATCCTGGTGCTGAATATTATAACAAACCATTTTCTGAATTCGAATTACAATTTGGTTTTAATTCGATGATTAGAAAATATCAAAATTGGAGAGATGATAATGAAGGCATTTGGATTTCAGAGATAAATGAGAAAGCATTACGTTATGCAGATATTTTATTAATGTACGCAGAAGCTTTAACTATGCAAGGAAAGAGTTCTGAAGCGATGCCTTTATTAAATAGAATTAGAGAGCGTGCAAATTTAGAATCGTTAATATCATTAAGTCAAGCTGATATGATGGAAGAAATCAGACATCAGCGTATGGTAGAATTTTTTAGGGAAGGTCTTCGCTTTTATGATTTAAAAAGATGGGGAATGATTCAAGAGGAAGTAGATGCGAGTGATAAAGAAGGGAAGGAGTTTCTGACATTGCCTAAACATGAGTATTTCCCAATTCCACAGGGCGAGATAAATACAAATCCTGAGATTGAGCAGAATCCAGATTGGTAATATATTATTGGCATGGGCAGGTTATTTTAGTAGTTTGCCCATGTTTTTTTTGCTTTATTCCTATGTGTTTGAATAATATTAAATCAATATTAGTGCTTATTTAGTAGTTAGGTTTAATTTTTCAATTATAAATATTATGCGACTCTTCATAATATTTATAGAAGTTCAGATGTTTTCAAAATAAAGTAATAATGTCTATGTTTTTCACTTTAGCGTCTATTTTTTTTATTTCTTTTATTATCTATTTTTGATATTATGTAATTAAACAATATGTGATATGTAATATTTTATATGATTTATTGAAAATTATTTACTTTGTAGTAAATATTGCACTGTTCATTACGTTTCTTTAACGATGAATAACAAAGCAATAAAAATCTATGTTTTAATTTGATTATGCATACATAGATAATAATCCAGCATTAGAATTAATAATTAATGAAAAGAGATAGTTTGTTTAGATTGGTAGTTAGTATTCTTTGTTTTGCAGCTGTTTTTATAGTTGGTTGTAAAAACAAAGACTCCAAAGAAACCATAGCGGAAACTAAGAGACCAAATATTGTTTTTATTCTCGCAGATGATTTAGGTCTTCATGACTTAAGTGTAACCGGTAGTGAATATTATGAAACTCCGAATATAGATAAGATAGCCAAAGAAGGCACTGTTTTTACACAAGGATATGCTGCGAGTAGAGTGTGTAGTCCTTCTCGTGCTAGTATTATGTTGGGTAAGTTTACGGCTAGGCATGGAGTTACCGATTGGATAGGAGCCGCAGCAGGTAAGGACTGGAGAGCACAGGGTCATAATGATAAAGTCTTACCGGCTGCTTATAATCATGCATTACGACCTGATGATACAACACTTGCAGAAGCCTTGAAAGCAGGAGGATATACTACTTTTTTTGCTGGAAAATGGCATTTAGGAGATGAGCCTTCAACGCCAGAGAATAATGGGTTCGATTATAATAAAGGAGGATGGGATGTAGGTAGCCCTAAAGGAGGTTATTTTTCTCCTTGGGATAATCCAAAACTTCCAAACGAAGAGGTAGGTGAGAATTTATCAATGAGATTAGCTAAAGAAACGAATAAGTTTATTGAAGTTAATAAAAATAAACCCTTCTTCGCAATGTTGTCATTTTATGCCGTTCATGGTCCTATACAGACATCAGAAGAAAAATGGAGTAAATATCGTGATAAGTCTGAAAAACAAGGGTTTGCGTCTTCAGGTTATACAATGGAGCGCGTGCTTCCAATCCGAACGCAGCAAGATAATCCAGTATATGCTGGTTTAATTGAGCAGATGGATTTAGCCGTAGGGATAGTTCTTAAAAAATTAAAAGAATTAGGCCTAGAAGAAAATACAATTGTAGTATTTACTTCAGATAATGGAGGCGTAGCTTCAGGAGATGCATTTTCTACAACGAATCTTCCCGAGCGTGGCGGTAAAGGTTATCAATGGGAAGGGGGTATTCGTGAGCCTTATTTTATAAAAGTTCCTTATTTAAGGAATGCGCCAAAACATATAGATACTCCTGTTACAGGGGCAGATTTTTATCCTACATTATTAGACTTTGCAGATTTAAATCAAATGCCAGATCAAACACAAGATGGGGTTAGTTTAAAGCCACTTTTTGAAAAAGGAAAGTTAAATGACAGGGCTTTATTTTGGCATTATCCTCATTATGGAAATCAAGGAGGGGAACCTTCCTCAATTATTAGAAAGGGAGATTATAAGTTAATACATTACTATGAGGACGATAGGAATGAGCTTTATAATTTAAAAAATGACGCTGGAGAACAACACGATATTGCAAAACAAGAAACGGAGCGTTCTGAAGTGATGGCGAAAGAATTAATGAGTTATTTAAAATCTGTAAACGCAAACTTCCCGTCTAAAGATCCAAAGTTTGATGAAGATTTAGCAAATAAACAACATCAAGATAGAGAAGAGGAATTGATGCCAAGATTGGAGAATGAGCGGCTAGAAATGTTTTCTAAGACCTATCAGCCTAACAAGGATTGGTGGAACAGTAAAGTAACAAAAGACTAAAGAAGTTATATTGTTAGCCTAAGATCAATCAGAAGCGAAAACCATTTTCGGCAACTAATTAATTTCTGTTTAGGCAAGTTTTATAGAAACTTCTAATGACAATAAATTAGGCATAGAAGCTATTCAGAATAAAGATTAAGCCTAGAAGTGTAATCTCATTTGTATGGATATTAAAATAAAACCTAAATATAAATACCTCAAGTAAATGGAAATAAAGAATTTCAATTTCATATACCTACTCTTTTTAGCACTTGTTTCTGCTATGGGAGGTTTTCTTTTTGGATACGATTGGGTAGTAATTGGCGGTGCAAAACCTTTTTATGAACTTTACTTTGAAATTTCTACGCTACCTTCTATACAAGGTTGGGCAATGAGTAGTGCTTTGATAGGTTGTGTTTTAGGAGCCGTACTCTCAGGGATAGTAGCAGATAGATACGGTAGAAAAAAACCATTAATATTAGCAGCATCTTTATTTGCAATTTCCGCCTTTGGAACTGGGTATGCAGATAGTTTTACTCCTTTTATAATATATAGATTAATAGGAGGTTTAGGTATAGGTTTAGCCTCTACACTATCTCCAATGTATATAGCAGAAATTGCACCTGCAAAATACCGCGGACAGTTTGTAGCAATTAATCAGCTTACAATTGTGATAGGTATTCTGGCGGCTCAAATTGCTAACTACGCCATTGCAGAACCTATTCCTGATGCTTTTGGGAATACAGAAATACTAACTTCATGGAATGGACAATTAGGATGGAGATGGATGTTTTGGATGGAGCTTATTCCAGCAGGATTATTTTTCTTTTTGATGTTTCTAGTACCCGAGAGTCCTAGATTTTTAGCTAAAATAAATAAAAACGACCGTGCTTTAATTGTTTTAGAAAATATTGGAGGGAAAGAATACGCTGCCAAAGAACTAGAATGTATGTGTGCAACCTTGCAAAGTGATATGAGTAAAATTAGACTTTCTGAATTATTAAAACCAAACATTCGTCCGGTTCTTGTTATTGGAATTGTTTTAGCATTTTTTCAACAATGGTGTGGAATTAATATCATTTTTAATTATGCACAAGAGATTTTTGCAGCTGCAGGTTATAGTGTAGGAGACATGCTATTCAATATAATAATCACGGGGAGTGTAAATCTAATTTTCACTTTTGTAGCAATGAGAACAGTGGATAGCTGGGGACGAAGAAAATTAATGCTTTTTGGTTCCATTGGTCTTGCATTGGTTTACGCCATTTTAGGAGGAGCCTATTATTTTGAGTTTAATGGCTGGCCAGTTTTACTTTTAGTGATTACAGCAATCGCAATTTATGCAATGTCTCTAGCCCCTCTTACTTGGGTAGTATTATCTGAGATTTTCCCAAACCGATTAAGAGGAATAGCTATGTCTATTGCTACCTTTTCACTTTGGATAGCTTCTTTTATACTCACGTTTACTTTTCCCATACTAAATGATTTGCTCGGAGCTTATGGTACCTTTTGGGTATATAGTGGTATTTGCGTACTTGGGTATCTGTTTATTAAAAAGAAACTACCAGAAACAAAAGGGAAAAGTCTTGAAGAAATTGAAATTGAATTAACTAAAAATAATGAATAGATTTCTAAAAAATACAATAAGAACTTTAAGTATAGGATTGTTTTTAATAGTAGGTACTTTGAATGCGCAACAAGTTGCAGATGGGAGTTATCTAGATTCGCTTAAAAATGAATTGCGCCTTGCTTGGCCAAAAAATAAAACGATAAACCTTGTCTTTCATGGACATTCTGTTCCAACTGGTTTTTTGACTAAAGGGGTTACGGATCGCTTAAGTTCTTATCCATTTCGGACCTTAAAAAAAGTTAATGACCATTATCCATACTCGGTAGTTAATACGATTACTACTTCTATTGGAGGAGAACAATCAGAACAAGGAGCGCTAAGGTTTAAAGAGGAAGTTCTTAGCTATAAACCTGATGTACTTTTTATCGATTATGCTTTAAATGACAGGAGTATAGGTTTGGAACGCACAAAAATTGCTTGGGAGCAGATGATAGCAGAAGCTTTGGCTTATGGAACAAAAGTTATTTTACTTACACCAACTCCAGATTTGCATGAAGATATATTGCGAGATAACAGTGAGCTAGCTAAGTACAGTGAGCAAATAAGAGTACTCGCAAAAAAATATAATGTTGGATTAGTAGACGATTATAAAATATTTAAGGAGTTAGCAAAAACAGAAGAGCTGTCTAGTTTTATGGCTCAAAAGAATCATATAAATCAAAAGGGACATCAACTTGTAGCAGACGCAATATTTGAAGCCTATTTTAAATGGAATACTGCCGGAAATTAAAAACCAACACTATGAAATTATTTTTAAAAACATTGGGAGTAATTATTAATTCTTTTTTTATAGGACTTTTATTTTACTCTTGTTCTCAACAGCATACAACCGTTATAGACCTTCAAGGTACATGGGACTTTAAAATTGATTCTTTGGATCAAGGTGAAAAGGAGGAATGGTTCTCAAAAGCACTTGATGATACTATAGACCTACCAGGTTCTATGGCTGAGAATGGCAAAGGTGACGATGTAACTATAAATACACATTGGACAGGTAATTTTTGGAATGATAGCCTTTGGTACCAGAGTCCGAAAATGGCTAAGTATAGAGAGCCAGATAATATTAAAATAGCCTTTTGGTTGCAGCCAGAGAAAGTCTATTACGGATCTGCATGGTACCAAAAGAAGGTAATTATACCTGAAAACTGGGATAATAAAAATATCAACTTAAGCCTTGAACGGGCACATTGGGAAACTACACTTTGGGTAGATAATAATAAAGTGGGTATGAATAATAATTTGGGTACGCCACATATTTATTCTATAGGTAATTTACTAACACCGGGAGTGCACACGCTAACTTTAAGGATAGATAACCGTATAAAAGATATTGATGTTGGAATAGATGCGCATAGTGTTTCTGATAACACGCAGACCAATTGGAATGGTGTTGTGGGGGCTATTAATTTGGAAGTTACGCCAAAAGTATACTTAGATAAGGTTAAAATTATTCCTGATGTTGAAAATAAGCTGGTAGTAGTAAATACAATAATTATAAACCAAACAGAAGAGATTGTAGAGGGCGCGACAGTAACCTTAACAGCTAACGGAGTCGGTAGTCTTAAAGATAATTTAGCACCTAAAACCGAAAAAGTTCAACTTAAAAAAGGCATTAATAAAATCAGTATTACTTACCAAATGGGTGACAATCCTTCACTTTGGGATGAGTTTAATCCTAATGTATATCAAATGGATTTAGCTCTAGAAAGTAAAGGAGGGATAGATTCTGAGCAGATAGATTTTGGAATGCGTGAATTTAAAGCAAAAGGGAAACAGTTTGCCATAAATGGAAGAAGTGTGTTTTTAAGAGGAACATTAGAATGTGCTATTTTTCCATTAACAGGGTATACTCCAACAGATGTAGCTTCTTGGGAGCACATTATGGAAACCATTAAAAATCATGGTTTAAATCATATGCGTTTTCACTCTTATTGTCCTCCAGAGGCTGCTTTTAAAGCAGCTGATGCTGCAGGGATTTATTTACAAGTTGAGGCATCTGCCTGGGCAGAAATAGGAGATGGAGCACCTATAGATAAATGGCTTTATAAAGAAGCACAAAACATAATAGACACTTACGGTAATCATCCTTCTTTTGTGATGATGGCCTATGGAAATGAGCCAAGTGGAGATCATCATAAAGAGTATTTAATTGATTTTGTAAATCATTTTAAAAAGGTAGACAATACTAAGGTTTTTACTAGTGGAGCTGGTTGGCCATTTATAGAGAACGCTGATTACTATAACAGTGCAGAACCAAGAATTCAGCATTGGGATGAACAATTGAAAAGTGTGATAAATAGTAAACCACCACAAACCAGATTCGATTATAATAAAATCGTTGAGGAGACGCCAATGCCACATGTTGCTCATGAAATTGGACAGTGGTGTGTGTATCCTAATTTCAAAGAAATGTCAAAATATACAGGGGTTTTAAAGCCTAAGAATTTTGAGATTTTCCAGGGAACACTTGAAGAGAATCATATGGGAGCATTAGCAGATAGCTTGCTGTTAGCATCTGGTAAGTTACAAACTATTTGTTATAAAGCAGATATTGAAGCGGCGCTACGAACTAAAGATTTCGCTGGTTTTCAACTTTTAGATTTACATGACTTTCCTGGGCAAGGAACAGCTTTAGTAGGTGTTTTGGATGCTTTTTGGGATGAGAAAGGATACGTGTCTCCAGAAGAATATCGTGAGTTCTGTAGCGAAACGGTTCCATTAGTGCGATTAGATAAGCGAGTTTTTTATAATACGGAGAATTTAAAAGCTGCTGTAGAAATAGCACATTATGGAGCTAAACCTTTAGATAATGTTACACCTTCATGGAAATTAACTACTAAAGATGGAGCTGTTTTTTCAGAAGGAGAATTCAATAAAAAAAATATTCCAATAGGAAATGGAATTTCATTAGGAGCCATAGATATCGCTCTTAAAGAAATAAGCGTAGCTACAAAACTTACGTTAACTGTATTGGTTAACGGTCATAAGAATAGGTGGGATGTATGGGTATATCCAAGAGATAAGGATAAGATCTCAGGAGAAGAATCTATACGCGTTACAGATAAATTGGATGCCGCTACTTTACAGTATTTAACAGATGGTGGTAATGTATTGTATAATATTAATAAAGGAGATGTTAAGCCTGAAAAAGGAGGAGATATAGGTGTGGGCTTTTCTAGTATATTTTGGAATACGTCTTGGACAAATAGACAGAAACCTCATACGTTGGGTATCCTTTGTAATCCTAATCATCCTGCATTAAAAGACTTCCCTACAGAATACCATTCTAATTGGCAATGGTGGGATGCTATGAGTCATTCTAACGCTATTATTTTAGATGAATTTACTACGGAATTATCCCCTATCGTTCGGGTTATAGACGATTGGTTTGAAAATAGAAGAACAGCCTTATTATTTGAAGCAGCAGTAGGGAAAGGTAAATTATTGATTTCTGGAGTTGATTTACATTCTAACCTAGAGGATAGATTAGAAGCACAACAATTATTGTATAGTTTAAAGAGATATATGGTAGGTGAGCAGTTTAATCCTAAAGTTAAATTAAAAGAGGAAGAGATCAAAGGCCTCTTTAATTAAAGTTTTAAAATAGAAAATATAATTATAGAGGACTTTTATGAAGTCCTATTAAAAGATGTAGTATGGCAAAAGTTAAAGCTTGGAAAGAAAGAATAGTGATCCCTACGTATGAAGTTGGAGCACCCGAAAAATACCCTGTATTTTTAGAAAAACGCGTGTATCAAGCAAGTAGTGGTTCTGTCTATCCACATCCGGTAATAGAAGAAATTAGTGATACTAAGGTTGATAAGGAGTGGGACGTAATTTACATAGAAAACGATTATATTAAAATAATGGTACTTCCAGCTTTGGGAGGTAGAATACAAATGGCTTATGATAAAATAAGAGGAAGACATTTTGTGTATTATAATCATGTAATTAAGCCAGCTTTAGTTGGTTTAACAGGGCCTTGGATTTCTGGGGGAATAGAATTTAACTGGCCTCAGCATCACCGTCCAAGTACGTATGACCCTGTGGATAGTATAATTAAGGAAAATGCGGATGGGAGTGTTACTGTTTGGGTAAGTGAACTGGAAAGAATGTTCCGAACAAAAGGAATGGCCGGATTTACTTTACATCCAGATAAGGCATACTTAGAGATTAATGCACAGTTATATAATAGAACACCCCATCCGCAAAATTTTCTTTGGTGGGCAAACCCTGCAGTGGCAGTAAACGACCACTATCAATCGGTATTCCCACCAGATGTAAACGCTGTTTTTGATCATGGAAAAAGAGATGTTTCGGAATTTCCGATTGCCAAGGGAGAATATTATAAAGTTGATTATGCTCCTGGAACTGATATTTCAAGGTATAAGAATATTCCAGTTCCAACTTCTTATATGGCAATTACTTCAGAATATAATTTTGTTGGAGGGTATGAAAATGATAGCAAAGGAGGTTTGTTGCATGTAGCAGATCACCATGTATCGCCGGGTAAAAAACAATGGACTTGGGGAAATGGCGATTTTGGTCAAGCCTGGGATAGAAATTTAACAGATAAGGACGGCCCATATATAGAATTAATGTGTGGAGTTTATACAGATAATCAACCAGATTTCGCTTGGATGCATCCTTATGAAGAAAAGAGCTTTAAACAATATTTTATGCCCTATTATAATGTAGGTGTAGTAAAAAATGCAACTAAAGATGTACTGCTAAATTTGGAAGTTGAAGGGGAGGATGCCTTATTAAAAGTGTACGTTACTGGCATTTTTACAAATCTAAAAATAGTCCTTCAAACAGAAGATAAAGTAGTTTTTCAGGAAGTACTAGATATGAATCCGGCATCAGTATTTGAACGTCAGATTTTATTAAAAGATGCTGATAGAAATAATTTATCAGTTAATATATACAATGAGAAAGATAAACTTTTAGTATCCTGGTCTAATAATAAAGCAACTTCAGAAGAAATACCAGAAGCAGCAAAAGCAGCCGAAGAGCCTAAAGATATAGAAACTGTAGAACAGTTATACTTAAGAGGATTGCATTTAGAACAGTATAGACATGCTACTTACGACCCTACAGTTTATTACCAAGAAGCTATTTCTAGAGAACCCAAAAATGTTCGTAATAACAATGCTCTAGGTTTGTGGTATTTACGTAAGGGAAGGTTTGATAAGGCCTTACCTTATTTTGAAACAGCCATAGAGACACTTACACAACACAATCCTAATCCTTACGATGGAGAGCCATATTTTAATAAAGGATTGGTTCTTAAATTTTCAGGACTGCTCGATGATGCTTATGATGCTTTTTATAAAGGATGTTGGAATGCAGCTTGGCAAGATGCAGGTTATTTTAACTTGGCACAGATAGATTGTTTAAGAGGCGATTTAGAGAAAGCGTTAGAACTGGTTAGTAAGTCTTTAATTAATAATTGGCATAACCATAAGGCGAGACATTTAAAGAGTATCATCTTAAGAAAATTGAATAGGAATGAAGAGGCTGTTAACTTAATAGAACAGTCTTTAGATATTGATGGTTTTAGCTTTGGAATTCTATTTGAAAAATATATACTCAGTAAAAAGAAAGAAGACTTAGCTCAGTTAAAAAATATAATTAGAGATTATGAGCATAATTATATCGAGTTTTCGCTTGATTATGCACAAGCCGGCTTTTATAATGAAGCTATAGAATTACTTAAAATATATGATGAGGGCAAGATGAAATCTTATCCTATGGTTCCTTATTTTATAGGTTGGTACTACGAACAGAAAGGAAATATAGCTCAGACTAAAAAATATTATAATCGTGCACAAGAGATGCCGTTAGATTACTGTTTTCCAAATAGACTGGAAGAGGTTGTTGTATTAAAATCTGCTTCGAAGTTTAATCCTTCAGATGCAAACTCAAATTATTTCTTGGGTAATTTTTGGTATGCAAATAAGCAATATAATTTAGCTGAAGAATGTTGGGTAAAATCATTGAAACATAATGATGATAATGCCATTTGCCATAGAAACTTGGCATTGTATTATTATAATAAAGAAGATAAAAAGGACCTTGCAAGAGAACATTTAGAAAAAGCTTTTTTTATTGATAATCAAAATCCACGATTACTCATGGAATTAGACCAATTAAATAAAAAGCAAAATGTATCTATAGCATCGAGGTTAGCACTTTTAGAGAGCAACTTACCGCTAGTTTTAAAGCGAGATGACCTTTATTTAGAAAGGATAAGTATCTATGGAATTCAGGGCAGATATAAAGAAGCTATAGACTTACTAAGCAAAAGACAATTTCATCCTTGGGAAGGAGGCGAAGGGAAAGTCCCTGCGCAACATATTTCTAATAATATTGAATTAGCCAAAGAACACCTTGCTAATGGACACTATGAAAACGCAGTAAAATGTTTAGAGTTTGCCCAAACATATCCGCATAATTTGGGAGAAGGAAAATTGTTTGGAACTCAAGAAAATGACATTCATTATTGGTTGGGTTGTGTTTACGAAAAGTTAGGCGATATGACATTAGCAAATGAGTATTGGAAAAAAGCATCTGAGGGGTTGAGTGAGCCTGTCCAAGCCATTTTTTATAATGACCAGCAGCCTGATAAGATTTTTTATCAAGGATTAGCACTATTAAAACTCGGAAATACTTCTGAGGCTAACGAACGATTTGAAAACCTTATTAATTATGGTAAAACACATATTAAAGATCATGTAAAACTAGATTATTTTGCAGTCTCTTTACCAGACTTATTAATATGGGATGAAGACTTAGATCAAAGGAATAAAATTCATTGTCAGTTTTTAATTGGATTAGGATGTTTAGGGCTTCAAAATTTTAATGAAGCTAGAGTGAATTTTGAAAATGTAGTAGTAGATGATTTATATCATTCACAAGCGCAAATTCATTTAAAAATGGCTTTAAAAGAAACATCTGATTTCATTAATGGTTAAAAATTATTAAAATGAAATTATACAAGCTGTCAAGGATTTTAGGGGTAGGGATATATCTCTTTTTATTGCCTATAATAGCTGCTCAAGATCGGCCTAATATTCTATGGATAACATTTGAGGATACTTCTCCTCAATTTATAGGATGCTATGGAAATAAAGATGCCGAAACCCCTGTAATGGACAAAATAGCAAGCCAAGGGGTGCGATTTACAAGTGCCTTTTCTACAGGAACTGTTTGTTCGGCAAGTAGAAGTGCAATTATTACAGGAGTTCCGACGTATAAATTAGGAACGGGTAACCATAGAAGTAACTATGCTATTCCCGATTTTATTAAAGGTTTTCCGTTATATCTCAAGCAAAATGGATATTATGTAAGCAATAATAAAAAAACTGATTACAATGTAGAGAATATAGAAGAGTTTACTGCGGAAACTTGGGATGAGAGTTCAAAAAATGCGGGTTGGTGGAATAGAAAAGGAAAGCAACCGTTTTTTTCTGTTTTTAATGTCGAAGATTCTCATCAATCTAGAACGATGAGTATGACTTATCATTGGTATGAAAAAAATGTACTTGCCTATTTACCAAATGAAAAAAATGAAGTTAAGCAGACTCAAATAGCTAACGAAATATATGATTATAAGAATCAAAATATTACTTCTTTAGCTACCTCCCAATTAGATTATGCTGGGCTTCATGAAAAACATTGGATTGCAGATACCGCTTTTGAAGTTCCTCCAATATATAGAGATAGTCCAGAAATGCGAAAGCAATTGGCTAGAGTTTATAATTCTTTAAAACTTACCGATAATAAAATGGGGAGGCTTATTCAGCGACTGGAAAATGAAGGGCTACTTGAAAATACTATTGTTTTTATTTTTGCAGATCATGGAGAGGGAATACCAAGAGCGAAAACAAACGGAATAGGTCTCGGATATAGAGTTCCATTTATAGTAAGATTCCCAGATAAATATAAATATTTGTCTCCATGGGATCGTGGTACTGTAACAGATGAATTAATAGATTTCGAGGATCTTGCTCCTACAATTTTAAGTTTAACGGGTATTAAAATTCCAAAGCATTTAAAAGGAAGACCTTTTTTAGGAGAAAAACGTCAATTACCTTCAGAATTTAAATATTTATCATCCGATCGTGCAGACAATGGTATTGATATGGTGCGTACAATTACCGATGGGAGATTTGTTTATTCTAGAAACTTCATGCCTTTTTTTCCAGAGCTCAAATATCTTAGATATGTAGAAATTGGAGAGATTACTCAACAAATGCGATTAGATCATCAGAATGGGAAATTAAATAAGGTGCAAAATGAAATGTTTAAAGCTAGACATGTAGAAGTACTGTACGATTTAAAAAATGATTCCTGGGAAACAAAGAACCTCATAAATAAAGAAGAATTTAATGGTATTGCTTTAAAAATGCGAAAAGAGCTTAAAAAGCAGGTATTATTAGAAAGAGATATCCATTTTGCTCCTGAATATGAATTGGTAAATATTTCTAAAGAAGGAACACCATATGAGTACAGGTTAGATGAGAAAAAATTTCCTTTAGATGAAATATATGATACGGCAAACCTTGTTGGTAAAGGAGAGATTAAGGATCAAATGTTTAAAAAGCTCGAAAGCAAAAATAAGTTCGTTAGGTATTGGGCTTCAGTGGGTTTGTTTTCCGTAAAAGAATATTTAAGTGTTTCTGAATTAAATAAAGTAAAAGATAAACTAAATGATGATTACGCCCCAGTAGAAATTAATTTAGCAGCGACGCTTTATGCTGAGAATAGAGATAAGGAAGCGGAAAATAGATTAAATAAATTTATCGTAGACCCAAGACCTAATTTAGCATTAGAAGCAATTAATTATACCCTTTATTTTAATAATAGAGATGCTTTTACTACTTCTATCGAAGCAGTTTATTTACAAGACTGTGATTATAAGGTCAAAGCTGCTTGTTTAGATTTTATGGACTTAGAAGGATTGATTTCTGACTTTAAGCAAAATTAAAATGAAATATGATGGATAAATATAAAACTACAATTTCTTTGTTATTTAAAGGGTTATTTAATTTTTACTGCGGATTTTTACTGCTTCTTTTATTTAGTAATTGTAGTAAAGAAGTGCAAACTTCAATTTCTTTAGCGGGAGAGTGGAATTTAAAATTAGACTCTTTAAACGTAGGAGAAAAAGAAGGATGGGCAAAAAATAAAATAGAAGATATAACTATTAGTATTCCTGGAACCCTAGATGATTCGGGTATTGGAAAACCTAATACCTTGGAGCCTGCACTAAATAATTATGTGTTGTCTAATCTAACTAGAAAGCATCAGTACATTGGTAAAGCATGGTATCAAAAGGAAGTGGAGATTCCATCTAATTGGGAGGACAAGAGTATTGAACTTTTATTAGAAAGAGTTATTTGGAAATCTACCGTATATATAGATGGAGAGCGTATAGATTCTAAAAACAGTTTAATAGGGAAACATCAATACGATTTAACGAAAAAATTAAGTACAGGGAAGCATTTATTAACGGTAGTAATTGACAATTCTAATATATTTCCAACGATTAATGTAAAAGGAGATAAATATCCAGATACTATAAATCAAGATATGGCTCATGCTTATACGAATCATACCCAAATAAAATGGAATGGTATTCTTGGGAAGATTTCATTAACAGCAAAGAATACAGGAAGCCCAAAAAATCTTCAGATATATCCAGATTTAAAGGAGGATAATATAGAAGTAACCTTTTTTGGGTTATTACCAAAAGAGGGGGATTTGAAAGTAGAAATCTTAGATTTGTCAGGAAAAAATGTAGTAACTAAAACTATTTCTGATTTTAAAACTGATAACGATAAAGTAAGTTTTCTAATAGATAAACCTACATCGCTAGTCCCATGGGACGAATTTAACCCTGTGTTATATACGCTAAGGGTTAAAACGAATGCAGGAACAGCAGCGGCAAAATTTGGGTATAGAGAAATAGAAAAAGACAACGGAGTACTTACCTTAAATGGAAACAGAATTTTTTTAAGAGGGAACTTAGAATGTGCTATTTTTCCATTAACAGGGCATCCACCATTAGATAAAGGAGGCTGGGATAAGTTGATAGGACAGGCTAAAAATTATGGATTGAATCACTTACGGTTTCATTCATGGTGCCCACCAAGAGCTGCTTTTGAAGCTGCCGATGAAGCTGGGTTTTACCTCCAAGTGGAACTTCCTCATTGGAGCCTTCATTTTGGGGAAGATAAGAAAGCTACTAAGTTTTTGAAAGAAGAAGCTTATAAAGTAATTGAAGATTATGGTAATCATCCGTCTTTTATCTTTATGGCGATGGGTAATGAACTTCAAGGGGATATTCAACATTTAAACACGATGGTAGCCGATCTAAAAGAGCTAGATAAAAGGCATTTATATGCAACAACTGCTTTTTCATTTCAGAAACCAACAGGTACTTTACCAGAGCCACAAGATGATTTTTTTATCACGCAATGGACAGACAAAGGGTGGATTCGTGGTCAAGGTATATTTAATAGTCAGTATCCAAATTTTAACAAGGATTATTCCGAGAATAGCGATCATATAAAAACACCTTTAATTTCACACGAAATTGGACAGTATTCAGTTTATCCTGATATAAGCGAGATACCAAATTATAAAGGTGTTTTGGAGCCTTTAAATTTTATAGCTATTAAGAATGACCTAGAAAAAAAGGGTATGTTGAGTTTAGCAGCAGATTTCACGAATTCTTCAGGTAAACTGGCTACAATATTATATAAAGAAGAAATAGAAAGGGCATTAAAAACATCGAGTTTCGATGGTTTTCAATTACTTCAATTACAAGATTTCCCTGGCCAAGGGACTGCATTAGTGGGGCTGTTAAATGCTTTTTGGGAATCTAAGGGAGTGGTTTCTGCTGAGGAGTTTAGTGAGTTTAATAGTGAATTGGTTCCTTTAATTCGTTTTGAAAAAGCAGTTTACGAAACTGGAGAGCAGTTTAAAGCACAAATAGAGATAGCGAACTTCTATGAGGTTAAAGAAAATGAAGTTATAGCATGGACAATTACGGATGATAATGGGGAAGTATTAAAAAGAGGGAGCATCAAAGATGTTAACTTACATATAGGAAATAATGAAGATATTGGCTTGATTGAATATGCCATTAAAGCAGAGAAAGCACAAAAATTGAATGTGTCTGTTGGTTTAAAAGATTCTAAATATAAAAATAGTTGGCATATTTGGGGATACCCAAAAAAGGTGATGACGGCATCAAATAATATTGTGATAACTTCATCTATGGAGGCCGCGAAGCTAGCCTTAGAACAAGGGAAGAAGGTATTGTTAAATCCAGATTTCAACACTCTAAAAGGTATTGAAGGACGTTTTGTTCCTGTATTTTGGAGCCCTGTACATTTTCCGAATCAACCTGCAACTATGGGGTTATTGGTAGACGATACCAATACTGCATTTAATGAGTTTCCAACCGACTCTTATACAGATTGGCAATGGTGGGATTTATGTATTAACTCTAAATCTGTGATAACCGATGCTATAGAAGTAACTCCTTTAGTGAGAGTGATTGATAATTTTGTTACGAACCATAATTTATCAAACCTATTTGAAGCTAAGGTTGGTGAAGGGGAATTGATATTTTCTTCAATCGATTTAATTTCAGATATAGAAAATAGACCAGTTGCTAGACAATTGCGCTATAGTTTATTGAAGTATATGGAAAGCGAATCATTCAATCCTTCAAAAGAAATTGAGTTTAAAGATCTTGAAGACATTAAACTTCAGGATAAAAAAAATACTTTTTCTACTACAGATATATACAAATAAATCACCTTTTTACTTTCTGATAATCCAAAAACCTATCAAATGAGACATCTTATTTTTTTCATATTCATTTTAATTTCATTTACTAATTATGGGCAAAAAGGGCAAGATCCTGAGGTTCATTTTTTGGACTTAAATATTCCGGAAAAAGTTATTGATAAAGATTATTTAAAACTCGGTGGAAAGAATAAAGACGGTAAATCTATAGAGGTAAATAATTTTTATATTTCTATTAACGGAAAACCAACGATTCCAATTACAGGAGAAATTCATTTTTCAAGATATCAGGAGGCATATTGGGAAGAAGCAATCAAAAAAATGAAAGCTGGAGGTATAAATATTATCGCTACCTATATTTTCTGGAATATTCATGAGGAGAATGAAGGGGTTTTTGAATGGGATAAGAATCTTAATGTTAGAAAGTTTATTCAGTTATGTGCAAAACATCAAATGCCAGTAATAATTAGAATAGGTCCATTTGGGCACGGTGAAATTCGTAATGGAGCACTCCCAGATTGGTTGTTAGCAAAACCATTAACGATAAGGTCCAATGATGTTAATTATCTTGCTTATGTAGAAAAATTATACAACGAGATAGGAAGACAATTAAAAGGATTGTACTTTAAAGATGGCGGACCAATAATAGCTACCCAGATTGAAAATGAGTATCAGAGTTCTGCTGCTCCTTGGGGGTTAACGTACCCTGGGCAGCCTTTAGATTATACAAGTGCCGATAGAGATAGAGACGTTACACAAGAAGGTGTTGGCGTATCCAATAAAGAAAATCCGTATTCAGAATTAGGAAATGAGCATATAAAAATTCTTAAAAAGTTGGCTAATAATGCAGGTATAATAACACCTCTTTATACGGTTACTGGATGGGGGAACGCCGCAATTATTCCTGGTGAATCTCTTCCGGTTACAGCGGCATATCCATATCCTACATGGACAAAAAAAAGAGACTTTTCTCCCTTTTATCTATATAATGATATGCATGAAACTCCAGATTATAGCCCTGTTCGTTACAATGCTACACAATATCCTGCTTTTGCCGCAGAGTTGGGAGGAGGAATAATGTCTACTTATAATCGTAGGCCAGTAGTGCCTGCTAATAGTTTAGATGCATTGATTAATCGCTGCTTGGGAAGTGGTGCAAATGGAATAGGTTACTATATGTATCATGGAGGATCTACACCTCGAGGGGAAAATAATTTTTTTAATGACGAAGCTTATGGATATCCTAAAATATCTTACGATTTTCAGGCACCTATAGGAGAATACGGACAAATAAATCCATCTTTTCATCGTTTGAAATTGCTGCATGAATTTATAAACTCTTTTGGAGATAAGCTTGCCCCAATGCAAACCATTTTACCAGAAAATGTAACATCTATAAAACCCGATAATCTTGAAGATTTGCGCTTCGCAGTTCGAGAAAAAGATGGTGCAGGCTTTGTTTTTATTAATAATTTTCAAGACCATGCACTCGTTAAAAAGAAGGATGATATAAAATTTAAATTTAAAAAAGGGAACGAATTTATTAATCTCCCTGAAGAACATGGTTTTTCAATCGCCGCAGATGAGAATGCAATTTTCCCTTTTAATTTAGATGTTAATGGAGCTAATCTTAACTATGCTACAGCACAACTATTAACAAAATTTAAAAATAATGACACATCTTATTATGTGTTTTTTTCTCCAGAAGGAGTACTTCCAGAATTTTCGTTTAAAAATAATGAAGGAATAGAGTTTAAAAGCAAAAGTAAGATTAACATTGAAAGTAATTCAGAGCGTTGGTTGATAAAAGCAAATAAGCAAGATGAATTTGAGTTTACAATAGAAAACGGAAATGAAGCGAAAACAAGGGTGTTAGTAGTTTCTAAAAAACGGGCTTTAGATAGTTGGATTGTTGATATTGATAAGCAAAAAGTATTACTTTTTTCGAAAGCTACAGTATTACCCATGGGGGATATATTTGAATTCTTTTCTACAGGAAATAATGAGTTTGATTTCTTTATGTACCCTAAAAGCTCATATAACCCAATTCTTAAAGGTACAAAATTAGCTGTAGCTTCTAACAGTGCTATTTTTTCTCATTTTAAAGTAGAATTAGCCTTAGCAAAACTTTCTTTTACTGATGAGGTGGTTTCTGATAGAAGATTGGTTGTTAATTTTAAAGGAGGAATTCCAGAGAGTTTACACAACGTTTTTATGAAAATTGATTATGTAGGAGATACTGGAATGGGTTTTTTAAATAATAAATTAGTAGCCGATGAGTTCTATAAAGGGCTTCCTTGGGTTATAGGATTAAGAGCGTTTGTAAATCTGGAACGAGCTTCTACGATGAATTTTTATTTTAGACCATTATATAAAAATGCTCCTTTTTTGGTTGATTTAGATAAAGAATCGCTTCCCGATTTTTCTAAGCAGAATAGTTTTATTAACATTAAAAATGTTGAATATATACCAGAATATAAGGCACTAATTAAGTTTTAATTGATTTTTTAAATCAAAATTAGTTTTAGAAGGAGGAGAAAAATCTATAACTTAAATATTTTTATTCATCATATTATGGATTTTAGTTTTTAATTTAAAATACGTTTTAGAAATATTCTGAGATAACCATTCGGTAACAAAATATTTTTTCCTTAGATACTTATTAATTATAAGTTGATATAAAGAGATTACAAATGAAACAAATTCTAATACTTAGCTGCGTACTACTTCTTGTATACTGTAATGTCTTTTCGCAGAAAGCAGATATGTTAAAATTAAATATTGAGAAAGGTGAATATTGGTGGGGTGGATTAAGTGCTTTCGGGAATGCTACTCCTTATAATGTGGATACAGAGATATCTTACGATTTATGGGGTAATAACCAGAAAAATTAGGCGCAACTTCTCTTATTATCTAGTAAAGGGAGATACGTTTTGGAGTGAATCACCAATAAAATACTCTTTTAAGTCGGGTGAAATAATTGTAACAACGCGGGATGGGAATTTATTAAGTGGTAAAGCGGGGAAAAATCTTAAAGATGTATATGATTATTGCGTTGAACATTTTTTTTCTCCTAATGGTAAAATACCAGATGAATCTTTATTTACAAAACCTCAATTTAATACTTGGATTGAGTTGCAATACAATCAAAATGAAGATGATATTTTAGCTTATGCAAAAAGTATCATAGATAATGGGTACGAGCCAGGTGTTATAATGCTAGATGATACGTGGCAAGAAAATTATGGTGTTTGGGATTTTGCTCCTCGACAGTTTAAAAACCCTAAGGCTATGATAGATAAGCTACATGAAATGGGGTTTAAAGTAATGGTTTGGATATGCCCGTTTTTAAGTCCAGATTCTAAAGAATTTCGTTTTCTTGCAAAAGAAGGGATGTTGTTACTAGACCTACAAGAAACACAAGATATAATGTGGTCTAATACAAAAGATAAAGCAGCGATTATACGCTGGTGGAATGGGGCGAGTGCTTGCCTTGATCTAAGTAACCCTAAAGCAAGAGAATGGTTTAAAGGGAAACTAGATTATTTACAAGAGGAGTATGGTGTAGACGGATTTAAATTTGATGCTGGAGATGCTGATTTTTATATGAAAGGTGTAGTTTCTAAAAATGCTAAAACTCCAAACGATCATACGACATACTTTGCCCAAATGGGTTTAGATTATCCATTAAACGAATATAGAGCATCTTGGAAAATGGCAGGCTTACCATTGGCACATCGCTTAAGAGATAAATGGCATAACTGGTCGGACTTACAAAAATTAATTCCAGATATAACTTCCCAAAGTTTAATGGGATACGCATATACTTGCCCAGACATGATAGGTGGCGGTCAAGTAGCTGCTTTTCAAAACTCATCGACGCTAGACCAAGAATTGATTGTAAGATCAGCGCAAGTTCATGCTTTAATGCCTATGATGCAATTCTCTGCTGCTCCATGGCGAGTTTTATCTCCCGAAAATGCAAAATTATGTAAGGAGGCTGCGCAATTGCATGTTGAAATGGGTGATTTAATATTGGGTTTAGCAAATATATCTTCTAAAACCGGAACGCCTATTGTAAAACCAATGGCTTTAGCTTTTCCAGATGATGGATTTGAAAATATTAAAAATCAATTTATGCTAGGAGACACAATATTAGTGGCACCTATATTGCATAAAAGCACCTATAAAAGACAAGTAGTATTGCCTAAAGGAAGATGGAAAGCAGATGATGATAAAGTTTATAAAGGAGGTAATACTATAATAATTGATGCCCCTATAGAAAGAATACCATTTTTTAGAAAAATAGGGTAGAATGAGAGATTTTAAATATTACTTACTACTTATTTTATATGTTGTTTTTTTCGTTAATAATATAAATGCGGCAGATGGTGATGGCTCTTTAAGTGATAGTAACGTTCAGTATATAGGACGTTGGGACAAAAGCGATAATAATGAGTTTCATAGCTATTGAGGCGGTGCTTATTTTGAAGTTTCTTTTACAGGAACAACGATTAGAATAAAGCTTTCTAGCCCGGTGGATATTTATATTAATATAGATGGGCAAGGAGATGTGAAATATAAAAATGCTAATGGTATCGTAGATCTCACTCCTAAATCTTTAGAGACCGGAATACATACATTAACAGTCGCTGCGAATTATGCGCAAGATGAGATTAGATTTAAAGGATTGATTTTAGACGAAGGGTCGAAGACAGTTCCGCTGGAAAAAAAAAGAAATCATAGAATTTATAGGCAATTCGATTACTACAGGGCAGCATACAACCAAAGGAGATCTGTCTGCTTATGCTTGGCTTTCAGGAGAATTATTAGGGATCAATCATACACAGATTTCTTACCCTGGTATTACGTTGGTAGATGGATATCGTTATGATGCTGATTGGGCACCAAGAAGAGGGCAAAGCGTACAGTATTTCTTAATGAAACAGCCGGGTAACGAGGTAAATTTAGAATGGAATTTCCGAGCATATACTCCTAAAATCATTGTTATAAATATTGGGACAAATGATTATAATTTGAAAGTACCAAAAGAAATCTTTCAAACATCTTATTATAATTTTATAAAAGATATTCGTGTAAGATTTCCAAAAACTGAAATATTCATTATGAGAACTTTCGCTGGATATTATTAGGGGGCTACCAAAAAAATAGCAGCTAATTTTATAGCTTCTGGAGATAATAAAGTACATTATATAAATACAAATGGTTGGTTGACAAAACCCAGAGATTTTGTGGGTGGAACACACCCAAACGATGCAGCACATCACATAGTTGCAAAGAAGCTCTCTACCTTCTTAAAACCCTATTTAACGGGTCTTAAATAAGAATCTAAAGCTGCTATTGTTTTGACCCCTATAATATAAGTAATTTGTGATGCCTAAAGGTATTTTCGTAAATATATAAATTACTTCTAGGTTAAATTTTTATTCCTTAGACTGTAATTCTGATGGGAGCTGATCAAATTCCTGTTTAAATATTTTTCGGAAATATTTAGTACTATTAAAACCTACCTCATAAGCCGCTTGTGAAATGGTAAATCCTTCACTTTCTATTAAATAGGCTGCTTTCCTTATTCTAACCTGCCTTATGTATTCATTACTATTCATTCCTGTAATCGCCTTAATTTTTCTGAAAAGAGATGACCTACTCATACCTATGCTTTTGGCTATAACATCGACGCTAATTTCTTCCTTTTTAAGTTGCTCTAGAATTGTTTCTTTCAATTGATTTAGAAATTCTTGCTCTTTATCAACTAATTTTTCATCTTTTGCGGATAGTACTTTATTTGATTTATTGGAGAAATGATTCTTTAGAATCATTCTATTATTTAAAAGATTTTTAACTCTCGATTTTAATATTTTAGAATTAAACGGTTTTGTAATATAATCATCAGCTCCAATATTAAATCCAAGATTCATGCTCTCTTCATTATCTTTCGCCGTAAGTAATATGATAGGAATATGAGAAGTAGCATTATTTTCTTTTAATGAAGCACAAAGGTCAATTCCAGACTTTTTGGGCATCATTACATCAGAGATTATTAGATTAGGAACAAGGTCAATTGCTTTTTGAAGACCTTCATTTCCGTTTTTTGCAAATATTAGGTTATAGTGTTCAGAAAAAATATTTTGTAGATATTTAAGGATGTCCAAATTATCGTCAATTAATAATAAGACTTCTTTTTCATCATCATTTTTACTATCTATAAATTTAAAATTAGTTTCTTTTTCGTTAGTTACAGGATTCCAAACTTCATTTATTAATAATTCTGATTTTTCAATCTCATTAGGACTACTTTCTTTACAAATAATGGCATTTTTAAAAAGCTCTTTATCTCTTGGAATGGATACTATAAAGGTCGTGCCAACGTTTAGTTTGCTTTCAACAGTAATGGTACCCGAATGCATTTGCGCAAAATTTTTGGATAATGCTAAACCAACCCCAGTACCTTTTTTAGAGATATTACTTCCAGATTGATAAAACCAATCGAATATAAGTGGGATATCTTTTTTTGAAATACCTTTTCCAGAGTCTTCGACTTTAATGTAAAAGTTTTGCTTATCTGTATTTAAGCTAATGGTGATTTGATCATCAGCTTCGCAGTGTTTTAGAGCGTTTGAAATAAGATTATGAACAATAATTTCAATCTTTTCTATATCAATCCATGCTTTTAAATCTCCATTATCAGATTTGAAGATTAGCGTGATTTCCCGTGATTTTGTTAGTGGCGTATAATAACCTATAATAGTCGAGATACAATTATAGATATTATATTTGTGAATATGAAGTTGATTATGGCCTATTTCTGACTTCCTAAATTCTAATAGTTTATGGATTGATTTATATAAGTAATTAGAGTTTTTATGGATTAATTTCACATTTTCTAAATTCTTAGGATTCTTAACATTAAATAGTAAATCCTGGATTGGATTCATTATTAAAGTAAGCGGTGTTTTTAGTTCGTGAGAAAAACTTGTGAAAAATTGGATTCTTTCAATATTTAAGTCATTTTCAAGTTGTCTTTGTTTTTTCTCAAATAGCAGCAGGTTTTGTAATTTAATGCGTTCATGATAATACCTGAATACGCTCCAACATATACCTGCAAGAATTAAAAAGTATAGTAAGTAAGCCGGTGTAGTTTTCCAAAAAGGAGGATTAATGGTTATGAGTAATTCTTTGACTATCTCATTGTTAAGTCCTGTTTTTCCTTTAATCTTAAGAGTGTAATGCCCCGGTGGTATATTGTTTAAATTTAATGTATGTGCATTTTTTAGGTTTACCCAATGATCTTGATAACCTTCCAAAATATAAGAATATGTGATGTTAGAAGAAATTGGATATTTCAAGATTGAGAAGTCAATTGAAAATTGACTTTTATCATGATTTAAATAAATATGTTTTTTAAAAGCTATAGACTCATTTAGGATTGCTTTTTCATCTTTTTGTTCAACAGTGATAGGTTTATTAAATATATTTAAACCTTCTAATACAATAGTATATTTTGAATTGGATTTAAACAATTCTGAAGGGATGAACGTATTTAGTCCTTTATTTCCACCAAAATATAAACGTCCATTTTTAGTGATTAAACCTGCACCTAAGATAAAATCGTTATTCTTAACATTGTCAAACATGTTAAGATTGTCGATTTGATGATTTTTTAAATTGTAGCGACTTATTCCTTTTAAAGTCCCCAACCAAGCTGTTTTTTGATTCTCAATAACAATACTATTTATACTATTGTTACTCAAACCGTCCAGTTCTGTAAAATTTAATCCGTTGCCATTTCTGTTTATTCTAACTAAACCATTATATGCTGTTCCTGCCAAGATATCTCCGTCGGATAAGATTTCAATACTAAAAATCACATCGCTAGCTAGCTTACTATTTCCTTTATTATAGCTTGTTACTAAATTATTTCTTTGGCTATATTTTAGGATTCCATTACCATGTGTAGCTAACCAAAGTGCACCATCTTTATCTTCTTCGATATCTCTGATGTCAATTTTTCCAAGCTTTTTTATATATATAAATTGGTCGAGATTTTCATCATATTTATACAATCCACCCCTGTTTGTCCCTGCCCAAATATTGCCGCTGTTATCTTCGAAGATTCTCCTTACGTCACTCCCTTGTTCTCTAGTACCTGATAAATAATGTTTAAAAGTACCTGTTATCGGATTTAAAAGATTGATTCCATCTTGATAAGTTCCTACCCAAAGGCGTTTATTACTGTCTTCGCAAAGAGATAATATGTAATTATTACTTAAGCTATTTTTATTATTCTCATCATGATTAAAATGCTTATACTTTCCAGTATTGGGGTCAAATAAATCTAACCCACCACCATCGGTACCAATCCATATTTTACCATTGTAACTTTCGGCAATAGCACCAATCCTATCATTACTCAGACTTTCTTTGTCTGCAGTTTTCTTTTGTAATAATTGTACTGGGTCTCCCTGAGTATTTACATAATTTAAACCTGTACTCGTACCAATCCACATCCCCCCGTCGCGATCTAATTTTAAAGAAGAGATGGTTCTATTATAAATACTAGAACCATCTTCTCTAGGTAGAAATTTTCTGATAAATGTATTAGATTTTTTTTCAAAAAAATCTGATACATTTAGGATGTTTAATCCCCCATTTCGGGTACCAATCCACATTTGATGATTGTTATCTTCCTGAAAAGATAATACCTCATTATCGCTTAATCCATTATTAAATGTATCTCCTTTATTAATTTTTATAACCTCTCCTTCTTTCGTTATAATATCAATCCCTTGTTTGGATCCTATCCAGATGTTATTATGCTGGTCTTCATAAATACAATTTATTGTTTTTAGTGAAGCTAACTTTTTAGTTAGGGGGGAGTTTATTACTTTTTTAGTTTTATAATTGATTTTATTTATACCATCGTTTCGAGTACCTGCCCACAAAACGGAATCACTTTGCATCTTAAGGGATATAACATTGTTAGAAGAAATCGACTCTGAGTTGTCCTTTTCTTTACGCAGGGCTATTTTACTTTCGCCATTTTTAAAAATATGAATTCCATTCTTATAGGCTCCTATTAAAGGGTTCCCTTTTTGATCAAAATCAAAACAGTTGCTACTGTTATTTATAAATTCAAAACTTTCTTTTTTTTGATCATAAGATACAAGTCCATTGTCTGTAGCGAGAAATAAATTTCCATTTTCATTAAGCTTAAGCTGGTAGATGGTATTAAAACTTATAAGATTTGAATCATTTTTTCTAAACTTTTTAAACTCCTTACCATCATATCTATTTAATCCATCAGAAGTAGCAATCCATATAAATCCTAATGAATCTTGTTCGATATCATATATCACATTATTTGACAAGCCAGATTCTATATCAAATAAGTGAAATTTTAATCTTTCGTTAATGGTATTTGGATTAGAGTTTAAATTTTGATTGTAGCCTATTTGAACAAAAATTAAGTGAAATATTAGGAGTAGTAGTGTAGGGAATCTCATTAATTAGGAGGTTACGATATATATGGCAAATTAATTCAAAAATTATTACAATGCTATTAATTAGGCTCTTAAATTTGATATTTGACCTATTTAGGCCCCTTTTTTTGTCAATTTACACCCTGAATGTTAATCATAAATTCTTCAATTTTGAAAATCAAGATCTAGTTAAACCACTCTTATAGAGTGATTAATTGATTATTCTAAAAAAAACATAACTAACTTAATTATTAACTTATGATTAATTCACCAAAGTTAAAGTTGCTCTTTTTTAAAAAGAGAATTTTATTAATATTCTTTTTCCTGTGTGGTTTTATACCTATTTATGGACAATCTGTAAACATAACGGGAATTGTAAAAGATGCAGTTGGAACTCCCTTACCAGGAGTTAATGTAATAGAGAAAGGAACATCGAATGGTGTTGCTACTGATTTTGATGGAAATTTTAGTATTTCCTCTAATAATAATGAACCAATACTTGTCTTTACATATTTAGGATTTACTAAAAAAGAGATTGCTATTAATGGACAAACAAGTTTTAATGTAGTACTAGAAGAAGATTTAAATCAATTAGATGAAGTTGTTGTTGTTGGATATGGTACTCAAAAGAAAGGGGATTTAACAGGTGCTATTGCCACAGTAAAAGAAGAAGATTTTTCTCCAGGTGTTAATAGTAATGCAAGTGATTTATTGAAAGGTACTGCATCTGGGGTCTCGGTTACTTCTGCTAGCTCTGCCCCAGGAGATGCACCTGTTGTAAGGATTAGGGGTGCAGGTTCTATTAATAGTAGTAATGGTGTGTTATATGTTGTAGATGGTTTACCAGGAATTAGCCCTAATGATTTAAGCCCAGGAGATATTGAAAGTATTGAGGTATTGAAAGATGCATCTGCAGCAGCAATATATGGTACTAGAGCAGCGAACGGAGTAATCTTAATTACTACCAAAAAAGGTAAGGAGGGAAAAGCTATTTTCAGTTATAGCACTTATACAGGTATTCAAGATGTTCCAAAAACAATAGATGTTCTCGATGCAACCGATTATAAAAAAATGGTTAATCAGAGGCTAGAGTTTAGAGGAGATGAATTAGCTTATTCAGAAGAAGATATTTTAGGCACTGACGTTAGTACCAATTGGCAGGATGAAATTTTTAGAACGGCTTTTGTTAACAATCATCAATTATCAGCTTCAGGAGGAACTAAAACTGGGAGTTATTATGTAGGTCTTAATTATTTTGATCAAGATGGAGTAATTGACAATACAGGAACACAGAAATATAATATAAGGACGAATATTGAGTCTGAACCTTTAGAGGACTTGAAAATGAGTTTTGGAATAAATTATACAGAGGAGACAATAAATTCTGCATATAGTCAGGGTGCTGATGGGGGGCTTATAACGAGTGCGATTAGAGCAACACCAATAGTCCCTACAGGAATTGATGCTGAAACGGGGAGATTTTACGATGTGATTCCAACAGCTCAAGATAATCCTCTAGCGTTTATATATGGAAGAGATGATGAAAATGTACGAAGAAGGTTTTATGCTACCTTCAATACAGATTATGAGATAGTGGATAACCTGACAGCAACTTTGCGTTTAGGAGCAGAATCGAATAATAGCAGAAGAGATGTATACAGTAATAGATTATCGAATGGAGGACTCGCAAATGGAGGAATCGCCTCCATATCTACTGGAGAGTCTAGACATTGGTTAGTGGAGACCTTATTAAAATATGAAAACACATTTTCTGAAAAGCATGATTTTTCTGTTTTAGGAGGAGCAACATGGGAAAAGTTTGATAATAAAGGTTTTGGAGGTAATGTTCGAGGTTTTATTTCGGATGTACTAGGCTCGAATAGCTTACAAAGTGGAGATGGTGATGAAGGAGATAATTTATCGAGTTCTAGAACTGTAAATCAGTTGAATGGATTTCTGGGAAGAATGACTTATAGTTTTGATAACCGCTATCTTTTAACGGCATCTTTTAGAGTAGATGGTTCTTCACGTTTTGCTGAAGATAATAAATATGCATTTTTCCCATCAGCTTCTGTAGGATGGAGAATAGATCAAGAAAAGTTTATGGAGAATACAGATTGGATAAATCAATTAAAAATTAGAGTTGGGTATGGAGAGTTGGGAAATCAAGGAATTAATAACTTTGAAACTCGACAAACACTTGTGCCAGGTGGTAACTCTGTATTTGGAGGTAGTGTTGTACAAGGTGTCGTTCCTGCAAGATTACCAAATCCAGACCTTACTTGGGAAACTACATCAGAAACAAATATAGGTTTTGATTATGGTTTCTTAAATAATAGAATATCAGGGTCTATAGATTATTTTTATAGAGTTACTGCAGACCAACTTTTTAATAAACCACTACCGTCTACCGTAGGTTTTGGATCCGTTAGAACTAATATAGGGGAAGTTCTTAATACGGGTATTGATTTTAGTTTGAGTACTAAAAACTTCGTTAAAGAGAACTTTAACTGGAATACAACTCTAAATCTTTCTTATTTAAAAAATGAAACATTAGAATTACCAGATTTTACAGAGCAGATAATAGGAGGGAATGCTGGTAACTTTATAACAGGATATTATATAATAGAGGAGGGAAGTCCTATGTTTTCTTATTACGGATATACTATTGAGGGACTTTTTCAAGAAGGAGATGATATAGCAAATACACCAACGCCTACTGAAGGTTATAAACCAGGTATGCCTAAGTTTAAAGATGTTAACGGAGATGGTACTATTAATGCTGACGATAGAGCTATTATAGGAAATCCATTTCCTAAATTCAGTTATGGTGTAAGGAATACATTCGGCTTTCATAATTTTACCTTAGATGTATTTATTTATGGAGTAGAAGATGTAGATACTTTTTCTAATGATATAGCAGAGTCTATCTATCCTGTAAACACTACAACTAATACAATTTCAAAGTATTATGATGATCGTTGGACTCCAGATAATACAACAACCTTGATACCATCTGGAGAAGATTACAGTTTATATGCAGGAGGATATGCAGTGAATAATTTAACTGTTGTGGATGCATCTTACGTTCGTTTAAAAAATGTGACACTTGCATATCAAGTTCTTTTAAATAATAGCTTTATATCAAGTCTTAAATTATTTATAGCAGGTGACAATTTAGTTACATGGACAGATTTTGAAGGTTATGATCCAGAGGCGAGTGTATCAGGAGGTAGTGTTAGCGCAAGATCATATAACAGTTATCCTTCTAGTAGAGTTTTTAGATTAGGTTTAGATATTAAATTTTAAAAATACGGAATGAAAAAATATATAACAAAAATAGCTATAGGGTTAAGTTTATTTACCTTTTTTGGGTGTTCAGATTTTCTAGAGGAAGAAGTTTACACCCAGTACGATCCAAACTCTTTTTTGCAAGATCAAGGAGGTGTAGATGCTTTGTTGACAGGTGTATATGCACAAACGCAAACATCTGGTTTCGCTGCGAGAAACTATTACCAAATATTAAATGAGTTTAATACAGATATTTCTTTTGAGTCAGATGGAGGTTTAGAACGAAGTGTTTTACCTATTCAGAGATTTGAATTGAACCCTTCAATACAATATATAGATAATGAGTATTCAAAATATTATACAGCTATATCGAGAGCAAATAGTGTATTAAATGTAACTGTTGATCTTGAGAATGTAGAATTAGAAACAATTGAAGCTATAAATGCAGAGGCAAGATTCTTGAGGGCATATTCTTATTACATACTTCATGGGCTATTTGGACCAACACCTATTATAGAAATACCTGTAGGTGCTAGTTTAGATGAAATTGAAAGAATAGGTAAAGAAACCCCAAGAGCAACAGAAGAAGAGTATAGAGATTATGTTGAAGCAGATTTATTATTTGCAGCACAAAAACTTGAATCAGGAGCAATTGCGAGTAAAGCTAATAGGGGTAGTGCATATGCATTATTAGTAAAGTTTTATCTAAATAATAAGGAATGGGAAAAAGCAGTAGATGCTTCAAATCAAGTGCTAAGCATGGGATATGAACTTTATAACGATTATCCTAAAATGTTTTCCGTTAATGGAAAAAACAATAAGGAGTATATATTTATGACAGAATGTTTGGTAGGTAGTAATCAGACGAATTTTTATATGGCACATGCTTTTCCTCCTGAGTATGTCAGGCAATCAAATTGGGGTTATTACGGTGCTCAGTATAGAGTTTATACTGATTTTTACGAGTCTTTTGAAGAGAGTGATACTCGTCGTGAACCATTTTTAGCAAAGTATACAAATCCAAACAATGGTAATGTAACTTTATATAATAGAGATGAAGTTGGAAATGCCTTAAATAATGTAAGGAGCTTTAAATATGAGCCAGATCCGGATGCCTTAGGAGTAGGTCATGGAAATGATATACCTATTATTCGTCTAGCTGATATTATTTTGTCAAAAGCAGAAGCGTTAAATGAAATAAATGGTCCAACTCAAACTTCTTTAGATTTGATTAATCAGATTAGAGAGCGGGCAGCATTAGAACCAGCTAAACTATCTGACTATGCTACTAAAGAGGGGTTGAATGATTTAATTTTATCAGAAAGAGCAAAAGAATTTTATGACGAAGGTCTAAGACGAGAAGACTTAATAAGACATGGGAAATTTATTTCCAAAGCAATAGAAAGGGGTTATGCTGCAAAACCATTCCATACTTTGTATCCAATTCCTCAAGCTCAGATAGATAATAATCCAAATTTGGATCAGAATCCAGGATACAACTAGCGCATAATAAGAAAAGATACTTTATTTAGATTGATAGTTAATGTTCTTTGTTTTACAATCGTCTTAATCGGCGGTTCTAAAACAAAGAATATTTTAAATATTAGTATTGAAGCAAAGGAGATGATATTTTTGCTTAAGCCGACTTTGAATCTATATCACGATTTTGAGTATCTATTTCTTGGAAACGGTATCCATAGAAATGTTACTTGAATAGGGAAGTATTATTAGAGCTACTTTTAATATGCTATTCATTTATAAATAAGAATTTTTTATTCTGAATAGCTCTTATTATAACGATTTTAAACGTGGAGGGAAAATATTATGAAGGGATATTTATCTATAAATATCTTATTATTCCGCTGCAGCGATACCAAGAAAGAATCTACTATAAATTAATGAAACATGATAAATTTTACTGTTAAGAATGTATGGGCTATTTGCTCAGTACTCTTAGTCTTAAGTTGTAATAATCAAGAGGTGAAACCAACGTATACGGCGGAGAAATGGGAGAATCCAGCGTGGGAAAACCCAGAGATATTTCAAATAAACAGAGAGAAACCTACAGCTACGTTTTATAATTATCCAACTATTGAAGATGCCATTAAAAAGCAGGGTTGGACAACATCTCCCTTTTATAAATCCCTTAACGGTACTTGGAATTTCTACTATGCAGATAGCGTTCAAGCAAGGCCTGCAGATTTCTATAAAGAAGATTTTGATTTAAGTGGTTGGGATACTATTCAGGTGCCTTCTAATTGGGAAATGAAAGGCTTCGGAACACCAATTTATACCAATGTTGAATATGTTTTCCCTAAAAATCCTCCTTTTATTCCCCATAACCTTAATAATGTAGGGAGCTATAAACGCAATTTCACAGTAAAAGATACATGGCTAGAAAAAGATGTATATCTCCATTTTGAGGGTGTAAGCGGCGCTATGTATGTATATGTAAATGGTAAAAAAGTAGGATATAATGAAGGAAGTAAAACCCCTGCGGAATATAATATTACAAAGTATCTTAAAGAAGGAGATAATCAAGTTGCAATACAGGTTTTACGTTGGTCAGATGCTAGTTATATGGAAGATCAGGATTTTTGGCGACTTAGCGGAATTGAGCGTGATGTATATTTGATTGCCCAAGATAAGGTAGCTATAGATGATTTTAAAATAGGAAGTAATTTAATAAATAACTATAAGGACGGGGCTTTTACAATAGATATATCATTGAAAAACACTACGAATCTTTCAAAAAAGCAGACTGTAAAAGTAGCACTTAGAGATAAAGATAAAACGATACTAAGCTTTGATAAAGTAATTAACATTTCTCCAGGAGAAGGCATGGTGTCTTTTGGAGGAATTGTTAAAGAGGCAAAACATTGGACTGCAGAAACACCAAACTTATATAATGCAGTTATAAGTTTGGTAGATGAAGAAGATGCGGTAAAACAAGCTACAAGTGTAAGCGTAGGTTTTAGAAACTTAAAAATAGAAAACAATCAATTTCTAGTGAATGGTGAGCCTGTTTTGATAAAAGGAGTAAACCTTCATGATCACGATGAGTCATCTGGTCATGTTATTACAGAAGAGCTTACTATGGAGGATTTAAAATTAATGAAAGAAAATAATGTAAATGCAATCCGTTGTAGTCATTACCCTAAGAATTCTTTCTTTTATGATTTATGTGATAGATATGGTTTTTATGTAGTAGATGAAGCAAATATAGAAACACACGGTATGGGAACTACCAATCAAGGCTTGGATAATAATAAAGAGGCTCAAGAAATTCACCCTGCGTATCGATCAGAGTGGAAAGCAATGCATATGGACAGAACAATTAGAATGTTCGAAAGAGATAAAAATCACCCATCGATAGTTACATGGTCGTTAGGAAATGAAGCTGGTAATGGAAAGAATTTTTTCGCAACCTACGACTGGCTTAAAGAGAATGATACTACTAGACCTGTTCAATATGAAGGTGCTACACATTATGAAAACACAGATATTCAAGCACCGATGTATATGCGTATTCCAGCAATGATAGCATATACTAAAAATGACCCCAAAAGGCCTTTGATTCTATGTGAGTATGCCCATGCAATGGGAAATAGCTTAGGGAATTTTCAAGACTATTGGGATGTTATCGAAACGTACGATGTTTTACAAGGAGGATTTATATGGGATTGGGTAGACCAAGGAATACTCGCTAAAACAGAAGAAGGAAATAATTATTGGGGGTATGGAGGTGATTTTAATGCTGCGAATATTCAGAATGATGCTAATTTTTGTTTAAATGGAATCGTAAATCCAGATAGAACGCCTCATCCAGGCCTAATAGAATTAAAAAAAGTATATCAAAATATATCTTTTCAAGATTTTAATATTAACAGTGGGCAATTAGAAGTTAGCAATGGATACTTTTTTACTAATTTAAACAAATTTAATTTTAGTTGGGAGCTTTATAAAGAAGGCGAATCAATAGCTAAAGGTAAAGTAGCAGCAATTGATGTAGCTCCGCAAAGTACTAAGATTTTAAAACTAGATTTACCACAGTTAGAGGTGGCTTCGAATGAATATCAGCTTCAAATTTATGCTAAAACTAATTCGGAACAACTCTTACTTAAAATAGGAGAATTATTAGCAAGTGAAGAATTTGTTTTCGGATCTTATACTCCTGAAGTTATAAAAAACTCTAATGCTATTATTTCTGCAACTAAAGAGCAAGATAGTATAGCTTTTAGCACAGGTGCGTTAGCAGTTAAGTTTGATGTTAAGTCAGGAAAGCTTACGAGTCTAGATTACGGAGAAGGGAATATTCTTATAAAAGGTATTCAGCCAAATTTCTGGAGAGCGACTACGGATAATGATTACGGGTTTAAAATGCCTATAAAGTTTGGCGTTTGGAAGGGGGCTTCTGATAATCAAAATTTAATATCATTTAAAGTTAAATCTAAAGAGAAAGAGGTTGTTATAAATAATACTGATAAAATAGATGTAGGTGCTGAGGTACTAGTAGAAACCATATTCGAACTACCAAAGAAAGTTGGTAAAATAACCATTACATATACCATAGAAGCTTCTGGTACTATTATGGTAGATAATGTTCTTTCAGAAGTAAAAGAGGAGCTGCCTAATATACCTCGTTTCGGAAATAATTTCATTCTTACTAATCAATATAACAATGTGAGTTGGTACGGTAGAGGGCCTCAAGAAAATTACCAAGATAGAAATACTGCTGCTTTTGTTGGTACATATGATGCTAGAGTTGAAGATTTATATTTTGCTTATGCTAGACCGCAAGAAAATGGTTATAAGACCGATGTTCGTTGGGTCACCCTTACCAATAACAATGGAAATGGGATAAAAGTTTATGGAACTGAATTGATTGGATTTAGTGTGCATCATCAATATAATTCTGATTTTGATTCTGGAGTCGAAAAGCAACAAAGACATATGTCTGATATTTCGAAAAGAGAATTAGTAAATCTTAATATTGACGCTGCACAAATGGGTGTTGGAGGAGATAATAGCTGGGGAACTCAACCTCATGAAAAATATCAAATTCCAGCAAAAACTATTGAGTATACATATTATATCACGCCGTTAAAATAAATAAAATGCTATTTAAGATGAATATTATATATAGAAGTAACGCTACAAAGAAGAAATTTTTAGAAATTCTGATTTTTCTAATATGTGTAACGGTTTCTTTTGGGCAAGAAAGATATAAGAGTTTCAAACCAGGAGAATTATGGGAAGACACAGATGGGGTTCATATAAATGCACATGGAGGTGGAATTTTATTAGTTGATGATACTTATTATTGGTTTGGAGAGCATAAAATAGCTGGGAGTGAAGGCAATAAATCAATGGTAGGAGTACGGGTTTATTCTTCTGAAGATTTATACAACTGGAAAAATGAGGGAGTAGCCTTAAAAGTTGAAAATGACACGACTTCTATGCTACAAAAGGGAAGTGTTATAGAACGCCCTAAAGTAATTTATAATAGTAAAACTGACGAATATGTGATGTGGTTTCATCATGAGTTAAAGGGAAAAGGATATGATGCAGCGCTTACAGGTGTTGCAGTTTCTAATAAGATTACTGGACCATACAAGTACCTAAATAGTTTTAGATTACACCCAGGTGTATGGCCAAAAAATTTCTCAAAAGCACAAAGAGAGCAAGCGGCTAGTTATGCAGAAGATAAAGACCTGAAATGGGAAGAGCGTTCTAAGCATGGCGTATATTTTTTAAGAGATTTTGAAGTGGGGCAAATGTCTAGAGATATGACGCTCTATAAGGATGAAGGCGGAACAGCGTATCATATTACTGCATCAGAAGAAAATGGTACGTTATTAATTTCTAAATTATCAGACGATTATCATTCGCTTTCAAAGGAATATGTTAGAGTTTTTCCTGGAGGGAATAACGAAGCTCCAGCAATTTTTAAGAAAGCTGATAAATATTATATGATCACTTCGGGCTTAACAGGATGGGACCCTAATCCAGCAAGGTCTGCAGTAGCAAATAGTATGTTCGGCCCGTGGGAGTCTCTTGGAAATCCAGTTAGGGGAACTGAAGAGCAAGTTAAAACTACATTTAAAAGTCAGAGCACACATATTCTTCCAGCACCTAATAAAGATGGAGATTTTATTTTCATGGCAGATCGATGGACCCCTAACAACCCGATTGATGGTAGGTATTTATGGTTACCTATAGAATTTGAAAATGAAAAGCCAATTATAAAATGGTACTCTGAGTGGGATTTAGATTTCTTTAATTAAAGTTATAAAGTAAATAATATGAACAATAAGTGGATTAAATGTTTTTTGCCTAGCTTAGCTCTTATAGCTTCGTGTAACGGAACTGTTAGAAAGGAAAAAGAGCAGTCGGCTATTAATATCAACAAAGAAAGTATTGAAGTGAGTCCTAATATAATTGTAATCCTTGCAGACGATGCGGGTTATATAGATTTTGGATTTATGGGAAGCGAAGATTTAAAGACTCCTAATATTGATAAAATAGCTAATAGAGGAGTTAAATTCACCGATGCTCACGTTAGCTCCACGGTTTGTGCTCCCTCTAGAGCCGGACTAATTACGGGGAAGTACCAACAACGTTTTGGTTTTGAAGCTAATGGAACAGGTGGTTTAGGCTTGAGTGATGATGTAGAGACAATTGCAGATGTTTTTAAAGAGAATGGTTATAACACCTATGCTTTAGGGAAATGGCATTTAGGAGGAGATAATTCTGATCATCCTAATCAAAGAGGATTTAATGAATTTTACGGTTTTTTAGCAGGAAGTCGCTCTTACTTTCCTATAGAAAATCCAAGTAAAGATGTTATGTTACAACATAATGGAGATCGAGTTGTTTTCGATGGGTATATGACAGACATTTTGGGTGATCAATCAGTTAAATATGTGGAAGAGAGTGGAGATAAACCATTTTTCATGTATTTATCTTATAACGCTGTTCATACACCAATGCATGCCAAAAAGGAAGATTTAGAGAAATTCAAAAATCATCCACGTAAAGAATTGGCAGCAATGACTTGGTCATTAGATGAAAATGTAGGGAAATTGGTGAGCAAATTAGAAGCACTAGGAGAATTAGAAAATACGCTAATTTACTTTTTAAGCGACAATGGAGGAGCTCATAATAATCAGTCTAAAGCGGGACGACTTAAAGGGTGGAAAGGAAATGAATTTGAAGGTGGTCATCGAGTTCCTTTTGTTATCAGTTGGCCTAAAGTATTAAGCAAGGGTGAATCTTTTGACGGACTTACTTCTTCATTAGATATTTTTGTAACCTCGCTTGCTGCAGCTAATATCGAAAAACCAAAAGATCTTGATCTAGATGGAATAAACTTACTCCCATTTCTTAAAAATGAAAAGTATGGGGATCCACACGATCAACTTTTTTGGAAAAAATTAGAGAATTCCGCTGCTAGGGTAGGAGATTATAAAATTATTAATTTGGATGATTATGGATCTGTTATGTACAACCTATCTGATGATATAGGAGAAACAAAAGATTTATCAAAAATTGATCCAGATAAGTTTAAAAAACTCTTAGGTGTTTACAATAATTGGAAAATCGGTTTAATGTCACCTTTATGGAGTGAAGGGAAAGAATGGATGGATGTTACGTACCATATTCATAAGCAACTTATGGAGAATAAAGAGGTAAATTATAAAAGTATATGGGATAATGGTTTTAAGGAAAGGCCTGCGAATGAGCGCCATTGATGTCTTTATTCCGTAAATTATTGTTTACTCAAAATTTTGGATACTGTCATCTGATAAAATGATTAAGTTAAAAAAGTAACAAGGGTTGTAATCCTAGTTGCTTTTTTAACTTAAAATCTTAAATACTTCGCGGGATAGTATCGACTTTTTAGAAATAGAAAAACATTTCTATTTTGCTGTTAAGCCTTGTTCTTCAAGTATAGGCTTCATTATAGGTTCGTTCTCATCAGTATCTTTATATTCTTCTCTGAGTTTAATTAATTCTTTTTTCATCTCTTCAATTATAGATGTATATTCTTTGTCATTAATAGCATTATGAAGTTCTTTAGGGTCTTTTTTAAGATCATAAAATTCCCATTCTGGAGTTGTACTTTTTTCAGAGGTTCCAGACTTCTTTAGTCCTTGTCCGTAAAAGAAAGCAAGTTTATAGCGGCTATTTCTGATTCCGAAATGTGAAGGCCTGTCTGGAGTATGTAACCAATACCTGTAGTACATCTCTTTTCTCCAGTCTTTTGGAGTTTTCCCTTTTAGGTTGTTTCTAAAACTTGTTCCTTGGATAAATTCGGGTTTTTCAATTCCTGCATAATCAGCAATTAGAGCAGAGAAATCGATGTTTAAAATAATATCATCTATACGTTTTCCACCTTCGAGTTCTTTAGGATATCTAATTACAAAAGGCATCTGAAGAGACTCTTCATATATAAGGCGTTTGTCAAAAAAGCCATGTTCTCCCAAGAAATAACCTTGATCTGCAGTGTAAATTACAACTGTATTTTCTGCTAGTCCTTCTGCTTCAAGATAATCTAATAGTTTTCCAATATTATCATCGATAGCAGCGCCACTTCTCATATAGTCTTTTACAAATTTCTGATATATTTTCTTTCGAGTTTCCACGCTATCTAATCCTTCTAAAGGGTATGGAAGTCCAGGATAAGAAGTCCAAAAATTTTCAGGATCTACAGTCGCTTGATGCCATCTGTTTCCTAATTTTTCCAGCTTTTGTCCTAAGAAAGTTCTTCCTCCGTTGCCTTTTCCGAAGTCAAGTAAAGAAGCTGGTTCAGGAATTTCTTGATCTGTGTATAAGTTATTAAATCTTTCAGGATAGTCAAAAGGCTCATGAGTGGCTTTAAAGCTACAAAACATAAAGAATGGTTTCTCAGGGTCTCGCTCTTTTAAATGATTTATAGTGAGGTCTGTAATAACATCAGTAGAGAAACCTTTATATTTTTTTCCTTTAGAACCATCAGCTCCATCCGTCCAAGTCTCTTTGGTTTTTAAAACTGGATCCCAATATTTTCCTTGCCCAGGAAGGACATTAAAATAATCAAATCCTTCTGGTTGTTTGTCTAAATGCCATTTACCAATAATAGCTGTTTGGTATCCGTTATTTGTTAGTTCTCTAGCGATATTAGGATGCCCTTTAGGTAGAGGTTCTCTGAGTGTATAAACTTGATTTATTTGGCTATATTGACCAGTGAGAATACTTGCGCGGCTAGGGGAGCAAATAGAATTGGTACAGAAAGCATTATTCAAAACAACACCTTCATCAGCGAGGCGTTTAATATTATCATTTTTCACGTAATCTTCTAAGATACCACCGTAGATTCCCCATGCTTGAGAAGTGTGATCGTCTGAAAGGATAAATAAAATATTAGGTTTTTTTTGCTCTGAGTCTGTAGTATTGTTGTCTTTTTTGGAGTTGCTACAAGCTGCTGAAATGACTGTTATTACTAAATAATATAAAATTACCGAAATTTTTTTTATCATGAAAAAAAGTATTTTGATTGGTTAGGGTATTCAATATTAAAAGTTTTTATTTTACGAACAAAGGATTTCAAAAATTAAATATATTACGAATTATTTCTGATTGAGTATGCGGGCTCTATTAATATGAATAAAATTTATATATTAGTGTTCTTGACTTGTTAATGTTATTTAAATAATTATAATTAAAAATGAGAAAAAAAAGAGTGTCTATTAAAGATATAGCGGCTCATCTCAATATATCTGTTACTACAGTTTCTTTTGTCTTAAATGGCAAAGCTGAAGAAAAACATATTTCCAAAGAGTTGACAAAAAAGGTGTTAGAATATGCAAGGAAAGTTAATTATTCACCTAATCAAATAGCACAGAGCTTACGTACTGGAAAATCAAAAATATTGGTTTTTATGGTGGAAGATATTTCCAACCCATTTTTTGCCTTATTAGCGAGACTCGTGGAAGATATTGCATATCAGAAAGGATATAAAGTACTTTTTTGTAGTAATGATAATGATGATGGGAAGTCTATAGAATTGATAAACCTTTTTAGAGATAGGCAAGTGGATGGTTTTATAATAGTTCCTTCTCCTGAACTAGAAGGCACCGTTAAGAGCTTACTTTTGGATAATATTCCTGTAGTTATTTTAGATAGGTATTTCTCTTCTTTGGAAGCTAATTATGTACTAACTAATAATAAAGAAGCAACGGAGGTTGCTGTAAATCATTTTATAGAAAACGGATTTAAAAATATAGCATACATTACTATTGATGCTATCCAATCTCAAATGGAAGATAGGTTGTTAGGTTATGTAAGTGTTGCAAAACAGCAAGGGATTCCAAACTTATCATTAGAAATTCCTTTTGAGGAGACTACAAGGGGAAATAGTGAAGTTTATATCAGAAAGTTTATGAAGCAGCACCCTTCTATTGATGCTTTTCTATTTGCAACTAATTATTTAACGCTGGCGGGACTTAAAGTGATTAAGAAAGATTATCCTGGCTTAATTGAAAAGGTTGGAATTATAACTTTTGATGATAATGAGCTTTTCGAAACATATAGTCCCTCAATTACAGCTATATCTCAACCTATGCAGGAAATGGCAAATAATGCTATGTCTTTAATATTGAGTCTTATTAATAAGAAAAAAGCTTTTGATGATTTTGAAAGAATTACATTAAAATCGTCATTAAAAGTTAGGGAATCCTCTGTGCGTAGAAATTCAAAATAAGAGTCTATAAGTACTTCCTTAATCATGAGAAAAAAAACTATGGTAAGTCATATTAATTATTTTATAAAGTAGCTTTTAATTTACTATTGTTATAGGATAATTAGAAGTCGGTATCCATATTATCTTATTAACTTTTCTAATTTTAAAATGTTAAATTTCCAAGATCCTTTATTTTATACAGGGCTATACTGTGTTGTGTAGTATTGTGATACATGTTTTTAAATTTTATGATTTTGTTAAGAAGTTTTGATGTGTAGATTCTGATTACAACCATAATTTATCTAAATTCGTTGTTTATCAATCATTTAAATTTTTCATGAGATACTTTCTTTTAATTGCTTTGATTATAGTCTATGTAATCCCTTCTTTTTCTCAAGAAGTCAACTCTTTTGATGTAGACAATAACCAAATTCGAGAATATATACAGAAGTACAAAAAAGATATCCGAGGACCTTATAGAGATTTGCGTTGGTTTTGTGATGATGGTACTTTTAATATGCCAAAGGAGCCTTGTGGAGATGATGTTGGTGGTGTACAGCGTGCTCGTTATAAGGAGGAAGTGATTGCACTTAGCGAAACAAGTCATGTTTATTTAGGACAAATTCTTTCCACTACAAACTTTGATAAATTTTGGGATCAAGAGAACTATCATTCTAGAATGAAACAATACCAATTAGAAAAATACCTGAAATCTATTGATGATGGTTGGATTAATAGAAGGGCTCAATATTACAGAGGCGCTTTACAAGTTGAGGATGAAGAAGCTTGGGGAAAAGACTTTTTTATATGGTTGCTGAAGGATGAAGAGGTTCTTGAGAAACACTTTTATATGGTACGTCAGGCTATTAAAGATATTCCTCATGCTGGTGATGATAATGTAGCTCAATTGATGAGAAGCCAATCTAAAGTGATTGCAGAAGAATATGAACCTTTCATGGATTTAAGAATTAAAATTCATGGACAGCCACAGCGAACGGATATTGCAAAAGTGGAAGCTTTTAAAAAAGATAACGATACAAAATTAACTCCTTCATTAAAGAAAGAATTTAATGAGCTCATAAAAACTATGAATAAGTACTTTGCACCGGTAAAAATAAGTGCATTGAGCTCTTACTTGGAAACAGTTACAAATGCTGAAATAAAAACTACGGTTACTAATTTTATTGAAGCAAACGAAAATGGTACTGCGGAAGAAAATATAGAGGGAGCATCTGATTTAATGTGGTACATAAGAAATGAGATTACTAATGAAGATTCTGCAATAGGACGTTTAGCTTTAATGGACTTATCTCTTAAGTTAGAAAATATAATCATTAAGAAACTTGACGATTACTCTAATGAAAACTTAGATTCTTTAATAGATAAAATATGTTATTTATCTACTGCTGCTGCAGCTTCTGGATATACAGAAATTTGGGAATGGGAGCAAATAGCAGGAAGTATTCAGAAAACTCAAAATGATTCATTGACATTACAAGAACTAGATGATTTTCTAGTAGCAGCTAGAAAGCAGTTAGAGTGGGGAACAAGTATTAATAAAGCTGTTTATGATGATGTAGTTGGGGTGTATCAAAATTTTGAACCCTTGGTGCATGGTTTCTTAGACGATAAAATAAGAGGTTCTGTTGCGCTTCCTCTTGGAAATGCTATTGGAAAACTCGGAACATTTATTTCGAACGAATCTTCTTTAAATAATCGTGTGTTTAGCTTGTCTAATCAGAGTCACATTCATGGTATAAATCCTGGATATGCTTTTGGAAAACTTGTTGTTGTAGATGGTAATGCGGAAGGTTTGGATGTAGATGCTAAGAATATATATGTTTTTGAGCGTCCTCCGTCAGATTTAAAACCGGTAGCAGGTCTTTTAACTGTTTCTGAAGGAAATTTAGTTTCTCATTTACAATTATTGGCAAGGAATTTAGGGATACCAAATGCTGCTATTTCTAATGACAATTTTTTAGCGTTAAAAGAACATAATGGTGAAAATATATTTTATGCAGTTTCTAATAAAGGAACCGTAATTATTAAACCAGAAGCCGAAATGACGCCAGAAGAACACAAGCTTTTTAGTGCTGGTGCTGTTAGAAATGTTGATATGGTAACTGTGCCTTTAGATAAGATAAATTTAGAACAAACCTCTATTTTAAACCTCCGTGATGTTAATTCTGCATCTTCAGGAATTTATTGTGGACCAAAAGCTGCTAATTTAGGTCAGTTGAAACAGAATTTCCCTGATGAAGTTGTTGAAGGTTTTGTGATTCCATTTGGAATATTCTTTGAGCATATGAAGCAAACGATTCCTGGGGGTGAGGTTTCTTATTGGGAATATCTGACTAGTGTTTTTGCGAAGGCTGACAAAATGAAAGAAAACGGTGCTTCTTCTGATGAGATAGAGAAATTTGAATTGGCAGAATTAGCGAAACTCAGAGCACTTATTTTAGAGATGCCGTTACTTCCTGCTTTTGTAGAGGATTTAGAGGATTCATTTAGTAATATTCTAAACGGTGAGATTGGAGAGGTGCCTGTGTTCTTACGTAGTGATACCAATATGGAGGACTTAAAGAATTTTACTGGTGCTGGGCTTAATTTGACTTTGTTTAATGTGGCTCCAAAAGATGAAATAATTCAAGGTATTAAAACTGTTTGGGCATCACCTTATACAGAACGTAGTTTTAAATGGCGTCAAAAAATATTAAATAACCCAGAGAATGTCTACCCGTCTATCGTTGCAATTCCTGGAGTTAATAATGATTATTCTGGAGTAATGATTACAAAAGGAGTCACTTCCAATCGTAATGATGAAATTACAGTAGCTTTTAGTAGAGGTGTTGGAGGCGCTGTAGATGGTCAAGCTGCAGAAGCTTGGAGTATTAGGAATAATGGTACTTATAAGTTGATATCACCAGCTAGGGAGCCTTCTTATAAAGCACTATCTAAAACTGGAGGAACGGTTACTAAACTAAGTACATTTGAGAAGCCTATCCTAAATAGAAAGAATATGAGTCAGCTTCAAGATTTTAGTAAAGAGCTTATTCAAACAATGACGGCCAAAGGAATGGAAGGTCCATATGATGTAGAACTAGGCTTTGAGAATGATAAATTATGGTTGTTTCAAGTCCGTCCGTACGTAGAAAATAAAAATGCAAAGAGTTCCACATATTTGGAATCGATTACTCCAAAAGTAGATACCAGTAAATCAATACCACTTAACATAAAGCTTTAACAATGAAAAAGACAATTATATTTTCTCTAATAATTATATGTTTTAGTTTTGATAGTTACTATCCTATAGATGGTTACGAATTAACGGGAATTAGACGTCTAGCATATTTAGAGCGTGTTAAAAGTGGAGATGTGAAAAACTTAAAGCTTCCAGAAGGGGCATTAAGGCCTTTAGACTCTATAAAATTGAGACTTGCCAATCCGTTGATGAATGATTTTGATAGTTTGCCATCTGTAGATCCAGTTTTACAAGATGAGGTAGATGGATTGTTTAGAGGACTTAATAAAAATTATTCATTGACAATTTTGGATATGAGTGATAATAAGCCAGTACGTTTTGCTAAGCATAGAGAATCAGTAGGGTATCAACCAGGAAGTGTTGGTAAATTAGTGGTGTTGGCATCATTTTTCACACAGTTAGCTAAGATTTATCCAGATGACTTTGAAGCTAGGAGAGCATTGCTTAAAACTAAAATGATAAAAGCGGGACCATGGGCTTTAAGCGATCATCATACGGTTCCTTTTTATGATTTAGAGACGGAAAAATATACTAAAAGAACCGTAAGAGCATCAGATGTGTTTTCTCTTTATGAATGGTTAGATAATATGGTTTCTGTTAGTAATAATGGGGCTGCAAGTGTAGTATGGAGAGAAGCTTTTTTGATGTGTATCTTCGGAAAAGATTATCCAGCGCTTACATATGAAGAAGGAGAAGAGTATTTTAAAAGTGTTCCTCGTTCAGACTTATCAGAAATGGCTATTAATATGGTTAATAATCCATTAAGAGAGCTTGGTATTTCTGAGGACGAATGGCGTCTTGGTAAGTTTTTTACTTCTGGGGCTGGTAATTATATTCCTGGGATGGGAGGAAGTATAGGTACTCCTATCGGTTTAATAAAATTTGTTATTGCTTTAGAAAAAGGAGAAATTGTAGATAAAGAGTCGAGTCTAGAGATGAAAAGAATCTTATATCTTACAGATAGAAGGATTCGTTATGCTGCATCTACTCGATTAGATAAAGCAGCTGTTTTTTTTAAATCTGGAAGCTTTTATAGCTGTAGGGGGCAAGAGGAGTCTGAAGATGGTTGTGGGAAATATGCAGGGACGGTATTTAATTATATGAACTCTGTAGCAATTGTAGAACATCCAGATGGTACAAGATATGCTGTGTGTCTTATGTCTAATGTCTTGGGTAAAAACTCCGCTTGGGATCACCTTACATTGGCAACGAGAATCGATAAATTAATGCATACAGAGGATAAAGAAACAGAGTAATATTTTAACGGTTTAGGATAGTCTCCTGTGAAGAAAGGTATTCTATAACCTGAAAAGCTTGATTTCTAATTGAAATATTTTTGTCCTTTAATGCCATTTCCAATAAGGGAATAAAATTCTTATTATTAGTTTTTTCAATAAGGTAGATAACAGCATGTTTTAATTTAGTATCATTTCTTTCTAGTAGGAGTTTATAGCATTCAACTTCACTATATATTTTAAGATTTAGCTTTTTTATAAGCTCGTTAGAAATTTCATTATCAACAAGTGCAGATTCAGCAATAGGGATTAGCTCTTTTTTTAGTTGAATATCCAACATGCTATCAAGAAACTCTATGGCATTAGCACGTTGTTCTTCAGGGCCATTTAGAATAATTTGTAATACTGAATCAATGTCTGAAGGAGGATACTTTATCCCTAAAAACCCAAAAATCCTGTGTAATTGCCTATCTAATCTTTGTTCTAATATCCGAATGAGCCCATTTCTGGCTTCCTTTTCTTCTTTATGGTTTTCATTAACATCTTTATATTTAATAATAATCTGAGAATGTAAAGAAGAAAGCATGCTTTCATAGATATAACATTCTTGAAGTATTTTTTCAACTATAAAACGATCTTTTATTTTAAGTTTTGGGTTGTCATTTTTTAGTCTTCGTAACGATTCTATAGCTTCAATGGTGATAGAATATTCCCCTTTTTCAACAATTGTTATTAAAGAGTTTATAGCACTTTGGGAATTAAAATGTTCTATGGCCATTGGTATAAAGATAGCATCTTCATGGTCTTCGATAGCTTCATTTATAATTTTATTTTCCAATTCGCTTATAATATTTTTTCCGTAGCTATTAATAGCATCTAAAGCTGTTTTCCTTATACTTTTCTCTGAAAGTTGCTCGATAATATCATCAAGGAATATTGTTTTCTTTGTTTTAGCAGCGTTATTAATGGCAGCAATAAGAATGTCTTGATCCTTACTCTTAAGGTATTTATGAATTAACGAATAGTATCTCTCGATTTTTAGATTCCCAATAACTTCTAAAATAGTTATAATTTTATTTTTCTCATCCTCCCCTTTTAAGGTCTCTAAAATGGAGATGTCATTGTCTAAATGTTCATATAATCCACAGATACTAATAAGTTTCTTTTTATTATTTAATTCTATTGATAAAGCAATCATGACAGCATTTACTATATCATTATTATCACTCTCAAGTTGATCTTTAATGAAATATGCTGTTTTCTCTTTGAAGTTTCTTAAAAGATATCTAAAAGCATCAATCTGAACTTCAGGATCTTCATCGAATACAAATTCCTTAATTTTAGAGGATAAATCTTTAGTCCTTAATGAATATAAGTTTTCTATTGCTAGTGCTCTTACACTAGAAGATTCATGCTCCAGCAGCTTCTCAATATCATAGAAAAACCTTTCGTCATTAACCTCTTTCGTTCTATTTAGCATATGCAAAATCTGCCCTTCTGAACCAGTTTTAAACACCCTTTTTATTGTATCTACGATGGAAGAAATAGGCATTTCTTCGTAATGATGGTGTTTTTTTGCCTTTGAGTTTGGCGTAGTAAGTAAGTTTTTAAATGCTACTATATATGCTTTTTTTACCTTCAGAATAAAAAATATCCAAAGCGTAATTAGTATTATAGTAATAAAACTAACATGTGTGGTGGTAAGATCTAAACCGTGAATTAAAAAAATAAGAACAAAGCCTGCAATACCCGTAGCGATGCTGTCTATAACTACATCTATATAAGTCTTTGTTTTCTTTTTTATATCTATTGGGATTGGGATTACAAGTAATTCCATTGCAGCTTTATTTACCGATTGTTTTAAGCTACCATCTACTATTTTTATAAAAATTATAACTGCTAAAACTGGAAATAATAGTAAGAGTATGGAACCGATTAAAATTCCTGTTGGAAGCCATAGTAACGAATTAGCGACGCCAAATGTCCCAACAATTTTTTTGGTAAAGAAAAGTTGAATAAGGAGCGAGATTACACTCAGCGTAGAGAACCAAAATCCAAAAAATGAAGTAAGTTTCTCTGGGTCGTCAAATGTTTTAAGAGCAAAATCATTATACTGGAAATCTACTAATTTGGCTACGATTACACTTATTCCTACGACACAAGAAATATAGGTAAGTAGCTTAGAGTTCCAAATAAGTTTTAATGGAGACGCTCCTTTATGTTCAATTCTTTTAGACATAGGAACGTGGTGCGTTTTATCGACCTCATTATTCCACATATATCTTGTTATTGGAATGCAACCTGATAGTACTATGGCTGCTACGAATAAAATGTTTTCAGAGCTTATAAAATAAGTAAGAACGGAGGTAAGATATCCTCCAAAAATACCTCCAGCAATAGCTCCAGCTCCAATAAAACCAAAAACTCTTTTTGCTTCACGTACATTATAAACAAGATTAGCTAAAATCCAGAACTGTGAAGCTGTTAAAAGTCCATATATGGCTACCCAAATATATGGGATAAACATAAAGTTGCCATGCGCAACTTTAAAAGTGAAGGCAAAGCCAAATATTATCAGGGATAGAATACACCCAATAAGCGTTCTCGTGATAATTTTATTTAAAGTGCATACTTCTAGCCATTTATCATAGAAGTAATATCCGATGATAGCAGAAATAGCAGTAAGGATATATGCTTGTGGAAGTGCCTCTGCAGTTAGTTCTGTTAAGAATAGGGAACTAATAGTAGGCTTAACAATAAGAAGCGTAGTTATTATAAGAAAAATATTGAGCTGCAATAAAAGTGTTTTACGCAGCTCATCTTCTTGTATATCAAATATTTTTAAAAGAGATAATCTTAATTTTTCTCCAAATAGCATTAATGAATTTTATTATTGTTTGATTGTTTTTTCAACAGGGAGCACCAAATTTCTCATAATTTGTTCTCCATTGGCATCTTCTATCAAAGCTACTAAAATATATTTTCTTTTCTCACCCCAAACTAAAACAGAATCTGCATGCCAGTTTTTCCAAGTTCCAGATTTGCGATATAAAACCGAATTAGGGTCTATTTTCATTAATGTATTTACAAATTTATGATGTAATTCTGGGTCTTTAAGCATGGCAAGCATATGTTCTGAGCGTTCTTTTGAAACTAACTCTCCATTTGCTAAATTAAAATAGAACCTACATACTTGGTCTGCAGTTGCTGCATGACTTAAATTTTTAATAGGCTCTCTATTTGTAGCACCGCCAGCAGCATATCTTTTACCAACCCATAATCCGCCACCATTTTGCTTTTCATAAAGGTGATATTGGTCGCATGTTAAAACTTCTTCAATTTTTTTATATCCTACTTTATCAATGAGTCTTGTAGCCGCTTGGTTGTTCGACTTGCTAATCATTAAGCGCATGTCCTTTTCTATTTCAGGAGTATGTCTTAATTCTCCTTTCTCAAGAGCATCTTCAACAGCTAATAATATTGCAATCTTAGGTAGACTAGCCGCATACATCATATTATCACCATTAATACTTGCAAATCTTGGATTGGTAGCATCTGTAAGATCTACAACACCGATAGACATTTTCTTAGCATCAATAAGTTGTTTCCACTTAGTGTTTTTTGAAACTTCTCTTAATAATGATTTCTGAAGATCCTTATTAAAATAGTTTTTTAAAGGTTTCGTTGCATACTCATTTAATGGCAGCGAAATGTTTTTAGGCTTATAACTATTAGTAATAGTATCTCTAGAAAACTTCTTTAGTAAATTGTTAGTAAGGTTATTGTTTTTGGCATGTGTACTGTATCCAATCAGTACAAAAAACACCAATGTAGCGCAAATGGCTCCATACTTTATTCTATCAAGCTTCATCATCTTAGAATTAAGTTGTTATAAATGTGTGCAATAGTAATCATTTTTTTGAATCAATGCTTTATTTTTTGAATATTTAACGCTCTAATATGCAAATAATTATATAGTTTTTTGAAAAAATATTTTAATTGTCTGAAAATTCTTATTTATAATTCTTTTTGCTACTTATACCGTGTGTCCTTATTTCCTTTTCATATTAAGTGTATTATTATACGTAATTGTAGTCTTTTTATGGTTAAATGAATAGAAGCGATTCCCTTTTTTCATAAATTTATGAGGAGTGTTAATTTAATTAATGGATTATTAACAAGCTTAATTCAGTGATCTCTCGAATAATTCATGGTTATTTAGTAGAGATTAGGAATGTCTGATATTTTTTGTTTAACTTTATGATTATATAATTAAACAAAATTATTAGATTTGCTAAAGTTTAGAACGAATTATAAAATCTACTTTGATTGGTATGGGGAATAATGTAATAATTATAGGTTCAGGATTTTCCTCATTAGCAGCTGCATGTTATTTACAAAAGTCAGGCAAGAATGTAACTGTATTAGAAAAAAATGAGCAAATAGGGGGAAGGGCTTCTGTTTTGGAAGAAGATGGTTTTAAGTTTGATATGGGACCTTCTTGGTATTGGATGCCAGATATTTTCGAGCGTTTTTTTAATGACTTTGATAAGGAAGTTTCTGATTATTATCAATTGAAAAAGTTATCTCCTGCATACAATGTTTATTTCGGAGAGAATGATTTTGTAACTATTGCAGATAAACTTGATACTATTATAAATACATTTGAAGAGACAGATCCAGGAAGTGGTAAGAAATTAGAAAAGTTTATAAAAGAGGCTAAGAAGAATTATGATGTGGCTATGCAGGAATTAGTCTACAAACCAGGGATTTCTATTTTGGAACTTGTTACTTCAGAGACTGTTTCTCGGCTGAATCTTTTTGTTACTAACATCTCTTCAGAAGTAAAAAAAATTACTAAGAATAAAAAACTACAAAGTATACTTGAATTTCCTGTACTCTTTTTAGGAGCTAAGCCAGAAAAAACTCCTGCTTTCTATAACTTTATGAATTATGCAGATTTTGGAGGGGGCACATGGTATCCTGAAGGAGGAATGAATGAAATCGTGAAAGGAATGGTAAGCTTAGGAAAGTCTCTTGGAGTAAATTATCGGGTTAATGAAGAGGTAATAGCGATTAAAGCTGAGAATGGTAATGTAAAATCAGTTAAAACGAATCTTAAAGATTATAATGTGGATATAGTTGTTTCTGGTGCAGATTATGCACATACAGAAACGCTGTTATCTTCAGAATTACGCAACTTCAAGGAGGAATATTGGGATAAGAAAACTTTTGCTCCTTCTGCTTTTTTGTATTATGTAGGATTTACGGGAGATGCTGAAGAATTAGAGCATCATAATTTATTTTTCGATACTGATTTTAAACTGCATGCCGAAGAAATTTATGATAAAAAGTGCTTGCCAGGAGCTCCGCTTTTTTATGCTAACTTTCCATCTAAAACGGATAAATCCCTAGCACCAAAAGGAATGTCGACAGCATTTTTTCTTATTCCAGTAGCTGTTGATATAGATGACAATGAGCAGATGCACGATCGTTATTTTGATTTAATAATGAAACGCATAGAAAAGTGTACAGGTGTAACTTTAAAAGATAGAATCGTATTTAAGAAATCTTTTGGAGTTAATGATTTTAAAACTAGGTATCATTCCTGTAAAGGGAATGCTTACGGACTCGCAAATACACTATTACAAACGTCTATATTGAGACCTGGAATAAGAAATAAAAAAGTAAACAACCTATTTTACACAGGACAATTAACCGTTCCTGGGCCGGGAGTCCCTCCAGCTCTTATTTCTGGAAAAATTGTTAGTGATTATATTTTAAAACAAAACCTATGACAACCAACTACAAGCTATATCAAAATGTATGTGCTGAAACCAGTAAAATGGTGACAAAAAAGTACAGTACATCTTTCTCGAGGTCTATAATTTATTTGACTCCAGAAATTCGCGAAAACATATATAATATCTATGGTTTTGTACGTTTTGCAGATGAGATTGTAGATACTTTCTATGAGCATGATCGTAAAATTTTATTAGACAGATTTGTAGAAGATTATCATTTAGCCTACAATCAGGGGATTTCATTGAATCCTATTCTTCAAGCTTTTTGCAGGACTCAAAAGGAGTATAATATTCCGCAGCACTTAGTTGATGCATTTATAGAATCTATGTATATGGATTTAGGGGAGATGAAAGATTTAAACTCAGAAGAATATAAAAATTATATATATGGATCTGCTGAGGTTGTTGGTTTAATGTGTTTAAATGTTTTTCTTAAAGGAAATGAAAAGGAATATGAAGCTTTAAAACCATATGCTCAAAGTTTTGGTGCTGCTTTACAAAAAGTGAATTTCTTGAGAGATATTAGTGCAGATTTTCATCAATTAAATCGTACTTACTTTCCAAATGTGGATTTTAATTGCTTTACTTTAGAAGATAAAATTAAGATAGAAGAAGATATTAAAAAAGATTTTCATGAAGCTATGAAGGGGATAAAAAAACTCCCGCTGTCTTCACGTTTTGCAGTCTATCTTGCGTATCTTTATTATACTAGTCTCTTTAAGAAGATCAAAAAAACTGACTCGGAATTACTATTTAAAAAGAGAATCCGAGTGAATAATTTTGAAAAAGTAATGTTATTTTCTAGAATTTATATTCAGAAAAGCTTAAAAATACAGATATGAATTTCATAATTTATCCATTAGTAACGATACTTGTTTTTTGCCTGATGGAAGGGGTAACATGGCTTACACATAAATATGTAATGCATGGCTTTATGTGGTATTTTCATGATGATCATCACCAACCTGGGTATCCTCATACTTTTGAGAGAAACGATTTCTTTTTTGTGATTTTTGCAATCCCCTGTATAGCGTTGTTTTACTTTGGAACAATGGATGGGATTAATATACTATTTTTTATAGGTCTTGGAATTCTCTTCTACGGAATAGCCTATTTCTTGGTCCATGATGTGCTAATACACCAGCGTTTTAAATGGTTTAAAAGAACAAATAATAAGTATTTAAAAGGGTTGAGAAAGGCGCACAAAATACATCATAAACATTTGGGGAAAGAAGATGGAGAATGCTTCGGAATGCTTTTTGTCCCTAAGAAATATTTTAAAATGTAGTGGAAAAGTATCTTTATTTATTATTGGATGTTTTTAGTTTCTTAATACCTTTTCTTTATAGTTTTGAGCGTAAACGCCTTCATTTTATTCAATATTGGAAGCCTTATTTTGCAGCTATTATTCTTGTAGGAGTCTTCTTTGTAGGCTGGGATATTTACTTCACTATTGAGGATGTTTGGGGTTTTAACGATCGTTATTTAGTAGGAATAGATATTTTTCACCTCCCAATAGAAGAGTGGCTTTTCTTTTTATTAATTCCATACGCAAGTAATTTTATTCACTATTCATTACTGTACTTTTTTCCTTCACCGAGACTAGGCGCTAAAACAGTTAAATATATAAGCGCATTACTATTTTTAGTTGCAGTTTCTGTAGCCATTACAAATTACAATAAGATTTATACGCTATGTAGCTTTGGACTGTTTAGCTTGTTAATGTTCCTTCAAATTATAAGAAATTACAGTGTTTTAAGAAGATATCTACTGTCTTTTTTAATAATTCTAATTCCTTTTTATATTGTTAATTCATGGCTTACAGGATCTTTTACAGATGAGCCAATTGTGTATTATAACGATATGGAGAATTTAGGAATTAGAGTTGGTACTATTCCTGTCGAGGATTTCTTTTATTGTTTTTCTCTGCTCTACGGAAGTGTTTTATTGTTTGAATATTTTAAAAGAACTAACAATGAGTCTTAAGCTTACATATCAGTCTGGAATTTATCAATTGAAAACTTCTCAAATTTTAAATTCAGAAATCGAAACAGTTTGGGATTATTTTTCAAAGCCTAAAAACTTAAATGAACTTACTCCAAAGGATATGGATTTTAAGATAACTTCTTCACCATCTGAAGAAGCGTATGCAGGGCAGATAATTACTTATTCTATTAAAATCCTTCCTTTTGTTCGCTCAAACTGGGTTACGGAAATAACACACGTTGAAAATCAGAAGATTTTTATAGACGAGCAACGTTTTGGTCCATATGTTATGTGGCATCATGAACATCATTTTAAAAGTACTCCCGACGGAAAAACAGCAATGAATGATATTGTGTCTTATAAATTGCCATTAGGGTTTTTAGGAAGATTAGTAGCCGGTAAAATAATAGGAAATCGTATTAAAAAAATTTTTAACTTTAGGGAAACAGCTACAGATGCTATTTTTAGAAAATGAATACACGTTGATTTGTAAATAAAAATGTGACCATTTTCTAGTTTTTGTGTCTAAATGAGTAAAACCCAACTATGAGCTTAAACGATATATTATTTTGGATCGATCACAAGTAGACGATAATATAGATGATGAGACGCTCGTAGCTAAGATTGTAGCTACAAATAACACGCATTTATTTGCCATTTTATACGATAGGTATTCACATGTTGTATATAACAAATGCCTCAGTTTTACACATGCTTCAGAGGAGGCACAGGATCTAACTCACGATATATTTATTCATTTATTTTTAAAGCTTAAAACCTATAAAGGAAATGCTAAGTTTTCTACATGGTTATATTCTTTTACCTATAATTTCTGTGTTAATTATGTGCAACGTAATATGAATAAGAGGAATGAAAAATTCATTTTAACTGATGAAATACCAACCAATACCGAAAATTATGAAGAAATTGATGACCAAAACATTTATCAAATGAAGTCTGACAACCTAAATCTGGCCCTTAAAGAGATGGAGCCAAATGATAAAATGATCTTGTTGATGCGTTATCAAGATGATTTGTCGATTAAAGATATTCAAGATTTATTAGAGATAGGTGCCAGCGCAGTTAAAATGCGATTGAATAGAGCTAAAGGACGTTTAATTGAAATATATAACAACCTGTAGTAATGGATAATCCTTTCAAAAAAATAATAAACAACGAGAAATTACCAGAATCTGTAAAAGGGAAGGTAATGGAAGATGTTGATATAATTAAATTATCGCTAGATATTGCAGATCTATTTATGATAAAGTATCCAGATACATTGACTGACATTTTAAATTTAAAAGATAAAGATGAATAAAATTATACAAGCAAACCTAAATTTTGAAATACTAAGCAACCTATATAGTGACTTTGTAGATGTGTTGCCAATTATTTTAGGAACTATTTTTTATATAGTTATAAGCTGGCTTTTGCTGAAGTTTATATTATTTATAGTAAAGAAATCTCTTAAGTTTACTAAAATAGATTCTCTTTTTGAAAATGCAAATGATAAAAATCCTTTATTCGGTTCTAGCATCAAAATAAAGCCAACAAAGATAATTTTAGCCTTTATAAAATGGTTTTTAATATTGATTTTAATTATTGTAGGTTCAGATATATTAGGACTTACCATTGTTTCTAATGAAGTAGGGAAATTAGTTGAATACCTTCCAAAGATATTCAGTGCTGTATTGATATTCTTTGTGGGAATTTATGGTGCCATTCTTCTGAGAAAGACAATCCAATCTGGATTGAAAGCTTTCGACATGAACGGATCAAAGGCAATAAGTATGATTGTTTTTTATTTAGTTTTTGTAGTGGTATCTGTAATGGCTTTAAATCAAGCAGGAGTAGATACAGAAATAATCACTAAAAACTTTTTCCTAATTATAGGTGCATTTTTAGCAGCCTTTGCAATAGCATTAGGACTCGGTTCTCGAGAGGTGATTTTTAGATTGTTATTAGGTTTTTATTCTAGAAAGAATTTTGCCATAGGTAAACGTATTAGGTTTGATGATGTAGAGGGCGTAGTCCTTTCTATAAATAATATATCTATGGTAATAAAAAGTGATGATAATAAGAAGATAGTGGTGCCAATAAAATTAATTGTAAATAAAAAAATAGAAATTTTAGACTAATTAAACCTATGTTTATCAGTTTATTAGATTCGTTTTTATTAAATAGTTTTAAAAAAATATAAAAAAAGATGTGACCTATTAGAAAATGATGTGTCTAAATTAATACAAGAGAAGTTTGAGGGAACTTTTTTAGGATAACACACAATTAATAGACATCATTTATGGAAATGTTTTTTTTACTTATTCAGCTTTTATTTTTGCCAGGTTTAATTTTATTGGGTTTAATTAGTTGGTATGACTATAAAAAGTCTAAAGAGAGCTATATGAAATTGAAAAATGCAGTGGTAAAGAAAGATTTTTAATAAGATGTTGCACTTTGGGGAAGTGTATTGAAACCACATTTTTCTAAAAAATTGAAACGGGGCTTAATTTATTAAGTCCCGTTTTTTTATGTACTATATTTAGCATACCATAATATTATTATTGTAGCTATTCAAAAGCTATAATTATAGTGTTTACTATCGCATCGCTTTGTTTAAAATACCCATAACACCTCTAATAAAATTAGCACTAGTAAGTACTTTAAGAATAGGGTTCATAGCGCTACTTTTTCTAGTAGTACTTTTAGAAACCTTTTTTTGAGCCTCCTTTGCTTTTTCTTGGGCTTCTTCTGTTTGAGACTTTTCTATTTTACGATTTAGAATCTCGTAAGCGCTATCTCTATCAATTACTTCATTGTATTTATTAATGAGTTTAGAATTGTTCAAGACATCTTCTATTTCTGAGTCAGTAAGTATGTCCATTCTACTCATGGGTGCTCTAAGCATGGTTGCAGAAAGTGGAGTAGGTCGTCCTTTTTCATCTAAAGCAGAGATTAAAGCTTCTCCAATCCCTAACGATGTAAGCACTTCCGCAGTATTATAAAATTCAGAAATAGGATAGTTCTCGGCAGTTAACTTTATAGCTTTTCTGTCTTTAGCAGTAAAAGCACGTAATGCATGTTGTATCTTAAGACCTAGCTGAGATAATACAGCATCCGGTACATCGGTTGGATTTTGAGTAACAAAATAAAGACCAATTCCTTTTGAACGAATCAATTTTACAATGCTCTCTATTTGATTTGTTAGAGCAGAGGAAGCTTCGTTAAATATTAGGTGAGCTTCATCTATAAAAATGACTAATTCTGGTCTGTCGCTATCTCCTTGTTCAGGGAAAGTAGAATATACTTCTGCTAGCAAGCTTAGCATAAAGGTAGAAAAGAGCTTAGGCTTGTCTTGAATATCTGTTAGTCTAATGATATTTATAAAACCTTGTCCGTTTTCATCAATTCGAACCAAATCGTCAACATCAAAAGATTTTTCTCCAAAAAATAAATCGGCTCCTTGCTGTTCTAGTTCTATAATCTTTCTTAAGATAGCTCCCGTAGAAGAAGTTGAAATTCTTCCGTAAGATTCCTTAAATTCTTCTTTGCCTTCAGAAGTAGCATATTGTAATATTTTTTTGAAATCTTTTAAGTCTAGGAGTGGTAATTTATTATCATCGCAATATTTAAAAAGTACAGCTACAATTCCTTGCTGTGTATCGGTAAGATCTAAAATTCGCGACAATAAAATAGGTCCAAACTCTGAAACAGTAGCCCTTAGTTTCACACCTTTTTGCTCTGAGAGTGTAAGAATATCAATTGGGAATTTTTTAGCTTGATACGGAAAACCAATTTTAGCATGACGCTCGTCAATTTTAGCATTCTTGTCACCAGGTTGTGCTAGTCCGCTCAAATCCCCTTTTAAGTCCATTAATAAAACAGGAATTCCTTTTTCAGACAGGTTTTCTGCTAGAATCTGAAGGGTTTTAGTTTTTCCAGTCCCTGTGGCTCCGGCAATAAGTCCATGACGATTTAAAGTTTTAAGAGGGATTTTTACATAGGCTTCTTGTATCGGTTCGCCATCTAACATTGCGGCTCCCATATTAATATAATCTCCTTTGGTAGTATTTCCTTCTGTTATATGCTTAAAAAAAGCTTCTTTATTGCTCATAAACTTAAATTCTTTGCTACTAAAATAGTCTAAACTTTATTAAGTTGAAAGGGATATTTTCTAATAACTTACTTATGTATGATTGTATGAAAAGTTAATTTCTGTAACGAATGATTATTTAGTAGGATAAGCTATTTTTTTCTAAAATGAGAAACAATATAACTTCATAACTAAGGAGCTTAAAAAATATAAAAGGAAACCGTATCTTTGCAGCATGACAAAAGAAGCAATTTTAGCGAAGGTAAATGCAGGAGAAATGCTTCCATTAATGGAGGAGTTTTACACGATACAAGGAGAGGGATTTCATAAAGGAACAGCAGCTTATTTTATAAGAATAGGAGGTTGTGATGTAGGTTGCCATTGGTGTGATGTGAAAGAAAGTTGGAATGCAGATACGCATCCCCCGACTGCTGTGGAAACCATTGTTGAGAATGCTGCTAAATATTCTGATACAATTGTAATTACTGGAGGGGAACCTCTAACTTGGGATATGACCTATATTACCTCTAAGTTGAAAGAGAAGGGATTGAAAATCCACATAGAAACTTCTGGGGCTTATGAGCTAACTGGTACTTGGGATTGGATTTGTTTATCTCCAAAAAAGTTGAAACTGCCAACAGCTGAAGTGTATGAGAAAGCACATGAGTTGAAGTGTATTGTTTATAATAAAAATGACTTTAAGTTTGCTGAAGAGCAAGCAGCAAAAGTTAATAAAGATTGCATTTTATACCTGCAACCAGAATGGAGTAAGCGTGATACCATTATTCCTGAAATTGTAGAGTATGTAATGAAAAATCCTAAATGGAAAGTATCTCTACAGACTCATAAATACCTAAACATTCCATAAAGGGCGCGTAGTATCTCTTTTTATTTTTTAAGATATTTTTTATGCGATTGTGATTTTTGCTAAGTAGTCGTAGTTATCACCTGCAGCTATTTGCTCGCATTTTAGGCCTACCATTTCACAGAAAAGGGATAAGGTGCTAAAGTCTAAATAGAGCCAAGTAGTAGTTTCTGTTTCACCTTTATATTTAAGAGTATAGGTGAGTTCGCCATAGTAATCGTTGTCCATTGGCACCCATTTCCCACCATCTTCATCTTCATCGAACATATAGATAATATCAGAAGAATCGATTAGAATTTGTCCTTTTTCAGAAAGTAAACTTTTTAAATGTTTTAGCTTTTCTGGAACACTTTTATAAGTTCCAAAAATTCCAGTTCCATTCATCAGCATCAAAATAGTATCGTATTTCTTTTCTTTTAGTTGAAAAATATCCTTTTGGATAACATTTTTGACACCTCTTTCTTTAGCGATTTTAATAGCGCCTTCAGAAATATCTATAGCAGTCACAGAAAGCTTTTTTATTTCTTGTAAGTATAGTGAATGGCTTCCTGCACCACAGCCTATATCTAGCACGTTTCCAAAACTTTTCTTTAAAGCTTCTCTTTCTAAAGGGGGCATGTCTTTATAACTTCTAAATAAATAAGAGATAGGAAGAATGTCCTCATCAGAGATGGAAGTTTCTGTTAATATATCTTCCGATAGATTTTCGTGATAATAATCGAGTATTGCTTTTCCGAAGAGATCTTTCATTTGTAACTTATATAGCTTTTACAAAGGTAGTAAGTTAATGGATAGTGTAGTGTAATAGAAAGACTAATAAAAGATGTTTTTGTATTTTTGCTTCTGAAAAGAATCTAGATTTTATGGATGAGTTTTTAAGACAATTACCGCAACTGGCAAAAGATAAGCAAAGTGAAAACAAGAAGTATTTCGCGAAGCTTAAAAAGAAGCCGCCAAAAGATCTAGACTATGTAATGCAAGACCTACATGATGCTGAGTTTGAAAAAACAGACTGTTTAGCATGTGCAAATTGCTGCAAAACTACCGGACCATTATTTACTAATGCAGATATTGAGCGTATTTCTAAACATTTTAAGCAAAAACCACAGCAGTTTATAGATTCCTATTTAAGAATCGATGAGGATAACGATTACGTTTTGCAAGAAGTTCCGTGTACTTTTTTAGGAGCTGATAATTATTGTTTAATTTATGATGTGCGCCCTAAAGCTTGTAGGGAATACCCACATACCGATAGGAAGAAATTTCAACAAATAAGTAATCTGACTATCAAAAATACTTCAATATGCCCTGCTGTTTATAACATTGTAGAGGCTATGAAATCACGTTTGCCAAAGTAGCAAACAAATAATTTTGAAATGTATAATTCAAAAATAAATCTTGTATTCAATCAATCGTAAATCATATATTTTTTTCTGATTTTCTTGAAGCTCTCTAAATCGGTTTTCCAAGAAGCTATTATTTCATCATTACTTTTTCCTGCTTCGATTTGTTTTTGAAGTGTTTCATTTCCTGCATGGAGTGTGAAGCCAGCAGTTTTAAAGAATTTAGACTTATCGTTACTGTTTTGGTATGCTTTTATAACCCATTCCATAGAAACCTCTTTTGGAGGAGTAACTTCAGACAGGTCTTCACCATAACAAACAACACCATCATGTTTTGGAGCTTTAGACCCGAAGTTGGGTTTCGGAGTATATTCAAAAGTAAGAACATTTTTATCTAGCCACGGAGCACCATAACGTTGAAACTGAAATTCGGTACCACGACCAGCATTAATATTTGTTCCTTCAAAAAGGCCTAAGCTTGGATATAACAATATAGATTGATCGTTTGGTAAATTCGGAGAAGGGCGAATTGCGAGATGATAACTAGAATTATGATCGTAATTTTTTACAGGAATAACCGTTATATCACATTGAACTTTGTTCGCTAGCCACTTCTCTCCATTAAGCATTTTTCCATACTCACCGATAGTTAACCCATAAACAAGTGGAATTGGCACTTTTCCAAGGAAACTAGCATGCTCTACTTCTAAGGTAGGGCCATCTACATAACTTGCATTGGGGTTTGGTCTGTCTAGAATAATTAACGGAATATTATTCTCAGCACAGGCTTCCATCACTAAATGAAGTGTTGAGGTATAGGTATAAAAACGGACACCAACATCTTGAATGTCGAAAACCAAAACATCAAGGTCTTTAAGTTGGGTAGCAGCTGGTTTTTTATGCTTTCCGTATAGAGAAACCACTTCTAAACCTGTTTTAGCGTCTTTATTACCCTCTATTAATTCTCCCGCATCAGCTTTACCACGGAATCCATGTTCAGGAGAAAATATCTTTTTAATTTCAATATTTAAATTCGATAAAGAATCTATTAAATGAGTGTATGTGCCATCATCTTTAAAAATAACAGAGGTTTGATTGGCAACAATACCTACTTTCATGTTTTTTAATAGTGGTAAATATTGGTCTGTTCTATTTGCTCCCACTATAATTTTAGCTTCCTTAGTTGGGGTCTTATCTATATTTACAGCCTCTTTTTTTTCTTGATGACCATTCGCACAGGAAATCACTAAAAAAAACAATAATAAAAATGTATTTTTGAAACTTATAAAGTATCTCATAGTTTGAATTTAGAATATTTTATTGCCAAGCGCCTTATTAAAGGTAAAGAGCATAAAAGTAGTATATCGGCACCAATAATAAAAATCGCAATCACTGCAGTAGCATTGGGAGTGATAATGATGCTCATTGCTATAGCTACTGGAGTAGGGTTACAGCGAAAGATAAGAGAAAAAATAGCTGCTTTTAATGGGCATATTCAGATCTATAATTATGATAATAATACTTCTGATGTTTCTGTAAATCCGATTTCTATACATCAAGATTTCTATCCAGAATTTAAAGATATAGCAGGAATTAACCATGTGCAAGCTGTTGCAACTAAGGGGGGGATTATCCGTACGGAGAATACTTTTGAAGGAATTATAGCAAAAGGAGTAGGGGTTGATTATAACTGGGAGCCTTTTAAAGATTTTTTAGTTGAAGGTCGTTTACCTGATTATTCTAAAAAGCGAAATGAAGAGATTCTAATCTCTAGATATTTAGCAAACCGTTTACAATTTAAAGTAGGAACAGAATTTTGGTCCTTTTTTCTGAAGGATGAGGTGAGTGATATCCCAAGCCAAGTGAAGTTTAAAATTGTAGGGATTTATGATAGTGGGTTCCAAGATTTTGATTCTAATTATATTTTTGTTGATCTCAGACATATCCAACGGATGAATAAATGGAAGGATGATGAGATTGGTGCTTTTGAGGTTTTTATTGACGATTTTGATCAGATAGACCAAAAGGGGCGAGAAGTATATGGAGTAACCCTCTCTACACTCGATTCTCAAACTATTAAAGAAAAGTATTATACTATTTTTGAATGGTTAGCATTGTTCGATTTTAATATTGCTATTATTATCGGAATCATGATAATCGTAGGTGGAATTAATATGATTACGGCATTATTAGTTCTTATTTTAGAGCGTACCCAAATGATAGGACTCCTAAAAGCATTAGGGAGTAATAATTGGAGCGTACGTAAGATCTTTCTCTACAACGCTACATATCTTATCGTAATAGGATTATTTTGGGGAAATCTTATAGGATTAGGAGTGCTATTAATTCAAGAGAAATTTGGATTAATCTCATTAGATGCATCTACATATCATGTTTCTAAAGTTCCTGTTTATATCAATCCAATTCATGTTATTATATTGAATGTAGGAGTTTTGATTTTGTGTGTTTTGATGTTGCTAATTCCGTCTTATATTATTACAAAAATATCTCCGGCAAAGTCTATTAAGTTCGAATAGATTCCTTCAAGAGAAATAAAAACTCTTAAGTTTATTTCTTATTGCCATTTTCTATTGCTTTCTTTTTAAGAGGAGTATGTTTTTAGATATGCTATACATTAATTTATATTGCGTAATGATTTTATTTATCTGATTTTTAGTAAAATAGGCTGTTTTTATTTTAAAATTTCGTAAATTTATAAGAGTACGATGTCCCAAATCAATTTTTAGTAGTAATCTTTAAAATTATAATTATGGGACAATCTTTACACAAAGAATCTACAATCCTTATTTACGCATTAAAGGCAATTGTTTTTATATTGATAGCTGTGCTCTCATGGGTGCTTATATCGGTAATATTTAGTTTTGTCGGTATTTTAGGATAAGAAAAGCTGCTTAGCTTTTTTAGAAAAGAGATTTAGGGTGTTTTCTACAAATGCTCTAAATTTTTATGGTTTAATCTGGGGCTATATACTGCATTTTTATTTATTAAAAAAATCAAATTCTTGTTTGTGCAAAATCCAGTTTACTTTAGATTTGCTTCCTTTTATTGTTTCAGATAATAATAGTTTATTTGACAAAATTGAACGCTAAGCAATGATTATATACCCTAAAACAAGTATTCAAGATTCCATTCCTGAAACTTTTAAAAATATTCAAGCACAGGAAGTTTATGATGCTAAGCCTGTATCTTTTATTTTTGATACAATGGGGGGGAGAGCATTGGGTGTAACAGTTTTATTATTGATACTAATTCTTTTCTATTTTCAATTTAAAAGATATCTCAGAAATTCATACCGTAGAGATGCGATTCAGAAATTATCTGAAGCGACTTCTGCTAGTGAAGTCTTAATTATATTGAAAATGGTAGCATTGCAATCTTTTGGCAGAGAAGAAGTAGGTAGCTTATATGGAAAGCCATGGTTAGAGTTTTTAGAAAAAACTGGAAAGGGAGTGGTTTTTATTTCTTTTGAAAGTGAAATTCAGAACTCTGTTCAAAGAAATGAAAAATTAGATGCTCATGTTAGACAGCAGATTTTAATGAATTCAAAAAAATGGATAAAAACACATGTCTAAAAATTAAATCTATTCTTCTTTAACTTACTTTATAAATCTCTGATTATTGTCTAAATCTAGGTTATAGTCTTCACAAAAAATAAGTTATCTACTGTGTAATTAAACATGTAGTACTAGCATAATAATATTGTTTTTTATTATGGGATAGATTAATTTCGCTACCCTTCCTCATTAAGAGGATTGAATTAATATGTAAGGTTGTATTGAAATCTATTTTTAAATTTTTAAAGCGAATGATTATAGGTGTAGTAGCTTTTATAGCTGCGATAGTAGTTATTTACATGCTGATGGTTCATTTCACTCCAGATTTTGGCGGAAATATATCAAAAGAAAGACAAGATGCTTATAGTGTGTCTGAGAATTATAGAAAAGGTAAATTTGTGAATAAGAAAGATGTTCCTAAGAGTAATGGTTTTTTCGGAACATTGAATATAGCAAGAAAGTTTTTATTCACTAAAGTTTCAAATGGAAGACCAGAGAAGGCGTTAGCGTATGAAAAAATCGATTCTATTGATGTAGCTGATTATAAAGGGAGTTCTCGTTTATTTTGGTTTGGACATTCTGCGTTTTTACTGCAAACGAAGAAACACTCTATTTTGATAGACCCGATGTTTGGGGAAGTTGCGGCGCCATATTCTTGGTTAGGAGATAAGAGGTTTAATAGTCAGTTGCCTATTGAAATTGAAAAGATTCCACAAATAGATGTTGTTTTGATTTCTCATGATCATTATGATCATCTTGATTATGGATCGATAAAATTATTAAAAGATAAGGTAAAAATGTTTTATGTTCCACTTGGAGTTGGAGCTCATTTAGAGGCATGGGGAGTTGATAAGGATCGTATTAAGGAGTTGGATTGGTGGGATGAAGTTGTTTACGAAGATTTAAATTTTGTCTGTACTCCTGCTCAGCATTTTTCAGGAAGAAAGGTTACAGATGGTCAAAGTACGCTATGGAGTTCTTGGGTTATTAAGAATAACGAGACTAATATTTTCTTTAGTGGTGATAGCGGTTATGGAGATCATTTTAAAAAGATAGGAGAGAAATACGGACCGTTTGACTTTGCTATGTTAGAGTGTGGTCAGTATAATGAGATGTGGCCAGATATACATATGTTTCCTGAGGAAACCGTGCAAGCAGGATTAGATGTAAACACCAAAATAGCTATGCCAATACATTGGGGTGCTTTTAAATTAGCTTTACACGATTGGAGGGATCCTGTAGAACGTATGGTTAAAAAAGCGGAGGAATTAGATCTTAAAATTAGAGTTCCAGAAATTGGAGCACCAATTTATATTTCTGATGAAGAAGTGAAAGATTCCTTTTGGTGGAGAGATAACTAAAGTCCCTTGATAATTGAAAATACAATATAATAAAGGCAGATTTGTATTTAATATACAGAATCTGCCTTTTATATTTTTAAAATATTCTATTACATAATAATATTGAGAATACTAATATTTGTATAAGGGAAGTGATTTAGTTAAATAGCTATTTATCAGCTAAAATAACTTCAACATTGTGATTTTCTAATTCACGAAGATGGTTTTCACTGATATTAGAATCAGTTATAATCTTATTAATTTTATCAAAATTAGAGATAAATGCCAGGCCACTTCTTTTAAATTTAGAAGAATCTGCAACCACAATAACTTCATCAGAAATGTCTATCATTATTTGGTTTAGGTAGGCTTCTTCCACGTGATGCGTAAATACTCCAAGACTTGGCTTAATTGCATCCACTCCTAAAAATAATTTATTGCAATATAATTGTCTTAAGTTTCTCTCTGCCATAGGTCCAACCAAAGACATAGAGAATTCTTTTAAATAACCACCAGGCATGAAAACCTGTAAGTTTTTATACTGAGAAAGGTTATTAACTATATCAAGAGCATTACTAATAACAGTCAAATTATTAGCTTCTGCTAGATTGTTTGAAATCTCGAAAGTTGTTGTTCCAGAATCTAGAATGATACTTTCATCGTCACCTATTAAGCTAACAGCTTTTTTTCCGATGAGTCTTTTAATATCAAGATTTATTTTTTTCTTTTCGCTAACAGTTAATGCGATATTACTAGTTTTGAAAGCGCCTCCATGGGCACGAATCAATAGTTTATTTTTTTCTAATCTATCAAGGTCATTTCTAATGGTAACTTCACTTACGCCAAGGGCTTTACTGAGGTCGTTTACACTAACTTGTCCGTGTTCATCTAATTCTTTTAGAATTAAAGATCTTCTAACTGCTGTTTTCTTCACTGCTTTAAAAATATTATGTCTTCTTATCAAAAATAGGAAATATTTATTCAGTATGAATTAAAACTTAATTTCTTTATAGTTTATTTTTTTAAAAAATAAGCAAGTGAGGCATATAATCTTCATTAGAGTCAACTGTTTAGTTATAAAAGAAACAAATCGAAATATATTGATATTACATTATGTTTCTTTTGAAATATGTTTTTTATATTAGTAACCTCATTTAATATAATTTGTTATGAATAGAAGAAATTACTTAAAAACATTTTCATTAGGAACTATTTTACCAGCCATTGGTATGGCCAGGCCATTTAATGGAGGAGTTTTAGATTTTTTTGGAAATATAGAACGTGTGAGTTTTGAAAGTAATTGGCATAACTGGCATGATATGAAGTGGGTGGGGCCAGAATACTGGGGTAACCGAATGCAAGACTGGATAATTGAAGATGGGAAGGCTGTTTGTAAGGTTTCTAGTGTAAATAGGAATTTAAATTTACTTACAATCCAAAAAAGTGATAACAAAGATAATTTTGAAGTAAGTGCTTCTATAGATGTCTTAAACGATAATATAAAAGGTAATTCTGATGCGTATGTCGGTTTCTCAATAGGTGTAAAAGGGAAGTTTGATGATTATCGATCTGCATCCGTTTTTGGAAAAGGAACTGATATCGGAGTTACAGGTAATGGGAAATTAAAAATAGGAAAGGAGTTATATGATACAGGTCTAAGTATTATTCCAAATTCATTTGGTTTAAGCTTAAAGGCGCGTTATAAAGATGGTGCATATGAGTTGGCAGTAACATTAGTTGATGGAAATGGAGAGGATGTTACAAATAGGAAGGTAAATGTTTCGATGGAAGCTGTTACGGGTAACTTTTCATTGATTGCTCATGCACCTTCTAAAAAAGTAGTTCATGAAAAAATAGCAGCATTTTCAGAATGGAAGATTAGCTCTTCAGGATTAAATCATAAAGAAGATCAATTATATGGTCCAATTTGTTTTGCTCAATATACACTGCATGCAAATAAATTGAAGTTAACAGCTCAATTAACTCCTTTTGAAGAAGTGCCAAATCATAAAGTATCACTTCAGCTATATAAAGAAGGGAAATGGCAAACGATTGAAACTCGTGAGAATACTAACTCAGGGAGAGCTGTAAATTTTGTCATAAAAGAATGGGAAGAAACAGAAGATGTTCCTTATAGATTATTAGCGGAGTTGCCATTAAAAAATGAAATGCATCATTATTTTTATGATGGTACCATAGCTAAAGAGCCATTAGATGAGGAGGAAATAAAGGCTGGAGTTTTTAGTTGTAATTTTCATTATGGATTTCCAGACCAAGATGTATGCGATAACGTGTCTTATCTAGATCCTGATATTATCCTGTTTTTAGGAGATCAATTTTATGAAGGTACTGGTGGTTATGGAGTTCAATTCGAAGGTGAATTTGATGAGCTCTGTATTGAATATTTAAGAAAATGGTTGCTGTTTGGTTGGTCATATAGAGAATTATTTAGACATAAACCTTGTGCGATAATTCCAGATGACCATGATGTGTATCATGGAAATGTTTGGGGAGAAGGCGGAGAAGCAGCAGATACTAGTGAAGGGTATGGAGCTTCAGCACAAGATTCAGGAGGATATAAAATGTCTCCAGAATGGCTTAATATGATTCAATTTACACAAACGAGTCACTTGCCAGATCCATATGACCCAACACCTGTTAAAAGAGGGATTGGAGTTTATTATACGCATTGGAAATATGCAGGGTTAAGTTTTGCTATTCTTGAAGATAGAAAGTTCAAATCTGCACCGATGCATGTTTTGCCAAAGGAAGCTGATATTTGGAATGGATGGATAAGAAATGAAAATTTCGACATAAAAAAGCACAGAGATTTAGATGCTGAATTATTAGGAAAACGTCAGGAAGACTTTCTGGAGTCTTGGGTTGAAGATTGGAAAGGAGATATCCAGATGAAAGTAGTATTATCTCAAACAAACTTTGCTACAGTTGCTACATTACCTAAAGAAGCTAAAACAGATGAAGTTGTTCCAAAACTAAATATTCCTAATAGAGGGGAGTACGTTTTAGGAGACGATTTTACGGCAGATATGGATTCTAATGGATGGCCTGCAAATAAAAGAGATAAGGCTGTAGAAATTATCAGAAAAGGATTTGCTTTTCATATAGCTGGAGATCAGCATTTGGGTAGTTTTATAAAATATGGAGTAGAGGAGCACGGTGATGGTAGTTATGTTTTTGCAGGACCAGCTTTAAATAACATATGGCCAAGAAGGTTTTGGCCTCCAGTTAAGAATGCTTCTCAACATACACTCCAAAATCCAGCTTACATAGGAGACCATATTGATGGTTTTGGTAATAAAATGACTGTTTTAGGAGTAGGGAACCCATTTCAAACGCATCATGAGCCAGCTGTTTTGCATGATAGAGCTACTGGTTTTGGATTGGTAACTTTTAATAAGTCAACGAGGGAGATTACTACAGAATGTTGGCCTAGATATACAGATATTAAAAAAGACAGAAGTCAGCAATATAATGGTTGGCCTTTTGGTATTACTCAAGAGGATAACTATACTAAGAAAGAAGAGTTTCTTTTACCTACTTTTAATATTGATACTATAAATGAAGTTCCTGTAGTTAAATTGTATAAAGATAAAGAGTTAGTTTATGCAATAAGACCTAAGTCTACTTCATTCCAATTAAAGACATTTAATGAAGGGAATCACGAAGTTATACTTTTATTTGAAAACACAAGTAAAGAATCTTCATATAGTTTTGAAGCAAAGAAGATTAATCAAGAGATTGTTAAGGTGTAATAGCTGTTTACTATTATTAAAGTAGAGTATTTTATTGTGATTTAATATTGATTTATTATCAAAGAAAACCAGTAAAGCAATTTGCTGGTTTTTTTATGCGTTAGAGTGAAATTATGCTGTATAAGGGTTTGTGAGCGTTTTGTGTTTATATGTTAATTATGAGGCATTTGAAGGTTTGAAAATATGAACATTGTGATGAACTGTAAATCTCGTTAAAATGTTAATAGAAACGTAAGTCGAATAAATACATCAAAACAAAGTAAATAAACTGCAAATGAAAGTATTTAATCCCTTTATCTTGTTGTTATTTGCGTTTTTAAGATAACAATCGATTGAATGTGAGCGAAACGAAAGAAAAAATGCTTTTATGTTTTTGTTTTTAACAATATTTTAATAGTTTAGCGAGACCTTTTTAAAGGTAAGTATTACAATTAACCAAGGGTAAGTATTACAATTACTCAATCAAACTATTAATTTATGAAAAAATCATTGCTTTTTTTTGTACTACTATTGACTACAACTTTTCTTTTTGCACAAGAAAAGGTAGTTAAAGGAAATGTAGTAGATGGATCGGGGGTTCCTGTTCCAGGAGTGAGCGTCCTAATCAAGGGTACTTCGATGGGGGTTGCTACGGATTTTGACGGGAATTATGAGATTACAACACATAATACTGATGCTGTTATAGTATTTAGTTTTATGGGTTTCTTGAGTCAAGAGAAAGTTGTAGGATCTCAAGATGTTGTTAATGTTGTTATGAAAGAAGATGTAGCCCAGCTAGACGAAGTTGTTGTAGTTGGTTACGGAACTCAGAAAAAGGAAAATGTTTCTGGGGCAATTTCAACTATTAAAAGTGAAGAATTAACTAAAGTTCCAGCTTCGAATACAACACAGTTAATAACAGGTAGAGTTGCAGGTGTTATTACGCAACAGTCGTCTTCTTTACCAGGGGGAGATGATGCTAGTATTAGTATAAGAGGTTTTGGGGATCCTTTAGTAATTGTAGATGGGGTGCAGACCACTATGGGAAATTTAGATCCTAACAATATCGAGTCCATAACAGTTTTAAAAGATGCCTCTGCTGCAATTTATGGAGCGCGTGCAGGTAACGGAGTGTTATTGGTAACTACTAAGCGAGGTACGCGTCAAAAGCCAAGTATAACCTATACAGGAACTACAAGTTTTACAAATGTATCTGCTTATCAAAAAACAGTAAATGCAGCTCAATATGTGGAATTAAAAAGAGAACAGGCTGTTAATACCCAAACTACGCCAGAATTTTCGGAAGAAGATTTAGAGAACTATAGAAATGGAGCGCCAGGATATGAGAGTTATAACTGGGCAGATGAGTTGTATCAAAACGGAGCTCCAATGTTTCAGCACAATCTAAATGTGAGTGGAGGGAGTGAGAATGTAAAGTACTTTACTTCTGTAGGATATTTAGAGCAAGAAAGTATATTTTCTACTCGTGATTTTGATTTTAAGCGTTATAATATTCGTTCTAACGTTGATGTAGAGCTGTCAGAGCAGTTTGGAGTAGCAATGGATATTTCATATAGAAATGAATTAACTGATAGAGCTGCATCTGGAGCTACGACTAACGCTAATAATGCAGTTAACGATATTTATACTGAATTACTTACAGCTCAGCCAATATGGAATCCGTATTTGCCAGATCCTTCTTATGGAGCTGCATACTCTGGGTTTTTGGAGAGAAATCCGTTGGCAATTTCTGATAAAGATTTAGATGGAACTTATAATTATGATAACAGAGTAACGACATTTAGATTGGAGGGGGAATATCGTGTAAAGGCAGTTCCTGGTCTTAAGTTAAAGGGGGTTATGAATATAATTAGAAGAACCTATACGACTAAGACATTTGCACTGCCTTATGATTTGTATTCTTATGAGGAAGAAGATGATGAGTATTTATATTGGTCAACATCTAACCAAGGCCAAAATAGATTATCTCAAGAAGCTTATAATAGTGATATTATTAGTCCTCAATTGTCTGTAGAATATGATAGAACTTTTAATGAAAAACATAAAGTTTCTGGTTTGTTTTTAGCTGAAGGACGTTCTGTAGAGTCAGAAATATTATCAGCAACTAGACAAGAATTGATTTCAGAAAACATTCCGATTTTAAATACAGGAAGTGATATTAATAAAGATAACGGTGGAAGTCAATCTGAGAGTGGAAGAATGAGTTATGTTGGAAGAGTTAATTATAGCTTTAATAATAAATATAATTTTAGTGTAACGGGGCGTTATGATGCTAATGCATACTTTGCACCTGATACAAGATGGGGATTCTTTCCTAGTGTTTTAGGTTCTTGGGTGATTTCAAAAGAGAACTTTTTGAGAGATTCTAATGTAGTGAATAATTTGAAATTAAGACTTTCATATACCAATATTGGAGATGATAGAAATATTTCTGGTTATGAGTTCTTGCCTGGTTATAATATTGTAAATGGAAACTTCTTAATTGGAGATGAGGTTAAAAGACAGGTAGTAACATTAGGACTTCCAAATAATGAAGTTACTTGGGAAGATATAAAACTATATAATATTGGTGTTGATGCTACTTTTTGGAATGGAAAGTTAGGAATTGAAGCAGATGTTTTTCTTAGAGATAAAAGTGGGATCTTAACAACTCCATTAGTTGCTTTACCAGATACATTTGGAGCAGCATTGCCATTAGTAAATTTAAATAGTACGCAGACAAAAGGTTTTGAAGTATTGCTTACGCATAGAAGTACTATTGGAAATGTACGTCTTAATATCGCGCCTAGTTTCGGATATTCAAGAACAAAGTATACACACTTTGAAGAAGAGGAATATACAGATCCAGATGATGTCAGAATTTATCAACGAACGGGGAATTATACAGATAGGAGAACTGGGTATATTTCAGATGGGATGTTTATGAATCAAGATGAGATTGACAATTTAGCCTACGATCAAGATCAACAGGGTAATGTAACCTTACGCCCAGGAGATATTAGATATAAGGATATAAATGAAGATGGAGTAATTGATTATAGAGATCAAGATGTTATTGGAAGAAATAGTCGTCCTAACGTTACTTATGCAGCTAATATAGGTCTTCAGTATAAAAACTTTTCATTTAGTGCCTTGCTTCAAGGAGCTTCACAATTTGATGTAAATATTGTTACTGCAGCTAGAAATATGTTTCAAAATGGATCGATTCCATATGATTTCCATTATAAGTACAGATGGAGTCCCTCAGAGGAAGATCCTTTAGTTAATGATAACCCGAATGCACAATTGCCAATGGCTTTTGATGGAGGTACTTCTAATAACAATAAAACTTCAGATTTTTGGGTTAAGGATGCTACGTACTTACGATTGAAGCAAGTTAATTTAGCATATACAATTCCATCTACAAAAAATAGTGGAGGGATAAGTAATATTCAGTTGTCATTGGCAGCAACAAACTTATTTACATGGAGTAAATTAGGAATATATAAAAACTTTCTTGATCCAGAGAATAATCTAGCAAACGGTAGAGCATATCCAATTACTTCAGCTTATACGTTTGGAGTGAAGTTTAATATCAATTAATAAAATTATAGCGATGAAGAATAGAATAATTAAAAGTATTAGCTCTTTACTGCTTATAGTTGCAGTAGGGTGTACGAACGACTATTATTTGGATAAAGGTCCATTTACAGTGATAGAAGAGGATGCTGTATTTTCTGACAAAAACTTAACAGAGGCAAATCTTCTTAATTTATATGATCGAACAAAGTTTGAAGAGCTAGGAGGGCAGTCTGATTTTAATATGGGACTTATAGCTGCTATGGGTGGTTCTGCAAGAACAGTTGGGGCTTGGCAGACACCATATGCTGCAGCTTTGAGGGTTTATGATGAGACTGGGGCTGGTTCTATGGCTTATTGGCCTTATAACTTGATTAGGGATATAAATAGTTTTATAGTAGGAATTAATAATAGTGAATTTGAATCAGAATATATTTTACAACGAGAGTCTGAAGCACGTTTTTTAAGAGCTTGGGCATATTTTCAGATGGTAAAACGTTATGGAGGAGTTCCTATTATAACAGTTCCTCAACAACAAGATGATCCAGAAGAAGAGTTATATCCAGCAAGAAACACGGAAAAAGAAGTGTATGATTTTATAATAGAAGAAGCGCAAGCTATAGCAGAAAGGTTGCCGTCTGTTTATGATGGTAATGATTATGGTAGAGTAAGTAAATGGGCGGCTATTGCTCTTGTGAGTAGAGCAGGATTATATGCTGGGAGTATAGCTAAATTTGGAGAAGAAAATGGTCCTGTTGGGATTCCAGCTGGACAGGCTAATACTTATTTCCAAAAATCTTTAGATGCTTCCAAAGAGATTATTACGAAGGGGCCTTTTTCTTTATATAACAGAGAAAGTGATTTGTCTAAAAACTTTGAGCGTTTGTTTGTTGATGAAAATGATAACCCTGAAGTGATCCTTGCTTTGAGGTTCGATTTTGAAGCGCAAGTAGGACATTCATGGGATAACCTAGCAACACCGGTTGGGTTTACTTCGGCTTGGAGTTCTAATTACCCTGTATATTTAAATGTTTTAGATTTATTTGATTATGCTGATGGTTCTTCAGGAGCTTTTGATAGAACGAAGTTTGATGGTGAAACGCTTATTAGTAAAGAGGAGCTATTTGAAAACAGAGATCCTAGATTTGCTGCCTCTATATTTTACCCTGAGATTGAGTGGCAAGGTTCTAATGCTTACTTTCATTCTAGTACTATTTATACTGATGAAAATGGAGAACGTCAAGAAAGTAATAGCGAGACTTTCACTATTCCAGGTTCAGACTGGAGAGCTAAAGCTCCTAATAAAAATCAACATAGAACAGGGTTGTTGATTAAGAAACGTGTAGACGAGTCTTATGAGCCAGTAGCTAGTGGCCAATCAAGTTCTGATTTTTTAGTGTTTAGATATGGAGAAATATTACTAAACTATGCGGAAGCAGGATTTTATTTAGGAACAGGTGATGCGCTTGATAAATTGAATCAAGTGAGAGATAGAGTAGGCATGCCTAAAAGAAATGAGCTTACGGAGGAAAACATTCGTCAAGAGCGGCAAGTAGAGTTGTTGTTCGAAGAGCATAGATATTGGGATTTAAAACGTTGGAGAATTGCAGATCAGGTTCTTAATGGGCGTTTAAAAGGAATGAGATATGTTTATGATTTTGATGCTCAGAAATATTTAATCACAGAGGTAAACGGAGATTCTGGAGTTAGAGTTTTTGATCCTACAAAACATTATTATTTTGCATTAGGAGTTGGTCGATTAGCGGATAATCCAAACTTAGTGGAGAATCCAGGATATTAATCAAATCATATTGTAATTTTTATATTTACAATAAGTAAACCCGTAACACTAGCTAGTGTTACGGGTTTGTTGTTTTATCCTTAATATATTTCATAATGAAACATTAAATGAAATGAAACGAAAATAAATAACATGTCAAAATTTGCTTGTTGTTATTTATTTGGTATTTTTACTATCATGAGGGTTTAATTTCTTGATAGTGTTAAAACGGATTGGTAGTCAGGTTTTTGTTTGGAAAAATCATTTTTGCTTAAAGCTGATGTGTATTGGTTTTTATGTTTTTAATGGGGCTGCAATTTTTAATGTAAACGGTTAATTTAGATAATTATTTAAGATGAAAAAAAGTTTGGTTTTATGTGTGTTATTATTGACTTCAGCTTTGCTTAATTCTCAGGAGAATATTGTTCAAAGAGAAGATGGTTCTAATAGTAAAACAAACTTTATCCTTATTGTAGCAGATGATTTAGGTTATGGAGATTTAAGTTTTACAGGTAGTAAGCAGATTAAAACTCCAAATATAGATGAGCTTGCCCAGACAGGAGTGTTTTTTAGTAATGCTTATGTCTCTGCTCCTGTTTGCAGTCCTTCAAGAGCAGGTTTTTTGACTGGTATTAATCAGGTTTCATTTGGCTATGATAATAATTTAGGAGGAAATCAACCTGGCTTCGATCCTGAATATAGAGGACTTCCAGTAGAGCAAAAAACTATTGCAAATCACTTGAAAGAATATGGCTACGTTACGGGGCTCATAGGAAAATGGCATCTAGGGTACGAAGAGCAGTTTTATCCTACAAATAGAGGTTTTGATGAGTTTTGGGGGTATAGAGGAGGAAGTCATGATTATTTTTCGGGAGTAGATGAAAATGGAAATGCAACGATAGAATGTAACTACAAGACACCACAAAAGATTACTTATATTACAGATGATAAAGGAGACGAGTGTGTTGATTTCATAAGAAGGCACAAAAATGAAAGTTTCTTTTTGTATGCGTCATTTAATGCTCCACATACGCCAATGCAAGCGCTTAAAGAGGATTTGGAGTTATATAAGCATATTCGGAATGAAAAGAGGAGAACTTATGCTGCAATGGTGCACCGATTGGATTTAAACGTTGGAAAAATAGTAAAGTCCTTAGAAGGAGAAAAACTTGCTGAGAATACAGTCATTGTATTTATAAGCGACAATGGAGGTCCTGTTAAAACTAACGGGTCTATAAATGCTCCTTATAATGGAAAGAAAGGAACTCTTTTAGAGGGAGGAATTCATATTCCTTTTATAGTAAATTGGAAAGGAAGACTTCCTGAAGGGAGAAAAATTGAACAATCGATATCGTCTCTAGATATAGCACCAACATTTATTAATATTGCTAAGGGTGATAATAAAGGGTTAGAAAGTGGTAGCTATTTTACAGGTGAAAGCTTAATACCTATCTTAGAAGGAGGTAAAGATGAAGCATTGCACAAGACATTAATGTGGAAGTTTACTATAAGTGCAGCTATCAAAGAAGATAACTGGAAGTTAATTAGAATCCCAGATAGGTTACCAATGCTCTTTAATCTAACTGAAGATGTTTCAGAACAACATAATGTTGTGTTAGAGAATTTAGATATTGCAGAAAGAATGCTTAAGAAACTAGGCAATTGGGAAGTAAGGTTGCCACATCCACTATTCTTGGAAAACGCGATGTGGAAAAAAGTTCAATTAGAGCAATATGATACAGATTATCCGCTTGTTCAGCCATAACTTCTTTCGGCTTTCAAATTGTTAGGTTTAATATTATTGTTTCTTTTCATAAGCGTTATTTTATATATTTTTCAGATTATTTTAGTTAAAACGAACAATAAATATTTTCGTTTTGCTTGTATTTCTAAAACTAAATGTATAGTTTTAACAAAAATTTAAATAAAGTATGTTTCACCTTTATTTTGATCTTTAATATTTAATCAAACAATTAAACTTATGAGAAAATTATTAACCACAATGCTGTTTCTATTTGTCTCAGTAGCAGCATTAGCTCAAGAAACTGTAGTTACGGGTGCTGTTTTTGATAGTTCTGGAATGCCTATTCCAGGTGTTAATGTACAGCAGAAGGGAACTTCGACTGGTGCAGCGACAGATTTTGATGGGAACTATACAATAACTGTTAATTCAGCTGAGGCAATTTTAGTCTACACTTATGTAGGATTCCTAAACCAAGAAATTGTAGTTGGGGGAAGAGATGAAATTAACGTAACCTTAGAGGAAGATGTTGCTCAATTAGATGAAGTTGTGGTAGTTGGGTATGGTACTCAAAAGAAAGAAAATTTAACAGGAGCCGTAAGTAGTGTAAAAATGTCAGATGCATTGGGTGATAGACCAATCATCAATCCAGTTGAGTCATTACAAGGTATGATTCCTGGAATGCAAGTGACATCTAATTCCGGTCAGCCAGGTTCTCAAGGATTGGGAGTGCAAATCAGAGGGGCTACATCTTTAAATGGAGGAAGTGCGTTAATATTGATGGATAATGTGCCAGTTAATTTTAATGATATTAATCCTCAAGATATTGAAACTATTACGGTGTTGAAAGATGCAGCAGCAGCTTCAATTTATGGTGCAAGAGCTGCTTTTGGGGTGGTGTTGATTACAACAAAAAAGGGAAAGAAAAATCAGAAAATGAAGTTCAATTATTCTGTGACTTCAAGTGTAAATTATCCTGAAAATTTGCCTACAAAGGCATCTACATATGATTTTATAAATGCATTACAAGACTTTGGTCAAGACACGTTTTGGATTGGTCAGGATATAGATACATGGGTTGATTATTTAGAAGAATATAAGAATAATCCAAGCAGTTATCCTGATGGCGTTGCTTATGATGATAATGGGCAAGAATATCCTTTGAAAGATACAGATCTTCTTGGTGACTTTTTAGATTCAGCAGGATTTTCTCAGATTCATAATTTTAGCTTTAGTGGAGGAGGAGAAAATGTTGCCTATAGAGTTTCTACTGGATATAGTGAAGTTGATGGGATCATGGTAACAGATAATGATAAAATTAAAAAGAACACTGTAAATGCATACCTAAAGGCAGATTTAAGTCCAAAAATAGCTTCAACTTCTAATATTTTATTCACTGCAACAGATACCAATTTTCCAATCGGAGATTATGGTAGAGCGGTAAACTATAGTCCTTTTGCTAAGGATGGTTTTTATACTGATGAAGATGGTAATGAAATACCATATTTTACTCCAGAGAATCAAGAGCGTTATGGGGTTTCTACAAATAAGAAGCTTAGTAATGTTAGGATTTTCGAAAAGTTGGAGTATAACCCTGTGGCTGGTTTAAACTTTACAGGAGAATATACTTTTGAACAAAAATATATTGATTGGTACAGTGGAGATAATCAACAGTTATACATTCATCCTGAATCATTAACTACTTTTGGGGGAGTTCCTGAATCAACATTTTATAGAAAAGAGAATCAAAAGACTAATAGTCATTTAATAAACCTTTATGCTAGCTATGCTAAATCTTTTGGAAATCATAATTTTAAGTTGTTGGCAGGTATGAATAGAGAAGATGTTGATTATGAGGAGTTTTATATTAGGAAAACAGATTTGATTTCTGTAGATCTACCTTCTATATCCACAGCAACAGGGGTGTTAGAGGGAGACGATAGGTTTTATGGTTATGCTACATTGGGTTATTTTGGAAGGCTTAACTATAATTATAAAGAGAAATACTTTTTAGAGTTAAATGGGAGGTATGATGGGTCTTCTCGGTTTTCTGATGAAGATAGGTTTGGTTTCTTTCCTTCATTTTCTGCAGGATGGACGCTTTCTAGGGAGAGTTTTATGAGTAATGTTGGATTTATTAATCATTTACATTTTAGAGGATCTTATGGGGAGGTAGGAAATCAAAATGTTACTAGAAATGGAGCTCAGCAATATTACCCTTATTTACCTGAAATTGGAGTAACTAATGCAAGTTGGATTGATGAAGAAACTGGATTGAGGTATAGAACTCTTGGGTTACCAGGCTTAGTTAGTACTGGGTTTACATGGGAGACAGTTCGCTCTGGGAATATAGGAGTTGATGTAAGGTTATTTGGGGATAGGTTCTCTGGGTCATTTGATTTATATGAAAGAAAGACATTAGATATGATTACCGTGGGAGCTCAACTACCAGCAACTCTAGGAGCAAGTCCACCAGATTCAAATGCAGCAGACTTAAAGTCCACTGGTTGGGAGTTGTCTGTAAACTGGAGAGATAATATAGGAGATTTTTCTTATAATATCGGAGCTACTTTGTCTGATGGGCAGTCAGAGATAACAAAATTTGATAATCCTGGAGGACTCATAAGTGAGAATTATGTAGGAAAACAAATTGGTGAGATTTGGGGGTATGTAACCGATGGTTACTATACTGTAGATGATTTTGAAGAAGGTACATTAGATGAAGATTTAAGGGGAGGTACTCTAAAAGATGGTATTCCTGTTTTTCAAGGAAGAAGCCCTAATCCTGGAGATATTAAATATAAAGATTTAAATGGTGATGGTGAGATTTTTTCTGGAGAGGGGACGTTAGAAGATCCGGGAGATAGAACTATTATAGGTAATACTACAAGGAGATATCAATATGGAGTATTTGGAGGAGCTAACTATAAAGGTTTTGATTTTTCATTTATCTTAAATGGAGTTGGAAAGAGAGACTTGTGGAGAAATGATCCAGTACGTTTTCCATTCGTAGGTGAATTCAATGTAATTTATGATCATCAATTAGATTACTGGACTCCAGAAAATACTGATGGTTATTATCCTAGAAATTATATTAATGGAGGGGAGAATTACGGAAATAGTAGATTAACGCAAACTAAGTACTTATTAGATGGATCGTACTTGAGAATTAAAAATTTAACTTTTGGATATAGCTTACCTAAAGATGTCCTTAATAAAATCAAAATTGATAAAGTAAGAGTGTTTGTAATGGGAGAAAACTTATATTCTTTTGATCATCTACCTGACGGAATTAACACGGAACTTCAAAATCAAGGTCAGGGTGCAGCTTATCCTTATTTAACATCTTATAGTTTAGGAGTTAATATTTCATTTTAATAAAGAGAGTTATGAAAAAAATAAAAATATTTTCAATAAGTCTATTGTTGTCAGTAACATTTAGTTGTAGTGATGACTTTTTGGAAAAATTACCAGAAGATACGCTGGTAGAAGAAACGGTTTTTACAACAGATAAGAATTTCGAAACATATTCATGGTCATTTTATAATGTATTTCCTGGTTATGATGGCGGGGATTGGGATGAGACAGTTAACTCAGAGTTTTCTGGGGATTTAATGTTGAAGAGTAATGGCAATCTTGGAGATTCATGGCTTTGGCAAAGAATTACAGTTCCAGCGTCTACAAATAACTGGTCAGGTCCATATGCTTTTATTAGGCGTGCCAACCTGCTTCTAGGGAACTTAGAAGGAGGAGAGTTGACTGTAGAAGAGAAAAATCATTGGGAGAGTATAGCTAAATTTTTTAGAGCATACAATCATTATAAGTTATTGGTAGATTATGGAGAGATACCATATATTGATCAAGTGCTTAATGATGCAGATGAAGATGTTTTATTTGGACCAAAAAATACAAGAGATGAAGTTGCTGCAAAAATTTTAGAGGACTTAAAATTTGCTGAGAAAAATATAGTTAATAGAGGCGACAACACTGTAGATGTTGATGTAGTAAGAGCTTTTATATCAAGATTCGGGCTTTTTGAAGGTACATGGCGTAAATATCATGGTTTGGGTGGTGAAGAAACTTATTTACAGGCTTCTGCCGATGCGAGCTCAAAATTAATAGCTTCTAACTCTACATTGCATCCTAAATATGATGAACTTTTTAATTCTGAATCTTTAAGTGGAGTTGAAGGTGTGTTGCTTTACAAAGCTTATGTGTTTGGTGAGTTGACCCATTATTTAACCTCAAGACATAGGAATTCTGCAGGGAATTGGGATTTGACAAAGAAGGCTGCGGATTTATATTTGTGTAAAGATGGAGAGAATAGATGGGTGAGTGCTATGTTTGATGGGGATGAGAATCCATACGATGAGTTCAGGAATAGAGATGAAAGACTTTATTATACTACAGTGCCTCCTTTTAAGGTTAAAACAGGCGGGAAGTCAAGTAAATGGGAGTATACAGGTAATGAATCTGATAGGGAGTATCTTGATATTATGGCTAATTTATCTGATGATTTGCATAAGGGAACTCCTACTGCAAACTGGGGTGGATTTATACTTAAACAAGAACCACATTTTAGGCTTTCTAATAACGGACAAGGATTTAATGCAAGTTATACCGGATATCGTAGTCATAAATATTATAACAACTTAAATACGGGAATTCAAAATCAAGACTTTTCAGATGCACCAATATTTAGAATGGGAGAAATCCTTGTGAATCATGCTGAAGCAATGTATGAATTGGGTAGTTTTAGTCAAGATGTAGCGGATGTTACAATTAATAAGCTTAGAAAAAGAGGGAACGTAGCTAGTTTGTTAATTGGTGCTATTTCAGAAGACCCAACTCGAGATAGTGATGTTAGTCCAATTCTATGGGAGATAAGAAGGGAGCGAGCAGTTGAATTAATGCATGAAGGCTATAGGTTTAATGACTTACGTAGATGGAAAAAACTACAGGAATATGGAGCTGAAGAAAAATTAGGTCGTTATGTTGATAACGCTGACTATGGAAATAAGTTGCCTATTCAGGGCGGAGCGTCTAAAGGGTATATTTCTCCTTATGGAGTTCCTCCAGGTGTACCAGATTATTATTATTTATTCCCTATTCCCTCAGAGGAATTGGTGTTGAATTCTCAACTTACGCAAAATCCAGGTTGGTAATCTGAGATTTTAGTAAACATTTTTTATATAAAAAGATGACCCCTTGATAGTAGCTGCTATCAAGGGGTTATTGTTTGTAAAACTATTTATTAATTGTTTTTTTGTTAAAATGAAACATTAAATGAAATGAAACGAAAAAAAATATATTATGTAGTTTGCTTATTGTTATTTATTTGATATTTTTACTATCATTACTTTTTGCAGCATTTATTGATTTAGGTATATTTTTTTAACTATTATTTTAAAGATTTGTGTTTCGTGAAAAATGCATAGTTATTATAAAATTCGGCTTCAGATTGTAGTGTAATTAATTTTATGGAAAGCAAGCGATTTATTTTTTCTAAAGTTGTAAGTGTATTCTTCTTTTTAATTCTTTTTGCATCATGTAAAAAAGAGGTGACTTCTGTTTCAGAAACAAGTGGCTATCAGAATGGGAGATTGGAAAGTTATTTGGAAAGATTTAAAAAATAATAAAAAGATTTCTACTGTATCAGTATATAATTTGGATAATGATCCTAAGGAAGAAAATGATGTTGCAAATGAGTATCCAGAAATAATAGAAAAGGCTTTTGAAATATATAAAAAGGAACATTCAGAATCCGAATTTGAAAGATTCAAATTACAGCTTACTAGGGATAATGCATTTAATACAGGAATCTCTAGTTAGTAGCTTTTAAATAATTTTAGTACATATTAAAATATAAAATAGTATGAATATTAGTTATAATATGGTGTTGATTTCTTGCTTGCTGAGCATTCTTTTCTCTTGTAAAGAGGAAACAGCAAATGTAGAACCTGTTCAGAAAAAGGCCCCAAATATTGTTTTCATTATAGCAGACGATATGGGAGTTGGAGATTTAGGGTGTTATGGACAAGAATATATAAAAACTCCTAACATTGATAGGTTAGCATCTCAGGGAATTAAGTTTACTAATTTCTATGCTGGAAGTACAGTTTGTGCTCCTTCTAGAGCTAGTCTTATGACTGGACAGAATACTGGAATAGGTCATATTAGGGGAAATGGAGAAATTCCATTAAGAGAAGAGGATTTTGTTATTTCTCAGTTGTTAAAAGAGCAGGGGTACACAACTGCAATGTTTGGGAAATGGGGGCTAGGTGTAGCAGGAACTCCAGGATCTCCAGAAAAAAAAGGATGGGATTACTTTACAGGACATCTCCATCATGTGGAAGCACATTTTCAAAAGCCAGATTCACTTTGGACACTTAAAGATAAGAAACCGATAAAAATAAAGACTCCAGATGGGAGTTTTGGAAATGAAATTTTTACTGATAAAGCGGTTAGTTTTATTAAGGATCAACCTGAAGATAAACCATTTTTCTTATACCTTTCTTTTACATTGCCACATGCGGAGTTGGTAGCACCACAAAAGTATATAGATATGTATTTAGATGGAGATGGGAATAGTGTTTTTGCTCCTGAAAAAGCATGGCCAGCAGGAAGACATTACGGAGAGCAGAAATATCCAAAGGCTGCTTATGCTGCAATGGTTAGTAGTATAGATGATTACGTAGGAAAGGTTGTGAAGGTGTTAAAAGAAAAGGGTTATGATGAAAACACTTTAGTGGTTTTTACAAGCGATAATGGAACACACATAGAAGGAGGAAGAACTATTAAAGATGTAAACTTTTTTAAGAGTAGTGGAGTACATAGGGGAGTTAAGAGAGACTTATATGAAGGGGGGATTAAAGAACCTTTTATAGTATCATGGCCTGGAACGATTAAAGAAAATCAAACAAGTGATCATGTAGCTGCATTTTGGGATGTGTTGCCAACTTTTGCATCACTTGCCGGAAGTGATAAAAAAATAGATACCAATGGAATTTCTTTTGAAGATGAATTATTAGGGAAGGAAAGTCAGCAATCTCATGATTATTTGTATTGGGAGTTTTATGAAGGCGGTGGTAAGCAAGCAATATTAAAAGACAATTGGAAGGCAATTCGTTTAAAAGTAAAGAAAGATAGAAACGCTCCTTTAGAATTGTACAATTTAAAAGACGACCCTTCAGAAAGTAATAATATTGCTTTAGAAAATCCGCTTATAGTAAAAGAGTTAGATTCTTTAATGAAAGTTTCACATACTCCAAATCCGGTCTTTTCTTTTTAATATTCAATAATAGAAATATAAATAACTACTAAAATTTTCAGATAAATATAAAGAATGAAACAACTAAACTTAAATTACCTAGGGATTATATTGCTTTTAAATTGTCCGTTTTTATTTTCACAGCAATTAAATAAGCCTTTGAGAGATTACATTGAAAACCCACAAGTGATTTCAGAAAATAAAGAAGAAACTCATGCTACTTTTTATTCTTTTGACTCTGTAGAAGAGGCCAAGGAGAATGCTTTTTTAAGCTCAGATAATTACTTGTCTTTGGATGGAATATGGAAATTTAATTGGGTTAAAAAGCCATCAGATAGACCTCAAGATTTTGTAGATCCAAAAGTAGATGTTAGTAGTTGGGATGATATTCAAGTTCCTTCAAATTGGGAAGTAGAAGGATATGGAATTCCAATTTATGTAAATCATCAGTATGAATTTGCAGATTATAAGGCTCCAGTATCTGAAGAAATGGAGTTTGTTGATAAAGTATATCCTAAAAACCCTGGTGATGTTCCCAATGATTATAACCCAGTAGGTTCTTATAGAAGAACTTTTACAGTGGATGCTTCTTGGATGGAAAAAGATGTTTATTTCCATGTTGGAGCAATGAAATCGGGAGGTTTCCTTTGGATTAATGGAAATTACGTTGGGTATTCTCAAGGAAGTAAGTTGCCTGCTGAATTTAATATTGGAAAATATTTAAAGGAAGGAGAGAATACAGTTGCATTACAGATATTTAGATGGACAGATGGCTCTTATTTAGAGTGCCAAGATTTCTGGAGAATTAGTGGAATTGAGAGAAGTGTGTATTTATATGCGAAACCAAAAGTAGCTATAAAAGACGTTTCTGCAATGGCGACTTTAGATAGTGGTTTCCAAGATGGAATATTAGATTTAGGTGTTTTTATAAGTAATAATACATCTAAGCGAGCTAAAATTGATGTTGCTTATCAAATTTTTGATAAAAATGATGTTCCTGTTGCTCAAGATGAACAATCTATAACGATAAATTCTAGAGATACTACTACCGTAAATTTCACTACTTATATTTTGGATGTGATGCCTTGGACAGCAGAAACTCCAGACTTATATAAGCTTGTAGTTACTACTAAAGAAAAGAAGAAAGATGTGTATGAATCGACATCTCTAGAAGTTGGTTTTAGAACCGTAGAAATTAAAAACGGTCTACTTAAGGTAAATGGACAAACTATTACTTTAAAAGGTGTAAATACTCAAGAAACAAATCCAGAAACTGGGCATGTTGTTTCAAAAGAAGATATTTTAAAAGATGTAAAGCTTTGGAAGGAGAATAATATTAATGCAGTTCGATTAAGTCACTATCCTCAGTCGGAAGTTTTTTATGAATTATGTGATAAGTATGGTATTTATGTTGTTGATGAAGCAAATATAGAATCTCATGGAATGTACTATGGGAAGTATTCACTTGCAAAAAAGCCAGAGTGGGAAAAATCACATGTGGATAGAATGCAACGAATGGTGAAGAGGGATAAAAATCATCCTTCTATTATAATATGGTCAATGGGGAATGAAGCAGGGAATGGAGTTAATTTCTTTGAAGGATACAGTGCTATTAAAGCTTTGGATCCTCAAAAGAGACCTGTTCAATACGAGCGTGCTTATAAGCCAGAAGATGGTAACCTTTTTGATATGGACACGAATACAGACATTATTGTGCCACAATATCCATCTCCAGCAAGATTTGAGTCTATAGGAAAACACAAAACAGATAGACCATATATTCCTAGTGAATATGCGCACGCTATGGGAAATAGTACTGGGAATTTTCAAGATTACTGGGATATTATTAATCAACATGATAATTTACAAGGAGGTTTTATTTGGGATTGGGTAGATCAGTCTATTTGGAAGACAAATGAAAAGGGAGAGCGTTATTATGCATATGGTGGAGATTATGGTGAAAATATGCCTACAAATAATACATTTTTAAATAACGGAATTGTTTTTCCAGATAGAACGCCACAGCCTGGACTTTATGAGGTGAAAAAAGCACACGAGTCTATAAAATTCTCTCAACAAGGGATTAATAAAAATAATGAGATTAGAGTGTTAGTCGAGAACCTATATGATTTTGTAAACCTTAATAAGTTTAATTTCACGGCTATCATTAAGGCTGATGGAGAGGAGTTAAAGAGAATACCCATAGAATCTATAAATGTTACACCACACACAAGTAAACTAGTTAGAGCTTCATTAAATGGAATTAGTTTTAAAGAAAACACGGAATACTTTTTAGAAGTAGAAGCCTCTTTAAAAAATAACTGGGGACTGTTAAGCCAAGGATATCAGGTAGCGCATGAGCAAATAGCAATTGCAAGCAAAATCAATTGGAATAGCTCAAACACTCAAGTAGTGGGAACAATTAAGAAAGAAGAATCGAAAGAGAGTTTAAATCTTAGTAATGAGAAGTTCTCACTTAAGTTTAATAAAGAAGATGGAGTTATTACATCTTATAGGTTTGGAGGAGAAGAGCTTATAAATGATGGGAACGGGCCAAGACCAAATTTTTGGAGAGCGCCAACAGATAATGATTTTGGGAACAGAATGCAGAAGAAAAATGTTGAGTGGAAAAAGGCTACAATGGAAGCGAAGGTAACTTCTTTTAAAACTACAGCAACTAAAGAAGGAAGTATAGGAGTAGAAGTTAATTACCAATTGCCAGGGGTAGAGACAACGTATACTTCTACTTACGATATAGCTCCTTCTGGAGTAGTAAAAATAACAAACAAATTAGCAGAGACTTCCTATTCGGGAGATATACCAAGAATAGGTATGAAGATGCAAATGCCTAAAAAGTTTGAAAATATGACTTTTTATGGTCGCGGTCCATGGGAAAATTATCAGGATAGAAAGGCGGCAGCATTTGTAGATGTTTATTCTTCTAAAGTGAAGGATCAATATGTGCCTTATATCAGACCTCAAGAGAATGGGTATAAAACAGGGGTAAGATGGGCTGCTTTTGAAGATGATGCTAATAATGGTTTGTTAGTAGTTTCTTCAAGAAGTAATAATGATAATTTAGGATTGAGTGCACTTCATATGTTAAATGAAGATTTTGACGCAACAACGGGTTATTCATATGAAACTAGTAACAAGAAAGAAACACAAGTAAGAACTAAAGATGAAAATTATAGCGATGGTATGCCAGAAGTAAATGTAAGTAAGCATACTATAGATATTAAAGAGCGTGATTTGGTTCAATTAAATATAGATTTAGGTCAAAGAGGAGTTGCAGGAGATAATAGTTGGGGCGCAAGACCTCAAAAGGAGTATACTTTTGATGGTGATAAAACATATGAGTATACATTTTATTTAGTTCCTTTTGCTAATGGTTCTAAGTCTGAATATATAGATAGTTATAAAGAGCTCTATATTATAGAATAAATATTTTTAATTACTGAATATTTTTACCTTCAATCTAAAAATACGTTAATTATTTTCTTTTTTGAAAGTTATTATCTATATTGTCGAAGTAAAATGAAAGTAAATTATTTACTAATAGCTTCATTTTATAAAGTAACAAATCTTCAGAAAAGTAAAGTGATATTATAAAACATAAATTATGAATTCAAGAAGAGATTTTATAAGAAAATCAGCTGTTGTTGGCGCTGGTATTTCTCTTGCTCCTAACCTATCTTTTGGATATGCTTCTAGCAAAAATGAGAAATTAAAATTAGCATTTATAGGTGTTGGACTAAGAGGTACCAATCATTTAAATAATGCACTTCAAAGAGACGATGTAGAAGTTGTGGCTATCTGTGATCTAGATCAAAACAGAATAGATATAGCAACAAAAAAAATAACCGAGGCAGGACAAAAGAAACCTCAGATATTTGGAAAGGATGATTACGATTATCGTAATATGCTTCAATTAGAAGATATAGATGCTGTAATTATCGCTACACCTTGGCTTTGGCATACAAAGATGGCAGTAGATTCTATGAAGGCTGGTAAATATACTGGACTTGAAGTTTCTGCAGCTCAAACAATAGAGGAGTGCTGGGATTTAGTTAATACTTCTGAGCAAACAGGTTCTCATTTAATGATTCTTGAAAACGTAAATTATCGTCGTGATGTTTTAGCTGTTTTAAATATGGTTAAGCAAAACGTATTTGGTGAGCTTCTACATTTTAGATGTGGATATCAGCATGATTTAAGAGCGGTTAAATTTAATAATGGGCAGCAGCCTTATGGTGGAGGAGTTGAGTTCGGAGAAAAGGCACTTTCTGAAGCAAAATGGAGAACACAACATTCTGTTTTAAGAAACGGAGATACATACCCAACTCATGGTGTAGGGCCAATTGCTGCAATGAGTGATATTAATCGCGGAAATAGATTTGTAACAATTACTTCGCATGCAACAAAAGTTCGTGGTTTACATAAATATGTTGTTGATAACGGGGGAGAAAATCACCCAAATGCAAAAGTGAAATTTAAACAAGGAGATATAATTACTTCTACGGTTGAAACTGCAAATGGAGAAACTATCATAATTACCCATGATACAAACTCTCCAAGACCTTACTCTCTAGGATTTAGAGTTCAAGGAGTTCAAGGATTGTGGGAAGTAGACGGAAGTAGAATTTATGTAGAGGGTGAATCTAAGCCGCATAAATGGGATGATGCTCAAGAATGGCTTGAAAAATATGATCACCCAATCTGGAAAAAATATGGTAAAATAGCAACTGGAGCTGGGCATGGTGGAATGGATTATTTCGTTATGAAAGCTTTTGTTGAATCTGCAATAGATAATGTAGCTCCTCCAATGGACGCATATGATGCTGCTGCTTGGAGCGCTATTACGCCACTTTCTGAAGCTTCTATTGCTAATAATGGAGAGCCTCAAGACTTTCCAGACTTCACAAGAGGGCAATGGATTGCTAGAAAACCTTATGACTGGATGAAAGAAGAATATAGAGTTAAGTAACAGCTCTTTTTTAGTTAGTTTATGTGAAGCGAATGGATTAATTTCCATTCGCTTTTTTTATGTCATCGATTTGCTATTTATTAAGAATATTTGACCTATTATATTGGATAAATATGTTACCTAGCTCTTTTTCTGTTGTGAGTTAGTTTAGCTGTATGAGTGTGTCATTCTTTATTAGGTAATAATGCTATGGTTTGCTTAATCCTATAAATATATCAGAACTATATCTCAACTAAGTTTGAAAGATATGAAATAAAAAAAGGTAGCAATTATCATAAATGCTACCCTTTTTTAAATGTAATGGTGTTGGTTAATTTTTTATTCGAATCTATCTGGGTGAAGGGCATTATACTCTTTACCATCAGTTAATCCCATAAAAATAGGATCTTTCATTTCTTTGTTTAAAGTATTGTATTTCTCTTCAAGCTCCTTATATATATTCGCTTTGGAATCTTTTAAGTTTGTAGTTTCACTGATATCTTTGTTTACATCAAACAGCATTTTCTCATTGCTTTTTTCAAGATTCAGATACTTGTAATCACCAAATCTAACAGCACTACGTTCTTTTTTTGTTTGTCTCCAGAAAAATACACGCTCTTCAGCTTCTTTTTCTCCTTTTAAGTATGGAATAAGATTTATCCCATCTAACTTGTTTTTTGTTTTGATATTTGATTGCTCAACTACTGTAGAGAAAATATCAAGAGAGATAATAGGTTTTTCATATACAATACCTTGAGGTATTTCTTTAGGCCATTTCATTGCAAATGGCACACGAATACCTCCTTCGTATAATTCTCCCTTACCTCCTTTTAGAGCACCATTGTCTGATCCGTTATGAGGCTCAGGGCCACCGTTATCTGATAAGAAAATGACTATAGTATTTTCGTCTAAATCTAACTCTTCTAATTTGTCTAAAACTCTTCCTACCCCATCATCTACAGCGCTTACCATAGCAGCATAGGTTCTTCTTTTTTTATTCTCTATATGGCTAAAGCGACTTAAATATTTTTCTGTAGCCTGCATTGGCGTATGTGGAGCGTTGTAAGCTAAGTATATAAAGAATGGGTCGTCTTTATATTTCTCTATATAATTAACAGCTTCTCTAGATAAGCCGTCAGTTAAATACTCTGTTTCTTCAACACGCTCATAGTTTCTTAATATTTTTTCACGATAAGCATCGTATTGACTTTTTACACCTTTTTGATCTTGAATAGTTAGATCTTCAGGGAAATAAAAATGCCCACCTGTTAAGAATCCGTAAAAGTCTGTAAACCCTCTTTTTAAAGGATGTAAAGACTCATGAGCTCCTAAATGCCACTTACCTAATGCTGCAGACTTATAATCGGCTTTAAGTAACGCAGATGCTAATGTTTCCTCAGATAATGGTAAGCCCATTTGAGGGTCTTTTGGAGCGTATAAAGGGTTCAGTCCAAATCCAAATCTGTCTTGAAACCTCCCCGTAATTAATCCTGCTCTGCTTGGTCCACATACAGCATAACTTACATATGCATTTGTAAATCTTACACCTTGTTCTGCAATTTTATCTATATTGGGTGTAGGTATTTCTTTAGAGCCATTAAAACTTACGTCGTTATAGCCTAAATCATCGGCTAAGATTAAGACCACGTTGGGTGATTGCGCATTTCCAAAATATGTTATGGAAACAAATAATGCTAGTAATAGGCTTTGCGGCCATGCTTTTTTTAGATTCATTTTGTTATTTGGTTTTATTATATAAAGGTTCTGGTGTTATATCAGGATTAAAAGGGTCAAAGAAATAGATCTCTTCGGTTTTATAAACAGGAAGGTGCGATTTAAGACGTTGCTGGAAATTGGTATAGTCATTTCTATTTTCCGTCCACGCAGTTTCTGCTAGTGCAGCTATTCTAGGAAATATCATAAACTCTAGTCTTTTGTCACTAGTAATCGTTTCTGTCCATAAATTTCCTTGAAATCCTATGATATTTTTTTCATTTTCTTTATTGTTGATTAATTCACTAATTTTAAAATTATAGATTCTTTCTAGAGTACTATATTCTCCTGCCCATTTCCTTCCAGATTGATGATCCCCATCTTGTATAAAATCAAAATAAAATGGAACACGGGGACATACAATAGTTTTAAACCCATTATCTATAGATTTATTCAACTGTTCTGGCTTGTCATGTCTCCACCACATTAATATGGTTTTGTCTCTTGGTAGATCACTGTCAGCTAATTCGTCCCAAGCAATTAGTTTAGAATTTAATTTAAAGACAGAATCTGCCATCCTTTCCATAAAGTAATTTTCAATATCTTTTAGATTAGTCAGGCTTTCTTTCTTCACTAAACTTTGGATCTCAGGATTGCTTTTCCATTTTTCACTTCCAAAGCTTACTTCGTCACCTCCAAGATGCAACATTTGTGCCGGAAACAAAATACTAGTCTCTCTTAAAATATCTGTGAGGAAAGCATAAGTGGATTCTTTTCCAGGGTTGAATGTGAATTCTGGATGTTTTTCACTCCCGCCACCACTGTATTCGGGGTATGCTCTATTTGCCGCGGTAGCATGACCAGGCATATCTATTTCCGGGATCACTTCTATTTGTCTGATACTTGCATAATTAACGAGCTCATTAATATCTTTTTGAGTGTAATATTTGGCAGGTGCATCTGGATTGTTGTAATTTCCAGTTCCTCCTACAGATGTTAGTTTTGGATATTTTTTTATTTCCAACCTCCATGCTGGCTCATCCGTTAGGTGTAAATGGAGTTTGTTGAGTTTGTAAAAAGCCATCCAATTAATAACCTCCTTTAATTTATCTTTACTGATAAAATATCTTGAAGTGTCCAACATTAAACCGCGCCAAGCGTATTTTGGCTTTTCCTTTATTGATAAATTTGGGATGGATATTTTGTTTGTCTTGGCTTTATTGATAGTGATTAATTGTAGTAAGCTGCTAGCACCATTCATCATCCCAGATAAAGTTCCAGCTTTAATATTAACTTGATTATTGTTAACTGTAAGTTCGTAATATCCCTCGTTGTGATATTTTTCAGAAAGTTCTAAAGTGATATCTGCTCTATTAGTTTTATCAGTAGTAATTACAGATATCCCTGTGTTTTCTAATATTTCATTAGTAAGGTAATAACGAATGTTTTCTAATTGATTAGAATTTATGGCAACTTTTGAACTTGAGTTAAGGGTGAAGTTTCCTTTATGTAATTCAATATTATTTGGAGCTGGGATTATATTAATTTTCTCTTGGGCTGTTAAGAATATTGAAAAAAGAAAGAATAAAATAGGATATAAGTGTCGTTTCATTTCGTTAAATTAATTGTTTTTTTCATCTCCGCCAAATTCTTCTTGTTGATTTTGGATTTTCACGTAATTATATTTCGCTAATTATAAAGTTCCAATTATTAGTTAAACTAGTGTCTGTGGAAATAAGTTTGATTCTATATAACTGATCTTGTTGCCATGAATTTAGCAGCTTCTTATCTTTTAAAGGCAATGTTTCAATACTTACCTCAAAGGTGTTTTGTGGATATTGTAGTAAGACATTATTGTCTAGTTTTATTTCGCCATCCTTTATTAAGCCAGGTTTTGAAGCTGTTATAAAATGTTCTACTGTAGGGTCTCTATACTCTTTAAGTTGATAAGAATCGGTAACATATAGTTTAGGATTACTTCCTCTTTGTAGAGTGTATTTTCTTTTAAATGATTCGCAGTAAGCTTCTTCAGGATAAGCTTTATTTATGTTTAAATTATAGTTAAGTTTTGATCGGGAGTCTTTAAAACTTGTGTTTGTGGCTTTATACTCATGGCCATAAGATTGAGGAAGCCCATTAATCATGGGTAGATTGTGGAAATTAGACTGCATAGTCCAAATTTCATATCGTTGTTTGCTAAATGTTTTTTTAGAATAAGTTTCTACGCCTATATCTGCAATTAGTGGTTTCCCTTTATAGTATAAGATAAAAGAGCCAGCATCGTTGTGATTGTGACTTTCGTCGTTGTAGCCTCCTTTTGCGGCAAAAAAGAATCCTTCATTTTTTTCTTTTGAAGTCCTTCCTCCAACAATTCCAGTTTCTAAGTATTCAAAAGAAAGATTATTTATTTTTTCAGGAGTAGTATCTTTTAAATCATCCTTAATTTTTAAATTATTTATTATTTGATCTATAGCGTGGTGAGTCATGTTTTCATAAAAAGAATTTTCATTAGCTAAATAGGCGGCAAATTGCTTTAAAGCTTTATCTTTTGTGTAAACTCCATATCTATATATTATTCCGGGATTAGGATTGGCTCTTACAGAAGCATCCGAAAAGTTTACATAATAATCATTTTCAATATTAGCATCCATTATGTAGGTTCCCATTTTCTGAACAAGATCATTATCTCTTAGAGATATTTTTCCATCTGTGGCATTAAAAACAAGTTCTAAATATTCTAACATTTTGCCGCCAGCATGGCTCCAATAACTAGGACCCTCTTCACAAGCTCCATCCGCTTTATAATAGTTTATAAATTTATCTACAGATTTTAATGATTTTATCAATACCTCAGATTTGTTTTCTTCGGACACTTGATTTTGAAGAAGTAAGGTGCTTAACAGTGTATTGTAATTACACCAAGGATTCCAGTTATTTACAAAGGTTTCCTTTTTAAATGCCATCCACCAAAAGTCATCTCGACTTAAATAAGGATTGATAATTCTGTTCTTTATTTCTAAAGGAATTCTATTATATAGAAAAGGAGAAGTTTCTTTAAAATCTTCTTTAAAAAAGTGATATGTCCATGCTAATAAACTTGAAACTTCACCAGCTCCAAGATCTATTATTGGTTCTTCGATGTTAGGAATTCCAGCACCTCCTTTTTGAGAAGCTAAATGAGCTGATAGTACCCAAGTAGTTTGTTCACATAGAGACCAACTGCCGTTTATTATCGCGTCCAAATACTCTCCTTTATTTTCTAGAAGTTCTGCTAAAATTAAATTTTGTAGATTTTTCTTTTTCTCATTTTGATATTTCTGCATGATATCTCTGTTTCCAGTGCGCTTAAACTCTAAGTAAGTTGTAGCAGGAATGCTAGGCCAAGAGTATGAAGATGCAGTTTTTGCTTTCCTTATTATTGTTTCTTTTTGAGTAGGGGATAGTTCTTTAAGTTGTTTTGTTATTTCTTGTTTTGTTGTAAAAAATGTTGTGCTAGTAGTTATAGGTTGTTCTATACTTATTAATTGCTTAGACAAAAAGTCTCTTTTTTCTTGCGCATAGCTAAATAAAGTGATGCAAATTATGATTAATGTTAAGAACTGTGTATTAATTGGTTTCATTGAATTCATAGTAGATTAAAAAAAACAACCGTTCCATTATAATTGGAACGGTTGCTATAGGTTATGTTACCATTTCGGATTTTGTTCTAAATTAGGGTTTAGACTTATTTGGTTTGTAGGAATTGGCCATAGGTAATCTTTTCCAGGATCGAAATTTCTAGTATCTGATTTTTGAATAATGATATAGTTTTCACTAGTTAATTCTGGTTTAACTACCTCTCCAAATTCTTCTTCAAAAAAGAAGTTTCCTAGAACAGTTTTGGGTAATTCAATTTCAGCAGTTTTCCATCTAATTATATCCCAATATCTAAAGCCTTCTAGTGCTAATTCAACTCTTCGCTCCCGTCTTATTTCTTCTCGCATATCTAGTTGATTTGAGTTAATAAAATTATTACTTAACTCAGGCATATTTACAGTTTCTCTATTTCTTAACTGATTTATTGAGATGTCAATATCATCGTCGCTAATGGTTTCATTTAATTCATATGCTGCTTCAGCATAATTTAATAATACTTCAGCATACCTAATTAAAGTTCTATCAATGTATGATCTTGAATTTTGCCAATCTTGTATATTAGCATATCTTCTATTAGCAAATCCTGTACGCTGAAAACTTAATGAAGGAACATTAAATACAGGTTGTGTGCCTGTGTAAGAATCTCCTTTTTTAAAAAATGTAGCACTCATCCTAGGGTCTCTATTTTCGAATACCTCAAGGGTGCTTTTAGGAAATTTATAATTTGAGGATATATTAATTGGTAGTCCGTCAGACATTAAATATGAGTCTGCTAATGCTTTTGTAGGATTTACAGCTCCAGTTTCTAGTGTTCTTTGTGTTGTGTGTGATGAAATAGATTCTTCAATACTTTTTCCATATTGACGAACTAAAATGTTTTCTTTGTTCTGTATTCCTTCCCCTTCATATTGAAATAAATCAAAATAATTCGGGTATATACTATGCTCTTTTGAATCAATTACTTTTTTTGCAGCACTTTTAGCTAACATCAAGTGCTTTTTTGAGTCACCATATCCATGAAATTTAGCGCGTGTCCCTTCAAAAAGTGCTACTCTAGATTTAAAGGCATTTGCAGCAGTACTAGAAATTCTTCCATAGTTACTTTCTCCTAAAAGGCTTGGAGTTCTTAGGTTATTTGCAGCAAAATCTAAATCGTCATAGATAGAGTTGAAAATTTCCTCGCGGGATGCTTTTGGGGCTTGTAATTCAGGAGAATTTTCTACTAATGTTTTTAGGATTAGAGGTACGGCGCCATATCTACGCACTAAATTAAAATACCCCCATGCTCTATAAAACTTAGCTTCAGATACATACCAGTTAACAGTATTGACATCTACACCAGCTTCAATTACTCGAGTTGACTTTTCTATAATGTTATTAGCCGCTCTTATTAAATTGTATTGGTCGCTATAGTAGCTGTCAGAAGAGGGTGTGATTCTACTTCCGTCGCTAATATTATTTGAAGCAGTTCCAAAAGCATCATCTGACCAAACATCTGAAGTTTCAGGTAGTCCAGGTAGATATGTATATAGATAATTAGTTGCTGCTTTTAAGTCATTTTCATTTTGCCAATAGGAGGGATCTGCTATGGCAGTTTCTGGTAGTCGATCTACATCACAAGAGGTAATTGTCAATGCAATTACTCCTATTATATATAGTGAAAATTTATTTTTTAGATTTATAGTTTTCATAAGAGTTTGTTTAAAAGGTTAAATTGACACCAAATGCTATTGATCCAGTGAATGGATAATCGGCATGAACATTGTTTCTTTGTTCGGGGTCTATAACTCCGTCATAAACTCCCATATTAGTGAATGTAAGTATGTTTTCAGCTGATAAATAAAGCCTAACCCTGTCTAACGGTAATTTGTCCATTTGTTTTTGAGGTATTGAATACCCTAGTTGAATATTTTTTAACCTAAGGTAAGATCCATCTACAATCCACCTATCTGATGTAGCATAATTGTGATCGCCACTTAAGTATGGCCTAGGGAAAGCTGCATCAGGATTGTCAGGTGTCCAATAATCTTTATGAATATCCATAGGTTGTATCCAAGCATATAAAAAAGGTTGTTGAATGTATCTAGAAGGAAGGAATGAACGTTTGCCAACACCTTGAAAGAAGACGCTAAAGTCAATAGACTTCCAGTCAGCTTTTAAGGTAAAACCATATAGATATCTAGGTTGATTGTTTCCTAATTTAACAAGGTCTCCATGATCTGCAGTATTTCCACCACCTACATTGATTAGACCATCCCCATTTTGATCGATGTATTCTATATCTCCAATACCTGTTTGGTTGCTGTAAAATGGAGCATTGTCTAATTGCGTTTGCGACTCAATGTAGCCAGGCTTAGTTTTATAACCCCAAATAGTATTTAATGATTCGCCTTCTACAAGGGTGTTTACTCCTTCTTGTATGGTATTTGTATTACCTCCATAGTTTACTAATTCATTTTGATTATCAGATATATTAGCGCTAATACTAAAATTGAAGTTTTCTCCGATTTCACCTCTGTAGCTTAGTGATGCTTCCCATCCCCAACTTTTTAATTCTCCTTCGTTAACTCTTGGAGTTGAAATACCTATTGTTGCAGGAAGAGTTGTGGGGATCAACATATTTCGATTATACTTCTGATAGAAGTCAAATGTACCTTGTAGTTTATTTTGCAAAAGAGCAAAATCAACTCCATAATTGAATGTTTCCACCGTTTCCCATGATAAATCTAAAGAAGGAAGATTACTTTGGTAGAAGTAAGAAGCGCGATCTTCATTTTGGCCCATCACTAGTGAGTTTCCTAGATTTAATAGGTTTAAATAATCATAATAACCAATTATATCTGCATTTGCATTACCTAGCTGACCCCAAGAAACACGAGGTTTAAACTCAGAAACAAAAGGTAATATATTGGAAAACCATTCTTCTTTTTGCATATTCCATCCTCCAGATATAGATGGAAACCATTTACTCCTAAGTTCAGGAGATAGTCTAGAGCTTTGATCCATTCTTAGAGTTCCTTCTATTAGGTACTTGTCCTTAAAAGTGTAATTAAGTCTTCCAAATACAGATTGATTCGCGTAGGTGATTTTATTTTCGCTATTTTGTTTACTATTAATATCACCTAAATTTAAGCTTGGTATGTCGTTGCTAGACAGGGAGCTAGCGCTAGAGTTGATGTTAGCGCTTCTGTAATCTTCCCATTGGTAACCAATTAGCGCATGTATTTTATGATTGTTTGCAATTAAAACATCGTAATCTACTAATAGTTGAAAGTTCTCAGTAGTGTTCTTTGTGCTGGAAACATTGTATGAGTTAGGATTGTTCAAATAATAAACAGGGCCTCCTCTATCCCATAATTCAACAGTTCTATTAAAGTTTTCATAATCTATTCTTTCTTCTTGCCTTCCATATATAGTTCTGAAAGTAAATCCTTTTATCAAATCTTTTGCAGTAAGATTAAAAATTCCATTTAAATTAGTAGTATCATCGTTAGTATACCCACCCTCTGTTAGATAAGCATATGTATTATTTCCAGAGCTACCTGCACCTCCAAATAGTTTCCCGTCTGGGGTGAATATAGGAAATCGTTGACGTGCTTGATATACTTGTTGAAGTAGCCCATAGCCATTTATAGCTCTAGAAGGGCTTTCTATTCCTTCAGAAGAATATGATATACGAGTGTCTAAAGTTATTTTATCACTTATTTCAGCGCTTACGTTTGAGCGTAGGTTCCACCTTTTGTAATCATCAGGACCTACTTTCATGATGCCTTCTTGGTCTAAGTATCCAAATGAGAATAAATGTTTTATCTTTTCAGAACCACCTCTAGCACTGATATTGTGTGACTGCATTAAATATTGATCTCTTAGTATTTGATCCTTTATGCTTTTTTGATTGTAGGTTATGTATCTTGATGGGTTGTTGGGGTCCACAACAAATTCAGTACCATTTTTAATGTTATTTAAATCAAATTCTGAATATTCAGGTGCTATGCCTGCATTTTCTCTAGCTAAGTTCGAATATTCTGCCTCTTCTAATAATGATAAACGAACGGGTTCGTTGAGGGACCATTGAGATGTAACTCTACCTTCATACTGAATAATTGTTTTTCCTTCTTTTCCTATTTTGGTTGTTACCAGTATAACACCACCTGCTGCGCGTGCTCCGTAGATAGCGGCGGCGGCCCCATCTTTTAATACAGTAACTGATTCAATGTCATTAGGGTTTATGGATTGTAGCATGCTTAAAGGGCTAGTAACTCCATCAACTAATAGTAAAGGTTCAGTAGCGCCGTTTGCAGAAGTAGCTCCACGAATTTGTATTCCAAGTCCTTCTTCACCAGGTTGACCTGAAGTTCTTGTTATGTTAAGACCAGCTGTAGTACCCTGAAGGGCTGATGTGACATTTGTAACAGGCCTATTCTCTATAGTTTCTGAAGAAACTGTAGATACAGCTCCTGTAAGTGTTTCCTTTTTTTGAGTTCCGTATCCTACTACAACTACCTCTTCAAGTTTAGATACGTCCTCTTTTAAGGTGATATTAATAATTTTTTGATCGCCTACAACAATTTCTTGGCTAGTAAATCCTATGTAGCTAAATACTAATGTCGTGTTCGAGTTAGATACATTGATTTCGTAATTTCCATCAAAATCTGAAACAACACCATTTGTTGTTCCTTTAATCATAATGTTTACTCCAGGTATAGGGAGTCCATCTTCAGAGCTTACTGTGCCATTAATTACAGTTTGAATAGCGTTTAAAGGATTAATTGAAATTTCATCCGAATTTCCGTAAAAAGGAATTACGTAACATATTGTTATAACAAACAAAGCAATACGTAATAATCTAGGTTTTTTTAGTTGGTTATTCATATTAAATAGTTAAATTTATGTAAATATAAAAATATATATTGTAAATTCAATCGATTGTATTTGTTTTTTATTTCATATAGTTGCTATTTATTTTTATAAACTTATTTATTTTAATTAAAAATCATATTTTAAAAATGAAACGAAGAAATTTCATAAATTCAGTGCCTCTTATTGCGGTTCCATTAGTGAGTAATCCATTGTCGTGGTTTACCGATAATAATGAAGTAGATGCAAGTGTCTCTGATAATAGTGTTAGAAGTTATTGGGTTGATACCCTTTATAAAATATCACATCCTGTTTTGTACAACTTAGCTAATAACACTTTAGTAAAAAATATGCCCAACGAGAAGGCTCCTTCTTATGGGTTAAGAAAAAATGTAACTTACTTAGAAGCCTTTGGGAGAACAATGGCTGGACTCGCGCCATGGTTAGGTCTTCCTGATGATGATTCAGCAGAAGGAAAGAAAAGAGAAGAGTTAAAGGAGCTGTATTATAAGGCTATTAAAAACGGAGTTAATCCAAGTAGTCCAGATTATTTAAATTTTAGAACAGAACATCAGCCTATTGTTGATGCAGCTTTTTTAGCTCAGGGGTTACTGAGAGCTCCAAAAGCTTTATGGGATACATTAGATAGTATTACAAAAAAGCGTTTGATAACAGAGTTTAAAGCGCTAAGGACTAGAAAAGCATTTAATAATAATTGGTTGATTTTTACAGCGACTACAGAGGCATTTTTACATTATGCTGGAGAAGATGATTGGGATAAAGAGTCTATTGATAAAGCAATTTCAAGTTTTAAGGAATGGTATGTAGGTGATGGAAACTATAGTGATGGTCCTCATTTTGCATTTGATTATTATAACTCCTATGTGATGCATCCGATGTTTGTGGAAGTGCTAGAGGTTATGAAGGATTTTGACAATTCTTATGAGGAGGATTATAATACAGCAGTAAAACGTATGGTTCGTTATGCAGAATTACAAGAACGAATGATTTCTCCTGAAGGTACTTTTCCTGTTATAGGAAGGTCTATTACTTATAGGACTGCAGCGTTTCAAGTGCTTGCAATGGCAGCACAAAGAGAGATTTTGCCAGAGATTGTTTCTCCAGCTCAAGTGCGTTGTGCTTTAACTGAGATAACAAAGAACTTATTAGTAGATGATGTTTTTGACGATAATGATTGGTTGCTTTTAGGGTTTCGTGGACATCAGCCTGAGATAGCAGATTATTATACGTCTACAGGGAGCCTGTATATGACTACGTTGAGTTTCTTGCCTTTAGGTTTGCCATCTGATCATGAGTTTTGGTCAGCAGAAGATGAGGAATGGACTTCTAAAAAGGCATGGCAAGGAAAGTCTGTTAAGAAAGATTATAAAGTTAAGTATTAGTATTCTTAAGGTAATACCGCATAAAAAAGGCTTCCAATTTGAAAGCCTTTTTTATGCGGTATTTAAGTATGGTACTTACTCTCCTCTTCTAATAAGAGCTTCTGTGTAATAATAATCTGCATAATTTAACGGAGCATCAATTTCTGCTCCATGAGGAATACTTCCAACAGAATGTTTCAGTAAAAATCCTTCATTAGTACCTGTTTCTGCAAAATATGCTGGAGATGATAAACTACTCATAATCTCATCAGCAAAATCTTTATGTTCTTTTTTGTTAGCGTTTTCAGAGAAAGTAGCTAATTCATATAACGCAGATGCAGTTATAGCTGCTGCAGATGCATCTCTTGGAGTTTCTTCGCTGGCAGGAGCGCTATAGTCCCAATAAGGCACTTTGTCTTTTGGTAAATTTGGATTGTTTTTAATGAATTCTGCTATTTTTTGTGCTTGTTCTAAGTATTTAGGATCTTTTGTTTCTCTGTAACTTACAGTATATCCATAAAGTCCCCAAGCTTGACCTCTAGCCCAAGCAGACTCATCTTTTAATCCTTGGTGTGTGTTTTTCTTGTTAACTTCTCCTGTTTCAGGATTGTAGTCAACAACGTGGTATGAACTAAAATCTGGTCTAAAGTGATTTTTGATGGTTGTATTTGCATGTGTTACAGCAATATTGTAATAAGTGGAGTCTCCAGAAATCTTAGTAGCATTAAATAATAACTCTAGATTCATCATGTTGTCTATAATAACTGGACAATCCCACTTTTTGTTACTTCCCCAAGATTGGATAACTCCTGCGTCTGGTCTAAATCTTGTAGATAAAGACTTTGCAGTCTGTACAACTACATCATTGTATTCTTCTATATTGGCATATTTTATTCCATTACCAAAACTACATTCAATCATGAAACCAACATCGTGATTTCCTTCCCAATATTGAATAGTGTCTAGTTTTTCGGTATAAATAGTAGCGCGTTCTTTCCATTTATTATCTCCAGATAATTTATATAAATTCCATAATGTGCCAGGGTAAAATCCACTCGTCCAGTCATAAGCTCCAACGTATTTCATAGCATTGTTTTTAATAGATCTAGGGATGAATCTTTTCATCTCCAGATGTTTATTTATTTCAGTATAAGCAGTGTCATACTGATCAACACTTTTTTCAACAATAGATCTCTTGTCTTCTTTTTTAGTTTCTTTATTGTCGTTGCATCCTATAAATTGAAATATTAGAAGCAGTGCAATTAAAGTTTTTACCCTCGTAATCATAAGTTTAGTTGTAATTAGTTTACTATTCAAAAATCAATAAAAGTGAAAGTCACTTAATGATAACTCAAATATAATAATAAAACTATATATTTATACAATCGATTGTATAAATATATGTAAATTTTTAACTTTCGAATCCTATATATTAATCAGTTAGTAGTTTCTAATTTTTGCTTTTTTAAGTATATATAAGAAGTGTAGTTGTGGAGAAATATTGACTTATTGTTTTATTACTGATAAGGCGTATGTTCTTTTTATATGTAAAACCTTCAAAATTTGTCGCCAAAAGGCAAAAATAGTATTAGAGTTTGCTTTTTTTTAGGTGGAAGATTTATGCTAGTTCCAGTAATATTGTAAGTCATGGATAAAAGAGATTTTTTCAAATAATAAAAAATATATAATGAGTTTTAGTTTAGAAAATAAAGTAGCGATTGTTACTGGTGGCGGAAGCGGAATAGGAAAAGCAATTTCTTTAAATTTTGCAAAGCATGGTGCTTTTGTGTGTATTTTAGAATTTAATGAGAAAAATGCTGAAGATACTATCAATGAAATTGAGGCAAATGGAGGTAAAGGTGTATGGAAGAAATGTGATGTTGCAGATAATGCGGGAGTTAATAAGGTGATTACAGAATTAGCTTCTCAATATACGATTGATATATTAATTAATAATGCGGGGATTGCCCATGTAGGCAATGTGGAAAATACATCTGAAGATGATTTAGATAGAGTCTATAACGTAAATGTGAAAGGAGTTTATAATTGTATTTCAGCATTAATTCCGTTCTTAAAAGAAAAAGGAGGTACAATAATTAACATGGCGTCCATAGCTTCTTCGGTAGGTATTTCAGATAGGTTTGCCTATTCAATGTCAAAAGGAGCAGTTTTAACAATGACGTATTCTATAGCGAAAGATTATATAGATCATAATATTAGATGTAATTGTATCTCTCCAGCGAGAGTACATACTCCATTTGTAGATGGATTTATTAAGAATAACTATCCAGGAAAAGAAGAAGAAATGTTTGATAAACTTTCTAAAACGCAACCAATCGGAAGAATGGGACTTCCTGAAGAGATAGCAAACATGGCGCTTTATCTATGTAGCGATGAAGCTTCTTTTATAACTGGCAGTAATTTCCCGATAGATGGAGGGTTTGTAACATTAAATGGGTAATATGCGTTTAAAAATTCTTGTAATAATCAGTATTCTTTTTTATTCTTTTTCATTTTCCCAGGATAGAAATTACGAAGAATTAATAGATAAAATTAATGAAAGACCTTATCCACAATGGTTTAAAGATGCTAAATTAGGGGTTTTTATACATTGGGGATTGTATTCCGTTCCAGCATATGGAGGAGCAGAATCATATTCAGAATGGTATTTGAGAGGCTTGCAAACTGGAGATACTTTGAGAACTAATTATCTTAAAGATAATTATGGAGAACAAGCAACTTATAAAGATTTAGCTCCTCACTTTAAAGCTGAGTTATTTGATGCTAAAGAATGGGCGCAGTTCTTTAAAAGAGCAGGTGCTAAATATGTAGTTTTAGTATCTAAACATCATGATGGATACACTTTATGGCCAAGTAAATATAATAGGAATTGGAATTCTGTAGATGTGGGTCCAAAGCGTGATATAGTTGGAGAGTTAACAGATGCTGTTCGAGGAGAAGGATTAAAAATGGGATTATATTATTCGTTGTCAGAATGGAACCATCCATTGCACAGATGGTATACAGATCCTAATGATAGTATAGGGAAATACGTAGAAGAGTATATGATTCCTCAGTTTAAAGAGGTGGTAAAAACATATAAACCTTCTTTAATTTTTTCTGATGGGGAATGGTTTAATACAGCAAAGCAGTGGCATGCGCCAGAACTTATAGATTGGTATTATAACTTAGTTGGTAGTGATGCAATTGTGAATGATCGATGGGGAAGAGGTCTTGATACTGGTTTTTTAACACCAGAATATAGTGCAGGAATAAAAGAAACAGACCGTCCGTGGGCAGAAGTAAGAGGATTAGGGCGTTCTTTTGGATTAAATAGAAACGAAAAATTAGAAGCGTATACTACTTCAGAAGAATTGGTTCATCGGTTTGTGCAAACTGTAGCCAATGGGGGTGGAATGATTATAAACGTCGGTCCAAAGGCAGACGGTCAGATTCCTTTATTGCAACAAGAACGACTTATAGATTTAGGAAAATGGTTAAAAATAAATGGAGAAGCAATATATGGAGCAACGCCTTATAGTGTCCATGAGCAAGAAAAGAAAGTTACTAAGCAAAGAGTAGATGATAAAATTGACTTTAATTGGGTGAGAAATAGTCCTTTAAAAGGAATAAAAGAAGATAGTTTTACAGTAGATTGGGATGGGTATCTCGTTGCTCCTAAATCTGGAAAGTATACAATTGAGGTTAAGGCGGATGATGCTGTTGCTATTTGGATAAATGATGAGTTAGTTGTAAATCAGAATTATCAAGAAACTGGGAGTCAATCAGAAGTAATGGAAGCAAAAACTGGAGCGGTAACTTCTGGTGTTGTAACTTTAAAAGAAGGGAAAGCAAATACAGTTAAAATTAAATATGTAGAAAAGAAACAAAACGCACACGTTTCTATATACTGGAGTACAAAAGATAGTGACAAAACAGTTATTCCTGCTTCAGCGTTTTACAAAGATGAAGCTTTAAAAAATCATGGAATAGAAGGTTCTTATAGTTCTATGCAAACGTATTTATGTTATACTCAAAATAACGGGAATATCTACGCAGTGAGTTTACAGTGGCCAGATGAGGAGTTAGAATTAGAGATTCCAAATCCAGGAAATAATTCGAAAGTAAAACTTGTAGGAACTGATTTAGATTTAGACTGGACCTATAGAGATGGTAAAATGATTGTAGATACTAAAAAAGTTAAATATTCTCAATTGCCTTCACATTTAGCATGGACTTTTAAAATCTCTAAAAACTAAAAAGAAGAAATAATGGGATTTAAAAAAGTATTATTTTTCATAGTAGGAGCTTCTATTTTATATTCATCATGTAAGGAGAAAAATAAAATTGCAGAGGTTAGCGAAGTAAGTTCTGATTTGAATATAATATATGTGCTTGCAGACGATTTGGGTTATGGCGATATAAGTGCGTTTAATCCAGAGGGTAAGATACAAACACCAAGCATAGATGAATTAGCTAATGAGGGACTTAAATTTACGGATGCTCATACCTCTTCATCAGTATGTACTCCTACGCGATATGGTATTATCACAGGAAGATACAATTGGCGGAGTCCTCTTAAGAATAGTGTCTTAACTGGGGTCTCAAAAGCATTAATTCCTAATGATAGAACTACGGTTGCTTCCTTATTAAAAGCTCAGAATTATGAAACTGCATTCATTGGGAAATGGCATTTAGGTTGGGATTGGGCATTAAAGGAAGGAGATAGTATTGGAGGTGAAGGATGGACACCAACAGATTATGACAATATAGATTTTACCAAACCAATTTCTAATTCTCCAAAAGATTTAGGGTTTACATATTCATTTGGGCATTCTGGTTCTTTGGATATGGCGCCGTATGTTTATGTTGAAAATGATAATGTAACAGCACAGCCAGATAAAGTAACAATAAGTGAAACCAAATACGGATGGTGGCGAGAAGGTCCTACTGGAGCGGATTTTGTTCATGAAGAAACAACTCCTTTGTTTTTCGAAAAGTCTATAAATTATATTAAAGATCATGCAAATATTGGAAAACCTTTCTTTTTATATTTAGCACTTCCATCTCCACATACACCAATTCTCCCTACGGAAGAGTGGCAAGGTAAAAGTGGATTAAATCCTTATGCTGATTTTGTGATGCTTGTAGATGATTATATGGGGAAACTAAATTTGGCGATTAAAGAAGCTGGAATCGAAGAAAATACATTGATAATTTTCACCAGTGATAATGGTTGTTCTCCAGCTGCTAAAATTGAAGAATTACAGGCTAAAAATCATTATCCTAGTTATAAATATAGAGGTCATAAAGCAGATATATTTGAAGGAGGACATAGAGTACCTTTTATAGTTAAATGGCCAGCTGTTATTGAGGCTGGTACATCAACAGATAAAATTGTATGTACTACAGATTTAATGGCTACATGTGCAGATATTTTAAACATTCAACTTAAAGATAATCAAGGAGAAGACAGTTATTCAATGTTACCTCTTTTTAATAATGATGAGGATAAGTTTGGTAGAGAAGCCATTGTAAATCATTCTATAAATGGAAGTTTTGCTATAAGAAAAGGGGAATGGAAGTTAATATTCTGTCCAGGTTCTGGTGGTTGGAGTAGTCCTAAACCAAATTCTGAAGGGATAGAAAAATTACCACCGTTACAGCTTTATAACCTTAATAAAGATCCTAAAGAGAGTGTCAATTTAGTTTATGAAGAGCCAGAGAGGGTAACAGAACTTCATGCACTTCTTGTAAAATATATTGAAGACGGAAGAAGTACTCCAGGTGGGATTCAGCAAAATGATGCTCCTTTTGGAGGGAAAGAATGGAAACAAATAAAAACAATAATAAAATAATATAACATGAAATTAATACGATTCGGAAAAGAGGGCAGTGAGAAACCAGGGGTTCAATTAGAAGATGGAACCCGTATTGATGTATCTTCCTTTGGAGAAGATTTTAATGAGTTTTTTTTTGGGAGTGATGGAGTAGATCGTTTGAAGAAATGGTTAGAAACAAATGCTGATTCATGCGAAAAAGTTAGTAATGATGTTCGTCTTGGAGCACCATCAGTAAGACCATCAAAGTTAGTTTGTGTAGGTCTTAATTATGCTAAACACGCAGCAGAAAGTGGTATGGATATTCCAAAGGAACCTGTTTTATTTTTTAAGGCGACATCTGCAATCGTTGGACCGAATGATGATGTGGTAATTCCTAAAAATAGTAAAAAGACAGACTGGGAGGTAGAGCTAGCTTTTGTAATTGGCAAGAAAGCTTCGTATGTGTCTAAAGAAAATGCGATGGATCATGTTGCAGGATATGTTTTGCATAATGATTATAGTGAGCGTGAGTTTCAAATAGAAAGATCAGGGCAATGGGTTAAAGGAAAAAGTTGTGACACTTTTGCTCCGTTAGGACCTTATATTGCAACTCAAGATGAAATAAAAGATCCCCATAGTCTTAACCTTTGGTTGAAATTAAATGGAGAAATGATGCAGAATAGTAATACATCAGATTTTGTTTTCGATATTCCTACTTTAGTTAGCTATATAAGTCAGTTTATGACTTTATTACCTGGAGATATTGTTTCTACAGGAACGCCATTTGGTGTTGGATTAGGGTTAAAACCACCTCGCTATTTAAATCCTGGGGATACTGTAGAACTAGGAATTGATGGTTTAGGAAGCTCTAAGCAATCTGTGAAAGCCTATAAATAGAATTTTATTATGAAAATTGATAGTCATCAGCACTTTTGGAAGTACAATCCAGTTAGAGATAGCTGGATTGATGATACTATGAAGGTTATTCGTAAGGATTTTATGCCAGAAGATTTATTGCCTGTTTTAAAGGAAAATAAAATTGATGGTTGTGTTGCAGTACAAGCAGATCAATCTGAAGAGGAGACAGATTTTTTATTGAATTTATCTGATAAAAATAGCTTTATAGAAGGTGTTGTAGGTTGGGTAGATCTAAAAAGTAGTACTATAGATGAGCGATTGGAACACTATTCTAAGTTTTCTAAATTTAAAGGGGTACGCCATATTGTTCAAGCGGAATCCAATAATTTTCAATTGAGGGAAGACTTTCAGAAGGGAATAGGAGCTTTAAAAAAATACGGATTAACATACGATATTTTAATCAGTAAAAATCAGCTTTCAGACACTATAAAAATGGTTGATAAGTTTCCAGACCAACCTTTTGTCTTAGATCATATAGCAAAGCCTGAAATTTCTAATGGAATAGAAAAAGAATGGAAAGATGCTATTCGGCTGTTAGCTCAAAATGAAAATGTATACTGTAAAGTATCTGGAATGGTTACTGAAACCAAAGGATATAAGTGGGATAAAAGTGAATTTATTCCTTTTTTAGAAGAAGTAACTCAGTCTTTTGGATCCGATAGAATTATGTTTGGGTCAGATTGGCCAGTCTGTTTAGTAGCAGCTACATATGCTGAAGTTCTAGATGTTATAAAAAGTTTTTATACTGATGAAGATTTAGATAAAGTGATGAGTAAAAATGCAATTGATTTTTATAGATTATAACCTCTATATTTGTTCTATGTAAGACTAATTGTAAACAGAAGATTAATAAATAATATAACCAACCAAAACCTTTAATTATGAATCGTTATTTAATAATTCTTTTACTAATTACTTTTTTATCATGTAAGGAAAGTCCAAAAGCGGCTTCACATGAACAACCTTCAGTAGCTACAAGCGAAAACTCAAATATCGATTATTTAGAAGAATCCGAAGTAGATTTTGATAACCGAATGGAATGGTGGAGAGAAGCGCGTTTCGGGATGTTTATTCATTGGGGTGCATATGCTGTTCCAGCAGGTATTTATAAAGGAAAAGAAACTAAAAACGTTGGGGAATGGATCATGAAAACGGAATCGATTCCTATCTCTGAATATGAGAAATTTGCGACTTCATTTAATCCCGTAGAATTTAATGCATCACAATGGGTGTCTGCGTTAAAGGATGCCGGAATGAAATATATGGTGATTACTTCAAAGCACCATGATGGTTTTGGATTGTGGGATTCTGAGATTTCAGATTATGATATTATGGACGCTTCAGTGTATAAGAAAGACATATTGAAGGCTTTATCTGATGCTTGTAAAAAAGAAGATATTAAATTCGGACTTTATTATTCCACAATGGATTGGCATCACCCAGATGCTCAAGCAGATACTTATGCAAAAGGAGGTACTAAAGATGAGAATAATGAGGAGCGTTTCAATATGTATTATGAAAACTACATGAAGCCACAACTTAAAGAGCTTATTACAAAATACGATCCTGCTATTTTATGGTTCGATGGAGAATGGACGCCAGAATTCACGCACGAACAAGGGCTAGATTTATATCAATATGTAAGAAGTTTAAAGCCTAGTATTCTTATAAATAATCGTGTTGATAAAGGTAGAAAAGGAATGCAAGGGATGAATGATGGTAAGATGAAATATGCAGGAGATTTTGGAACTCCAGAGCAAGAGATTTTAGACGGAACTTCTACTTTAGACTGGGAGTCTTGTATGACTATGAATGATACATGGGGATACAAAACAAATGATCATAATTGGAAAACCTCTGAAACTTTAATTTTTAATTTGGTAGATGCAGCTTCAAAAGGAGGAAATTACCTTCTTAATGTTGGTCCAGATGCAAAAGGTGTAATTCCTGAAGCAAGTATAAAAAGACTTAAAGATATTGGAGATTGGTTGGACATAAATGGAGAGGCTGTTTATAATACCGAAAGTGTTGGAGAAAATTATAAACAAGGAGATGTGATTAGAATCATGAAAAAGAAAAATGCGTCTACATTATATGCAACGTCTTTTAAGAAGCCAGAGGAGACATTTACTTTAGATGCAATTCATCCTGAAGACGGTAGTAATATTTATATATTAGGAATCAAAGAAAATCTTGATTGGTCTTACAAAGACGAAAAACTTATGATAAGCGTACCTTTAAAGGCATTAAATGAATTAGGGGAGAAATATGCATGGACTTTTAAGATTGAGAATGGAAAAACTAAGTAACGGATTAAGATATAGCGTTGTCTTATTTGTATTGTTTTTGCAATACCAAGCAGTCGCTCAAAAGAATACTTCAAAAAGAGCAGAATGGTTTGTAGAAGATCGCTTCGGAATGTTTATTCATTGGGGAATTTATACTGGAGCAGAAGGAGTTTGGAAAGGAGAGAAATTGCGTAATGATAATGATTATGCTGAATGGATTCAATATAGAAATCAGATTCCTAAGGATGAATATGTAAAACTTTTAGACCGATTTAGTTGGGAAGATATAGATCCTGAAAAATGGGTAATAGCCGCTAAAAAAGCAGGGATGAAGTATGTAACCCTTACAGCAAAACATCATGACGGATTTGCTCTTTGGGATAGTAAAGTAACCACTTACGATATTGGCAACTATACAAATAATAAAAGAGATATTGTAAAAGAATTGGCAGAGGCTTGTAAAAAGCACGGTTTAAAATTAGGTTTATATTATTCACATTGGATAGATTGGGAAGATCCTAATGCTTGGGATCATGCCAAAGAATTGGAAGACTTTAATTCAGAAGATTTTGATATTTATTGGCAGCAAAAAGTAATCCCTCAGATTACAGAATTGCTAACTAATTATGGAGATATTGGGATGTTATGGTTCGATATGTGGATTAATCATTCTGAAACTGTAGTTACAAAAAAGCAATTGCTTCAACTCAAAGAATTGATTAGAAAGTTACAGCCAGATTGCCTCATTAATTCTCGTTTGGGACTTTCTATAGAAGAAGATCCTGATGTAGATTATAGAACATTAGGCGATAATCAGTTAGGGGAAACTAAATTAGAGTATCCTTGGCAGACTCCAGCTACCGTTGCACATTCTTGGGGATACAACCGACTAGAAAATCAATGGAAATCAACAACCTCACTTTTAAAAAATATCATAGGAAATGTAAGTCTCAACGGAAATCTAATGCTAAATATTGGTCCGCGAGCAAATGGAGACATTCCTTTTGAAATTACTTCTCGACTTAGAGATATTGGAGCTTGGTTGGATGTAAATGGAGCTTCTATTTACGGCAGCGGCGCTTTCGATTTAAAAGCAAACCTTCATAATTGGGGACAAATAACAGCAAAAGAAGAAAAAGGAGGAAGCTATAAAATATATTTACATGTTTATAATTGGCCACTAAATAGTAAGTTGCCTGTTACAGGGATAAAAGAGGCTCCGCAAAAAATATATTTACTATCGGATAAACAAAGAAAGGCATTAGAATTTAAGCATGATGAGGTGTTTACAAATATAGACTTGCCTAGAAAAGCGCCTGATAATTTTGTTTCTGTTGTAGTGATGGAGTTTAATAAAAAACCTGAAGTTGAAAAAGGTTTGGTGGCAATTAGTGATGACGGTGGATTTTCATTAAAATCAGAAAATGCTTTAGCTTCTAAAGGGAATTCTAGTTTTGTAGAAGCTGAGAGATTCGGAACAATTCCGCCTCATGCAAGAATAAAAGGGATACAAGAGTATAGTTGGAAAGTATATATTGATACTCCAGGAGACTATAGGTTAGATGTTTCATATAACTTACAAGAAGAATCTAAGGCAAAAGTCGATGTTAAGGTTAATAATCAGCCTTTGCAGTATAAGTTCGTGCCAACTGGTAAAACGATAGGAGAGCCTAATCAGCAATGGGGAATAGATCGGTATTTATTTTCATCAATAGGAAATATAGAAGTTAAAAAGCCAGGTTTCTATACTATTTCTGCAACTTTTGATGCAGCCGATAGTGAAGTAGATTTTAATTGGCTCTGGTTTGAAAAAATAGATTAATAAATTATATAATGAAAGGAATTATTAAAGTTGTATTGTGTTCGTTTTTGAGTTTTCCGATTTTTTTGACAGCTCAAGATAAGTCAGAAGAAAGCGGAACTCCAGATTTATGGTATGGGCAACCTGCTAGCAAATGGATAGAGGCGTTACCGGTAGGGAATGGAAGATTGGGGGCAATGGTTTTTGGAGGAGTTGAAACGGAAAGAATCCAGTTAAATGAAGATTCGATGTGGCCCGGAAGTGCAAATCTAGACAATGCAAAAGGAACTCCAGAAGATTTAAAAACACTCAGAAAGTTAATCGATGACGGGAAAGTACATGAAGCAGATAAATTTATCATAGATAAGTTTTCGTATAAAAGTATTGTAAGATCTCATCAAACAGCAGGAGATTTATTCTTGCATTTTAAAAGGGAAGGATCGGTTACCGATTACAAACGAAGCTTAAGTTTTTCGGACGCATTAGCAGAAGTTTCTTATAAGATTAATGGTGAAACGTATACAGAAAGTGTATTCTCTTCTAATCCAGACGATATATTAGTTGTTCATTTGAAAACTACCAATCCTAAAGGGATGAATTTCGATATAGAAATGTCTCGTCCTAAAGATGAGGAAACGGAAACAGTTGTTGTTACTGCTTCTTCGGATACGGAAATGAAAATGAATGGAAAGGTAACGCAGTTAGGAGGAATGTTTAATGAAACACCGCATCCTATGGAGGATGGAGTTCATTTTCAAACCTTATTAAAAGCAGTTAGCAAAACAGGGAATATTAAATCAGAAGGAAATAGTTTACAGGTAAGAGGAGCAAAAGAAATCACCTTATATCTAGCAACTGCGACTTCTTATTACCATGAGAATTTTGATAATGTTGTTCAAAATGTTATTAAAAAAGCTTCTAGTAAGAGTTTCAAGAGCTTGTTGTCAGAACATAAAAAGGATTTTCAAAAGTTGTATAACAGAGTTGATTTTAGTTTAGGAAATAGCGAATTAAACGCTCAGCCTACAGATAAACGTTTAGAAAACTATAAAGAAGGAACTCCAGATTTAGATTTACAGACAAAACTGTTTCAATATGGACGTTATCTTTTAATTTCCTCTTCTAGAGAAGGAGCTAATCCTGCGAATCTCCAAGGGTTATGGAATGATCATATTAAAGCTCCTTGGAATGCAGATTACCATTTGAATATTAACGTGCAAATGAATTATTGGCCAGCAACGGTTACTAATTTAAGTGAATGTGAATTGCCATTATTCGAATTTGGAAATAAAGTTTTAGAACGCGGTAAGCTTACTGCAAAATCTCAATATGGATTAAATGGAATGGTAGCTCATAGCACCACAGATTTATGGGCACCAGCATTCATGAGGGCCAAAACACCTTATTGGGGAGCTTGGATTCACGGAGGAGGTTGGTTAGCTCAACATTATTGGGAATATTATCAATTTACAGAGGACAAAGAATTTCTTCGTGAAATGGCATACCCATACCTAAAAGAAGCTGCTGCTTTTTATTTAGATTGGTTACAATGGGATAAAACTACTAAAAAGTGGATTTCTTACCCTGAGACGTCACCGGAGAACTCTTATATTGCTGAAGACGGTGAGTCTGCAGCAATAGTTAAAGGAGCAGCAATGGGGCATCAAATAATTGCTGAGGTTTTTGACAATACCCTTGCTAGTGCTGAAGTTTTAGGAATTAACGATAGTTTTATTTCAGAAATAAAAAAGAAAAGAGAGAAATTGAGTCCAGGGGTTGTAATTGGAGAAGATGGGAGAATTTTAGAATGGAATAAACCATATGAAGAGCCTGAAAAAGGACACAGACATATGTCTCATTTATACGCATTGTATCCAGGAACTGTGATTACAAGTGCTACTCCTGAAGCTTTTAAAGCTGCTAAAGAAACAATAGATTACAGATTGAAATATGGAGGAGCAGGAACTGGATGGAGTAGAGCATGGATGATTAGTTTTAATGCGCGTTTATTTGATAATAAAAGTGCTGAAGAGAATATTAATAAATTATTTGAAAAGTCAACAGCTAATAATTTATTTAACGAACACCCGCCGTTTCAAATAGATGGAAATTTTGGTTATACCGCAGGAGTTGCAGAGTTATTATTGCAATCTCATGAAGGCTTTATAAGATTATTACCAACGCTACCTAATAACTGGAAGACAGGTGAAATAAGTGGCTTAGTTGCTAGAGGTGATGTTGAGGTTGCTATAAAGTGGGCAGAAGGAGAAATGCAACAGGTAGGTTTGCTCTCTAAAACTAGCAAAACAGTAAGTGTTAAATATAAAGATTTGAAAAAAGAAATCGAATTGCCTAAAGGAAAACAAGTTTGGCTGAATGCAAGTTTGAATTCGATAAAATAAAGAATATGTATTATAGATTGATTGTAGTTTTAGCTTGTAGTTTATTTATCTCATGCAAAGAGAATAAGAATGAAAAAGTAGAAGAGAAAGAACCTGACAAACCAAATATAGTGGTATTCCTTGTAGATGATATGGGGTGGCAAGACACATCAGTTCCTTTTTGGGATAAGAAAACACCTTTTAACGATCGTTACAATACTCCAAATATGGAGCGGCTAGCAAAAGAAGGGATGAAGTTCACTCAAGCCTACGCTACACCAGTTTGTTCTCCTACTCGAATTAGCTTTATAACAGGAATGAATGCAGCTAAGCATCGTGTTACAAATTGGACATTAGTAAAAAATTCACCTACAGATAAAAAAGATGATGTTTTAGACTTTCCTAAGTGGAATGTAAATGGACTCTCTCAAGTATCAGGAGTAGAAAGAACAGTGCAAGCAACTCCATTACCGCAAATTCTTAAAGATAATGGCTATAATACGATACACGTTGGAAAGGCGCATTTTGGTGCCATTGACACTCCTGGAGAAAATCCTTTAAACTTAGGTTTTGACGTAAATATAGCTGGACATGCAGCAGGGTCGCCTCATAGTTATTTGGGTACAGAAGATTATGGAAATAACGATAAACGCAAACATTTAAACGATGTCCCTGGGCTTGAAAAATATTATGGGAAAGATGTATTCTTAACTGAAGCGCTTACAAAAGAAGCATTAATAGCTTTAGATAGTGTAAAGAATGAGCCTTTTTTCTTGTATATGGCACATTATGCTGTTCATATTCCTATTTATGGGGATGATCGATTTATACAGAAATATTTGGATGATGGTTTGGATGAAACAGAAGCTAAATATGCCTCGATGGTGGAGGGAATGGATAAAAGTTTGGGGGATATAATGGATTTTCTAGAACAAAATAATTTAGATGAAAATACAATCATTTTATTTATGTCAGATAATGGAGGACTCAGTGCACATGCTAGAGGTGGAGAATTGAATACTCATAATAAGCCTTTAGCTAGCGGAAAAGGATCTATGTATGAAGGAGGAATTCGAGAGCCTATGCTCGTAAAATGGCCAGGAGTAACAACAGCTGGGTCACAAACAAATCAATATTTAATAATTGAAGACTTCTTTCCTACTATTTTAGATATGGTTGGAATAAATGCCCCTAAAACTATTCAAGAAGTTGATGGAGAGAGTTTCGTTTCTATTTTAAAGGATAATGAAATAAAAAAGCAGGATAGACCTTTGTTTTGGCATTACCCAAATAGATGGGGTGTTGATGGACCTGGAATAGGAACTGCAAGTATGATTAGAAAAGGGGATTGGAAATTGATTTATTTTTATAAAGATGAACATTTTGAATTATATAATATTACTGAAGATATAGGAGAAGAAAATAACTTAGCTTCAGCAAAGCCAGGAAAGGTGGAAGAGCTTGCAGAAGAACTTTCTGAATACCTAAAAGAAAGTAATGCGCAGTTACCTATAAATAAGAAAACACAAAAAGAAGTATCATATCCAGCCGAAACTTTATAAAACCATATTATGAAACCTACCATCAAAACCTTAATATTAGCTATTATAGCGATTTTTACATATTCATGTAAGCAAGAGGTAACACCTCCTCAAGCCGTTGGCCCAATACCTTCCGAACGTCAGTTGGCATGGCAAGAATTGGAATATTACGCTTTTATTCATTTTAATATGAATACGTTTACTGATATGGAGTGGGGTTTAGGAGGGGAAAGTCCTAAGTCTTTTAATCCTACAGATTTAGACGTTAATCAATGGGTGAGTGTTGCGAAGGAGGCTGGTATGAAAGGGATTATAATAACAGCAAAACACCATGATGGTTTTTGTCTTTGGCCAACCGAAACCACAGAACATTCTATAAAAAATGCTCCTTATAAAAATGGAAAAGGAGATCTTATAAAAGAATTATCGGAAGCATGTAAAGAGGGAGGACTGAAGTTTGGAGTATACTTATCTCCTTGGGATCGTAATAATGAACATTATGGAAATCCAGAGTATGTAAAGATATTTCATGAGCAACTCAGGGAGTTATTAACTAATTACGGAGATATTTTTGAAGTTTGGTTTGATGGCGCCAATGGAGGATCAGGATATTATGGAGGAGCTAATGAAACCCGAAAGATTGATAATAAAACTTATTACGAATGGGATAAAGCAGTTTCTATAGTAAGAGAGTTACAGCCTAATGCTGTTATTTTTAGTGATGGTGGGCCGGATATACGTTGGGTAGGAAACGAAGACGGCAAAGCAAATGCTACAAATTGGAGTATTATGCGTAGGGATGAAATTTATCCAGGGTGGCCACGATATAAAGAATTGCGTGGAGGGCATGAAGATGGTACTCATTGGCTTCCAGCCGAGGCAGACGTTTCTATAAGACCGGGCTGGTATTACCATGCATCAGAAGATCATCAGGTGAAAACACTAGAGGAGTTAATAGATATTTATTATAAATCAGTAGGAAGAAACGCTTCCTTTTTATTAAATCTCCCCGTAGACAAACGCGGATTGGTGCATGAGTTGGATGAACAACAGCTTATTGCATTAAGAAAACAGTTAGATAAAGATTTTGCAGAAAACTTGGCTTTAAATACCAAAGTTGTAGCGTCTAATTATAGAGGTAATGATGATAATTTTAGTCCAGAGTTATTAATAGATGATAATAAAACCACTTATTGGGCAACAGATAATGAGATTACAGAAGCAAATGTAATATTCTCTTTTTCTGAACCAACGGCAATAAATAGAATAGTGCTTCAGGAGTATATTCTATTAGGGCAAAGGGTGCAAAATTTCACTGTTGAAGTTCTTAAAGATAACGACTGGGAAACGGTTGCAACAGAAACTACAATTGGATATAAGCGAATATTAAGGTTTGATACGCAAACTATTTCAAAATTAAGAGTATCCATTCAAAAGGCAAAAGGAGCAATTACACTTTCTAATGTAGAATTGTATAAAGCTCCAAACTTGTTAGTGCTTCCGACCATAAAGCAAAATAAAGAAGGGGTTATAACAATGCATGTTCCTGATGAAAATATATCGATATTTTATACACTTGATGGGTCTACACCAACAAAAAATTCAATGAAATATGAAAAACCTTTTGTTGTTCAAGAGGCAAAAGAGTTAAATGTAATAGCGGTAAACACAGATACGAATGAGCAGACAGAGGTGAAAAAGGTAATGTTGGAATACACCAAAAAGAAGTGGGAAGTTTTTAGTGTGACTTCTGGAAAAATGGAAGAGGCTGCTAAATTTATCGATAACGATCCAGCTACTTATTTTAGTTCAGAAAAAGAGCCAAATGAGATTCAGTCGGTAGTAATTAATCTTGGAGAGAAAATTATAATTAAAGGTTTTACTTATACTCCGATGCAAGCTAGATTTCCAAATGGTTTAATTACCGATTACACTTTTTTAGTAAGTGAACATGGAAAAAAATGGAAGGAAGTCTCTAAAGGAGAATTTGGAAATATTCAGAATAATAGAATTAAGCAGCAGATAAATTTCAATCCAGTAGAAGCAAAGTATATTAAATTGATAGCGAATAAAACAACAGGAGAAGGTATTACAACTACAATAGCAGAGATTGGTGTTATTAAAGCTGATTAATTTTAAAAATAATGTTTTGGTAAAGAAAAGAATTTCTATATATTTAAATAAAGAAGATGGTTATCTTTTTGAGATTTTATTTTGGGTTATTTGTTTTTGCCTACTACATTTAAAACGGCCTTCTTCAAAATTCCTCTTCTTTAAGTGTTTTGTAGAGCGGCTTTGAACACGTGCACGCCACATTTTAAAGCTGCTACGTTTCAATTCTTTTCGCATTAATTCGATTACATCTTTTTCGCTATAAGCGAATTGATAAGAAATAGCGTCGAAAGGAGTTCGGTCTTCCCACGCCATTTCTATAATTCTATCTATTTCTCTGTCCGTCATATTTTAATCCGATTAGTAGTTAGTAAAGTTGTTTATTTTAATGTCTTTTGCTTTTAAGTCGAACATTAAATTATACAGTCCAAAGAAAGTACGGTTGATATAAATAAAGTGTTTAGAACCTCTATTTCCATTCATTTTCCGTAATTGGGAATCGTTATTATATTTTTCACCTAATTGGGCAATACATTGAAAGAATCCTGCATCAGAGAAATCAAAAACTTCATTGTGAAATGGTTTCGTAAAAATGCTTAACATCTCATGAAAAAGCGCTTTAAAGAAAACCTTTTCTTCTGTTGTATCTTCGGGTTTTAAAATCTCTAATTCATATAATTTATCTTCAAATATTTTTGGATTATTGATAGTGTCCTTTTCAGCTAGTTCAAAATAAGGAATATAAAAGTCCTCAGGAACCTCTTTCATACATCCGAAGTCCAAAGCAATTAGTTTACCTTCATCACTGATTAAAAAATTGCCAGGGTGTGGATCTGCATGGACCTTTTTTAGTTTATGAATTTGATACATGTAAAAATCCCATAAAGCTTGACCAATCGTATTAGCAAACTTTTCGTCTTTATTATCTTTTGTGAATTCAGACATATGTTTGCCTTTCATATAATCCATTGTGATAATACGTTCTGAAGATAAATCTTCATAGTATTTTGGGAATAGTAAATTAGGAATATGGCTGCAAGACATAGCAATATCCTTGCTCTGTTTTACCTCTAGTAAGTAGTTGGTCTCTTCAATAAGTTTATGTTCAACCTCTTTAAAGTATTTATCAGAATCCTTCCCTTTTATATTAAACATTTTAATGGCAATTGGCTTCACCAAAGCTAAATCTGTAGCAATGCTTTCTGCAACACCTGGATATTGAATTTTGATAGCATATTTCTTACCATTTTTCTCCGCGATATGAACTTGACCAATGCTTGCTGCATTTACAGAAGTAGCATTAAAAGTATCAAAAATATCTTCAGGGTGTTTTCCAAAATTTTTTTTGAATGTTTTAATAACAAGAGGAGGAGATAGCGGAGGAACAGAAAACTGGGCCAACGAGAATTTTTCTACATAATCTCGTGGTAAAATACTTTTCTCCATGCTCAACATTTGAGCAACTTTTAAGGCACTTCCTTTTAAACTTTTTAGTCCGTCATAAATATCTTCTGCATTATTTTTATTCAATCTCCCTCTAGCAGCCTCTTCTGAAGTCACAATTTTATCACCGTAGTATTTTATATAATTAGCTCCGACCTTAGCTCCTGTTTGAAGAAACTTTCCCGCACGTTGTATTTTTCCCGTTGGGATTTTATCTAATGTTTTCATACGGTAAAGTTTGTTCGTTCTTTAATTATAAATTTCCCAAAATCTAAGATGTTTTGAAAAGGTTTGATATCGATAAGATCAAAACCTGCTTGTAGTGATTTTTCAATGAATATATCTGTCTTTTCAAAGGAAGGAGAAGTATCGTCTAGCCAGAATTTTATGGTTAGCAATAATTGGATCCATGCAGCTTCTTCAAAAGATTTGTTTTGAAACTTTGAAACTGATTTATTTTCAATTTTTGGAATTTCTATTTGAAGTTGCTTAATATAGGATATAAAAGCAGTTCTAAGATGTTGTAAAACACTCAAGGATTTTAAATTACTTTCTTTCCCTTTAAGTGTTTGAACTACATAGCTTCGATTAGCAGTAAGTAACTCGAAAAAAGAGAAATAGAAACTTAATAACTTGTTTTTAGGATTGTAAGTATGGTATTCTTCATTTTTGTCTAATAGTAGAAAGGTGTTGTCAAAAAAAGCTTTAAAAACCTCTTTCTCAAGCACTTCTAAACTTGCATAAAATTTGTAAAAATCTTCTTCTTTTAAATTATGGAGCTTTGTAAATGCATAAACAGATGTTGGTTCCTTCCCATTTTCAAGAACAAAATCCATATAATATGTGATCAATCTATCTGGTGTTGTTTGCTTCTTTGCCATAACTATTAATTTTATAATAGTAAAATTACAAAATGTTCAATATATTTATGTTAAAAGTTAAACAAAATATAGGTTTGGCTCATAGTTAACTTTTATCTCCCGATTTAGTATTATTTCTGGGGTTTATAGAAGTAAATTATAATTCAGATTTTAACTGTTTAAATTGCTCTTCTAATTTCATTATTTTATCCTCTAAATCGGTGTTGTTTTCTAATGTTCGGTGATAAAAAACATAGTCTACTCTCCAGAGCTCTTTAATATCAGTAAGTTTTAGAATGATGTCTTCAACTCCTGGATGATCTGCTCTTAGGGTGATTTTAGTGTTTGAAATGAAGATTCTTCTAAATATAACTTCTTCTTTTAAGACGGTTATATATAATTTTCCATCTTGTATTATTTCTGGAGATAAATTATCTACTTTACTACCAATAACAACATCTTTAGGGTAAAAACCTTTATTGTTTTTACTCATTTCTAGGTTGTTAATTATAAAGCTTCTCATTTCAGATCCTTCTGTGATTGGCAATAATACATAGGGAATATTCTCAATATAATCAGTGTTATTAAAATTTTCAGAATACTCTTTAATTCTTTCTGAAGGGATACAGGGAATTCTTTTAAAAAATAATTGATTCGATATTTCCGTATTGTAACGTTCAACACCTCCACGAAATTTTAAAAGCTCGTTTACGGTTAATTCTTTTGTTAGCAAGTGATCTATTGGAATGCTAAAATAATTAGCAATCTTAATAATAGTATCTATTTTAGGTTCGCTACGTCCTTCTTCATAAGCTCCTAGAGTGCCTCTTTTTAGGTCAAATAAGTCTGCAAATGCATGCTGGCTCATCGATTTTAAACTTCTTATTTTTCTAATATTTTTTCCAAATAATGACATATTTTGCTAATTATATTTGCAGTTAAGAAAATTTATTGTAAATTAGTCTAACAAAATTAGCAAAAAAAATGACATTCATTGTGGTTTTGTTCTCAAATGCAGCATTTGTTTATAATTAAAAAATAATTAATAATTAAAAGATGATAAAGTATGATTGTGATATTTATAATATTTATAGGGGAACTTATGAGTCTTCTTTGATAAGCTTGTTAATATTTTTTTGTAATATTAACATCGAAAAATTTAAACATTAACCTAACTATAATCTATGAAAAACCATTTTAACATAACTCGGGATTTTCTACTTGAGTTAGACTTCAATATTACACATGAAAACCCTGAAGAAGGCGTTTTGGTTATCCAAAAGGAAAACTCTGGTATTCGAAACCTTATTGTTGGCGTAGCTCCACCTATATTAATAATGGAGCAATACCTTTTCAAGATAAATAATCAGTCTGAGGCAGTCTTTAAGAATTTACTGCAAAAAAACAGAGATATTATACATGGAGCATTTGCGCTAGACGAATCAGGAAATAAAGTGATCTTTAGGGATACTTTACAAGTTGAAAATATGGATCTTAATGAGCTTGAAGCTGCTTTAAACTCGTTGAGTTTATTAATGAGTGAGTACTCAGATAAAATTATAGAATTTTCAAAATACTAAAAAAGATAAAATCATGAATATATTTAAACGATTATTTAAAATTGGCGAAGCAGAAACTAATGCTGCCATAGATAAAATGGAGGATCCTATTAAGATGACCGAGCAAGGAATTAGGGATATGAAATTAGATCTTGAAAAGAGTCTTGAGGCTATGGCTAAGGTAAAGGCATTAGCTATACGTGCTAAAAATGATAAAGAAGAGTATCAGAATAAAGCAGATGATTATCAGAATAAGGCTATTTTAATTCTTAAAAAGGCACAAGCTGATCAAATGGATGCTAATGAAGCAGACAGATTAGCAAAGGAAGCACTTTTACAAAAAGAAGTAGTAGATAAGCAGATATTACAAGCTACGCAAGAGTCCGAGAAGTTTGATAATAATGTGGCTCAACTTCAAAAAAATATCCAAGCTATAAAATCTAATATAGGTAAGTGGGAAAATGAGCTAAAAACTCTTAATGCAAGGGTGAAAGTTAGCAATGCGACTAAAAACCTTAATAAGCAAATGGCCGAATTGGACAGTACAGGAACTGTTTCGATGTTAGAAAGAATGAAAGAAAAAGTTGCCCAAGAGGAAGCTCTTGCAGAAGCTTATGGGGAGATAGCTAATACATCTAAGTCTATAGATGATGAAATAAATAAGGCTGCAGATGTTTCAGAAAACAAAGCAGAAGATGAGCTTAGTAAGTTGAAGAATCAACTTGGAATGAAATAATTTTAAATCACTGAAATTGACAGAATTAATCAATATACTTTTTTCTGAAGTAAATATAATCTTATCAATACTACTTATAATTCTAATTCTATATTGGATTGCAACCATGATTGGGGGGTTGGATTTTGAGCCTGATTTTGACATCGATGTAGATGTTGATATGGATGTAGATACTGGTATTGAAGGAGGTAATATGGACTTTGAAGATATTTCCAATACAGAGGTCAATCAAGAAGATGTGGTAGGGAAAAGGAGGAAGCCATTAAAATGGTGGCAAATTCTACTTATCTATTTTAATTTTGTAGGACTTCCGTTTATGTTCACTTTTACATTTTGGATATTTATCTGGTGGTTTTGTACTGCTATGATAACTTCAATTACCGGCACCTACGATAATACCATTGGTTTTGTGGTAATGCTTTTGGCATTACTTCCATCGCTGATATTGACAAAAATAATAACAACTCCTTTTAAAGCCTTTTTTAAGAATTTAAATAAAGATGGAGATGCCCCTATTGATTATTTAGGGAGAAAAGCAACATTGCTTTCTTCTATATCAGAAGATAAAATGGGGAATGCTGAAGTTAAAGTTAATGGAGATACATTATCAATTTACGTGAAATCTCTAACTGGAGACCCATTAAATTATGGAACCAGTATTTTAATAATTAAAAGATCTGCCGATCGCAACTTTTATTTTGTACAATCTTATAACGACTAATTAATATTAATACTATGGAATCAATTTTACCACTTGTTGGCATTGGAATAGGAATACTTCTATTTTTAATAATTGTTTATTTCGCAATAATTGCGATGTTTTATAAAAAAGTACCTCAGGGTCAGGCGCTAATTAGAACCGGATTTGGAGGGACTAAAGTAGCTACAGATAGAGGGCTTTATACAGTACCAGTATTTCATAAAACTGAGATAATGGATATCTCTGTAAAGAAAATTCAGATTGAAAGACTGGCTCATGAAGGACTTATATGTAAAGACAATATGAGAGCCGATATTAAGGTTGCTTTTTTTGTTCGAGTAAATAATGATATTGAATATATTAAAAAAGTAGCGCAAACTATTGGTGTAGATAGAGCATCAAAAATTGCTACTCTCGAAGACCTTTTTGAAGCTAAGTTTTCTGAAGCTTTAAAAACAGTAGGTAAAAAGTTTGATTTTATTGAGCTATATGAAGCGCGAAGAGAGTTTAGAGATGAAATAGTTAATATTATCGGAACAGACCTTAATGGTTATACTTTAGAAGATTGTGCGATTGACTTTTTAGAGCAGACTTCTGTAAAAGAGTTGAAACCAGATAATATTTTGGATGCTGAGGGTATTAAGAAAATTACAGAGCTTACTGCTGTTCAAAATATGAAAGCGAATCTTATCAAAAGAGATGAAGAGAAAACTATTCGTAAGCAGGATGTAGAAGCTCGTGAGACTATTCTTGAGCTTAATAAACAATTAGCAGAAAAAGAAGAGCAGCAAAAACGTGAAATTGCCAATATCAAAGCAAGAGAAGAAGCAGAAACATTAAAGGTTAATGAAGAAGAGCGTTTAAAATCTGAAAGCGCAAGGATCTCTACTGAAGAAAAAGTAAAAGTAGCCGAAGAGAATATGCAGCGTCAAATTATTGTAGCTCTTAAAAATAAGGAGCGTACAGATGCTGTGGAGACAGAAAGAGTTGAAAAAGATAGATTGCTAGAGGCTACAGAAAGAGAAAGAGTCGTTACGTTAGCACAAATTGAAAAAGAGAAAGTAGTAGAGGTAGAGAAAAAGAATATACAAGATGTTATTCGTGATCGTGTTATGCTTGAAAAAGGTGTAGTAGAAGAACAGGAAAACATGAAAGATATTCAAGCGTTTAAAACTGCAGATAGAGATAAACAAGTTAAGATTACTACTGCTGAAGCGCTAGCAGAAGAAAGCCTTATTAAAACAATAAAAGCTGCCGAGGCACAAAAAGAAGCAGCTAAGCAAAAAGCTGAAGAGATAAATATTGAAGCTTTAGCTCATAAAGAAGCTAGTGCTAAACAAGCAGAAGCAAGAAAAATATTGGCAGAGGCGCAAGCTAAAGAAGAGGCTACTGTTGGTATGTCTGAGGCACAAGTAATGCATGCAAAAGCAGATGCAAACGAGCGTCAAGGGTTAGTGGAAGCTAATATTATTGAGAAAAAAGCAAAAGCAGAAGCTCTCGGAATTGAAGCTAAAGCGGAAGCTAAACGTAAAGATGGTCTTGCGGAAGCAGATGTTATTAAAGAAAAAGCATTTGCTGATGCTTCAGGAATTGAGGAGAAAGCAGCTGCAATGAAGAAACTAGATGGTGTAGGTAAAGAACACGAAGAGTTTAAATTGCGATTAAACAAAGACTTACAGATAGATCTAGCTAATATCAATATTCAGAAAGAAATAGCAGATGCTCAGGCGCAAGTTATAGGAGATGCTCTTAAAGCGGCTAAGATTGATATTGTTGGTGGAGAAACTATGTTCTTTGATCAGATTATAGGTCAGATAACAAGAGGTAAAGGTTTTGATAGAATGGTACAAAGTAGTACGAATGTTCAAGAGGTTAAGGATGCTATTTTAGGAAGCGACGATGTTAAGGGGAACCTACTAGAAAAAGTAAGAAACTTTGCGATTAAATATGGTGTTTCTACGGAAGATATTAAGAATATAACAATAGCTAGCTTGATTGCAGATCTTAAGATGAAATCTGATAGTGCTGAAGACAAAACGATGCTTGGAAATTTATTAAACTTAGCAAAAGGTTTAGGGATTTCAGATAGTACGATATCGAAGTTGAATAGATAAATAAAGACGCTAGCTAAAGATTAACAGCTATATATAACAGAGGTTTTTTGAATTGAGTTCTTATTGGAGTTACTAATAATACTGCTTTCATTATATTTTAAAAAACCTCTGTTTTCTTTAGGTAATTTTCGTCAAATACAATCAACTGTAAAAAAATAATAACCGCTCAATTATTCTATTGAGGGGAACAAATTCAGTGTAATATAGAATGGCAAAGGAATCTACAAAGGAAGACAACGTGCAAAAACTCGATGCTGGAACCTATGAGGTAATTCAGAATCGATTACAGAAGCAGAAGACTGAATTACAAGAGCGTCTAAAAAACCTTAATGAAGGTAGAAAAGAGGTTTTTGGATCTTTGGAAACAAAACTTATCGCCACCAATCGAATAAATACAGAAAACAATTGTATCGCTAGAGATATATTGTCGTTATCGGATATTTGCTTGTTTGGATACAATGTTCATTTTGGATTAAGAACAGATATAAAGCTTAGTGATGTTATTAGTATTTATAAATTCAATAATAACAACTTTGATCCTATTTCTTTAGATGTTTTAAATGATGATGTTTTTTATTCTGACTTTCAAAACCTATATAAATATTATAGAAATACTATTTTTTCTAAGTTCGCTATCGTGGGAAACTATCTTTATATGGTTTTTCAGCTTAGTGATAGTGTGACCGATATAAAAACGTTTAAGTGGTTAATAAAAGATGGTCAGTTAAAGTATATAGATAATCGTAGTGAGCATGAATATAAGCTACCTTCTCAACATGAGTTTAATTGGCAGGAGGTAACTAGAGATATGCATCGGCAAGGTCTCCATGCTCATGTTTCTATTTTGGATAAGGTTTTCGTTGAAACTATAGGCGGAGATCTTACCATAAAAGTGGAGGATAATACAGAGAATGGTAAAGGTATTTATGCTGAAGAGGTTACTCATAGAGATCAAACTCTAGATGACGGTCAATATAAATTTGCCAACTTAGGAAACTTAATTGTTATCGAAATTAAGCCTTTCCAAGAGGAAGCTCGGTATTTTATTTATAATCATAAGCTGAAGGAAGTACAGAAAATTGAGAGTATCAAGAACAGTTGTATTTTACTTCCAGATGATCATGGAGTGATTTTTCCAACAGGTTATTATTTGCAAACTGGGGAGTATAATATTTTTGATAATAGTATTCCCAATGTAAAGTTTCAAGAGAGAATTAGTTCTCCCAATGGAGAGGATTATTTATATGTTTTTTATGCTCCTGAAAGTGGTTTGTATAATTTAATGAGCTATAATGTAATTCTTCAGAAAATACAAACTCCAATAATATGTAACGGATTTACAATATTAGATAATGGCGAGTTATGTTATTTTAAAAATGAAGATGAGCAAAGCAAACATCATGTAATTCAGATATGGCAAACTCCTTATCTAAAAGGAGATATTATTCCGTCGGAACATCAAGACTCTTTACTTTATAAAATAGGAAATAAGGACATTGTGAAGGCGATGGCTGAAGTAAATGGTTTGGTTAATTTACTGAATAAAGAGGATAATTATGATGGTCTGTATTCTGATTTGGCAAAGCAATCTAAAAACATTTTAGATTCATATTATTGGTTGAATGAAGAAGAAACTAAACTTTTAAATGAACCGTTACAAGAGATTAATAAGGCAGCAAATGCTGCAATAGATGAATTTCAAAAAGTACTTCAATTAAAAAAGAATGCGCAAAAGAAAACACAGGAAATAGATAAAACGGCTACGCATCTTTTTAATAAAATTAAGAGCACGAGTTTTAAAAGTATTAATGATTTTGTAGATTTTCTAACTCAGTTGCGTGCTTTACGAGGAGAAGCTATTAGTTTAAAGGAGGTTCGTTATTTAGATGAAAAATTTATTGACGAACTTGAAAATAGAATCGCAGAGCAATCTGAAAAGATTTCTGAACGTTGTGTGCAATTTTTGCTAGATGATAAAGCTTTAATGCCTTATGAGAATAAGGTGAAAGAGAAAGAGAAATCGCTAGATGCAATCGCAAAAGTTATTGATGCTAAAAATTTAGAGGAAGAGGTAAATCAAATATCTAAAGATTTAGAACTTCTTATAGATGTAGTTTCTAATTTAAAAATAGAAGACACCTCTCATTCTATAGAAATAATTAATAATATTTCTTTAATTTTTTCTACGATCAATCAATTAAAAGCGAGGATTAAAAAGAAGCAAAAATCTTTAGGAAGCAAGGAAGCTCAGGCAGATTTTGCTGCACAGCTTAAGTTGATCGATCAGAGTATAATTAACTACTTGGATATTTCTGATACACCAGAGAAGTGTGAAGATTTCCAAACAAGAATATCCATTCAATTAGAAGAGTTAGAAGGTAAGTTTGCAGATTTTGAAGAGTTTATCAGTCTTATCATTGAAAAAAGAGAGGAGATCTATAATGCTTTTGAGGCTAGAAAAAATCAATTAGTAGAAAAGAGAAATAAAAGGGCGATTGCTCTTCAAAATTCTGCAGAAAGGATTTTAAATGGGGTAAGGAAAAAAGCAGAATCTTTTTCGGAAGCTAAAGATATAAATGCATATTTTGCTTCAGACATGCTAGTTAGTAAGTCGCGGGATATTGCTAAGCAGCTCCAAGAAATGGGAGATAGCGGGAAAGCTGAAGAGATAGAATCTTTATTAAAATCAGCTCAAGAAGATTCGCTGCGTAAGCTTAAAGATAAAAAAGAATTATATGAAGATGGCAATAATATAATTCGTTTAGGAAAGCATAAGTTTGGTGTTAATAACCAAGCCTTAGATCTTACTATTTTATATGTTGATGGAAGTTTGCAATACCACCTTACTGGAACAGATTTTTATCAGAAGATAGAAAATGAAACGCTATTAGAATCTCAAGAATTTTGGAACCAAGATTATATTTCGGAAAATGATGTTGTGTATCGAAGTGCTTATTTAGCTTTTAAGATTTTTAAAAAGTTCCCTAAAGATGTTTTGGAGCTTTCTGAAGAAGCATTATTAAAGTTGGTTCAAGAAGAAAGTAGTAAAGATTATTCTGAGGGTTATGTTAAAGGAGTACACGATTTAGATGCAACAGCTATTTTATCAGTATTTATAGCGAAACACAAAGCTTTGGAGTTGTTATCTTATCCTCCAAGAATAAGAGCTTATGCTCAATATTTTTGGAACTTTATAGGAGAGGAACAAAAAAAACACTTAAACCAAACCATAAAAGCCTCTGGAGATGTAATTCAGTTTTTTCCAAACACAAAGGAGTACAATTTTATCATAGAAAAGCTTCAATTGTCGATTATCGAGTTCTCAAAAAATACAGGCATTTTTAATTCGAGCCTAGCAACTGATATTAGTAATTATCTTTTTGAAGAGCTTCAGAATGATAATGATTTTAAAAGGAGTGGCGTAGCAATTCAGATAAAAGAAGGCTTTCTAAATAAACTAAAAGAAGAGAAAGGTGATTTAAGATTTAAAAACAGCCTTGAAAATCTTGGTTCTTATGAATCAAAGATAGCTTTAGTGCAACAATGGGTTGGAGCTTATTTACATAGTTTAGGGGAGGATAATTTAACTTTTAAATTAAACTATGTTGATGAGGTTGTGTGTTTAATTCTTTTTGGAGATGAGTCGACATTAAATACTAAGTTCGTTTCCCCATCAGAAGAAATAGTAGGTCTACGAGGAGAACATTTATCTATACGTAACGGTGTTTATAATTTTAATTATCATGATTTTGTTTCTCATTTAACTAATTATTTTTCTGAAAAAGTACCAGCATATAATGCCTATAAGCGAGCAAAACATGAAGTTACAGTTTCGCTTAAGGAAATGCTTAGGCTAGAAGAATTTAAGCCAAGAATATTGAGTTCTTTTGTTAGAAATAAGCTTATAGATCAAGTTTATTTACCCTTATTCGGAGATAATTTAGCCAAACAATTGGGAACGGTTGGAGACCAAAAGCGAACAGATAGAATGGGAATGTTGCTTTTAATTTCGCCTCCTGGATACGGTAAAACTACGTTGATGGAGTATATAGCGAATAGATTGGGTCTTATTTTCATGAAGATTAATGGACCTGCTATTGGTCACGAAATAGCCTCTGTAGACCCTGCCTCTGCGAATAATTCTGCAGCAAGAGAAGAGCTTAAGAAGTTGAACCTCGCTTTTGAAATGGGTAACAATGTGATGCTATATTTAGATGATATTCAGCATTGTAGTCCAGAATTTTTGCAAAAGTTTATATCCCTTTCTGATGGTACTCGAAAAGTTGAAGGTGTTTTTAATGGAAAGTCGAAAACTTATGATCTTCGTGGGAAGAAATTTTGTGTTATAATGGCTGGAAATCCTTATACTGAGAGCGGTGAAAAGTTTAGAATTCCTGATATGCTTTCAAATAGGGCAGATATTTATAATTTAGGAGATATTATTGGAGATACGGCTCATTTATTTAGGTTAAGTTTAATTGAGAATTCTCTTACTTCCAATCCAGTTTTACATCAGCTAAGCAGTAAGAATTTTGCTGATGTTTATAGACTATTAGATAGAATTGAGAACGATAACAAAGAGGTTGATCTTGAAGGTAATTATACAAAGCAAGAAGTTGACGAATACGTTTCTGTATTAGAGAAAATCGTTAAAATTAGAAACTCGATTTTAAAGGTTAATACAATGTATATAAAGAGTGCAGCTATGGAAGATGAATATCGCGTAGAGCCATCATTTAAGCTTCAAGGTTCTTATAGAGATATGAATAAATTAGTAGCTAAAGTAGTGCCTGTAATGAATGATGATGAATTGCAAACATTATTATTATCGCATTATGAAAGTGAATCTCAAACATTAACATCATCAGCTGAGGCAAACCTCTTAAAATATAAAGAATTGGTAGGTCAGATGAGTCCTACTGAATTTGATCGCTGGGAACAAATAAAGGAAACTTTTCAGAAAAATAATAAGCTAAAAGGCTTTGGCGATAAAAATGAAATGGCACAAGTGCTAGCACAAATGATGCAGTTTTCTGAAAACCTTGAAGGAATTAAAGAAGTTCTACAACGGGGACTCCAGTAAAATGAAACATATTACATCAAATAGAGAAAGGCTGCCAATATTGGTAGCCTTTTTTATGTACATAATCGTGTATTTTGTTACAAGGATAAGGTGTTAATTCTATTCTCGTAAAAAATATATAATGGGATGGGAGAAAAAAATATAAAAAAAATATCACCACTGAACTTTGTTTTTACGCATAGTCTTTAGACTTAGATTCATAGTAAATATGATTTAATCTTCTTTGAATTTGAAAAGAAGCGATAGACGTTTTGTTGAAAATTCTTACAATTGCTCTTGCTGCCTTAAAATTTTCCGCGGTTTTAGTTTTATTGGCTATAGGAGAATGTAATATAGTGATGTGTTTATATAATAAAATTGAATTATATTGAGCGCCTTCATTGAGAAATAGTAATTAAAAAGACATATAATAATTAAATATTATCGCAAATTCTAAAATCACATCTGAATCTTATAAAGAGCTTTTTTATGATTTTTATCCACGCTTGCTATCGTTTTGTATGAAGTATACAAAAGATGAAAGTATGTCGGAGGAGATTGTAGAGGAGTGTATGGTTTACCTGTGGGAAAGAAGAAAAGACCTAGAGGAAGTTAGAGACTTAAAAGCTTATCTCTATACAATGGTTAAAAACATGGCGTTGCGCTCTATAAAGCAAAGGGATAAAGTGGTTTCTTTAGATGCGCAAAAGTATGACCAATTGAGTGAGTCTGAAGAATTCTCTTTAGAAGAGGATGTACATTCTGTATTACTTAATGCTTTAGAGACATTACCTGAAAAATGTAAAATTGTATTTAAATTATCTTGTATTGAAGGTTTAAAATATAAAGATATTGCTGAAGATTTAAATATATCTGTGAATACTGTTAAATCGCAGAGAGCGAGGGCTTTAGAGTTGCTTAAGAGTCGTTTGAATAATTATTCATTTCTTGTCATTTACATATTGTTTTTGTTAAAAAGATTATTTTTTTAAAGTTTTTTCCACCCATTTCCTCTTATTTGTGCTCTTCATACTGAGAACCATTGAATAATTATTAGTATTCAATATATAAGTAACAAAATGGGCATGAATCAGCATTCAAGACACGCTATCGAAAAGTTGATTTTAAAATCAATTATAGAAGACATCGACTCTAAGGAGAGAGCGTTGCTAGATGAGTGGCTAGAGAAAGAGGACAATAGAAAGTTATATGATAGTATTGTTAGTCCTGAAAGGATAAATGCTAAGCAAAATTTTTATAAATCAATAGATAAAGATGCTGCTTATAAAAGAGTAACGTCTATTATTGCTAGCAATAAGACGCAAAAACGTAAAAAGTATATTGCAGGGATGTATAAATATGCTGCAATTTTAATAATAGCGTTATTAGTCAGTGTGTATATCTTCAAAAACTTTAAAACAAGTGATCAAATTACAGAAGAAAATTTGGTAGAAATCAATGCAGGTCATTCTAAGGCTACACTTGTTTTATCTAATGGAAAGGAGGTAGACTTAGGGGCTCATCAAAATGAAACTATTTTTTCCTCTGGACATACTCAGATTAATAATACTAATAAAACATTAGAGTATAAAATTGAAGATGACAATGATGATGTTGCAGAGGTTGGATATAACACTTTATATATTCCAATAGGTGGTATTTATAATGTTATTCTTCCCGATGGCTCTAAAGTATGGTTAAATTCTAATTCAACTCTAAAATTCCCAGAAGCTTTTACAGGAGATACCAGAGAAGTAGTTTTAGAAGGGGAGGCTTATTTTGAAGTAGTAAAAAATAAAGGTCAGTTTATTGTACATACCAAGAATCAGGATGTAACTGTTTTGGGTACTTCTTTTAATGTGAGTGCATATAAAAGTGATAATTTCTTTTCTTCAACACTCGTAGAGGGTAAAGTAAGATTGTCTTCGGAGCAAACTGGAGAAGTTGTTTTAACTCCAGGTAAAAGAGGGTATTTAAAATTTGATAATGATCCAAAAGTATTTTTAAGTGATGTTGATGTGCGAAATTTTAGTGCATGGAAGGATGGTGTTTTCTTTTTTGATAATGAAAATCTAGAAGCCATACTAACCAAAATAGGAAGATGGTATGGTTTTAAAGTAAGTTTTCAGCAAGAGGAGCTTAAAAGTATTCCTTTTACTGGTGTAGCTAAGAAAGATACTCCGATAAAAAAAGTATTGGATATGATTGCTAAAACATCAGAAGTAAAGTATCAGGTGAATAAAAATAATGATGAATATGAAATAAAAATATTAAAATAAAAACAGTTAAAAACCGGATAGTATTTGGTCGTTCTATCCGGTTTTTGGATGCTGTTAACTAATCAATTAACAACAAAAATCATATAAATGTATGAAAAAAAATCTATCGAAGGGAGCTACTTGCTTCCTGAGGCGGTATGAATGTGAAATTGTGAAAATAATGAAACGAACACTCTTTATTTTTATGGTTTTTATGCATGTATCAGTTTTTGCTTTTGCCCAAAAAGTTACCATGAATATGGGAGAAGTAACACTTCATGAAGCATTAAGAGAAATTAGAGAACAATCGAATGTAGAATTCTTCTATAGTAGTAAAACCTTAGATTTAGATAGAATTGTAGAAGCAAATTTTGAAAATGTAGAGCTTATAGATGCAGTTTCAAGATTGGTAGGAAGAGATTATATTGTAGAACCTCAAGGAGATGAATTATATCTTATTATTCCAGCCAAAAGAAATCTTCAAGAATATTTAAATGTTTCGGGAGTTGTTCAAGGTACTAATGGAGAGACATTACCTGGAGCAACAATTATGGTTACAGGAACTATGATTGGTGTTTCTGCAAATTTAGATGGTAAATTTGTTATAGATATTCCTGTTAAACCAGGAGTAACACCTTCTATTAAGGTTACTTTTCTAGGTTATAAGAGTAAAGAGATAGTTATCGGTGAAAATACGAATCTTATAGTTACACTTGAAGAGGATGTAAACTCTTTAGAAGAGGTAACTGTTGTAGCTTATGGGGAGAGAACCGAAAAAGAACTAATCAATTCGGTTTCTTCAGTCAAAGCAGACGCAATTAAAGATATGCCTTCTTCAAATCTGGAAAATCTTATGCAGGGTCAGATGGCTGGAGTTGCAGTTACAAATCGTTCTGGTTCTCCTGGAGGAACAGGTACAATTGTTAATATTAGAGGTCAGAATTCATTAATGGTTGCTGGACCTGATGGAAGTTTAATCAATGATGGATCTCCTTTATACGTAGTCGATGGGATTCCAATTATATCGGAAACAAACTCTAGTTTAGGAGTTAGTGGTTTAGCTGATATAGATCCTGCAACAATAGAATCCATGGAGGTCCTAAAAGATGCTTCGGCGGCTGCTTTATATGGGTCTAGAGCGAGTAATGGTGTGGTTCTTATCACAACTAAGAAGGGTAAAACAGGAAAAGCACAGATTAGTGCAAGTGTATCTACAGGGTATAGTGTGTTACCTAAAACTCCTGTACAAACTATAGGGAATGCAGAGCGTCAGTTTGCTTTGAAGTTTGCAGAAGGGGCTACAGCTGCTTACTATGACTTTGCCACAAGGACTTACATTATACCTGAATCTTATAAAGAGTCTTGGGGAACATCTGGAGTTTTAGATTGGTTTTGGGGTAATGGAAGAACTGGAGGAGCATTTACACCAGAATTACAAGATAGTTTGAATAATTATTATAACAATAGTTCAAATTGGTGGGATTATTTTTTCCAAACAGGAAAAACCCTAAATGTAAATTTAAACGTAAACGGAGGTTCAGAATTATTTAAATATAATATAGCTCTTGGTCATTATAACGAAGAAGGAATAATGGTAGGTACTGCATTTAATCGTTATAATCTAACGGCGAATATGGATATCAGACCAAGAAAAAACTTAAAGATTACTTCTACAAATTATATGGCATATACCAACCGAGGTTTAGGGTCTAATAGTAATAATGGTTCTGCTAATATGGTAGGGTCTCCAGTGTCCTCTTCTTCGTTGTATGGTATAGACAATCCTATTGCTATTCAGCAAGCAAATAGTATTGCAGATACAGAGCAGAAAAATAATACATATAGGTTAAGATCAGGCTTGAGAGTAAGTTGGGATATTGGTAGTGGCTTTAACTTTACATCCACTCCTTCTATAGATTTTTCTTTAGTAACCAATAATTTATTTGTGCCATCTTATTTAAATGATCAATATGGCTTGTCACGTTCAGAAGGGACGAATACTATGGGGATAGTTATGAGTTGGGAGAATACTCTAAATTATACCAAAACACTTAATGAAGTTCACAATCTTGAATTATTGGCGGGTCAAGGATATACTAGTAGAATAAATAAAGTGAATTGGGGACTAGGATTAGGAATGGCAAGTGATGATATTCATTATGTGCCAGAAATACCAGAATCTGCTGCAGTTATAGATCAGAATGGAGTATCTATAATTACTAGAAACTATTCTTCTAGTTTTAATCAATCTACATTGCTTAGTTACTTTGGAAGAGCAGCATATAATTATAAACAAAAGTATTTAATAGAGGCCACACTTAGAGCGGATGGTTCTAGTACTTTTGGAGAAGATAATAGATGGGGAACTTTCCCTTCTGTTGCTGCAGGATGGAATTTTTCAAGTGAAGAATTTATGCAAGATTTTTGGTGGCTTAGTTCTGGTAAACTAAGAACATCTTGGGGGGTAACAGGGATACAATTTAAAGATCCATACTTAGCTCATGGTACAGTATCAGATGCAAACTCACCATATTTCTTAGGAGTACCAGGTTTAGCGCCAGATCAGGTTTCTTATAATAATTTAGGATGGGAGGAGTCGCAGCAATTTGATATAGGATTGGACCTAAACCTTTTTGAATATAGAGTCAAATTAGTAGCAGATTATTACTATAAATTCAATAAAGATCAGATCTATAATGCTGCACTTCCTGGAAATGTTTATTATGAAACATCTACTTGGAGAAATACTTTTTCTACATCTAATCAAGGGGTAGAGCTTTCATTACAGTTAGATTTACTAAGAGATACAGAGGTTAAGTGGAGATCTAGTTTCAATATTGCAAGAAACTATAATAGGTTTGAAGAGAGTTTTAATGATAAAGATGTGGATAACTTTGTATTAGGAAATCCTTTATTTGGGTTTAATGTTTATGTACAGGATGGATACATAAACAGCGAAGATGAAATTCCAGATTATTATAATGTAGATGGATCTGTAGTTAGCCAAAATCAAGCAGGTAATACATATCCTACGCAAGTGGGAATGAAAAAAATTGCTGATTTAAATGGAGATGGAAGAATTAATGATTTAGATAAAGTTTTTAAAGGAAGTCCGTTACCTAAGGCTACAGGAGGTTTTAATAACGACATCACTTGGAAAAATTTTAATCTTAATTTCTTATTTACGTACACTTTATCAAAATCTATAATTAATGCAGTGCCTTATACTGCTTACACTAATAGTAGAAGTCCAGGTTTAAGTAGATTGTTTTTTGATGTTGATGATGTAGATTTCTGGTCTGAGGCTGGTTATGCAGAAGCAGGAGAATCTTATGATCCATTTTTTCCAACAGCAAACTTAGGATATGGTCCACAGTCAGACCCGATGGTTGATACTAATATCGAGACTGTAAATTATGTTAGATTAAAAAGGTTGAATCTCTCTTATAATTTCAATGAGAATTGGATGAAAAAGATAGGAATGGAATCGGCAAGAGTGTTTTTTACTGCTGAAAATTTATTCTTATTAACCAACTATTCAGGTTTAGATCCAGAAGCAGTTCCTTATTCAGGAGTAGACACCTTAGATAATTATCCGTTACCAAGGATTTACACCTTAGGTTTTACAATTAATCTATAATAAAAATGAAAAGTAATATGGAGGTCTAAGGTGCTCTAACGAGTGCCGAAGCAATATAGATAATGTGAAGATTTCTTTACAATTCATTAAAAACGAATAAAAAAATGAGAAGATTTTTAATCCCTTTAATATTTATAGCACTAATGCTAAATTCTTGTGCTGATGCACTTGATATTAAACCAGAAGATAGGCAATCGATTACCAATGCATTTGATGATGATAGTGAGTTGATGGGCTTTGTAATCACTATTCAAGGTGAAGTACAACGCCTTATGGGAAACGATTCTCATCAGCAAATGGGGGCTGCGGCAGATAGATGCGATAACACTGGTTATTTAAATCTTAGGAATTTAGTGCCAGCTACAGTTAAAAGCTCTTTCTATAGCAATTGGAAAGAGTATTATGATGTAATATATCTATGTAATTTGATAATTGAAAATATAGATCAAGCGGAGGGTAATATTTCACAAGATCGAATGGATTTTTATATAGGTCAAGCTCACTTCTTCAAAGGGTGGATGTATTATGAATTAGGTCGTATTTGGGGGAATGCTATTATAACTACTGGCACCAATAATTTTGAAGCCTATGAAAATAGCACAGACCAAGAAGTTATTGCAGAAGCTATTAAAAATGTAGAATTAGCGTATACTAAATTAGGTCGTTATGGAGAATTATATGATGATGTTGGAACTCCTTTACAGTCTAAGCAATACGGAAATAAAGGAGCTGCAGCTGCCTTACTAGCAAATATATATGCTTGGCAAGGGGGCATGGTAGAACTTTATGGTTGGGATGGAGTTTCAGCATCCGATGCCTATACTGCTTCTATTGATTGGTCTACAAAGTTGATTTCTGGAGATGAAGCTGCAGAATATGACCTTGCTCCAGATATAGAAACTATGCTGGATTTAAATTTTAATGGTTGGGATCCATCTACTAGAGTTGCAGCGCGAGAAAGTATACTTGAAATTCAACGTTTTTATCTTTCAGATAATTCTGGTGGTTACATAGCTCCTATTATTGAAAAATATGTAACCTGGCCAGTAGATATTAATGATGCGACTTCCTATATAGAAACTGGGAGAGTGGCATTTAAATTTGAAGCGAATACTATTCAGAATATGTACAAGGGCGAAGATGCCCGTAAAGACACCTACTTCTATAAAGTAGATTCTATGCAAACTGCTGGACATGAGTTTTCATATCCGTACAAAGTAACAGAAGGTGTTTATCGTGTTACTAGTCAGACTACAGGTAGGGTAAGTATGACAGGGTTAAACTGTAATAATATCTACATAAGATTGGCCGGAATATATTTATTAAGAGCAGAATGTAATGCTAAACTAGGTAATGATGCTGCTGCAATTCAAGACTTAAACACTATTAGGTCTAGAGCAAATGCTGATTTATATCCAACAGCGGAAGATACAAATTTACAATATGCAATTTTCAAGGAAAGAGAGAAAGAATTATTAATGGAAGATGGAAGATTTTATGATGTATTGAGAAATAATTATATAGATACAGAGCTTCCTCCAGCATTTGCAGAGCTAAGTGATCAAGATATTCAAGATGGTGCTTTGTATTTATTTATTGGTAGTGACGCCTTTACTAACAATACACTTTTGAAACAGAATATTTATTGGAACCGAGTAGATTAAAATGAAAATTATACAGATGAAAAAGATAGCAGTTTATTTCCTTGTATTCACTATGTGCTTAAGTTGTACAAAAAATAACCTTATAGATAGTGGAGTTGCAAACGGAGACTTAGAGGATAAAACCATTTATGAATATCTACTTACAGATGATTATAACTGGGATTTAACAGTAGAGATGATAGATCATGCTGGTTTAACTAATTTATTTAGTGGTGAAGATCCTGATTATGATGAAATTATGTTTATGGGATTAACATCTCATTCTATCAGAAGATGGCTGTACAATCAGAATTTAGAGACGATTGCAGAAACAGATCCTGAAGTCTGTAAAGAAATATTATTAAACCATGTATTCACAGATGTTTATATGCGAGATGATATTCCGGCAAGGCAAGATGGAGGGGTGTTTATTACTTCTATTGGAAATGCAGAGATTCAACTTTTTACAGAAGAAGAGATAGATCCAGTATATGGGGTTGGTCCTGTATTTGTAAAATTTAATTCTGCGGATGGAAATACAGTTCGAGATGCTCAAATAGCTTCAGCAGATATTCATCCATCAAATGGGGTAGTACATTCTATGCATTACGATTACATTATTGATAAACTTTAAAATTACAATTTCGATGAAAAAATCAATTATATATATACTGATAGTCTTTATAGGGCTTATAAATGTAGGTTGCGATAAAGAAGTTGGGTTTTTAGATGTTGAGAATGCAGAATACTTGCCAAACACAATGACAATTCGCTTAGAGCTAGATCCAAGATTAGATGCCTTAAGGATTGAGAATGAATCCCCGTGGGTTTCTCAAAAAATAAGTGGAGTTCTAGGAACAGAACCATTATCATTTTCTATAGCAGAAGTTAGATCAGAAGAATTAGATGAAGCAGCGGTAGAATATTTCTCAGAACAAGTTTCTGTACAAGGATTAGGACAGATAGTATATCCTTTAAGTACAGATACTGCTCCCGGAAATTATATTGTAAGTGTAGGAATTCATAATACAGGTGATTATTATGAAGTCGTTAAAGATGCGATAACCATCACTGTAGAGTAATAATGAATATTTGAATAAAAAATAATTTAAAATGAAAATTAATCGATTATATATAACATTAATATTTGTAGCCGTAATAGCTATAAATAAAGTACAGGCCCAAGGTGTAAGCTTTTTTGAAGGAACCTATAAAGAAGCTTTAGCTGAGGCTGAAAAAAGGGATGTCCCTTTATTTATTGATTTTTATGCTGATTGGTGTGCTCCTTGTAAAATGATGGATAAAAATGTATATGTGGATGAGAAATTAGGAGCTTTTTTTAACGAAAATTTTGTTTCTGTAAAAGTAGATGTTGAGAATGAAATTAATTCTCAACTTGTAAAAGAAAACAAAATTACATCTATGCCAACTCTTATGTTTGTTGATGCTAATGAAAACGCTTTGTCTAAGGTTAGTGGTTCTTTAGATATCGATAATATGTTTCAGATGGCGCAAACAGTAACTGGAGATGTTAAGAGTTTTGAGGAGATTTATGAGGAATATCAAAAAGATGATGAAAATCTTGAAGTAATGGCAGAACTTTTAAGTAAAGCTCCTGCATTTGTAACACTTCAGGAAGGAATTAACAAAAAGAAATGGGTAGTAAGAGTAGATCGAGTGTTCAACGATTACATCGATGTTAAGATGACTCAAGGAGATGGACTAGTAAATAAAGAAGATTATGTAATCATTAAAAAATTCCATAAGCCTGAAGGGATGAATGATAAAATTATGGAATACATAGTTGATCATATGGAGGGTTATCTTGAAGAGGTGGGTGAACCTGTAGCGTTTTATGTTATTCAATACAACACAGAATTAGCGGAAGGACTTGCAAAGAATGGAGATAAAGATTATATGATTCCTTTGGAACGTATAAATGGAGATATGAAGCTTGCGTATAATACAATTGAAGGAAATAATGGTAATCAATATGAACTATCTAAAACTAATTGTGATGCTATTTATGCGCTTTTTAAAGATAAAGATGTAGATAAATATATCTCATTAAAGAACCAGTATTTTAAGCTTCAAGGTGATCAATTATCTCCTATGAGTCTCGCTCGCTCTGCACAAGTAATGTATGAAGCAGGAGGAAATAAGATAACTAAAGAGCAAAATGAGGAATCTAAGAAATGGATAATTCAATCGTTAACAGATACAAATATGCCTATTTTAGAACGAGTTAATATTACTAGTTTACTAGGAGACGTTTATAAAAAGCTTGATGATTATTCTTCAGCAAAAAAAGCATATAATCAAGCTTACATAGAGAGTGCACAAATAGATCGTATGCAGCTAAGAAAATATATCCAAATGTTGATTAAGCGAAAAATAGAACTTTTAAAATTAGAATAATTACTTATAGTCTTTAATAACCACACCAGGCTGCCAATATTGGCAGCCTTTTTTATGCGCTTCATTTGCGAGGGGGTCTAAAAGTTAAGAAGCAGAGTGAGTAATTGGTATTTTATTAGGCTATTTTTTATTTTATCGTTAATTAATTTGGATAAAATTTAATTATTCATATATTTGGTCAACCAAAGTGGTAAACCAATTTATTTTATGAAAAACTTTAAAACTTTATACTTAGTATTAATAGGATTTACAATGTTCTGTTGTGTTCCAAAAACAGAAGTAGCTACTATTAAAAATGTAGAAGAACTGAATAGTGCGTTGAGTAATGTTAAACCTGGAGACACTTTAATATTAGCTAATGGGATCTGGGAAGATTCAGAATTACTTTTTGAAGCTCAAGGGAAAGTAGATAGTTTAATTACATTACGAGCAGAAGAAAAAGGAAAAGTAATTTTTACGGGAAACTCTAACCTTAGAATAGCAGGAGAATACCTTGTTGTTGAAGGTTTGGTTTTTAAAAATGGTTTTACTCCAACAAATGAAGTTATTTCTTTTAAAAAAGATAACGATCATCTTGCAAATAATAGTAGACTCACCCAGTGTGTGATAGATAATTTTAGTAATCCAGAAAGGCATGAGCCAGATACTTGGGTAGCAATTTATGGAAAGAATAACAGAATAGATCACAATCATTTATCAGGGAAGAGAAATAGAGGAGTGACGATGACTGTTAGATTAAATACAGAGGAAAGTCGTGAGAATAATCATAAAATAGATCATAATTATTTCGGTCCAAGGCCTACTTTAGGTTCTAATGGGGGAGAGACGTTACGTATAGGAACAAGTCATTATTCGTTAACCAATTCCAAAACATTAGTAGCATCTAACTATTTTGATAGATGTAGTGGGGAGCTTGAAATTATCTCAAATAAGTCTTGTCAGAATACCTTTAAGAATAATATTTTTTATGAGTGTAAAGGAACATTAACCATGAGACATGGAAATGAGACATGGGTAGAGGGAAATGTTTTCTTAGGTAATAGAAAGCCTAATACTGGGGGGATACGAGTAATTAACGGTCAGCAAACAGTTATTAATAATTATCTAGATGGTATTACAGGATATCGTTTTAGAGGTGCTTTTGTGATGATGAATGGCGTTCCAAATTCTCCAATAAATAGATACTTCCAAGTGGAAGATGCACGAGTAGAAAATAATACATTTATAAATTCAGACCATATTCAGTTATGCGCGGGGAGCGATGAAGAACGAAGTGCAACACCTATAAATTCTGTGATAGCGAATAATATCTTTTATAATGAAAAACAGGATCAGTTGTTTACTGTTTATGATGATATTTCTGGGATTTCATTTGATAATAACATTATCAGTCCTAATGTAAAACCACTAACAGAAGGTGGATTTGTTCAGAAAAAATTAGAATTAATAAAAGATGAAAACGGATTGTTTACTGCTTCCGCAGATTTAAAAGCTGGTGCTACCATAGGAGATTCAATTCCATCAAAGAAAACAACTGGAGTAGCTTGGTATAGCAAGAAAGATGCGGAACCTGCGTTATCTAGTGGTGAGGTAATTAAAGTAAAACCTGGATTAAATACCCTTAATGAAGCAGTTGTAAATGCAAAAGCGGGGGATATTCTTCAATTAGAATCTACAGCTCCTTATCAATTAACAAAAACTATAACGATTGAGAAGCCATTAAGCTTTATTGGAGATGAAAATCAGAAGGCAACAATCTTATTCGAAAAGAAAAATGTTTTTGAAATTGCCAACGGAGGTAAGCTATCTGTAGCAGGAATTGTATTTGACGGGAAGAATGCACCAGATAGAACAGGAAATTCAGTTATTACTACGAGTAAGTATTCTATGAATGACAATTACAAGCTTTTTGTAGATAACTGTAGCTTTATAAATCTTGATGTAAACCATTCTTTTGATGCTATAAAAGTGTATAAAAATACATTTGCAGACACCATTAGTATTAAAAACTCTAACTTCAATAAAATTACTGGTGATGTAATCTCACTAAATAAGGAAACTGAAGATATTGGAATTTATAATGCGGAATACGTAATAATAAAGAATAATTTATATTCTAATATTGAAGGGGTTGCATTAAACTTATACAGAGGAGGAAAAGATGAAAGTACTTTCGGACCATTTTTGGAGTTAGATCATTGTGTTTTTGATAATGTAGGGAAGGGAAAAAGAAATACTCAAGATGCAGCAGTTTCGTTATATGGCGTGCAGGTTGTGGATATGAAGAATAGTATTTTCTCAGATTCTAAGACTTTAAAGGCGCATTTGGTAGTTGGAGAGCCGATAGTAGATATTTCTAATATAAACTTTCATAACACGCCTAAACCAATAATAACAGGAGATCAAAAATATAACATGGAGGAACTTTATGATGTTGCTCCAGTATTTACAGATTCATATATAGTATCTAAAGAATCAAAGCTTAATAATCAAGCTACAGATGGGAAAAACATCGGCTTGATAAAAGAAAACTTATAATATGAAGAAGGTAAATAACAACTTTTTAATAGTATTAATATGTGTAGTTTTTTCTAATTGCATATATGCTCAAAAGCAATTTTCTACGGAAGAGCATCCTAGTTTAATATTAACAAAACAAGGAGTAGCTTCTATTAAAAAGGAATTAGGGAATCTACCTTTGTTCGATGCTACGTTAAAAGAGACTAAGGAAGAAGTCGATGCAGATATGGCTACAGGAATTCATGTGCCAATCCCTAAAGATATGGCTGGAGGATATACACATGAACGTCATAAGAAGAACTTTTATATCCTTCAGAAAGCGGGAGTATTATTTCAAATTCTAGGCGATAAAAAGTATGCAGAGTTTACGAAAGACGTACTTTTTGAATATGCTAAAATTTATAAAGGACTACCATTGCATCCAGAGGAAAGGTCTTATTCTAGAGGGAAGATTTTCTGGCAATGTTTAAATGATGCCAATTGGTTAGTATATATGAGTCAGGCGTATGATAGTATTTATGATTGGTTATCTGAAGAGGACAGAGATTATTTAGAATCTGAACTTTTTATTCCTTTTGCTGACTTCTTATCAATTGAAAACCCTAAATTTTTTAATCGTATTCACAATCATAGTACATGGGGAAATGCAGCTGTAGGAATGATCGGATTAGCAATGCGTGATACTACCTTGGTAAACAGAGCGCTTTATGGATTGGATACTGAAAATTTAGACTTATCAGAGAAGGATAATGACGGGGGAACGATTTTTGATGCTGGTGGAAAAGCTGGATTTATGGCAAATCTTTACGAGGCTTTTTCTCCTTCAGGATATTATACAGAAGGACCATATTACCAACGTTATGCCATGTATCCATTTATGGTTTTTGCTGAAGGGCTTTATAATACAGGTTGGGATAAAGATATCTTTAAATTTAAAGATAATGTGTTGATTAAAGCCGTGAGTGCTTTGGTGCAATTAACAGATTCAGAAGGGGATTTCTTCCCTTTAAATGATGCTCAAAAAGGAATGTCTTATTATACAGGAGCTATGATTAATGCTGTTGATATTGCATATTATTATGGAGATCAAGATCCGTCACTTTTAGAGATTGCCAAAAAACAGCAATCTGTAACATTGAGTTCTGCGGGATTAGCTGTGGCTAAAGGTGTTGCTGAAGGTGATTTTACATCTTCAATTAGGAAATCTATAGAATTATTAGACGGTCCTAAAGGAAATCAAGGGGGAATATCAATATTGAGACCTCTACAATCAAAAACACCAATGTCTTTGGTTGTTAAATATACATCTCAAGGAAGTAGTCATGGGCATTACGACAAGCTTTCTTTTTCATTATATTCAGATGGAGATGAGATAATTCAGGATTACGGCTTGGCTCGTTTTGTAAACATAGATCAGAAGAATGGAGGAGGGTATTTAAAGGAGAATACTACTTGGGCAAAACAAACAATAGCTCATAATACTATTGTTCAAGATGAAAAATCGCATTTTAATGGAGATTATGGAACGGGAAGTAAGTATAACCCGTTAAAATATTTTTCAGATTTTTCAAATGATAACATCCAGATCGTCAGTGTAAAAGATAGCAATGCATATCAAGGAACAAAGCTTCATAGAACAATGGCATTGGTGAATATAGATGGCATTGAAAATCCACTGACAATAGACATATTTAAAGTTTCATCAGAAGAGAAACATCAATTTGATTTACCATACTATTTCTTTGGACAAATAATAAGTACAGATTTTAAAATGGATAGTTTTTCTAGTTTGACTCCTTTTGGAACAGATAATGGATATCAACACCTGTATAAAGAGGCTTCTGGAAGTAGCAATAAAGAAACAGCTAGCTTTAGTTGGTTGTCAAATAATAAATTTTATACACTTACGAGTTCAACTTCAGAAAAAGAAAAATTGTTTTTTACTCGTTTAGGAGCAAAAGATCCAGAATTTAATTTACGAAGAGATCCAGGTTTTGTTATCAGAAAGAATAACACAGATAACGCTATTTTTGCTTCAGTTATAGAAAAGCATGGTGGTTATAATGCCGTTACTGAAAAAGCTAGTAATGCTTTTAGTAGTATAAAAGCTATTGAAGTTTTACCATCCGATAAAGCATATACTGTGGTAAAAATAAGAACAATTACAGATAAGATAGTAGTTTTGGCTATAGCAAATAATGATGCTGAAGTAAAAGAAAAACATTCAATAAAAATAAACGGAACTGACCTTAGTTGGAAAGGGCCTTATTACCTATTAATTAAATAAAAAGTAAATAAAAAATGGAAAAAACATTCGGAACAAGCGACAAATTTATCAAAGGAGCTGAAATGGAATGGGAGCAAGTTGCTGAAGGAGTGAAAAGAAAAATTATGGGCTATGATGATAAAATCATGCTTGTAAAAGTTCACTTTGATAAAGGTGGTGTAGGTTCCATGCATGAGCATTATCACTCTCAAGTTACCTATGTAGTGAGTGGAAAGTTCGAACTTACTATTGACGGAGAAACAAAATTGATGGAAGGAGGGGATTCTTTTTACATTCCACCACACGAAATGCACGGAGCTATTTGTAAAGAGGAAGGAGTGCTAATAGATGTTTTTAGTCCTATTAGAGAAGATTTTATGGAATAAAAGTCACGCTATTGTCTAACTGATTATTTTGAGTGCAGTTTTTTGTTAAAAAAGCATTTTTAACTACAATATTTTACCAAAAACATTTTTAGTTAACATTTAAATAACATATATTTGGTAAACCAATTTGGTAAACCAATTATGATTAATTGAAAATTATGAAAACAAGCTCAACATGAAAAATTTATTTTAGCACCAAAAAAAAAGGACAGGCGCACACCTATCCTTTTTGTAAAACTTCGTTAAGAAGTAAATTTAAACATGCAATTACTTAATAAGTAATTTGAAGTTACAAAGATACATATTTTCATAAGTAACTTCAAAAGTTAATACACCAATTACATTTAAGTAAATAGTGAATAGGATACTAAGTTATCCCTAGGGATTATTTGTTAAAATTTAAAACTAACTAAATATTATAAACTTATGAAATTCAAGATGTTAACTATATTTTTGATAATGATTGTATGTCATTATTCAGGTATAGCACAAGATACATATTTACTAAGTGGTACAGTTGTATCCAAATCAGATGGAGTTCCAATTCCTGGAGTAAATGTACTAGTTGCTAATAGTAGAAATGGGGTTGTTACCGATTTTGACGGTAATTACTCAATAAACATAAAAAATGGAGATAAAGTTTCTTTTAGCTTTATTGGTTTTATTGAGCAAACCGTAACAATTTCAGGTCAAGAAACTATTGATATTGCATTAGAGCAAGATTTAGAAGAGCTTGATGAGGTAGTTATTGTAGGGTATGGATCTCAAAAAAAGAGTGACATTACGGGAGCTGTGTCTTCAGTAAAGTCAGAAGAGTTAACTGCATTCCCTACTGGTAATGCGGAAGAAGCGCTTCAAGGACGTGCCGCGGGTGTTGTTGTTCAGTCTAATAATGGAGGTGAGCCTGGAGCACCTATCAGTATAAAAATTAGAGGTAATACATCTATAAATGCTAGTAGTAATCCGCTTATTGTTGTAGATGGATTTGTAGGAGCTTCGATGCCTCAAGCTACAGATATAGCTTCTATGGAAGTTTTAAAAGATGCATCGGCAACAGCTATATACGGTTCTAGAGGTTCTAATGGTGTAATTCTAGTAACTACTAAAAAGGGTAGAAGTGGTAAAATAAATGTGGAGTTTAATACGTCTTACGTTATGCAGAATACTGCTAATGAAATAGACTTATTAAATGCAGATGAGTTTGCCAATTACCAAAACGATATTAGAGCTAATACGCAAAGCACAAGTGCTTATTCTCAAGGGCCAGCGGATACAGATTGGCAAGATTTGATATATAGAACTGGAAGTACAGAAACGTATCAACTTTCTGTTTCTGGAGGTTCAGATAATATTAACTTCTATGCATCTACAAATTACTTCCAACAGGAAGGGGTTTTAATTAATTCTGATTTTGAGAAATTGACATTCTTATCTAATGTTGATGCGAATGTAACAGACAAATTAAACTTAGGAATGAATCTTTTTGGTAGTAGAGAAGAGAAAAATGGAGCTGCTACACAATCCGATGGTTCTGTTTCTGCAGGGGGAGATGACGTTATAACGCTAGCTTTAAGATATGCTCCAGATCAGCCAGTTTACGATGCTGATGGTACTTATAATGCAGGAAACTCTATTGGAGATCCTGTGGATAATCCATATGCAGTTGCTACAGAGCGTATAGATGAGCTTAAAACAGATAAATTTAGAGCGAATTTATATGCGGGTTATGATATTTTAAATAACCTTTCTTTTAAATCAACATTTGGTTTTAGTACAGAAAATAGAACAAGAGGTATTTTCTCTCCTTCAACTTTAAAAATTACTTCTGCAGGTAACGATGGAAGAGCATCTATTCAGAATAATAAAAATACTACATTATTAAGTGAGAATTATTTAACATATAAAGCAGAAATAGGGAAAGGGAGCTTAACTTTATTAGGAGGTTATTCTTACCAAAAATCGGTTTCCGAATATAGCTATATGGAAGCAACAGGATTTCTTTCTGATAGTTTTTCTTATTATGGTTTTGGTTCAGCAACAAATGTTTTACAGCCAGACTCTTCTATTTCTGAAGTTGAAATTCAATCTCAGTTTGGACGTTTAAACTATGACTTTGATGATAGATATTTAATCACGGCTACAGTTAGACGAGATGGTGCATCAAACTTTGCTGAGAACGAGAAGTATGCTGTTTTCCCATCAGGGGCTTTAGGATGGAAAATTTCTAATGAAAGCTTTTTGGAAGATAGCCAGACTATAACCAATTTAAAATTAAGAGCTAGTTATGGTGTTACGGGTAACCCGTCTATTGGTGCTTACGAGTCTTTAGCTAGAATACAAGGAATTTATGCGTCTAGCAACGGGCAAACTGTTAGTGCAGTTACTCCAGATCGTCCTGCGAATCCAAACTTAAAATGGGAGTCTTCGTACCAAACTAACTTCGGTATTGATTTAGGACTTTTTAGCAACAGATTAAATCTTTCCGTAGATTATTATGACATTGATACCAAAGATTTAATTTTAATTAATAATGCCTTACCAGAATATACGGGTTATTTAGATGATGAAATTCTAACAAATGTTGGTGAGATTAATAATAATGGTGTTGAGGTTTCTTTAAACACGATTAATATTTCTAATGAAAACTTTCAGTGGAGAACAGATTTTAATATCGCATTTAACAATAACGAAGTTGTTAGCTTAGTTGGAGGTTTAGATTACTTCGGAAATGCAGCTCCATCATATTTTTCTCATGATAGAAGTTATGTGTTAAGAGAAGGAGAATCTGTAGGTTTATTCTGGGGTTATGATTATGCTGGAGTTTATCAAGGTGGAACTGCACCAGAAGGTACAGCTACTTTAAACGGAGGTGTAGCAGGAGATCCATTATTTGCAGATATAGATGATAGTGGAGACATTACTGAAGCTGATAGAACAACTATTGGTGATCCAAATCCAGATTTCACTTGGGGTTTCACAAATACATTCTCATATAAAAATATCGATTTGAATATCTTTTTTCAAGGTTCTCAAGGAGGAGAGATTTTTAATATGACGAACGTACAATTATCTAATGGAGATGCCAATACAACTCAAGATAATTACAACAATGCTTGGACACCTAGTAATACCAATACAGATGTGCCAAGAGTTGGAAATAATAGTAACAGAGAAATATCTTCTCGATTTGTAGAGGATGGTAGTTACGTAAGATTGAAGAATTTAGCTATAGGATATAATTTCCCATCTAGTTTAGTAGAAAAACTAGGAATGGAAAACTTCAGATTATCTCTTAGTGTACAGAATTTGTTGACTTTTACTAGTTACTCTGGTTTAGATCCAGAAGTAAATTATGTTGGTTCAGAAGGAAGTAATAATTTCTCATCGAATACGGCACAGGGATTCGATTTTGGAAACTATCCTACTGTAAGATCTGTTAATATGAGCCTTAGCGTGAAATTTTAATCATAAAAAAAGAATACAATGAAAACATATAGATATATACTTTTATTATTAATGGGAATATCAATGATAGGGTGTTCAGATTTAGAAGAAGAGCCTGTAGGGATTTTAGCTCCTGAAGGATTTTTTGCATCGCCAAGTGATATTCAAGCAGCGGTAGATGGTTCGCTTACGCATGCTATCAACGAAACATTTTGGGGAAGAAAACTTTCCATAGCCTTAATGTTAAGATCAGATATGGTAAGTCTAGCTTCTAATGAAACTAGACGAGTAGAAATGAATGAATTCACAACATTAGCTAATAACGGAATGTTGATTGAATTTTGGCCAAAAGCATATCAAGGAATTGCAGCTGCTAATTTAGCGATTGCTGGAGCTGAAGATGTAGACGCTTCAGATGCTATAAAAAATCCGATAACAGCTCAGGCTTACTTTGCAAGAGCATTTTATTACTTCCATTTGGTTAGATTGTTTGGTGAGGTTCCATACATTGACGAGCCAATAACAGATGTAGATGCTACTTCTAATATTGAAAAATCTTCAGTTGCAGAAGTATATGAGAAAATTATTGCCGACTTAGAATATGCGGAAACTTGGCTGCCAAAAAATACAGCATCTGCAGCAATACCTTCTCAAGGAGCTGCTTCGTCTTACTTAGCTTTAGTGTATCTAACAAGAGCAGGAACAAGTAATACGGCAGATTTTCAGAGTGCATACGATTATGCTACAAAAGTTATAAAAAGTGGTACATATTCATTAGACCCTAACTTTCAAAATTTATTTAATGCAGAAGTTATAGATGCTTCTCCAGAGCCAATATTTGCTTTAGATTATAATAATTTTGAGGCTGAAAATAATGCCTATGACCAAACAGCACCGATGACAGGTATTCGTGGGGATGATAGAAATGACGGTGGAGGATGGTCTGTTGCAGTGCCAACACTTGAAGTGTATACAACATGGGATAGCGGAGACTACAGAAGAGCAGTTAGTTTAGATGATGAAGCGTCTATTGGTGGTACTGTTGTAGATTACACTCAATTTGATATTAGTGGTCACCAGTTTGCTAAAAACAATCCTTATATAGCAAAATACATGCGTTATCCTGGGGAATATGCACGAGCAAATGCTAGAGCAACAAGTCATAATTATTCAATGATTCGTTATGCTGAAGTATTATTAATTGCCGCTGAAGCTGCTGTAGAATTAGGAGATAATGGCGCTGCTTTAAATTATATAAATCAAGTAAGAAGTAGAGCAAGAATGGGTGGAGCTACAAAAACTGGAGCTGACATTCAGTATGTGTTTCCAGCGAGTGCTGTACCAGCAGATCTTACAGGAACAGTTACCATTGACGATATAATGGAAGAGCGTAGATTAGAACTTGCTTTCGAAGGTAAAAGATGGTATGATATAGTAAGAAGACAATTAGGAGATGAGGCATTTAGTGCATCAGGATTAGAAGGAGCAAAACCGTTTTTTACTGCTGATGATTACTTATTACCATTGCCAGAAGATGAGTTAGAAAGAAATCCTAATTTATTGCCTCAGAATCCAGGGTATTAATAAGTGTCTAGTTGTTATAATTGATTTTGAGTTAGTTTGTTATGTTACTAGAAGTTAAAAGGGTAATGAATTCTAAATTTTCAAGATTAATATAGAAATGGGTTGCCGTTTCTATCATTACTGAGTATTTATACTCAACTAAAAATAAGGATGATTACCCTTTTTTAACTACTAATTTCAGAAAATAAAAGCATGGTACATAATAAAAAATCATGGCGCTCTAAGCTGTCCAATTATATTGCATTATTCTTACCAGGGATATTTTTACTGGGACTCAATATAGGTACAGGGAGTGTTACAGCAATGGCGAATGCTGGAGCTGTTTATGGAATGTCTTTGCTTTGGACCATTGTAGCGTCTTGTTTAACTACTTATTTCATGATTAATTTATATGGTAAATATACGCTTGTTACTGGAGAGACTGCTTTACAAGCATTTAAAAACCATATACACCCGGGATTCGGTATTTTTTTCATCATAGCCTTAACAGTTGGTGTTTGTGGGAGTGTTATGGGCGTAATGGGAATAGTAGCAGATATATGTTACGAGTGGTCAAAAAGTGTGATTACTGGTGGTATATCTCCAATTTATTTTGCACTGTTCTTTATTTCTTTGGTTTATTACATATTTTGGAATGGTAAAACCCAATTTTTTGAAAGAGCATTAGCAGTAATTGTAGCTATAATGTCGGCGAGTTTTTTAATTAATTTTTTTATTATGATGCCTCCGCCAATAGCTATTTTAAAAGGACTTATACCAAACGTTCCAGAAACAATTAATGAAAGCGGAAGTCCGTTACTTGTAATTGCATCTTTAATAGGAACAACGGTGTTTTCAGGTTTATTTATAATTAGAACAACTTTGGTTAAAGAAGCAGGTTGGACAGTAGGAGATTTAAAGAAGCAAAAGAATGATGCCAGTTTTTCAGCTACTTTAATGTTTTTAATAAGTGGATCTATCATGGCAGCTGCGGCAGGGACTTTATATAAAGAAGGAATACAACTATCTGAAGCTTCACAAATGATTGAATTATTAGAACCTTTAGCTGGTGGTTTAGCCTCGTCTATTTTTGCAATTGGAATCATAGCGGCTGGTGTTTCATCACAATTTCCTAACATATTAATGTTACCATGGTTAATTTGTGATTATAATGAGTCTGAAAGGGATATGAGTTTACCGAAATATAGAATTATTGTTTTTTTAATCTCTTTATTGGGGTTGGTGGTTCCTATATTTAATGGTCGCCCAGTATTTGTGATGATACTTTCACAAGCGTTAAACGCAATCATTTTACCACTAACTGTTCTTGGAATTTTTTATCTCGTAAATAGAAAAGACTTAATGGGAGTTTATAAAGCAGGTATTAAATCAAATATAATATTAACGGTCATTTTGATCTTTGCAATTTTTACTTCTATCACAGGAATCAAAGGAGTAATTGAATTAATAAAATAAACATGAATAATAAGGATTTACAGAAATATGCAAAAATGCCACTAAAGCAGTCAACAAATAGGGTGTGGCGTACTTATTCTGGAGGTGCTTTAATTGATAAATGGAAGGAAGAAAAGCAGCAGGTTGATAACAGTTTTCCAGAAGAATGGATTATGTCTACCATAACTGCTAGGGGAAATAATAGACCAGAAGGGGAAGGACTTTCTGAAATCGAAACCGATAATGGTATTATATCTCTCAAGGATATTATCGATTCAGATAAAGAGCTTTTCTTAGGGAAAGATTTTATTAAAAAATTTGACTCTACTGGAGTATTAATAAAAATGCTAGATTCTCGTGAACGTCTTACCATTCAAGTTCATCCAGATAAGAATTATGCTAAAAATGTACTTTCTTCATCGTATGGTAAAACAGAGTCTTGGTATGTTTTAAATACCAGAGAAATAGACGGGGAGAAAAGCGTTGTGTATATGGGATTTAAAAAAGGAATAACCAGAGAAAAATGGGAAAAACTTTTTTTAAGTCAAGACATAGAAGGCATGCTTAATAGTTTACACAGGATTGAGGTAAAACCAGGAGATGCTTTTATGATATATGGAGGTGTTCCACATGCTATTGGGAGTGGATGTTTCTTAATGGAAGTACAGGAGCCAACAGATTATACAATGCGTGTAGAACGAATTACTCCTACCGGATTGGAGATATCAGATGAGTTGATTCATCAAGGAGTAGGTGAACAAAAAATGCTAGATTGTTTTCATTATGATGGCTATACATATGAGGAGGCTCTTAATCAATGGAAAGTTGCTCCTAGAGCAATAGATACTTCAGATGAATATACTTTTAGTACAATCTTTAACGATGCGCATACTAATTGTTTTGGTCTTAGTAAATTATGCCTTAATGGAGAATATTCCATTAAACAGCAAGAAAATTTCTATGTAGTAGTAATATATTCTGGTGAAGGAATAATTTACTGTAATGGTAAAGAATTTGCTTACCGCCAAGGAGATGAGTTTTTTATGTCGGTAGCAATAGGAGAAGTTATTTTTAAATCTAAAATAGAATCGAAACTATTACTATGTTACCCGCCAAGTTAATAGTTTTTTATATGATAATTGTTATGAGGTAGATTTGTTATTTTAGTTAGTGCTTTTTGGTATTTGCCGGTTGGGGGCCGGCAAATATCAATATCAAATTGATAAAACTAAGGCTAGTTTAGTGAGGAAATAGTATATAATTATTAATGATTATAGTTTTTTGTTAAACTTTATTTTTATAAATTTGATAACTCAAACTGGTTAACCAATTTTACGTTTTATAATTTAACGTATTTACAATGAAAATTGAAGCTTTAAATAAAATCGAAAATCAAGATGTTAGGAATGAAATAATTTCTAAGATCCGAGAACTAATAAATTATAAAAACCTAGAGCCTGGAGATAAATTGCCTTCAGAAAGAATGATGGCAGAAAAGTTTGGGGTGAGTAGAAATAACTTACGAGAAGCTATTCAAACTTTAGAGTTTTATGGTTTATTGAAGTCGATTCCGCAAAGTGGGACTTTTGTTGCCAATATCGGTATTATTGCTTTAAATGGGATGATTTCTGATATTTTAAGTCTAGATAATCCAGATTTTAAATCGTTGGTAGAGACTAGAATTCTTTTGGAATTAAAAACTGTTAGGTTAGCAGCTTTAAGGAGAACTGAAGATCAATTGGTGAAGATGAAAGATGCTTTGGATGCTTTTGAAGAGAAAGTATTAAATGGTAAAGATGCAGTACAAGAAGATTTGTTATTCCATCTGGCCATAGCAAAAGCTAGCGGAAACCGTACCATGAATACTTTTATGTTAATTATTACACCAGAGATAATTACCAATTTTGAAAAGTATCATGTCTGTGATGATAATCAGGCAATTATAGGAATTAAAGAACATAAAGAGATATATGAGGCTATAAAGAATAAGGATCCAAAATTGGCTAAAGAAAAAATGAAGGTTCATTTTAAAAGCCTGTATCAATATTGTTACAATATAGATGTAACTGGAAATACTGAGATCGCACAATCTCGTTAAAAAAAAGAAATAAAATTTAAACATTGATTATTTAATAAGGAAATATAAGTCGTTTCAGACTCCCTATTTTCCTAAAAATAGCATTACTTATTTTGTCGAGTATGATTTTATAAATCAGGCTTGAGTAGAAAGTATTGCCCAGTTTTTAAGAATAATCGACTTAATTGAAAAACATATGAAAGTTAAAGGATTAAGATGGTGGATTATTGCTTTAATAGGTCTAGCCACGGTAATTAATTACATCGATCGTACTGCATTTGGAGTCATGTGGCCAGAGATGGGGAAAGACTTAGGTATGGACGAATCAGATTATGCAGTAATGCTTAATGTTTTTATGATAACCTATGCTGCAGGAAAATTTCTATCTGGAAAATTATATGATAAAATAGGGACACGACTAGGATTCACAGTTTCTATTGTTGTTTGGTCACTTTCTGCAGTATTACACGCATTTGCTAAAGGTTTAGTTTCATTGTCAATCGTAAGAGGTTTCTTAGGACTAGGAGAGGCTGGAAACTGGCCGGGAGCTGTAAAGAGCAATGGAGAGTGGTTTCCTGTAAAAGAAAGAGCTATAGCACAAGGTATTTTCAATGCAGGAGCTTCCTTAGGGAGTGTTATTGCTCCAGCTTTAATTGCAGTTTTATATAGTTCATTTGGATGGAGAACTACGTTTATAATTTTGGGAGTCATCGGATTGCTTTGGGTAATACCATGGTTATTTATCAATAAAGCAACACCAGAAAAACATTCATGGATTACCGAAGAAGAACGCAATCTCATCCTCAATGACCGAATAAAAAAAGACGAGCTTGAAGATGCTCCTAAAGAAAAGGGTTTAAGTGTAGCTAATATTTTAAAGCATAAAGAAGCTTGGGGAGTATTGGCAACTAGATTCTTTATAGAGCCTATCTGGTGGTTGTTTGTTGGTTGGATGCCAATATATTTAAATTCTAAATATGGCTTTAGTATCGAACAGATTGGAGCAACATTATGGATTTCTTACTTAGGAGGAATGGCTGGAAGTATTTTAGGAGGATGGTTTTGTGGGAAATTAATGCAAACAAAATCTGTTGACGCAGCAAGAAAAATAGCTATTACAATAGGGGCTTCATTAATATTTTTAGGGTTATTAGGAATCATATTTTTAGTTTCAGGAGAAAACCCAATGACATTTATATATGTAGTAGGAGTAGTACTATTCGGATTTCAATTTGCAATTGGAAATATCCAAACAATTTCAAGTGATTTATTTAGTGGCCCATCTGTAGGAACCCTTGCAGGTTTAGCAGGAACAATAGCTGCAGTTTCAGTAATTATAATGAACTGGCTTGTTCCTCAAATAACACTAGAATCGTATACCCCAGCATTTATATTAATAGCGGTTTTGGCTCCGCTAGCCTTGGTATCAGTTTATGTTCTAATACCAACAATCAAGCCAGTAGAAGTTAAATGATAAATAATAAATAAATAGAAAAATGAAAAAATTCGAAGGAAAAGTAGCAGTAGTAACTGGAGGAGCTAGAGACATAGGACAAGCAATTTCTTTAAATCTAGCAAAGCAAGGAGCAAAAGTAGTTGTAAATTATTTTGACGATGAAAAAGGAGCTGCGGAAACAGTTAATTTGATTAAAAAAGATGGAGGAGAAGCTATTAGTGTTTATGCGGATGCTACAAAGCAAAGCGACATTGATAATTTAGTAGCTGAAACAAAAAAAGCATTCGGATCTAAAGTAGATGTTTTAGTAAATGTTGCTGGAGGGCTTTTTGCTCGTAAAACAATCGAAGAAATGGATCTTGATTTTTATAACTTATTGATGGATGTAAACTTTAAATCTGTATTTTTAGTAACAAAAGCTTTTAAACCTCTAATGGGAGAAGGTGGGTCGATAGTAAACTTTTCTTCACAAGCAGCACGTGATGGAGGAGGTCCTGGAGCTGGATTGTATGCAGCATCTAAAGGAGCAGTTATGACATATACAAGATCTTTAGCTAAAGAATTTGGACCACAAGGAATCCGTGTAAATGCACTTACTCCAGGTATGATCGCAACCAAATTCCATGATGATTTTACAAAAGATGAAGTGAGAACTAAAGTTGCGGGGGGAACTCCATTAAGAAGGGAAGGAGAAGCAAAAGAAGTAGCAGATCTTGTAGCTTATTTAGCTTCAGATGAGTCTTCTTTCCTTACAGGAAATAATATAGATATCAACGGAGGGTTAGCATTTAGTTAATCATAAAATTCAAATTTGAATGGTAAAGAAAGTAGTAACATTTGGAGAAATCATGCTTCGGTTATCAACAGAAAGGCATTTGAGATTTTCACAAGCTAATTCTTTTCTCGCCACTTATGGGGGGAGTGAATTTAATGTTGCAGTATCGCTTTCAAATTTTAATATAGCCACAGAATTCGTAACCAGCATTCCTGCAAACGAGCTTGGTGCTCGTGCGCTAGAAGAGGTTAGGAAAAAGAATGTTGGAACTAGCTATATAGATAGAAAAGGTAAGCGCCTGGGAGTATATTATTTAGAAACCGGCGCTTCTTCTAGAGGGAGTAGTGTTTTATATGATAGAGATGACTCTTCTTTTGGAAATATTTCTGTAGGTGAAATAAATTGGGATGCTGTTTTTAAAGATGCTAATTGGTTTCATTGGAGTGGTGTTTCACCAGGTGTTTCAGCAAATGCAGCTGAAGTATGTTTGGAAGCTGTGAAAGCAGCCAACAAACGAGGCATAAAAGTTTCTTGTGACTTAAACTATAGATCCAAACTCTGGAAATACGGAAAGGAACCAAAAGAAATAATGCCCGAATTACTAAGAAATAGTGATATCGTTTTAGGAGATATAGATACTGCTTGCTTAATGACAGGCTTAGAAAAGTTAAATCCTGATTATAGCGATATTAATAGTCTGCCAGAAGTATATATGCACTTTTTGGAGCATTACCCTAATATAAAAGTAATGGCTACCACACTCCGTTATTCTGTAAATGCATCACATCAAAAAATAGGAGGTGTTCTGTATGATAGAAATAAGGCTTATGTTGCTACTCTAAGAGAAGTGATTCCAGTAGTAGATCGTGTTGGGAGTGGAGATGCCTTTATGGGAGGACTTATTTATGGGTTACTCGATAAACCTAATAATTTCCAATATGCTATAGATTTTGCAGCCGCAGCATGTTGTTTAAAACATTCAATTTCTGGAGATTATAATTTGGTAAGTGTAGCTGAAGTTGAAAAATTAATGTCAGGAAATGAAGCAGCTTTAGTTGCTAGATAAATATTTAGTATTTACATGAAACATATAAATCGTACAGCAGTAGCTCAACAGATAACCGATACAGGTGTAGTTCCTTTGTTTTATAATAAAGACATAGAAACGGCAAAAAAAATTGTAAAAGCGTGTTATGATGGAGGTGTAAGAGCGGTGGAGTTTACAGCTCGAGGAACTCATGCACATGAGGTTTTTTCGGAGTTAATTAAATTTTCAAATGAAGAGCTTCCAGGGATGCTATTAGGAGTAGGTTCTATTACAGATGCCGCCGCAGCTTCGCTATACATGCAAATAGGAGCTAGCTTTATTGTGACTCCAGTTCTTAGAGAAGACATAGCTAAAGTTTGTAACCGCAGAAAGGTACTTTGGATGCCTGGCTGTGGAACGCTTACAGAAATTGCAGTAGCTGAAGAATTGGGATGTGAAATTATAAAGCTTTTTCCAGGGGCAATCTACGGAGCTGATTTTGTAAAAGCCATAAAAGGGCCTCAACCATGGACTCGTATCATGCCTACCGGAGGAGTTTCTACTGAAAAGGAAAACTTAGAAAAATGGTTTAAGGCTGGTGTTTGCTGTGTAGGAATGGGATCTAACCTTATTTTCAGTAATGAAAAAAATGAATACGATTATAAAGCAATAACAAATACTATTAAAAATACCATCAGCACAATTAATGCCGTGAGGTCATAATTTTTATCTATTAAAGATCTAAATCTTTAAGGTGATAGTTAGACATATTTTTTTGAATCAATAGGAGGGAAGATTATTTTTCCCTTCTATTAATTTATACAATGTTTCTATTTTATGAGTCATTTTCATTTGATAGAAACCACTCTATTTTTTCAACCATTGTTTTGCTTCCGCAGTAAAAAGGAACTCTTTGATGTAGCTCTGTAGGTTCAATTTCTAAAATGCGTTTCTCCCCATTTGTAGATTTCCCTCCAGCTTGTTCTGTAATAAAAGCCATAGGATTACATTCGTATAAAAGTCTTAATTTACCGTTCGGAGCAGTAGTTCCTTGCGGATATAAATACACGCCTCCGAGAAGCATATTTCTATGGAAGTCTGCAACTAAAGATCCTGTGTATCTTGATGTATATGGTCTACTTTCTTCTTCATTTAATTCCTGTATCCAACGGATATATTTTTTTATTCCAAGTGGAAAATGAATATAGTTTCCTTCATTTACTGAATAGATTTTTCCTGTATTAGGAAATTTAATCTGGGGGTGAGATAAAAAGAAAGATCCAATTGCTGGATCATATGTAAATCCATTTACACCTTTTCCAGTGGTGTAAACAAGCATAGTGGAAGTTCCATAAATTAAATACCCTGCAGCAACTTGATGGATTCCTGGTTGTAAAAAATCTTTTATATTTACTGGAGTTCCAGGTTCAGTAACTCTACGATAAATGCTGAAAATAGTGCCTACAGTTATGTCCACATCAATATTTGAAGATCCATCCAAAGGATCAATAAGAACAATGTATTTTGCTTCTTTATGAATCTCTTCGTTAAAACCTAAAAAGTCTTCCATTTCTTCGGATGCAATACCGCAAATTTCACCTCTGTTTCGTAAGGTGCTTATAAAAACATCATTTGCCATTACATCGAGCTTTGCTTGCTCTTCCCCCTGAACATTTTCATGTCCTATTTTCCCAGTGATATTAGATAAACCAGCTTTGTTAATCTCTTTGTTTACCATTTTTCCAGCTAATCTAATAGAACTTAATAGGGCACTCAATTCTCCTTTAGCATATGGGAAATCTTTTTGGTTTTCTACAATAAACTCTCCTAAAGTGGTGTGTCTTTTCATTTTGGTTGGTTATTTTTTAATAATTAAAGCTTCATATCTGTTAGTCTCCATAAATGAATAAAAACAAAGGAAAAACTTATATATATGTTATATCTCCAGACAGGAAATATATGATAACCAAAGGTAAGTAAAATTGGTTGACCAATTTAGACAAACAGGTAATAATTTGATTTTTAGGGTGATGTGTTAAGGAAATAATTGATTTTTCACACTATTAAATTTAAAGTCACTTATAGGAATATTTGCTTCAGAAATCACTAAAAACCGTCCTTTTAGTCCTGTTACTTTATTTTTATTGATAAGGTAAGATCTATGAACTCTAATAAAAACGGAAGGGTTTAAAATTTTCTCAAGTGACTTTAGACTTTGTAGACTCATTATTTTTTTATCAGCAGTATAGAAATTTACATATTCACTATCGCTTTCTATATAGAGGATATCATCAACTTTTAATTTATACAAATCGTAGCCAGACTTTACAGTAATGGTTTTGTTTTCATCATTAGCAAGTGGATGAGTAGTGTTTTGTTCTTGGAGTTTATTTACAGCTTTAAGAAATCGCTCAAAACTAATGGGTTTTAATAAATAATCTAAGGCATCGAGCTCAAAACCTTCTAAAGCATATTCAGAATAGGCAGTTGTGAAAATTACCTTAGTATTCTTTGGAATAAGTTTAGCAAAGTCAGTTCCCTTTATGTTTGGCATCTGGATATCTAGAAAGATAAGGTCAACAGCCTCTTCTTTTAAAATTTGCATAGCATCTAACGGACTTTCAAAAGATGCTACAAGCTTTAAAAAGTCTAACTTATCAATATAACTCTTTATTAAAGCTCTAGCTAATTCTTCATCGTCTATTATTAGACATCTATACATCGTTTATTAAATTTAGTGTTACCGTAAAGGTATTATCATCATCAGAAATATGCAAAGTATGCTTTTCTGGGTATAATATAGACAATCTTTTTTTAACGTTTTTAATTCCAATTCCTCCAACACCATCTTTTTGAGTAGAGATTTTAGATTTGCTATTCGCTATTTTAAAGGTTATTTTATTGTTAGTAGTTTCTAGGGTAATATTTATAAAAGACTCTTTTATGTTTTCGATATTACTATGCTTAAATGCATTTTCAACAAATGGAATTAATAGCATTGGAGCGATTAATAAATTATTATTTTCTACGTTTATGTTGGTAGTAATAGGATAGTTTTTACTACTTTTTAATAGAAACAACTTTATAAAATTATTTATATAAGTAACCTCTTTATTGATGCTCACCAATGGTCTTTCGCACTCGTACAGAACATAGCGTAACATATCAGAAAGATGTATGATGCTTTCTTGTGTTTTTTGTGTATCTACAGCAGATAATGCATATATATTATTAAGAGAATTAAAGAGGAAATGTGGATTTATCTGCGATTTTAAAAGTTTGAGTTCCGTTTCTAAAGTTTCTGTTTTGCTAATTATTAGTGCTTCTTCCTTTTTCTTATTCTCTATTAAAATCTCTATGATAGTAGCAATAATAAGCGAAATACTTAAAAATAAAACATGAATAAAAAATGCTGAAGGAATAGGCTTTCTTGGCGATCGATTTGGCGGAAATGGACGTTCTGGCATATTCATTTCTGGCGGATTTATAGATCGTATAAATTCAGAAGAAAAGAAAGAAAGAGTGATAATAAGTCCCAACGAAATTGCTATAAAGACAAAGTATTTTTTCTTTATTATTAATTTTGGTGCCAATAAGTAATTAACGGCAATTATTAATAAAGTTTGAAAAGCAAACGCAAGGCTGTTTTCTGTATAAAAATTGAGGGAGTGACCCTGTGTAGAGCCTATTGCAACCCATACTATAGCCCAAAAAACTATCTGCGAAATTGTTCTAAAAATTCTATTCATGCTACAAATTAAAGTAATTATTTTTCAATAGATTTTAAAAAACGGCATTTTCAACAGACTCATTTATAGTGCTTACTGACCCATTATACGTGTTCACTGAAAATATGCTAGTGTTCATTGAAAAAATTCATCCTATACGTATATTTTCTGCACCTTTGATTTGAAATTAAATATAAACTTTAAATAAAATTAAGATGAAAAAGAACACATTAAAATCAATAGTAAGTATTGCAATGTTAACAGTTTTAGGTGTTGTAAATGTACAAGCACAAGATCAAGATCGTAAGCAAAAACCACCAACTGTAGATGAGATTTTTGAACAGATGGATGCTAACGAAGATGGATTACTTTCAGAAAAAGAAATTGAAGGTCCTCTTAAAGATAATTTTGCTAAAATAGATACTAATGAAGATGGATATATCTCAAAAGAAGAACTAGAAGAAGCACCAAAACCAAAAGGTAGAAGACCTTCTAGGGATTAATTTGATTACGATTAATAAACTTATAAATAATAAACATGACAAATAAGTATTTAAAAATAGGGTCTATATTATTTACAGGCTTATTGGCTTTCGTAGCATGCAGTAGTGATGATGATACTTCGGATGGAGATGATGACAATACAGTTGCTGAGTTACATAATGCGTATGGTGCGTTTGATACAGAAAACACAACTATTTTATTAGATGGAGATGAGGTTGTAATAGAAACGAACGGAATGCCAAATCATACGTCACCATATTGGTCGAGTACTACAGAGCGTGTCGCTATAGACCCAATGGGAAATACATTGGTAACTGAAGCTTCTGCTACAGATCACGAATTGTTTGTAGAGCCTACTGTAACTTCATATATGAAAATGGCTCCGGGAAATATAGATGATTTTAATGGTTCCTATAGTTTAACAGTTTCTGCAAACCCGAGTTTAGCAACTACAAGTTCCGCTACAGGTTTGGGGGCAATTGGAATTGCAGTAAGTGGAGCCGTAATCTATAATGATAATGAAGGGCCAAACGATCCTTTGGATAGTGCAGTTAGCTCATTAGATTATACTGGAGCGCACACTGGGCCACAGAGTTATCACTACCACTTAGAACCAAAAGCTTGGTCTGAAGATGATGACAGTTTGATAGGAGTTATTGCAGATGGATTTTTCCTTTATGGAAGAAAATGTAATGCTACAGGTACCTACCCAACAGATTTAGATGCTTCTGGCGGACATACAAGTACTACGCAATATGCTACAGAGGCGGAATATCATTATCATATTCAAAATGAGTTATATCTTAATCAATATTATATTCTTTTTCCAGGTGATTATCAAGGTAGTCCAAGTACGGTTTTATAGAATAATATTACTTGTTATTAGTAGTAGTTTAGGTTTCTCTTGCAATACGGTGCAGGGGGAACCGGCTACTAGTAATAGTGGTAGTTTTAAAAGTGTAGTTATCAAAGACTCACTTACACTAAAACCTAATTTAGGATTGGTTTATTATAAAAATAAACCCTTTACAGGAGTATCTAAAGATTATTATAGTGATGGTGTTGTTGCTGAAACAATAACTTACATAAATGGGAAGAAGAACGGTTTCTACAAGAAATGGTTTGAAACAGGACTCCTAAGTTTTGAAGCAAATTATAAAGCTGGTAAGAAAGATGGAACTTCTAAAACATGGTGGTCTAACGGAGTTTTAAGATCATCGTCTGTTTATGAGAATGGTATAGCCAATGGCTTGCAAGAGCAATGGTATAGCTCTGGAGAGAAGTTTAAAGAGCTGAATATCGTTGATGGAAAAGAGGAGGGATTGCAACGTGCATGGCGCAAGAACGGCAAGATTTATAATAATTATGAAGCTAAAAACGGAAGAATTTTTGGCTTAAAAAGAGCAAATTTGTGTTATGAATTGGATGATGAAGAAGTACAGTTTAGTAGTCGTTAATACGCTATTTTTAATATTGTTTTTGAGTTGTAAAACGGATAAAAAAACAGGAAGTAGAGTAACAGAATTACCTTATTATACAGAAGCTACTTTTACCCCTTTATGGATGAATGATAAAAGCGAATTTGTAGATACATTACATACAATTCCAAATTTTAGTTTTATAGATCAAGAGGGAGATGTAATAACAAATGCTACATTTAAGGATAAGATCTATATTACCAATTTCTTTTTTACAAGTTGTCCTGGAATATGTCCTAAAATGACCTCAAATATGACTATGCTACAAGACGAATTTATAGATGATAGCGATGTTCTGTTATTATCACATTCCGTAACACCAGAAACCGATTCTGTATCAGTATTGAAAAATTATGCAAAGGAATATGGAATCGATGCTGATAAATGGCATTTGGTAACTGGTAATCAACAAGAAATATACTCTTTAGGACGTAAATCATACTTCGTAGAAGAAGATTTAGGGATAAAAAAGTCTGATGATGAGTTTTTACATACAGAAAACTTTGTGCTTATTGATAAAGAACGGCACATTAGAGGGATATATAATGGACTTAATAGGGCATCAATCCAACAGCTTATTCTTGATATTAAGGCACTAAAGAAAGAATGATTCCTTAAAAATTTTATTCTCACCAGTTTTTAGGAGTATAGAAATATAACCTCGTATTATTAAGATTTTAATTATTGGTATGTTTAAAGAAGTCGAGGATTAAACTCCTCGATTTTTTTATTTAGATTATTTATTTTTTCTACAGGCTATAAAATTAAGATCATGAGACTTTTGGTTTGTTTTATATTTTAAAACTACTGATGCCATTAAGGATGGCAATGAGAAAAAAATAAAAATTCTATACAATTTTTAATCATAGCGTTTTATGCCATAGAAATATGATGGAATATTTTTTTGAAGGTAAGTATATTTATAACTTTCATAATATTAGTAAGCTACAAATTATCTGTAGTAATGCTTAAGAATTTAAAATAAAAATTCAGAACAAGAGAATATATTACACTATATTTGTAGGGAAAAGCAGTGCTTAAAAAACTGTCTTTTTTTTTAATATAATATTTATTAATGTTATATTAGTAGAATATTCCCTCCGCCCTACATTAAATGTAGAATCAATTTAATTTGTTAGTTATGGTTATGAAAAGTTCTTTTTTGTCATTGACACTATTGTTGATGGCTAACTTGTTAGTTGCTCAGGACAAGCCAAATATTCTTGTTCTTTGGGGGGACGATATTGGGCAATCCAATATTAGTGCCTACACGATGGGGTTGGTAGGTTATCGTACACCCAATATTGATAAAATTGCGAAAGAGGGTGCGATTTTCACTGATTATTATGCAGAACAAAGTTGTACTGCAGGACGTTCTTCTTTTATATTAGGACAAAGCGTTTTTCGTACTGGATTAAGTAAGGTTGGTATGCCAGGAGCTAAAGAGGGAATTTCAGAAAAAGATCCAACTATCGCAGAATTATTAAAGCCACAAGGATATGTTTCAGGGCAGTTCGGAAAGAATCACTTAGGAGATCGTGACGAACATCTTCCAACAAATCATGGTTTTGATGAGTTTTTTGGAAACCTTTATCACTTAAATGCTGAAGAGGAGCCAGAATTACCAGATTATCCAGATCCTGCAAAATATCCTGATTTTGCAAAAAACTATGGGCCAAGAGGGGTAATTCATTCTACTGCTGATGGTAAAATAGAGGATACGGGCCCACTTACTAAAAAACGTATGGAGACTATAGATGATGAGTCATCTAAAGCGGCTATGGATTGGATTAGAGAGCAAAACGCAGCAGGAAAGCCATGGTTTTGTTGGTGGAATGGAACGCGTATGCACTTTAGAACTCATATTAAACCAGAGGTTAAAGGTATATCTGGACAGAATGATTATGGAGATGGTATGGTAGAGCATGATATGCATATTGGTATGTTCTTAGATCTATTAGATGAACTAGGAATTGCTGATAATACTATTGTAATGTATTCTACTGATAATGGTCCTCATAAAAATACATGGCCAGATGCAGCTGTAAACCCTTTTAGAGGTGAGAAAAATACCAACTGGGAAGGTGGATGGCGTGTGCCTGCAATGGTAAGATGGCCTGGGAAAATTCCTGCTGGAATGGTTTCTAATGAAATCTTCTCAGGAATGGACTGGATGCCTACTTTCTTAGCAGCAGCTGGAAATGACAAAGTTAAAGATCAATTATTAAAAGGATATTCTGCTAACGGAAGAAACTTTAAAGTACATTTAGATGGGTACAATATGTTGCCTTATTTAACTGGAAAAGAAAAAGAAGGAAGACGTAGCGAGATATTTTATTTCTCTGATGATGGAGATTTAACAGCATTGCGTTATGACGATTGGAAACTGATTTTTATGGAACAAAAAACTCCTGGTACTTTAGCTGTATGGGCAGATCCATTTGTGCCATTAAGAGTGCCGTTAATATTTAACTTACGTAGAGATCCTTATGAGTTTGCTCAAATTACATCAAATACGTATTACGACTGGTTAGTAGATCATTTATTTTTATTAGTTCCTGCACAAACTTATGTAGGTAATTTCTTGAAAACATTTAAGGAGTATCCTCCAAGAATGGAAGCTGCTAGTTTTAGTTTAGATAAAGTAATGGAGCAGTTACAGACTCCTCCAGGAACAAATTAAATTATATAAACTAATATATGACCTCCTATTCTAATCAAAATTTCGTTATTGATTAGGGTAGGAGATTAATAAATTATTAGTATATTTAAATAAGAATTCCCCCTTTACCCGCATAGAGATTTGTCAATTTAATTTATTTAATTATGAACATGAAAAACTATTTTATGTCATTAACACTCTTGTTGATGGCCAATTTACTTGTTGCTCAAGACAAGCCCAATATCCTAGTTCTATGGGGGGATGATATAGGCTGGAGCAATGTAAGTGCCTACCATAGAGGTATGATGGGGTACGAAACTCCTAACATTGATCGTATTGCTAACGAGGGAGCTATGTTTACCGATTGGTATGCGCAGCAATCTTGTACAGCAGGTAGAGCTGCTTTTATCTTAGGACAGCATCCATTTAGAACTGGTTTATTAACAATCGGTATGCCTGGAGCAAAACAAGGGATCCAAGATAATCAACCAACAATTGCAGAAGTATTAAAGCCACACGGTTATGTTTCAGGGCAATTCGGAAAAAATCACTTAGGAGATCGTGACGAACATCTTCCTACAAATCATGGTTTTGATGAGTTTTTTGGAAACCTTTATCACTTAAATGCTGAAGAAGAGCCAGAAAGTTATTACTACCCAAAAGATCCAGAATTCAGAAAAAAATTCGGACCTAGAGGAGTATTACACTCATATTCTGATGGTAAAATAGAAGATACAGGCCCATTAACTAAAAAGAGAATGGAAACTGTTGATAAAGAGTTTGAAGAGGCTGCAATTAAGTTTATCGAAAAAGCACATGCTGATGGTAAACCTTTCTTTGTATGGTTAAACTCAACTCGTATGCACGTTTGGACTCATTTAGATGAAGAAAGTGAAGGTGTTACTGGTATCGGTCTGTACGCAGATGGTATGGTAGAGCACGATAAAAGTGTTGGTCGTGTATTAGCTAAGTTAGATGAGCTTGGTATTATGGATAACACAATTATTATGTATTCTACAGATAATGGTGCTGAGAAATTTACATGGCCTGATGGTGGTTCTACTCCTTTTGCTGGAGAAAAAGGGACTACTTGGGAAGGTGGTTTCCGTGTACCAGCAGCTATTCGTTGGCCAGGTGTAATTGAGCCAGGAACTGTTTATAATGACATCTTTTCTCATGAAGACATGATGCCTACTTTGGCAGCTGCTGCAGGAGAACCAGATTTAGTTAAAAAAATGCTTACAGGATATAAAGCGAACGGAAAAACATTTAAGGCTCATTTAGATGGGTATAACTTAATGCCATACTTTAAAGGGCAAGTGCCAGAAGGACCTAGAAAAGAGATTTTCTACTTTGATGCAGCTGGTAACTTAAATGCTATTCGTTACAAAGACTTTAAATTACACTTTACAATTATGGAAGGTTCTATAGCGGAAGCTTATAGAAAATCTCCAAGTTGGCCAGTAGTAATCAACTTAAGAGCTGATCCATATGAAGTTTCATGGAAATCTGCATTATACATCAGATGGTATGCAGATAACATGTGGATGTTTGTGCCAGCACAGCAATTGGCTTCTAACTTCTTAGGTACATTTAAAGAATTCCCTCCTGTTAAAGGATCTTCTTTATCTATTGATGAGGTTGTTGAGCAAATGAAAACTCCAGTGAAAAACTAATATTTTCATTATAACAATGAGTTACTTTATAGTAACCTAATAATATAAATTCGGAGTGTGTATTTTAAATGCACTCCGAATTTTTATCAATTAATTTTTAGAAAACTTGTCTTGGTTTTAGATGATTACAGCTTTTTAAATTGATCTTAAGCTACATCAATACTAACAAGAATTACTTCCCCCTTTATACCTAAAAGAAATACTATTCTAGTATAGTTTTATTAAACTATGTGAGGAAATCACCTTGCGTATAATTTTATTAATTATGAAAATTGATAATTTCAAAAATAGGTTTGTCCTTTTCTTATTATTTAGTGCTTTTTTAAGTGCTACCAATGCCCAAGAGAAACCAAACGTGGTTGTTATTGTTATGGACAACCTTGGATGGGGTGAAATTGGTGCTTACGGAGGAGGTTTACTAAGAGGAGCAGAAACACCTCGCTTAGATAAACTAGCATCAGAAGGAATGCAACTCCTTAATTTTAATGTTGAACCACAATGTACGCCAAGTAGATCGGCTTTAATGACCGGGCGTCACCCAATAAGATCTGGAACAACAAAAGTGGTTTGGGGATTGCCGTATGGTTTAGTCGGATGGGAAAAAACCATGGCTGAACTTTTTTCTGAACAAGGATATGCTACAGCCATGTACGGGAAATGGCATTTGGGAGATATGAAAGGGCGTTATCCTACCGATCAAGGGTTTGATGAATGGTACGGAATTGCAAATACTACAGATGAGTCTCAATATACATCACAGGCAGGTTACGACCCAACGGTAGTTTCTCCACCACAAATAGTGGAAGCTACAAAAGGAAGTACACCAAAAAAAGTTAAAGAATACAATGTAGATACAAGAAGAACTATAGATGGTGAACTTACAGAAAAATCTATAGACTTCATGAAAAGACAAGTGCAAGACAATAAACCTTTCTTTTTATACCTTCCATATACATTAGCGCATTTACCAACATTACCTAATCCTAAATTTGAAGGTAAATCTGGAAACGGATCATGGGGAGATGTATTAATGGAGATCGACTCAAACACGGGGCAAATATTAGATGCTATAGATGACTTAAAAGTGCGTGAAAATACAATCGTCATTTGGATGAGTGAGAATGGTCCTGAAGAGGCTCCTAACTGGTTCGGTACAGCGGGTTATTGGAGAGGTTTTTACTTTACAGCTTTGGAAGGTTCTTTAAGAACACCATGCTTAATACGTTGGCCAGGAAAAATTCCAGAAGGACAAAAATCTAATGAAATTGTTCATATGACAGATGTAATGCCAACATTAGCTGATGTTGCTGGTTATAAAGTACCTTCAGATAGAATAATAGATGGAGTTGATCAAATGCCACTTTTTAAAGGAGAGACTACAAAATCTGAAAGAGAAGGATTTCCAGTGTATAATGGAGACGATATGTTTGCCTATAAATGGAGGAATTTTAAAATACATTATTATAAGCACGAAAGTATGTTTGACAAACCTGTTAAGCATAATTTCCCTAGAGTACACGATTTACTTCGAGATCCTAAAGAATTATATGGAATTCATGGGGGGGATGACTCTACAGGAGCTCAAAATTTAACATGGGTATTACCTGCTATTACACATCAAGTATTAAAATTTCAAGCAACTTTAAAAGAGGAGCCTCCAATTATCTTAGGAACTCCAGAGCCATATAAACCTAAAAGATAATCAATATGAAATACATTTTACCATTTTTAGCAATTGTTCTTTTAAGCATTCCTAACCTTGCTGCACAAGACGCTAATAATCCTATTGATCCGAGTCCAACTCTGGGTATTTGGAATCGTTTTTATGGAGATAATCAGTCTCGATTACAGATATTAGGGAATATGACTTACGGTAAATGGTTTTACCGTTTTACTGCTGAATATGAATTTAACTACGGAAATGAGGTTGACACTGCATTTAACTATGATGATGATTATAGGCCTAATGAGAATCAATTTAACAGTGCTAATTTTTTAGTTTCCAGGCTTTTTCATTCTGAAGATGGTAACCATCAATTTGGAGTTGGAGCGGTAGTAAGTTATTTGCATGAAAATAAATTTGCAGGAGGTGTGAACTTTGTATCAGTAAGCAAAATCGGAACATGGAAGTTTATTTCATTAGTAACCTTGCAAGGTGGTAATGATGTTTTTATGATGGAATTACAGCCTGGAATTTATCATGATTTTGAGCATGGATGGTATTTTAGAGGGCATCCAAGAATGCTTTTTAATTTTGTTACTGGTCAGCATGAGGTGCCATTTGGTGCTGGTGTGGGTAAAATATTTAAAACAGATGGAACCGTTTTTAACTTATTTCTAGAACCACAATATGATGTAGTTAATACGGAACCTATGCTTTATACAGGTATTAAGTTTTTATTTTAAAAAAGAAGAGATATGAAAAAAATAAGTTTCACATTTTTAGCAGCAACATTAATGCTTAATGTTGGTTGTAAAGAAGGCGCTCCTGCGTCTGAAAAAAGTTCAATAGTTGAGGAAGGGGTAGAAACTGCTAGTGTTAGCAATGACAACTCATTAGATGCTTGGGCAGATGCTCCTAAGAAAAGAATCGTAGATTGGGTAGCGGCGGTTACAGATGAATCTTCAGCAGATTTTATTCCAGTTGAAGATAGAATTGCTGTTTTTGATAATGATGGTACGCTATGGACAGAGCAACCTATTCCTAATCAGTTACAATACACTATTGATTATTTAAAAGCTGAATATCCAAATAAACCTGAATGGCAAAAAGATCCTATCTTAAGTGCTGCCGTTAAAGGAGATTACAAGCCTCTTAAAGAGAAGGGAGTAGCTGGTCTAGTAGACTTAATGAATAAAACTCACAATGCACGTACTGAAGATGAGTTTAATAGCTCTGTTAGAAAATGGATAGATACTACTAGAAGCAAACGCTTTGATAAACCATTTACGGAGATGATTTATTCACCTATGGTACAGTTATTGAAGTATCTTAGAGCTCATGATTTCAAAACATTTATCGTAAGTGGAGGTGGTGCAGATTTTATGCGTGTATGGACTGAAGAAATATACGGAATTCCACCTTACCAAGTGATTGGGAGTTATGGAGAATTAAAATATGAAATCGTAGATGGTGTGCCAACAGTTTCTAAGGAAATGGGACCTTTCTTTAATGATGATAAAACGAAGAAACCAGAAGCGATTCATAGATTTATAGGTAAAAAGCCTGTTTTGTGTGGAGGAAATAGTGATGGAGATCAAGCAATGATGCAATACACAAATAGCTCTAAATACAAATCTTTATGTATTTTATTACATCATACTGATGCAGAGCGTGAGTTTGCATATGATACCAAAACAGTAAGTGGACATTTAGAATCTGCATTAGTAGAAGCCAAAGAGAAGAATTGGATGATTGTAGATATGAAAAATGACTTCAAACAAGTATTTAGTTTTCAATAAGAACAATATATTAATTGTAAATAATATAGTATGACACCACACGAGTCTATAACTGCCCTGAAAGAAAGAATGGGAAGCGCCATTATAGGGCAAGATACATTAATAGAACGAATTATATTAGTACTTCTTGCAGATGGTAATATGCTGTTAGAAGGATTACCTGGATTGGCAAAAACAAGGGCAATTAAGACCTTAGCTAAGGAGTTAAATTGCGGATTAAGTCGTATCCAATTCACAGCAGATTTATTACCTTCTGATATTACAGGAACCGAAATTTATCAACCAGAATTAGAGGATAAATTTGTGTTTCAACCAGGACCTATTTTTAGTAACTTAATCTTAGCGGATGAGATCAATAGAGCTCCTGCAAAAGCTCAAGGTGCCTTATTAGAGGCGATGGAAGAACGACAAGTATCTGTAGCTGGAAAAACCTATACTATGGAACCTCTTTTTATGGTAATGGCAACTCAGAATCCTGTTGAGCAAGAAGGAACATATCCGTTGCCAGAGGCTCAAATGGACCGTTTTATAATGCATGTTATAATTGATTATCCAGATGATGCTTCCGAATTAGCAATTCTTCGTCTTAATAGAGAGGAGCAGAAAAAGACTAAAGAGAAACCACATGAACTGCTAGAACCTCAAGTTATTTTTGATGCACGAAAAGAAATCGCTAAAGTGACAATCTCTGAGGCTATGGAGAAGTATATTGTTGACATTATATCAGGTACACGTTACCCGTCAAAATATAGCGAACAATTAGCTTCTTGGATAGATTATGGAGCTAGTCCAAGGGGATCTATCGCTATTGATAGAGCTTGTAGAGTACACGCTTGGATGAAAGGAAATGATTTTGTAGCTCCAGATGATATTCGTGCTGTAGTTCACGATTGTCTACGTCACCGTTTAATATTGAGTTATGAAGCCAATGCAGAAGGTGTTAGTGCTGATGATGTAATTGGAGAATTATTAAAACAAGTGGCTGTAGTTGCTTAATATAAGTTACTACAATCTTATGATGTGTTCGTATGGCAAAAAATAAAGAATATCCTCAAGACGTTTTTACTTCTTTATCCGAGTTAATGAAAAAAGAACACTCGGCTAGAAACCTTAATTTCTTATCTAGAAAACATAAGGTGAATAGTTCATTGTCGGGAAAACATGCTTCAAAACTTCGTGGACGTGGATTAGAGTTCGAAGAGGTTCGTAATTATGTAAATGGTGATGATATTCGAAATATCGATTGGAAAGTTACTGCTAGAACTCAAAAGACACACACACGCGTATACACTGAAGAAAAGGAGAAGCCGATACTTATTGTTGTCGATCAATCTAAATCTATGTTTTTTGGTTCTAAAGTGCGCACTAAATCTGTAGTTGCAGCTGAATTGGCAGCAGTAGCAGCTTTTAGAGTATTAAAAGAAGGAGATAGAGTAGGAGGAATTGTTTTTGCTGATGATGGCTATGATGTTGTGAAACCAAAGCGCAGTAGAAAGAATGTATTGAATCTTTTAGAAAAAATTGTACAGCGAAATCACGAGTTAAAAACATCAAAACCTGTTGAGTTTGAGAGTGCTTTAAAAGATGTTATTCAGCGTATCAACAATATAGTAACGCATGATTTTTTAGTGGTGATTATTAGTGACTTTTTAAGGTATTCCCCTAAGTTGATAAAATCTATTGCTGCAATATCTCAACATAACGATTTGGTGTTGGCAAAAGTTTCAGATCCTATGGAAAACATTATTCCGAAGCAAAAATTTGTAGCTGGTAATACAACACATCAGATTGTAATAGATGGAAAAAGCAAAGCAACTAGAGAGGCTTTTAAAGAAGGTTTTGATACCAACTATTACAATTTTCAAGATGAAATGAAAAAGTATAGAGTACCTGTTTTTATGGTCGATACGGTACAACCTTTAGACGATCAATTAAGAGAAGTATTAGGAAAATTAAGCGCAGTTAAATGATAGGTGTTCAACAAATAACCGATACTATACAAAAGGATTCTATTCCTGATGAGTTAAAATCGTTGCAGCTCGAAAAGCTATATGAGCCAGATCCTATACCGTTTACTTTCGAAACTGTAGGATGGAAAATATTAGCAGTAATAGTTGTTCTAGTGTTATGCATATCGGCTTACTTCATGATAAGAAATTATAGACGAAATGCATATCGTAGAGAAGCTTTAAATAAATTAAAAGTAGTTAATTCTATAGGAGAGACATTAGCAATACTAAAGATAGTTGCTATTAGAACTTTCGGTCGTGATGAGGTAGGAAGTTTATATGGAAAATCGTGGTTAGAGTTTTTAGATAGAACCGGAAAAGGAGTAGCATTTCTTTCCTTAGAAAAAGATATTGAAGCGACAGTATATAAAAGTGATATGGCAAGTGATAAGCAAAAAGCTGCTATTTTGTTAAACTCAAAAAAATGGATAAAAACACATGCCTGATAATTTTGAAATAGCGAACCTGTGGGTATTTTTCTTGATTCCATTGCCTTTTTTGGTATATGTACTCTTTCCGTCCGTGCGAATAAAAAGTGCATCTTTATTTTATCCTGTATTTGATTATGCGGTAGAATATACCAATCAAAAACCAAAGAAAGCAGCTTTAGTAAAACGTAGAAACCTATTCGTATGGATTTGTATGTTTTTATGTTGGATATTAATTCTTGGAGCATTGTCTTCGCCTCAGTTGGTAGGAAAACCAGAAATGAAAGTTAAAACATCTAGAAACTTTTTAATTGCAGCCGATATTTCTTTTAGTATGGCGCAAAAAGATTGGGAAATAGATGGTAAGAAAGTTCGTAGATGGGATGCCGTTAAAGATGTAATGCACGACTTTATTAAGAAAAGAGAAGGAGATCGAATGGGATTGATTTTCTTTGGTTCTAGTTCATATATCCAAGCGCCTTTTACGCCAGATTTAGAAGTGGTAGATCAAATGCTGGAAGAAGCCGACGTAGGTATGGCTGGGCAAATGACACATATTGGAAAAGCCATTACTAAAGGTGTAGGAATGTTTGAGAAAGACACTATAAAGACGAAAGTAATGTTATTGCTTACGGACGGTGTGGATGCTGGAACAGATATTTTACCACTTGATGCTGCTGATATTGCACAAAAAGATACAGTAAGGATTTATACAGTAGGAATTGGAGATCCAGGTGGAGCAGGAAATGATTTAGATGAAAGAACCCTTGAAGATATTGCTGATCTTACAGACGGGCAATATTTTAGAGCAAAAGATAAAGAAAGATTAGAGCAGATTTATGCTGAACTAGATAAATTGGAGCCTATAGAATATGAAGAAGAGGAGAACAAACCTGTAACTCTTCTTTACTATTATCCATTGGGTGCAGCAATTGGAATTATACTATTAATGATGTTCTTTTTAACCTTAATAAAGTTATTTAAACGCATCAATCAAAAGGAGGAAAGCCATGTATAAAGATTTATTTCCTATAAATTGGAGTGATTTTCACTTTTTAAGACCGCAATTTCTGTGGTTATTGGTGGCTGTATTGGTTTTGGTAATTATTAGTTTAATAGCCATGCGCCAAGAAATGAAATGGAAGAAGATCATTGCTCCACATTTACGTAAGTATGTTATTTCTAAAGGAAGTAACACAGCTAAATTCTGGATGCATATGCTTTTACTTTTTACAATGGCTTTTGGGATTCTAGCATTAGCTGGACCTACATGGAAAAAAGTAGAAGTGCCAGGTCAGAAGTTAGAAACACCAATGGTTGTGTTATTGGATTTGTCACAAAGTATGATGGCAGAAGATATCCAGCCTAATAGATTGGAACGTGCTAAATTTAAAATTCAAGATCTTATAAAATATAATCCAAGAGCGAGAATGGCTCTTGTAGGTTTTGCTGGGACTGCACACACTATAGTTCCATTAACTAAAGATTATGAGATTGTAAAAAGCCATGTGGAAGGTTTAAAACCATCAACGATGCCTTTTCCTGGATCCGATTTAAATGCGGCATTAGTTCTAGGAGATTCATTAACGCAAGTCACAAAAGCGCCTGGTACAATTGTATTATTCTCAGATGATTTTTCAGAAAAAGAAAGAATGATTCTGAACAATTTTGTCAGAGAATCAAAAAATAAAGTTATCATTTTACCTATGAATACTGTTGGGGGGTCTGAGATTCCTTCACCAAATAGTAGGTATAATATAAAAGATAGTAAAGGGGAACCAGTAAGATCTTTTTTAGATGCTAATATAATGGCAAGTTTACAGGCTATTGAAGGGATTGATGTACAAACACTTACTTTAGATGATAGTGATGTGGAGCTAATAGCTAAAAAAATTAGTAAGAACTTAGTCTTTAATGAAAAGCCCGAAGAAAAGGAAGACGATTGGAGAGACGCTGGTTTGTTGCTAGTTGTTCCTATGGCATTTTGTATGCTGTTGTGGTATCGTAAAGGATGGGTGCTTTATGGATTGGTTTTTGTCCTTTTAACATCTTGTAATAGTGAGACTAGTTTTCAAGATTTATGGTATACAGAAGATTACCAAGGGCAACGATTATCAGATGCTGGAGATTATAAAGCAGCTGCAGAAGCCTATAAAGATCCATTAAGAAAAGGAGTAGCTTATTTTAAAGATGAAGATTATGAATCGGCAATAACAGCTTTTTCTAAAGATACAACGGCTGTAGGTTCTTATAATTTAGGATTGGCATATTTTAAGAACGGAGATTATGCCGCTGCTCAATATGCATTTGGAATGGCTGCAGAAATGGATCCAACCATGGATGCTGCTGTAGCAAATAATAATATGCTTCAAAAAATGCTCCCTGGAACCGATAAGATGAGCGCAGAAAATGCAGAAGAATCCGCGGGAGAACAGAAAGCTAAGAATGAGAGGAATGAGGATATGGAAGACCTTAGTGGTGGTGGACAAGAAGCTACCAAAGAGGATATGAAGAAGAAGCGAAAAGAGGAAAATGTAGACACAGATATTCGTAAAGGAAAAGAGCTTGATGAAGTGCCCGATGATGTTAAAGCGAGTATGCAACAACAAAATAAAGATAAAGTTTTGATGCGTAAAGTTGATGATGATCCAACGCTGTTTTTACAACGAAAATTTAAATATCAAGTAAAGAAGTATAACATTAAACCTAAAAGTACAGATGAAACAGAATGGTAATGTTATATATGTAGTTTTAGCGCTGATGCTATGTTTGTTTGTTTCTTCTAAAGCAACATCACAAACGTTGTGGGGTGAAGTGAGCTTAAATAAATCGAGCGTTTATGTTGGCGAGCCAGTACAAGTAAGTGTTACGGTATATACATCAACTTGGTTTACAACGGGACTCGACCTTGGTAATATCAAAGTAAATGGTGCTTTTACAATATATTTTAGACCTGTAAGTAAATCGTTTTCTAGAAATGGTCAGAATTATGCTGGAGTACAACTTATTTATCATGTATTTCCCTTTAGTGAAGATGATGTTACTTTCCCAGCTCTTGAAATTGAAGTAGAAACACCTGCTCCAGGAGGATATAAAGGAGTAAAACGTATCGTAAAAACGAAGGAGAAAGTTATAAAAGTTAAACCAACACCGCCAAGTTTTAAAGGCGACGAATGGTTAGTGGCTTCAAGCTTAACAGCTAGCGAACGTTGGTCTGGAAATCGTAATAATGTAAAAGTAGGAGATGTATTAGTTCGTACCATAACAAGAAAAGTGGGGGGGACGGTTCCAGAGTTAATTCCACCAACCGTTTGGGATACTGTCCCAAATGTGAGTATGTATCCTGGGAGAAGTACAATAGATAGTTATAAATCTAAAACCGCTATTAGCGCTCAACGTACAGAAACTATTCAGTATTTATTCGAGAAAGAAGGAGAAACGGTAATTCCAGACAAAGTATATACTTGGTATAATCCATATAGACAGAAGCTTTATAAAAAAACGATTAAAGGATTTAGTGTTAATGTAGCAGCAAATCCAGATTTGGGAATGCTAGAAAGTGTTCGTGATTCTCTAAAACTCCAAGAAGAGAAGATTGTTGCAGAAACTAAAGAAAAAGAGCCTTTAACAATTTTAGGACTTTCTGTGAAGGACTTTATCATTGCTGCCATCATTGTAATTGCGGTATTATTGATAGTAATTTATCTTCTTAGAAAATTAATTACGTACATAATAAAACGTAGAAAAGCATATAGGAATTCAGAGTTGTATTATTTCAACCAATTGAAGCGTACCGTTGGAAGCAGTAATAAAAATAAAATTATGGATAAACTGTATCGATGGATAGATGAGATAGATATAGAAGAACCAAGTGCTCACTATTTATTAATGAAGTACGATCTCAAAAGAGAGGTGGATATAAATAACATCGCATCTTCATTAAATGCACATAAATTGAAGAACATTAGAAAGAATTATTTGAATAGAAATACACAAGCGGTAGATACTAATTGGATTAATCCGTAGTTTTTTTTAAGTATTTCAATAAGAAGAGTATATATTATAAAAAAAGCTCAACTAACTTTATAAAGTTAGTTGAGCTTTTTTGTTGTGGAGTCGGGGAGATTTTTTTCAAGATCACCATTAGCCACTATTGCAAATAAAAATACCCATCATAAAAAAATGATGGGCACCTTAAATCTTTTAAAAATATCTAAACCAGCTTGCCATTTTTAATAGCTTTAATGTGCTAGATATTTTTGAGTGTTGTGGAGTCGGGGAGATTCGAACTCCCGTCCAAACAAGCAATCAAAATGCTTTCTACATGCTTAGTTTTCGTTCGATTGTCGACACGCAGCTGACCGAAAACCGCCCACTACGCGCTTAGCTTCTTAAGTTTTAAAATAGTGCCGAAGCTACACCATTTCTATGTTGACTTTTATGGTGTCTCAATACGGGTCGCCATCAACAAGGGCTACCCAGAGACATCTCGCCTTCCCGCCTTGCGGGAACGTGGCCAAAATCTTACTATAAATTCAGATTAGGCAGCAAGAGCGTAGTTATTCTCGCCATTTGAAAAAATGTGAAATATGAGATTTCAGAGCTATATCCCAGCGCTCTGCATGCTTACACTTTCATTAGACTCGCTGTCAAAACCAGTCGACCCCATGTGTATTCAAAGAACTTTTGTTTGTGCATTTCCCTCGTAAAAAAACTCGGGGCGGGCTATTCGCTGTATCTTTTTAAAAACTCATCCTTCGGCAAGCTCAGGATTAATTTTTAAAAAGGATGCCGCTACTATCCCTAATGCGGGATGCAAATGTAATACAATTTCTATTAATCTATAGGAATCTTGTACATTTACATATATCCACGTATTTTTAGAACAAATTTTATACCAAATTCATATATGAAATTCGGAATCATCAAAGAACGTAAAACTCCGCCAGACAGAAGAGTTGTGCTCTCACCAGAAGCCTGCCAAGCTGTCAAGCGTGCATTTCCAGATGCAGAAATAATTGTAGAGCCTTCAGAAATAAGAACCTTTAAAGATGAAGAATATCAGAAATTAGGGTTTCATGTTTCAGAAGATATGAAGCAATGTGATGTTTTATTGGGAGTTAAGGAAGTTCCTATTGAAGAACTAATTCCAAATAAAAAATACTTTTTCTTTTCACATACCATAAAAAAGCAATCCTATAATAGAGGATTATTACAAGCCGTATTAGAAAAAAACATCGAGTTATACGATCATGAGGTAATTACAAATTCTGAGGGGCAGCGTCTAGTTGCTTTTGGTCGCTATGCAGGTATTGTAGGAGCTTATAATGGTATTAGAACTTACGGACTTAAATACGATTTGTTCAGCATTCCAAAGGCAGAAACTTTACCTAGTATAAAAGCACTATTAAAAACAGTATCTGATGTTACGCTTCCGAAGATAAAAATATTACTTACTGGAACAGGAAGAGTAGGGAATGGCGCTAAGGAGATTTTGGATGGTATGGGGATTAAAGAAGTTTCTGTTGATGAATATTTAGATAATGAATTTGAAGAGGCTGTATATTGCCAAATTGATGTTTTAGATTATAACAAACGTAAAGATGGTGCTTTTTCTGAAATCTCAAATTTCTATAATAATCCATCAGAATACGAGTCTAATTTCATGAGATTTGCACAAGTAACCGATTTCTATATAGCAGGACACTTTTATGGAGATGGAGCGCCGTATCTTTTTACGAGAGCGGATGCTAGGAAACCTGAATTTAAAATAAAAGTAGTGGCAGATATAAGTTGTGATATTAATGGCCCTGTAGCTACAACAATCCGACCATCAACAATTGCAGATCCTATTTATGGTTATAACCCTAAGTCGGAACTGGAAACAGACTTTAAAGAAAAAGATGCAATTGCAGTAATGGCAGTAGATAATCTCCCTTGTGAAATTCCTGCCGATGCTAGTGCTGGATTTGGGGAGAGCTTTATTGCACATGTGATTCCTGCATTTTTTAATAATGATAAAGACGGAATTTTATACCGAGCGAGGATGACTTCTAGTGGAAAACTTACAGAGCGATATAGTTATCTTCAAGATTATATAGAGGAAAAGGAATAGTGGGTTATTAATTTTAAGTATCTTTTAGTGTTCACTTTTTTAAAGAGTTAGTAATATTACGTAACTTGCGACGCTAATTTTTAATAAAATCGTAGCTAATTACGATTATTTTATTTTTTTCAAAAAAAAGCTTGCTAATGTATAATTCAAAAATAACAGGTTTAGGATATTATGTCCCAGAGAATGTAGTTACCAACGACGATTTGTCTAAAGTAATGGATACTAATGATGCTTGGATTCAAGAGCGCACAGGGATAAAAGAACGTCGTCATGTAGTGAGAGGAGAAGATACAACCACTTCTATGGGTGTTAAAGCTGCTAAAATTGCTATTGAGCGCTCTGGTTTAGATAAAGATGATATCGATTTTATTGTTTTTGCAACTTTAAGTCCAGATTATTATTTCCCTGGACCAGGAGTATTGGTGCAAAGAGATTTAGGAATGAAAACTGTTGGAGCGCTAGATGTTAGAAATCAGTGTTCTGGTTTTATATATGCTATTTCTGTTGCCGATCAATTTATAAAAACAGGAATGTATAAAAATATTCTTGTTATTGGTTCAGAAGTTCATTCTACAGGATTGGATATGACTACTCGTGGAAGAAGCGTTTCGGTTATTTTTGGAGATGGAGCTGGAGCAGCAGTTTTAAGTAGAGAAGAAGATAATTCTAAAGGTATTTTATCTACTCACTTACATTCAGAAGGAGAGCATGCTGAAGAGTTGGCATTAATAGCCCCAGGGATGGGAAAACGATGGGTAACAGATATTTTAGAAGATAATGATAGTGAAGACACTTCATATTTACCACATATGAACGGGCAATTTGTATTTAAAAATGCAGTTGTACGTTTTAGTGAAGTTATAAATGAAGGCTTACAAGCTAATAATTTGACGCCTGCAGATATAGATATGTTAGTGCCACATCAGGCAAACTTGAGAATTTCACAGTTTATTCAACAGAAATTTAAGCTAAGTGACGATCAAGTATATAATAATATAATGAAGTATGGTAATACAACAGCCGCTTCTATTCCTATTGCATTAACAGAAGCATGGGAACAAGGAAAAATAAAAGAAGGAGATACCGTTGTATTAGCTGCATTTGGAAGTGGATTTACATGGGGAAGTGCCATTATAAAGTGGTAACTTTTTAGTAATAAAATAATGCGAATCAAAGCAGTATCTTTAGAGATGCTGCTTTTTTATTTTTATAACAATTTAGTTACATACAAATAGTAAAGAATTTACTATATTTATAATTCGCTTTTTTTTGAACGTAAAACGATTTAGTAGAAATGAAAACAAACTCCGAGGAAGTAAAAAGTGTTAAACATGTAAAGGTAGGAACCTATGAACATAGTAGATTTGAAAAGATTCATAATGTGATTTTTAAAAAGTCTTCTAAAGCGTCCTATCTCGTTGCCAAAGAGATTGCAGACCTTATTCGAACAAAGGATAGTAAAGGAGAAAAGTGTGTTTTAGGACTTGCTACAGGTTCTTCTCCAATCCGTGTATATGAAGAATTAATTATGATGCATAAGGAGGAGGGACTGAGTTTTAAAAATGTGGTTACTTTTAATTTGGATGAATATTTCCCGATGAATCCGGAGAGTATTCATAGTTACCATTATTTTATGCATGAAAACTTATTTGATCATATTGATATTCCAAAAGATCAAATTCATATTCCAGATGGAACTATTTCTCAAGATGAGGTTAATGATTATTGTGCAGCTTATGAGGAGAAAATTGCATCCCATGGAGGTTTAGATTTTCAATTACTAGGAATTGGTAGAACTGGACATATTGGTTTTAATGAGCCTGGTTCTCACTTTAACTCTGTAACAAGAAGTATCACGCTAGATCAATTAACTCGAGAAGATGCTGCTAGTTCGTTCCTTGGAATAGAAAATGTGCCTAAGAAAGCCATTACAATGGGTGTTGGAACAGTAAATAATGCGAAACGTATTGTTTTATTGGCTTGGGGACATAAAAAGGCTGAAATTGTAAAGCGTACCATAGAAGGTGAAGAGTCGGCACAGATACCGGCAACCTATCTTCAAGACCATCCAAATACGACTTTTGTTTTGGATGAAGAGGCTGCTTCTCTTTTAACTCGCGTAGAATCACCTTGGTTGGTAGATGCTGTAGAGTGGACCGAACCAATGATAAAACGTGCAGTTGTTTGGCTTTGTGATAAGGTAGAAAAATCTATTTTACGATTAACAGATAAAGATTTTAATGAGAATGGATTGGCTTCTTTATTGGCTGAAAAAGGATCTTCTTATGAGTTAAATATAGAAATGTTTAATCAGTTGCAGCATACTATTACAGGTTGGCCTGGAGGAAAACCTAATGCTGATGATACGAATAGACCAGAGCGTAAATCTCCAGCTAAAAAGCGTGTTATTATATTTAGTCCGCATCCAGACGATGATGTTATTTCTATGGGAGGTACTTTTGATAGATTGGTGCAACAAGGACATGAAGTACATATAGCTTATCAAACTTCAGGAAATATTGCTGTTTCTAATGCTGATGCTTTAAAATTTGCTGAAGTAGCAATGGATTTTCTTCCTGAAGGGAGTGAGTTAGAGAAGTTGAAGGAAACTATTTCTGGAATTAATGAGAAGAAAGAGAATGAAATTGATCCATTATCAGTTCGAGAATTAAAGGGACTTATAAGAAAAAGAGAATCGATTGCTGCAACTCGTTATTTTGATGTTCCAGATGAGCAGGTACATTTCTTAAACCTTCCGTTCTATGAAACTGGAGCTGTTAAAAAGAGTCCGCTTGGGAAAGAAGATATAGATATTGTTAAAAATTTAATTGCTGAAGTAAAGCCACATCAGGTATATGCGGCTGGAGATTTGGCTGATCCACACGGAACACATAAAGTGTGTTTGGATGCTGTTTTTAAAGCGATGGCAGAATTAAAACCAGAGCCTTATATGGCAGATTGTTGGTTATGGCTATATAGAGGAGCTTGGCACGAATGGGAGATCCATGAGATAGATATGGCTGTTCCTATGAGTCCAGATCAAGTGTTGAGAAAAAGAAAAGCTATTTTCTTCCATCAGACACAAAAAGATGGTGTATTATTTCAAGGAGAAGACCTTCGTGAATTTTGGGTTCGTGCTGAAGATAGAAATAAGAAGACAGCTGCTCATTATAGAAACCTTGGACTTTCTGATTATGCCGCAATGGAAGCATTTAAAAGGTTTGATTATTAAGATTACAAACAGAATATATAAAAAACTAAAGCCCGAAAGTATTTTCTTTCGGGCTTTTTATTAATAACAGGCATAGAACGACTAACCATAAACCATATATTTATGCTGTGTTACTAATTTCTTACAACATACCGCCGCTATCTTGTTTGGTGTTGTTATCTCTATTTTTACGTTGTACTTTTCTGTTTTTTCCACCGCCAAATCGGTATGATAATCCTGCAAAAACAGTTCTACTTTCCCAATTAAAAGCTCCTTCTTGTCGGTAAGGTAAATCGCCATCAAACTGAAATTGCATGGTATTAAAAATATCATTAAAGTTTAAACTGAAAGTTCCTTTTCCATTAGCAAAACTATATCTAGCTCCTGTATTTACAAAATACATGGGTTTAGCATTCATTTGAATTCCTTTGTTTTCTCCTCTATAGAATCCAAAAAGGGATAATGATAACTTCTTTGTGATTGTAAAGTTGTTATTTAAACGAGCGTTATAAGCTACATTTTCTACTTCTATATTTTCTTCAATAATATCATCTACCGTTGGATCTTCTGTAGAATTAAGACGTTCTGATAATCCACGTTGCGTTTGTGAATACAAGTCGAAACTCCCATTTATACTCCACCATTCTAAAGGCTTGTAATTAGCAGATATTTCAAAACCAAAGGCTTCCGTGTCATCAAAATTCCCGTAAGTAAGTATCTGCTTTGTTAAATCTAATCTGTCAACATAAACTGTTCGGTTAATTTCATCTTTAATTGCTCTGTAGTAAACTCCAAAAGTGATGCTACCGTGTTCTAATCTGCGGGTGTAATTTGTCTCAAAAGAATTTGTAAACTGTGGTTTTAAGCTTTCATTTCCATAAGATGATATAAGTGGGGTGCTCCATTCTCTAATAGGGTTTACCTGACTTAAACCTGGTCTGTCAACTCTTCTACTGAAACTTACCTGAAACTGGTTTTTTTCTGAAGGAGAATACGTAACATATGCAGATGGGTATAGTTGCGAATAATCATCTGTAAAACTACGAACACTATTTGTGTCTGCTTTGACGGTTACATCTTCATATCGAGCTCCTACTTGGTAGCTCCATTTTTCAAAATTCTGACCAAAAGTTGCATATGCAGAATAGATGTCCATTCCGTAAATAAATTCTGTTCCTGGAGTAGGAACGAGCTCTCCACCATTATTAAAACTATATCCTGTGGAAGCATAATCTACATTTGTTTCAAAATTTCTTGCTTCAAGTCCAAGTTCTAATTTGGATTTTTCAGACAACGGATTTACATAATCTAAATTTGCAATAGTCTGTTGTCTTCTAGTATCTACAAAATCTTGGTAATTAGGTTGACTTGAAGTTCCTAAATAGTCAAAATATGCATCTTCTTCATTAGTGAAATTACTATAATCTACTTCTAATTCTATATTATGACCTTCTTTATCAAAATCTCTTTTGTAGTCGAAATTATATTGCTCGTTTTGATTAGAATTCTCATTGTTGAATATTTGTCGGTTATCATCAACAGTAGGGTCTACATTGGTAATTCGAGTATCGCCATTCCCTTTTCCATCATATATATTCTGATTCGTGAAAACTGAGATTGTATTTTTATCATTTAAGAAAAAGTCAACTCCTAATTTATATAAATGTGATTTATTATTATTGAAAAAGCTAAAATCTTGAATCTGATTCTCATTAAAATTTACTGTTGATTCATCATCAAAACGTTCAATTCTACCTCCATTAACGTATTTTCCGATATTATTTCCGTAGTTACCATAGAAATTAAACTTTCCTCTTCGGTAGTTTAAATCGATAGAACTGTTAAACTTGGCTTCCTCTTCATACGATAACCCTAGATTTAAATTTCCGTTAAACCCAATATTGGCATCTTTATAAAGTACAATATTTATAAGCCCGCTCATCCCTTCAGGATTGTATTTTGCTGAAGGATTGGTTATTAATTCAATTTTTTTGATTGATGTTGATGGGATTTGCTTTAAAAGTTGTGCTACAGGTACGTTAGATAATTTTCCATCGACCATAACACGTACATTAGAATTCCCTCGCATAGAAAGGTCTCCCGTCTGTTGATCTACATTTAAAGAGGGGATGTTATTCATAATGTCGCTTGCTGTTGCCCCTTGTGTGGTAAGGTCTTTTCCGACATTGATAACTTTTCGATCTATTTTTTGTTCGATGGTAGAGCGTTCAGCAACAACATCTACACCTTCGAGCTCTGTAATATTCTCTTCAAGGGTAATTGTTCCTAATGATATATTTCTATTTTCTTTTGAAATTGTTATTGCTTTACTGAAAGAATTGTAACCTATAAATTGTACTTCAAAGACATAAGATCCATCTTCAATATTAGTTAGTTCAAAAGTACCATCGTCATTTGTAATCCCGCCAGTAACAGCAGTGCCATCTTTTTTAATGGCAACAGTAGCGTAAGGAATTGGTTGTTGTAGTGACTTATCGATTACAGTACCTTTAATAGTACCAAGTTTAGCGAAATTTGTTTGTGGGGCACTGTTCTGTGCGTGTGTAATGGCTGTTATGGCAACCATACATAAAAGGATGAAATTTTTCATTGGTTAGATTTTGATTGTTTGATTGATGATTTTTGCTTATTTTGATTAAGGTTGTTATATAACTTGACGACTAGTTTTAGGAACTGTTACAATTAGTATAATTTTTTAACATAGTTTAACAAATGGGAAAAGCATTAGTAATGGGGGCATCATTAAAGCCTTCGAGATATAGTAACATAGCTATAAATAGATTGGTTTCTGCTGGAGAAGAAGTAGTGGCTTTTGGACTCAGAACAGGCGAAGTTGCAGGGGTAAAAATAGATACAGAGCTTTTAAAATATAAAGATGTAGATACTGTAACCTTGTATTTGAACCCTAAAAATCAAGAGCCATATTACGATTATATTTTAGGTTTAAATCCGAAGCGTGTTATTTTTAATCCAGGGACGGAAAACCCATATTTTTATGCACAATTACGTGATAAAAATATAGAAGCAGAAGTGGCTTGTACGTTAGTTTTACTTTCTACTGGGCAGTATTAAACATAACCTCTTTTTCTTTGATTGTTGGTTTTCTGGAAATAAGAAGAAGACCGATAAATGTGAGTGCCCCGTTTAGAATCAACACGAAAAACCCGAAGTCAAATTCGTAATAAGTTTTACTCACGTAACTTATAAAATAAGCTAGAAAAGGAGACAAAATAGCAACAACAGGAACCCATTTATCATTGGCTTTTAGTTTAGTAAATAACCCAAAACTATAAAGGCCTAAAAGAGGACCGTAAGTATAGCCTGTAAAGACAAAAAGTTTTGCAATTACACTTTCGTCTTTTATGATATACTTAAAAGCTATAATAACAAGGATTAGTAATAGAGAGAATAAAACGTGAATTTTTTTCCTGATACTAATCTGTTTTTCCTGAGAATATTTCTTTTCAATATTTAAAATATCAACACTAAAAGAAGTTGTTAGTGAGGTTAATGCGCTATCTGCGCTACTATATGCCGCAGCTATCAACCCGATTAAGAAAAATATAAATACTCCCATTCCGAGATAGTCTTTAGCTAAAACGGCAAATAAATCATCTTTATGAGCGTCGATTCCATATTGCTGAGCATAAACAGTCATTAAAAGACCTAAACATAGAAATATAAAATTTACAATAGTAAGAACAATTGTAAACCAAAACATATTTTTTTGAGCATCTTTTAAAGATCTACATGTGAGATTTTTTTGCATCATATCTTGGTCTAATCCCGTCATTACAACAGAGATAAAAGCACCAGAAATAAACTGCTTCCAGAAGTAGTTAGCATTTTTAAAATCGTCAAAAAAGAACATTTTAGAAAGCTCACTCGAGGAAATATAATCGATCATATTTTCCCCAGTAATATTTAAATCATTGTATACTGTAACAATGGCTACTCCTAATGCGATAAGCATAAATAGCGTTTGTAGTGTATCCGTCCAAACAATAGTTTTAATACCGCTTTTAAAAGTATATAGCCAAATTAAAAGAATAGTTAAGGTAACGGTAGCCCAAAAAGGAACTCCCATTTCATTAAAAATAATAACCTGTAATACATTTGCTACTAGAAATAATCTGAAACTAGCGCCTACAATTCTTGATAGAAGAAAAAATGAAGCACCAGTTTTATAGCTATTTTTTCCAAATCTTTTTTCTAAGTAGGTGTATATAGAAGTAAGATTGAGTTTGTAATAGAGAGGTAATAGTACGGTTCCGATGATTAGATATCCAAGAATATATCCAAAAACAACCTGCATATATCCAAATTTCGATTCTTCTACCCAACCAGGTACAGAAATAAAAGTGACTCCACTTAGCGAGGCGCCAATCATTCCGAAAGCAACAATATACCATGGTGATTGCCTATTGGCCTTAAAGAAATTATCGTTACTTTCTCCGTCTTTACTCGTAAGAAAAGATATTAATATTAGAATACCGAAGTAAGCTGCAATGATTAATAGGATGTATATTGGTTTCATGTAATGTTATTTCAGAAAATGAATTTACAAAACTATGTTATAAAATTTATTTTTGATGCTTAAAATTGTAATTTCGCAATAATGGAGTTTTCATCTAAATTATTAGAAAATGCAGTCTATGAAGTTTCTCAACTTCCAGGCATAGGAAAGCGTACGGCGTTACGTTTAGTTTTGCATTTGTTGCGACAACAAGAAAGTCAGACTACAAATCTATCTAAAGCATTACAAAATTTAAGAAGTGAAGTTAAGTTTTGTAAAAGCTGTCATAATATTTCTGATTTTGAACTATGTGAAATATGTGCAAACCCTAAGCGTGAGCAAACATTAATTTGCGTAGTGGAAGATATTCGCGATGTTATGGCAATAGAAAACACTGGGCAATATAGGGGAATATACCATGTTTTGGGAGGAAAGATCTCTCCAATGGACGGTATTGGTCCTTTAGATCTTAATATAGCAACCTTAGTCGAGAAAGTAAAAGAAGATAAAGTAAATGAAATAATTTTTGCTTTAAGCTCTACGATGGAGGGGGATACAACCAATTTTTATATCTTTAAGCAATTAGAAAATTATAAAGTAGTTACTTCTACTATTGCGAGAGGGATTTCTGTTGGGGATGAATTGGAATACGCAGACGAGGTTACATTGGGAAGAAGTATCTTACATAGAATCCCTTTTGAAAACTCTTTAAAGAGTGATTAACAGTTGTTTGTGAAATTTGAAAGAAAATTTAATAACAAAAACGCTTATTTTTTATTATTTTCGCAAAATAGGCATCTTAAAATAGCTACAAATTATTGATATGGCAAGAATTGAATTAAAACTTCCCCAGATGGGTGAAAGTGTCGCAGAAGCAACAGTAACTTCATGGTTGAAAGAAATCGGAGATACTATAGAAGCAGATGAGGCAGTATTAGAAATTGCAACCGATAAAGTAGATTCTGAAGTTCCAAGCGAAGTAGATGGGGTTTTGGTAGAAAAGTTTTTTGAGGTTGATGATGTTGCGAAAGTTGGAGCTGTACTGGCTATAATTGAAACAGAGGGCGATGCAGAAGGAGCTTCTGAAGAAACGGATGAGAGTTCTGACGAAGAGGTTGAAGAAGTAGATGAAGCTTCAGTAGAAGAACTAGAAGATAATATTTCAGCAGCAAAAGAAACAGTAACTGCTCCTGTAGCAGATTATTCAGATTCTGAGAGATTTTACTCTCCTTTGGTTAAAAATATCGCTAAAGAAGAGAATATATCGCTTGAAGAGCTTGAAACAATCCAAGGAAGCGGGAAAGACAATCGCGTTACCAAAGATGATATATTAAATTATATTGAGAATAGAGGTTCTAAGCAGCAAGCTGCTCCAGAAACTCAAGCTGCTCCAAAACAAGATATTACTTCAGGAAAACCTGTTCAGCAACAGCCAATAGCGCAGGCTACTCAAGCAGCGCCAGTTTCTGTAAATGGACAAGACGAGATTATCGAAATGTCCAGAATGGGGAAATTGATTTCTCATCATATGGTGCAGAGTGTTCAAACATCTGCTCATGTACAGAGTTTTATAGAAGTAGACGTTACAAATATTTGGAACTGGAGAAATCGAGTTAAAAACGAATTTCAAAAGAGAGAAGGAGAGAAATTAACATTTACTCCAATCTTTATGCAGGTTATCGCTAAGACGATTAAAGATTTTCCTATGATTAATATTTCTGTTGATGGAGATAAAATCATCAAGAAGAAAAATATTAACTTAGGAATGGCTGCTGCTTTACCGGATGGAAACTTAATTGTTCCGGTAATTAAAAATGCAGATCAGTTAAATCTTGTGGGGATGGCAAAACGTGTAAACGACTTAGCTGGACGTGCTCGTCAAAATAAGTTGAAGCCAGATGATATTCAAGGAGGAACTTATACTGTAACAAATGTTGGTACTTTTGGAAGTGTTATTGGAACGCCGATAATTAACCAACCTCAAGTAGCAATTTTGGCATTAGGAGCTATAAGAAAAGTACCTGCGGTTATAGAAACTCCAGAAGGGGACTTTATAGGAATTAGACATAAAATGTTTTTATCTCATAGTTACGACCATCGTGTAGTAAATGGAGCTTTAGGAGGGCAATTCATACAAAGAGTTGCTGAGTATCTAGAAGCTTGGGATGGTGATAAAGAAATTTAAATAAAATATCTTTTCAAAAAATAAAAACCCTGAAAACTCAGGGTTTTATTTTTTCAATCCCTAATTTTATAATTTCAAAATATAATCATGGAATTAAACTTATCAAAGCCTATCTGTTTTTTTGACCTCGAAACCACTGGAATCGATGTAGCAAAAGACAGAGTAGTAGAAATATCAATATTAAAAGTATACCCTAACGGAAATAAAGAAAGTAGAACTTGGTTGGTAAATCCAGAGATGCCAATCCCGCCTTCATCATCAGCTATTCATGGTGTTACCGATGAAAAAGTTGCTAATGAGCCTACTTTTAAAGAGCTTTCTAAGACTATTTATAATATGATTAAGGATAGTGATTTGGCAGGGTATAATTCCAATAGATTTGATATTCCTGTTTTGGCAGAGGAGCTACTTCGTTCAGGAATAGATTTTGATATGGGGAGTCGCGTTTCAGTAGATGTTCAGACAATTTTTCATAAGATGGAACAACGTACGCTTTCTGCTGCCTATAAATTTTACTGCGGAAAGAGTTTAGAAGATGCACATACCGCAGAAGCAGATACAAATGCTACGTATGAGGTTTTAAAATCGCAGTTAGATCGTTATGAAGAATTGGAGAATAACATGAAATCTTTAAGCGAATTTACAACAAGAAAACACACAGCAGATTTCGCAGGATTTATTATTTATAATGAAGATGGGGAAGAAGCGTTTTCTTTTGGAAAGCATAAGGGGAGACGAGTTGAAGATGTAATGGAGCAAGAGCCTGGTTATTTCGGGTGGCTGTTAAATGCAGATTTTCCTTTGTATACCAAGAAGGTTCTAACGGCAATAAAACTTAGAAAGCTAAATAATAAACTGAATTAATACCTCCTTAAAATGAAGATTATTTGTATTGGTAGAAATTATACCGAGCATATTAAGGAACTACAAAACGAAAAACCTACAGATCCAGTAATTTTTATAAAACCGGATAGTGCAGTTCTTAAAAATCAGCATGACTTCTATATTCCTGAATTTTCTAATGATGTTCATTATGAAGTAGAATTACTCGTTAAGATAGGGAAAGTAGGGAAGTCTATAGATACCAAGTTTGCTCATAAATATTATAACGAAATAGGATTAGGAATCGATTTTACAGCTAGAGATTTACAAAGTAAACTTAAAGAAAAGGGGTTGCCTTGGGAAAAGGCAAAAGGCTTTGATGGAGCAGCTGTTATTGGAAAATGGATTCTAAAATCTGAATTGGGAAATATTAATAACATTGATTTTGGTTTAAAGAAAAACGATGCGTTTGTTCAAAAAGCAAACACTTCGTTAATGTTGTGGAAAGTAGATGAGTTAATTTCGTATATTTCAACTTATTTTACCTTAAAGACTGGAGATGTTATTTTTACAGGAACACCTGCCGGAGTAGGTAAAGTAAGCCCTGAAGACTATTTAGAAGGATTTATAAATGAAGAAAAAATGTTTTCTTTAAAAGTGAAATAAATTAATTACAAAACCCAAATACAACCTCTAAAGTAATATTAGACCAAATGAAATACAACCTAGACAAATTGAATGAACTATCTGGAGGCGATAAAGAATTTAACGCTTCTGTGATAGAGACTTTTTTGTTGGAAACCCCCCAAGACCTAGAAAATCTTAAAAAAGCGGTTAGCAATAAAGAATTTGACCATATTTATCAATATGCTCACAAAATTAAACCTAATGCAGATTTACTTGGTGCAGATCTTGTAAAAGAAAATCTACTTATTGTTGAAGGACATGCTCGTGGTGACAAAAATATTAAAGTAATTGAAGACCTTGTGGCTAAAGTAGATGTGGAACTTCATAATGTATTTGAAGCTTTCAAGGCATATTTAAATTAATACATGTTTGCAGAAATAATTACTATTGGAGATGAGATTCTCATCGGTCAGATTGTAGATACCAATTCCGCTTTTATAGCAAAACAATTAAATCTTATAGGTGTTTCTGTTTATCAGATTTCATCTGTTCAGGATGAAAGGGAGCATATTCTTCAAGCTTTTAAAGAGGCCGAAGAGAGAGCTGATATTGTTATAATTACTGGAGGTTTAGGACCTACAAAAGATGATATTACAAAGCATACTATTTGTGAGTATTTTCAAGATGAGCTAGTTGAAGATGCTTCTGTTTTAGCGCATGTGGAGCAATTGTTTAAAAAGTATTTTGCAAGACCAATTTCAGATTTAAATAAAAGGCAAGCTTTAGTTCCCTCTAGATCAACGGTATTACATAATCAATTTGGTACAGCCCCAGGAATGTGGTTAGAAAAAGGAGATAAAACTTTTATATCGCTTCCAGGCGTTCCTTTTGAGATGAAAGGATTGATTCAAGAAGAGGTAATTCCAAGAATACAAAATAAGTATAAGCGCCCTTATATCTTGCATAAAACTATTATTACTTATGGATTAGGTGAGAGTGCTTTAGCAGAGCGAATAGAATCTTGGGAAGACAGCTTACCGTCGTTTGTGAAACTGGCTTATTTGCCAAATGTAGGCAAAGTAAGGCTCAGGTTAACAGCAAAAGGAACTGACAAAGATATCCTTGATTCGATCGTAGAAGAGCAAATAGAGAAGCTTAAACCGCTTATTAGCGATATCTTTTTTAGTGCGGAGGAAGAGGGTTCTTTTGAAGTTGTTATTGGTAATTTATTGGCCGAAATGGGAGCAACTTTAGCAGTTGCTGAAAGTTGTACTGGAGGTAAAATTGCAGAAATGTTAACCTCTATACCTGGAGCGTCTAGATATTTTAATGGGAGTGTAGTGAGTTACGCTACACAAGCTAAAATTGATGTTTTAGGTGTTGATGAGCAGCTTATAAGTAAGCATTCTGTTGTTAGTAAGCAAGTTGCAGAAGCGATGGCGCAAGCTGCACAAAAAGTGTTTAAAGCTCACTATACAATTGCCACAACAGGTAATGCTGGACCTAAAAAAGGTGATTCTGATGCTGATGTTGGTACAGTTTTTATTGCAATAGGTACTCCTAAAGGTGTTATTTCTGAAGAATTTAACTTTGGTAATCATCGTGAAAAAGTGATAAACAAAGCCAGTAACAAGGCATTGGAGATGTTATGGAAAGAAATTTTAGAAAAATAGCATAATTTACTTGTATGTAAAGTGTAAAATTCGTTAATTTGCACCCTGTTTTTAAATAACAATAAAGTTTTAGAAGAATGTCAAGAGTTTGTGAACTTACCGGAAAGAAGGCGATGGTGGGAAATAATGTTTCTCATGCAATGAATAAAACCAAGCGTAAATTTAACGCTAACCTTATCAAGAAACGTTTCTTTCTTCCAGAAGAAGATCGTTGGGTTACATTAAAAATTTCTACATCTGCGTTAAAGAATATTAACAAGAAGGGAATAGCAGCGGTTTTAAAAGAAGCTAAAGAAAAAGGATTTATTAAGTAATTAATACTCCGTTAAAACGATATAAAGATGGCAAAGAAAGGTAATAGAATACAGGTTATTTTAGAGTGTACCGAGCATAAAGGATCTGGGCAGCCAGGAACTTCACGTTACATCACTACTAAAAATAAAAAGAATACACCAGATAGATTAGAGATTAAGAAATTTAATCCTATTCTTAAGAAAATGACTGTTCACAAAGAAATAAAATAATAAGCCATGGCAAAAAAGACAGTAGCATCCTTACAGACAAGTTCAAAAAGATTAACCAAAGCTATAAAAATGGTTAAGTCTCAAAAAACTGGTGCTTATACATTCGTAGAAGCAGTAATGACTCCAGAATCAGTAGGTGACTGGATGAACGAAAAATAAGAAGTTCACAACTTATTATATATTAAGGCTACTTTCATATAGAAAGTAGCCTTTTGTTTTTATATATTTGGAGTTCATAACCAAATGGTTGGTTATAATTCGTCAACTAACGTATACGTTGTAAAATGAGTTTTTTTAAGAAAATATTTTCATCAGAAAAAAAAGAAACATTAGATAAAGGTTTAGAGAAATCTAAATCTAGTTTTTTTTCTAAGTTAGGTAAAGCTGTAGCAGGAAAGTCTAAAGTAGACGATGAGGTGCTAGATAATCTAGAGGAAGTTCTTGTTAGCAGTGATGTTGGAGTGAATACTACGCTTAAAGTTATTGAGCGTATTGAAGAGCGCGTTTCTAAAGATAAGTATTTAGGAACAGATGAGCTTAATCTTATTTTAAGAGAAGAAATAGCAGGATTACTTTCGGAGACTAATTCTGGAGAGGAAAAAGAGTTTGTAATTCCTTCTGGAAAAAAACCATATGTATTAATGGTTGTTGGAGTGAATGGTGTTGGGAAAACTACAACGATAGGGAAATTAGCATATCAGTTTAAAAAGCAAGGAAAAAAGGTTGTTCTTGGGGCTGCAGATACTTTTAGAGCAGCAGCAATAGATCAGCTTCAAGTTTGGGCTGATAGGGTAGATGTTCCAATAGTAAAGCAACAAATGGGGAGCGATCCCGCTTCTGTGGCTTTTGATTCGCTAAAATCTGCCGTAAACCAAGATGCGGATGTTGTAATAATAGATACAGCTGGAAGACTTCATAATAAAATCAACTTAATGAATGAGCTTACCAAAGTGAAACGCGTAATGCAAAAAGTGGTGGATGATGCTCCTCATGAAGTATTATTAGTTTTAGATGGCTCTACAGGTCAGAATGCGTTTGAGCAAGCTAAGCAGTTTACTAAAGCTACTGAAGTTACTTCTCTAGCGGTTACTAAATTAGATGGAACTGCAAAAGGGGGTGTTGTTATAGGTATTTCTGATGAGTTTAAAATTCCAGTAAAATATATAGGTGTAGGTGAAGGGATCGAAGATCTACAGGTATTTAATAAATATGAATTCGTAGATTCATTCTTCAAATAAGATTAATGCCTAATAGAACCCTTGTAACGGTTACCAAAATAATTGCCTATTACTGCTTGTTTTATGCAGGAGTAAAATTCTATGCAATAATTCAAGGTATGTGGTTGTGGCCTAATCTGTTGCTCGGAATCTCCTTGGGAATTATTGCGGCTATTGGATTCTGGATCGTAAAAAATGAAAGGTATAACTGGTATTTTCTAGTAATATCCGTGGTATTACTTTCTGCACTTCGCTATTATGAGCCAACACTAATTCCATATTTACAGCAAGTTTTAGGGTAAGTTGAGATTTAATCTTATAAATCTTCGTTTTATACGCTTCCAAGTCGTAATTTTGCCCACTGTTTCAAAATAAGCATTTTATAGGGGTGATATTTATAGTGTTATAATTCGATTTATAACAATAAGGTCTTCCTGGAAATAATAAATAGATTGTCATGAGAACAAAATCATTAAAGAAGAATAAAATTAATGTAGTTACCTTAGGGTGTTCTAAAAATGTGTACGATAGTGAAGTACTTATGGGACAACTTAAGGCTGGAGGAAAAGATGTTGTTCATGAAGAAGAAGGCAATATCGTTGTTATAAATACCTGTGGATTTATAAATAATGCAAAGGAAGAAAGTGTAAATACAATTCTTGAGTTTCTAGAAAAGAAAGAGCAGGGAGATGTAGATAAAGTATTTGTGACAGGGTGTTTAAGTGAACGTTATAAGCCAGATTTAGAAAAAGAGATTCCAGATGTTGATCAGTATTTTGGGACTACAGAATTGCCAGGATTATTAAAGGCGCTTGGTGCAGATTATAAGCATGAGTTAATTGGAGAGCGATTAACAACTACTCCAAAAAACTATGCATACTTAAAGATAGCTGAAGGATGTGATAGACCATGTAGCTTTTGTGCCATTCCATTAATGCGTGGGAAACATAAAAGTACTCCAATTGAAGATTTGGTAAAAGAAGCGACAGGTTTAGCTGCAAATGGAGTTAAAGAGTTGGTTCTTATAGCTCAAGATTTAACATATTACGGTTTAGATATTTATAAAAAACGTGCTTTAGCAGATTTATTGAAAGAGCTTGTTAAAGTAGACGGGATTGAATGGATTCGTTTACATTATGCGTTTCCAACTGGTTTTCCAATGGATGTTTTAGAAGTAATGAAAAATGAGCCTAAGGTTTGTAATTACATAGATATTCCATTACAACACATCGCGGATCCTATTTTAAAATCTATGCGACGTGGAACTACAAAAGAAAAGACCACTAAGTTGCTACAAGATTTTAGACAAGCGGTTCCAGAAATGGCTATTAGAACTACATTGATTGTTGGGTATCCTGGAGAAACAGAAGAGGATTTTCAAACATTAAAGAGTTGGGTTCAAGAAATGCGTTTTGAGCGCTTAGGGTGTTTTACATATAGTCACGAAGAGAATACGCATGCTTACAACTTAGAAGATGATGTTCCAGAAGAGGTAAAGCAACAAAGAGCGTCAGAAATTATGGATGTCCAATCACAAATTTCATGGGAATTAAACCAAGAAAAAGTGGGACAAACATTCCGATGTGTGATCGATCGTAAAGAGGGTAATCATTTTGTAGGACGTACAGAATTTGATTCTCCAGATGTAGATAATGAAGTATTAGTAGATGCCTCTAAATATTATCTTAAGACAGGAGAATATGTAGATATTTTAGTAGAAGAAGCTGGAGATTTCGATTTATACGGGAAGCCTGTAAGTTAATCTCTCTGATATAAATGATAAAAGAAAACCGCTGAATTTTAAAAATTCAGCGGTTTTCTTTTATGGGTAAAATAGTGTTTATTAGTTATCTACATAATCAATTTCCATAAAATCGATTACCTCCTTTTTCCAAACATTTTCTACAAAAGCAACATGGTCTGGATGGTTGCTGTAAGTGTCGTAATCTTCTTGATTTTTAAATTGCATGGTAAGTCCCCATTCATAATCATTCTTCTTTCCTATTTCCTTTACACTAGTCATATTTTTAACTGTCGAAATAGACTTGAGGGCGACTGCCTTCTCAATAAATAGTTTTTCAGCCTCCGATCCTTTTGGGTGTTTTAATTTAAAAAATACCGTATGTGTTATCATTCCTTTATTTGATGATGAGTTGCAGCTTGTGATTGTAAATGTCGCAATAGCGATGAGTATTAGTAGTAGTTTCTGAATTTTCATAGATGGTTGATTTACTTTATCCGAAGTTACAAAAATGGAAGTTTAATGCGAAACAAATTTTAATCCAACTAAAGAAATAATCAAAGTAGAGATAAAAAATAAACGCCAAAAATCTACAGGCTCATTAAAAAGAAAAATACCCGCCAGTACAGTTCCAACAGCTCCAATTCCTGTCCAAACTGCGTATGCTGTTCCTATGGGGAGTGTTTCAGTAGCTTTCATTAATAGCAACATGCTTATCGTTAGACAAACAATAAATCCGATATACCAAAAGTTAGCTTCGGAGCCTGAGCTGTGTTTTGCTTTGCCTAAACATGTAGCGAAACCAACTTCAAAAAGTCCGGCTATAATTAAAAGAATCCAGTTCATAATATAAAAAAATATAGCCTCGTAATTAATATTACGAGGCTATAAAAATAAGTAAATCATTAAGATTATTCTTCTTTAACTTCTGCAACTTCATATTGATCTTTACCATCTACTTTTACAGGTTGATAGTAAGTTTCTCCATATTTTACATAGGTTTGATCACCAATTCGTACTTCTTCAGCACCTTCAGGTAAATTTTCTACTACAGTTCCAGCGGTAGGAGGAACTACAGTATAGCCATCGCTATCTTTTTCGTAATAAGCACCACCGTAATAATAATTGTTAGTAGTGTCTCCAGTGCTTACGGTTTCATATCCGTCTGGGAGGACTTTTATAGTTGCTCCAACGGGAGCCTGTACTACAGTATATCCATCTTTTTCTTCAACATAGTAATTACCTTGATCGTAGTGATATTGTTGGTTTTCAACTGAAATAATAATTGCAGTTGTAGCTAAAGAAGCTACGAAATATCCCCATGGATGCCAGATAGGTCCCCAATAAAAAGGTCTAAATGGATGGTAATAATATGGGTGATACGCATAATAATGAAAACCTCCATACACATACGGTGGTCTGTGATACGGTCTTGGACTAGGTCTAACTACAGTATGACGGTTATTAATGTGAATATTATTATTATGATTTACATTAATATTTACATTGTTGTTATGTGGTCTGTTTACAACGTTAGAATTTGATAAATTTCCATTATGATTCGGTCTAGAATTATTGTTAGGCCTATTTGTTGTTGTAGGTCTATTCGTTGTAGTCGGTCTTGTTGAAGGACGAGAAGATGTGTTAGGTCTTGTTGTTGTTGGTCTCGTCGTCGGCCTCGTTGTAGTCGGTCTTGTGGATGGTCTGGTAGTAGGTCTGCTGTAGCTTGGTCGGCTAGACTGTTGGTGAAAACCTCCATTTATAGATCTTCCTGTGGAAGGTCGCGATACTCTAGAACGGCTAGCTCCATGGCTAAACCTTTGCGCTTCCATCGTAATCGGTACAATTAATAAAAAAGCAAAAAGTAGAAGCTTGCTATAGTTTGCTATATGTGTGATTTGAATTTTCATGTGTTATAACTTTTATATTGTTATGAAAAATGATTTATTCAGCCTGAGCCATAATATCAATGTTTCTAGAATCTTCAGGTGGAGAGAAGTTAAAAATAGCGCTATCTACCTCTGGATTAATTTTCCAAGTTTTAAAAGTAACTTGGTATTGATTGTGTTCCTTTTCTTTGTGAATAATAACCATTCTTATCGGAAGTGTGCTCTCGTCATTTTCTATCCATAATTGAACATTCATTTTATCATTTGAAGCTATAATATGGTAACATTCCTTATCATCAATAATATCATTTCCTAAATAAACTATATCGCTGAAGTTTTCAATCATATCATCTGTCAAGCTTGGGTAAAACAAATCAGCAGCAGGAAATCTAATTCCAAATTTTTTATTAAAGCCATCAATCACTTTTATAATGTTATCTGGTGCATCTAAAACAGAATAATTGTTTTCATCCAAAGAATAGTAAACAAACTTTTTGCCGTTGTAGTAGAAATCTTTATTGTGAAGTGTGCCTCTTGTTTGGACAAGCATTTTATCTGGTCCAACCATAGTAACATCATCTGTATAGAAGTTTTTTTCTAGGCCATAAGTTCCTTCGTGGTCAAGAGATCTCTCCAAAGTAAAAGAGCAAGCATCTAAAGTGCCGATATATGCTCCCATTTTATCTAAGATATTGATGGCAACAGAATCGATCACAGATTCTTTGTCCTGACTGTAGCCAATGCAAATGCAAAGTGTGCATAGTGCTAGTAAATACTTTTTCATATTTATTAATTTTTTAAATAAGGATATATTGCTGTAAGGGGGGAAGTGTTGCTTATGTGAATTTACTAAATTTCTTCGATACTACATAAAAAGCCCCTTTTTAATAAAGGAGCTTTTTTATGATAGCATCAATTCTTTTGTTATTTAGCGGTATTTGGAGCCATAATCTTATAAACGATTCCAGCTAGTGCAGCACCGATAATAGGAGCCACCCAAAACAACCAAAGTTCTCCAAGAGCCCAATCACCTACAAATAGTGCTTGACTAGTACTACGAGCAGGATTTACAGAGGTGTTAGTTACAGGAATACTAATTAAGTGAATAAGAGTTAATCCTAATCCGATAGCAATTCCAGCAAATCCTTTTGGAGCATTTTCATGTGTTGCTCCAAGGATAATGATAAGGAACATAAACGTCATAACGATTTCTGTAATCAATGCAGACATCATGTTATAGCCGTCTGGAGAATGTTCTCCATAACCATTAGCAGCAAAACTACCAATTGTAGCTCCGTCTTTTCCTGTTACAATTAAATATAATATTCCCGCTCCAACAATACCTCCTAATACTTGAGAGATAATATATGGAAGTAGTTCTTTTCCGTCAAATCTACCACCTACCCATAAACCAATGGATACAGCTGGATTTAAATGACAGCCAGAAATGTGGCCTATAGCATAAACCATAGTTAATACAGTTAAACCGAAAGCTAGCGCTACACCTGCAAATCCGATACCTAATTCTGGGTATCCAGCTGCAAGAACCGCACTACCGCAACCACCAAGAACAAGCCATAATGTACCAATAAATTCTGCAATAAGTTTTTTCATCTTTTTTAAATATTTGTTAGTTGTTGTTTTAATATAGATTCATTAAGTGGGAAACCTATTTGTTTGTAACGAATATTTTATAAATTTAATAAAAAAATAATTATCATTAAAGAATTTTTTTCGATACTAATGTGTCAGAAGACTATATCTAGGTGATAATTGTTATGATAATTGATTATAATGTGGAATAGGTTTAATTGGTATTAGGGGTTACTCTTGATGTAGATATTCAACTTTAAATACTTAATTTTGTAGGATCATTTAAATAGTGAATATGCAGCTCACAGAATACATCCGCGATATCCAAGATTTTCCTAAACCAGGAATTCTTTTTAAAGATATAACTCCATTATTATCAAGTCCAGAAGCTACAGCACATGCAGTAGAGAAGTTATTAGAGAAAATAGGAGATCAGCAAGTAGATGCAATTGTAGGAATTGAGAGTAGAGGCTTTTTTTTCGGTACATTATTAGCGCAAAAGCTTAACTGTGCTTTTATACCTGTGCGAAAACCAAGTAAATTGCCTAAACAAACTACTTCGCAAACCTATGCTTTGGAATATGGTGAAGACACCTTAGAGATTCATACAGATGCTATAAAAAAAGGCGATAAAGTTGTAATTCACGATGATGTTCTTGCTACAGGTGGAACAGCAGGTGCTGTTTGCAAGTTGGTAGAAAAGCTTGGAGGAGAGGTAATGCAATGTAATTTTTTGATGGAATTATCTTTCTTAGAGGCAAGAAAAAAAATGGAGAATTATAATATACAATCTGTTATTACCTATTAATCTAATGCGTTTTTGGTAACATAGGCGCGCCAGCCAATAATAGCCAATTGTAATTTACTCGCCTTAGCTAGATCGAGCTCCTTTTTGGTAAAAGACGGTAATATTGCTTTGTTGATTTTTGCTAGCAATTTAAAAAATGCTTTCTTCATATAGTTGTTTTCCCGTAAAGGTAAAAAATATACAGATAATTATCAGATTTATAGTTATTTATCTCTTTTGGCGGGTTTGCATAGCTAAAAAGCTCCGCAATCAGGCTTTTCGCTATTAGTTTTGGTAAACCATAAATAAGAGTTTACCAAAAGCTAGCCGCTACAATCCTTACCCGAAATAAAAAAGAGGCTGTGAAAAAACAGCCTCTAATAAATTGAATATATAATTTTGATTACTCTTTGTTTGATTTAGTATAAATCATAATGACACCATTTTTACCTTTATCTCCATATTTTTTAACAGCTGCATCGGTTTTAAATATACTGATAATTTCATCAGGATTTATTTTTTTATAATCCTCATGGCTGACTTCTTTACCATTTACCAAAATTAATTGCTCTGATGTAATTTTATTATTTAAAGTAGCTGTCTTGGCTTTTGCAGTTTCCCTAATTATAATATCGCTATCACTATTTTTATTTTTTTCGTCTTCACTTTTTAATATAATTTCTATAACTCCATTTTTTCCTTGATCACCGTATTTATCAACTGCCTTTTCGTCTTTTAAGACATAAACTCTAGCAATATTGTCTGGTTCTATGAACTTAAAAGAGTCTTTATCTACTACTTTACCATCAACGACGTAAAGTGGCTCTTCTTTTTGATAAATCTTGGATGAATGTGTGTGGGCATTATTTATATTGGAGTCATTATTTAAATTAAGTTGATTACTAACTTTTAAGAAAATCTCAATAGCCCCACTCTTAGCTTTATCACCATATTTTTTTATAGCATTTTCTCCTTTAATTACATTCATGCTGTGTATGTCTTTAGGATCTATAGATTTTACATCAAAATCTTTGGGCATTACTTTCCCGTCTACAACATAAATAGGGTCGCCTAATTGGTTGTTTATAGTGTGCTTTGTAATTAGTTGTTTACTAGACTCTTCTTCATTTAAATAATTAAACTCAGTAACTGTTTTAAAACTGAAAAGGAGCATAAAACCAGCCAGCAGCGGTAATATTGCTGCGAACTTAATTAAATTAATTCTGCTTGATTTTTGTTTTTGTAACATAACGATTCGTTTTTTGATTAATGAATTATAAAATGGATTGATGATGGAATATTGCATTCCGTTTATTTGCTTCAATAGTAAATATTGATAATCTTTAATTTCTCTAGTAGCAGCAGTAGTTTCTTCATCTGCTATATACTCAAGGTTCTGGGTAAGTTGCTTTTTGTAAATCCATGCAAACGGATTTATCCAAAAAACTATAGTGTATAGGTGTATAAGGATAACATCTAATGAATGGTATTGTTTTACGTGAATTTTCTCATGATCTAAAATTGTTTTTAACTCCTCGTCTTTATATAGATTAGGATTGTATACAATATAATTAAAGAATGAAAATGGACTTATATTTTTATCTGTTAAGATTATATTGCGATTTTCCTTTTGTTTATTCTCCTTTCGGATAAAATTGTATAAAGAGAGTAGTTGTATTATAAACTTCAGTAAAAAGAAAATTACACCAATAATATAAATATAGAATATGATGTTTATTCCGTATTCGTAGATAGAAATGCTTTCAGGAATCTTATTTGCTAGTAAAGATATTTCATTTGTTGATCTAGCTGGGATATCTATGATTTTTATCGTTTTAAAAGAAATAACAGGTAATATAACCGAAGTAAATAACCCGATGCTTAAAAACCATCTGTTACCTTGAAAGAAAGTTTCTCTCTTAAGAAACGCATTATATAATCCCCAAAATAAGATTAATACTATGGCTACTTTGATGTTATATGTTAGAAAAGCTTCCATTACTGTTTATTTTCAATTTGATTAATAATTTCTTTCAGTTCAGTAATGCTAATTTTCTTTTCATCAGCAAAAAAAGAAACTAGGCTCTTATAAGAATTGTTAAAATAATCTTCAATAGCAGAAGATACGAATTGCTTTCTGTAAGTTTCCTTTTTTATAATAGGATAGTATTGGTGCGTATTTCCAAAGGCATTGTGAGCTACATATCCTTTATCTTCCAAGTTTCTAACTATGGTAGAGAGTGTATTGTAATGAGGTTTGTCTTCCTTTATCTCAGCTTGAACTTCTTTTACAAAAGCTTTTTCAAGCTTCCACAGAATTTTCATAATCTCTTCTTCCTTATTTGTTAGCTTTTGCATAAGTGTTTAGTTCTTAATTAGATTCAAACATAAAACTATTTTTTTAGTTACGCAACTAATTTTATAGTTAGTTAACTAATTTTGTAGTTTTATGCTGTTATTTACTTTCCAAAATTCTGTTAACTCCTATTTCTTGCGTCTAGAATTATATATCTTCGCATAAATCACTTTTATGAATTTAGTTTTTATTTTAAGCGGATTAGCTTTACTTATTTTAGGAGGTAATTGGTTGTTAAAATCTGCTGTAGGTTTGTCATTACGACTTAATATTCCAAAAATTGTTATCGGGATGACGGTAGTTTCTTTTGCTACCTCTGCACCAGAACTTATAGTAAGTGTAAAATCGGCTTTAGATGGTTTTCCAGACTTAGCAATGGGGAATGTTATAGGTTCTAATGTTGCTAATATAGGATTGGTACTTGGTATAACTATTATTTTATCGAAGATAGAAGTAGAACGAAGTTTTTATAAAACAGATTGGCCAATTATGATGTTGGCTTCGTTAATGTTATTTGGATTTGTGTATTCAGATCACACTTTGCAGCGCTATGAAGGAGTGATTTTATTTAGTTTTCTTATTGTCTTTTTAGTATATCTTTTAAGGGTTCAGAAACCGGCTGTTGTAGATGAGTCTTTAGAAGAAAACCAAGAGCAGCTTTCTACATTTACAATAGTTTTGTTTTTGATCTTAGGAGGGGTATCGCTTTGGGGAGGTTCTGAGTTATTGATAAAAGGAGCTGTAGGAATGGCAGAACATTACGGAGTAAGTAGAAGGGTGATTGCAGTTACTGTAATTTCAATAGGAACAAGTGTGCCTGAACTGGCGGCGTCCATTATTGCTGTTATGAAAAAGGAAAAAGCTATTTCTTTAGGGAATCTTATAGGTTCTAATATGTTTAATATTTTGGCTGTTTTAGGAATTACAGCTATGATTAAACCTATTGTAATCAATGATCATGGATTATTAAATAATGATATTTATTGGATGCTTGGTATCTCGTTTATAATACTCCCGTTAGTTTTTATTCCTAGAGGACTCCGATTAGGGTGGCGTGATGGAATTATATTATTAGGACTGTATGGAGGTTTTGTTTGGACTACGTTATCTTAAAAGAAGTTCTACTTATACTGTATAAAACAAAAAATGCTGTCTAATTATAGACAGCATTTTTTTATGTTGCAAACTTTTAAAGCTAAATTAAGCTTCAACAGTTTTAACTGTTTTGATAATTCTTGCAGCCACTTTGTATGGATCTGCATTTGAAGCAGGACGTCTATCTTCTAACCATCCTTTGTATCCTTTCTCTACAGTGATAATAGGAATACGGATTGAAGCACCTCTATCAGAAACTCCATAGCTAAAGTCAGTAATAGCAGCAGTCTCGTGATCTCCTGTTAAACGTTCGTCATTAAACTCTCCGTAAACAGCGATGTGCTCTTTAGTAACAGGTCTAAAAGCTTCACAAACTTTCTCGTAAACTTCTTTAGAACCACAAGTTCTTAATAAAGAGTTAGAGAAGTTAGCGTGCATACCAGAACCATTCCAGTCACCTTTTACAGGTTTAGGGTGGTACTCAATATAGTAACCATATTCTTCACATAATCTATCTAATAGGTAACGAGAGATCCAGATTTCGTCTCCAGCTCTTTTTCCTCCTTTGGCGAAAATTTGGAATTCCCACTGTCCACAAGCAACCTCTTGGTTAATTCCTTCGAAGTTTAATCCAGCTTCGATACAAAGATCAGCGTGTTTTTCAACAATTCTTCTTCCGTGAGTGTTTAAACCACCAACAGAACAGTAGTATAATCCTTGAGGACCAGGGTAACCTCCAACAGGGAATCCTAAAGGAAGTTGTGTTTTAGCATCCATTATGAAATACTCTTGTTCAAAACCAAACCAGAAATCATCATTTTCATCATCGATAGTGGCTCTAGAATTTGTTTCATGTGGAGTTCCATCTGCATTAAAAACTTCTGCCATTACTAGGTATCCGTTTTTTCTTGCTGGATCTGGAAAAATAGCTACTGGCTTCAATAAGCAATCAGAACCTTTTCCAGCCTGAGCTTGTTTTGTAGATGAACCATCGAAAGACCATATTGGGCAATCTTCAAGTTTTCCACTGAAATCATCTTCTATTTTAGTTTTACTTCTCATGTTTTGGGTTGGAAAATATCCATCTAACCAAATGTATTCAAGTTTAGCCTTGCTCATTGTGTATAATAATTTTTAATTGAACTTTACTCGTAGACAAAAATATGATATTTTGTTTCGTATACCGAAAAAGGAAGGGGTGTTTTTGATAAAAGTTTGTTATTTTTATTAATGCCCTATTTTTAGAGGGGGTATTTTCTTTTTTATGTAAATTTACCGAAATTTGTTAATGATAATTTAATATATTTTTTACGTAGAGATATTTATATTGAAGCGGAATTATTTTTTTTGTTATTAATAAAACATTTAGGATTTAAAATCAACTTTTTTATAACGATACTATATGTCAACAATTAGGTTTAAGGCAGTTAATAAAACATTTGATAGGAAACCATTGCCTATTGATGTAACAGGAAAACGTTCTGAGATTTTTGGAGCGAACGTTTTTAATGAATTGGTCATGAGGCAAGTAATGTCTAATGAGGCATTTAAAAGTGTGATGTCTGCAATAGAGGGCGGAATGAAGATTGACAGGAAATTGGCTGATGAAATTGCTTCTGCGATGAAAAATTGGGCAATTACCAAAGGAGCTACTCATTATACACATTGGTTTCAGCCATTAACTGGAGCAACAGCAGAAAAGCACGATTCTTTCTTTGAACCTATAAATAATTCTCAAGCTGTAGAGAAATTTGGTGGGCACCAATTAGTACAGCAGGAACCAGATGCCTCTAGTTTTCCTCATGGAGGGATTAGAAACACCTTTGAAGCTCGAGGATATACCGCTTGGGATCCAACATCTCCAGCCTTTGTTTATGGTACAACTTTATGTATTCCTACTGTTTTTGTGTCGTATACAGGGGAAGCTTTAGATAATAAAGCGCCACTTTTAAGGGCTTTACAAGCAGTAGATAATGCTGCTACAGAAGTAGCGCGTTATTTTGATAAAAGTGTCTCTAAAGTGAATGCTACTTTGGGTTGGGAGCAGGAGTATTTCTTAATCGATAAGGCATTGGCATATTCTCGACCAGATATTGTTTTGGCAGGAAGGACTCTTTTAGGTCATTCGCCAGCAAAAGGACAACAATTAGACGATCATTATTTTGGCTCTATCCCAGATAGGGTTCTTAATTTTATGAGAGAATTGGAAAATGATTGTGTGAAATTGGGAATCCCAGTAAAAACGCGTCATAATGAAGTTGCTCCAAATCAATTCGAATTAGCGCCGCTTTTTGAAGAGGCTAATTTAGCGGTAGATCATAATTCATTATTAATGGATTTGATGGATAAAACTGCTGATAAACATAATTTTAAAGTCCTTTTCCATGAAAAACCTTTTGTAGGTGTAAATGGCTCTGGAAAGCATAATAACTGGTCTTTAGCAACAAATAATGGAACTAATCTTTTAAGCCCGGGGACTACGCCAACAAAGAACCTTCAGTTTTTAACCTTTTTTATAAATACAATTAAGGCGGTGCATGATAATGAAGACCTCATTCGTGCTTCTGTTGCTTCTGCCACTAACGATCATCGTTTGGGGGCTGGCGAGGCACCTCCATCTGTGATTTCAGTTTTTATTGGTTCACAATTAACGAAGGTTTTAGATGAGTTAGAAGATGTTTCTAAAGGGAAACTTTCTCCTCAAGAAAAAACAGATTTAAAGTTAAATGTAGTAGGGAAAATTCCAGAGATACTTTTAGATAATACAGATAGAAATAGAACTTCTTCTTTTGCTTTCACAGGGAATAAATTTGAATTTAGAGCTGTAGGTTCTAAATCGAATTGCGCTAAGCCAATGACTGTTTTAAATACAATTGTTGCTAAGCAGTTAAAAGAATTTAAAAATGAAGTTGATGAGTTGATAGAAAAGAAGAATCTTAAAAAGGATGAAGCTATTTTTAATGTATTGAGAGAATATATTAAAGCTTCAAAAAAGATTCGTTTTGAGGGAGATGGATATAGCTTGGCATGGGAAAAGGAGGCTGAGAAACGCGGACTTAGTAATAGTAAGAATACGCCGCAGGCATTAAAAGCTGTCGTTTCAAAAAAGGCAATCGATCTTTATGAGGAAATGGGAGTGATGAACTCTGTGGAAATAATAGCTCGCCAAGAGATAGAATTAGAGGAATATGCACACAAAATCCAAATAGAAGGGCGTGTATTGGGAGATATTGCAAGAAATCATGTAATTCCAACTGCTATTAAATATCAAAATACATTAATTCAGAATGTAAAAGGACTAAAAGAAGTCTTTGGAAGTGACTTTAAAAAGCTTGCGCCTGAACAAATTGATCTTATAGAAGAGATTTCGAATCATATTTCTGAAATAAATTCGAAAGTAAAATTTATGATCGAAGAGCGTAAGAGTGCTAATAAATTAGAAAAAGCGCAGTTAAAAGCAGAAGCGTATTGTAATAAGGTGTTGCCTTATTTTGAGCAAATCCGTTACCATTGTGATAAGTTAGAGCTTTTAGTAGATGATAATATCTGGCCGCTCACAAAATATAGAGAGTTACTTTTTACTAAATAAGAGGCGCTTAGCTTTTGTAAAATAACTAAAATTAATATTCTAAGAAATAAGCACACAACTTTTGTTTGTGTGCTTTTTATTTATGGCTATTTTTGCACAAAACATTGGTACATGAGTTCAGAGATAAGCAAAAGGTATGCACAAAGAGGTGTTTCGGCATCAAAAGAAGATGTTCATAACGCTATAAAAAATGTAGATAAAGGATTGTTTCCAAAAGCCTTTTGTAAAATCGTACCCGATCATCTTACTGGGAGCGAGGATCACTGTATTATAATGCATGCTGATGGAGCTGGTACAAAATCGTCTTTAGCATATATGTATTGGAAGGAAACTGGAGATGTTTCCGTGTGGAAAGGGATTGCTCAAGATGCATTGATAATGAATTTAGATGATCTTCTTTGTGTGGGAGCAACTCAAAATATTATGCTTTCATCTACTATCGGAAGAAATAAAAACGTAATTCCTGGAGAAGTAATTTCAGCAATTATTAATGGAACTGAAGAATTGATTGCTGAACTTAAAAAGTTTGGTGTAGAAATTCATTCTACAGGAGGTGAAACTGCCGATGTTGGAGATTTAGTGCGTACCATTATTGTAGATTCTACTGTAACGGCTCGTATGAAGCGTAGCGATGTTATTGATAATGCAAATATAAAACCAGGAAATGTAATTGTTGGTTTGGCTTCTTTTGGTCAAGCAACTTACGAGACCGAATATAACGGAGGAATGGGGAGTAACGGACTTACTTCTGCACGTCATGACGTTTTCGAAAAGTATTTAGCTGAAAAATTCCCTGAGAGTTTTGATCATGCGGTACCTTCAGATTTGGTATATTCTGGAAATGTAAAGTTAACTGATGCAGTGGAAAATTCTCCAATCGATGCTGGGAAGTTGGTGCTTTCTCCAACAAGAACCTATGCGCCGATTATTCAGAAGTTACTTTCAAAATATTCTCCAGAAGAGATAAACGGAATGGTTCATTGTAGTGGAGGTGCGCAAACAAAAGTACTTCACTTTGTAGATAATGTTCATGTAGTAAAGGATAATCTATTTGAAGTGCCACCACTTTTTAAATTGATACAAGAACAGTCTAAAACTTCATGGAAGGAAATGTATCAAGTGTTTAATTGTGGGCACCGTATGGAACTTTATGTAGATGAGCGTATTGCTCAAGATATTATAGAAGTTTCAAAATCTTTCAATGTAGATGCTCAGATTATTGGTCGTGTTGAAGCATCAGAAAGTAAAAAACTTACAATTACTAGCGAATACGGAACTTTTGAATATTAATATTTAGTCGGATATCTTTATTTGTTGCTGAAGTAGTTTCAGGATGTATTTAGTTTTTAATTCATTTGAAAACTAATAGACATTTATTGTGAAAGTTTTATTTCGCATGAAAAATTTATAAATCCGTATCTATAGTTTTTGTTCGGCAAGTATTGAGATCTATTTAGCTTTATATTGTGTTTTGTTTTTAATGGCAAAATCCATCAGAAATCAATAATTTTTACTACAAAAGTTTAAAAAATTCTTATTCAGAAAAGACCTCCAATAAATTAATAAAAACAACTTACTTTTTCAGGATTATTCTTGTTAAAAGATCATAAGTTGTGAACTTTTTGTTGTTAGTAATTTATTAAATAACTGATAATCAGTAATTTATTGTTTATTTCTTGTTCACTTTTTAAAAATAATTTTAATTTATATTTTAATTTTGGTTAGCTTTGCGCCATTACTTATCCATATTAAATCATCAAAAAAATGCAGAAAATCGAAACTTCTAACGTAAAAAAGACATATACTCAAGAAGAGGCAATTAAAGCGTCCTTGGAGTATTTTAAAGGGGATGACTTAGCGGCTACAGTTTGGGTTAATAAATATGCCTTAAAAGACTCGCAAGGGAATATCTATGAGTCTACTCCAAATGATATGCATGCGAGAATTGCAAAGGAGATTGCGAGAATAGAGAAGAAATATCCAAACTCTTTAACAGAAGAGGAGGTTTTTGATTTAATCAAAGATTTTAAATACATCGTTCCTCAGGGAAGTCCGATGGCTGGAATTGGGAATCCATACCAAGTAGGTTCTTTATCAAATTGTTTTGTAATTGGTAATGAAGGTAATTCGGATTCTTATGGAGGAGTTATGAAAATAGACCAAGAACAGGTGCAATTGATGAAGCGCCGAGGAGGAGTAGGTCACGATTTATCACATATCCGTCCAAAGGGTTCTGATGTTAAAAATTCTGCATTAACATCTACTGGAATAGTACCTTTTATGGAGCGTTATTCTAATTCTACAAGAGAGGTAGCTCAAGATGGTCGTCGAGGAGCTTTGATGCTTTCTGTTTCTATAAACCATCCAGATGCCGAGGATTTTATAGATGCTAAAATGGAGCAAGGTAAAGTTACTGGAGCGAATGTTTCTGTAAGAATAGATGATGATTTTATGAAATCTGTAGAGGCAGAATCTATTTACACACAGAAATATCCGGTACAGAGTGAAAATCCTAAAGTAACAAAGGAGATTGAAGCTTCTAAACTTTGGAGTAAAATAGTACACAATGCATGGAAATCTGCGGAGCCAGGAATTTTATTCTGGGACACTATTTCTAGAGAGTCTGTGCCAGATTGTTATGCAGATTTAGGGTATAAAACAGTTTCTACAAATCCATGTGGTGAGATTCCTCTTTGTCCTTATGACTCTTGTCGTCTGTTGGCAATCAACTTATATTCTTACGTAGAGAATCCTTTTACAGATAAGGCAAGTTTTAACTTCGAATTATTTAAAAAACATGTTGCTTATGCACAGCGTATAATGGATGACATTATTGATTTGGAGTTAGAAAAGATCGATAATATTTTAGCTAAAATTGAAGCTGATCCAGAGAGCGATGAGGTTAAATTGGTAGAAAAAAACTTATGGCTTAATATCCGTAAAAAAGCTTACGAAGGAAGAAGAACAGGAGTTGGAATTACTGCTGAAGGGGATATGTTGGCAGCACTTGGTTTTAGATATGGAACAGAAAAAGCAAATGAATTTTCTATTGAAGTACATAAAACAATAGCTTTATCAGCGTATCGTGCATCTGTAGAAATGGCAAAAGAGCGTGGTGCTTTTAGCATTTTTGATGCAGACAGAGAAAAAGACAATCCTTTTATCCTTCGTTTAAAAGAAGCAGACGATAAGTTGTATTACGAAATGCTAGAATACGGACGTCGAAATATAGCGTTGCTAACAATTGCTCCAACTGGAACTACTAGTTTGATGACACAAACAACTTCTGGAATCGAACCTGTTTTCCTTCCTGTATATAAAAGAAGAAGAAAAGTAAATCCTAATGATAAAAATGTGCGTGTTGATTTTACGGATGAACTAGGAGATGCTTGGGAAGAATATGTGGTTTTTCATCACCGTTTTAAAGAATGGATGACCGTTCAAGGTATTGACACTACAAAAAATTATAGTCAGCAAGAAATAGACGAGTTAATAAAAAAATCACCTTACTATAAAGCAACTTCCAATGACGTAGATTGGATGAGTAAAGTACAATTACAAGGTGCTGTGCAAAAATGGATTGATCACTCTATTAGTGTGACAATCAACTTGCCGAATGATGCCACAGAAGAATTAGTAGGACAACTGTACTTGGAAGCATGGAAAGTAGGATGTAAAGGGGTTACAGTATATCGTGACGGTTCTCGTAGTGGCGTTTTAATCTCTAATGATGAAAAGAAAGAGGAAGAAACTTCAGAAAAGAAAGAACTAACAACAAAACGTCCTCAAGTTTTACAAGCGGATGTAGTGCGTTTTCAGAATAGTAAAGAGAAGTGGATCGCTTTTATCGGTTTAATCGATGGAATGCCTTATGAGATATTTACGGGTCTTGCAGATGATGAAGATGGAATATTAATTCCGCGTTGGGTTGAAGATGGTGTAATTATAAAAAATAGAAATGAAGACGGAACTTCGCGTTACGATTTTCAATATCAGAATAAGAGAGGATATAAAACTACAATTGAAGGGTTGTCGCATAAATTTAATCCTGAATTCTGGAATTATGCTAAGTTAATTTCTAGTACACTTCGTCATGGAATGGAAATAGATAGAGTTGTAAACTTAATTAATAGTTTACAATTGGATTCTGAGTCTATAAACACATGGAAAAATGGTGTAGCAAGAGCTTTAAAGCGTTTTGTAGTTGATGGAACAGCAGCAAAAGGGCAGAAGTGTAGCAATTGCGAAGGAAGTAATTTAGTGTACCAAGAAGGATGCTTAACATGTAAAGATTGTGGTTCTTCTAAATGCGGATAGATCTTTAAGACTCTAATAATATTTTACACAAAACCTCGAAGTTTACTTATTTAAGTATCCTTCGAGGTTTTTTCTTTCTTGATATGTTTTAGTTTCCTGTTAATTATAATTCGAAAGAATAGCCTTCAAAAAGTGTTTCCATTTTATGGAATGTATAAATTATCGTGTCAGTAACTATTATTTTCATATAAATTACTGTTGAGAAAAATTTCCTTGTCTTGTGTGTTTTTATTAATTATATTTATAATCGGTTAGTCATGAATGCTTTACGAGTAAAAAGTTCTTCAGTAAAAAAAGGAGGTTCTTTTAAGTAGTGAGTATATATCGAATATTGTGTTGAGCGTATAATTGTTTTTTCTATGCTTTAAAAACATGAGTTTATAAAATGATGTGGTCATATTATAATACGATAAAAATCAATCTTCTAATATGACATTTGTCAGCATGTATTAGAATATTATTGATGACTTTTGTTTAACAGTTGGATGTTAAATTTAATTTTTGAGTTCTGATTAATAAACTTGATAATTTATAACTAGTGAATCTCCGAAAAAACATATTACCAAACAGAAAATCTAGATGGCGAACGATCGCTGTGTTTTTAATTGCTGTAATTACAGGTTTGGGTTTATTTATGGCAAAAGAAGCGGAACTAGTATCTTATATGTCCGATGATCCTTTGGCGTGTGTAAATTGCCATGTTATGACGCCTGTATACAATAGTTGGATGCATAGCTCTCACAGGGAGTGGGCTTCTTGTAACGATTGCCACGTACCTCACAATAATGTTCTCAATAAATATTATTTTAAAGCTAAAGATGGATTGTTTCATGCTTCTGTTTTTACACTTAGAGCAGAACCTGAAGTTATGTTTATGCGAGAGGAGTCTCAAGAAGTGGTTCAAAATAACTGTATCCGCTGTCATGTACAGCAAGTTACGCAAACTAAGTACGAGGGGTATATTGCAGACCATGTACAGAATAGAACAGATAGAAAATGTTGGACATGTCATCAAGAGGTGCCTCATGGTACAGTTCATGGTATTTCAACGATCAAAAATAATATTGCACCAATTCCTACAGACACAGAAGAAGCAGTGATTCCTTTGTGGTTACAGGATGAAATGGAAACCAAGTAGATTTTTTAAAATAATAATTCTTCGAGACATGAAAAATAGGGTTTTATTTATTGTTACAGTAGTAGTAGTATTTCTACTAGGGCTATTAGCATCCAGTATTGTTAATAGGAAAAATGAGGCTAAATATAAATATGTTCCTCAAGTGGATATTGGCGAAAATGAGCCTCGAAATTCAGAATGGGGAAAAAACTATCCTGCAGAATATCAGTCGTTTTTGCAAACGGCAGATACTAGCTTTGTGTCTTATCAAGGTGGATCTGCAATGCGAGATATGCTTGAAGAAGATACGAACTTGGTTGTGCTTTGGGCTGGTTATGGTTTTTCAAAAGACTATAATCAGGGGAGAGGACATCAACATGCCATTGAAGATATCCAAAATATATTGAGAACAGGTGGGCCAAAAGGTAAAGGAGATGGTCCGATGCCAGCAACATGTTGGACCTGTAAAGGGCCAGATGTTCCTCGATTAATGAATGAAAAGGGTGTGGCCGAATTTTATGCTGGTAAATGGGCAGACAAAGGAGAAGAAATTGTAAATCCTATAGGTTGTGCTGATTGTCATGACTCTGAGACTATGAAATTGACAATAACGCGTCCAGCACTTGTAGAGGCTTTTGATGCAATGGGAAAAGATATTAATAATGCAACGCATCAAGAAATGCGCTCTTTAGTATGTGCACAATGTCATGTTGAATATTATTTTGATAAAGATTTACCTGGTAAAGAAGGTGTTCCATATTTAAAATTCCCTTGGGATAATGGGATGACAGTGGAGGCAATGGAGAGATATTATGATTCTATAGGTTTTAAAGATTGGACTCATAAACTTAGTCGCGCACCAATGTTGAAAGCACAGCACCCAGGTTATGAAACTTATGTAACGGGAGTGCATGCAGATAGAGGTGTGTCTTGTGCAGATTGCCATATGCCATATAAAAGTGAAGGGGGGCAAAAATTTACAGATCATCACATACAATCGCCTTTAAATAATGTGTCTAATGCGTGTCAGGTATGTCACAGAGAAGATGCAGATAAGTTGAAATTGAACGTTTATGAACGTCAAATGAAAACAGCTGAAAACAGATTAAAGTTAGAGCGTTTCTTAGTTAAAGCTCATGTGGAAGCAAAAAAAGCATGGGATTTAGGAGCTACAGAAGAGCAAATGGAAGATATTCTTATGGATATCCGTCATGCACAATGGCGATGGGATTATGCGGCTGCATCGCATGGAGCTTCATTTCACTCTCCAGTAGAAACAGCTAGAGTTTTAGGTAGTGGTTTTACGATAATTCAAGAAGGACGTGTTAAATTAGCTCGTTTATTAGCAGAATTAGGATATAATAAACCTGTAGATATGCCAGATATTTCTAGTAAAGAAAAGGCTCAAGAATATATAGGTTTAGATATGGATGCTCTTAGAAAAGAGAAAGAAGAGTTTAAAGAAAATTTAATTCCAAAGTGGTTAGAAGCAGCAAAAGAAAGAGAATCTAAATACGGTACAAAATCGGTTTCTTTAAACGAATAAGATAAATTTAATAGTAGTTTTTATAACTTAGTAAAGATAGTTTTTGATGATTTTAAAAGTCGCAAAAGCTATCTTTTTTTGAATAGTATTTATATGCAGAAATTATACAAGTTTTTATCATCAGCACGTTTGGCATTGGTCTTATTGTTGACTTTTGCAATTTCTATGGCTGTTGCCACCTTTGTAGAAAATGATTATGGTACAAAAACAGCCTGGATAATTATCTACGATTCTTGGTGGTTTGAGGCTGTTATGCTGGGATTGTCACTTTGTTTTATTGCGAATATTTTTAAATACAAATTATTCAGAAGAGAAAAATGGGCTATACTTTTATTTCATTTAGCCTTTATAATAATCGTTTTAGGGGCGGCTATTACTAGATATACTTCTTATGGAGGTGTTATGAGAATAAGAGAAGGGCAATCTTCAAATGTTGTAATATCCGATACTAATTTCTTAACTGCTACAATAACAGATGGGAATACATCAACCAAAATAAAAGAGAAGATATCTTTTTCATCTATTAAAGACAATGATTTCTCTTTGGAGGCAGATTTTAACGGTAATCCAGTTGTTATTTCTTACCAAGATTATATTCCAGACGCAATAGCTGAGGTTGTGGAGGGGGAAGGGAACGGAGAGCCACTTTTAGAAATGGTAGTTACAGAAGGTAAAGGCAGAAATACAATATATCTTAAAAAAGGAGAGATAGAGAGGATTGGAGAACACCAACATGAAATTGGTTTTAATTCTGATAAAGAGGGTATTATTAATATTATTGAAGAGGATGGAGCTTTTAGAATCAAAGCGCCGCATGATCTTGATTTTTTTAGAATGTCTACCCAGCAAGCAGGAAAATTAGTAAAAGATAGTTTGCATGATATCACATTACGTACTTTATATAGACACGGAGATATTTCTTTTGTGCCTCTAACATACTATCAAAATGGAGTTTTTAAATTAAAGAGTGAGTCAGAAGAGAGTATAGAAAATGATAGTGTAAAGGACGATGCCTTAATGGTAAATGTGTCTGTTAATGGTAAAGAAAAGTCTTTAAACATATTATATCGAGAAGGGTTTTTACCTACACATCATGAAGTAGAGATTGATGGTTTACGAATAATTTTATCCTATGGCGCAGGAGCTATTCAGACTCCTTTTGCAATTCAGCTTAATGATTTTCAGTTAGAGCGTTATCCGGGGTCTTCAAGTCCTTCTGCTTATGCGAGTGAGGTGACTATTTTAGATGAAGGGAAAAAGATGCCATATAAAATCTTTATGAATAATGTGTTGGATTATAAAGGATATCGTTTCTTTCAAGCAAGTTATGATACAGATGAAAAGGGTACTGTACTTTCTGTAAATCATGACATGGTAGGAACATGGGTTACTTATTTGGGTTACCTTTTAATGACTGTCGGAATGTTTTTTACGCTCTTTAGTAAAGGCGCTCGCTTTCATTTAATTAATAAAAAGCTTAAGAAGCTCAAGAAAAAGCACGTTGCAATTTTATTGTTACTTTTTACGATGCAGGCTTCTTTTTCACAGCAAATAAATGATTCTTTAGAAACACATGTTGAAAAATTAATTGAGTCTCAAGAGATAGATAGAGCGCATGCTGATTTTTTTGGAAGGATTTTAGTTCAAGATCTCGATGGAAGGATAAAGCCTGTAAATACATTGGCTTCAGAGTTTCTCAGAAAAATTTCAGGGAAAGCTACTTTCACGTATCAATTAGAGAGCGGAAAAGTATCTTATGATCCTAATCAGGCTTTTTTAGCAATGCATATGTCGCCGAGGTTGTGGCGCGAGATCCCTATCATTAAAGCGGATTTCAAAAAGACGGGAGATTTGTTTGATGATGTTGTTGTAGGGAAGAATGAATTGATGCCTTTTCAGAGTTTATTAGATGTAGATGGAGGTTATATTTTATCGAGTGAAGTAGAAGCTGCAAATAAGAAAAAACCGGCAGAGCGAAATGAGTTCGATAAAGAGATTTTAAAGATTGATGAGCGCTTTAATATCTTATATAATTTATTTGAAGGTAATTATTTTAAAATTTCCCCAAATAAGAACGATACTAATAATACCTGGTTTAGTTATAACCATGATTTTAATGACTTCCCAGAAGAAGATGCAGCATTTGCAAGGAGTATTATCCCAGCTTATTTTAATGATATCGCTAAAGATGATTACAATAGCGCGCATGAAAAATTGATGTACATTAAAAAGTATCAAGAAGTGTTGGGAGAAAAGATTATTCCTACTCCAGAGCGGATAGAAGCTGAGATTTGGTATAATAAAATGAATATTAACTTTTGGCTGTTTCAAGTGTTTTTTACAGTCGGATTTCTTCTGCTAGTTGTTGCGATAGTTAGGATGTTTGTAAAAAACAAAGCCTTAGATTTTTTCAATAATGCATTGATAATAATCACGCTGATTTCATTTTTGTGCTTCACAGGGAATTTAATTTTACGCTGGTATGTAGCGCAACATGCCCCTTGGAGTAACGGTTATGAAATGTTAGTTTTTGTAGCTTGGGTTTTACTATTTTCTGGTTTAATGTCTTTTAGAAAATCTGATTTTGCATTGCCACTTTCTACACTATTTTCAGGAGCATTGTTATTTGTGAGTTATTTAGATTGGTTGAATCCAGAGATAACTAATTTAATGCCTGTTTTAAAATCATATTGGTTAAAAGTGCATGTAGCCACTATTGTTAGTAGTTATGCTCCATTAGCATTGTCTGCTGTTTTGGGATTGATGGCTTTATTACTTCTGATTTTTAAGACTCCTAAGAATAAAAATATAATAGACGTTAAGATAAAAGAGCTAAGTTATATTAATGAAATAGCGATGACAATAGGTTTATTTGTCTTGGCCGTAGGAACTTTTTTGGGAGGCGTATGGGCTAACGAATCTTGGGGGCGTTATTGGGCTTGGGATCCTAAAGAAACATGGGCGCTAATAAGTATAATTGTATATGCTGTAGTTTTGCATTTAAGGTTTATTCCTAAATTGAATAATAATTTTGTTCTTAATGTAGCCAGTATGTTTGCTTTTTGGTCTATAATTATGACATCTTTTGGTGTGAATTATTACCTATCAGGGTTACATAGCTATGCAGCAGGAGATCCATTACCAATTCCTAAATTTGTTTACGTTGTAATTGCAATAATGGTTATAGTTACAGTGTTAGCTTATTTTAAGCAGAAGACTTTTAAGAGTAATCAAAAAATAGGTATTTAGAGTAGAAAAGATTGTAATATTGATAAATAATGCCTCGGATTTTACTTTTCAAGTGATTTCCGAGGTTTTTAGTTTAGTGAAATTTTAAATCCTCTTAGTTTTTAAGTATTAAATGTTACTTTTAACTTACCAAGTAATGCTCGTCAATTAAATCTTGTCTAGAATTAATACGTTTAATGCTTCCTGTTTTTAAAAGATATAAATCATCGCATAAATCAATCACGTGTTCGTATAAATGATCGGTAACAATAATTCCTTTTCGTTGTTTTTCCTCATGGATTATTTCTATTATCTTTTCGATATATAATGGAGCAATATGAGAAAAGGGTTCATCTAAAAGGACAAATTTAGCTTCAGATTTTAAAACAAGAAAAGCTTCTACAATTCTTAATTCTCCTCCAGATACTTCTTTTGGTTTCATAGATTTATAGCGATCAAAGTCTGGGAAGTATTTTGTAAAATCACTCCAATTAACATTCATCAGAAAGAATGCATTTTTTAAGCTTAAATTATTAGGAAGCATTTGGTGCTGAGGTAAATATTTTACCAAATCAGTTTTATAAAAAGCTTTACTGATAGGCTTTTTATCTATCCGAAGAAGTTTGTATTTAGGTTTTAAGCTTCCGAAAATAATTTTTAAGAGACTGCTTTTTCCACATCCATTTCGTCCTAAAACTCCAGAGACTTTTCCTATTTCACTTTTAAAATAGATGCCGTATAAGATCTTTTTATCTCCATAGCTAAGTTCTATGTTGTCAATTTCCAGAATCAAAATAAAAGGTTGTAAAATGAATATATAACAAGACTAATAATGAAGTCTACAAATAATACTCCTATAAATAATCTAATTATAGAAAGGGTAAGATTTTGATAGAAAGTAAATTTATTATCATTTCCGATTTTTGCTGAAGTTAAAAAAATGGCTCCAAAAAGCAGCGCTTTAGTAAGTAGGATAGCGGGAATTGGAAATATTAAAAACAATAAAATAAACTGTATAAAAACAGAGATTAAAAAGTAGCTTTTATAAAAGTTGAAAATTAAGAATAGCGTTCTCATCCATATAAAAGTATCATTTATTTTACTATAGTAGGCTTAATCTTAGAAAATTTTAACTGAATACTATCAAACTATAAAATCATGAAAAATAATCGTAAATTTGTAGTTCGAATTAGAGAAGAACTATGTTAGATAAATTAAATATTGTAAGACAACGTTTTGATGAGGTGTCGGATTTAATCATCCAACCAGATGTTATTGCAGATCAAAAGCGTTATGTACAATTAAATAAAGAGTATAAAGAGCTTAATGAGCTTGTGCAAAAGCGCGATGAGTATATCGATGTTACTAGCAATATAGAAGAGGCCGAGGAAATTATTTCAGATGGAAGTGATGCTGAAATGGTTGAAATGGCAAAAATGCAGTTGGAGGAAGCTAAAGAGAGATTAGCTCCATTAGAAGAGGAAATCAAGTTTATGTTGATTCCTAAAGACCCTGAAGATGCTAAGAATGTAATGATGGAAATCCGTGCAGGTACTGGTGGAGATGAAGCAAGTATTTTTGCTGGAGATTTACATCGTATGTATACTAAATATTGCGAAAGTAGAGGCTGGAAAGTAAATGTAGTAGACTTTAATGATGGAACCTCTGGAGGATACAAAGAGATAATTTTTGAAGTAAATGGAGAGAATGTCTACGGTACTTTGAAATTCGAATCTGGTGTTCACCGTGTACAACGTGTACCACAAACAGAAACACAAGGTCGTGTGCATACTTCAGCGGCTACAGTAATGGTGCTTCCAGAAGCAGAAGAGTTTGATGTGGAGTTGGATATGGGAGACGTTAAAATTATTAGAACTACCTCTACTGGTCCTGGTGGGCAGTCGGTAAATACAACGTATTCTGCTATTCAGTTGCAGCATTTACCAACAGGAATCGAAGTTCGTTGTCAAGATGAAAAGTCGCAGCATAAAAACTTAGAGAAAGCTATTAAAGTATTACGTTCTCGTTTATATGAGCGTGAGCTTGCTAAAAAGCAAGAAGAAGATTCTGCAAGACGTAAGAGTATGGTTTCTAGTGGAGATAGAAGTGCTAAAATTAGAACCTATAATTATCCTCAAGGGCGTGTAACCGACCATAGAATAGGATTAAACCTTTACGATTTATCTAATATTATGAATGGTGATATAGAAAAAATCGTTGAGGAGCTTAAAATGACAGAGAACACAGAGAAGCTTAAAGAAGCTAGTGAAACAATGTAATTTTAATAGTTTAAATTTTAAATGTCATACTGAGCTTGTCGAAGTATGGCATTTGTCGAAGTATGACATTTTTCAGAATAATAAAGAGGTGAAAATAATTACGTAATCACTAAAACCTTTCACCTAACTCCCAACACCCTATAGAATGGAAACAAAAAAACTCATAGAACAAATAAGAAGTAAGAAATCTTTTTTATGCATCGGTTTGGATGTAGATATCAATAAAATTCCAAATCACTTATTGCATGAAACAGATCCTATTTTTGAGTTTAACAAGGCTATAATTGATGCTACACAACATTTGGCAGTTGCATACAAGCCTAATATTGCATTCTATGAAGCTTTTGGGATAAAAGGTTGGGAAGCTCTAAAGAAGACTATTGATTATATTAATGAGAATTATCCAGAATTATTCACAATTGCAGATGCCAAGCGTGGAGATATTGGTAATACTTCTACAATGTACGCAAAAGCTTTTTTTGAAGACATGGAGTTTGATTCGGTAACTATTGCTCCATACATGGGGAAAGATTCCGTAGAGCCTTTTTTAGCTTTTAAAGATAAGCACACCATTCTTTTAGCGCTTACTTCTAACGAAGGGGCTTTCGATTTTCAGACTTTACAAGTTGATGGGAAGCCTTTATACCAAAGAGTAATTGAGACCTCAAAAACATATAATAATTGGGAAAACCTAATGTATGTTGTCGGTGCTACAAAAGCAGAATACCTAAAAGAGATTCGTGCAATTGTACCTGAGAGTTTTTTATTGGTTCCTGGAGTTGGAGCACAAGGCGGAAGTTTAGAAGATGTCTGTAAATATGGAATGACAGCAAATGTAGGATTGCTAATTAATTCTTCTAGAGGGATTATCTATGCTTCAAATGGTGAGGATTTTGCAGAAGTAGCTGCTAAAAAAGCTCAAGAGATGCAACAGCAGATGGCTGCTTTTTTATAAGAATCGAATTTGATAGATCAGTTAGGGAGACATATAAATTGTAAAAAGGTTCCAAAGCGGATTATTTCTTTGGTGCCTTCACAAACCGAGTTGCTTTACGATTTGGGGTTGGAAGATAGCATTGTTGGAGTTACTAAGTTTTGCGTACATCCTAAACGAGCTATTAAGGATAAAACGATTGTAGGCGGAACAAAAGACGTAAAATACGATCTTGTAAAGTCGCTAAATCCAGATATCATTCTTTGTAATAAGGAAGAGAATACAAAAGAAATTGTTGCTACTTTAGAAGGGATTACAACAGTCCATGTTTCAGATATTTATACACTTAAAGATAGTCTAGCACTTATCAATCAGTACGGAGAATTATTTTCCGTAGAGAATTCAGCAGAAGAAATAATTAGAGCTATTAATAGTGAATGGAGTAGTTTTAAATCTTTTATTAAGAATACTTCAGAAAAAAAGGTAGCCTATTTTATTTGGCGTAAACCATGGATGGTTGCCGGTTCTAATACATTTATAGATTTTCTGTTGAAAGAAAATAAGTTTACAAATGTGTTTGAAGATAAAACCCGCTATCCAGAAATATCGATTTCTGAATTGATGAATAATAAAGAGTTGGATTATATTTTATTGTCTTCAGAACCCTTTCCATTCAAACAAAAACATATCGAAGAATTGCAAAACGATCTTCCTGAGGTAAAAATTATTTTAGTTGATGGAGAATACTTTTCTTGGTATGGTTCCCGACTTAAAAGCGCATTTGCTTATTTCAAAGAATTACATACGGTTATAAATAACCATTAAAATTAGAGCAAAAAAAAGCCGATATGTGGAAATCGGCTTTTCTAAACTAACTGCTAACTCAAACTCTGTAAGTATGAAACTCATATTGCTGATGCAAATCTCTATAAACAATGCCTAAACAATGTTAAGTAGAAATTATCTTAATATTAAGTTGCAGATACTATTGTAGATGAGTTATAAAAAGTTTAAAAAATGAGTTTATGGCTTAACTGAAAATGATTGTTTTATTGTTGAAAACCATCGTTTTACGATCAATATGTAGTTTTATTCCACGTGCAAGAACAATCTTTTCTAAATCTCTCCCTTTCATCACTAAATCTTCAATGGCATGAGCATGTGTTACCCTGGTTACATCTTGTTCTATAATCGGGCCAGCATCCAATTCTTCGGTTACATAATGACTCGTAGCTCCAATTATTTTTACACCACGTTTATATGCAGAATGATAAGGTTTTGCCCCTACAAAAGCTGGTAAAAATGAATGATGGATATTTATGATTTTATGTTCGTAACGTTCAATAAGCTTCTCCGAGATTATTTGCATGTAGCGGGCAAGAACTATAAAATCGATTCCAAATTTTTCTAATAATTCTAATTGTTCTTTTTCAGCTTTTTCTTTCGTGTCTTTTGTTACGGGGATATGGTAAAACGGAATTTTAAAGCTGTCGGCTATATGTTTTAAATCAGGATGATTACTGATGATAAATGGAATTTCAACATTCATTTCGCCAGCATTATAGCGCCCTAAAATATCATATAAGCAATGGTCGTATTTAGATACAAAAAGCGCCATTTTTGGTCGGTAATCATCAGTATATAATTGCCATTCCATTTCATATTTTTCAGCAATTAATTCTTCAAAAGAACTTTTAAAATTTTTTAGCTGAAAAGTCTTTTCATTGAATACACTTTCAGAACGCATAAAGAAAATTCCATTCTCTCTATCAACATGTTGGTCTATATAGACAATGTTTCCGTGATTTTTATGGATAAAATTGGTTACAGAGGCAATAATACCCGAAGTGTCTTTGCAGTGAATTAAAATGGTGATTTTAGCCATAGTTTTGGTGGTATGATAAAAAGTAAAAAATAATTCTTTTTACTGTTGATTAATGCTTGTTCATAATTTCTTAGTGAAAATAAATTAAGATTATTACAAATCAAAAATAATAACGTTCAATTGGTCAGTTATCACGTTATTAATTTATTTCGCTAGTTTTTATGCATTTAGATCTTTTAGAAATAAAAATATGGCTAAATTAATCGGTAGGAATTTGTTCTGGATTGTAGATTAACTTATTCTTAAAATAAGCTCCTTTTTTATGCAAATTCTGTAAATTGCAGACATAAATAACACATCTTATTAATGATGAAGCAAACAAATCAATATAAACCTAAGAATAAAATAAGAATAGTAACTGCAGCTTCGCTCTTTGATGGGCATGATGCTACCATAAATATTATGCGTAGAATTATTCAGGCTACTGGAGTTGAAGTGATCCATTTGGGACACGATCGAAGTGTGGAAGAAGTGGTAAATACAGCTATTCAAGAAGATGCAAATGCTATTGCGCTTACTTCATACCAAGGTGGGCACAATGAGTATTTTAAATATATGCACGATTTATTAGTCGAACGAGGTGCTTCCAATATCAAAATCTTTGGTGGTGGAGGTGGTGTGATCCTTCCAGAGGAAATAAAAGAACTGATAGATTATGGAGTGTCCAAAATATATTCGCCAGATGATGGTAGAGAATTAGGACTGCAAGGAATGATTGATCATTTGGTACAGAATTCTGATTATGCAATTGATGGTTTGCCTTCTGAAGTAAATGTAAAAAAAGAACTCGAAGAGAAACATATAAATACAATAGCAAGGCTTATTACATTTGCAGAGAATAACCACGAAGAATTTTTAAGGTTATTTAATAGTATAGACACTTCCGAGAGTAAGGTTCCTGTATTAGGAATTACTGGAACTGGAGGTTCAGGAAAAAGTAGTTTGGTAGATGAGGTGGTACGTCGTTTTCTAAACGATTTTGAAGATAAAACTATTGGGATTATTTCTGTAGACCCTTCAAAAAGAAAAACGGGAGGTGCTTTATTAGGGGATCGTATTCGTATGAATGCCATTAATAATTCGCGTGTTTATATGCGTAGCCTAGCAACCCGTCAATCTAATTTAGCACTTTCTAAGCATGTTGCAGAGGCAGTAGAAGTTCTAAAAGCTGCAAATTATGATTTAATAATTCTTGAAACTTCAGGAATCGGGCAGAGTGATACAGAAATTCTAGACCATTCAGATGTTTCTCTATATGTGATGACACCAGAATTTGGAGCAGCTACCCAATTAGAAAAAATCGATATGCTCGATTTTGCCGATTTAGTTGCGATCAATAAATTTGATAAGCGTGGAGCATTAGATGCGCTTAGAGATGTAAAAAAACAATACCAACGCAATCATGGGATGTGGGAAGCAAAAGCAGATGAACTTCCTGTTTTTGGAACCATTGCTGCACAGTTTAATGATCCCGGTATGAATACACTCTATAAGGAAATCATGAAATTGATTGAAGATAAGACGAGTTCTAACTTAAAATCGGAATTTGTAATTTCTTCGGAAATGAGTGAGAAAGTATTTGTAATCCCACCAAATAGAACACGCTATTTATCGGAAATTGCAGAAAGTAATCGCGCTTACGATAAAAAGGTTGATGAACAAGTAGCGGTAGCTCAAAAGCTTTATGGAATTTACCAAACCTTGTGTAGTGTAGCAGACGCTGATCTTTCTTTGTCTAAGTATGGTGTAGATATGGAGTCTTTTAATTTAGATGAAGTAGAAAATCAAGACTTTATAAAATTATTGGTTGGGGAATTCGATCGTGTAAAACTGAATTTAGATCCTCACCATTGGGAAACAATTTTAAATTGGGATGAGAAAGTAGCAAAATATAAAGAGCCACTTTACACTTTTAAGGTTAGGAATAAAGAAATAAATATAGCAACACATACGAAGTCATTATCACACTCTCAAATTCCAAAAGTAGCATTGCCTAAGTATAAAGCTTGGGGAGATGTTTTAAGATGGGTATTGCAAGAAAATGTGCCAGGAGAATTCCCATATGCTTCAGGACTGTATCCTTTTAAAAGAACAGGTGAAGATCCTACAAGAATGTTTGCAGGAGAAGGAGGTCCAGAGCGTACAAACAGGCGTTTCCATTATGTGAGTTTAGGAATGCCAGCAAAACGTTTGTCAACTGCTTTTGACTCGGTTACTCTCTACGGAAATGATCCAGATCACCGTCCAGATATATACGGTAAAATAGGAAATGCGGGAGTTTCAATTTGCTGTTTAGATGATGCTAAGAAGTTATATTCAGGTTTCAATTTAGCAGATGCTATGACTTCTGTGAGTATGACTATTAACGGTCCAGCGCCGATGTTATTAGGATTTTTCATGAATGCGGCAATCGATCAGCAGTGTGAAATCTATATCAAAGAAAATGACTTAGAAGAGGAAGTAAATGCTAAAATAGATGCTATTTATCAGCAGAAAAATAGCGAACGCCCTAAATACAATAGTTTCTCTCGTTCTGAAGGAGCACAAGAGGAAGGGCTTCCAGAGGGTAACGACGGATTAGGATTAATGCTTTTGGGAGTTACCGGAGATATGGTACTACCAAAAGAAGTATATAAAGAGATAAAAGAAAGAACTATTGCACAGGTTCGTGGAACAGTGCAAGCAGATATATTAAAAGAAGATCAGGCGCAAAATACCTGTATTTTCTCAACTGAGTTTGCATTGCGACTTATGGGAGATGTGCAAGAGTATTTTATTGAGAATGGCGTTCGTAATTTCTACTCGGTTTCAATTTCTGGTTATCATATTGCAGAAGCTGGAGCAAATCCAATTACCCAATTGGCATTTACCTTGGCAAACGGATTTACCTATGTAGAGTATTATTTAAGTAGAGGAATGGATATCAATAAATTTGGACCGAATTTATCTTTCTTTTTCTCTAATGGAGTAGATCCAGAATATGCTGTGATAGGTCGTGTGGCACGAAAAATATGGGCAAAAGCTTTAAAAGAAAAGTATGGTGCAGATGCACGTTCTCAGATGTTAAAATACCATATTCAAACATCAGGAAGATCGTTACATGCGCAGGAGATTGATTTTAACGATATCCGAACTACACTTCAAGCTTTATACGCTATTTACGATAACTGTAATTCATTACATACAAACGCTTATGATGAGGCGATAACAACGCCAACAGAAGATTCTGTACGTCGTGCAATGGCCATTCAGCTTATTATAAATAAAGAATTAGGTTTAGCTAAGAATGAAAATCCTATTCAAGGAAGTTTTATTATAGAAGAGCTTACAGACTTGGTAGAAGAAGCAGTATTAAAAGAATTTGATCGAATTACCGAGCGTGGAGGTGTTTTAGGAGCTATGGAAACCATGTATCAGCGTTCAAAAATACAAGAAGAAAGCTTATATTATGAAACTTTAAAGCATACGGGAGAATATCCAATTATTGGAGTGAACACTTTTTTAAGTAGTAAAGGGTCTCCAACCGTTATTCCTTCGGAAGTAATCCGCGCTACCGAAACGGAAAAGCAATTACAGATAAGCACATTAGAAAAGCTCCATAAAGTTTATGCTAAAGAATCTACGACAGCTATTGGAGAGGTTCAACAGGCTGCAATTCATAATAAAAATGTATTTGAAGCTTTGATGGAAGCTACAAAAGTTTGTTCTCTAGGGCAAATTACGCAAGCTTTATTCGAAGTAGGCGGGCAGTACAGAAGGAATATGTAGAAAACTGTTTGAAGAGTCTTACTAATTTATTTTAGCGCTTTACGCTGAACTATAACAAGGAATAAAAAACTTGGTCTAACTGAAAAGTAGACCAAGTTTTTTGTTTTTATGAATCGATATATCATTTTGGAGACCATTAAAATAGAGATTCAATAGTTCTAATTATGAAGAGCAGTATCTACATATAAAAACCCAGTTTTTATAATTATCTTCGTTCCCTAATAGAATTGATATTGGAAATGAAGCGTATTTTAATAACAGGAGCGGCAGGGTTTTTAGGATCTCATCTTTGTGATAGATTTATGAATGAAGGGATGTACGTAATAGGAATGGATAATCTTATTACTGGCGACCTTAGGAATATTGAACATTTGCGAAGTAGTGAGAATTTTGAATTTATCCACCACGATGTTACAAAATACATTGATATTTCTGGAGAGTTGGATTATATATTACATTTTGCATCTCCAGCTAGTCCAATCGATTATTTAAAAATACCGATCCAAACATTAAAAGTAGGAGCTTTAGGAACCCATAACCTTTTGGGACTTGCCAAAGATAAGAACGCACGAATTTTAGTTGCTTCTACTTCTGAAGTATATGGAGATCCTTTGGTGCATCCGCAAAGCGAAGAATACTACGGAAACGTGAGTCCTGTTGGGCCGCGTGGAGTTTACGATGAAGCTAAACGCTTTATGGAGTCTATTACAATGGCATATCATCGTTTTCATGGTGTAGATACCCGCATAGCAAGAATATTTAATACATATGGACCTAAAATGCGTCTCAACGACGGTCGTGTAATTCCAGCTTTTATTGGTCAGGCGCTACGTGGCGAAGACCTTACTATTTTTGGCGATGGGAGTCAGACACGATCTTTCTGCTATGTAGATGATGAGATAGAGGGAATCTACCGCCTTTTGATGAGCGATTACCATGAGCCTGTGAATATTGGTAACCCTACAGAGATTTCTATTAAAGATTTTGCTGAAGAAATTGTAAAACTCACAGGAACAAATCAGAAGATTGTATATAAACCACTTCCAAAAGACGATCCATCACAGAGAAGACCAGATATTACAAAAGCGCGAGAGATATTAAAATGGGAGCCTAAAATATCTCGTCAAGAGGGGATGGAACGCACCTATCAATATTTTAAAAATCTACCAGAAAGCGAGCTTTATAAAAAAGAACATCGCGATTTTAGTGACCGTAATAAAAAGTAGGATTAAACTACTAGCTTTAAAAATCTATAACTTAGGTATACTAAAAATATCACCTGATGTAATTGTTTATTATCATGTATAGTAATGTCTAAAATGAATAAAATAAAAGAGTTTTTAGCTAAAAATACTGGAAACATAATAATTATTTTATTAATGCTTTCAGTTTTTGTTAATTACGATGATATTTCAACTTTTGAAGAAGTTAACAAAGGGAGTTTAAAGTATAGAACGGCAAAAGTAATAATGTATAACTTAAATAAAACAACTATAGGTTATATTCTTGGTAGAGGTTCCTTTTTGATGATTGCATTAATTGGTTTTTATAAGATGTTCAAAAAAAAAATGAACTACCAAAACGACGGCACAGAAGGCTAGGAGTATTGAATCCAGTCTCAATATTTAGAATGTATTTTTTATATATTAAAGCATTTGGATTCCTTTATAAATGGATTTAATTATTTTTAATGATTAAATCAGATCTTAATAATATTTTACAAAAAGAATTTAAGAAAAGTTAATTGATGAGTTACCATTGATTTATAAATTGGCAAGAAAGTTTTTGGAAGGAGAATTGAATCCAACTCCGATAAAGCTTAAACAAGAGATAATTTACCAATTTGAAGATATTTTTAAATTAAACAAATAGTAATGGATAGAATATATCAAGTTAAAGGAGTAGAAAGTATATATAAGAATGATAAGTTTTTAATTGTAAGTGGAGGGGATGAAATATTGATTCCTAGTATTATAACTGTTAAAAATGAATTTCAACTTTTTCAAACTACTTATTTAACATATAGATATAAGAATGACGAATTGGAAATTTTTAATGTGTATACAAAAAAATTTGATATATGTTTTAAAAATTCTAATTATATTTTAGGATCTGCGAGAGACTCAAAAGAGTTTTTACTTACTGAAAAAAATAGTAATGCCATACATAAAATTGTTGATTTTCAAAATGAGTTTTCTTTTATTTTTGATAAGGGTATTTCAATTTTTGACAACAATAAACTTGTTTCTACAAGTGGGTTATCATATACAAAAAAAAATAAGATTGAAGTCTTTTCTATCAATAATGTAGATACTCCCCTATGGCAATACAACCTCCCTGAAGGTTTTACCATATTCGGATCTCCACAAGTAATAGAAGATATATTGTTTTTTGATGCTTATGATAAAAATTCGAAATACCAATTAGTATATGGTTTAGATATAAAAACAGGCGTAATTAAATGGCAAAAAAAAATACAAGTAACACATTCTACAAGAAATATTATAGCATTTTTAATTAATGGTAAAAATAATTTATGCTATGGTTACGGAGGGTCTCAATACCAAGTCTTTAATCCCTTAACAGGGCAAATTGTTTTTGAGAAAGACATGTCAGATTATTATGCAAAGGGGATAGAACCCAATGTGCACCGAAATGCTATATTTAATAATAAATTATGGTTTGTAGGTGGTCGAGGAGAAAAAGCAAAATTTGGAGCTCTAAATATAGCAACCTCGGAGATTGATTTTGTGCAAGACGCTCCATTAGAAAATGATGAACAGTTTGAAACCCCTGTTTATCATGATGGAAAACTATACTTGTTAGATACTGGCAAGACACTACATATTTATGAAGATCCGCACAACAATATAAAATGATTAACCACAAAAAACTGCCTCGCTACCACACGATTGCGTCGTGTAGTGTTGAAGAATATAAGAACACCAAAGATATAATCCTTACTTATGAGTTTTATAATTAGGAATAAGAATAATTTTTTCTCTTATCAGCTGTATGGTCAAAAAAATAAAGAGATATATTAAAAAAGCAAGGGTCGAAATTTTAATTTCGACCCTTGCTTTTTATAGCTAATAAAGTTAAAATTAATTTCCTTCAGCTAAAAACCAAACATCTCCAACTCCATGTCCGTTCGTGTCTCCAAATGTATTATCGTTTGCAAAGTAGTATAATGGCATTCCCTTATAACTAATTTGTTTATTACTATCATCTCCTCCACCAGTTGTATCAGTACGTTCAAAAATAGTAAAATCATCTGTGTCTAATATCGATGGTCCAACTACTTCCTCTTCATAGAATGGAGGCCAAACTTCTGCACAACCATCATAACAAACACTTTCATTCATGGTAGTATCATTATCAAATGTATATAATGACATTCCGTTAATGTCGGCAATATAGTCTTGTCTTTCATCATTTACTGTTTTAGTAACTAACATAACGTTGTAGTCAGGACTCATTACAAACCATACATTTCCAGCTCCTTCTCCATTTGTGTCTCCTGCATTTTCATCATTGTAAAAATAATATAGAGGCCAACCTTTATAAGTAGTTTGCATAGTTCCATCTTCTCTTGTTATTTCACCAAAGTCTTCAGACTCATGAAGGCTTGTAGTTACAATATCTTCACTGTAGTATGCAGGCCATCTTTCTATACAAGTTAAACCATTTATAGCGCTATCAGGATTATCTGTACACATACTTTCACCAGAAAAATCTCTAGTAAAATAATACAATGTTTTTCCCTGGTCGTCCACAAAATAGTTTATGGAATCTTCATCATCAATAATTAATTTATTGGCAGTAAATAAGTTGTAATCTGTTTTTGCAACAAACCATACTCCGCCAACACCTTCTCCATTAGTATCTCCAACACTCTCATCATCCGCATAATAGTATAATGGCCATCCTTTATAAGTAACTTGTAACATAGAGCTATCGTTAGGGCTTGTAACTGTGCCAATAAGTTCGGCATCAATAGCATCACTTAATTCTAAGTCGTCAATGTTAGAAACTTCAAATGGAGGCCAAGTATTTAAGCAGCCTTCAGAAGTACATGCAGATTCTCCATTTACATCTTTAGAGAAATAATAAAGGGTTCTCCCATCAGCATCGGTTATTACATTTGTGTAACCATTTACGGTGTTTACTTTTAAGGAAGTAGCATCTTCTATCTCAGGAAGATCAGAATTGTCATCATCGTTACTGCATCCAATTAAGAATGCACTAAAAATAAGTAGTAGTAGTACTTTTTTCATGATATTTTAAATTTTATGTTATTTATATACGTCAAATATAGGTATAAATTCTATATGTAAAATTATTCTAAATAAGAGATTTATTGTGTGAAATATTTATTTTTTACCTTTATATATAGTTATTGTGTTGTGTTTCGTGTTTTCTGTAGGTTGTAGTTGATAGTACTATATTTAATTTTTTATAGATTATAAATAATATGTTAGTGTAAATCCAACTCCAAAACTTTTTACATATAAATTATGTTTTTGGCGCTGCTGGGTGTAACTTTGATGTTTTAAATAAAAGTCAATTTAATTCAGTAGAAATGAACATCCTTATTCTTGGTTCTGGAGGTAGAGAACATACATTTGCTTGGAAAATAGCACAAAGTGATAAAAGCACAAAGCTGTTTGTTGCACCTGGAAATGCGGGTACAGCGAAGATCGCAACCAATGTGCCTATTTCGGTAACTGATTTCCCTGCTATAAAAAAGCTAGTATTAGCGGAGAAAATAGAAATGGTAGTTGTAGGTCCAGAAGATCCATTGGTACAAGGAGTTCATGATTTCTTTTTAGACGATGAAGAGCTAAAGAACATTCCAGTAATTGGACCGCAAAAAAATGGAGCTATTTTAGAAGGAAGTAAGGAGTTTGCTAAAGAATTTATGGCGCGCCATAATGTGGCAACTGCAGCTTATCAAAGTTTTACTTCTGAAAGTTTAGAAGCTGGATATGCTTTTTTAGAGACTTTGAAAGCACCTTATGTTTTAAAAGCAGATGGACTAGCCGCTGGAAAAGGAGTTTTGATTTTAGATGATATTGAAGAGGCTAAGGTAGAGCTTAAAAGCATGTTGGTTGATGCTAAGTTTGGAAATGCGAGTGCTAAAGTGGTTATCGAAGAGTTTTTAAGCGGAATAGAACTTAGTGTCTTTGTTTTAACTGACGGAAAAAACTACATAACACTTCCTACAGCCAAAGATTATAAGCGTATTGGAGAAGGGGATACTGGTTTAAATACTGGTGGAATGGGAGCTATCTCCCCAGTGCCGTTTGCTGATGCTACTTTTATGCAAAAAATAGAAGACCGAATCGTAAAACCAACTATTGAAGGTTTCCAAAAAGATGAAATTCCATATAAAGGGTTTGTATTTATCGGACTCATAAAAGTGGGGGATGAACCTTATGTTATTGAATACAATGTGCGTATGGGAGATCCAGAAACAGAAGTTGTTTTACCTCGTGTTAAAAATGATATGGTAACACTTCTTCAAGCAGTTGCTAATGGTACTTTAAATGAAGTTTCTTTGGAGTTAGACCAGCGTACAGCAACTACAATCGTAGCAGTTTCTGGTGGATATCCTGAGGCATACGAAAAAGGTAAGGAGATTACTGGTTTTGAGAATGTAGAAGATTCTATAGTTTTTCATGCAGGAACACAGCTAAAAGATAATAAAGTGGTATCTTCTGGAGGTCGTGTTTTGGCTGTAACTTCTTTTGGAGCTGATTTTAAAGAGGCTCTAAAAACTTCATATAACAGTATTGAAAAAATTTCTTTCGATAAAATGAATTATAGAAAAGACTTAGGTTTCGATTTATAATTGTATTTTTCAGTTAGAATATGACAATGTCGATATGAAACTGAAAGATTTAATGTTACTACCTAAGTTTACTAAATATAAAACCAAAAAAGAGTATCCCGCTAATAAGTGGATACTCTTTTTTTTGTTGCTATTAACAATGCAATTTTCTTTTGCTTCCTATATTCTTATTCCTATGGATGTAGAAACCCAAGAAGACCATTTAAAAGCCTATGGAATTACTTATTGGGTATTGGCAAAAAATGAAAAAGTAAAATGGTTGCTTAATTACCGCGGAGGATCTTTTTTAATTTCTGATACAGAAGCTACAAGGAAAGAATGTCAAATTAGAGGGGTTTCTTTTGAAATTTTATCTGATGCAAAGGCGGAAGTAATGCTAGAGGAAATTAGCAGTCCATCCAAAAATCAAGAGTCTGTTGTTCTTGAAAAAGCACCGAAAATAGCAGTTTATTCTCCTAAAGGGAGTTTGCCATGGGATGATGCCGTAACGATGGTTCTTACCTATGCAGAAATTCCTTATGATGTTGTTTATGATACGGAAGTGTTGCAAGATAAATTATTGTTATACGATTGGTTGCATTTACATCATGAAGATTTTACAGGACAATTTGGAAAGTTTTATGGAGCTTATCGAGCTACTCCATGGTATATAAATGATAAAAAGAAAGCCGAAGAACTGGCTGCTGAATTAGGATATAATAAAGTTTCTGAAGAAAAGCTTGCAGTAGCCTCGAGTATTAGAGATTATGTAGTTGGTGGAGGGTTTATGTTTGCTATGTGTTCTGCTACCGATAGTTTTGATATCGCTCTAGCAGCATCAGAAACTGATATCTGCGAGCCAATGTTTGATGGTGATCCCTCTGAACCAAATTATCAATCGAAACTTGATTTCTCTAAGACCTTTGCCTTTCGAGATTTTCTCTTGGAAAGAGACCCTATGGAATATGAGTTTTCTTCTATCGATATGACTCATAAAAGAGAGAGTGTTCAAAAAGAAACAGATTATTTTACGCTGATGGAATTTTCAGCAAAATGGGATCCCATTCCAACCATGCTTTGTCAAAATCATACTGCTTTGGTCAAAGGCTTTATGGGGCAAACAACAGCATACGATCCTGCCACTATCCGTCCTACAGTTTTAGTGTTAGGAGAAAATAAAATAAATGGGGAGGCTCGTTATATTCATGGAATTAAAGGAAAAGGCTTTTTCACTTTTTATGGAGGCCATGATCCTGAAGATTATCAACATCATGTTGGAGACCCAAAAACAGAATTAGAACTGCATCCAAACTCACCTGGATACCGACTCATTTTAAACAACGTGCTCTTTCCTGCGGCCAAAAAGAAGAAGCAGAAAACCTAATGTTATACAACTTTCCCACTCTCCAAAAATCTATGATTTTTATCATGTAAGTAATTACGAAATAGTCGTATTTTTGCTGCATGTTTAGGGTCATATCACGAAATATTACAGTGTTTTTTTTGGTGATTGTATTGTTGATTAACAATTTCAATACCTTATTCATTTTTGGGGATTTTTTAGCGAATCAGAGCTATATAGCAAAAGTACTTTGTATTCAAAAAGAAAACCAATTAGGTTGTAATGGTAAATGCTATTTGGCAAAGCAAATCTCATTATCGCATGAGCAACAATCAGATAAAGAAATTCCTTCCGAAAGGAAACTTGTTTTAGATGTGTTTTATTTAACCTCTAATTCTACTAATCCTAAAGAGCAGATAAGTACAGCCGATACTCAGCTTTCAATTAAATTGTACAAGAATAACTATGTTCAATCTAGTTATTTGGATATCGAAAAACCTCCTCCTAATTGCTAATCGCAATATAAATTAAGAATTATCTTCTTAAAATTTAAGAATGCATTTTTATGGTTATAAAAATGTAAAAGCCACCGTATACCATATATTGAATATAAACTTATCAAATAAATTAAGATGAAATTAAAATATATAATTCCCGTTCTTTTTACTGCTGTTTTTGCTACTTCATGTTCTAATGATGATGATAGCAACGATTTAAATATTATAGATGAAATTGAAGAGTTACAATTGGTAGAAAGCATTGAAAATGATACGCATATCATTGAACTTTATACCGAAACTGGAGATTTCGAAACTGGATACAATAATATTACAACAAGAATCCTTGATAAATCTACAGAACAATATGTTGAAAATGCAGATATAGACTGGAGTCCAGTAATGGATATGGAAACAATGTCTCATTCGTGTCCTGCATCTGATGTTGATAAAATGGATAATTATAATACGCTATATAATGGGTATATAGTTTTTCAGATGACCAATGATGACGGTTCTGGATGGACATTATCCCTTGATTATACCATAGACAATGCAGCGTATGAAGCCTCTTCTACAATTACAGTCAATAGAAGTGAAACTCAAAATGTGATTGTATTTAGTGACGATACTAGTAAAAGATATGTCTTAGCACTTGTAGAGCCTTCAGAACCAATTATTGGGGTTAATGAAATGGTAGTTGGTCTTTATGAAATGGAAAGTATGATGAGCTTTCCTGAAGTTGAAGATTATACAATCGGTTTAGATCCTAGAATGCCAGATATGGGAAATCATAGCTCACCAAATAATACAGATTTAACATATACTTCTTCAGATGAAATGTATCACGGAGATTTATCACTTACCATGACGGGTTATTGGACACTAAACTTAAAGGTTTATGACGAAGATGGGACTTTATTAGCTGGAGATGATGTTACAGAAGAAGATGGAGATAAGGGTAGCTTATACCTAGAATTGATATTCTAAATTGAATTCGCTTTGGTGATTTTTATTAGGTCTTCTATTTATATAATAGTGAGGAGATTCATCAGGGCGAGTTTGATTTTAATTTAGGTGAAAATTTATTGAAGATGAAAAAGCTAATTTTTAGTATAGTACTACTGGCTATTTTCTTGCAAAAAGCTAACGGTCAAGAGCAACCTTTTTTGGTAAAAGACTCTACAAATTTTTTAAGTGAAGTAATAGTTATTGGTAATAAGAAATTAAGTAATTATCAAGAAGATAAAGCGCTAGGAAGTGTAGACGATTATCTAGAGACTGCAAATCGTGTTAATCTCATTAAAAGAGGAGCTTATGCTTGGGAACCAAGTGTAAATAATATGTCTAGCGAGCGTCTATCTGTAACCATCGATGGGATGCAAATTTTTGGTGCTTGCACCGATAAAATGGATCCAGTGACTTCATATGTTGATATTTCCAATTTATCTGAAATTAAAATATCATCAGGGCAGAGTGGTGTAGAAAACGGACAGAGTGTAGGAGGTGCTGTGGACCTTAGCTTAAAGCACCCTAGCTTTGGATCTGGATTTGCATTGACTACAGATTTAGGATATGAAACAAATGGAAACTATAGAATAGGAGGCTTAAAAGCGAAATATGGTGGAGATAAGTTTTATGTAGATGTAGATGGGATTTTCAGGAAAGCGGATAACTATGATGCAGGAAACAACGAAGAAGTGCTTTATTCTCAGTTTCAGAAATATAATATAGCATTGCAAGCTGGTTATAAAATAAATGATGATAATAGTTTGCACTCGCAAATAATTTATGACCGAGCAACAGATGTTGGATATCCCGCATTACCAATGGATGTTTCTTTGGCTGAGGGGATTATTACTTCTGTAAGTCACCATTATCAAAATTCAGAAGCTAAAATTAAAGGTTGGGAGTCTAAGATTTACTATAATAAGGTAACACATATTATGGACGATTCTAAAAGACCAGATGTCCCTATTAGGATGGATATGCCTGGTTGGAGTGATACTTATGGTTTTTATTCAAAATTAGAATTTGATAAAAATGACCATGAAATGATGTTCAATTTCAATGGATATTATAATAAGTCTTTGGCAGAAATGACAATGTATCCTAATGATCCTAGCCAGCCAGAAATGTTTATGTACACATGGCCAGATGTAAGAACATTATATTCTGGAGCTTATTTTAAAGATGAGTTTCATATTACAGAATCGCAATCGCTTACTGGAACTTTACGTATAGGGTATCAAAATAATAGAATAGCTGAAGATGTAGGGTATGAGAGTTTAAAAATATTTTATCCAGAGATTGAGCAGGAGCAAAATAGATTATTAAGTAGTATTGCTGCAACATATGCTTTGCAAAAGGAGTGGTATGATTTATCTTTTGGATTGGCTTATGGAGAAAGAGCACCTTCTGTTAGTGAAGGATATGGTTTTTTCTTGTTTAATAGCTTTGATAATTATGATTATATCGGTAATCCAGATTTAGAGAAAGAGAAATCTACTGAGCTTAATTTTAATTTTAATGTAAAAAAAGGTGACTTTACTGTCGGACTGTCTTCTTCTTATTTTTATATTAAAAATTATATTATTGGAGAAATTAATGAAGATATAGCAGCGATGACAATCGGAGCGGATGGTGTTAGAATGTATTCATCATTACCTCATGCTTCTATTTTTGATGCATTCCTTAATGCCCAATATGATTTTTCTTCGAAGCTTTCTCTTAATGCTGGAGTAGGTTATAATTATGGAGTGACAGATGAAGGGGAGAACCTCCCTTTATTAAGTCCTTTTTCTTATTTGGCTGAATTATCTTATGGAACATCTAAGTTTAATGCTTCTTTGCAATTGCAGGGAAATGCTAACCAATCGAGATATAGTCAGAATTATGGAGAAGACGAAACTCCAGGATATGGAATATTAAATGTATCTTTTGGTAATAATTTCATGCTAGGGAATAATAAATTGGTGCTTAAATATGGTATAGAAAACCTTTTAGATACTAATTATTCTACATATTCAGATTGGAATAACATCCCACGTAGGGGTAGAAACGCATTTGTAAATTTATCCTTTATTTTATGGTAATAGTCTCTAATGAGGCTATTGCTGTAAGTTAGCATTTATCTGATTATATAAATTAATATATTGTTGGTTATTAGGATACAAAGTGATTAGTTTGTTGGCTGTAATAGCAGCACTTCTTAATTGATTGTTTTTTGCATATAAATAAGAAATAACATACAACAGACTTTCATTTTCAGGAGCTATTTTTAATCCTTTTTTAGCGGTGCTTTCTGCATTTTTAAAGTTTCCCGTGCGGTCATACAATAATGCGAGGTTATAATATACTCTAATATTTTCAGGCATGTATTTTATTGCATTTTCCATTTGAGTAATAGCCGCATTGATTTTATTTAATTCTGCAAGCAATAAAGCATACGAATAATAAGTCTCCCCGTGTTCTGGTTCTTGCTCTAAAATAGTTTTATAAGCACTTTCAGCCTTTTGTAGCTCTCCATTATTGTAATATAAACTGGCAAGATTTGTTCTGATGTTATTATTTACAGGATCTAGTTTTAGCGCTTCTTCAGTATATTTTATAGCTTTATTATTGTCTCCTTGCCTTTGATAATAATCAGCTTTTTTCATTTTTCCACCTGGAAAATCAGCAATTACTTCAAGGCTAGTTTCAAATTCTTTTTCAACCTTGGAGTAAACATCTTTATATTCTTCGGGTACTTGAGAAACATCTAATCTATTAAGAGCAACAAAAGCTTTAATTCTCAGTGTTCTTTCTTTACTTTTTAATAAAGGATAAAAATAATTTAAATAATCAGCTTTATTAACGTCTTTCAGAACATCCAAAGTTGCTGCCTGTACTAAAGGAGAGTCGTCATTTAGAAAGCTAATTAATTCATTAATATCATTGGCATTTGGGTAATTACTTAATCCTTTTACAGCAGATGCTCTCGCTATATTTGGATAAGAAGTGTCTTTTGCAAGTGTCATTAAATTATGAGCTCCATTTTCTTCTCTAGATAATCCTGGTGCTAGTAAGTCGGAGAAATGATTTTTTTTAGGTTCTCCATAATATGCAATGTAATTCTTAAGAGCCCATTGGTTGTCCTTATCCGTATGGCACTGTATACAAGCATTGGGAGTGTCATATTTAATACTTAAATCTGGTCTTGGTATTCTAAAGCTATGATCTCTTCTGTAGTCATTCCCCATATAAATTCTTCCTGGCATATGGCAGTTTATACATTGAGCGCCCTCTGTATTTATTTTGTGTTTGTTGTGTGTTTCTACATTATATGTTTCAGGAGTATGACATTGTAAACATAAGTTGTTTCCTTCCAGTTTTAATTTAGTAGAATGTGGGTTATGGCAATCTGTACAAGAAACATTATTATGATACATTTTACTTTGTAAAAACGAACCATATACATAATCTTCCTCCAATATCTGACCGTCTACATGATATCGCTCTTCTATTAATAACTGTGGAAAATAATGATCGAGTAACGTTCCTTCAAAATTATAACTTTCCGTTACTTGTTCTCGGAGCATATGGCACCTTGCGCATTCGTCAATGAGTAGTTTTTGAGGCGTATCGGATGTCATTTTAATATCTTCCGCAGGTTTATAATTCTCTCCTAGTTTTTTTACTTGAGCAACATGATTTTTCCCCGGGCCGTGGCAAGCCTCACAACTTACATTTATCAGAGAATATTCAGTATTAAAGCTGTTTTTAGTTTCGTCGTAGTTTTTACGAACATTTGTAGAATGGCAGTCGGCACACATCGTATTCCAATTTAGCCCTCCTTTTGTCCAGTGGATCCATTCTGAATGAACCACTTTAAAATCAGGATATAAATCAAACCATTTGTTTTTTTCGGTATCCCAAGCAGTTCTTAGGCATTGAAATCGTCCGTCAGGAAACTTAACGATATATTGTTGTAAGGGCTTGATACCAAAAGTATATTCAACTTTATAATCGTCATATTCTCCATCAGGACCTTCGGTGTTTACATAAAACTCGCCATTCTTTTTTGAGAAGGTAGATGTAATACCTTGACTTTTAAATATTGCATCGTTGAAGTTAGCAAGTACCGTAGTGTCAGTGGCAATTTGCATTGCTTTATCATGATCAGATCCTTTCCAGTCTTTAAAAGCATTTTCATGGCAACTTACACACGACTGATCTCCTAAAAAATCTCCGTCTGGAATTTGTTTTACAGATGCGAATATCTCATCATGACTGTCTGCAGAAATTGGTTTGTATTCGTCTTTTTTATCTTTGCAACCTGTAATAATAGTGATTAACAGAAGAGATAATAGGGATATGTATTTGTTCATTATAAAGCCTTTCTTGTTAGGTTTTTTGAAATTTAAAGCGCTTTTATACATGAGGGAAGTACAGAGTAAATTTACTTATAAATTCTAATATTATAACTATCTCAACTCTGAAAAAGAGAGTTTTTTTGAGGCATTCACTCTATTAAGAATTATTATATGTTTATGTTTGAAAAATAATAGTCATACAATAGTATAAAATGAATTTTTTTCAAATTGAAGTAAAATTAAAGAATAGAAAGAGAGGCTTCCATCTTATTACTGAAGAGGTATTAAAAGCTATTCCAGAGATAAAGAAAATTGGAATTGGACAACTTCAAGTTTTTATAAAACATACCTCTGCCAGTCTAACAATCAATGAAAATGCAGATCCTACGGTACGGACAGATTTTGAAAGCCATATGAATAAAATGGTTCCTGAAAATGCGCCTTATTATATTCATACTTATGAAGGGCCAGATGACATGCCGGCACATGTAAAGTCATCGCTCATGGGGGCTTCAGTTCAAATACCTATATCCAACGGACGTTTGAATCTAGGAATCTGGCAGGGGATTTATCTATGTGAACATAGAGATTACGGCGGATCGAGATCGGTTGTGATTACTGCTTTTGGAAATTAATTTAAGACTCCTTAGCTTCAATTAGTTTATTTAAGATGTACTCAACTCCATTTTCGTCATTACTTTTGGTTTTATAGTTGGCTATCTTTATCACATTTGGATGTGCATTTTCCATAGCATAACTAAAATCGGCAAGTGCTAACATTTCTAAATCGTTGTTGTAATCCCCAAAAACCATAGTTTCAGACTTTGAGATTCCTAATTTATCCTGAAGCATTTTTAAAGCATATCCTTTATTTGCATTTGGATGTGATAAATCTAACCAGTTTTTTCCAGATACTTTTACCTGTAAACTGTCTTCCAAGTGTTTTACAGAAGGGTAAATATGCTCTTCAGAGCTTTCAAAATGGTATACTGCTATTTTTACAAAATCATCTTTATCAACCTTTGTTAAGTCTTCAACAACTTCATAAGCTGCATAATATTCATTAAATAGTTCAATGAATGTTGCATCTTTAGTTTCTATATAAGAAGATTTTTTACCACATAAAACGACAAAAACGTCATCGATACCTCTTAAGAGTTCGATAATTTGATTAGTATTTTCAGCAGGAAGATTAGTGACTAAGAGCTCTTCAGCTCCTCGCTTTGCGATACCACCATTTTCAGCAATTATTGTAATGTCATCTACAATAGAAGCTAATTTATTTGTAATACTATCATATTGCCTCCCACTCGCGGCAACAAAATGGATGTCATTAGCTTTGAATTTTTTAAACAATTCAAAAAAGGAATCGCTTACTTCTCCCTTTGTGTTTAGAAGGGTTCCATCCATATCTGTTACTACTAATCTTACTTTCGATAAATCCATAAATATAATTGTATAAGTAGCAAAAATAGGATTTCTATTTCAACTTGAAGTTAATAGTTTGTTAGGAATGTAATGCTGTTCATCGATTAAAATCGCGTATAATCTATATTTTTACTATATTGATATGATTCTAAACTAAAACTTAATTTATGAAAACAAAACAATTTTTTCTAGGAATTGGAGCACTGCTTGCGCTTAATTCGTGTTCTAAAGAAAACGCATCTACAGAAGCGGATCTAAATGCAGTCTATGTTACTTCTACCGTGAATGATTATCCAAATCTTTCTCAGGGAACAACAATAGCATTAGATTTGAGTATTAATGATTTTTCTTATTATGATGACCTTGCTAATGCGGTTGAACCATCGGAATGTCAAACTACAGCTTTTGATGATGCAGTTAATGAAACAATAGCAGAGAATATAGATCAATTAGGAGCTAGTTTCTATAGTATTTATAGCGATATTAATTTTTATATGTCCTTAGTAGATACGAGCCCGCAATATTTTGGAGCTAATGGAGAATACACGAACCTAATGAAAAAGCGTGTAAGGGATAATGAGAAATTTTGGGATATGAAAGGAGAGATCTCTGTAAAAGGGCAGCATAATGCAAGCTTTGAAAATGAAGATTTACTACGGGAAACACTTCCTTTTTTATATGGACCAGCAGCGAATATTGATGGCTTGATAGCAGATATAAGATCTATTAATGAAGAAAGTACATTTTTGATAGAGAACCCTTTTGTTTCTTTTGATGGCTTTGCAATAAATATTGATAATTTTTTCGGTAAGGGACAAGGGGATATAATTGTAATTAGTGACGGTATCGTTTCTGTGATGGCCCAAACTGGTATAGATGCTGATATTGTGTGGACGGGTATCTTAGCTCACGAATGGGGACATCAAATACAATTTGATAATAATTGGACTTATCCTGTTGAAGAAGGAAACATTCCTGAATCTACACGTTCTACAGAGTTAGAAGCTGATTTTTTTGCTGCTTATTATATGACTCATAAAAGAGGAGCTACTTACAACTGGAAACGTGTTGAAGGTTTTTTTGAACTATTCTTTAATATTGGAGATTGTGGTTTTGATGCAGATGGTCATCATGGAACACCAGCGCAGAGAATGGATGCGGCGCAACGAGGTTATGATTTGGCGCAAGGCGCTCAAAAGAAAGGCCATATTTTAACTCCACAAGAGGTTCACGAAGCATTTATTTCAGAATTACCATCTATTGTAGATTAAGACTTAAAATAGTTGATTCCATAAAAAAATCCGGTCTCGTTAAAGACCGGATTTTTTAATAAGCGGATAATATGTTGTTAAACGTTTACTTTACTTTTTCAACAATTGCTTTGAAAGCCTCTGGGTGGTTCATAGCTAAATCGGCTAAAACCTTACGGTTAAGTTCGATATCATTAGCTTTTACTTTCCCCATAAACTGAGAATAAGACAATCCGTGTAATCTAGCACCCGCATTAATACGAGTAATCCACAAAGCGCGGAATGTTCTTTTCTTATTTCTACGGTCTCTGTATGAGTAAGACATTGCTTTCTCAACCGCATTTTTAGCAACCGTCCAAACGTTTTTACGTCTACCGTAGTAGCCTTTTGCTTGCTTCAACACTTTTTTTCTTCGTGCTCTTGAAGCTACTGAATTTACTGATCTTGGCATAATTTTTAATTTTTTGTAGCAGGCGGTCTATCGACACTTTATTTCACTAATTCAACAGCATACAATTGTATATGTCTTTTAGTGGCCTGACTCCAGGGTTAAACAATATTTAATTGAACCGAAACAACAATTATTTTAAACGTAATTGTAGTTTGATATTACCTTCGTCTGCTTTAGAAACTAAAGTAGAGTGGGTAAGTGCAAGCTTACGCTTCTTAGACTTCTTTGTTAAGATGTGACTTTTGAAGGCGTGCTTTCTTTTAATTTTACCTGTACCTGTAAGCTTAAAACGCTTTTTAGCACTGGATTTAGTTTTCATTTTAGGCATATTCCTAATATTTATTTAATTATCGCGCTTATTCTCTTTTATATGTATAGTGTATGTAAAAACCTATTTTGTTTTCTTAGGTGCAATGAACATAGTCATACGCTTACCTTCCAACTTAGGCATTTGCTCTACTTTTCCTATATCTTCCATTTCTGATGCTAACTTAAGCAACAGAATTTCTCCTTTATCTTTATACACGATAGAACGACCTTTAAAGAAAACATATGCCTTAAGTTTAGCTCCCTCTTTAAGGAACTTCTCGGCATGTTTCTTTTTAAATTCATAATCGTGATCATCTGTATTAGGACCAAAACGAATTTCTTTCACAACCACTTTAGAGGCTTTCGCCTTCATAGCCTTCTCTCTCTTCTTTTGCTCGTATAAGAACTTTTTGTAGTCCATTATCTTACAAACAGGAGGCTTGGCATTTGGTGAAATCTCAACAAGATCCAAACCTAACTCTTCAGACTTTGCTAAAGCTTCTTTGGTAGGATATACACCCATCTCAATATTATCGCCTACCAATCTTACTTCTGGTACACGAATTTCTCTATTGGTCCTGTGCGGATTTTTAATCTCTCTTCTTTGAGCGTTTCTGTTAAATCTTTTAATTGCTATGGCTTATAAATTTTAATTAAACTTTATTTTTAAAACTTCTTTAATGTACGATTGATTTCTGAATTAATCAAATCTGAGAACTCATTAATTGTTATTGTTCCAATGTCGCCCTCTCCATGTTTTCTTACAGAAACCGTGCCGTCTTTTTCTTCTTGCTCTCCTATTATCAGCATATACGGGATTTTATTCATTTCTGCATCTCGTATTTTCTTGCCAATAGTCTCACTTCTATTATCAACGTGGGCGCGAATTTCGTCATTTTCCAATAAACTTAAAACTTTTTCGGCATATTTTTCATATTTCTCGCTGATAGACAATATAATAGCTTGCTCAGGCATTAACCATAAAGGGAAATTTCCAGCAGTATGCTCTAATAATATTGCTATAAAGCGTTCCATACTTCCAAATGGTGCACGGTGAATCATTACAGGTCTGTGTAGCTTATCGTCACTTCCTTTATAATTCAAGTCAAAACGTTCTGGTAAATTATAATCTACTTGTATGGTTCCCAATTGCCAGCTTCTACCCAAAGCATCTTTTACCATAAAGTCTAGCTTCGGACCGTAAAATGCGGCCTCGCCAGTTTCTATTACGTAATTAAGCTCTTTCTCTTTGGCAGCACTTAAAATAGCAGCTTCTGCCATTTCCCAGTTTTTGTCGCTTCCAATATATTTCTCTGGCTTCTCAGGATCACGTAACGATACTTGTGCAGTAAAGTTCTCAAATCCTAAAGAACCAAATACATAAAGTACAAGGTCTATTACCTTTTTAAATTCGTCATCCAATTGCTCTGGAGTACAAAATATATGAGCATCATCTTGAGTAAAACCTCGTACACGTGTTAATCCGTGTAATTCTCCACTTTGTTCATATCTATATACAGTACCAAATTCAGCATAACGCTTAGGTAACTCTTTATAACTCCAAGGACGAGAATTGTAAATCTCACAGTGGTGAGGACAATTCATCGGTTTTAATAGAAACTCTTCATCCATTTTTGGTGTACGAATAGGCTGAAAACTATCTTCACCATATTTCTCATAGTGACCAGAAGTAACATAAAGCTCTTTCTGTCCAATGTGTGGCGTAACAACTTGTTCGTAACCTGCTTTTTTCTGTGCTTTCTTTAAAAAGTTTTCCAAACGCTCTCTCAATGCAGCTCCTTTTGGAAGCCATAATGGCAGTCCTTGACCTACTTTTGAAGAGAAAGTAAATAGTTCAAGCTCTTTTCCAAGCTTTCTATGGTCTCTCTTTTTAGCCTCTTCTAGAAGCTCTAGATATTCTTTTAACTCTTTCTGTTTAGGGAATGAAATTCCATAAATACGTGTAAGTTGAGGGTTTTTCTCATTTCCTCTCCAATACGCTCCAGCAATCGAAAGTAATTTTATAGCCTTTACAATTCCAGTGTTTGGAATATGCCCACCTCTACATAAATCTGTAAAAGTATCATGGTCACAAAAAGTAATTGTCCCGTCCTCAAGATTTTCTATAAGTTCAACCTTAAATTCGTTTCCTTGCTTCTTGTAAAAATCTAATGCTTCTGCTTTTGTCACAGCACGCATTTTATAATCGTGCTTTCCTCTTGCAATCTCGAGCATTTTAGCTTCAATAGCAGGAAAATCCTTTTCAGAGATACTCTGCTCGCCTAAATCTACATCATAATAAAAACCATTGTCAATAGAAGGTCCAATAGTAAGTTTTACTCCTGGATATAATTCTTCTAAAGCTTGCGCCATTATATGAGATGTAGAATGCCAAAAAGATTGCTTCCCTTCTGCATCATTCCACGTATAAAGAATAAGACTCCCGTCGGTGGTTAAAGGCGTAACCGTTTCCACTTTTTCGCCATTAAAACTTGCAGAAATAACATTACGGGCCAAACCTTCGCTTATGCTTCTGGCAACATCCATAGGAGTTGTGTTTTTCTCAAACTCCTTAACCGATCCATCGGGTAAAGTAATCTTAATCATTTTATATACTGTTTTTCAGTTTGCAAAGATAAGGGTAAGTCTTCACGCGTACAACAGTATTAGTTTCTTTTAGTTAAGATATAATCTAAGAATTATATAAAGACCTATAATTAGGTTCTTTTTGCGAATCAATACCTGTGTAGAATCTTATTTATTATGAATGATTATAGGGTGGTAGAAGGTTTTTCTTATCCTTTAATGATTTGGTTGAATGTAATAGTGTTGTTAGTATTATATATAATAGTGTCAATAATAAGGTAAATTATGTTGCTTTGAATACTACTCATATAGATACAATCGATTTTGTAGACGTATTATAGGGTGTTAAAATATATAGTTCAGCTATAAGTATTAAAAAGTGTGATATGTTGCTTCCATATAAATAGAGTAGAGGTGTTAGTTATTTTCGTGCTTAAATAAGGTTTATATATGAGATTAGGTAGACTGTCGCCTTTCTTTTTGTTTATGACGTGCCTATACTGCTTTTAGAAGGGAGCAGTATAGGTCGGGCTATACGCTGTATCTCTTTTCGTACCTCTAAGAGGATGCCGCTTCTATCCCTCACGCGATTGCTTGGTGTAATTAATGTAAGTTTTGGATACACTTATATATAAGGACTCATTTTTCAAGTACATATAAGGATGTCTTTAATAAGACGAACGAAGCTCTCGTATTGTATAAGTCATATTATTTCTTGAATGAATAATTAATTTTCAAGTTTTTTTCTAGGAATTACACTCTATATAATAGGAGTGGGTCTTGTTTTGTTAGCTTTTGCTGTAGCCATGTGTTCAACAATCGCTACTGTGAGCCTAAGCGAGGCGGCTTCATATTTCCATAAAAGGAGCAGTGTTTGTATGTTAACAAAAAGTTTTTTTGTGGTTAAGTATCGGTTATTTAAGGGCTTACCAAATACTTTCAAAAAAAGGGCATAAAAAGCTTGGAAATAGGATTAATAATTATCTA
>NZ_JBLXAF010000004.1:0-268961 GCF_048266025.1 Joostella sp. | reverse complement strand
ATAACGTCTTACATATCCATCATTTTTATACATATACAATTGTTTTAGTGTATACATATTTCAGGACGGGTCATTATGTTTGCTAACGTTGTTGTGTATGATTAGTTGCGTGATTTAAGCACTAAAGTTAGCAAATAAATCATAGATAGAAAGTCCGCGAGGACTTTCGTAAGTAGTCTAAAGCCAAGCAATTAATTATACACGGTGTTGCCATTTCGTTGTTTTTTAGGGTTCAAATAATCCGACTAAAATTCCGTTTTCAACTTTTCAGCGATTGAGTAAATTCAATCAGCATTATATTCCTCAATTTTTTCAATTCCGATTGAGTAAGCATTTCCGAAACTTGCTAAATTCCGTATTCAGTTCGGTTTTTGATTATTTATTCTTTTCTTCACTTTCACGGACTATTACAAAATAAATAACATAAAGCCAGCCCAATATTCCGTGTAATAATGCATAAAGAATTGATTTATTTCTGTCCCAAGAAACTACAATTGCAATTGCGCTTCCAATTCCAATACCGTTTTTAACAGCAGTTTGTGCTATTCCATTTTTTGCGGTTTGTTGGCTAAAACATTCTAAAGAAAATAACAGTATAAAAATTAAAGTCAGTCTTATTTTATTCATTCGTTTTTTGTTTCAGTATTGAGTGAACCACAATGAATGGCAACTATCAAACAATCGTAATTGCGTTTGTTTTTTATAAATATACACTTTCAAAAAATAAATTACTTACGGGAATCCACAATATGAGAAAAAAGAGAATAGAACGAGGCAGTGAAAAGACATAAAAAGTATCTTTTACAAATTTGCGCATTTGCAGATTTGCAAATGCGCTATTCAGTAGTTTTTTAAACTGTAAGTATTACAAAATCTTGCCTCAACGGATCGAGTTCTGATAATAATAGCTTTATAAATTCATTACCATATTCTTCATAGCTATTGGCAAAATTATCGGTGCGCTCTTGTAATGATTCATTTGGAAAGAGGTCATTTTGTATTTCTACGATTCTCGAAACATGGTCGGAGAGCTTCTTTTTCTGTGCTTTTAATAATCGCTTTTCTAAATTAGCTAGTCCTTTTAATTGCTTTACTTCTTGCGCTTTTACCGCTCCTAAGAAAGATTTGTCTGTTAATTCTGCCAAGCGATACATCTCTTGGAATTGTGCTACCAAATGTGCTTTCTGCTCGTCGAAGTTTATATTAATATTACTAATTTCTCTTACCTTTCTATTTATAAAAGTATGTCGCTTTAAGAAAAGTTGCTCGAAACTTATATTTAGCTTCTCTAATTTTTTTACTTGCTTTTTATTGATAATCAAAGCAGAATTACGCAATAATAACATTGGGAATGGAACGGCTGCTGTTTGAAAAAAGCTTTTTAGTTCCAACCAATATGCAATCTCTCCACCTCCACCGATGTAGCATAGGTTTGGTAAAATCACCTCTTGATATAAAGGTCGCGTCATTACATTTGGAGAAAATAGCTCTGGATGCTCCTGCAAATGTTTTTTAAGTTCCTCTTTAGTCCAAGAAATATCAGTCTCGTTTACTGCATATTTCCCATCTACTTCTATAATTCGCTCTCGGAGACCTTTCGATAAGTAGAATAAGTTTATTTCTCGTGGATTGACTTGGATTTTATAGGAAGCGTCTACATTATTTAACGCTTCTATAGTTTCTGTTACTGCTTTCTGGGAATCTTGTTGGAACATCTCTGTCTCCATATAGGGAACAAAAAGTTGCTTCAGATTCTTATCTGCACCATCTATAATTACGAGTCCTTCGTTACCAAAAATTCTATTTGCTAGATACCTTGTGGCGTCGGTGAGGTTATCGTGTTCTAAATAAGCTTCTTTAAACCAGTTTTTTAATGTTTCTGCATCTTTCCCTACACCCAATTCTTGACTAAATAACTCGTAAACATCTTCTAGTCCGTTATTTGGAAGTTCTCCAACAGCACCGCCAGTTTCTTTAGTCTCTGGACCTTTCCATTGAAATTTCTTGCCATTAAAATTAAAGTAATTGATTTCCTCAAAATCATGATCTTCTGTTGCCATCCAATAAATAGGCACAAAATGATTGTTTGGATATGTTTCTTGGAGTTGCTTTGCCAAGTTGATTGTAGAAACAATTTTATATAAAAAGTAAAGAGGTCCAGTAAATAAATTAAGCTGATGCCCCGTTACTACTGTAAATGTATTTTCATCTGCTAAGGCTGTAATATGTGCCTGTGTAGCACTAGAAGTATCTATATTTTTATATTGCGATTGTAATACAGATGCCAACACTTTTCTATTTTCCATCGGAAAAGAGGCTTTCTTTTCTTCTATTTGTGCTTTAAAATTTTCTAAAGTAGGGAAACGGTTGTAGAAAGGTTTTAATTCTTCTTTCTGACTGATATAATCGCACATCAGTTTAGAAAAATATCCAGTTTCTTTAAATGATATATAATTTGTTGGCATAGTTATTTTTTCAGCGTCAGTTACCTTGAAATACACTTTCTAGGTATAAAATGAAATATTTATTTAGTTTCTACTCGCCTACCATTATAAGTTTAGCGTTGTAAAAACTGTAATCTTGTACAGATCTCTTTATAATTTCAAAAAGCGAAAATAGTATTTTTAAAGTGTAATATTTTATTTCTGATTACTTAATACTTTTTGCGCTAGGGATTGTAGCGGCATCCTATTTTGCTATTGCTATCTGTCGGTTGAAAACCGTTACCTTACTTATTAGAACTATTTTTTATGTTCTAAATATAACAAAATAGATACAGCGAAAAGCCCGACCTATAATTATGGAAACATAATTTGTGGGAGCGCCCAAATAAAATTTCTCATAATCAGTAAATATAAAATTCTTTCAGGTTTTTGTATCTAAAAAATTAGTTAAGATGTGCTGCTAATAAATTATATTAGTAGTTTTGGCAGGCTAATTCAAAATAACGACCATGAAGTTTAGATTTCTAATTGCTTTTATATTTATATCCCTTTTTGCAACTGCTCAGCAGATAAAATCTCCTTCAGAATTTTTAGGATACGAATTGGGGACTCGCTTTTCTAGACACCACCAAGTAGTTTCTTACTATAAATATTTGGCGGATGCAGTTCCGGAAATGGTGCAATTAAAATCTTATGGTTCTACCAATGAGGGGAGAGAATTACTACTTGCTTTTGTTTCTACTGCAGAAAACCTAAGCAATCTAGAAAACATTAGACTCGAACATTTAAAGGCTTTAGATGGTAATTCTGAATCTAAAAAAGCCTTGGTTTGGTTTAGCTATAATGTACATGGTAATGAAAGTGTGAGCTCGGAAGCTTCCATGAAAACGATCTATGAAATTCTTACTTCTAAAAAGGAATATCTAACGAATACAGTTGTTATTATGGATCCGAGTGTGAATCCTGATGGTCGCGATCGCTATGTAAATTGGTATAATAGTTATAAAAACACTCCTTATAATGTAGATGTAAATTCTAAGGAGCACCACGAGCCTTGGCTTTCTGGTCGCCCAAATCATTATATGTTTGATCTAAATCGCGATTGGGCATGGGTTACACAAAAGGAGAGCAAGCAACGTTTGGCTGTTTATAACGAGTGGTTGCCGCATATCCATGTTGATTTCCATGAGCAAAGCATGGATAACCCATATTATTTTGCGCCTGCTGCGGAACCTATGCACGAAGTGATTACCAAATGGCAGCGCGATTTCCAAGTTGCAATTGGAAAAAACCACGCTAAATATTTTGATAAGAACGGATGGTTTTATTTCACTAAAGAGGTGTTCGATTTACTCTACCCTAGTTATGGTGACACCTACCCTATTTATAGCGGTTCTATTGGAATGACCTATGAACAAGGCGGTAGCGGACGTGCTGGGCTTGGAGTGAAAATAAAAAGTGGAGATACCTTGACTTTAAAAGACCGTATTGCTCACCATTTTACAACGGGAATATCTACGTTAGAAATGGCTTCTAAAAATACCGATAAGCTAAACAAACAGTTTAGTGCGTTCTATGCAAATAAAGATTTTACCTATAATAGTTATGCCCTTTCTGGGGATATTGATAAGATAAAAGCGCTTACCAGCCTTCTGGATGTTCATAAAATAAAATATGGTTTTACTACGGAAACGGTAAAGGGTTTACATTATGATACTAAAGAAAATGGTTCTTTAAAGGGTGATAATCCAAAATTGGTGGTAAGTACTAATCAGCCGAAATCGACATTAGTAACAGTTTTATTTGAGCCTGAAACAAAGTTAACAGACTCGCTTACTTACGATATTACAGCATGGTCATTACCTTATGCATATGGTTTGGAGGCTGTGGCTTCTAAAAATATGATTAATACTACTTCGGAAAGCTTAGAATATCCTTCTTTAGATTATAACAGCGACTCTTATGCATATATTACCGATTGGAATAGCATGGATGATGCTCGTTTTTTAACGGAGTTACTATCTCAAAAGATACAGATTCGTTATGCTTCGGAGCCTTTTACTATTGATGAGAAATCTTATGGTCGCGGGAGTTTAATTATTACAAAGAGTGATAATACTAAGGTTAAAGATTTTAATACGATTCTGAAAAATGCAGCTACAAAGCACCATAAAATATTAACCTCAACGACTACAGGTTTTGTGAGTGGAGGGAAAGATTTTGGTTCTAGCGCTGTACATATTATTCCGAATATTAAGGTTGCTGCTTTATCTGGTGGCAGCGTTGCTACACTTAATTTTGGAGAAGTATGGCACTTTTTTGAGCAACAGCTCCACTACCCGATTACTGTTATTGATAATGACTATATAAATAGCACCGACCTCTCGGAATATGATGTTTTAATTTTACCTGAGCTTAGTAAATTAGAAAAGGGAAAATTAGAGAAAATTAAGAAATGGATTCATAACGGAGGGAAACTAATTGCTATTGGAGACGCTATTAAAGTGCTTGATAACGATGACGATTTTGATATTTCCGCTAATAAAGCTGAGGAAGAAAATGATAGCATTCAGAAACCAGAAAGCTATATCTCTAGCAAGCGTGAATACATTAAAAAAATGATTACTGGAGCTATTTATAAAGCGAAAGTAGATAACACCCACCCTTTGTCTTACGGTTATGAAGACACATATTACACTTTAAAGCTTAGTGGCAATGCCTATAAATTCTTAAAGAGTAAAAATGCTGTTTATATTGAAGACAATGCGAAGCCTCTTGCTGGATTTGCGGGTAGCGATGCTCAAAAACAACAGGCCAACAGTCTTGTTTTAGGTTCTGAAAATATGGGGAAAGGAAAAGTTATTTACATGGTAGACAATCCTCTTTTTAGAGGCTTCTGGGAAAATGGAAAGTTGTTTTTTGTAAATGCCCTTTTTATGGTTGAATAAAAAGACACTACTTCTTTATTAGTGTTTTACACATATAAGTTTTCTGACATACATTTTAAAAATAAGTAACTCTGAGAATATAAAGAGATTTCTAACCTCTTTACTAATTTAAAATTACCAAAGAAATATCACCCCTATAAATAAAGCTATTAAAGCGGAAAGGAATGTGGTTATAAGTGGCTCTTTCAACAATAATAAAAAGAGCGGGCTTATAATAATTGCAAGTAAAGAGAATCCTTCTCCAAATAATGAATGGATTTTAAGGTCTAAAAATAGTATGCAAAATGCTGCTTACCCAGGACAAAAACCTATTTATGTATCTACAGAGGATCCAATTGTATTAAAATATCGAATAATTATATATAAAAATGATATTTCTACAATAAATCCGACTACTATTTATCAATATTAAAACTTTTACACACTAAAACTGTGTATTCGTTACACACTGTTTAGCTACTTTACACAGTTTTTCCCACTTCCTATTTTTTACAAAATAAATTAATTACCTAATAAACAGACGTTTACACGTGTTTGACTTTACTAGTTTCCTATTGGTATGAAAATAGCACTATACAATACAAATAACGAAAACAAAGTATAACCACAAATATTAGAATTATGAAAAAGATAGTATTAGTAGCAGCATTAGCATTAGGAAGTTTAACAGCATTTGCAACTGTTCCAACAACTTTAAACAACGACACTAAAATTGTTGTTATGCAAGACGATTACAAAGAGATTGCAGTTGGAGAAGTTCCTACAGCGATTCAAGAAGCACTTAGAGCTGATTATCCTGAAGCAACAATTTCTAAAGCTTATATAAATGAAGAGAAAACATATAAGATAGAAGTTGCCATGGGAGAACAAAATGGAATCCTTTACGCCGATGAAAACGGTAAATGGATTGAGCAATAAAAAACCTTACAACCAACTATAAACACCAATAAACAATAACATTAATTTTTAAAATATAAAGATCATGAAAAAGATAGTATTAGTAGCAGCAATGGCATTAGGAAGTTTAACAGCATTTGCAGCAGTGCCTGCAACAGCAAACAACGATGTAAAAGTAGTTGTAATGCAAGATGATTATAAAGAGATTGCAGTAACAGAACTGCCAACAGCGATTCAAGATGCTTTGAAAGCAGATTATCCAGGAGCAACAATTACTAAAGCTTTTGTAAATGAAGAAAAAACATACAAGCTAGAAGTTGCCATGGGAGACCAAACTGGAAATCTTTACGCTAACGAAAGCGGTGAATGGATTGAGCAATAAGAGCTCTTTTGACTAACCAATCATAAAAATCAACAACAATAAGTTTAATTTCAAAATATAAAGATCATGAAAAAGATAGTATTAGTAGCAGCAATGGCATTAGGAAGTTTAACAGCATTTGCAGCAGTGCCTGCAACAGCAAACAACGATGTAAAAGTAGTTGTAATGCAAGATGATTATAAAGAGATTGCAGTAACAGAACTGCCAACAGCGATTCAAGATGCTTTGAAAGCAGATTATCCAGGAGCAACAATTACTAAAGCTTTTGTAAATGAAGAAAAAACATACAAGCTAGAAGTTGCCATGGGAGACCAAACTGGAAATCTTTACGCTAACGAAAGCGGTGAATGGATTGAGCAATAAGAGCTCTTTTGACTAACCAATCATAAAAATCAACAACAATAAGTTTAATTTCAAAATATAAAGATCATGAAAAAGATAGTATTAGTAGCAGCAATGGCATTAGGAAGTTTAACAGCATTTGCAGCAGTGCCTGCAACAGCAAACAACGACGTAAAAGTAGTTGTAATGCAAGACAATTATAAAGAAATTGCAGTAGCAGAGCTTCCACAAGCAATTTTAGAATCACTACAGGCTGATTACCCAGGAGCAGAAATTACAAAGGCTTTCGTTAATGAAGAAAATGAATATAAGCTAGAAGTAAAAATGGGTGACCAAACTGGAAACCTATTCGCCAATGAAAGTGGTGAATGGATAGAAAAATAAGAATCCGTTTTAGGTGAATGAAGATGTCCTCTCTTTTATTAGGGAGGGCATTTTTATTTATAATCGATTTTATAATTATCAATCTTTAAGATAATCCTTCCGGTTTTTACATCTTGATTTCGCATTTCTTTTCTATCTACATCCACATCTTTTGCTAAATATTGAATCGGAAGCTTTATTTTTTCAATTTCAAAACTGATAATCACTTCACTTGGCATGATCGCTTGAGAGGAATTATATTCCATAGAAACGGTAAAAGTGCCATCTTTCTTTGTATTTATTTCAGACATTTCTATACGTTTCAAATTTGTATCCAACCATAAAGTAGCGAGCGCAAAGTCTGCTTTTTTATCCGTAGGGATAATATTTATTTTTTTTAGAATTACTCCCTCCTCTTCTTCTGATCCTCGATCTACAGTTATAAAAGGGTATCTGAAAAGTTCTTGCATAGAAAAATCAAGGCCACGCTTTGGAATCATAATAAAATCTTCAGATTCAAATTCCATTGGAGTGTCCTTTTGGTATTTTATAGCTGCATATTTTGTAGGCATATTAATAAAACTAATGTCTACATTTAGTTCCATATTAGCTTCAAACCCTTGAATACTATCAAGACGATTTTTAACAACCAATAGATCACTATTAATTTCTTGAGCCAGCATACAATTAAGCCCTAGCAATAGGCATATTAAAATTGTGAACTTCTGCATTATCCTATATCTCTCTTATTAAAAATTAAAACTCCAACTCCAAGAAAGAGCAACGTATAAAGTGTAAGTACAATATTGTTATGGTAAATAATATTCCAAGGGATTTCTTGATAGAAAAAGTATTGCCATGTATTGTTCAACTTCGGAAAAAACCATTCGTTAAAAAAGGTACTTTCTATTTCAAATTTCAGAAATAGATTTGTGATTATAAGAAATAATGCGGCTACAATCCATGTTTTTGTAGCTTCCTTAAAAATTACAGCTAGCGTTAAACTCACTACAGAGAAAAATACCATGGAAACCATTCCAGAGAGAAATGCTAATTGCAATCTATATTGAGCATCTTCTGATTGAAAAAAGTTTAGATTCCCCAAATAAACAATTAAATCTCCCTTCCCAAAAAGTAAATACGATAATAGAAAGGAAGATATCGCAGTAATAATAACTACTCCCAAAGTAAAAAATATAGCTATTATATATTTACTGAGTATAAATTTCCATTTTACTATTGGTTGCAACATTACCGTTTGTATGGTATTATCTTTATATTCTGAAGTTAACATTCCCGATATTACAATCATCAATATAAGCGGCAGATGAAACCAAAGTGTATTTAAAATAAGGTAAATTAAAAGATTCCCATTTAAAAGAGATCCCTCAAAATAAAACGAATCTCGAAGGTTACTCAATAATATATCTATAATAGCATTCCCTTGAAAATAAGCTCCTATAAGAATTAAGAACTCTATAATGCAAATTGCAGCTAGCGCATAATAGGTTTTACTTTGCTTAAAGAGTTTGAATACCTCTATTGCTATTAAATTTTTCATAGACTTGGCGATTCAAATAATTTGTCGAAATTTATTTCTGGCACACAAGCTGTAATAAAAATCTTTTCTTCTGTTAATTGCTGAAGTAATTCTGGAATCTCTTGCTGAGAAATAGTCACCTCAGCACTGTTCCTTTTTATAATTGCTGGGTATTTTTTTATCGCTATAGAATTTTCTATTCCAGAAGCATAGATACTAAAAGAAGTGGTGTTTTCTGCGATTATCTTTTGAGTTTCTCCTTTACTAATTATTGTTCCCTTATTAATAACATATAGAACATCACAGATTTTACTAAGTTCTTCTGTAATATGTGATGATATAATAATTCCGATTTTTTCTTTAGAAACTAATTCTAAAATCAATTTCCTTATTGCTTTTATTCCAATAGGATCCAATCCAGAGAAAGGTTCATCTAAAACTAAACAAGCAGGGTTATTTAATAAAGCGATTGCAATTCCTAATCGTTGTTTCATCCCCATAGAAAAATTCTTAACAGGATCATTTCTATCTAATGGAAGTCCCACTTTAAGCAAGCTATCTTCTATCTGCTGTGTATTGAAATCTAAACCTTGGATTTTTGAAAACACTTTTATATTCTCCTTTGCATTTAAATATTCATATAAAGCAGGTTTTTCTATAATTCCTCCAAGAGGTTTTACTTTTTCCGAATTTATTTTTAACCGACCAGAATCTGGATGTATCAATCCGAATAAAATTTTAAAAAGCGTAGTTTTCCCAGCACCATTTTTACCCAATAGGCCTATAATTTCACCTGAATTACAAGATATACTTACTTCTTTTAGAGCGGTAACGCCATCATATTTTTTGGTGATTTCTTCAGCAGCAATAATCATATGGACGACTCTAATTCTAAGTTTCTAAAATCTATTTTCGCTTGATAATTTTTCTCCAAAAAAGTACGCGACCAGAAGCTTTTCTTAAAAAGAAAAAGAGGATCCTTTACCATAAAATAAGGTATATAGTGATACCAGCGTACACCGCAAGATTTATAATAGCTCTTAAGTTTGTTTTCGAGTCCTAATTCTTCAGCGGCAACTTCTGCTGCCATCCGTTGGCATTTAGAATTCATATAAGTAGCTGCTATTCTTTTTTTAAAACCATACATATAAAATTGATCTTTTGCCCTTTTATAATTCTGATAACGAGACCATCCATCCATCATAACTAAATAGATATGTATAAATGAAAAAAGAAAACACCAAGCCCAAAACAGTATCGGTAATAAGGAACCTTCGTCTAATGACGCGCTTAAATACTTCCAATAAATCCATGATTCTAATATGAAAAGAATCAAAGACATATACAATAACCTCCCTACTCTAATATAAGAGATAAAAGGATGTGGCTGTATTGGAAATGACTTTGTATACAAAATAAAAACTGTTTTAGAAATCCGCTCTAGAATTTGTAATTTAATACCTAAATTCGGCTATGCATAAATTATATTAATGGCACCCATAAAATTATACTTCAAAGATGAGTAATTGTTCTATAAATTTAATGGTTTTTTTAAATTTTCCTATTAAACTTGAAATAGTTTATATAAACCCAAATTTTATCAATATATTGAATCAAACTATATAGAATTTTATGCTAAGTAAAATAAAGGCTTTTTTAAGCTTCTTCCTCATATTCATAACTGCAATATCCTCCTATTCTCAAGTTGTAAATAGCGACTCTACAACACAAAATTTAGGGCCACTTACCAATGAAAACATAGACACCTATTTAAGTGAATATGTGAAGTTTGAATCTATTAGTGGTCATGAAAAAGAAGCTGGAGAATGGATTAAGAATATTTGCATAGAAAATGGGCTTCATATAAAACAAATGGGCGATACAGATGGAGAGTATAACTTTACTGCTTCTATCTATCCTCTTTCTTCTAAGCTACCAAACATAGTATTATTAAATCATATTGATGTAGTTCCTGCTGGAGATCTATCAAAATGGATAGAACCTCCCTTTTCTGGTAAAATAACAGAAACAGATATTTGGGGCCGTGGAGCATGGGACAACAAGGGTAATGCTATTATGCAGTTATTTAGTGTTGTAGAAATTTTAAATAAATATAAAGGCAAACAATTACCTTTTAATGTTACTTTTTTAGCTGTTTCTTGTGAAGAAACACAATGCCGTGGTGGTGCAGAATATGTGATAAATAATTATCTAGATGAACTTAATCCCGCAGTTGTTTTAGGCGAAGGTCCTCCAGCGATAAAAGGAGCATTACAAACAAGGCCTGATAAATCTGTTTTCCCTATTTCTGTGGCTCATAAAAGAGCTTTATGGATTAAGTTAAAATTAAATATAAACACTTCTGCCCATGGTTCTGTTACTCCATTACGCTATGCAAATAAAGAAATGGTTGAGGCATTAGATAATCTCCTTGGTAAAAAGCAAAAAGCCATTTATACAGATTTAAATGTAAAAATGCTTAAAGAAATGGGACAATTAGAAAAAGGACTTACTGGTTTCGCCATGCGCCACCCTAAGCTTTTTAGAATGTTTATTACTCCGAAATTAAGACAGCAACCTGAGCTTTTTTCTATTTTCTCTAATACTATTACGCTAACCAGCGTAGACAGCATGAATGATGTTGTAAATGTTATTCCTAGTGAGGTTACTGCACTTCTAGACTGTAGATTGCTTCCTAACTCTTCGAAAGATGAATTTTTAGAGAACATAAAGAAGCGTCTTGATAATGACGATATTGAAGTTTCTACGATATATTCAATGCCTGAAATGAAATCTTCGGATGATGAAAGCATTTATTATAAGAACTTAAAGAAAGCCATTCTTAAAAACCACACCGAAACAGACGTAATAACTATTTTACTTCCTAATACAAGTGATGCTGGTCTTTTTAGAGCAAAAGGAATAGCTACTTTCTGTACAGTACCTGTGAATATCGAAATGAGTTACCTTGATAATATCCACAGTGAAAACGAACGCATTCCTCGTGGTATTCTTGCTAACGGTAAAAACACTTATGTCGATTTTATTGAAGAATGTATTAAAGAAAATCCAGACTCTTTATCTACCGTGCCACTTTCTGTATCCAACTAACACCACTTGATTATGAAAATCACTATTCTTAGCATTGCTATGCTAATGTCTACCTTCCTATCTATAAATATAGCTGCTTGTCAGGATAAAATTATCCATCTATACGAAGGTGAGATTCCAAATAGCATTTCAAATGATAAGGAAAAAGAAAAGATAGAAATTTCGAATATAAAGCGAATTTCAAATGTTCAAACTCCTACACTAGAAACCTTTTTCCCTTCTAAAAGAAATAATAACGGAAAGTCTGTTGTTATCTGTCCTGGCGGAGGATACGGAATATTAGCTTATGATTGGGAAGGTACAGAAATTGCACAATGGTTTAATTCTAAAGGATATACTGCATTTGTATTAAAGTATAGACTTCCAATTGCAAAAACGGTTACTAATAAAAATGAAGTCCCTTTACAAGACGCTAAAAGGGCGATACAAATAGTACGTAAAAATGCATCTTTATGGGGGCTGGATGAGAATAATATTGGAATTATGGGATTTTCGGCTGGAGGTCATTTAGCATCCACACTCGGAACTCATTTTAATATAGATACGAATATAAAAGACGATTCTTATAAATCGGTTAGTGCACGTCCTGATTTTATGATTTTGATGTACCCAGTAGTAACCATGAAAGAAAAGTATACGCATATGGGATCAAGAAATGCCCTTCTTGGAAAAAATCCTTCTGAAGAAAAAATAACTTTTTACTCTAATGAACTCCAAGTTACAGCAGATACACCTCCAACTTTTATAGTTCATAGCACCGATGATAATGCTGTTCCCGTTGAAAATAGCTTGCTATTTTACAAGGCGTTAAAAGAAAATAATGTCCCTGTTGAAATACATCTTTACCCAACAGGAGGACATGGATTTGGATTAGCGTTAGAGTATCCACACTTAAAAGCATGGCCTAAACTACTTGATGAATGGCTTCAATTTATTGATAAAGACAAGAAGTAACAACCAAAAAAGAACCCCTGCATATAATTTTATACACAGAGGTTTATATTTATAAATCTCAAATATTTTACAATCCGCTTATGTAACTTCCGTATGGATCTTTAAATTGATATCCTTCAGTAAATCGATGTTTACTAAGTTTTTTATAAGCTACTAATCCCCATAAAAGAAACTCTTTTAAAAAATATGCATCTTCAGGTTTAATTTCTGGTTGATGCTTTTTTATAAGATTATTTAATGGTGCAATTTCATCCAATTGCTTTTTATAATCTTCATCAGAAACATCATCTAATAGCTCAAAACCACTTCCTTCAAAAAACCAAGTTACTATTTCATCATAAGCACTTGGAGCATCTGGACGTTCTAATTTATCTATTTTAGGGAAATATTCTGGGAATAATGTTTTTATTGCAGCTCCAAATAATTGTTCTGCTACAAAAGCTGCCCCCTCCAGTTCTCCTTCATATACTAATTCTATTTTTCCAGTAATTGCAGGAATCACTCCCATAAAATCGCTTAGCCGCACACTCGTTTTATCCTTACCACTTTTAAGCATTCTTCGTTCTGCGGTACTCATTATATTTTCAAAAGCACTAATACTTAACCTAGCACTTACACCACTCTTGGCATCTACATATTCGCTGTTTCGAGCTTCAAATCCTATTTGCTCTAAAAGGTCGTAAACCAATTCTGGAACGTAAATATTGTCTTTTTGAGCTGCTTCTAACTTAGCCTCTTGCTTAGTGATTTTTTTAGCGGTCTCAATAGTTTCTGGGTAATGAGTTAAAATCTGAGAACCTATTCTATCTTTTAACGGTGTTACTATTCTACCCCTATTTGTATAATCTTCAGGATTTGCTGTAAATATAAACTGCATATCCAAAGGAAGTCTCAATTTAAAACCTCTAATCTGAATATCTCCTTCTTGTAAAATATTGAATAATGCTACTTGTATTCTAGCCTGCAAATCTGGAAGTTCATTAATAACAAAAATACTCCTATTAGCTCTAGGAATCATTCCGTAGTGAATCACACGATCATCGGCATATGATAACTTTAAGTTCGCAGCTTTAATAGGATCTACATCCCCAATTAAATCGGCCACCGTTACATCTGGTGTAGCCAGCTTTTCAAAGAAACGCTCTTCTCTATGCACCCATACAATTCTGGTATCGTCTGCGTGCTCTTCAATAGCTTTCTTAGCGAATCTAGATATTGGATTTAATGGGTCATCATTTATCTCTGATCCTTTCACCACAGGAATCCATTCATCAAGCAAATTAACCATCATTCTAGCCAATCTTGTTTTTGCTTGTCCGCGTAAACCAAGAAAATTAATATTATGACGTGATAATATCGCTCGCTCTAATTCTGGAATTACTGTATTTTCATAACCGTGAATTCCTTCAAAAGTAGTTTCGTTATTTTTTATTTTCTGAATAAGATTATCTCTTAATTCGTCTTTTATAGATTTAGATTTATATCCTGAAGCAACCAGTGTTCCAAGCGTTTTTATCTTTTGTATTTGCATTTCGTATCTTTTAAACTTTATGTATTCTATTATAGAAGTCAATCAAAACTATCGATATCTATTTTTTACCTGATTCTTTTTTTTCTATTGGCCTCATAATCTTCAAAAATCATCTCTCCAAGACCTTGAAGTCCTGTAAAAAATGCTTTTCCTTTATTCGCCTCTGTAAAATGCCTTATAAACTGCATCAGATAAGGATCTTTTGCAATCATGAATGTGGTAATTGGAATGTGGAGTTTTCTAGCCTGACGCGCCATATTATAACACTTATCAACTATATATGTATCTAAGCCAGCACTATTCATATAGTATTCTCCATTGGGTTCCCTAATACAACTAGGTTTCCCATCGGTAATCATAAAAATCTGTTTATTAGTATTCCGCTTACGTCTTAAAATATCCATAGCGAGTTGAAGTCCAGCCACCGTATTAGTATGATAAGGACCTACTTTTAGAAATGGAAGATCTTTTATAGAAATTGGCCAAGCATCGTTTCCAAAAACTAATATATCTAAAGTGTCTTTTAGATATCTCGTTGTAATAAGCTCTGCCAATGCCATGGCTACTTTTTTAGCAGGAGTAATTCTATCTTCTCCATATAAAATCATACTATGACTAATATCTATCATTAGAACGGTACTAATTTGTGCCTTATGATGGGTTTCTTCCACGACAAGGTCATTTTCATTGAGCATAAAATTCCCTAATCCATGATTTACTTGTGCATTTCGGATACTTTCTGTCATAGAAATTCGCTCTAAAGGATCTCCAAACTGATAATCTCTGAAGTCACCAGTATGCTCATCACCACGACCAGTATGTTTGCTACGGTGATTTCCACTAGTTCCTTTTTTAAGTTTACCAAAAATCTGATCTAAGGCGTGCTTTCGGATAAGCTGTTCTGTTTTTGCAGTGATAGAAAACTTGCCTTCACCATCTCCGTCACTACCATTACCACCTTCAGGATCAATTTCCTCTTGTATAAACCCTTTACGCTTTAGCTCCTCTATAAAGTCGTCTATAGTATAGTTCTCGTCTGTTAAACTGTATTCAACATCGAGTTCCCGAAGCCAATCGATCGCCTCATCAAAATCTCCAGAAGTGTGAGTTATCAACTCTTTAAAAATTTCGAATAACTTATCGAATGGAGATATATCGGGAGCTTCATATTTTGTGAATACAAATCCTTTTCTTCTTGTTTTATTCATAGCTCCATAAAATTAAGGATTTTTATATACAATATGAACATGTTAAGATTTAATTAGCCTTTCATTTTAAGGAAAGAAAATTAGGGTATTACATTTTTATAAAAAAAAACACCGTCGATAAAAATATCAACGGTGTTCACACAAACTAACTATTAAACAAAATTTAGATTTCTTAATATGAAAGCTAACTCAACAATATAAAATCTATTTCATTTACTTTAAATATCATTACTAACTAGTTCATAAATACTAGTTAGGAGTTTCCAGTTTTGAGAAATCAATCTCTGGAGCTTTTCCATTAGCAGTTCTTGTATGCATGGTATTCATTTCTGTTTGTTCACTAAAGAATCCACAATTTTTCATAAAAAATGTATTTCCTTTTGCTCCTCCTGCATAATCCAATCGGGATCCTTTTCTAGCAGTAGCATCCGCAGTAAACTTAGCTTCTGTAAGCTCATTCCAAACTCCATCGGTATCTCGTACCCATTGATTTCCATAAACACCCATTCGTGTTTTAAATCCTGTTCCAGTAATAAAATTTTCTAAGAAAGAATGCTGGCGCTTTAAGTAGGTAGAAGTATGTGGTCTTCTAAAACTTGCTATAAGATTCCATTCTCCCGCTTCTGGATCAAAGAAATATGCTGTATAATCTGTAGAGTTATTTACAGAAGGCTCCCCTTTAAGTAAAAACTTATATGTGTTTGCTGCTTTCCAATTAAAGACTTTATAGCTTTGCCCTCCAGAGCCTTCATTTCCAAATTCTCCAGTAGTAACACCCTCTCCTTTTCCTAATAAGATTATCTTATAATCATCTGGAATTTCGTCTGGATTTTGAGTTTTAAATGGACTCCAAACAGAAAAAAGAACCCTTCTTTCAGATTCAGAATTTACTTGCATTCCAAAATAGCCTTCTCCAAAACCATTTGCCATAAAATATGAGCCTAATACATCTTGACCTTCTGGAACTGTGATTTCATTATAAAACCATAAGATATCTTTGTCTTTTGGAGGTGTATAATTTAAATGTACAGAAGGACCTCTTCTCCCCCAGTAAAAATCTTCTTTTACAAAAGTTACTTCCCCATTGGTTGCTGGACCACCAATACGAAGATCTTTTACAGCGGCAATCTCTTCTCCTTCTTTATTAACTCCTTGGATTTCAATAAAATTATAGCCTGCTTTTTCTATATTAAAAACTCCAACATTAACAACTTCAAAATCAGGATTAGAAATAGTTACTTCTTTACTATTCCCCCCTAAAGTTACTTTAACTACAGAAGTACCTTCTAAAGATTTCGCATTTAAACCCACATGAATCTCTCCAATAGTATCTACTTTAAAGTAAGTTCTAATTTTAGTATCTAAACTAGACCAATTAGTGATCCCTTTTTCTGATACCAAATTTTTATTTTTTGAAAAATCATCTATAGCCCAACTATTTCCTTCCGTTGGGATTTCTATAGATAAAGCTAGTTCTTCGTTAGAATTAGAACTTTTAGTATTGCATCCATTTAGATACATTACTACGAAAAGTAATCCTAAAATTATTTGAAAGTTTTTTGTTTTCATATATAAAAAATTACAGCTGAATCATAATTTATGATTCAGCTGTATATTAATATTATTTAATCGTTTTGAATTAACGTTGGCTGCACATTAATTTGAACTTCTGGTATGTATTCTATAACTCTATCATCTGTTGGTAAAATCTCATAATAAGGATTGCTTCCTGATAAATGAGTTCCTGGGTACTTTCTATCCATTGTGTCATTATTTCTAAAAACATCGAATTTTCTATGCCCTTCATATGCTAGCTCTAATCTTCTTTCATCTAAAACTACATCCAATAAGTTTTTCCCAGCTGGAAAGTCTGAAGCACTATCGTAAGCGTCTATTCCTGCTCTCTCTCTTAATATATTTATATTGCTTAGCGCTTGAGACTCGTTACTCATTTTAGCGTAAGCTTCTGCTCTGTTAAGATACATTTCTGCTAGACGAGAAACTACAGGAGACCATAAATGAGGAACCCCTTCTTGTAACGACGCTTTCAACACGTAAAATTTAGGAAATCCATTTCTCTTAAACATGTCGTAACCATAAGTAACATATGTTTTAGAACCTCCATTATTAAAGTAATATAACGTTTCATCATCTCCTTCTTCTGTCATCACCTCAACTTTACTTCCATCTTCTGTAAAGTAGATCTTACCATTCTCCTCTGTAGTTCTTCGGAATTGGTATGTATAATTATCATTAATCCAATAAACAGCAGGAATTTTATTTCCATCTTCATCTAATTCGAATTGTGGATCTATAAACTCTTTTCTAGCATCATTAGGGTTTTCATTTATAAGATCTAAATAAGAACTAGAAGCATACATTTCTCCCCAACCTGTTCCTTCAATATTTGCGTAAAGAGATCCTACAGTATACCATCCTGGAGCTCCACTTTCGTTGTAATCTGATTCTTCAACAAAACGGAAACAAAAAATCGTTTCTGTATTGTCTTCAGGTACTTTTTGAAAATAATCTCCAAGTTCTGAAGTTGGTAACAACTGAAATCTTCCTGAGTTAATCACTTTATCAGCATATGTAATTGCCTGATCATTAACTCCCATATACAGATATACTCTAGATAAAAGCGCTTGCGCTGCTTCTTTTGTAGCGTAAGAGTTGGTTTTATTTACGCTCATTAAAGATTCTGCTTTTAAAAGATCTTTTACTACCTGATCATATACTTCTCCAACTGTATTTCTATCTGGAACATCAGAAACATCTGATGTTAACTTTAATGGAACTCCTAAATTTGAAGTCCCTTGATTGTATGGCCTTCCAAAAACGTTAACCAATTCGAAATAGGTATAAGCTCTTAAAAAATAATTTTCCCCAATTAATTGATCAGTTTCTACAGATTCTCCCTCTACTGCAAGTTCAATAACTTTATTACAACTTACAATTGCTTTATAACCAGAACTCCATACATCATTTATTCTACCACTAGTTGTAATATTATTATAATTGTATGTATAGAATAAAGCATCCGTAGTATTACCACTTAAGGATACATTATCTCCAGAAAATTCTGCTGCTCTATGCAACTGCGGAGAGAATCCATTTCCATCTCCATCTCCTTTTAATAAAGAGTATGAACCTCCCGTTACGGCTTCCAATCCTCCTTCACTTTCAAACAATTCGTCTGAAGCAACAGAATCATAAGGGAATCTATCTAGTTCACAAGCTGTAAAACTTGCTGCTGCTAATATTATATATAGTATTTTTTTCATTTTTATAGTTTTTTGATATTAAAATGATAATGATAACCCTAGCGTAATTCGCTTAGAAACTGGATACAATGCGTTATATGTACCATCAACTCCTACCTCTGGATCCATTCCAGAAAAATCAGTTAATGTCCATAAGTTATCACCAGATAAGTAGATGTTTAAGTTACTCATTCCCATTGTAGTCACCCACTCAGAAGGTAAAGTATACCCTAATCTTAAGTTTCTCATTCTTAAATAGCTACCATCTTCTAAATATCTTGAAGACACTTTATTAGATAAACTATTTCCACCGTTTACTAACTTAGGATGTGTTGCAATATCTCCTGGTTCTTCCCATCTGCTCCAACCATCAGCTAATACTTGTTGGTTATATGTTGGATAAGCTCCATCTGCATCATACAACTCTCTACTATAATTGTAAATTAGATTACCACTAGTGAAAGCAAAATTCGCAGAAAGAGATAAACCTTTATAACTAAATGCAGTTCCAAAACCTCCATAATAATCTGGTGTAGAAGTTCCAACTTCTTGTTGTGTAGCATCATTCCAGTTATTAGTTGTTGTAACTTCCCCAGTATCTTGGTCTACAACTTCCCATAAAGGATCTCCATTTTCTGGATCTACTCCAGCCCATTCACGCATATACCAAGTATTAATATCTTGACCTATGTTTAACCTCTTATTACCTTTAATGATTGCTTGATCTTCCAAAAGTTCTGTAACTTCATTAGTATTTACACCAATATTAAAATTAACAGACCATAAGAAATCTTCATTACGGATAACATCTGCATCTAAGAAAACTTCGAACCCAGTGTTTTTAACACCTCCAATATTTTCCCAATACCCACTATATCCTGTTACATCTGGGATAGAAACAAAATATAATAAGTCTGAAGTATCTTTAATATAATAGTCGAATGTCAACCCTACTCTATTAAAAAGACGAAGATCTAAACCAAAGTTTGATTGAAAAGATTTTTCCCAACCTACATCTTCATTTCCTAATTGAGAAGGCGTTGTTACTGGCACACCATTATATGTGTTATCTAAACTATATAAATCATATTGAGGGTATAAAGAACTTGGTCTGTTTCCTACAGCACCATAACTAGCTCTTAATTTAAGTTCATTTATTGCATCTATGTTGAAGAAATCCTCATTATGGATATTCCATCCAGCACTTGCAGAATAAAAAGTTCCATATTGATTATCTTCTCCAAAGTTAGAAGCCCCATCTCTACGGATAGACAATTGAACTAAATATCTATTATCGAATTTATAATTGGTATTGAATAAAAATGACTGCAAAGCATATTCATTTTTAAAACCTCCAACAGAATTAGGATTGGCAGCATTATTTAATATATCAGTTCCAGCAACAATTCCTTGTCCTGTTGCAGAAAAATCATCATATACATAATCGTTATATTCATATGCAGCCAAAGCAGTGAAACTATGATTTCCCCAAAGGTTTGAATATTTAAGCATTTGATTGGTGAACCTTGTTATTCTTCTTGCTGTAGATTGAGATAATCTTCCGTTATCTGCTAAACCACTATTTGAAGCAGGGTCTACATATGATTTACCATCATTTCTATATAAAGTATAACCATTTGTAGAGATGAATTTAAGATGGTCTGTTATTTTAAATTCTAAATCAAAGTTTGCATATAAATTAAATTCCTGAGACTGAGAGTTATTCCATTGTAAATCATATAAATAGTTACTCTTGTCTCTTCCTATCCATGGCACTCCATTTTCTTGTGGATTTACTAACTCTCCACTTTCATTATACGGAGAATCCCATGGCATATTAGTAAGCATCGAATGTAATTCATGTTGTCTATCATCAACTGTACTATAGTTAAGACCAATTTTAGGCTTTAAAGTTAATCGCTCTCCAAACTTATAATCTTGATTGATACGGAAACTTAATTTATCAAACTCATACCCCTTAATAGAACCCGTTTCATCATAATATCCTAAAGAAATATAAGTTTTAGATTTTTCTGTTCCTGCAGTAAAAACTAAGTTATGATCTTGTACAAATCCCGTTTGTGTACCATTATCTATCCAATCATAATCGCGATCTAATAAACTAGGGTTATACCACTCATTATCATTCTGATTGAATGTATCTCCAAACCCTTCATAATAGTTATACAACTGTTGAGAATTCATTACTTCAAAGTTCCCCTGATTAAATTCAGAAAAACCAGTTCTTGTACTAACAGTAAGTTCGCTTCTACCAACTTTTGCCTGTTTAGTTGTAACAACTACTACTCCATTAGCTCCACGAGAACCATAAAGAGAAGTAGCAGAAGCATCTTTTAAGACTGAAAGAGATTCAATTTCATTAGGATTTAAGTTTGGAGTTCCGTGCATAATTACACCGTCTACAACCCAAAGAGGACTTACACTTCCATCGATAGAAGACATCCCTCTAATTCTAATATCTGGTACAGAACCAGGCTGTCCAGACCCTTGAATTACTTGTACCCCAGAAACTTTACCTTGTAACATTGTAGATACATCTGGAGAAGTAACATCTGTAAGTTCTTTAGCGTCTATTGTAGAAACAGAAGCCGTAACTTCTTCTTTCGTTTGCGTTCCATACGCTACTACAACCACTTCATCAAGCTGTGATGCCGATACTTGCATAGCAACATTTATTTCTGAATCACTTCCTACTACAATTTCCTCTTCTTTAAAACCTATATAAGTAAATTTTAAAGTAGCTCCTTCTTCTGCTGAGATAGAGTAATTTCCGTCAAAATCGGTAACAACTCCTTTTGTAGTGTTCTTCACCAATATATTTGCTCCGGGAATTGGCATCCCTGTTTCTGAATCGGTTACAACTCCTGTAATTTCTTTCTCTTGAGCGAAAGAAGACAGGCAGTATATGAAAGTAACCAAAGTAAATAAGAGTTTCTTCATAAGAATGGTTTAAGATGATTTAATTGAATAACATAATTATATAGGTTATAATTTATGTTATAGAGTTTTTTTTCTAAAAAAACACAGAATACGTAAGTTATGTGTTTTCATATCGTTTGCTAATTTAAATATATTTTTTAATTAAGCAAAGAATAACAAAAATTTAACTTTCGTATACTTATTAAAGGTACAAACGACAATTATTAAGTAATAAATAAATAATATTCATAAATCAACTTATCGAAAAGCATAAATAAAAAGATATCGAAATTTTTTTTATTTTCGATTTATTGTTTAATTTGCATATCGCTAGTTTGCGAATAGATTAACCAGTACCCAATTAAAAAAAATCAATTACGAGATCATGAATCAAGAAATCATAAATAAAGATTTACATACAGAGCGTGAAATAAAAGCACAGCCAAGATTATGGATGGAAACTTTTTTAATGCTAATAGCTAATAAAGAGAGCATTAAAGACTTCCTTAATCCAATATTAAAAAAAGAAGGACTTAGAATCATATTAACTGGTGCAGGTTCTTCTGCTTTTATAGGAGAGGCTGCTCAAGGAATAATTCAAAAGAAAACAAAAATAGTAACACAAGCTGTCGCAACTACAGACATAGTAACTCATATCGATTCCTTATTAACAAAAAACAATCCTACATTGTTAGTTTCATTCGCAAGATCAGGGAATAGTCCTGAGAGTATTGAAGCTGTAAGATTAGCTGATGAGCATTGTGAAGATATATATCACCTAATTATTACGTGTAATAAAGAAGGGAAATTAGCTTCTTATTCTTCAGAAACAGAAAACCCATGCTATAGCATTATTCTTCCTGAAGAAACAAATGATAAAAGTTTAGCTATGACAAGTAGCTTTACTTCTATGCTATTAACTGCTATTCTTGTTTCTGATATCAATAACATTGAAACAGAAAAAGACTTGGTTAGTACAATTTGCGAACAAGGACAAACTATTTTAGATGCTCATGAAACTATTGCAGAGATCGCAAAAAGAAGTTTTGAAAGAGTTGTTTTTCTAGGGTCTGGAGAGATGTTAGGAATTGCTAGAGAGTCTCATTTAAAACTTCAAGAACTAACGGATGGTCAGGTGATTTGTAAACATGACTCCTTTTTAGGTTTCAGACACGGTCCGAGAGCAGTTGTAAATGCAAATACATTACTTGTCTACTTATTCTCTAACGACGCACATACATTTAAGTATGAAAAGGATTTGGTAGAAGATATAGCAAAAGACTCAAGAAATATACAATCGTTAACTATTGGTGCACCAGCAGATTTTAAACTTAAAAATGCTACCAATATATATATAAAACACACACCAAATAATTCATTACAAGCTGTACCAACAACAATATTGGCTCAGTTACTAGGCTTTTACAAGTCCTTAGAATTGGGGCTTAGTCCAGATAATCCATCTATTTCTGGAGCTATTAATAGAGTTGTACAAGGTGTAAATATTTATAAAAGATAGAAATATGATATTAAGTGTTTGTCCTAATCCGTCAATAGACACTTATGCATGGCTAGATACCATAGAAAGTGGGCTTCCTAACAGGATTTCAGAATTGAAACAATACCCTGGAGGAAAAGCAACCCATATTGCCATGGCACTAAGCGAGTTAAAGCAAAAAAATACTTTGCTAGGAAATTGGGCTGGTACAAGCGGAACATGGATCAAACAAGAATGTCAACTAAGGGATATTAATATATCAGGTATCGAACTTGAAGGGCAAAACAGAAAATGTTACACATTTCGTTCTCCAATAAGTTCGTTTAATAATACAGAATTATTAGAACCAGGCCCTACCTTTAAAAAAGAAGACTGGAATCCATTCTTAGAAATATTTAAGACAGAAGCTTCTAAAAGCTCTCTTATATGTGTCTCTGGATCTTGGCCTAAAGGCGCTCCAGAAGATGGATACAGCAAATTAATTGATATTTGTAACACTATAGACAAGAGAATTATTATAGATTGTTCTGGTGCACAACTTAAAAATGCACTTACTAAATCTTTCTTTGGGATCCATATTAATGAAGACGAATTAAAATCTATTTATAACAACGCTCCTATTGAAGTTATTGTAAAAGAACTTAGCCCTAAAATTAACCTTATTGCTATAACAAAAGGAAGAGAAGGTCTATGGCTTTATTATAATGGTAAATTTGTACATGCAAACGTTGTTATCGATCAAGTTATTAGTACAGTTGGAAGTGGCGATTGCCTAACAGCTGGTATTGCATACGCTGTTAATAACAATATGAACATTGAAGATATAGCTAAATATGGTGTTGCTTGTGGTGCCGCAAATTGCTTGAATGAAGATCTAGGAATTCTTAAATTAGAGGACGTAGAAAACTTATTACCTAAAGTCAAAATAAAAGAAAATACATATGCAGCATAAAGAACTACTTGTTGTAGGAGAATTAAATGTAGATCTAATTTTAAATCAGATTCAAGGGTTTCCTAAAATCGGAACAGAGATTATTGCTGATAAAATGAACCTAACGTTAGGGAGTTCTTCTGCAATAATGGCTGCCAACGCCTCTGCAATTGGGATAAACACAGCTTTTTGTGGTGTTGTTGGGAATGATGATTATGGAACATTTATTGAAGCTGAATTAGAAAAGAAACAAGTTAGTGCTGAATTTATAAAAAAAACTAACGAGCATCAGTCGGGAATTACAATTGTAATGAATTACGATCAAGACCGCGCTAATGTTACCTATTGTGGCGCCATGGAAGCACTTACAATAGATCTTATTCCTTGGAATGATATCAAGGGTTTTAAGCACTTTCACCTTTCTAACTTTTTTATTCAGAAAGGAATCAGAAAAGATATTACCGAAATCTTTAAAAAAGCTAAAGAATGTGGATTAACGACTTCTTTAGATTTACAATGGGACCCAGAGAATAAATGGGATTTTGACTATAAAGAGTGTTTACCTTTTGTAGATGTCTTTATGCCAAACAAGGAAGAAATCTTCGCATTAACAAAAAAGAACACCATTAAAGAAGCTGTAAGTTGCATCGAAGAATATGCAAATATTATAGTTGTCAAAATGGGTGAAGAAGGAAGTATTGCCTTCAAAAACAAAGAAGAATATAAAGCAACAGTATTTAACAATCCAGAACTAGTTGATTCTATTGGTGCTGGAGATTCATTTAATGCTGGATTTATAAAGAAATATATTGAAAAAGCACCTTTAAAAGAGTGCTTAAGAGTAGGAAATCTAATGGGAGCTTTAAATACAACAGCTGCTGGCGGAACTACTGCTTTTACAAACCTAGAATCGATTAAAGAAACAATAAAATCAAAGTTTAATTCTGAATTATAAAAAAAGCTATGAAATTAAAAGATAAATTAGAACAATTTAGCAGTGAGAAAAGAGGATTATTAGCAACTAATTTTTATAATCTTGAAACGCTACACGGAGTTTTAGGAGCTGCTTCAGAATTAAATGAACCGATTATATTACAACTCACAAAGAGCTCTATAGATTATATGGGATTAGATTCTGCTGTAAAACTAGGAAGAGCTGGTTTAGAGCAATTTGGTGTTGAAGGTTGGATTCACTTAGATCATGGTGGTTCTGTAGAGCTTGTTCAGCAGTGTTTAGATGCTGGTTTTGATTCTGTAATGATAGATGGTAGCGAGCTTCCTTTTGAAGAAAATATCAAAATGACACAAGAAGTTGTAAAACGTGCTAAAGATTATGGAGCTCATGTAGAGGCAGAATTAGGATATGTTGCAAAACTCGGGCAATCTCACGGAAAACAAGGATTTACACAACCATCAGAAGCAAAAGAATTTGTAGATGCAACTGGTGTAGATGCGCTTGCTGTTGCAATTGGTACAGCTCATGGTTTTTATAAGGAAGAGCCTAATTTGGATATCGAGTTGCTAAAAGCTATAAAAGAAGTAACCAATGCCACTCTTGTTCTTCACGGTAGTTCTGGTGTCCCTCATAGCCAGGTACAAGAAGCTATTAGCAATGGTATTTGCAAAGTAAATCTTGCTACTGAAATTAAGAATATGTTTATGAAAACTCTTCAGCAAGAACTCACAAATAATGAGGAAATCGATTTAAGAAAAGTTTTCCCTAAAGCAACAAATAAAGTTACCGATTTAGTGAAAACAAAATTAGTAATGGTAAAAAATTAAAGTTATGCTAAACCCATTTATTGATGCGCATGTACATTTAAATACGCGCTCTGAAGCAAAGATGAAATTAGCGAAAAAATACAATGTTTCGTTTTTATCTATCAACACCGAAATTCCTTTTTTTGAAAGTGTTGAAGATCAACAGCAAGTGATTCATGATTTAGAAGCTAAATTTCCAAATATGACAAAGTTTATTACAAGCTTTGACACTAAATATTGGAATACAGACAAATGGCTTCCGCGTGCATTACAGCTCATAAAAACTGGATTAGAAAATGGCGCTGTTGGTGTTAAAATATGGAAGAATATCGGGATGGATCCAGATATTAAAGACAAAGACGGAAACTTTGTTTTACTAGATGATGACCGTTTTGATCCAATTTATCAATATTTAGTTGATAATGATATTTTACTAATTGGACATCAAGGAGAACCTAGAAACTGCTGGCTTCCTCTTGAAGAAATGACTGTAGATTCTGATAGGAATTATTTTTCTGAGCATCCAGAATATCATATGCACTTATTACCAGAATACCCTTCTTATGAAGCGCAAATGGAAGCTCGTGATAATGTTTTAAAGAAATTCCCTGATTTAAAATATGTAGGATTACATTTATTTAGCATGGAATGGAGCATAGACGAGGTTGCAAAACGCTTGGATGCTTATCCTAATACAATGACAGATTTAGCAGAAAGAATATGCCATGTGCAACTACAAGCTAAAGATGATCATAAAAAAGTGAGAGACTTTTTCATAAAATATCAAGATCGAATTATCTATGGAACAGATGTAATTGACGATGGTAGCATGGATGATGAAACACTTACCAATAAGTTTGAAACACTTTGGTTAAACCATTGGGATTTCTTCGCTACAGATAAAATATTAACAGCTCCAGAATTTAAAGGAACTTTTAAAGGCTTAGAATTACCAGAAGAAGTTTTAGAAAAAATATTCAGAACTAATGCTATCAAAACTTACCAGTTTTAATAGTTTAGAAAAAATACATTTATTCAGATTTTGCTTTAATCCAAGATAGGTTTCATATACCTATCTTGGATTTTTTTATTGTTAATCTTGCCTTACATTTCCAATAATCTGCTCTTCTTCAGTCTTATAATTAGAAAGGTTTATAGCCGTTTCTATAAGTGCTAAGTGAGAATATGCCTGCGGAAAATTACCCAGAAGTCTCTTCGTTTTAAAATCTATATCTTCACTAAACAAGCCTAAGTGATTGCTATAGGAAAGCAATTGATCGAATAGCTTAACCGCCTTATCGTGCTCTCCAATTTTATTTAACGCATTAATAAACCAGAATGTACATATTGTAAACGATGAGGATGGCAATCCGAAATCATCTTGATTTTTATATCTATATAAAAGTCCGTCATTGCTAAGCTCTTTTTCTATTGCCTTAACAGTCCCAACATACCTTTCATCTTTAGCGTCTATAAACCCATAAGGCTCCATCAATAAAACTGATGCGTCTAAATCTTTAGAACCGTAAAATTGTGTAAATGCATTTACCTCTCCGTTCCATGCATTTTCATGAATGTCATCTTTTATTTCCTTTTCTAAGGCAGACCATTTATCAATCTTACGTGTCTTATTTAGCATTTTAGCAACTCTTAAAGCTCTATCTACAGCTACCCAACATAATACTTTAGAAAATGTAAAATGTTTCTCTTCTGTACGGAATTCCCATATTCCTTTATCAGTTTCTTTCCAATGCTTATTAACCACCCAAACAATCCCTTTAGTTATAGTCCATAAGTCCTCACTATTTTCAATTTGAGTGCTAAATTTCATAAACTGCTCGTAAATAACATCCATTAAAATTCCATAGATATCATTTTGTCGCTGTTCATAAGCAGCATTTCCAATTCTAACGGGTTTAGATCCTTTATAACCACTTAAATGGTCTAAAGTCTCTTCTGTAAGCATCTTCTCCTTATTAATTCCATACATAATTTGGAGCTTCTCATCTTTATCAGGAATTAAATCAATAATAAACTGAAGAAAACGCTTGGCCATATTTTTATGTCCTAATTCAGAAACAACTTTTATAACCATTGAAGCATCTCGAATCCAACAGAAACGGTAATCCCAATTTCTAACTTCCCCTATTGTTTCTGGTAAAGAAGTTGTTGCAGCAGCTAAAACCGCTCCCGATTTATCATAACTCAACATCTTCAAAGTAAGGGCACTTCTTATAATCTCTTCGTTATACTTCTCGTAAGTTGGTGTTCTATCGGACCAATTTAACCAGTATGTTTTAGTTCGCGTAAGCTCTAAAAAAGCTTTATTTACGGTTGGAACAAATATTTTTTCATTATAACCAACTAAAAAATAACCATCTTCAGTAATTTCAAGTTCCTCCCCTTTTGCTACTTTATCTTTATCATAACTCGTGTAGAGAAAAAGTGTGTCAAATTTTTCTTTATCAGTTAAACTAACAATAAAATCTTCCTTTACATAAGTATTGGTAACCCCTAAAGCATATTCTAACTTCGGGTTATAGTCTACTTTAAATTTTGGAGTTCCACTTTTATGCTCTACATATCTTATTACATCTGGCGGGGAATTATATCCACCATCTTCTTCGTAATAACGAGGCATAAAATCCCAAATGGCAAAAGCGTCTTTTCCGTTAGAAAAAGTTGTTACTAAAACACTTGTATTCTTGTAGTATTCTTGAGAAATAGTGTAGCTCTCATCTACTTTAAAACCGAAGTAACCTCCTATTTCATCATCTAATATTTTAGCGAATACAGAAGAAGAATCAAATTCGGGCAAACAGCACCAATCAATAGAACCCGTTTTTGATATTATAGCAGCGCTTCTGCAATTTCCAATAATTCCGTATTCTAAATTATTCATTAATTATAAATTTTATAACGTTTAAAAAGTAATATTTCCTTAAATTAACGAAAATCTTAGCTTTAAACCAAGATCCAATTAATAAATGAAAGTTAATAATAAGACGCATTTATATATTGATAAAACAAAGAGGCTAAAAATATTATTTTGATAAATTTAGTACTAAAAAACAATCAACATAGAAAAAGAAAACTAGATCTTAATTATGAGTAAAACAATCATTGTTTCCAACCGACTACCATTACAAATTAAACTTAACGATAGTGAACTAGAAATAACTCCTAGTATTGGAGGACTTGCCACTGGAATGAAATCTGTTCATAAAGATGGCGATGGAATTTGGATTGGTTGGTCTGGACTTACCGAAGAAGAATTAGACGATACCCTAATAAAAAAGGTAGATAAAGCTGTTGCAGATGAAAATTGCGCTGCGGTAAATCTAACTCAAAAAGACATTGACAATTATTACTTTGGATTTAGCAACAGAACACTGTGGCCCCTTTTTCATTATTTTACGGAATATACAGAGTTTGAAAAAGATTATTGGGAATCTTATAAAAAAGTAAATGAAAAATTTGCTGAAGTAGTTATAGAAAACCTAGAAGAAGGAGACAAAGTCTGGGTTCATGATTATCAATTATTACTACTCCCACAACTTATTAAAGAGAAGAGACCTGATGTTTCTATTGGTTTTTTCCTTCATATTCCTTTTCCTTCCTATGAGATTTTCAGAACATTCCCTTGGAGAGAAGAACTTTTAACAGGAATGCTGGGAGCAGATCTTATCGGTTTCCACACCTATGATTATGAACGTCATTTTTTAAGTTCAGTAAAAAGAATCTTAAGATTGGATGTTAAGTTCAACGAGGTAATTTATCATGATCGGATTGTAAAAGTTGATTCGTTCCCAATGGGAATTGATTACAAAAAATTTCATGATGCAGCGCTTAATCACACTCAATTAAAAACAAAAGATAGGTCTGAGCTACAAAAAAGACTTGACGACCATATGCAGTCTTCAGAAGACACAAAACTTATACTTTCCATAGATAGACTGGATTACACAAAAGGAATTCCTAATAGAATTCGTGCTTTCGAGTATTTTTTAAATAAATATCCTGAATTCAAAGAAAAGGTTCGTCTTATAATGTTGTCTGTACCATCGCGTTCCGATGTGCCGCAATATCAATTATTAAAAAAAGAAACCGATGAGCTGGTAGGGAGAATAAATGGGAAGTTTGCAACGGTAAGTTGGACTCCAATTTGGTATTTCTATCGTTCTATGCCATTTGATAATCTGATCGATTTATACACTTCTTCTGATGTGGCCCTTATTACTCCCGTTAGAGACGGAATGAATTTGGTTGCCAAAGAATATATAGCGACAAGAACTAAGCAAGATGGAGTTCTTATTTTAAGTGAAATGGCTGGAGCTTCAAAAGAAATGAATGAGGCGCTATTAATAAATCCAAATAACTTTGAAGAGATTGCAGATGCTATAAAACAAGCATTAATAATGCCTGTTGAAGAACAAATAGCTAGAAACAAAATTCTTCAAGAGCGTTTGGAGCGTTATAGCGTAGAAAAATGGGCTCATGAATTTATGAAATCATTAAATGCTACTAAAAATTTAGGGCAAGTTATTGTTGCTGAAAGATTAAAAAATACGCTTCAGGAGCAAATGATAAGTGAGTATAAAGATGCAGAAAGCAGCCTTATTTTACTTGATTACGATGGAACGCTTGCTGGTTTCCAAGACAATCCTAAGAATGCAAAGCCAGATGAAGATTTGTTTAAATTATTAGACCAATTAAATAATAAACCAAATACAGATATGGTTATTATTAGTGGTCGTGATAAAGAAACCTTTGAAGATTGGTTTGCCGATAAAGATTACTCTCTGATTACAGATCATGGGGTTTGGTTGAAAAAGAAAAGTACCGATTGGGAGCCTTTAGAACGTTTAAAAAGTGATTGGATGGAAAATATCCGACCAATATTAGAAACTTTCGTAGATCGAACTCCTGGAACATTTATCGAAGAAAAGAAATACTCATTAGCTTGGCATTACCGTAAAGCAGATCCTGAGTTAGCACAGATTAGAACTATGGAGCTAAATACGGTATTAACTAGCCTTATTTCTAATAACGATCTAACTGTTTTGCAGGGGAATAAAGTGATAGAGATTAAAAGCAGTAGCGTAAATAAAGGACGCGCAGTTTCTAGACTATTGGCAACTAAAGGCTACGATTTTATCTTTACAATTGGAGATGATTGGACAGATGAATATATGTTTGAAGAAGTACCAGAAGGTTCTTATACCGTTAAAGTCGGATTCAAAAAAACAAAAGCTAAATATTACGTAAAAGATACTTTTGAAGTTCGAGACGTGCTTAAAAAATTCATCGATTCATAAATAATTTAATGAACTTTAATACTTTTACCGATAAACAACCCCTCTTATAAATGAAAAAAATATTTTTTGCAGTTATTTTCTGTGCGAGTTCAATTATATCAGCTCAAACAGATCAACGTATCTATGATATTATAAATAATGTCTCTTCTGATAATATTGAAAAGGACATCACCAAGCTTGTCAGCTTTGGAACGCGGCATACACTGAGTGATACCATATCTACAACTACAGGAATTGGAGCCGCCAGAAGATGGATTAAAAGTGAGTTTGAAAATATCTCTAAAGATTGTAATAACTGCTTGAATGTTTCTTTTCAAAATAATTTTGTAGAAAAAGGGACCAACGAACGTATCACCAAAGATGTAAACATTGTAAATGTGGTAGCTATTCAAAAAGGAACCAAATACCCAAATCGCTACATTATAATGAGTGGAGATATCGATTCTAGAGTATCGGATGCAAACAATTATACTTCTACATCTCCTGGAGCTAATGATAATGCCAGCGGAATGGCTGGAACGTTAGAAGCAGCAAGAGTACTTTCAAAATATAAGTTTGAAAATAGTATTATTTATGTTGGACTTTCTGGAGAAGAACAAGGTTTATTTGGAGGAAAAGGATTGGCTAATTATGCCAAAGAGAACAACTGGGAGGTCATCGGAATCTTTAATAATGATATGATTGGTAATATAAAGGGTGTTGATGGGATTATTAGCAATACCGACTTCAGAATTTTTTCAGAACCAACACCTCCAACTGAAACAGAACGTGAAAGAACAATGCGAAGATTTTATGGTGGTGAAGTAGATGGAATTTCTAGACAATTAGCACGCTATATTCATAAAAATGTAAAAACATATATGCCAGAAATGAATCCGATGATGATTTATCGTTTGGATCGTTTTGGTCGCGGTGGGCATCACCGTCCATTTAACGATGCTGGATTTGCTGGAATTAGAATCATGGAAGCTCATGAAAATTATACGCAACAACACCAAGATATCAGAACAGAGAATGGCATTGAATATGGAGATGTACTTAAACATGTAAATTTTGATTATGCAGCCAAATTAACTGCTGTAAATGCTATTAACCTTGCTTCAATCGCTTGGGCGCCACCAGCACCAAAAAAAGTAGCAATTGGAGGTATTGTAGAGGCTTCAGCTAAATTAAAGTGGGATGAAGTACCTGGAGCAAAGGGATATAAAATATATTGGAGAGATACTACTTCCCCTACTTGGGATCATTCTCGATATGTAGAAGACATTACATCATTTACTTTAGAAGGGATTGTTATCGATAATTACTTTTTTGGTGTTTCTACAGTTGGTGAAAATGGCCATGAGAGTGTTGTTACTTTTCCAAATGCGATTATTAGAGACTAAAACCTTAATTTTAATAACAAATTCGTTTTTAAAACATACAAAACATTTACCGTTATGAAAGCTAATCTATTAACTATTGCAGCATTAATTCTATGTTGCTTTTCTTGTAAAACAGATTCTAAAAAAGAAGAAAAAGATCCTGTTAAAAAAGTAGTTTCTGAAATTAGTAACGAATTATCGGAATCCCAAAGGCACCATGAATGGATTGATCTAGAAAGAGAGAATGGCACTTTTAAAGCTTTTGTAGTCTACCCAGAAAGTAATGTAGCTACCGATGCTGTTATTGTAATTCATGAAAATAGAGGCCTGAATGATTGGGCTCGTTCTTTTGCAGACCAATTAGCTTCAAAAGGATTTCTAGTAATTGCCCCTGACCTTATTTCTAATTCCGTAGAAGGGATTGAAAAAACAACAGATTTTGAAAATACTGACAAAGCTCGTGAAGCAATTTATGCATTAGACCCAATGCAAGTTACGAAGGACTTAAACACCACATTTCAATACATTGTTAATGAACCTTCTAGCAACGGAAATGTTTCTGTAATAGGTTTTTGTTGGGGTGGCTCTCAGAGTTTTAGATATGCAACAAATAATCAAGAAATTAAGAAAGCCTTGGTTTTTTATGGAACCGCTCCTAAAGACTACGCTACATTAGAGTCTATTTCTGCTCCTGTTTATGGCTTTTATGGAGGAAATGACAACCGTGTAAATGCAACTATTCACGACACAAAAGATGCTATGGAAAAATATAATAAAAAATATGAAACTACCATCTATGATGGAGCTGGCCATGCATTTATGAGACAAGGAGCTGAAGCAAGCGCTAACGATCCAAATAAAAGAGCTAGAGATGCTGCATGGGGTGAATTGTTATCTATTTTAGATGAAGAATAACTCTTCAAAACACTAATTTATCTATAAATTAATCATTATATGTTGTTATAAGCTACCAAAAATATAGGCGCTCATCTCATTAGCTATAATAGATTTTATTTAGCTTTGTAGCTTCTTAATAATAAACCTCGCTATGAGAAACTTACTACTATTAATTTTTCTGTGCCTTTGTTTTAATGCAGAAGCTCAAGACACAAGCTTATTCAATAATGAAAACACTTTTTCAAGACAAGATACCCTTCGCGGTAGTATTACTCCTGAGCGAGCTTGGTGGGACTTAAATTATTACCATTTAGATATTGAGGTTAACCCAGAAGATAAATTTATTTCAGGTAAAAATACTATTCGCTACAAAGTACTTACTGAAAACCAAACCCTTCAAGTTGACTTACAACCTCCATTAAAAATTGAAAAAGTTACTCAGAATGATCAAGAGTTAGCCTTTACTTCAGAAGGGAATGCACATTTTGTAAAATTAAAGGAACAGCAGAAAGTAGGAAGCTATAACGAAATCGTTGTTTTTTATTCAGGTCATCCAAAAGAAGCTGTTAGAGCTCCATGGGATGGTGGTTTTACTTGGGAAAAGGATGATAATGGAAATGATTTTATAGCTACTTCTTGCCAAGGTCTAGGAGCCAGTGTTTGGTGGCCCAATAAAGACCATATGTATGATGAAGTAGATAGCATGAAAATTAGTGTTACCGTTCCTAAGAACTTAAAAGAAGTGTCTAACGGTCGACTCTTAAAAGTGGATAAGAATGAAAACACAGCTACATATCATTGGTTTGTAAGCAACCCTATAAACAACTATGGCGTAAATGTAAACATTGGTGATTATGTTCATTTTGGAGAGAAATATGATGGCGAAAAAGGAAGCTTAGATATGGATTATTATGTGCTAAGTTATAACCTTGAAAAAGCTAAGAAACAGTTCCAACAAGCGCCTAAAATGATGGAAGCTTTTGAACATTGGTTTGGGCCATATCCATTTTATGAAGATAGCTATAAACTGGTTGAAGTTCCATATTTAGGAATGGAGCACCAAAGCTCGGTTACTTATGGAAATAAATATGAAAACGGATACTTAGGAAGAGATTTATCGGGTTCTGGATGGGGTCTTAAGTTCGATTTTATCATTATTCATGAAACTGGACACGAATGGTTTGCCAATAATATTACAAATAAGGACATTGCAGATATGTGGATTCACGAAAGCTTTACAGCATATTCTGAATCGCTTTATTTAAATTATTACTATGGAAAAGAAGCTGCCTCAGCATATGTAATCGGAACAAGAAAAAGTATTAACAATAACAAACCTATTATTGGACAATACGATGTGAATTCTGAAGGTTCTGGTGATATGTATTACAAAGGATCAAATATGCTCCACACGCTTAGGCAATTAGTAGAAGATGATGAGAAATGGCGTTCTATACTAAGAGGTTTAAATAAAGATTTTTACCACCAAACGGTAACAACTAAGCAAATTGAAGATTATTTGTCAGAAAAAACAGGTATCGACCTCCATGCTTTCTTTAATCAGTATTTAAGAACTACAAAGATTCCTAATCTTGAATATAAGATTTCTAAAAATACACTTAAATTTAAATACACAGAAATTGTAGCGGATTTTGACATGCCAATTCAGGTAAAAATAAACAATTCTGAGCAGTGGATTTACCCAACTAATACGTGGAAAGAAATAAAAACTAAAGCTCCTATTAAGAGCTTTGAAGTAGATCAAGATTTTTATATTAAAAGTAGTAAACTATAAAACCTAGGCTTCACTTTTAAGTAAACCTATTTTTTTAGAATGCTCTATTGCCACAGAACTATGTTTAAAATAGCAAGTTGGAATATTAAATTCTTCCATATCTTGAAGTTCTTTAACCGTCTTGCTATTTTGCTTACTTTTTGTCTGCCTTACATAAATTGCAGCTACATTTCTAGGAAAATACTTTACTATTTTAGTATATAAAAAAGGGTCTCGTTGAGAGTCGTCTCCCATCAATACAAATCTCATTTCAGGATAAAACTCTAAAATGTCTTTTATTTTTTCGAATTTATGGTTGTGATTTCCTCTTCCTGAGAAAAATAAATCTAACAATCCCGTTTTTATCTTTTTCAGTTTAAAAACTGCTTTTGGTAATTCGTGGATACGTGTAAAATCTAGAATAAAGCTATATAAATTCCATTCGCTACTAGACACATAAAAAAAGGTATTTGTTTCTACAGTATCTTCTTTTCCTGCTTTACTCAGTAAGGAATAATGAGTTACAACATCCTCAAAAATCTTTCTTCTTTTTACATTTCTTGTGAGGAGTACGTATATTTTTTTTAAAAAATTCCCTGTATGCGAAAGTAAAAAAGTATCATCGATATCCGATATAAGACCAATTTTACCAGGGTATGGCTTTAAAAACTCACTTTCGCGCTTTACAACATTTCCCAAATAACTTGCCTCCACCCGATAGTCATGCCAACCAGCTTCCATATTACTACAAGGTACACAAACCCTAAAATAACCATCTTCTGAAGTTCTTGTTGTAAGCTTTTGGTCTTTAAAAAATATGGTTACTAATGCATTTTCCAATGTTTTTATGGTATACATTTCATACACACCTTTTGCATGTCTATAACCTTTTTTATCGGTTAACAAGTATTCTGGAGCTAATGATTTAAAAACATGACCAAATAATATTATTTGCTCTTCATTAGCATAGCCTCTATAGAGTTTGAGGTCGAATTTCATAGAAATAAATTTCCTTTATAGATATAAAGCTAATAATAATTTCCAACACCACCATTACCATTATTAGAATACTAACTTTCGGGCGTAAATAATGAATATATTTCAGTACTAATTATAAATTCTACAGAATACCAAATTTAACACATCAACAATGGGGAATCTATAATAATTATACAAGTTTTCTTAATTTTGCAATTCGTTGAGAAAAAAGCTATTGCACAAAAAATATAGCGAAAACTTAAAAAGTAATAATGCAAAAAGGAATATTTACATTAAAAAAAACCTTCCTCCTACTCTTCATTTTAAACATATTTAACATTTCTGCTCAAAATGGCACTGATAATCTTGGGAGCTGGTTTGCTCTCAATGGAACAAATATGATTTCCAAAAAATTCAGTTGGCATACAGAAGCTCAGTTTCGGTATTTTGAGTTTGTAGATAAATTTAATCAGACATTATTACGAACTGGAATTAATTATCACTTTTCAAAAAAATCTAGTGTTACTGCTGGATATGCATATATAGATACGGCGCCATACAATAGAGTAAATGATCTTCTTAAGTCTACAGAAAATAGAATTTACGAACAGTTTATCTTAAGGAATAACTTAGGGAAATTTAGTTTTAGACATCGCTATAGATTAGAACAACGCTGGATAAGTTCTTCTGGAAGCACTAGTCTTTTCAATAGGTTTCGTTACAATCTACAAGTAACTTACCCTATAGCAGATAAATGGAAATTAATTGTTTTTGATGAAATAATGATCAATTTCGAACCAGACTTATTCAATCAAAATCGATTTTTTGCAGGCTTCGCTTATATACCTACAAATTACATAGCTTTCCAACTTGGTTATTTAAAAAATCACTTTATAGACAAAAACTTTGATCGCATATCTTTAACTGTTGCCTTTAAAACAGATTTTATAGCTAATGCATTAAAAAAGAATTAATTCCATAGCAAAAACAAGTTTTAAAACTACATTACAGCTCAACAATAGCAAGGTTTATTATTTATAACCGATTTATATTCCCTGTGAATACGTGAAAACTTCGTTAATTCCAAACATATCCTTTGCTATTGACTGATATCTTCTTAATTTAGTTTCAACTAAAAAAATTCAAACAACATGAAAAAAATAGGTATCACATTTATAGCATTAGCCATGGTTATGGCTGTTAGCTGTAAGAAAAAAGAAAGTAAAACTGAAGTAAAAGAAAACGTTGAGGCAGTTGCTAAAGAGCCTTTAAAACTTCGTAATTCACTTCAATTTACTGCTTTTAAAACACCAGAAAAAGTTGGTGTTAAAGGTACTTTTACAGAAATAAATCTTACTAATATCCAAGAGGATGAAAATGCTATCAAAGATATTTTAACTGGTGCCAATTTTGAAATAAATACGAGTTCTATTTCTACAAAAGATGCTGGAAGAGATATAAAATTAAAAGAATTTTTCTTTGATAATTTAGCTTCTCAAAAGATTACAGGTACATTTAAAAGTTTTAATGGAAACGAAGCTATAGTTACTATTAAAATGAATGATGTAGAAAAAGACATTCCATTTGAGCTTAATGCTACTGAAAATGATGTGCTGTTATCTGGAAGTATCGATATGATTGAAGACTTTTCTGCTAATGAGGCGTTTAAAGCAATCCATGAAGCTTGTAAAGTATTACACCAAGATAAAACTTGGACAGACGTTAATATTGATGTTACAATAGCTAAATAACGTCACTTATTCCTCTAATAAGGCCTACTCTTAAATTAAGTTTAATTAAAAAAGTTCAAAAATGAAAAAAATAGGAATTTCAATTCTGGCTTTGACTTTAGTAGTAGCCATGAGTTGTAAGAAAAAAGAGAATAAAGAAACTACTGTAGAAAAGCAAACTACAACAGAAGTCAAAAAAGAAGTTAGCAAACCAGAAGCTAAGAAAATTAAAGTTTCTATGGAATCTAAAAGTGATTCTAATGCTAGCGGAAATGTTGTATTTAAAGAAGAAGATGGAGTTGTTACTATGACAGCGGTATTCGACGGACTAAATCCGGGAGTTCATGCAATTCATTTACATGAAAAAGCAGATTGTAGCTCCAAAGATGGTAAATCTGCTAACGGACACTGGAATCCAACTTCTGATAAACACGGAAAATGGGGAAGCCAAGATGGATACCATAAAGGAGATATAGGTAATTTTACTGCTGATGAAAACGGTAATGGTACAATTACTTTTGAAACTGATGAATGGTGTATAGACTGTGGCGATCCGAAGAAAGATATCATCGGTAAAGGAATTATTTTACATGAAGGAGCAGATGATTTCACCTCTCAACCAAGTGGTGCAGCAGGTACTCGTGTAAGTTGTGGAGCTATTACCCAGTAATAACTTTAGAGAAAAATAATACATAAGCTGTCTGAAAAGACAGCTTATTTTTTTGCCTATTAAAAAACAAATTTGTTCCTTTAAGGAATTAATCCTTATATCTTTATGGAGCAAGAACTACTTATTGAGCAAATAGTAAAGAAAGACCCCAAGGCTTTCGATATATTATATAACAATTATTCTAAAAGTCTTTTAGGTATTATTTTTAATATTGTCCGCAATGAAGAGGTTGCTGAAGAGATTCTTCAAGATGTCTTTATAAAGATTTGGAATAAGGCAGACACTTATACGCCATCCAAAGGAAGGATTTTTACTTGGATGCTTAATATTGCTAGAAATGCAGCCATAGATAAAACAAGGTCTAAGGATTTTAATAAAGATAAGAAAAACCTCAGCACAGATAATTTCGTAGATATTTTAAATGCGCATGATAATTTAAATGATAAGACAGACGCAATCGGTATTTCTAAATACGTAAAAAAACTAAAGAAAACTTGCATCGCTTTGATCGAGTTGTTATACTTTAAAGGTTTCACTCAAAAAGAAGCATCAGAAGAACTTAGTATTCCTATTGGAACTGTAAAAACTAGAAATAGAAACTGTATTGCAAACTTAAGGCAAATGCTACTTAAATAATGGATATAAAAGAATACATAGAATCTGGAATACTAGAACTTTATGTTGCAGGGGTACTATCAGAAAAAGAAAATGAAGAAGTATCAAAAGCAATTAAAGAACATCTAGAAGTTAGAGGTGTTGTTGAAGATATAGAATCTGCTATTTTAAAACTAACAGCTGCAGTTGCGCCTAAAGATGCGCAAAAACTATACGATAAGATAAAAGCCAATGTGCTTAAAGAAGAGCCTAAAGTAATTACCATCTCTACTAGAAAAACTAATTGGGCTGCATATACTGGTTGGGCTGCCACCATAATTTTGGCTGGTGGATTATATTATATGGCAAATCAAAACAACGATTTAAATTACCAACTACAATCGTCTGATGCTAAAAATGCTGTTTTAGAGAACAAAATTGCTGAAGCTAATCAAGATTTAGAGAAAGCAGAAGAATTGGTTTCTATAATTAGAGATAAAGATATTACTACTATTAATTTGAATGGGCAAAATGTAGCTCCACAGTCTTATGCTAAAGTATACTGGAAGAAAGACGAGAATGTAGTTTATATTGACGCCTTAGGACTTCCAGAACCTCCTCCAGGGAAAGTATATCAAGTTTGGTCTTTAAAATTAAGTCCTTTAACTCCTACTAGTATAGGTTTATTAGATGATTTTATTGGCGATGATAATAAAGTTTTTGAATTAGAAAACATAAATGAATCTCAAGCATTTGGAATTACTTTAGAGCCTGCAGGTGGAAGCGAAACTCCAACTATGGAGCAATTATATACGCTCGGAGTTGTTCAATCATAAATAAAAATGTAATTAATATTTCTCTTATTTATGAGCACTCCATTTGTTGAAGATCAAAATTATAAGGGAGCAGATTTCCATGAAAATCCGCTACCTAAAGGAGAGTATGACAATTGTACATTTACAAATTGCAATTTTAAAAATAGTGACTTAACAAATATTAGCTTTACAGCAACAACTTTTAGAGATTGTGATTTTAGTATGGCTAGTATTATAAATTCCTCTTTTAGTGAGGTAGAATTCTATAATTGTAAATTATTAGGGCTCCTATTTAATGAATGTAATTCTTTTTTGATGTCCTTTTATTTTAATAATTGCATCCTTAATTTCTCCTCTTTTCATAAACTAAAATTGATAAAAATTAAGTTTGAGGATTGCAACTTAGAGCAAGTAGATTTTTCAGAATGCAACCTTAGCATGGGAGATTTTGGCGGTAGTAATCTTACCAATACTATTTTTGAAAACACAAATCTTCAAGAAGCCGATTTCAGCACTGCTTCTAATTTTAATATAGACCCAGAGCGAAACAACCTTAAAAAGGCTAAATTTTCTACCGAAGGAGCGCTGTTACTATTAAATAAATATAAGATTACTATAGAATAAAAAAATCCCTCTAAAAGTAAATTACTTCTTAGAGGGATTTTTATTGATTATTTAATCTTGAATTACTTTTTTTTCAATCCAACTTTATGTCCATATACTGCATAATAAAGTATAATAGCATAGCATGGAAATAATATCCAATACCCTGCTGTTGCAGCTTCTCCAGTAGCAACAGCTGCTTCTACGCCACTAGTAATTAGTTCTTCTTTTTTAAGATCTACAATAGTTCCGTATAATGGTGGGATAATCGCTCCCCCAGAAATAGCCATTACTAATAACGCTCCTCCTGTTTTTGTATGTTTTCCTAATCCATTTAACGCTAAAGGCCAGATTGCAGGCCATACTAAAGCATTTGCAATTCCTAAAGCTGCTACAAAAAGTATCGATGTAAATCCAGTAGTAGATATAATTCCTATTCCAAATAAAATTCCTAATATGGCACTTGCTCTTAATGCAAAAGTCTGACTCATATATTTAGGAATTAAAAACACCCCTAATGCATAAGTTCCTACCATTGCCATCAATGTCATTAAAGTAAAAGATTTAGCTTCTTCTCCAGGCATACCTAATGCTAAACCATAAGATATTATTGTATCACCTGCAATCACCTCTACTCCAACGTAAACAAATAAAGCAAGTACACCTAACCATAAGTGTGGAAATTGAAAAATACTCTTTTCTTTAGTAACTGCTGTTCCATTTGTTTCCTCTTCGCTTGGAGCTGCTTCTACTTCTGGTAAAGGTGCTTTTGTAATTAATGCTGCTAAAATAAATAACACTATTGCCATTACAACATAAGGCATTACAACGCTATCCGCCATTTCATTTAATAAAGTATTCTTCTCATCAAGAGATACTTGTGTTAATTTTTCTTGTATTTCATCTATTCCAGAAAGTAATAAAGCACCAAATATTAATGAACCTAATGCTCCAGCAGTTTTGTTTGCAATTCCCATAATAGCGATACGCTTAGCAGCACTTTCCATAGGTCCTAATATGGTAATGTAAGGATTAGAAGCTGTTTGTAAAATTGTCATCCCTACTCCTTGAATAAATATTCCTGTTAAGAACACCCAATAGGTTCTAGCTTCTGCAGCAGGGATAAAAACCAAGGCTCCTATTCCCATTATTGCAAGTCCTAAAGACATTCCTTTTTTATATCCTACTTTACGGATAATATAAGAGGACGGCAAGGCCATCAATACAAAAGAAATATAAGAAGCGGAAGCTACTAAGTATGATTGGGCGTCTGTTAATTCGTTAATGGTTTTCATAAATGGAATTAGTGCTCCATTTATCCAGGTAACAAAACCAAAAATAAAGAAAAGTCCAGCTATAATAATAATTGGAACTAATGTGTTGTTCTTCTGGGAGGTTGTAGTCATAGTGTAAAATTCAACTTAAGTTAATATATCAATTAATCATTACTCATTTAAGAAATTCCCTTTATCCCTTAAAATCTTATCTTTTGTATATTTAGCATAATTCCTTCCTATAGGAATCTTTTTATTATCTATTTCAATTAAATTTCCCTCTAGAGACTTCACCTTATCAATAGCTATTGTATAAGACTTATGCACTCTTACAAAATTTTCCGAAGGAAGTTCCTCACTAATACTTGAAAGCGACTTATGAGACATATAAGTACCTTCTCTACTATGAAGTTTTATATAATCCTTTAAGCTTTCAATATATAGTATATCGTGTAAAAATATTTTTATAAGCTTCTTATCTACTTTAAGAAAAATATGTGGATCTTGATCAAAATCTACCGCTTGCTTTATTCCATTTAAAGTCATTAATCGGGCAGTAAGCTTATTAATAGACTTTAGAAATCTATTGAAAGGAATAGGTTTAACTAAATAATCTAAAACCTCTAACTCATAACTTTCAATAGCATATTCTCTATACGCGGTTGTTATTACGATTAACGGATGTTTATTTAGATTCCTAAGAAATTCCAAACCATTCATTTTTGGCATATTTATATCCAAAAAAATAACATCTATTTCTTCTTGATCTAATATATGTAATGCTTCAATTGGATTATTAAAAACCCCAACTACTTCTACATTCTTAAATTCACTAATATATGATTCAATAATCTCAACAGCCAATGGTTCATCGTCTATAATTAAGCTTTTTATTATCATTGTATCGGAATTTTTAGAACAACTACAAACATATCATTAATTACGTCAGTCGTCAAGTCAAACTTATCTTTATATAAAATTTCTAATCTCCTTCGCATATTTTTTAATCCAATTCCACCATGTGAATCTTTTTCATGATAATTAAAATTATTCACTGCCTTAAAAACTAATTCCTGAGCTACCCTTTCAAAAGAAACTTCTAACTTCAGCTTTTCGTCGTTCTTAACACCATGCTTAAAGCAATTCTCTATAAAAGGAAGGAATAGTAAAGAGGGAACTTGAATCCCATCTAAATTTCCTTCAATGCTTATTTCCGATTCAATATTTTCTTCATATCGTAACTTCTCGAGCTCTACATAATTATCTATATAGTTTATCTCTTGGATTAATGACAACCTCTTTTTACTAGCATCATAAATTATATATTTCATAATGTCTGACAAGCGAAGGACAACATCCGACGCTTTTGGAGATTTCTTTAATGTAAGAGCGTATAAATTATTTAACGTATTAAAGAAAAAATGAGGCTGCATTTGCGCCTTAAGATACTTTAACTCGGTTTTATACTGAAGCTCTTGAAGTTGCTGATTTTGATTCTTAACATTTACAAAATCCACAGTAAATTTAATCGCCGCTGTAATTCCTACTACATATAGTTCTCCAATGGTAACAGCCAAAATATGATTAAACCCAAAAGCTTCTTGTGTTCCTTGAGATTCTGGCCACAAATTTTTAGTGACCAACCAATAATTTAATCCGCTTCTTATAATATAATGTACTCCTAATAATATAATTAATGCGATAACGTAATAGAAATACTTTCTTTTGAATACGAATTTAGGAATTAAAACGTAAATATTAAGGTAAACAATAACAATATGAAGAGGAAATTCTACCAAATTCGAAGCAAATGAATATGAATAATCATTAAAATAACTCCCCCACCTTATAAAATTTATAAAAAAATAGATCCCCCAAAAGTATAAATGATACTTCAACGCAATCGTTTTCTTTACAAAGACTTCATTTACAGACATATTAAATATTCTTCATCGTTTTGGTCATTTTATTCAAAATTCTGTGAAAAAATATAACTATTCACTAGAATAACCAAAAAAAATTTAATGATATGTGATTCATAAAAACCGTCATCGAAAATTGAATGTCGTTTGTTGGCTGAATGCTGTTGTTCGTATAAAAAGATTTTTGGAAAAGTCACAATGGAGTACTTTTTAACCATTAATTAACAAATTGATAATATGAAACACAAAAAGCTATTAGTAATTCTCTTATCATTCATATGTATGTATGGAGTGTTTGGACAAGAAGTTCAAATCACTGGAGTGGTAAAGAGTAGTTTCGACGATGTACCTCTTCCTGGGGTTAACATTATGATTGTTGGAACATCTAAAGGAACACAAACTGATTTTGATGGAAACTACACCATCGACGCCAATCCAGGCGATGTAATTAAGTTTTCATATGTGGGTATGAAAGCTAAAGAAGTAACTGTTGGAGCTAATACTACTATTAATGTAGCACTAGAGGAAGACAGCGAGCAATTGGATGCGGTTATCGTTACTGCATTAGGTATTGAAAAAGAAGAAAAAGCACTAACCTATGCTGCTCAAGAAGTAAGTGGAGATGAACTTACTAAGGTAAAACAAACCAACCCAATAAATAGTTTATCTGGTAAATCTGCCGGGGTTACTATTAGTAGAAGTTCTTCTGGTTTGGGTGGGGCTGCAAAAGTGGTATTAAGAGGTAACTCTTCTACTTCTAATAACGATCCTCTATATGTTATCGATGGGGTGCCAATGCTAAATAGTGGAAATGGCTCTAATGGTGCTGAACCTGGAACTGATATTTTTGGAGGGCAAACAGGAAATAGAGATGGTGGAGACGCTATGTCTATGATTAACCCAGACGATATTGCAAGTATGACTGTTTTAAAAGGTGCTTCTGCATCTGCATTATACGGGAGTCAAGGTGCGAATGGAGTTATATTAATTACTACCAAAAAAGGAAAAGAAGGTTCTCTAGCTGTTAACTTTAATACGAGTTTTACAGTAGATAATGTAATGTCTTTACCTGAATTACAATCGGAATATCAATCTAATTCTGTTGGGCAACCAATAGCAGAAAATGGTAGAGTTACAGACCCTAAATCATGGGGAGCAAAAGCTGACGGTATTGATAACGACGCAAAAGACTTCTTTAATACAGGTTTTACTTCTATTAATTCTATGTCTTTAACTGCTGGAAACCAAAAAGCTCAGACTTACTTTTCTTATGCTAATACAACTGCAGAAGGTGTTATTCCAGAAAACCGTTTAAACAGAAATAATCTTACACTAAGAGAAACTGCTAAGTTTTTAGATGAAAAAATAGATGTTTCTGCAAGTATTAATCTTTCTGACCAAAGAATCTGGAATAGACCTACAAACGGTTTATACTCAAACCCGCTTACTGGAGTTTATTTACACCCAGTTGGTATCAGTAGAGATATGTACAAAAACAAGTACGAGTATTTCAATTCTAATACTAATATGATGGATCAATATGCTACTTCTTTTGATGAGACTATCCAGCAGAATCCATATTGGCTAATTCATCGTAATCCAAGTAAAGATATTGCACAACGTGTATTAGCAAATCTTTCTGTAAAATATCAGATTACAGATGCTTTTTCATTACAGTCAAGAGGAAGTTATGATAAGTCTTTCTTTACTTATGACAAAAGAATGTATGCTGGAACAGACACAAATAATTCAGGTGAAAATGGACGTTATATCTATGAGAAAACTGAAAATACACAACAGTATATTGATTTAATTGCCAACTATAATAAAAAAATAACTGAAGACTTTGGTATTACTGCATTACTAGGTACTAGTTTAACTAAATATCAAATTGGAGATCAATTATTTATTGATTCTGGTAGAGATGGTGTTGGTTTAAACTACCCTAATATTTTTACACTTGCAAATGTTACAACTACAAACAACATGAGACAATCTGTTGGTAACAGAGAAGTGCAATCTATTTTTGGTTCTGCTAACTTTGAGTACAAAGGAATGCTTTATTTAGATGTAACAGGAAGAACAGACTGGTCTTCTACGCTTGCAAATACAGATAGCTATTCTTTCTTTTACCCTTCTGTTGGTTTAACTGGTGTTTTATCAGAAATGTTTACAATGCCAGAGGCTATCTCTTTTGCTAAAGTAAGAGCTTCTTATGCTGAAGTTGGTAAAGATATTCCTGTATACGCAACAATTCCTTTAAATCAAATCTCTACAACTGGACCTAATGTAGGTTCTCCAGTTTTTGCTCCTATTGAAGGAGAAACTTTGAGACCTGAAAGACAAAAATCTTTTGAGATTGGTACAGAATGGAGATTTTTCCAAAGACGTTTAGGTTTTGATTTCACGTATTATGACACAAAAACTTCTGATCAGATATTTTATATCCAAGCGGAACCAAATCCTTATGGATATTCTCAAAACATTGTAAATGCGGGAGAGATTTCTAACAAAGGTTTTGAAATTGTATTAAACGGTAAGCCTGTAGCAAATGAAAACTTTACTTGGAACTCTGCATTTAACTTTGCTAAGAATGACAATAAAGTAATCTCTGTACACCCTTCTTTACAAGACGGAGAAGCTATTATTACTGCTCGTGGAGTTAATGGATATGAATATTCTTTAATTGAAGGTGAAGATTTTGGTAGTATTAAAGCGCGTTCTCTTATTAGAAATGAAGAAGGTACTCCAGTTATAAGTTCTACAGGTACTTTAATGTCTACAGATTTTGAAACTGTTGCGCATGCACAACCAGATTTTACTCTTGGGTGGAACAACTCTTTTGACATAGGAAATGTTACTGTTAACTTTTTAATTGATGGGAAGTTTGGTGGCGATGTAGTTAGTGTTACTGAAGCTATTAATGACTATTATGGTGTTTCTCAAGCTACTGCAGATGCTAGAAATGCTAATGGAGGAATGATTAATGTTGTAGACGAAAATGGTGCTGCTTCTCAAATAACTGCTCAAGAGTATTATACTGCTGTTGGTGGTAGAGCAGGAATGCTTGGAGAATATGTTTACGATGCTACTAACGTAAGTTTAAGAGAGTTTTCAGTTGGATACAGATTGTTATTTAGTGATAGCTTTATCCAAAGAATCAACTTTTCACTTATTGCAAACAACCTTTTCTTTTTCTACAAAGATGCGCCATTCGATCCTAATATTGCTGCCAGTACAGGTTTAGGGTTACAAGGAGTAGACATTTATAACCAGCCTTCAACTAGAAGTATTGGTTTAAACATTAACGTAAATTTCTAAGAAAAATGAAAAAATTAATAACATATACACTCGCTTCTGTTTTGGCTTTAGGTCTTACTAATTGTACCGAAGACTTTGCAGATATAAACACAGATCCTCACGGAATTTCTGATGAGAGCTTACAACAACGCTTTAATAATATTGGAGCTAAATTCCCTCCAATGTTTGCCAACGTTATCCGTGTGGAACCAGCTTGGAATTACCAACTACAACACAATCTAAATTCAGATGTGTTCTCAGGATATATGACCTCTCCTACTCCATTCGCAGGAAATATAAACAACCAAACCTATAGTTTAGTTAGTGGGTGGAACCAGTTTATATGGACAGATGCTTATGATGCAAATGGCGGAAATGGTGTGATGCCATACGCTAGAGGTATCGATGAGCAAGTAGAGTTAGCTGGAGATGAAGGAAGCAAAATGTTTTCTTCGCTATCAGATATTATCAAAGTAATGGCTATGCACCGTATCTCTGATGTTTTTGGTCCTATTCGCTACTCTAAGTATAACGATTATGCAACTACTGGAGAATACGATTCCCAAAAAGAGGCTTATACTGCTTTTTTTAATGATTTAGGAAATGCTATCGACCAATTAAAAGCTTATGAAGGAGAACCTCAATTTGCTGCTTTCGATTTATCAGAATTTGGAGGTGATATCGCAAAATGGAGAACTTTTGCTAATTCATTACGCTTACGTCTAGCAATCAGAATCTCTAATGTAGAACCTGCATTAGCGCAAACAGAAGGAGAAAAATCTCTTTCTAGTGATGCTGGTTTATTAGAGTCTGAAAACATGGCCGTAGATATGCAAGGGTTTGTACATCCGCTTTTTACTATTAGTGATGGATGGGGAGATATCCGTATGTCTGCAGAAATGGAATCTATACTTAAAGGTTTTAACGACGGACGCTTACAAAGCTACTTCCAACCTGCGCTAGGAAATAATGTTTCTGGAGATTATAAAGGAATTAGAATGGGTGTTGCTATTGAAGCTAAGTCTGATTATGGAGATCACTCTAGACTAGGTTCTTATTTAGGAGATCTTACTTCTAAAGATTGGATGACAACTGCAGAAGTATATTTCTTAAAAGCTGAAGCTGCCTTAAGAGGATGGGCTGGAGCTGGAGATGCACAAGCAAATTATGAAAGTGGAATCAGAGCTTCTTTTGCTCAACACGGCGCTACTGGAGTTGAAGAATATATTGCTGATGCTACTAGTACTCCTGCAGATTATGTAGATGCTGTAAATGCTGCTAATAATATTTCCTATTCTTCTGATGTTAAAATAGCTTACGATGCGTCTGCTTCAAAAGAAGCGCAATTAGAGCAAATTATTACTCAGAAATGGATTGCTATGTTCCCTGATGGGCAAGAAGCATGGAGTGAATTTCGTCGTACTGGATATCCTAAAATATTCCCTGTTGTAATTAATAACAGCGGCGGAACTATTGATACAGATGTTCAAATCCGAAGAATAAACTTTGTAGACACAGAGAAAAACACCAATGGAGAAAACGTAGACCAAGCTACTTCTTTATTAAAAGGAGCAGACAATGGTGGAACTCGTTTATGGTGGGATACTGGTGCTAATAATCTTTAAAGATTATCTAAGCATTAAAACTAATATAAAGATAGGCTCTTAGCTGAGCCTATCTTTTAAAAATAAAATTTTAGAAATAGTAATCCCACGCAAGATTACACATAAATTTCTAATTGAACAGAGATTAAACACACGATCATTAACACCGATCACTACCCTATCTAACGGGGAAAAAATAGAACGAGGAAGAAGAAAATAAAAGGCTATTATAAAATGATACAAGAAATTAAATACAAACAGGTTGGTAAGTTTGAAGATACCAAATTCGAGAAGATTCACAACGAAATCTTTGAAGACTCTAACTATGCTTCGGTCCTGGTAGCTCACGAAATCGCTGATCTTATCAAAGAAAAACAGCAACAAGGTAAGCCTTGCGTTCTTGGCCTCGCAACAGGTTCTTCGCCTATTAAAGTATATGAGGAGTTAGTTAACCTTCATAAAAATGGAGAGCTCAGTTTTCATAATGTAATTACATTCAATTTAGATGAATATTACCCAATGGAACCTGAAAATCGCCAAAGCTACTATTACTTCATGCATCAATATCTATTTGATCATGTTGACATAAATCCTGAGAATGTAAATATTCCTTCCGGAGAAGTTACTTCAGAAGAATTAGATCAGTATTGTATAGATTACGATCTTAAAATAAAACAATTAGGAGGATTAGATTTTCAATTATTAGGAATTGGAAGAACTGGTCACATTGGTTTTAACGAACCTGGATCTCATAAAAACTCTGGTACAAGAATAATTACTTTAGACCATGTAACAAGACGAGATGCCGCTTCCGATTTTAACGGAATTGAAAATGTTCCTAAAAAAGCAATCACAATGGGTGTAAGTACCATTATGAAAGCGAAACGTATTATTATGCTTGCTTGGGGGCATAAAAAATCTTCCATTGTAAAAGAAACTATTGAAGGACAAGTTACTTCTACAATCCCAGCAACATTTCTTCAAAATCACGACAATGTTACTATGATTTTAGATGCAGAAGCAGCATCGGATCTTACTCGTATTAAAACGCCATGGATTGTTACACAATGTATATGGAATGAAGATTTAAAAGTAAAAGCTGTTACTTGGTTGAGCGAAGAATTAAAAAAACCAATTTTAAAACTTACCGATAAAGATTATAATGAACATGGTATGTCTGGACTATTAACTATTGAGGGTTCTGCATATAATTTGAATATTAAAATCTTTAATAAAATACAACGTACCATTACTGGTTGGCCAGGAGGAAAACCAAATGCAGATGATAAAAATAGACCTGAGCGTTCTACACCTGCCAAAAAGAGAATTATAATTTTCAGTCCGCATCCAGATGACGATGTTATTTCTATGGGAGGTACATTTTCTAGATTAATAGACCAAGGACATGAAGTTCACGTTGCTTACCAAACATCAGGAAATATTGCTGTTACAGATGAAGAAGCACTAAAATTTGCTGAAGTAGCTAAAAACATTGATATTTCTATAGGGGCAAATAATTTCGATAAGATAATATCCTTTTTAAACTCTAAAACTACTGCCTATGAAGATAGTTTAGAGACAAGAAGCTTAAAAGGATTAATCAGAAGAATGGAGTCTTATGGCGCTACTCGTTACGTTGGTTTAGATGATTCTAAAGTACACTTTTTAGACTTGCCTTTCTATGAAACAGGAAAAGTTAAAAAGAACCCAATTGGTAGTGAAGATATTCAAATAATTTCAGATCTAATTACAAGTATTAAACCTCATCAAATATATGCTGCAGGAGACCTTGCAGATCCTCACGGAACGCATAAATTATGTTTAGATGCGATATTTGAAACACTTGAGCTTATAAAAAATCAACCTTTTATGGACGATTGTTGGGTGTGGTTATATCGTGGAGCTTGGCATGAGTGGGATATTGCAGATATTGAAATGGCAGTTCCGTTGAGTCCTGATGAAATGAGCAAGAAAATTAATGCAATTCTCTTTCATCAATCACAAAAAGATCGCGTTATGTTTCAAGGAGAAGATGCTCGAGAATTCTGGGTAAGAGCCCAAGAGAGAAATAGAAATACCGCTGTTTTATACGACAATTTAGGGTTAGCAGAATATGAAGCCATAGAAGCTTTTAAGAGATATCATTTTTAATAGTTATAGTTAGTTAGCTTGTGAGTTAGTTTAAAGAATAGCTCCTTTCTTCATGAGGAGCTATTCAAACTAACGACAAAATTTTAACAAAAAATGATTATCTTGAAATTTCAATTTTTCCCTAATTAAAAATACAAAATACTATGATTTTAGTTGCTGATAGCGGTTCGACAAAATGTGATTGGATACTTGCTGATAAAAATGGAGAACAATTACTTTCTTCACAAACAGAGGGTATCAATCCAATGGCATTGTCGGATAAAGCAATCATATCCATTATTCACAATAACAAAGATTTAGAACCATACAAAACGCTCGTCTCTCAGATTCATTTCTATGGCGCTGGTTGTGGAACTAAAAGTGCTGATCAAAAAATGAAGCTCCTTCTCGAAAACATGTTCGAGAACGCATCTCATATCAGTATAAAAGAAGATGTTGTTGCTGCAATACATGCAACTACTAAAAAAGCTGGAGTAATCTGTATTTTAGGGACTGGCTCTAATTGCTGTTATTACGACGGATCTAATATCATTCAAAAAATACCATCACTAGGTTACGTACTTTCAGATGAAGGAAGTGGTAACTTCATAGGTAAAGAATTACTTCGTGGCTATTATCATAAACTAATGCCACAACACTTGGTTACTGCTTTTGAGAAAGCTCATAATACCGATATGAATCAAGTTTTTCAGCAGCTATACCACAATCAGAATCCAAATAAATACTTAGCTTCTTTTGCTCGTTTTGCTTTTACACATAAAAACGATCCTTATATTCAAGACATTTTAAACTATACTATTGCAAGCTTTATAAAAACTTACCTTACTCATTATCATGAGGAATTACAACAACACCCTATCCATTTTGTAGGATCTATAGCATTTTATGCCCAAGATATTATTACAAAGCAATTAAATGAAAAAGGGTACAGAGCAAGCACATTTGTAAGAAAACCAATCGATAGACTTGTTAAATATATTGCAAGTCAGAATATTCAAGCATAAACTCTAAAATTATGAATCTAAAGTATCTCCTCATCTTCCTGTTTGCATGCGTAAGCTGTAAAAATTCTGATTCCCAACAGGCAATAAACACCAATAGTTATGTCACACCAAAACCTCAAGAATTAATTAAGAAGGAAGGTTCATTTGTTATTTCTAATGAAACTACTTTTTTATATTCAGATGAAAAAACAAAAGCTATTGCCTCCTTTTTTACTGATAAATTAAAAGGATATACAGGAATCGATATTTTAGTTTCTGATAAAGAAAAAGAACAGAATACAATCAAATTATCTATTAATAATGCATTAACGGATAATATTGAAGGCTATAAGTTAGTTATTACGAAAAGTGATATTACTATTGAAGCTAAAACGAATCGTGGGTTGTTTTATGGAATGCAATCACTGCTTCAATTAGTACCTTTAGTTTCTTCAGAAGATAAAAACACTATCACTGCTGCATCTATTCCTGCTATAGAAGTTGTAGATGAACCTACATTTTCATGGAGAGGAATTCACTTAGATGTATCTCGTCATTTCTTTTCCGTAGAAGAAATAAAAAAGCAATTAGACGTATTAGCACTATTTAAAATTAATAAGTTCCATTGGCATTTAACAGATGACCAAGGTTGGCGTATTGAAATAAAAAAATACCCAGAGCTTACAGAAAAAGGAGTAAGAATTGATGGAACTTCAGACCATAAAGAATTTTACACTCAAGATCAAATAAAAGATGTTGTAGCCTATGCTCAAGAGCGTTATATTGATGTAATACCAGAAATTGAAACCCCTGGCCACGCTGTTGCCGCTCTTTCTGCATATCCTGAATTTGCTTGTAATGATGACGTAACTTATACTCCAAGAGAATTATGGGGAATTGACTACAATATTTTCTGTGCTGGAAAAGAAAATGTATTTGCCTTTATAGAAGATGTTTTTAATGAAATAATTCCTCTATTCCCATATGAATATTACCATGTTGGTGGTGATGAAGCTCCAAAAAAAAGATGGGAATCATGTGATTTATGCCAGCAAAGAATGAAAGAAAATAATCTTACAGACGAAGCTGAATTGCAAAGCTATTTTATTGCCCGAGTTGAAAAAATACTACAACAGCATGATAAAAAAATGATTGGTTGGGATGAAATCTTAGAAGGAGGAATTACCCCAACTACCAATATTATGTCATGGCAAGGAGAAGAAGGAGGAATTAAAGCGGCAAATGCAGGTCATGATGTAATAATGACTCCTACGAGCTACTCATATCTTAATTTTCACCAAGGAGATTACCGTGTGGAGCCAATGGCACATGGCGGATACATTCCGCTAGAGAAAGCTTATAACTATAACCCAATTCCTGAAGCTATAAAAGAAGGTAATGAAAAGCACATTCTTGGTATGCAAGGAAACCATTGGACAGAGTATGCATACGAAGGCAAAGATATTGAGTACTATGCATATCCAAGAATAATAGCCATAGCAGAACTCACATGGAGTGGAGAAAAAACCAAGAATTACGAAGATTTCTTAACTCGTTTAGATAAGCTCTATCCTATTCTAAATTATTATAATATAAATTACCACATCCCTTTACCTGAAGGGCCTACGGCTAATAATATTGCTTTTACTGACAGTGTCACACTAGATTTTAACACAACGCATCCTATAAAAATGGTGTATACATTAGATGGAAGTACTCCTTCTGAAAATAGTGATGTATATAAAAGTCCACTTTCTTTTACTACTGATACTGAAATTAACATCGCTTCAGTACTTCCTACAGGAAAAGTTAGTACTGTAAGAAAATTACAAGTGAAAAAAGTAAATTATAAAGAACCTGCAACAGTTGATGGATTAAAGCCAGGATTAACACTAAAAACTATAAAAGGTCATTTTACAGATGCATCTGATGTTACTGGAACTCCAAGCAATGAAAAAGTCATAAAAAATATAAAAGATGCTAATGTTACTTACGATTGGGGGAAAGAAATAGACACCACTCAATTTAAAGCTGCTTTTATAGATGGGTATGTAAACATTCCTGAAGATGGAGTTTATTATTTTGCTAGTAAGCAGGAAAAAGTAAGAATAGCTGACTCTTTAATAATAGACCCAGAATACACCTTAAAAAGATTTCCATTAGAGGGGACAATCGCTTTAAAAAAGGGATTACATAAATTAGAAATACTGTATTTAAACAATGTTATAAAAGGATGGGCATCTGACTGGAATGATGTTGAAGTTACTTATAGAAAAGCAGACGAAACAGCCTATAAAGCAATAGATAGCACCATGATTTTCCACAAATAAGCATTTTATAATTCGCTTAAATAGTACCGCCGTGATTTGTTGTTTGTTCAGCCTACCTCTTTTGGTAGGCTGATTTGTTTTATATTAATTTTGACAAACATAGATCCCTTCTTTCTGTAGTTCGGATAAAGCAATCTAACACTAAAAAATAATTAATAAGCTGACTGTATAAACTGAGAAACCCCACTATCCATTACAGATAGTGAGGCTTCTCAATCAATAGCTAACTTAAATAAAATGAAGCTATAAAAACTAATTAAAACACTTATTTACTACTCAGGTTTAAAAACCCAAGTCCATCCTGTACCACCTGCATTATTTGGAACATAAAGAATTAACTCATCTTCAGTAAGGGAAATAATAGTGTACAACCCATCTGGATTTCCTTGTTCAGCTCCAAGAATATTTGCTCCCTTTACTTGTAATGTCTGATTTTTTACATCTAAAACAAAGCTTCCCATAACTGCATCTCCATTTGCATCTGCGTAATATGAATAATTAGCACCACTATCTAAATCAAAAACCATTTTCCCTGCAGCATCTACAGGTGGGCAACAATCTCCAGCTGCATTCCACCAAGCTGTTTCCCATGCAGCAGGATCATCTGGTGGCGACATATACCACCATTTCTTTCCATCGGGTTCTGGTCCTCCATTAAAAACCCATGTTTTTCCTTCTGAAGTTTCTTCACTTACTAAATCATACCAATCTTGATCCAAAGCACTATCTAATTGATCAATTTGTACATCTATAGTTTTTGTGAAAAATTCGGCCCCTAAAGTTCCTGTAAAAGTAAATGTTGATTTTCCAGGGATTGGATAGATAAATTCAACTCTATCGGTATATGCCCTTCCTAAATTATAATCCCAATATCCCGTAACACCTTCCGTTAACATATTGAGTTCTACTTTATTTCCTCCAGGTGTACTTTGAGTAGCAACTAATTGTACTCCTTCGACATCGGTAGTGTTCTCCAATATATCTCTATCTTCTATAGGTTGACATGCTGCTATTATCAGCATTAGAGATACAATCCAAAGATTTATAATCTTATTATTTTTCATGTCTATATTTTTTTCAGTTAACATCTTACCACCCTGGGTTTTGTTCATAAACACCATTAGAAAGTCTTACTTCTGTTTCTGGAACTGGAACTAACCCTTTAGTTTCTGGTCTATACTTAACACTATACTTTGCATCAACTCCAGAGTTCCTAACATCAATTTGATCTCCAAATGCATCCTCAACATCTCCCCAACGCACTAAATCAAACCAACGTAATCCTTCAAAAGCAAATTCATGTAAACGCTCTTCTTTTAAAGCAGCCAAAGAATACCCAACAGATTCCAATCCAGCTCTGTTTCTAACAGCATTAATTCCATCTGCTGTTTCTGTTAATTCAGCATGCATTAAAAGTACATCTGCATAACGCAAGTAAATGTAATCTTGAGCATTCCAAAGCTGTAAAGGGTCTCCATTATTCATATCGTATAGGAAATAAAACATTCCTTTTACTCCATCCTCCCCTTCTGGGTCTGGATCTGGATGCTGAATAGTTGTATATTTTTTATTTACAAAACCAGTTTCATGATCTCCTTTATCTGCTTCGTAACTACCTGCTCCTTGCTCGGCATCTCCTAATTGAAGAATAGATCCTTTTTTACGTGGATCTGCGTCATCCCATTGATTCCATAGTTTAGGGTTTACAGAACCCCAACCCCATCCTTGACCAAATGGTACCATAGAATTATCTCTAATTCCAAAGAAAAGAGGGTATCTATTATTATACTGTTGTCCCCAATCCCAATTAGTAGTGGTGTAACGTTGCATAAACATAGTTTCATTATTTCCAGTACCATAAGTTGGTGTCAATCCATCTTGACCAACCCAGCTTAATCCTTCTGTTTCTGCCCATGGGAGAACAACATCTCCTGCACTTTGATTCACATAAGAATATGGCCATAAGTTTCTGAAATCTGAAGCTAATCCATAACCGCTACTATTCATACAATCATTTAAATAAGCAACTACTTGAGACTTAGTAAGTGTACCTCCATCAGGTAATGCAATATCGCTGGTTGCTTGTCCTTCAATATTGGTCATATATCCAGTATAAAACAAATAAGCTCTTGCTATATATGCTTCTGCTACCCATTTATTAGCATGTCCATATCTTGCTGTTGGAATAGATGAAAAGCTTTGTGATGGTAATAAATCAATTGCTGTTTTAAAATCTGCAGCTATTTGTCCAAATGTCTCAGTATATGAAGCCCTTGGAGCATCTCTTGGGTCGTTAATAGCTAAAATTAATGGCATTCCACCAAAAAATTTGGCTGCTCTGAAATAGAAAAACCCTCGCATAAAATATGCTTCTCCTATAGTTTGCTGCTTATAACTTTCTGCTTCCGCATCTGAATTAAAAAAAGAAGAAAAATCTGTAGTTTCCACTTTTTCTATTATTGTATTACAACGCACTACGCCATTATAGGTTTGTACCCATAAATCTCTATAAGTATCTTCTTCAGGGTCTTGGAAACTATCTACATTTTTTGCAGATCTATCATCTGGACCTCCACCTCCAAACATCATATCTGAAAGTAAGTTGGCAGCAATGGCTTCATCACTATGTGGTGTTGCCGTATACAATGCATTATAAACCCCAGACATAGCTTCATCAATATCCTGTGGACTACTATAAAAATTGTCCAAGCTTTTTTCGTAAAGGTTTTCTGTATCTAAATAATCCTCACTGCAACTAACCGTAATGGCTAAAACAGCTATGGAGATACTATATATTACTTTTTTCATTGTTATCGTTTTTATTTATTAAAAATCAACACTTAATCCAAACATCACTGTTCTTGGTAATGGATATAAACCTAAGTCAACACCAGAAGCCCAAGTAGTATCATCATTCCCTCCATAAGATACTTCTGGATCCATTCCGTCGTAATCAGTAAATGTGTATAAGTTATTAATCGCAGCATATATATTGATTTCTTTTATGTAATCTATATGCTTTAAGTATTGTCCTAATTTAAAACCAATTGTAAGGTTACTAATTCTCAAATAATCTGCATCATGCATATATATATCTGAGATCCAGTTTGTATTTCTATTAGAGACAGAGCTTAAGCGTGGTAATGTATTTGAAGTTCCTGCTCCATGCCAACGGTCAAAAATATCTGTAGTATAATTTTGATCAAAATTATCAGCAAACGATCGGTAAGACTGCATTACTTGCATTCCATATTTTCCAGTTAATGTAACATTCGTATAAAAACCTTTATACTCAGCATTTAACTGAATTCCTAATTCAAAATCTGGATTAGGATCTCCAAGCATCTTTTTATCTAGTTCATCTATAACTCCATCTTGATTCTGGTCTACAAAACGAACATCACCAGGACGTTGATCACTAAAATATGGTGCTCCGTCTGTTGGTTTCACATATGCATCTACTTCATCTTGCGTTTGTAATATTCCATCTGTCTCATAGCCATAGAAATATCCTATAGGGCGTCCTACCTCAGCTCTAGAAATATATGCTGTTCCTTGAGATAATATATGAGGCTCCCCAGTAATTATTCCTTCTGCGTTTGCAATTTTTGTTACTTCATTTTTATTATAAGCTCCAGTTACTGTAGCTCCATAAGAGAAGTCTCCAACTTTGTCATTCCATGATACCATAAATTCAAAACCAGTATTCTCAATATCTCCTCCATTTATATATGGTGCTCCTGCTCCTGCTGTTCCTTGAATAGGAGCTCTTACAAGCCAATCCATAGTTTTTTTCTTGTACCAATCTGCAGTAATTGCCAACCTAGAATTAAAGAACCTTGTATCTACACCAAAGTTTAGTTGCTCTGAAGTTTCCCACGTTACATCTGGATTCGGAACTATTGCTGGAGCTGCTGTTGGTCCAGAAACAGGTTTTGTGTCTCCAAAATAATAACCTGGGTTAAAATATGCGATACTTGAGCTATAATAGAAATTTGGGATGTTTTGATTTCCATTTTGTCCCCAACTACCTCTTAGCTTAATAAAAGTATTAGAATCATTCATAAAGTTTTCGGAACTTATAATCCACCCAGCAGAAACTGATGGGAAATATCCCCATCTATTTCCTTTAGCAAAATTTGAAGAACCATCTGCTCTCATTGTTGCAGACAATAAATATTTCTCTTTATAGTTATATTGTGCTCTTGCTATATATGAAAGCAATCCACCTCCACCAGCAGCCCAATCAGCTCCATAAGTATCTATAGCACCAATTACCGATTTATCAACGTTATTAAGGAAAGCATATTCTGGCAAGCCAAACCTACTATCAGCTTTACTTCCTCCTACTTCTGTATTAATTTCATTTTTATAAACTTCATTACCAATTAAAGCTGTAAGCTTATGATCTCCAAAACTATGATCGTAGGAAATCGTATTAGTTAAAGTAGAGTTATTTCCTAAATATTGATTTTGAGAAACACCATCTGTAGCATTACTATATAGAGTTCCAAGGGCATAGGTAGGTGTCCAAGAACGACCATGACCAAACCATGCGTTAACTCCATAAGAAGATCTAAATTTTAAATTTTTAAGAGGCTCTATTTCTATATAAACATTACCAACAATAGCATTATTCTTATTACCAAGATTGGCATAATTATGTCTATAATACATTACTGCTAATGGGTTATGTTGATTGTTTGAAAGTCCATCTAAAGTTGGTGTATAACCATATTGGTCTGGCGATTGATCCCAATATGCAGGCATTAATGGATTCTGTACTAATGCATTGTGTAAATCATTCCAGTATATATTTCCAGTGGCTACACTTCTATTTTCTGTTTGTGTATAAGTAAAATTCTCTCCAACAGTAATAATACTGTGCTCATCATTTTTAAAAAGAGTAAACTCAGTATTCATTCTTGTAGTTAATCTTTTAAAACCGGCATCAGTAACATTCCCGCCTATAATACCTGTTTGATCGAAGAAGGAAGCCCCTAATGAATAAGTTATATCTTCACTTCCTCCAGTTATATTTATAGAATGGTTAGAAATCGGTGCATTTTTAGTAGACATTTCATCAATCCAATTGGTTCCTTCCCAACCATTTTGAAGCATCCCCCATATATCTTCTCCTAACTGAGTTCCTAAATTTCCTGGGTAGTTAGCATTTAACCAGCTGTTATTTTTAAGAATTGCTTCCCAATCGTTTGGAGCTAGACCATCGTTAACACGTCCTTCATCCATAATGTACATATATTCTTGTGCATTTAATGGACTTAGATTTTTATAAATATTCTGGAAACCGTAATATGTTTCGTAGTGAATTTGCGCTTGTCTCGACTTATTCCCCTTGCGCGTAGTAACTAAAACTACTCCATTTGCTGCTCTAGAACCATAAATTGCAGCAGAAGCCGCATCTTTTAATACATCTATACTTTCGATATCTCCAGAACTTAAGTAATCGATATTTCCAACAACTACTCCATCTACAACATATAATGGATTTGAATTCCCTATAGTTCCTAGACCACGGATTGTAACTTTAGTTCCAGCACCTGGCGCACCACTATTTCTGGTAATACTAACTCCAGGCGTAACACCTTGAAGCGCTTCCATTGCAGTTCCTGTATTAAGTTTAGAAATATCTTCTCCCTTTACATTTACATTTGCGCCTGTTGTAAGTGCTTTTTTCTGTACTCCATACCCTACAACAACAACCTCTTCTAGAGCTTCCATAGACTCTTCTAGAGTAATATTCATTGTAGTTTGTTGTCCTACCGGAACTGTTTGTGTTACCATTCCGATATAAGTAAAAACAAGACTGTTTGAAGGATTTACTCCTTCTAAGTTGTAATTACCGTCGAAGTCTGTCCTAGTACCATTACTTGTTCCTTCAACAAGAACAGTAACTCCCGGCATAGGGACTCCTGTAGCGTCAGTAACGACTCCTGAAATGGTTTTTGTTTGTGAAAACACACTTTGTGAACAAACTAAAACCAAAGCAATGATCGCGAATTTAAACTTTAGCATCATCTTTAATTAATTTAAGTTAATTGAGTTAGGTTTTATTAAAAGCGATTCGAAGAATAGAAGAAGTACTTCATTGTTAAAAAACAAAAAAGACCAAAAAGATTAATAACCCAATTATTACGATTATTAAAAGAATCTCACTTAAGGTTCTCCAACTAAACTTTGAAAAGCTTTTTTTCATTACGTAAATGTTAACAAAACATTAAAAAGAAATTAGGACGAATAAAGCAATCGATATTACTTTTGAAGCAAGAAATGTAGTAGAAATGATGTATGCTTCATTTGTTGCAATAGATGCTTCATTTTTTTTAATATAATTCAATTAACTGATAATCAAAGCATAGCACTTTTTCTCTAGATAAAAAGAAAGTCAGATAAAAGAATGCAATGCAGAGCTTAAAACACATCATTTGTTAAAGGCAAGAAGTATGCTACATATATAGTTGGAATTCATATAAAGTAAAAAAAGAACAATTAGATGTATGCTTATAACTAAAAAGTACTATGATTTATACCTTTCCACAGGAAAGGGTTTTCTTTCATGATATCTTTTGAAAAATTAAAACTGAAATATTTTATATTATAAAAAATACTACAATTGAAGCCGAGTCATTTTTCATAAAACACAAATTTTAAATTGAAAATGTTTTCTAATCAAAAATAAGGTTATTCATCCTCTTTAGACTCAACTTCTATTTGTGTTGGAAGAACGCCAAAATAGCTTTTAAAGCATTTGGTAAAATAAGAAGATGTAGAAAAACCTACTGTGTAAGATACTTCACTAATATTTGTATTACCTGCTTGAATAAGCACTTTAGCTTTATGAAGTCTAATATTTCTAATAAACTCATTAGCCGTTTGATTTGTGAGTGCTTTAATTTTACGATATACCTGACTTCTACTTAAATTGAGATGAGAGGCCAATGATTCTACACTAATATCTGAATCTCCTATGTGTTGATTTATATAATTTAATGCTTTCTGAATAAACTCTTTATCCAATGAGGTTGTATTTGCATTGGCTGGTAAATCACTAATTGCACTAAAATATTTATTGAAAATAAGCTGTCTACTCGTAATAAGCTGAGATAAACGGAGCTTTAATAAACGTAGATCAAAAGGTTTGACCATATACGCATCTGCACCAATTTCTATTCCTTCAATTCTATCTTCAATTTTGGCTTTTGCGGTAAGCATCAGCAATGGAATATGACTCGTTTTAATATCTGTTTTTATACATCTGCAAAATTCAAATCCATTCATTTCAGGCATAATAACATCTGTAATAATAACATCTGGAAGTGCTTCTATCGCCATATCGTACCCCTCCTTACCATTGTTAGCTGTAATTACTCTATAATGATTTTTAAGCTCACTTTTAAGATAGTTTCTAAGCTCTATATTATCTTCAACAATTAATACAGAATATTGGTGAATTGAATCCTTTGGTTGATCTTCTTCTGCCTTATTGGTAAGGATATTTGTTTGTAGATACCTCCCATTCGATTTCTTTTGCTCATAAAAGTCAGAATATATTTCATTTTCATTCAAATGTTCTTTCCCTTTAGGAAGTATTATCTTGAAAGTTGTTCCGTCCTCTACTTCACTTGAAACTTCAATTTTACCCTTATGAAGCTCTATAAAGCTTTGTACAACCTCTAAACCAATACCTGTACCTCCATAATAAGTTTTATTCAAACTATTTACTTGATAAAATCTTTCAAACATCTTATCGATTTCTTCCTTAGGAATTCCTATTCCCGTATCGGAAACCACTAATTCTACTGCTTTTGCTTTATAGCTTTCATTTACTAAAGGAAAAGTAACTAATTCATCTTTTGTATATAATGAAACACTAATAGTCCCCCCTTCTGGAGTTGCTTTAAAAGCATTTGAGATAAGATTAAAAATAACTTTTTCAAGCATATCTAGATCTGCCCAAACTAATAAGTCTTTTTCATCCGTGATAAGTTCTAAATCTATATACTTTACATGAGCTTCTTCTTTAAAATAGCTCAATACATCATTTGTTAACCCAACTAAATTAAACTCTCTAGCTTTTAAGGTGATTTTATTAAGCTCAAGTTTCCTAAAATCTAATAACTCATTCACTAGCCTATGTAATCTCGCTGTATTCTTCTGAATAATACGATGTTTACTTTTAACTCCTTCAGGAAGATATAATTTATCATTACTCATTATATCATTTAGTGGGTTCATTATTAGAGTAAGTGGAGTTCTAAACTCATGAGATATATTAGTGAAAAACTGAAACTTCTTTTCATTCAAATCTTTCTCTTGTATACGTTTGTTCTCCTCATATTTAGCTAATTGCTTTGTTCTGATTCTGTTTTGAGTCAATTTATTTAAAAGATATAGACCTATAAAGAACAATGATAAATATCCTATTAAAGCCCATGATGTTTTCCACCATGGTGGTAAGATTGTTATTTTTAACTCTAACGGAGTAGTATTCCAAACACCATCATTATTCGAAGATTTCAATTTAAAAATATAATTCCCAGGATCTAAATTAGTATATGTTGCACTCTTAACACTACCTACATAATTCCAAGTATCTTCATATCCTGCTAAGTAATAAGCATATTCATTTTTTTCAGGTCTTGTATGATTCACTCCTGAATACTCAATAGTAAATACAGATTGCTTGTTGTTAAAAGAAATACTATCTGTTTCTGCAATAACTCTATCTAAAGGCGACTTCTCTTGTGTTGGGAAGACTTTCTTATTAAATATTTTTAATTCTGATAGGTATAAAAAATTCTCGCTTTTATTAATATCTATTTCCCCTGGCTTGAAATAATCAACCCCATCATAACCTCCAAAATAGATTTCCCCTGTTGAGTTTTTATAACTCGCATTCATATTAAAATCATTAGAAAGCAAGCCATCGTTTATAGTGTAATTAGTAAACTCATTAATTTTTGTATCTACTTTTACAATTCCTGAGTTTCCAGAAACCCATATATTCTGATTTTCACACTCAATTATTCCACAAACATTTTCAAGAGTAAGTCCATTTAATTTATTGTACCATATAAAGGTATTGTTTGCTATATCGTATTTACACAAACCTGCTCCTTTTGTTCCAATCCATATATTCTTATCACTACTTTCATACAAAGACAGAATATGATTGGCTGTGGTCACATTGTGATATTTTTCTTCCATTTTACTTTTCATGGAGTTTATCATAAAGTTTCCATTTCCCTTTATTTCTATCTTATATAATCCATTTGTTGTTCCAAGCCATATGTTATCCTTTGAGTCTACCAAAACCTTCCATGCATCACTATAAGAAATCCCAGTTTTTTGAAATTCTGATGTATTGTAATGAGTATATTTACCTGTTTTTGGATTATAGGAATGTAGCCCTTTATGATAAGTAGATATCCATATTATTCCTTTAGAATCTTCATCAAAACTAACTACTACATCAGATTGTAAACCTCCATTTGTTGTTTTAGTAGTAGTATTAATAAAAGTTTTTGTTCCATTTTTTAAAAAGAAAATACCTTTATCCCAACTTCCTGCCCAGATATTCTGTTTACTATCAATAAAAATAGCCTGAATATAGTCACTTGTTAATCCTTTATAGCTACTTTTTAATGATGTATTTATATGTGTATAATTATTCTTCTTTCTATCTATCACATCAATACCACCGCCATCCATTCCTACCCAAAGTTTACCCTGCTTATCTTCTGCTATTGAAGTAACAGAACTGGCTTGTAAAGAATTATGGTTATTATACAAACTTTCTAGTCCTTTAAATTTATCATACAAAGGATCATACACTGCAACTCCTTTATTATAATAACCTAACCATATTTTGTTATCCTTATCTTGATATAAAGACCAAATAGAGCTAGATAATAAACTTTTTTCATCTTTATTACTAGCCTTATAATTGTTTAAAACATTTCCTTGTTGGTCTACATGAAACATTCCATCATTTTCTGTTCCAAATAATAACGTTTCATCTTCTAAGGATTCAATTGAAAAAAAGGGGTTTTCTGAAATCAAATAGTTTTCAATCTCCCTAAAAGAATCGTTATTTATATTATAACTTGCTTTATAAACACCTCTAGATGTTGTACCTGCCCATATATTATTTTTTTCATCAATTATTAATGACTTAACATGGTCTTTAACATAAAACTCTTTAGAAAAAACTGAAGGTTTTAATATGTTTCTTTGTGAATCGTATTCCTGTATTCCCAAGTTTGTCCCTGCATATATTTTACCATCCCTATCAATAGCTATTGCTTCTATGGTGATAGGTGTATCCATATTTAATTTACTGCTTTGGATTTTCTCAATCTCTATCTTATCAATTCGATGCTCCTCTACAGCAATTTTAAATAAACCAGCACCAAAAGTTCCAATAAAAATATTTCCTTCTCCATCTTCAATTAAATTTCTTACAGATATGCTTTTGTTATATTCTGCTTCAAATTTGGTGCTTGGAATTCTTAAAAACTGATCGTTATTTTGATCATAAAGATTTAAACCTTCTTCAGTTCCTACCCAAAATCTATTTTTACTATCTAAAAATGTACAGTAAACAACACTGCTACTAAGAGATGTGGAATCGTTTAAAACATATCTATATGAATCGTAATCTATACCATCATATCTATACAAACCAGCTCCATTTGTACCAATCCACATAAACCCATTGTCATCTTGATTAATATGATAAATTCCTACTTTAGGAATATCCTTCATCATACTCACAAAATTGAACTTCTTATTCGTTTCTTGAGCAAATAAAATGATGTTCATCATTAATCCAATACATGTAAAGAAATAGCCTTTTGTAGACATTTTAGGTTTATATTAATAGGTTTAGTGGTTTATATCAAAAATAACATAAAATATTAAATCTATATTTTTAATAATAATTATTTATAACATACACACTAAAAACATTTAAAAAATACAATAAAGTAATTTTTTAACTTAATTTAATAATCCATAAAATATAGTAGTAGGAATAAAAAAAGCTCCAAGAATACTCTTGAAGCTATCTTTATTTAGTATGTAAAATCTACCTTTAAAATAAGATACAAACAGGAGATGGTGCTTCTATTTCATCAACAAAAGTTAACAGCCCTGTATTGGTATCTCTCTTAAATGATATTATATTATCTGTGTATTGATTGGCCACTAAAAGATAGCTACCATCTGGAGATAAAGAAAAATTACGAGGCCCATCACCACGAACAGATTCATAACCAATAGTATTTAAAGATCCATCTTCATTTACTTTATAAATAACTATAGAATTATGCCCGCGATTTGAAGCATATAAAAACTTTCCATCGGAAGAAATATGAATATCTGCTCCTGTATTTTCTCCTTCAAAATCTTCTGGAAGAGTAGAATATGTATTTTCTACTTTATAATTTCCTTTTTCACCGATTGAAAGAACTGTAATTGTATTATTTAATTCTCCATATACATAAGTCCATTTTCCATTTGGATTAAATGCCATATGTCTAGGTCCAGTCCCATCTTCAAAAGCTAAATTAGGTATAGATTTAGGTTTGATTTTTTTTGAAGCAGCGTCAATTTCAGAAAACCATAACTCATTCGTTCCTAAATCTACTTCTATTACATCGTTTTGAGTTGGCTCTAACCATACAGAATGTGCATGTGGACCATCTTGCCTATCATGAGCACCTTTTCCCTTATGTTGATGTGTGTCTAATAAATCCGTAAGATTCCCATCTTCTTTCAGCTTCAATAATCCTACATTTCCACTCGAATAATTCGCTGTAAGCACAAATCCCTCTTCATTACTTACTACAAAACAAGGATGCATCCCCCCAGAAGGTTTCTTATTTAAAAACTGTAATGAATCTTGTGATATTTTAAACGAAGAAACTGTTCCTTCTGTTAATTCATTTACCGCTAATAAATATTTTTTATCTTCTGAAAAAGTTAAAAAGGAAGGACTTTCTGTTTTCGCTACAAGTTTATCTTTAGCTAATTTCCCGTCTGCCCCTAAGGAGTATCTATAGATTCCTTCACTGGCTCCATCCGTATATGTGCCAACATAAAAGAATGTTTTTTCACTTTCCATAGCTACGCTACTTTCTATATTTACTGATTTTTGAGTATTTTCCTTTTCTTCCTTTTGCTTACATCCTATAATTGATAAGAGCACCAAGGCTGCTACTTGTAGTTTCATTAGTACCAAATTAGATTTTAATGGTTTTAGTGTAGACTTATTGTTATCTTCTACTCTCGAAAGATACAATCTTTAGCTTAATTATTAAGATTTCACTTACAGAAATAATTCTGAGAATCAAGACTCATCTTTGTCTTTAGATTGATTTTTTTGAAGAATCTTACCTGCTAAAAATCCTAAACCAAATGGTAAAAATAATATCACAACAAAAAACAAAACAAAATAAAACAAGACATCATTTAATATATCTTTAAAATGAGTCATTGTATCATTTATGATCTCTTTTGCAATATCCTTTGTTTCAATACTTAATGCTTTACGCTCCCTCAAAATAATACTATCTATTGCTATGCGCTCTCGCTCTATAATTGTGTCTATCGCAATGCGTTCTTCCTTAAAAAACTCTTTAGAACTCTCAATATCCCTGTGCAATCCAAGAAATAAAACTTGCATGTCTGCCCTAAAATCTTTTACAGATTGATCGATCATTTCTGGAGTCGTTTCTGCTGTTGTAACTAGGCGATCTAAGCTCCCATTCATACTATTAAAAACCTGCTGAATACGTGCAGAATCTAACCCCTGCTCTCGCAATAATAACTCCGTACTCCAATTTAGTTGCTTTCCTGTAGATTCCGAAGTATATACCAGTCTATTAGAAAAATTTGTCATCACCTCGGAGAGCGTTCCTACAGTTTGTATAGCGGTACTGTCTGGGATATTTTTTGAATCTAAATATGCATCTCTGATAGATTTATGCCTAAAATTAAGTCCATAAACAGGATTTTCTTCGGCATATTGCGTAACCAGTTCTTTTAAACTATCAAATTCTTTACCATCTAATAAACTATGTGCATTTTTTTCTGCAATAAGGCTATTGTTTCTAGCTACACTAAGAGCATAATACTGCCATTTTCCAAATAGAGGTTTCGCTTTATCGGATTCTAAAAAATTCTGAATCACTAAACTCAAAGCCCAACTATCAATAAGTGCTAATTGTGGCATTGTTTGAAATCCTACTTCTCTATATGATGTAAGTGTATTTAATTTCCATTGATAAGCATTTTTCTGAATTTCAAAATTAGACTCCTCATAAATAATACTATCTGCGGCCCATTCTACCCGTTCAGATGCATCTGCAATAAAACTCTGAGTCATCAATCTAGAGTTTAATTGACGTTTAGACAGTGGCTCTTGTGCACTCTCGATTCTTAGCAATGAACATGACTGAAAAAATGTACAACAAAGGATAATAGAAAAAAAATAGCGTATTAACTTCATACTACTCTGTAATTATGATAGATTCTCTCCTAACTAGCTACAATAAAGATACTTATTTATGTTTAAAAAAATTAAATGCCTATCCGTAAAATAATAGCATTACTATATTTTTAAATGAATTATCATATTTTATTGAAGTATTTCATAGATAATTCAAACAAGAGAGATTATTAAAAAAACTAAATAGGGGAAAACTTCTTAAAATCTACAAAAGGGTAAGATGAAAAGAACTTACCCTTTTGTAGTGAACTAAAAAGCCATTTTATATATACTTATTAAATAAGATGCTAGATCAATCCTACATCAGAGCAAACCTCTAATACTGCCGGCCCTTTCTGGGCAAACAATTCAGACATCGACTCAGTTAATTCTGTCTCTTCTGTTATTCTTTTCCCCCATGCCCCACAACTTCTTGCAAATTCTGCAAAATCGGGATTTACAAGATCAGTCTTCCAAACATCAAAACTACCTGCACGTTGCTCTTTGGAAATTTTCCCTAATTCATTATTATTAATAATAATTAATTTTACGGGCATATCATACTTTACCAACGTTGTGATTTCTGATAAATACTGACATAAGCCACCGTCTCCAGCAACTGCAACAATCGGACGTGTGTTTTCTACAGCTGCAAATGCACCCATTGAAGCTGGAAGAGCAAAACCTATAGACCCTAAATATCCTGACATTAAAAAGGACTGCTTTTTCGTTTCAAAATAGCGCCCAAAAGAATATGCATTATTTCCAACATCAACGGTCATAACTGCATTTTCTGGAGCTTGCTTTGTTAGCTGATCAAAAACAGAAACAGCACTTAATCCCATGCCTCGAGACTCTAGAAGTCTTTTTTGCTTCTCGGCTCTCCATATTCCCCAGCGCTCTGCTATTTCTTCTTTTCTATTAACTTTATTAGCTAAGGCTTCTATCTTATCTCTTAAAAGATCTACTGTTACAGAAATCTCTCCCCAAACAGCTGCCTCCACTTCATGAAATTTACTTAAAGCTAGTGGATCAAAATCTATTTGTATGGTAGGAATTTTTGGAGTAATTCCAGTATGGTTAGAAAATGAAGCTCCTATTACAAGCAATAAATCTGACTCATTCATAAAATAAGAAGCGATTGGAGTACCACTTCTACCAAGTACACCACAACCCAACGGATGGAAATCTGAAATCAATCCTTTACCTTTAAAAGTAGTTAAAACAGGACAGTTTAATTTCTCGGCTAGGGCAATCACCTTATCCAAATGAAAACGTGCTCCATGTCCCACTATAATAGTTGGTCGCTCTGCAGCTTCCATTAATTTCAATGCTTTGTCTAAGCTCTCTTTCGGAGGTGTTATCTGTAGCGGTGTTATTCTATTTTTAGGAGTTTGCGCTTTTAAACTATCACTAGCTTTTAGAGTCTGTACATCATCCGGGAATGTAAGATGTGACACCTCTCTCTTTAAAATTGAATTCTTTACTGCTAATGAAACTAATTCTGAGTGTTTACTATTATGAAGAACGCGATGGTTAAAATCTGCCACAGAACTGAAAGCTTGTACCAAGTCTAACTCTTGAAAGTTCCCTGTTCCAACAACTTGACTCGCCACTTGACCGGTTAATGCCAATATTGGAGCTCGATCCACTTTAGCATCCCACAGTCCAGTGTATAAATTTGTAGCTCCAGGTCCCGCAATAGCGAAACATGCAGCGGGTTTTCCCGTGAGCTTACCATATGCCGAAGCGGCAAAAGAAGCTGCCCCTTCGTGGCGAATTCCATAAAATTTTAATAATCCCTTTTCTTCTTTTCTACGCATAGCATCTGCCAAACCGAGATTAGAATGCCCTACCATTCCAAAAACACTTGTTACTCCCCAGTTTACCATCGTTTCTACCATTACGTCTGTAATTGTAGTCTCATGAGGTGGTTCTTTTTCTAAACCTACATATATCCCATCTTCTTTCTCTTCAACCTCAAAAGTATCAACTCCATCATCAAAACCTCCTGGAGAATTCCCCGTACACGGATGGTAATCCCAACCATGCCAAGGACACCTAAGCCATCCTTTTTCAATACTTCCCTCTCCTAAAGGTCCACCTTGATGCGGACACTTATTATCTAAAGCCGATATTTTTCCTTCAAAGTGAGTCAAACACAAGGTTTTATTGCCAGCAACAACTGTTGCCACTCTTCCTTCTTGCAATTCTTTCTTATTAATAAGAACCCTATGCCAAACCTTTTTATCTTTTTCACTCATCTTAAGTATCTTTTATTTTCAGTGAAATATAGTAAATACTCTTAATAAATAAGATCTTTTTTCGGAATTTATAATCATTATGAAATAACTATTACAATAATTAAAGAGCAATTTTATAAATAGAAAACTTACACCTTAAATCGAAAAGAGATCAGTAATGAAGAGATTTCATTAAAAAAATGAACAATAAAACCAACTATTATAAAAAAACAAAAGGAACCATAGTACGGTTCCTCTTGTTTTCAATTTCTATAATTTTATAATCTAATCAAATAGCTTTATTTAGGCAGTCCATAAGTGTCTACAACATAATCAATATCTTTATCTCCTCTACCACTTAAATTAACCAAAATGGATTTTTGAGGTTGCTCTTTAGCTAGCTTCATTGCATAGGCTACGGCATGAGAACTTTCTAATGCAGGAATAATTCCTTCTAAACGACTCAATTCATAAAAAGCTTCAATAGCCTCTTCGTCATTTATAATATCATACGTAGCAGAGTTCATGTCTTTAAGCATACTATGCTCTGGTCCAACTCCAGGGTAATCGAGTCCACTTGCCACAGAATAAACTGGTGCTGGCTCTCCATTTTCATCTTGTAATGTATAGCATTTAAAACCGTGGATTACAGCAGGTGTACCAAAAGTCATAGTTGCTGCATGTTCTCCTAACTCTAAAGAACGGCCTCCAGGTTCTACTCCATATAGTTTACACTCTTCATCATCCAAGAATGCTGAGAATATTCCCATAGCATTACTTCCTCCTCCAACACAAGCCACTACGTTATCTGGTAATTCTCCTGTCATATCCATAAATTGCTCTCGAGCTTCGATTCCTACAACGCGTTGAAAATCTCTAACCATCATTGGAAAAGGGTGTGGTCCAACTACAGAGCCTATACAATAAATAGTATTTTCAGGGTCTTTAAGATATGCTTCAAAAGCGGAATCTACAGCCTCTTTTAATGTTTTTAAACCATGTGTTACTGAGACCACTTCTGCTCCAAGTATTTTCATCCTCACTACATTTGGGTATTGCTTTTTAATATCAATCTCTCCCATATGTATTTCACACTCCAAACCAAAATAAGCTGCAGCAGTAGCTAAAGCAACTCCATGCTGCCCCGCTCCAGTCTCTGCGATTAGCTTCTTTTTCCCTAAGTGTTTTGCTAACAAAGCTTCCCCCATACAGTGGTTAAGCTTATGCGCTCCTGTGTGATTTAGGTCTTCACGCTTTAAGTATATACGACCTCCATATTTCTCTGATAAACGAGAACAGTAATAAACAGGTGTTGGACGTCCCTGGTAATGTTTACGAATACTACGTAGCTCTTGAATAAAATTGTGCGATTTACTTATTGTGTGGTATGCATCTGCAATCTTCTTCATTTCCACTTCTAATGAAGGTGGAATAAACGACCCTCCATAGTCTTCAAAAAAGCCTTCGCTATCTGGATATTTTTTAAAATAATTACTCATCCTTTATTTTTATAATTACAGTGAAAAGTTAAGACACTTTTTTGATAAGTAAAAAAATAATTAAACGAAAAAATATACTGCTACTCCCTAAAGCGGAACTGTTAACTCGACTACCGTTAAAAATCTAATATCAGATTCTTCTTTTTCTAATTCTAGCTTTTTATTTTTAAAAGTAACGTCTGTAGGTATATAATAAGACAATCCACAAGGAATTTCAGTTAATTCTGCTTTGAAATTCAAAACAAAAGAAGATGTTTCATTTATATTAATGGTATACTCAAATTTTGACTCTCTGGGTATTAACAGAAGAAGGGTATTGTCATACTTTCTAATTGACGCATCTGGTTCAGCATATTCATCAGGTGGAATGTATATAAAATTTGGATATGAAAAGTCAGCATCGACAGTAATATCATCAGGATCTACTGCACCTACATCGATTAGATTTCTACCTTTATCATCCACCAGCTTTATATATAATTCAGGAAATGCAGGATCATAAAGAGAACAATCAATACTATTATAATCGTCATTTGAGCAACTTGAAACTAATATTCCCAATAGAATTAATAAAAACACTTTTCTCATAGCTGCTTTTCTTAATAGACGTGTAGCTTATTAGTTAGTTGCGTTAGGAAATATAAATTTCGGCTTTCGCCACCACTTACATGATGCTAAATATCAGTGCCCTAATAAAAAACATTCACTTAAAACTACTATTAGAAGCATCTAATAATTAAGCCTTAAAAACTAACAGCCTAATTTATTCAACATCAAATAGCGTTGGTCCATCATCATCCTTTGCTTTTGAATCTTCACTTTCATTGTCTAATGCATCCATATCTATAGGATTTTCCTCCTCAGGCTCTTCAAAAGGCAACGGTTCTAGCAAACTAATCTGATTTACTTTCTCTTTGGTCAATTGGTTTCCAATAGCATTAATTCCTTTAATAGAAATAAACTCTTCAACATCAACTTCCAAATTTGGCTTTCTGTCTTTACCACGCTCTTTAGTAAACTCTATATCTGCTAGCGGTCGCCAATCTGTTGAGACAATCTCTAATCTAGAATTTGAATCTTCAGGAATAAAAGATTCTTCTTTTCCTTCTGTTTCGATTAAAAAACGTTTTATATAATACAGTTCCTTTTCTCCATTATAATAAATTGCAGAAACAGGCTTTTCAGGATTCCATTTCTCTAAAACAATCATATTACTTTCAAAATGCATCGTCAACTCAGGAACTACCGTTTTTGCTACTCCATCCTGATTAATAATGAGTAAACGATCCTCCCCTTTAAAAGCTCCTAGTAATTCTCCTCTTCCATCTACATTGAGACGTTGCACTGTGTCATCAAACCAAATCTTTCTAGGCTTTAGAGTAGAAACTCCTTTTTCTTTAAGTTCTATACGTTTTACAGCATATTTACTAACGATATTCCCCTTAGAAGTCCTTCCTTTAATATTTATTCCTGAAAAATCTAAATCCCATTTAAGCTTTTTGATACTTCCTACTTGTCGTAAAAAGACAGTCACTACCTCTGCTTCTCCATTTGGATTAGCTGAAAAATAATGAACAAAAGACCCTGGTTTTCCATTAGTAAGATCGTATTCTTTATCTCTAGTGATACTAGCCACAAAGAATCGTTTTACGTAAGTCGCACCACCTTTTCCATCTTTATAAATAAGGTTATAAATGGTACGTTTATCTTTTTTCTTAAATACAGCGGCGTGGATAATATCTTTTCCTATAAAGGTTTTTGTATCCACTTTTGTAACCATCATTTTACCTGTAGCAGTAAATACAATTATATCGTCAATATCACTACAATCTCCTACATACTCATCTTTCTTTAAGGAAGTCCCTATAAATCCTTCTTTACGATTTACATAGAGTTTTGTATTACGAATAACTACTTTAGAAGCTTCAATATCATCAAAAATACGAATCTCCGTTTTTCGTTCTCTTCCTTTACCGTATGTCGTTTTAAGTTTTGTAAAATAATCAATTGCAAAATCTACAAGATGTTCCAAATGATGTTTTACTTGAGCGATATCCGCTTCTAAAGCATCTATTTTCTGTTGAGCTTTATCTATATCAAACTTCGAAATTCTCTTAATACGAATTTCAGTAAGTCGAACAATATCTTCTTCTGTAATAGCTCTTTTAAGGTGCTTAATATGTGGTTGTAAGCCTTTATCAATTGCTTTTATAACCCCTTCCCAAGTTTCCTCTTCTTCAATATCACGATAGATTCTCTTTTCAATAAATATACGCTCTAAAGAAGCAAAGTGCCACTGCTCTTCTAACTCATGAAGTTGAATTTCGAGCTCTTGTTTTAGTAACTGAAGGGTTTTATCCGTAGAACGCCTAAGCATTTCGGTTACCCCGATAAATAACGGTTTATTATCTTCAATTACACATGCTAAAGGAGAAATAGAACTCTCACATGCTGTAAATGCATATAAGGCATCTATAGTTTTATCTGGAGATATTCCCGGTGGTAGATGCACTAAAATCTCAACATCAGCAGCCGTATTATCTTCAATCTTTTTTATTTTTATTTTCCCCTTATCATTTGCTTTCAGAATAGAATCTATTAAGCTAGAAGTATTCGTACCATAAGGAATCTCACTAATTACAAGAGTATTTTTATCGTACTGAGATATTTTTGCTCGTACTCGGATTTTCCCACCCCTAAGTCCGTCGTTATAATTGGAAACATCCATAATTCCTGCAGTAGGAAAGTCTGGATATAAAGTGAATTTTTTTCCTTTTAAGTGCTTTATAGAACCCTCTATAAGTTCCACAAAATTATGTGGTAAAACTTTTGTAGAAAGACCAACAGCAATCCCCTCTGCCCCTTGCGCTAATAGTAAAGGGAACTTTACAGGAAGATTAATAGGTTCTTTTTTTCTACCATCGTAACTAAGCTGCCAGTCGGTAATTTTGGGACTGTAAACAACTTCCATTCCGAATTTAGAAATCCTAGCTTCTATATAACGAGAGGCAGCAGCGCTATCTCCTGTTAATATATTCCCCCAGTTTCCTTGCGTATCTATTAAAAGGTCTTTCTGACCAATTTGCACCATAGCATCTGCAATACTTGCATCTCCGTGTGGGTGATACTGCATGGTATGCCCAACTATATTTGCCACTTTATTGTAGCGTCCATCGTCTAATTCTTTTAAAGAATGCATAATTCTACGCTGTACAGGCTTAAATCCATCTTCAATAGCTGGCACAGCACGTTCTAAAATTACATACGAAGCATAATCCAGAAACCAGTCTTTGTACATACCACCAACACGCGTAATAGTTTCTTGACTGTTATTATCTTCCGGATTTAATTCTGTATTCTCTTCCATAAAAGGCTAGTAGGGTATTTAATCGCTTTTGTGATATTCTTTTTATATTTTTTAGGATAACGCTGCTCCAAAATCTATTTATTATTCTTCTATAACATCAAGTTCTACTCGAAGGTTATTGATAATAAATTTTTGACGATCAGGAGTATTTTTCCCCATGTAAAATTCTAATAAACTTTCTATAGAGGTAGCTTTATCAAGCATTACTGGGTCTAAACGAATATCATCTCCAATAAAGTGCTGAAACTCGTCTGGAGAAATCTCACCTAAACCTTTAAATCGAGTAATTTCTGGTTTTCCGCTTAATTTTTCAATGGCTTCTTTTCGCTCCTCTTCACTATAACAATAATACGTATCTTTTTTATTACGTACTCTAAATAATGGTGTCTGAAGAATATAAAGATGTCCTTCTTTTATTAATTCTGGAAAAAACTGTAAGAAAAATGTTATTAATAACAATCTAATATGCATCCCATCTACATCGGCATCGGTTGCAATTACAATATTATTATAACGAAGGTCTTCCATAGACTCTTCTATATTTAAAGCTGCTTGTAGTAAATTAAATTCTTCATTTTCGTACACAATCTTCTTAGACATCCCGTAAGTATTTAAGGGCTTTCCTCGTAAACTGAATACTGCCTGTGTATTTACATCTCTAGATTTTGTAATAGATCCAGATGCAGAATCTCCCTCCGTAATAAAAAGGGTAGTCTCTAGCGATCGTTGATTTTTAGTATCTCCTAAATGAACACGGCAATCACGAAGTTTCTTATTATGTAAGCTCGCTTTTTTTGCTCTATCTTTTGCTAATTTTCTAATTCCAGAGAGTTCTTTACGCTCACGTTCCGCTGCAAGAATTTTACGCTGAATTTTATCAGCGACTTCTGGATTCTTATGAAGGAAATTATCAAGTTGCGTTCCTACAAAATCATTAATATATGTTCTTACGGTCGGTAGATCTCCTCCCATATCTGTAGAACCTAATTTTGTTTTTGTCTGACTCTCAAAAACAGGTTCCATTACCTTAATAGAAACGGCTGCGATTACAGATTTTCTAACATCTGAAGAATCGTAGTTTTTTCCGTAGAAATCACGTATTGTTTTTACAATCGCCTCACGGAAAGCTGCTAAATGCGTTCCCCCTTGCGTTGTATTTTGTCCGTTTACAAAAGAATGATATTCTTCACTATACTGAGTTCTACTGTGGGTAATTGCTATCTCTATATCATGGCCACGTAAGTGTATGATAGGATATAACATATCTTCCACATTGTTGGTATCCTCTAATAAATCTTTTAATCCATTTTCTGAATAAAACTTTTCTCCATTAAAAATAATGGTAAGCCCTGGATTAAGATACACATAGTTTCTTACCATTTTCTCTATATATTCATTTCTGAATTTATAGTTTTTAAAAATGGTATCATCAGGAATAAAAGATACTTTTGTTCCTCTACGTCTACTAGTTTCGTCTAATTCCTCTTCATTTACAAGATTCCCTTGTTCAAATTCTGCGGCTCTAGACTTATTATCACGATTGGATTCTACTCTAAAATAATGTGAAAGTGCATTAACGGCTTTTGTACCAACTCCATTTAAACCAACTGATTTTTTAAAAGCTCGAGAATCATACTTACCTCCAGTATTCATTTTAGAAACAACATCTACCACTTTTCCAAGTGGAATTCCACGACCGTAATCGCGAACTATTACTTTATTTCCTTGAATGGATACTTCGATAGTTTTACCCGCGCCCATAACAAATTCATCGATACAGTTATCGAGCACTTCTTTTATAAGGATATAGATACCATCGTCTGCTGAGGAACCGTCACCCAATTTACCAATATACATTCCAGGACGCATACGAATATGTTCCTTCCAGTCTAGGGAACGTATATTATCTTCTGTATACTTAGTAGTTTCTTCCGACATAAAAATATTAGAGAGGGTTTCGTTGCTAATATAATGTTTCGCGCGTTAAAATGAAACCCTCTACGAGTAAAGTAATTAACAAGCTTTAACTGAAAATTGTTAAGAACCTGATTTTTTGTAAGTTGATTTATTTAAAGACACTAGAACTATTCCTACAATAACCAAAACCGTCCCTCCAAACTGAAGCAATGTTAAACTTTCCCCTAAGAAAATAGACGCCAAGATTATAGTAGAAATAGGTCCTAAACCTGCAATGATTGCAAAATTTGATGCCCCTATCTCTTTTATACAATATGAAACTAAATAAGAAGGAATCACGGTTGAAAATATAGCCATTAATATGGCTAACCAATATACATTTTGATGATATCCTAGCAAGGATGTATGCTCTGTTAGCGCGTAGTGAATTACTACACTCAAGCAAGAAATTATCATTGCGTATGATGTAAAACGTACTACTCCAAATTTTGGAATTAACCAATCGCTGCCCGTTAAATAAGACGCGTATGTCAATGCGCTTAAAAATATAAACCCTGCTCCCATTAAAAATTCGGTTCCATCGAGTGCTACTTCATCCCAAAAAGCTACAAGAATCCCTAAATAACTAATTAAAATTGCTATTAACTGAATCTTTGTTATTGGTCGCTTCAAAAATATTCGAGATAATATCAATACAATTGTAGGATATATAAATAAGATAATACGCTCCAAGCTAGCTTTTATATATTGAAGTCCTAAAAAATCAAAATAACTGGCTAAATAATAACCTATAAACCCAAAGAAAACCAACCATAAATAATCTTTCTTGGTATGCTTTACTGTTGATTTTTTAGTAAAAAGAAGTACCAAAATATAAAAAGGTAGTGCGAATAGCATTCTAAACATCAGCAGATTTACAGGGTTTACATTGTATTGATATGCCAATTTTACCATCACTGCTTTCGCAGAAAACAAAACAACGCCAAGAATTCCGATTAATATTACAAAGGGAAGTGCTTTAGATTTTTTCATTTTATAAAACTACTTTTTCTAGATCATCTAAACATTTGGTTTTTTCATTTTTTACGATGGTCAAAATCACTCACTGCAAATAAAATTATATATTTATGATATACAATTCTACCTATGTTACAAAAAGCAAAAGCCATAATTATTATGGGCGTATCAGGATCTGGAAAAACAACTATTGGGAAATTACTTTCTAAAGGAATTAATATTTCCTTTTTTGATGGTGATGATTTTCATCCTGCGTCAAATATTAAAAAAATGTCGGCAGGAATTCCACTAAATGATGACGATCGACTTGGGTGGCTACAGAAAATAAATGAGTTTTGCATTCAGAAAATAAAATCTGACACTAGCTGCATTATTGCTTGTTCTGCTTTAAAAAGCTCCTACCGGAAGGTTTTAAGAAATGACCTCCATGAAAATATAGAGTTTGTATACTTATTGGGCGATTTTAAACTTATAGAAGAGCGACTCGCTAATAGAACCGATCATTTTCTTCCTATTTCTTTACTAAAGTCGCAATTTGACACACTACAGCCTCCAAAAGAAGCCATAACTGTAGATATTGGCGACACCCCCGAAGAGATTGTCGCTGAAATTATTGTGCAATTATCATAAAAAAAGCATCAGGATTTCCCGATGCTTCTTCTAATTAATTGGTTAGTTGAGTATTATATGCTATCGACTTAATATCGTCAGCTTATTTTAATTCGAATTCCGTAGAACCCAGTTCTTTTAAGTTTTGATCGTATACAATAACGCCATACTTTCCTTCTGCAAAGTCGTCTCCTTCTTTATTAATGAAATCACATACATCTAAAACTGTATTTTCATAATAAAAGCTAGATGCTTTACTGTATGTAATACTTGCTGCTTCGTTAATTTCGTCTGCTTCTTTAGCAGCTACAGCACGTTCTCCCATTATATTTCCAGAAGGATCTGTAACTTGAATATAAAATTGCTTAGCTCCAGGCTTTGTAATTTTATTTGCTCCTACTGTATAGCAAATTTTCAATTTATCTGCTCTTCTATTGTTATTTACAGATACAATTTTACCACTATTACGCTCTTTTACAGCTTCAGCAGAAAATTTTGCCAATCCTAAAGATGCTCCTGTTTGTACAACTTTAGAAAGTTGTGTGTTTTGCATAATTAAAGAATCTGTAAACATAGATTGTTGTTGTAAAGCAGTATTTGTACTGTCTCTTTGCATAGCCAACAACGTATTCGAAGCTCTTAATGAATCGTTTTGAACTAATAAAAACTCTCTTTCTTTAGTTAATTGTTGTACTTGTCTTCTGTAACGAGAAAGAGTACTTATATCTGCTTTCATCTGACTTACAGAGTCGATATAAGTAGCAATTTTATTACGAGCTTCTACAAGTTCTGCATTTGCAGATTCACTTTCAGAAATCGCTCTATCGTAATCAGATTTTAAATTATTTAAATCTTCAATAACAAGATTCTTCTCTTTATTTAATTTCTCGTTGGTCTCTTTCTTGCTGTTGTATAAGTTTGCAGTATAAATAAGAGTCCCAATTAAAGCTGCAGCTAGTAGTCCCGCTATAACTTTTAAACCATTATTAGATTTTGTTTCTGTCATAAGTTGTTTTTTAAAAATTTGGTTTAGCAATTTAAGTATTCTTTTTTTTAAATCGCTTCACAAATGTATATACGAATAAAAATTAAAAATAGATCATTTATAGCTATTTTATTGCATTCTATCTCTTTTTTTTTAACATTTACATATATCTAATTTATAGGTACTTTAAAGAGATAATCATTCAATAAAAATAATTTTATGACCGAAAATTTGGTTATTTATGATCTTAAAAAGATAACTCCATACCTCTCTACTAGAAAAGGAGAGGAAAAACTTGGAGAACACATCGGTTTGCTTCATCAAGGTGACTCCTTGGAGGCACAACTTTTAGATTCTGATGCAAAATATGTTTTGTTAGGGATCCCAGAAGATATTGGTGTTATTGGGAACCATGGAAAACCTGGAGCGCGAAATGCCTGGGAAACAGCTCTCCCTTATATCTTAAACATTCAGCATAATCAACATACTAAAGGGAATAAAATATTACTTTTAGGCCACTTAGATTTTTCTGCTGAATTAAAAAAAATCGATGCGCTTAAAGGAGAGAACCAAATTGAAGAAGCTCGTAATATAACAGCTCTTATAGATGTTGAAGTTACCAACATTATCCATAAAATTGTTGCTAGTGGTAAGAAACCAATTGTTATTGGTGGCGGACATAATAATGCTTATGGAATTATAAAAGGCACTTCCTTAGCTATAGGAAAGTCTATAAATAGTTTGAATGTTGATGCTCATACCGATTTTAGAAAAAGAGAAGGGAGACATAGCGGAAATGGATTTTCTTACGCATTTCATGAAGGATTTCTTGAAAATTATTTCATTTTTGGACTTCATGAAAATTATACTTCAAAAAAAATATTTAAGCTTTTAGAAAAAGAACTTCGAATTAAATACAACACATTTGAGGAGTTGTATGTGCGTAAAGAAAGAGGTTTTGACTTTGAAATAAAAGAAGCTATTGATTTTGTTAAAGCTGATAAATTTGGACTTGAAATAGATTTAGATGCTATTGAAGGGATGCCTAGTAGTGCAATTACAAGCTCTGGATTGTCTATAAACACTGTTAGAGAGATGATTTTTAAATGTAAAAAATCTAAAAACATTTCTTATCTACACATTTGTGAAGGTGCTCCAAATTTAGATAATGAAGTTGAAAAAATGAAAGTAGGCAAATCTATAGCCTATTTAGTATCCGATTTTATTAGAAAATAAATGAATATTGATATTATTCCATTTGAGGAAGCTTATGCTCCTCAATTTAAAGCCTTAAATGTTGCTTGGCTAGAGAAATTTTTTGTTGTTGAACCACATGATAAAGAAGTACTTGCTAATTGCAAGAAAAATATAATTGATACAGGCGGCTATATATTTTTTGCTAAAATTGAGGAAACAATAGTTGGTTGTTTTGCCTTTATGAAGATTAAAGACGGAGTATATGAACTTACTAAAATGGCAGTTTCTGCAGCGTTTCAAGGTAAAAAAATAGGTCAGCAATTATTAAAATTCAGTATTAACTTTGCTAAAGAGAAAAACTTTAAAGAAGTACTCCTCTATTCCAACAGAAAACTTGAGAATGCTATTTATTTATATCATAAGTATGGCTTTATAGAAGTGCCATTAGAAAAAAACACACCTTACCAACGTGCAGATATAAAAATGATTTTAGAAGGTTTATAGCGGTTTGTTAATACTTTTTTTTAAAAAAAATAAGCATTAATTACAGTTGTTTTGACTTTCAAAATCGAATAATAAAGTCATTAATTTATTAACTCCAATACCCATACCTCTTCAAAATCTTTCTTACCTTTCAACTCCATATAGTACTCATAGCAATCGCTAATTTCATCACCCTTTACCACATAAACATACTCCCAGTCATTTTTAGGATTAATAAAAGACATGGGGTTATAACCTTTTTCTCTTAAAAAATCCTTCCAGTTATTAGCTAAATCGGAATTAGAAAAAATATTAGTTATCAAGTAATATCCCTTTTCTAGATTTGAAATTTGTAGGGTCTCACGGACTTCTATTTTATCCACTCCAATACCAAGAGAAGCTATTGTATCTTTTACTATACTCACCTCATCATTTACTAAAGCATCTTTAGTGGCTACTTCTATCTGAAATCCTAAAAAGAAAATTAAAAACTTATCTCGCACAGTTTCAAAATCTAACTTTACACTTTCTGTAGATGACGTAATTAACTGATTGTCTTCAAGGTCAAAAGAAGCAATATCTAACCCCAGTGTATTAATGCTATTAGGAATTCGATCCATAGAAATATCACCATTATTAGAAATGGTACTATTAAAAAAGTTGTTTCTTAATCTCTCTTTAGAACTCAATTCTTTAGGTACGGTAGCTGTGGAAGAAGAAATAGAAAGCATGTCTGTTTTCAATCTTTCATCTCCCTCTAATACCCCTAATGATAAATTCGCTTTTCTAATTTCACTTTTCGATGGATTAAAACCTGAAAATTCAATACTATATGATTCTTTTTCAACAGATCGAAAACCATTATAAAGCATAAATTTTTGCAGAGGATCAGCAGGGTTTTCAAAAACAACATATAATAACCAACCCCCAGAACTCCCACCTAAAACGTGTCCTTGAGTTGCTCTCATATTAGCAACGGTATAATTCCCTGAGATTTCTGAATTCGAATTTAAAACTTTTGTTACATCTGCGTAACATAAATAAGGTCGCCCTATACTATCTTTATGATCTTCTAAAACAGTTCCTAAAATGCTATTATAGTTATTACTAGGTCCCTTGAATAATATTGTATTAAAATCTTCTTGTCTTTCTTCTTGAACAATATACTCATAATCTCCCCTTACTTTTTTAATCTTGCCTTCCTCATATTCATATACTGCAGACCAAAACAATCCTGCATAAGCTACTCTAGTATAATTTTTTGGAGAAATTAACATAGCGGTACTAGAGCTAAACGTATTTGGATCCTCATCGATATCAACATACACCATTGAAAGTCGGTCATTTTTTTCAGCATGATACCCCACCTTATTATAGGGTTCTTTAGAATCTAAACTCACGATATTATTTCCAATAGTCTTAGCAGATCCTTTTATAAACATTTCCTTAAATAACCTAAAACCTGACTCCTCTTGAGCAGACATAACATTTACTATTAATAAAATTAACAGTGATAACAGCAGTCTCATTTTGTTGTTTTTTCTGACATTATAAAGATAGTATTAAATATCCATAGTAATATTATTATGGATGTCAAAAAGTGAAATTGTGAAGTTACTATAAACTTAAAATTAGAGAAAAGCATTGTAATTACCTAATAGTTAAATAATCATATTAGAACTGTAGAAACTCACATAAGCAATGGCTTAAAGCATTTTAGAGTTCACTTATCCAACGGAGTATTACAACTCATAATTATTTTGATTCTTTTCTGACAGGGGATTTTACATATTTTTATATTTTTGCGAACGTTAAAAAACGGGATGTGGCGCAGTCCGGTTAGCGTACACGGCTGGGGGCCGTGTGGTCGCAGGTTCAAATCCTGTCATCCCGACAACTAATAAGAAAAACCACCATCAATCAAGATTGACAGTGGTTTTTCTTATCCAAATATTCTAACTAAAAAGTTACATTATTATAACTAACTTTCAGTTAATAAGACTAATTTCTTTTACTCCAAATTTCTTGAATTGGATCACCTTTACTGGATAAACCAGAGTGGTGCCATTTACCATCAATTAATTTATAATTAAACTTCAAACTAATTCCTACTTTAGAATTATCTTTTGAAAAGAATTCGATCGTTTCTGTATACTCCCCATTTATGGTTGTATAAGTTCCTCCTCCAGTCCCCATAAATTGTTTTGTTTCTGTATTATAGGCTATCCATTGAAAACGAGTACCAGATAAAATTTTCATTGTTTTCCTTGGTTTATCAATATCTCGCAACTGTGTTTCCCCGTTTCTTACCCTACCAGACATTAACCAAGCTCCATTTAACACTCCAGGTTTTCCATTATCTATCCTTTTGTATTCTATTTTACTATCAACAATATGAAGAAGGTCTTTAGTTGCGGCTATTTTAATATTAATCTCTTCGCCTACAAGTTCCCCATTATCTGTATTAAATTCTATTAACTCTGTGATAACATCTCCCTTTAGATCCCAAGTTCCCCCGTTAGTGTTTAGAAACTCCCCAGTTGCTGCATCATAGGTTGTTAATGCTTGATAACCGTCAGCAAAAATCCATACACTTCTTAGCTTATCTCCATCTTGAGAAGTAATGGTAGCTTCCCAAGCTCCAATAAGGCTTTGAGCATTAATAGAAAAAGTATAAAAACTACAGATAAGTAACACTATAAATTTTGCCATGATTACATTTTTTAAAAATAAATGTTGATTCCTAAAGATAATATTTATCGAGGAAAAATAATTATTCCCTGTAGATTTTATTGATTGGTAGTTTCAGTTTTCACTAAACCATAGCTCCATTTGCACCTATTACTTGACCAGATATCCATTTAGACTCATCGCTAGCAAGAAACAAAACTACTCGTGCTATATCAATCGGCTCGGCCAGCCTATTAAAAGCATTCATAGCACTTAATTTTTCTATAGTTTCTTTTGATTTCCCGTTTAAAAACAGCTCGGTTGTTGTAGCCCCAGGAGCAATCGCATTAACAGAAATTCCTCTTCCTATTTCTTTTGAAAAAACTTTTGTTATTTGCTCAACTGCTGCTTTAGTAGCGGAATATAACGAATACTTTGGAAACATCAGACTTGCTGTGCTTGATGAAAAGTTAATAATATTTCCATTATCCGCTAGCTTACTATCTGCTTCTTGAAGTGTATTAAAAATACCTCTTACATTAACATCAAAAAGCTTAGAAAACTCATCTTGTGTATGGTCCTTTAGAAATTCATTATACATTATACCAGCGTTATTTATTAACACATCTACTTTTCCATAAGTTTCTATCGTCTTATCGAAGAGTGTAACTACATGCTCTTTTTTACTAACGTCTGCTTGGATCTCCATAGCTTTCCCCCCATTTTTTATAATGGTTTCTACAGTTTCCTTTGCTTCATTTTTACTGTTTGAATGATTTACAATTACTGTTGCTCCATTTTCAGCCAAAAGAATAGCAACTTCTTTTCCTATTCCTTTAGAAGAGCCTGTAACGATGATAACTTTATTTTTAACTCCCATAAGTGTTTATTTTTTATAATTCTGTTTAATTATCTACTTTAAAGAAATTAACTTATTAGCAACTAACTCTAAGTTACTTTCACTTATTTCTGGTGTTTTTGCAAGTGGATATAGTTGAGCTCCTGGTCTGCTAATAAAAGCTCCTCTCCAGCCTGCAGATAATGCTCCCGCAATATCCCATCCATGTGCTGCTACCAATAAACTTTCAGAAGGTTTTACGTCCATTTTTCTTGATGCCCATTCATATGTCTCTCTAAATGGCTTGAACTTACCAACCTCTTCTACACTCAAACGTTGATCAAAGTACGCTGTTAAGTCGGCACTCTCAAATTGTTTTTTTACACCTTCATTAGAAGAATTTGTAAAAGACACTAATTTGTATCCATTTTCCTTTAATTTACTTAACGCCCCTTTTACCTCTGGGTGGGCTGGTAATCCTCGTAATGCTTTTAAAATTATCTCACGAGCATCACTTTCTGATATTTTTATATTGTTATTTGCAGCTACCATTTGAAGAGAGGCTGCTCCAATATTTCCGAAGTGCTCGTATTTACCACTTGCTGAAGTAACTAAAGAATATTGTAACATTGTAGTAAACCACAGAGAAAGTAAATCATCTCTACCATTCAATGCTTCTGCTACAACATTTTTCATTTTTGTCAAATCCAAAAGCGTTTCATTTACATCAAAAAATAAAACTTTTGGTCTTTCTTTTATTATTGGTTCCATGTTGTTTTCTTTTCGTTGTCCTAATATAATATTGGGCATTAAAATTGACGAAGAGCCCATAACTCCTAAGTTTTTAATAAAACTCCTTCTGTTATTTTTCAATTTCCTATATGTTTAGATATAAAATAAGTAAAGGTGCTGACTCTCTTTTGCAACACCTTTACTTATTAAGTTTATTTATTCCAAGCGTACTTCTCAAAACCTTTATCTAAAGGTGTCTCTGCAATATGATTTGTATAATTACTTATTGTTTTTTGAGAAATCCCAAGTATAATTTCTAATAAATGTCTTTGGTTAAAGTCTGCATTGTAAAACGCCTGAATTTCCTCTTTTGAAACATTACCTCTATTCCTTACCATTGATAATGTCATCTTACGTAAAGCCTCCAACTTCTGCATAGGCAATTCAGTTTTATTACGTAATGCTTCTGTTATCTCATCATCCACTTTCATCATCTTTGCAATAGCTGTATGTGCTGGTACACAGTAATGGCATTCGTGTTCCACATTTATAGTTTGCCAAACCACTGTTATTTCATCATTGTTAAAAGATGAATTTACAAACAGCTCATGAATGTTTTGATAAGCTTCTAATAAACCCGGAGCCTCTGCAAGTACCCCATGTAAATTAGGAACAAAACCATTAGATTTATTTGATTGTTCTAATAAAGATTTACTTTTTTCTGGAGCAGTTTCAATTGTATGAATCTGTAAATTTTCTCCTGTGTTTGTTGTATTCATAATTTTAGAATTTATTTATTATTTATATAGCTAACCAATCGGTTAGTTATGGATTAAAAAAAGTTATATATTTTTAAATATGTTTAAAATATAATTATCCAATTGTGATTCTGTAAATACTTTTGAAGCAGATGATAAACCAAACATGGAAATAATTAAATAATCAGCTTGTTGCTCTATCGTTGCGTTATCTTTCGATAGATCTTTTGCCAAAACTGTTGCAAATGTATTTCTTACATCCTCTGTAAAGTCTAATAAAGCACATTTAATCTGGTCATTTGCATGCGCTCCTATTTCATTAGCTGCATTAGTCACTAAACACCCTTTTCTAATTTCACTTTCCTTAGAAAACGTTATAAAATCATAAAAATAAGTTTTGATACTACTAATACCTTCATCGGATGATTTAAGTTTATTGAGTAAACTATTTAATTTAAGCTTATAACAATTTATACTTTTTAAAAACACCCCTTCCTTACTCCCAAAGCTTGAATAAATAGAGAATTTGTTTATTCCCATTTCTTTTTCGAGCATTTGCATAGAGGTTAATTCATAACCATTTTTCCAGAATAAATTCATCGCCTTTTCTATGACTTCTTGCTCGTTATATTTCTTCGTACGCGGCATAAATATTTAATTTCAGTATAAAACTAAACAATCAGTTAGAAACAAAAAAGGATTTAACTTTTATTTATTAATGACCAGCTAATATTCCATTAAAAAAATCAATTATTCCTCAACGCTTTAATCAATTCCTTTTTATTCATTTTTGAACGACCAGAAATACCAACATTCTTAGCTTGATCATATAAGTCATCTTTTGTCCACTCCTCATATAGTTTAGCTTCTCCTCCCCTTTTTCCAGCATTGGGAGAGTTTGCTATTCTTGCAGACTTCTCCTTACTATATCCTTTATCTCGGAGCGCTTCGTATTGATCTTCATTTTTTATTCTTGGATTTGGCATGTTTCAATGATTTTAGAGTTAATTATTCATGTCCTTGTAAATACTCTTGACAAGCTTGAGCACATTTTTTGCATGTTTCAGCACATTCCTTGCAGTGTATCATATCGTGTTTTTCACATTCCTTTTCACATTGCTGACAAACAAAGAAGCAGTAGTTAATTAATCCTGATACTTCTTTAAAATTAGTAGATAGTACTTCTGCAAGAGCGTTGCAAGTTGTAGCACACACGTTATCTAACCTAATGCAATTACTCATATTCATAGATTCATCTAAACAAGCATCAGCACAAGAATTACATGTGGCCACACATTCATACAATACTTTTATTAATTCTTCTTTTTTCATAATCTTAGTTTCGTGGTTACTATTACTTAAAATTACACACCAAAAACCGTAACACAATAACTATCAGTTAGTTTATAATAAGTTTAGCACACTTTATTTATTCTTTAACATCATAAAAAGAGCCTTCAGAATACAAATATTCTGAAGGCTCTTTAAAGTTTTAATTTTGGATTGAGCTCACTGTTAAGCGAGCTCGCACCAAAAAAACTAATCAAAAAAAAACTAATCCAACATTAAATGCAAGAATGAGGGAACCTTGCTTAACACTAAAGTATGGATCGTTATAAGAAAGCGAATGTTAGTTCCATCCACCTCCTAGCGCACGGTACATATCTACCATGGCATTCATTTGTTGCATTTTAGTCTCTACGAGTTCAAACTTCGAATCTAAAGCATCACGCTGTGTTAATAACACTTCCATATAATCCGCTCTAGCAGATTTAAAAAGTACATTAGAAATTTCTATCGATTTATTAAGTGCTGCAACTTCCTCAGATTTGAGGTCATAACTCTGCTTAATATTATCAATCTTAGCTAACTGATTTGCAACCTCTATATAAGCGTTTAACACGGTTTGCTCATAATTGTACACAGCTTGAATTTGCTTTGCGTTTGCACTGTAATAATCTGCTTTAATAGCACTTCTATTAATTAAAGGAGCTGTTAATTCTCCTGCGATATTATACAGTAAAGATTCTGGCGATGTAAACAAATACTTTGTATCAAAAGCTTGATAACCTATGGCTGCGGAAATATCTAAACTCGGATAAAACCTTTTCTTAGCTACTTTAACATCTAATTTTGAAGCTGCGAGCTCTAATTCTGCTTGCTTAACATCTGGACGATTTTCTAGTAATTGAGACGGGAGTCCAGTATGCACTTCTATAGGTGTTAAATCTGAAAACGATTTTGAATCTCTTTCTATCGTCTGAGGATATCTCCCAGCTAAGAAATTGATCTTATTTTCAGTTTCTGTTATTTGCTGCTGAATATCATATTGCAAGCTCTTGGTATGTAGTACCTCTGCTTCAAACTTACGAACTGCTAATTCTGTAACTCGTGCTGCTTCCTTCTGAAGCTTAACTATACGTAACGCATTCGACTGAATTTCGACATTCTGCTTTACAATTGCTAATTGATTATCCAAAGCAAGCAACTCATAATAGGAATTAGCTATTTCTGCAATTAGATTTGTAATTACAAAATTCTTCCCTTCTACACTTGAAAGATATCTACTTACCGCAGCTTTCTTGGCTGTATGTAATTTACCCCAAATATCAACTTCCCATGAAGCATGAGCGCCAAGCATAAAATCTGGTAAAGGGTCTGGCATCTCTTCACCTGGTCTAATATCTGTAGTTGCATCGTTTGCTCCTAAACTTGTATATCGAGCTCTTTTATCGATACCGGCTCCAGCACCTAAACCAATAGAGGGCATATATTCCCCTTTCTTAGCTCTTACTTCACTTTTTGCGATTTGGATTTCTTGCAAAGTGATATTTAACTCTTGATTGTTTTCTAGTGCTTCTCCTATTAACGTATCGAGGTAAGGATCTGTAAAATAGTCCTGCCACTTTACACGTGCTGTATTTAGCGTATCATTAGACTGAGTCTCCAACTGCTCTAGCTCAGAAGTGTCCGCTTCCATACTTTTAATAGCTGGTACACAAGAATAAAGGGTCGTTATCGCAATAATCCCAACCAGATATGTTTTTTTATACTGTAACATAATTCCCTTTTTATTGTTCATCGTCAGGTTTTTTCATTAATTTTTTCATGAGCTTATCTATTTTGCGAAGCTTCTTTTCTGTTTTTCTCTCTCCTTCTCCTGTACGCATAAACTCTTCAGAAACAGGTTCTGTACTTTCATCTTTTATAAGCTCACGCCCATCAGACATTTTAGCAAAGACATAATACAACCCAGGAATTACTAAAACTCCCAAGATTGTACCTATAAGCATTCCTCCCATGGCAGAACTACCAATTGTTCTATTACCAATTGCTCCAGCACCAGTTGCAATTACTAACGGAATTAATCCTGCAACAAAGGCAAATGAGGTCATCAAAATAGGTCTAAAACGTACTCTTGCTCCTTCAATTGCGGCATCTACAATAGATGCTCCTTCCCTACGTTTCTGAACTGCAAACTCTACAATCAATACGGCATTTTTACCTAATAACCCGACCAGCATGATTACACCAATTTGTGCATAAACATCGTTCGCTAATCCTGTTAATTTCAGTAGTAAAAAAGAACCAAAAACACCAACTGGTAATGAAAGAATAACTGCCAATGGTAATAAGAAACTTTCGTATTGAGCTGCTAATACCAAATACACGAATATTAATACAACACCAAAGATGTATAACGATTCGTTTCCTCGAGAAGCTTCATCATAAGATAATCCTTCCCAACCGATATCATAACCTCTAGGAAGCGTTTGCTCTGCTACCTCTCGGATTGCTTTAATAGCATCTCCACTGGTATATCCAGCTGCTGGAAGTCCTCTTATCGCTGCAGAATTATATAAGTTATATCTAGTAATCTCATTAGGTCCTAATTTCTTTTCCATTTTCATGAAAGCAGAATAAGGTACCATTTCTCCTTCTTCATTTTTAACATATAGCTTCTCTAAATCAGAAGGCATCGCTCTATACTCTGGAGCCGATTGTGTATAAACTTTGAAGAATCTACCATATTTAATAAACCCTTGTTCATAGGTACTACCGATCAATATATTTAGGTTCTCCATAGCTTTCCCAATGGATACCCCTTTTTGCATTGCTGCTTTGTTATTAATTTTCAACTCATATTGAGGATAGTTAGCAGCAAAAAATGTAAATAACCCTGTAATTTCTGGACGCTTTCTTAGGGCATCCATAAAGTTATCGTTCACTTTTTCAAATTCATGAAAATCTGTAGAGTTCGTTTTATCTAATAAACGCATAGCAAAACCTCCAGAAGAACCGAAACCAGGTACTGCTGGTGGCTCAAAATATTCGATAACAGCTCCTAGATCTTTTGTTTCTTCTTCCAACTCTTCCATGATTTCGTGTACAGTATGTTCACGATCTCCCCATGGTTTTAAGTTAATAAGACATGTCCCTGCATTAGATCCCCTACCTTCTGTCATAATTTCGTAACCTGCTAAAGAAGAAACAGATTTTACTCCTTCCGTTTCTTCACAAATCTTCTGAAGTTTTTTAGCTACTTCATTAGTACGCTCTAAGGTAGCTCCGGGAGGTGTTTGTATAATCGCATAAATCATTCCTTGGTCTTCATTTGGAATAAACCCTGCTGGTAATACCTGGTTGGTAAAAAATATACCTACACAGAAAGCTCCTAATAATCCAAAAGTAACAACCCTACGATTAACAATCAGTTTAAGAACTTTTACATATTTCCCTGTTAGATTATCAAACTTAGAATTAAACCAATCTATAAATTTATCTACAGGAGATTTACGTTTCTTACCATGATTATTCTTTAAAAGAATGGCACATAAAACTGGAGTTAATGTAAGCGCCACAACTGCTGATAAAATAATAGCAGCTGCCATGGTTATTGAGAACTGGCGATAGAAAACTCCCACTGGTCCAGACATAAATGAAATTGGAATAAATACAGAAACCATTACAAGAGTAATTGCAACAATGGCTCCTCCCATTTCTTCTAACACAGCATAAGATGCCTTGTAAGGCGAGAGATTTTCCTCGTGGATTTTAACGTGAACTCCTTCTACCACAACAATGGCATTATCTACTACAATCCCAATAGCTAATACTAATGCAAAAAGGGTTATTAAGTTGATGGAGAGTCCAAACATTTGCATGACAAAGAAAGTCCCGATTAATGATACCGGTACTGCAATAATTGGAATCAACGTAGAACGCCAATCTCCCAAAAATAAGAATACAACAATCCCAACAAGAATAAATGCATCTCGAAGTGTATGAACAACTTGCTCAATAGAAGCATCTAAGAAGTTAGAGACATCATATCCAATTTGGTAATCTACCCCCGGAGGGAGATCCTCTTTAAGCTCTTTAAGTTTATCTTTTACCGACTTAATTACGTCGCTACCATTACTTCCAAAAGTTTGTTTTAATACAATCGAAGCAGCTGGATCTCCATCTAAATTGGAATAAATATCAAAAAACTCACTTCCGAGTTCTACATCTGCAATATCTTTTAATTTTAAAATCTCCCCGTCTTCATTCGCCTTAATAATTATATTCTTATAATCTTCGGCTTCATTATACCTTCCTTCATAAGTAAGTACATATTCTAAGGCTTGAGATTTCTTACCAGAACTTCTTCCTAAACGTCCTGGCCTTGCAATAATACTCTGCTCATCCATAGCTTCTAAAACTTCTTCAGCAGAAATTTTATAAGCTCTCATACGGTCTGGTTTTAACCAAACACGCATTGCATATTTACGACTTCCTAATATTTTGGCACTTGCAATCCCTTTTATACGTTGTACTTCAGGAACTATTTTTGTGTATGCATAATTGTAAAGAAATTTCTCATCGTTATTCTTGTTTTTACTAAACAAGTTAACATACATCAACATACTTGGTTGCACAGGCGTAATTACGACCCCTTCCCTCTGTACCAATTCTGGGAGTAAAGGCATCACTTGATCGACCCTTGTTTTAACTCTTACTACTGCCTGATTTGGATCGGTTCCTGGTTCAAAAATAATACGTAGCGTTCCTTCCCCAGCACTAGTAGCATCGGAAGCTATATAACGCATTCCCTGCACCCCATTTATCGAAGTTTCTAAAGGAATTAATGTTGAATTCACCAATACATCGGCACTGGCTCCAGGATAAGCTATAAATATATTAACGGTGGTTGGTGCAATTTGTGGAAACTGCGATATTGGTAATTGCTTCATAGCCAGTAATCCTGTAAAAACTAGGACTACGGATATGACAATGGCCAACACCGGTCTTTTTATAAATTTACTAAACATTTTGTTGTAATTTTATCGGTTTGAATTACTCTGCGTACATATCTAAGCTTGCCAACACATTGTCTGGTTTTTCAAGCTCGTACTCAATCTTTTCGCCATCTTTCACCATTCTGATACCTTCAAGTAGTATCTTATCATCCTCGGATAGTCCCTTGCTTACAATAAACAGATGCGGTAATTCTGCAGCTACAAAAATCTCTCTTTGTCTTACTACATTGTCCTTATCAATTACAAAAACAAACTTCTTATCTAAGACTTCAAAAGTTGCTTTTTGTGGAATTATCATGGCGTCTTTAAAAGGAACTTTCATCATAATACTTCCTGTTTCTCCATGTCTTAGCAGACCTTCAGGATTAGGAAATGTTGCTCTAAAAGGAATATTCCCTGTTTCATTATTAAATTCTGCCTCAATAGTACCCACTTTACCGCCGTGTTTAAACAGCTGATTATTGGCCATTAATAAATCTACACTTATAGGATTTTCCTTACTGAAACTAGTTGTATAATTTAAATATTCAGCTTCTGGAACATTATAGTAAACCCACATTTCGCTATTATCAGAAAGGTTAGAAAGCAACTCTCCCTCGTCTACTAAACTCCCTTCTCTAACATGAAAACGGTCGATAATACCGTCATAAGGAGCTCTAACCTCTGTAAACTGAAGATGCACATTAGATAATGCCATCTCTGCTTTTGCCTTATCGAATTTGGCTTTTGCCATGGCCAATTCATTTGGTGCAACAATATCATTATCTGCTAACTTCTTAGTATTATTATATTCTATTTCTGCAAAATTTGCTTCTGCTTTTGCTTTCTCAAATTCTGCCTCATAGAGTTTAGGCATTATCTGAAATAACAATTGTCCTTTTTTTACATGCTGACCTTCATCTACATATATCTTTTGCAAATACCCACGTTCTTGGGCTCTTAATTCGATATGTCTGATGGATTGGATTTGACACACATAATCTTCCGTAATAATAGTGTCTTGAACTTTAGGATTTGTAACCGCATATTTGGTTTCTTCCTTTTTTTCTTTTTCTTTTTTAGATGAACAACTTGTATGACTCAGTAAGGCAAACAGGCTCATCACTATGAGAGTATTCTTCATAATAAATGATGCTTTTTTAAAGCGTAAGGATTATTTAAGGTTATATTTAAAGTTGAAAAAACACAGAAGTTTGCCATAGCAATCATGTAAACTGCTATAAGCTTGTGTTTAAATTTTAAATGATAGGAGTTGAAAAGCAATGCTATTATTACTCTTCAAATATTTTAAAAAATCAAATTCGGAATACTCGAAATATGACATACAATCTGTAAGATAAAAAATTGGAGAATTTCTTACAGTGAAATAAATGTTTCTTAGGAAAAGGGAAAAAAGCTAATAATGCTAAAGAGTATAATGCAGAACTTACAAAAGTATTTAGCTCAGCATTTTTCTTATAAACTGTTAGCTCTTCTTCTACTTCACTCTCTACAATCTCAAATTTATGCTCTTTCTTTTCAAAATGAGAAAAAAAGCAATCTTTAAAAAATTTAGCGTTTTGTAGGAGAGTTACACCAGATGGTGCTGAATTTTCAATACTATCGATTTTGGAAATACTGCCTTGCTGCTGATTGCTATTTGCAAACAACAAACTATATCCGCTTATAAGGATAATAGAGAGCGATATAAAAAATCTAAGTAGTAGTTTCATTACAGGGGCTAAAACTACAAAAAGAGTATAATTCTTACAAGACAAGAATCGTTAAATATAATTTTAACTTTTCTTAAAAATGTGATTTTCATCAAACTAAAGAAAACAAAAACCTATAAATTAATGATTATCAATGTAGTTATAAAATTTGAACTCATTCCTTCCAATGCAATATAGAAGCGTAAATTACTAAGTAAAGCCTAAAGTGTTAATATCTAAATGTTATAATTGACACCTAAAATTCATATTTTTGTAAAAAATAAAACTAATATGCTCATTATTGGAATTGCTGGAGGTACCGGCTGTGGGAAAACAACTGTTGTAAATCAAATTGTAAATGAACTTCCGGAGAATGAAGTTGGGGTTATTTCCCAAGATTCTTATTACAACGAAACCTCTCATTTAAACTATGACGAGCGTACTAAAATAAATTTCGATCACCCGCGGGCAATAGATTTTGACCTCTTGTATGAGCATCTGGTTGATTTAAAACAAAATAAAGTAATTGAGCAACCTGTATATTCTTTTGTAAAACACAACCGTACAAAAGACACGCTTATTACACACCCAAGAAAAGTAATGATTGTAGAAGGAATTCTAATTCTTACTAATCCTAAAGTGCGTGAACTTTTTGATATTAAAATTTATGTCCATGCCGATTCTGATGAGCGACTTATCCGAAGAATAAAAAGAGATATTTCTGAAAGAGGACGAGATATTGATGAGGTTTTACTACGTTACCAAACAACGTTAAAACCAATGCATCAGCAGTTTATCGAACCGACTAAAGAATTTGCAGATATTATTATCCCAAACAATAGATACAATACTGTTGCCGTTGATATTGTAAGAACCATTATAAACGAACGCTTGTTATAAAATGAAGCTCAAAGACATAAAGAAATCTAAATGGTTTAAATTTTTTAGCAATATCTATGTGCTTGTACTTACGGTATTTGTAATATGGATGCTCTTTTTTGACACAAATTCTTGGTGGTTTACACATAGAGAACTTAATAAAGAAATTGAAAAACTCGAGGAGCAAAAAGTACATTTAAAAGAAGCGATAGAAAAAGATAAATCTATTCTTAGAAAATTAAATAGCGAAGAAGAAATTGAAAAATTTGCGAGAGAAGAATATTATCTTAAAAAAGAGAATGAAGAAATTTATCTCATTGAATATGAAGACAGTTTAGAGAGCAATTAATACTTTAAGACTGCCTTAATTAACTCCAGAACCAATAAAATAAAACTAAGACTTATGTTAGATTCCCTTTTTAATGAGTTTAGAGATGTTTCTGTTAAAGAATGGAAACAGAAAATACAATTCGATTTAAAAGGTGAAGATTATAACACCACTTTGGTTACAAAAACGCTTGAAGACATAAATATCAAGCCTTTTTATTCTCAAGAGGATCTTCCTACTGAAATGGAAATTGGAAGTAACCCTCCATGGAATATTTGCGAAAGAATATATGTTGCTAAAGCTTTTGGTGCGAATGCTAAAGCTCTAGAAAACATAGAAAAAGGAGCTCAAAGTATTCTTTTTGTCTTTCCTGATGAAACCGTAGACCTCAACGCTCTTTTTAAAGATTTCCCTTTTGATTTGGCGTCTATTCATGTGGAAACTGAGTTCCTATCACTGGACTTTATAAAAAAACTTATTGCGTATTTTAAAGATAAAGAGGCGGAGATTTATTTACATATAGATATTATTGGAAACCTAGCAAGAAGCGGAAATTGGTATTTCAACTTAAAAAAAGATATTGCTATTTTTTCTGAAATTCAAAGTCTTCTTAGCAATTTACCGCAGTTTAAAACTTCTATTACTGTAGATCTTACTTTGTACCAAAATGCCGGTGCAAATATGGTTCAGCAATTAGCATATGCACTTGCACATACAAACGAATATTTTACCATTTTAGAAAATAAATCCTTTAATATTAGTTTTAAAGTAGCTATAAGTAGTAACTATTTTTTCGAGATCGCTAAGTTAAAGGCCTTACGAACGCTATGGAAAACATTAGTATCAGAATATAGTTCTACAGCAGAATGCCACCTTTTTTGTATTCCTACAAAACGTAACAAAACCTTGTACGATTACAATGTGAACATGCTACGAACTACCACAGAATATATGAGTGCCATTATTGGTGGTGCCAATACAATTTGCACACTCCCTTATGATTACTTTTATCATAAAGACAATGAGTTTGCATCTAGAATAGCCAGAAATCAATTGCTAATTTTAAAACACGAGAGTTATTTTGATAAGGTTAAAAATCCTTCTGATGGAAGTTATTATATCGAATCCATCACTGAAGATTTAGCTAAAAAAGCACTTGATTTATTTAAAAAAATAGAAGCCGGTGGAGGATTCCTAGAGCAGTTGAAAGCGCATATTATTCAGAAGAAAATAAAAGAAAATGCTACTCTTGAACAGGAAAAATTCAATGAGAAGAACAAAATATTAGTAGGCTCTAATAAATATCAGAATAAGGAAGACCGAATGAAAAATGATTTGGAGCTCTATCCTTTTATAAAAACTGAAATTAGAAAAACTCTTATCGAACCTATTATTGAACGTCGATTGGCAGAAACTTCAGAGCAAGAACGATTAAAAAATGAACCTTCATGAAGCGTAAAGACCTACAACATATCACCTTAAAAAAAACTATTTCTACGGGAGATAAAAAAACTGAAAATTCGGTTTTTACTACTGCGGAAAAGATTGATATAAAATCGATTTATAGCAAGGAAGACACCAAACATTTAAAGCATTTAGATTTTGCTGCTGGATTCCCTCCTTTTCTACGCGGCCCATATACAACAATGTATGTGCGCAAACCGTGGACTATAAGACAATATGCTGGTTTTTCTACTGCGGAAGAGAGTAATGCTTTTTATAGGAGAAATTTAGAAGCAGGGCAAAAGGGATTATCGGTAGCGTTTGATTTAGCTACGCATCGCGGGTATGATTCTGATCATGAACGTGTAGTTGGAGATGTTGGTAAAGCAGGTGTTGCTATTGATTCTGTAGAGGATATGAAAATTCTCTTTGATCAGATTCCGCTAGATAAAATGTCGGTTTCCATGACTATGAATGGAGCTGTGCTTCCTATAATGGCTTTTTATATTGTTGCTGCTGAAGAACAAGGAGTTTCATTAGATAAATTATCGGGAACCATCCAAAACGATATCCTAAAAGAATTTATGGTTAGGAATACGTATATCTATCCGCCTACTCCATCGATGAAAATTATTGCTGATATTTTTGAATTCACCAGTAAAAACATGCCTAAGTTTAATAGCATAAGTATTTCTGGATATCATATGCAAGAAGCTGGAGCTACTGCAGATATCGAATTAGCATACACCCTAGCTGATGGATTGGAATATATAAAAACAGGAATCGCTGCGGGGATGGATATTGATACTTTTGCCCCTAGATTATCTTTCTTTTGGGCTATTGGAATGAATCATTTTATGGAGATTGCCAAAATGCGAGCTGGACGAATGTTATGGGCAAAACTTGTAAAACAATTCAATCCAAAAAATGAAAAATCTCTTTCACTAAGAACACATTGCCAAACAAGCGGATGGAGTTTAACAGAACAAGACCCCTTTAATAATGTTGCGCGTACATGCATTGAAGCTACTGCTGCAGCTTTTGGTGGCACACAATCTTTACACACAAACGCCTTAGATGAAGCTATTGCACTTCCAACAGATTTTTCTGCTAGGATTGCAAGAAACACTCAATTATACCTACAAGAAGAAACGCAAATTACAAAGACTGTCGATCCTTGGGCAGGAAGTTATTATGTGGAAAATTTAACTCATGAAATAGCAGAAAGCGCATGGAAACTTATTGAAGAAGTTGAAGAGTTAGGAGGAATGACTAAGGCCATAGAAGCTGGAATTCCAAAAATGCGTATCGAACAAGCAGCAGCTAGAAAACAAGCTAAGATTGATAGTAATCAAGATATAATTGTTGGAGTTAATAAATATAAATTAGACAAAGAAGATCCATTACAAATTTTAGAAGTCGACAATCAATCGGTTAGAGAGCAGCAAATACAACGTTTAACAAGTACAAAGGCTGATCGCAATTCTGAAAAGGTAGAAGCTTCACTTTTAAAATTATCACAATCTGCAAAGTCAGGCGAAGGAAATTTATTAGCTTTAGCAATAGAAGCTGCTAGAAACCGAGCTACATTAGGAGAAATATCTTCTGCTCTAGAAGAGGTTTATGGCAGGTATAAAGCAAAAATTCAATCCTTTAGCGGAGTATATTCAAAAGAAGTGAAAAACGATAAAAGCTTTGAAAAAGCAAAAGAACTAGCGGATCAGTTTGCGGAAAAAGACGGACGTAGACCTAGAATTCTTATTGCAAAAATGGGACAAGATGGGCATGACCGTGGAGCAAAGGTTGTTGCTACTGGATATGCCGATGTAGGTTTCGACGTAGATATAGGTCCACTTTTTCAAACCCCACAAGAAGCCGCCAAACAGGCAGTAGAAAACGACGTACATATTCTTGGAGTATCATCTTTGGCTGCAGGGCACAAAACACTGGTTCCTCAAGTTATAGAAGCACTTAAAGCATACGGAAGAGATGATATTATGGTTATTGTTGGTGGCGTGATTCCGAAACAAGATTATCAATATCTATTTGATGCTGGCGCTGTTGCCGTTTTTGGTCCTGGAACTAAAATAAGCGAGGCTGCTATTTCACTTTTAGAAATATTGATAGATAGTTAAAAGTCTTTCTTTTTAGCCTTTCTTACGATTAATAAAATAGGGGTAACTACCCAAAGTGATAATCCAAAGAAGGAAACTACAAAACCTAATGATGTTCCAAAAAATTGTTGGAAAACGGCTCCCGTGTACCCCATCAACGCAGAAATATCTAATTGTAATAATAACAAAGTACGCGATAAATCTATAGGGTTACACATCGTAGCTATTAACGCAAAATTATCTAAGGGATACGATTGAAATACAAGCAGGGAAATTAAAAATAATCCATCATAAATAACAGCAAAAAACAACCACAAGAGAATAGCATAACTGAATCCCTTAATTTTATTTTCGTTACATAATCCTATATAAAAAGACATTGCAGAAAATGACATGGAAAGTAATATTCCTAAGAATATCAGCAAAAAGAAGGAAAAGTTTACGCTAGATTGTGTGATTCCATAAAATAGAAACGGAATTCCTAACCCCAAAAGTAAACTAAGGCTCAAAGAGAGCGTTACTCCAAAATACTGTCCTAAAAATATGGTGCTTCTCCTTATTGGTTGTGCCATTAAAAGCACTGTAAACTCTTTAGAATCGTAATAATACATAACTCCAAAAATGGTACTTATTAATGGGACCAAAATAACTATAACATTAAGTAGTGTTATTATTGCTTTAGACAAGTCTTGATTAAGAAAAAGCAACACAAATCCTAAGAGTAAATAGAATATTAGGTATACGTAAAACCACTTACTTCTTATTAAATCGTAAAAGCTATATTTTAATATTTTAATCATGATTATCCTTCAATAAATTTGCAATGGCATTTTCCAATTTCTCTTCAGAAGTTTTTTCTTTTAACTCACCACAGCTTCCTTTGAAATAGACCTTTCCCTCAAGAATGAATATTATTTCATCGGCAATTTCTTCAACAAAACTGATAATATGCGACGATATTAAAATGGTTTTCCCTTTTTCCTTTTCTGAAATAATTAACTGCTTTAAGTTTATTAACGACACTGGATCAAGTCCCGTTGTAGGCTCATCTAATATGATATAAGGACTATTAAACATAAAGGCTAGTACTATGTTTACTTTTTGCTTTGTTCCCCCTGAAAGATTTCCAAGCTTTTTTTTCATGTGCTTTTCTAGTGCGAACATATCTATAAGCTGTTGTGAAGCTGCATTCTCTTTTCGCACATCAGTAATCATAGCAATAAGCTCTTCCGCAGTTAAATTTGAAGGGAAATTAGCTATTTGTGGGAGGTAATCTATATTTTCTCTGTAACTCCATTTTTTCAATACACTTTTACCTTCAATGAGAATATCGCCTTTATCTGGAACTACCATTCCCAAAATTGACTTAATAAGTGTTGTTTTTCCCGATCCATTTGGCCCTAAAAGAGCATATATCTTACCAGAATCAACTTGTAAATCAACTCCCTTTAAGACCTCGTTCTGACCATATTTTTTCTCTAAACCATTTATTGCTATCATAACTTTCTCATTGAAGGGTTGGCGTCAATTAATAAATCTGGGGTAAAAATGGGACTTACCTTTTCAGAGAAATTAATAATATCAATAAAAAGACTTCTCATTAATATCAATGTTTCAGGAGTTCTGTTGACTATATATGAAAACAACTTTACAGGTCGATAAGGAATATCCCCTACTCCATTTTTATCTAAATCATATCCCGTATATTCACTCCAATAATTTCCATCAAAAACATTATCATTCATCTTACTGTTGTAAGAAACATCAAAACTGTTATATAAAAAGTTGTTTTTAGCAAAGGTGTTTGTGTAACAAGCTCCCCTTACCTTTATAGCCCAACCATTTTTCTCGAAGCTATTATTGATATAATTAATTCTATTACTCCCTTCTATATTTATACCTGTAGAATTTTTTGTGAATATATTATTCGTAATCTCAGCATCATTAATCTCTTTGAGTAAGAGTCCGTAGGAAGCCGTTCCCCAATTATTTTTAAAGGTGTTTTTAAACATTTTTATGTGCTTAGAAAACATTACCGCGACTCCAGAGCCATTATTCTCAAACATATTATTTGAATATGCATCGTGATTAGAAAACATAAAATGAAGACCATAACGCAAATTATTATAGCTTACATTGTCATTAATGGTTGAGTTATTTACAAATTCAAGATATATCCCATCTCTAACTCCTGTAACTATATTTTTTTCAATCTTAATATTATTAGAACTCCATAGATGAATCCCGTTCCCCGAATTATATTCTTCTTCCGCATCTCCTACTACCTTATTATGGTATATTTCTCCGTGGTCACTTTTTTCAATATATATTCCAAAAAAAAGGTTTTCTAATACTAAATTTCTAATTATAAAATTATTGCTCTTTATTACTTTTATTGCTGCATGATCTTCAGTATAGCTAACTCCAACATTCTTTAAAAAGAGTCCGTCTACTGTAACATTATTAGACATTACCTTAATAATCCCTCCTTTAAAAGCTCCATCAATTACTGGATAATCTTCCCCAATGATTGTAATCGGTTTATCTATAATAATTTCATGTTCGTTATAAGTCCCTTTTTGTATATAAATAATTTCGCCTGCAGATGCCTCTAATAACGCTTGCTTCAACGTAGTAACAGGACAACTTTTACAAACTGTAATTTGTCCTACTGCTGTTAAAGAAAAGAAAGTCATTAAAATAAGACAGGTGAATTTCATACTATCAATTTCTTGTTTTTTTAAACATTGCCAATAACTCATCCCAAGTGTATAATTCACCTCCTAAACTTTGCTGAGTATTTTCCGCCAAGGCTTTATTTTTAAAAGCTGTTAAATTAGCCCCCATCGGACTTGGTAATTTTTTGTTTATCATAAAAACACACTCCTTAGCATTCTTCAATGTCTCCTGTTCTCCATTTGTATTTGTTAAAACATAAGCATATTCATCTAAGTCCGCATTCTCTTCTAGCGAACTATTTATAAGGCATTCCATAGAATCGTATTTAAACACTTTCCCTTTGGAGGTTACCAACTCAGCACCATAGTTTCTTTCTATTATTGTCATGGAACAATAGTTACATCCATCATTACCGTAACTAATTGGTTGCGGACTCACATTACAACTGACTATTATAAAAAACAGGAATCCGATAAATAAAATCTTAGTTTTCATATTATTCAGATTTATTTAATTTCTCTTTTCGCTTTAAAAAAGAAGCTACAAATGCTACGACCATTCCTAGAGCTAAGAATAAAGAACCCAACCTAGGGTATGAATGTGCTCTAAAATTTAGAATATCTTTAGAACCGAATAATGGCGGTTGGAATCCCATAATACTCCCATCTTCATTTGTAAACTTCATAATTGCTTTTGGATCTAAATTATGTCCATAATCATACTCCCATAAATAAAAATCATACAAACCAGCTGTAATCAAAATAAGCATTGTGAAAAACCATATAAAATACCACTTATAATTACCAAAAACACTAACAGCAATCCCCATTAAACTCATAAAAAGTATTACGATTGGGAATATTTTAAACTCTGGAATAGTGGCTGGGATAAATTTCATTCCAACATAATGATTCATCAAATTAATATTCTGAATATCATTAGGATGCATATCATGAAACTTATGTATAAATATATCCATCCCCAATGGAATTGGATATTGAGGCGCCTCTAATGTAATGTTCCATAAAGGAAATAAAAACAATAAAAGTGGTAATAAAACTCCTAATAACATCAGGTATTTTGCAGTACTTTTCATTTGTTATTCTTTAAGGGTTTGTTCTGAATATTTTGAACTATGGCTGTTTTCCCTAACTAATTATGAGAAAATAAGCGAGGCACAACCCTCGCTTATTAAAAAAAATAAACAACCACTAATTATCCATCTCTTTAGGATTTAATCCCCTAAAGACCACGACAATTCTCTTTCAGAGTTTTTTGGAGAAACTCTAATATATCCTTGCATTTCTTGGTGTAATGCAGAGCAAAAATCTGTACAATAGAATGGGTAAACTCCTATGTTTTCAGGTTCCCAAACAAAAGTTTCTGTTTGCCCTGGCATGATTAATAATTCTGAAGTATTAGCTCCTATCATACTTATACCATGAGGCACATCATAATCTTGCTCTAAGTTTGTAACATGGAAATACACTTTATCTCCAACTTTTACACCCTCTATATTATCTGGTGTAAAGTGACTTCTAATCATTGTCATATAAATATGCACTTCGTTGCCATCACGTTCTACTCGTGCGTCCGAATTACTTGTAACAGCGTATTTATGTTTGTTCTCTTCAAGCTTAAATATTTTTCTAGAATTTTTAGCTACGATATCAGCTGGAATAGCTGCAGCATAATGTGGCTCTCCAATGGTTGGAAAATCAAGTAAAAGCTCCATTTTATCACCTGTTATATCAAATAATTGCGCTGATTGAGTTACCTCAGGTCCTGTTGGTAAATATCTATCTTTAGTAATTTTATTCATTGCTAAAGCATATTTTCCAAATGGTTTTCTAGAGTTTCCTCCTGGAATCATAATATGACCAATTGAGTAATACGTAGGCTGACGATCTTTTACTTCCCAAGAACCTATTTCCCATTTTACTACTTCTGAAGAAATAAAGAATGATGTATATGCATTTCCTTTTCCATCAAATTCTGTATGTAAAGGCCCTAAACCTGCTTGTTTAACTACACCTCCAAGAACATCTTCAAATTTGATAATAGGTATTCCATATGCTTCCCCATCAAAACTTTCATTTTCAATTGCAGTTAACATTTTACTGAATGAATGAACCGTTAAATCTGCTGATAATTTTCCGTTTCCAACAATATATTCTCCCGTAGGATCTACATCACATCCGTGTGGAGATTTTGGCGTTGGTAAAAAGTATACCAATCCTGGGCACTCTGCTGGATCAAGAACTCTAACTTCTTTTTTCATTGTTGAAGTTCCTGTATGAGTCTCATCATCATATAAATTATGGGCATAATTTGCAGGCATTGTTTTAAACTTACCAGCTTTGATATATTCTTCTGCTTTTTTCCAATTAATAGCTGCTATAAAGTCTTTATCGTTTTGTGAAGCATTTACTTCTAACAGCGAATTTGCTTCTTCACTATTATAGGTAGAAAAGAAAAACCAACCATGAGATTTCCCTCTTCCTGGATGCGCTAAATCATAATTAAATCCTGGAAGTAAAATTTGAAATGAAAGATCCATCTCCCCAGACTCATCATCAACATCTATAAAAGAAATAGCTCCTTTAAACTTTCCTTTGTATTCTTTAATTGAAATATCTTGTTGAGGAACTGGTACAGAAAAACGTGTTCCTGCAACTACATATTCTGTATTCTCCGTTACAAATGACGAACTATGGTTTCCTGCACTGTTAGGAAGTTCTAGGATTTCAGCAGTTTCAAAAGTGGTTAAATCCACTCTAGCTATTCTCGGCGTATTATTACCATTTATAAATACCCATCTTCCATCTAATTCTCCATTTGTTTGAGAAATATCGGGGTGGTGAGCATCATCCCAAGGAATAAAACCATATGATGTATTTAACATCGGTTTTGTTTCTTCATTATATCCCCAAGCTTTTTCTGGATCTTGAGAAAAAACAGGTATCACCTTTAATAACCTTCCTGAAGGCAAGCCATATACAGAAAGTTGTCCGCTAAATCCACCAGACACAAAGGCATAAAATTCATCGTGTTCCCCTGGCGCCACATATACACGTTCGGCTACGTTTGAAGCAATTGCTCCAGAGGCATTCCCTTTTCTTTCCGAACTATTTGAGTTACAGCTAACAAAACTAGCAACTCCAATTAACGCAAATAATAGATTAATATATCTCATTTTTTTTAGTTTGATTATTTTAAAAGTATCCTAGCACCGTTTTACTTTCCCTAATAATAAAGTGCTTATACAACCATCTTTATATCCTACATTAAGGTTCTAAAGTATTCGTAAAGAGCTCTAGCCTGATCTTCTGTCAAACTTTGATTTGCCATTGGAGATCCATTATGCTCTACAAGTAATTCTTTTGCTAAAGGATCTTTCATTAGCATTTCTTGCGGATTCAAAATCATATTCATTACCCATTCTGGAGTTCTTCTTTTGGTTACTCCCGCAAGCGCTGGCCCGATAAACTTTTTATCTGTTTTATGGCAAGCAGTACAATTTTGTTTGAATATAGCTTCTCCCTCTGTTACAAGTTTTTGATCTATAGCTTCCGCTATTTCTATACTCTTTATTGGTCCAACTCCCTTTGTAGATAAATCAACTCGCTTAGATGGCGGTACCATTTCCTCTTTTTTCTCTGTTGTTTTCTCTACTTTAGGTTTTTCTGCAACCTGATTATCATAAACAGATTTTTTCTCTTTTTTTTCTCCTCCTCCGCAGCTTATTAAAAATCCGCACGCGATTAAAAAGCCAGTTTTTATTATTTTATTCATGATGTAATTTTTAATATTTAATCACAAAATTATCATATACATCCCTCCTTTTATATGACTTTTGTCATAAAGAGGATAAATTTGTCTTATTTAAAAATATTTACCTACATTTGCACTATAAATTAATTGAAGTTATGTTTTCAAAAGCATGTGAATACGGTATTAAGGCATCTATATTTATAGCTCAAAGCTCTATGAATAATAAGCGAGTTAGCCTTAAAGAGATTGCAGAAGAGATAGATTCTCCTGTAGCTTTTACTGCTAAAATATTACAGGCTCTAGCTAGAAATAAAGTGGTCACTTCTATAAAAGGAGCCCATGGAGGTTTCGAAATATACAACCCACAAGACATTACCCTATCTGCTATCGTTTCTGCTATTGATGGTGACACAATTTACAGTGGTTGTGGTTTAGGCTTAAAGCAATGTGACAGCAATAACCCTTGCCCTTTTCATGATAAATTTAAAATAGTAAGAGACAACTTAAAATCAATGTTAGAGAACACTAATTTAAAAGAACTAGCACTAAAACTTGACGACGGAATTTCTGTTTTAAAAACATAATCAAAAAAATTTAACACTAAATAGGACAAATTTATCCGATTAACTTAATTAAAAGAATGCAATGAAAAACAAAGAACAAAAATTATGGGTCTTATTTGCCTTGGTGATGGTATTATCATTTGGCGTTTTAGGGTATTATGGCTTTGAAATCTACCAACAGTCACCTCCTATTCCTAAGGCTATAAAAACAACAGATAATACTGTAGTTTTTACGGAGCAAGAGATCAAAGACGGTCAGAATATTTGGCAGAGTATCGGAGGTCAAGAAGTAGGTTCTATTTGGGGACATGGTGCATATGTTGCGCCAGACTGGACTGCAGATTGGTTACATAAAGAAGCGCTACATATTTTAAACTCTTATGCTCAAGAAAGATATCAATCGGATTATGAATCCTTATCAGAAGAACAACAAGCTGGATTAAAGATAAAGCTTCAAAAAAGCATCAGAAAAAACACTTTTAATGAAGATACTCAAGAAATAACTATTTCAAAAGAAAGAGCTTTAGCTGTAAATAGTCTTTCACAATTTTATGGAGCGCTATTTACTGACAATCCTGATTTTGATGAATTGAGAGAAAATTATGCGATTCCTAAGAACTCCATAAAAGACCCAGAAAAAATAAAGAAATTAAATGCTTTTTTCTTTTGGGCTACATGGGCAACGGTTACAGAGCGTCCTAACTCGGATATCTCTTATACTCATAATTGGCCTGCTGAAGAATTAGTAGGCAACAAAGCGACAACAGATTTAATGGCATGGTCTGGAGTGAGCATTATATTACTTATTCTATGTATCGGACTTATGGTATTTTACCATGTAAGGTCTGGTGGTGAAGATGAACTTTTAACACCAGCTAGCGATCCCCTTTTAAAACAAGGAATCACACCTTCTATGCGTCTCACAAAAAAATACTTTTGGGTTGTATCGCTACTTATGGTATTACAAATGTTACTTGGTATTGTTACTGCGCATTATGGAGTTGAAGGAAATGGACTTTATGGCATCCCTCTAGACCAAATACTACCGTATTCTGTTACTAGAACATGGCACACACAGTTAGCTATTTTATGGATTGCAACCGCTTGGTTAGCAACAGGTCTATATATTGCACCTGCTGTATCAGGAAAAGATCCAAAATTTCAAAAATTTGGAGTTAACTTCTTATTTATTGCTCTCCTTATAATTGTTGTAGGTTCTATGATTGGACAATGGATGGGTGTTATGCAAAAATTAAATCTAGTAGATAATTTCTGGTTCGGACACCAAGGTTATGAGTATGTCGACTTAGGAAGATTTTGGCAGATATTTCTCTTTGTAGGGTTATTTGTATGGCTTGCACTTATGGTAAGACCACTTATTCCTGTAATCAGACAAAAAACAGCTGAGAAAAACCTCATCTTATTATTTCTAGTTTCCTGTACTGCAATCGCTTTATTTTATGGAGCAGGATTAATGTGGGGAAGACAAACAAACTTAGCTATTTCAGAATATTGGAGATGGTGGGTTGTTCACCTTTGGGTAGAAGGATTTTTTGAAGTTTTTGCTACCGTTGTAATCGCTTTCTTATTTGTTAGATTAGGTTTATTAAAAACTAGAACTGCTACATTAAATGTACTTCTAGCTACCATTATATTCATGTCTGGAGGTATTATTGGTACTTTTCACCACTTATATTTTACAGGAACTCCAAAAGCAGTTATGGCTCTAGGAGCAACGTTTAGCGCATTAGAGGTGGTACCACTTACTTTAATAGGTTACGAGGCTTACCATAATTACAAAGTATCGAAATCAACAAAATGGATTGTAGATTACAAATGGCCTATTTATTATATGATTGCTGTTGCTTTTTGGAACTTTTTAGGAGCAGGTGTATTCGGATTTATAATAAATCCACCGATAGCATTATACTATATCCAAGGATTAAATACTACTGCCCTACACGCTCACACCGCTCTATTTGGAGTTTATGGAATGCTAGGAATAGGATTGATGCTTTTTGTTTTAAGAAGCCTATATCGAGATGTTAAATGGAATGAAAAATTGCTTCGAATTACATTTTGGAGTTTAAACATTGGTCTGTTGGCTATGGCACTATTAAGTCTTCTTCCTATGGGAATTTGGCAAGCGCTAGAAAGTATACAACATGGTATGTGGTATGCTAGATCTGCAGAATTAATGCAAGACCCTGCAATGATAAAACTAAAATGGCTAAGAACAATTGGAGATGTAATCTTTGCTGTTGGAATTGTAACTTCATGCTATTTTGTATTTGACCTTACACTGAAAAATAAAATTTATAAATCAAAATAATTAGAAAAAATGGAAAATATAATTGAGAAAAAAATTGGAGATGTAGTTGCTGAAAACTTTAGAACTGCAGCAGTATTTTCTAACTACGGAATAGATTTCTGTTGCCGAGGAAATAGAATTATAAAAGATGTTTGTGAGAAACAAGACATTGATGTTAACGAGTTGGATGAAAAATTAAGACGTGCCTTAAATACAGGAGGTACTACTGATGCCGACTATAAAACATGGGCGCTAAGTAGATTAATAGATCATATCGAAACAACGCACCATCGCTATGTGGAAGAGAAGATCCCAGTTTTACTTCAGTTTCTAGATAAATTATGTAAAGTTCATGGAGGTAGCCATCCAGAGTTATTCGAAATAAACGAACATTTTAAACATACAGCAGGAGAGCTTTCTCAGCATCTAAAAAAAGAGGAGCTTGTGCTTTTTCCTCACATTAAAAGATTAGAAAAAGCGCAACTTGCGAATGAGGAGGTTGCTACTCCAGGTTTTGGAACGGTAAAAAACCCAATTGCAATGATGATGCAAGAACACGAAAATGAAGGCGATCGATTTGTAAAAATAGCAGCTTTATCTAATCAATACACTCCTCCAGCAGATGCGTGTAATACTTATAGAATTACTTATGCTATGCTAGATGAATTTGAAAAAGATTTACATACTCATATTCACTTAGAGAATAATATTTTATTTCCTAAAGCTGTGGAATTAGAGGCTGTATTAAGTTAATACTAATCATCACTTATTATTTTAGTTAGATTCCTCGGGGTTAGTATTTTTTAAATAAAGTCTAACCTTGAGGTTTTTTAATACCTTTTATTCAGCAATAAAATACTTAAAATCTAAGATATTCTAATCGCCTATGGAGTTAATTTTATTACTTTGTAGGACAAGCGTTATATCAGTACATGGAAAAGAGATTTATCACTATTTGTTTTAGCAATTTTCTAATTGCAGCAACAATGGGACTTTTATTACGACTCCTATACGTACTCCCTATAGATTCGATGAATTTTAGATTCCTAACGCATGCACATTCACATACTGCAATGCTAGGTTGGGTATATTTGTCCATTCAATTATTTATAGTAAAGTGGTACATAAAAGATAATACACATAAAAAATATAAACGTCTATTCTGGATTACTCAACTTTCTATTATCGGAATGTTGGTTAGCTTCCCTTTTCAGGGGTATGCTATGGTTTCTATAAGCTTTTCAACCCTTCATATATTTTGCAGCTACACTTTAGCTTATTATGCTTTTAAAGAGATTAAAGCAACCTCTCCTGCCAACAAATTTATGCGCTTAGCAATTTATTTTATGCTGTTTTCTACCATTGGAGTATGGTGTTTAGGCCCTACAGTTGTTCAATATGGAAAATCATCGGAACTCTATCAATTAGCAATTCAATTCTTTTTACACTTTCAATTTAACGGCTGGTTTTTAATTGCAGTCTTATCATTAATATTCAGAGAATTAGACATCAAAAATAGTGTTTCAACAAAGAGGTTATATGGATTTACCGTAATTGCTACACTACTAACATATGCATTTCCCGCAAGTTGGTACTTGGATTATTCATGGTTGTACTGGGTAAATTCAATCGGAGTAATTCTACAGCTAATAATGGTTTATTATATGTTTATCATCTTAAAAAAACCACTATCAGAAAGCCTAAAAAAACAACTTCCCGTAGTAATAAACTTGTATCGTTTTGCCATTATTACCTTTCTGATTAAAACACTGATACAAATACTTACTTTAGTTCCAGTAATAGCTACGCAAGCGCATGCATATAAAAACTTAGTGATTGGCTTTATACATTTAATAATGTTAGGTGTAATTAGTAGCCTACTATATGCTAACTTTCATCACCTACTTAACATAAAAAAAGAACACTACTTTAAATTAGGTGTTTATTTATTTCTAACAGGAATTTTTATTACTGAAGCTTTACTTTTCATGCAAGGATCGCTTTATATGCTTAAAACAGGAATTAGTATCCCAAATTACTATTTGACACTATTTTTAGCTAGCCTTTTTCTTGTAATTGGTATTATATTTTTAATCATATCAATTCAAAAAAGCAGTATAAAAAAATCGGCCTACATTACTAAGCAGTAACATAGGCCAATTAAAGTGTGTATTTTTTATAAGACTAACTCATCTCTGCCACAGCATCTTTTATTTTCTTCACTGTAGCATCAGAATTTACATTTAACCCTTCTTGCTGAAAAATCAGCTCCCCTTTATCATTAAAAACACTAATTATATTAGAGTGCGAAAAATCCATCGGAGATATTTCTGTGTAATTCACCGCTAAAACAGCTGCAAACTCTCTTGTATTTGCTTCCGTAGAACGAAGAAACGTCCATGGAGGCCCGTCCATAACATTCTCTTTGGCAAATTGCTTCAGTCTTTCAGGAGTATCCGTTTCAGGGTCGATACTTACTAAAACCATCTCCACATCATCTAAAATCTCCTCAGGCAACTGCTTCTTAATATTTCTCATATCTGCCACCAATCTAGGGCATGCAATTTTACAAGAAGTATAAATCATAACGGTTACCAACACCTTTCCCTGAAAGTCTTTTAATTCCACCTCTTCTCCATCTTGATTTGTCCATTGAGACGGGAGGTTATAAATAGACATATCCGAATAGCCTTCTTCACTATTTTGAGTAGTTACTGCTACATCTTTAGTTTCAGTCTTACTTTTTTCTTCTGAATTACAAGCTCCCAAGAGAAGCAATCCAATTACAGCAAACAATTTATATTTATTCATCACTTTATATTTAATTTCGTCTATTAGTGAAGCAACTCCGTAGCAATAAACTTAAAGTCTATAATTTACGGCAAAGTAGTTGCGTCTTTAGCACATCTAAAGCCTAAGTTTTTCATACTATATCGTGCCTTTATACTTCCTCTAAAAGCATATCTCATAAATGCCGCATAATTCATTAAATCTGTAGCTCCAACAGCGGCTCCTCCACAAAATAAATTAGCATCGCTATTTACATCTCTCCTAGACTCTCCAGAAATTAAAACAGAATTAAAGTCTTGCGTCCATTCCCATACCAAGCCATGTAAATCATAAACTCCCCAATAATTTTGAGGATTTCTTTTTACTACATTAAGTTCTGTATTGGAAGTTTCATACCACGATAAAATCTCAGCATTATAACTTTCAAGTTTTCTCGCATCTATTTCATCTTCATTTGCCATCGCAACATATTCCCATTCGTCCGTAGTTGGCAAACGTTTGTTCTGACATTCGCAATATTTCTTAGCAGCGAACCAAGAAACGTATGTAACTGGACTATCAGAATTCATATCCTTAGCGTAAGTTGCCTCTTCTCCCCATCTCGTTAAATAAGCATCATCTGCAAACAACCCTTTTATATTCTTTTTTTGCCATGCTGGATTTTCTAATAAAAATTTCTGATAATCACTATAAGTAACAGGACTCACATCAATCTGAAACTCTTCTACTACTTTAGGAACAGAATCGTTACCATAAAGGGGAATATATGTTCCCCTTTTAACGGTAACCATTTCTTGAGCAGGTAGAATTTGTATAGCGCAAAAGGCTACTATAAAAATTAATAATAAACGAGTTACGCTAGTCATTTAAAAATTCTGTTATATAATTATTTCTTTCTAACCTTTCCTACCATTTCAGGGGTAACAACTTCCTTAGAGTTCCCCCAACTATTGTATACAAACGTTAATACATTTGCCACTTCTTCATCGGTAAGTGTTTGACTTGTCATCACACTATTATATTTTTCTCCATTTACGGTAATTTCCCCTTGTTTACCATGTAAAACAATATCGATAGCTCTATTTACATCAGCATTTAAATAATCTGACATTGCCAAAGGAGGAAAAACACCGTCTATACCCTGACCTTCAGGTTGGTGACAAGCAAAACAAGTATGCATATATGTTTGCTTACCAAACTCCATTTGATCTTCAAAACTCATGGCAGGAACATTTAAAGCCGTTTGATCTTCTCTAGGAACTTCTTGGATTCCAGATCCCTCTGGACGGTAAATCCCTTCTCTCATTTCTCCGGAATACACTTTCATATTTTCATCTCCATTAACTGTAAGCATTCCTAAAGCTCCTTTATTAAAGGCTCTAAAGATGGAGTGATCTACAAGTATAAATGTACCAGGAACTTCCACTTTAAACTCAACAATAGCTGCTCCTCCAGCAGGGATCATCGTGGTTTGAACATTTTCATTTATCACACTACCACCTTCAACATGAACTCGGTCAAAAATCTCTCCGATAACATGAAAAGAAGAAACTAAATTTGGCCCTCCATTTCCAACAAAAAGTCTTACCGTTTCTCCTACATTAGCAGTAATTGCGTTGTCTCCAGTTAAGGCTCCCACTTTCCCATTAAATACAACATATTCTGCTGCTTCATCTAATGCTTTTTGCATATCGAAGGGCTGCATACCTCTATCGCCATTTCTACCCTTTGTATAAAAGTCTCCTTGCATGATATAGTACTCTTTATCAACAGGCGGTAATCCTTCTTCTGGCTCTACCAATATTAACCCGTACATTCCATTTGCAATATGCATTCCCACAGGAGCAGTAGCACAATGGTACACATACAACCCAGGGTTTAAAGTCTTAAATGAAAATGTTTTTTCATGCCCTGGAGCTACAAAAGAAGATTCCGCTCCCCCACCAGGCCCATTAACAGCATGTAAATCTATATTATGAGGTAATTTATTATCTGGATGATTTTTTAATGTAAAATGTACTTCATCTCCCACTTTCGTTCTTATAAAACTTCCTGGAACGGTTCCCCCAAATGTCCAATACACATAACTCACTCCATTACTTAACTCTCCTTCTTGTTCCAAAATTTCCATGTCTACAATGAGTTTCTTTGCCTTTCTCTTTGCTGTGGGCTTTGGTACATTAGGTGGTGAAGTTAAATCTGCAATCATTTCTTGTTCTACAACAATGCTTTCTGCATCTGTAACCTTCTCTTTTTTAGACTGGCAACTAAAAAGTAAGGCTACTGCTGATAAAAACACAATAGGTTTGAATAGATATTTCATAATCAGTAATTTAAATTAGGATGTTTTTGTCTTATTTATTACAAATTTAAGCTGTAGATAAGAGGGAGAAAATGACATTTGTCAGATTTTTACATTTAGAATGAAAAAACTAACATTAAATATTCAAGCGAAATAAAATTGAAAGCTGTATTTTTGAAGGAAGTACTAAATATACAGATAAACGTTCTTTTTTTAACATTAATAAAGACAGAAAGATGAAATATACAGATAAAATGCTTCGTGATGGAGCTCTTGAAGGGAAAACCATAGTAGTTACAGGTGGAGGAAGTGGTCTTGGAAAAGCAATGACTAAATATTTTTTAGAATTAGGTGCTAAAGTAGCTATCACTTCTAGAAGCTTAGACAAATTAGAAAATACTGCTAAAGAACTTTCAGAAGAAACTGGAGGGACCTGTTTACCTGTAGCTTGTGATATACGTCATTACGACCAAGTAGAAGCGATGCGTGAAAAAGTAATTGAAGCGTTTGGAAAAGTAGATGTCCTTTTAAACAATGCTGCTGGAAACTTTATTTCTCCTACAGAAAGACTTTCTGCGAATGCTTTTGATACTATTATTGATATTGTTTTAAAAGGAACAAAAAACTGTACTCTTGCTTTTGGTAAACATTGGATAGATACCAAACAAGAAAACACCAATGTACTTAATATAGTAACTACTTATGCGTGGACAGGATCTGCATATGTAGTTCCTTCTGCTACTGCAAAAGCTGGTGTACTAGCTTTAACGAGAAGTTTAGCTGTTGAATGGGCAAAATATGGAATGCGATTTAATGCAATTGCTCCTGGTCCTTTCCCTACAAAAGGAGCATGGGATAGATTACTGCCTGGAGATTTAAAAGAAAAATTCGATCTTGCTAAGAAAGTTCCTTTAAAGAGAGTTGGTGACCATCAAGAATTAGCAAACCTAGCTGCCTATATGGTTTCCGATTTTGGAGCTTATCTAAACGGAGAAGTAATAACACTAGATGGTGGAGAGTGGCTAAAAGGTGCTGGACAATTTAATTTATTAGAAGCCGTTCCTGAAGAAATGTGGGATATGCTTGAGGCTATGATTCGCAGTAAAAAGAAATAAAGAATGCTGTAAATTAGCTGTTTTAAAAATGGCTTTTAAATAATTATCAACTGAATTGTAAATGGATAGCCTCTATAGATACTATCATCAGATACAGTATTGGATAACTGTTAACAAAATTCATTTTCTAAACTCACAAATAATTGTATTTTTACCTAACTAAATTTACCTTACTAAAATCGAATTTTAAACATGGGCAAAGTAATTGCTGTAGCTAATCAAAAAGGTGGTGTTGGAAAAACTACAACATCTGTAAACCTAGCTGCCTCATTGGGAGTACTAGAGAAAAAAGTACTTTTAATTGACGCAGACCCACAGGCGAATGCTACTTCCGGTCTTGGAATAGATGTTGAAACGGTTGAAGGAGGTACATATCAATTATTAGAGCATTCTGTTAAACCAGAAGACACTATTATAAAAACGAATTCCCCAAACGTTGATTTAATACCAGCTCATATTGATCTTGTTGCTATCGAAATAGAATTGGTAGATAAAGATGCAAGAGAATATATGATGGCAAAAGCCATGGATAGACTTAGGGATTCTTATGATTATATTTTAATTGATTGTGCTCCCTCTCTTGGCCTATTAACGCTAAATGCTTTAACAGCATCAGACTCGGTTATCATTCCTATTCAATGTGAATATTTTGCATTAGAAGGACTAGGGAAATTATTGAATACTATAAAGAGTGTTCAGAAAATACACAATCCTAACTTAGATATCGAAGGGTTATTATTAACCATGTACGATTCTAGATTAAGACTTTCTAACCAAGTGGTAGAAGAAGTGCAAAAACACTTTAGTGAAATGGTTTTTGAAACCATTATCCAACGTAATGTGCGTTTAAGTGAAGCACCAAGTTATGGTGAAACTATTATTAATTATGATGCTACAAGTAAAGGGGCAACAAACTACCTGAGCTTAGCACATGAAGTAATTAAAAAGAATAAGCAAACAGTTTAAATGGCAAAGGCAACAAAAAAACAAGCTTTAGGGAGAGGATTATCTGCTTTGTTGAATGATCCTGACAATGATATTAAATCTGCATCAGATAAAAATGCTGATAAGGTAGTTGGTAGTATTGTGGAGTTGGACATCGATGCCATTGAAGTAAATCCATTTCAACCGCGTACTAATTTTAATGAAGAAACATTAAAAGAGCTTTGTATTTCTATAAAAGAATTAGGTGTTATACAACCTATTACTGTTAGAAAAATGGAGTTTAACCAGTACCAATTGGTTTCTGGAGAAAGACGTTTAAGAGCTTCCAAATTAGCAGGTCTAAAAACTATTCCTGCATATATTCGTATTGCAAACGACCAAGAGTCATTAGAAATGGCTTTGGTAGAGAATATCCAAAGACAAGATTTAGATCCTATCGAGATCTCTTTATCTTACCAACGTTTAATAGACGAAATAAATATTACACAAGAGCAGCTTAGTGACCGTGTAGGTAAAAAAAGATCTACAATTACTAACTATTTACGCCTTTTAAAACTAGATCCTATCATTCAAACTGGAATGAGAGATGGGTTTGTAAGTATGGGGCACGGTAGAGCTTTAATAAATATTGAAAATAAAAAAGATCAATTAGAAATTTACGAGAAAGTTATTACTAATAATTTATCTGTTAGAGATACAGAAAAATTGGTTAGAGAGTATCAAACTGGTAAAGAACAAAAAACAGAGAAAACTACTACTTCAGAAGTTCCAGAATATGTTTCGAAAAATATAGAAGAGCTTACTGAATACTTTTCTTCTAAAGTAGACGTTAAAGTAGCTAAGAATGGTAAAGGAAAGTTTATTATCCCTTTTCATTCAAAAGAAGACTTTTTACGCCTCACAAAACTTTTTAAATAGTGTTTAAAAGAAGTATTGCCGTTTTATTTGTATTGCTTTTTCATTTCATTTCATCAGCACAAGAAAAAGTAGCCGACTCCGTGAGTAAAAAAACTGAGAACGATGCTACGCATGAAATGACGAAAAGAGAATTAAAGAAACTAGAAAAAGAAGCCCAAGATTCTCTTAAGCAATATCAAGTTGTAGATACTACTGCCATTGCTTCGGATACACTTTCAAGAAAACAAAAACGTAGACTAAGAAAGCAACAAACTATAGATAGTTTGGCTAGCTTAAATATTGACATAGATCCATTATCTCCAGCAAAAGCAGCCTTTTTCTCTGCAATATTACCTGGATTAGGTCAGATTTATAATAAAACCTATTGGAAAGTTCCTATTGTTTACGGAGCCATAGGTACAGGAGCATATTTCTATATTCAGAACACCAATTACTACAATCAATATCGAGACGCCTATAAAAGACGTATTGCTGGTTATTATGATGATGAATTTTATGACATTAATAATAGCGGTATTGACCCGGGAAATCCAGATGTTAGTGATGATGCACTAAGAGATGCTCAAGAATATTATCAGCAGAACAGAGATCTTTCGCTACTTATAACCATAGGTTTGTATGCGTTAAACATAATAGATGCTAATGTTACTGCACATTTAAAACAGTTTAATGTGAGCGATAAGCTTTCTTTAAACCCTTACTACGAACAGAATCAAATAGACTACACTCCAAACTACGGAATGCGGCTTAGTTTGAGTTTTTAATATACCACCTATAAATACATACGAATGAAAATAGCATTGCTTGGATACGGAAAAATGGGAAAGATGATTGAAGAAATAGCAATTTCCAGAGATCATGAAATCATAGCTAGAGTAGACGAAAAAACAACTGATTTTAATATTAAAGAAGCAGATGTTGCTATCGATTTCAGTATTCCATCTGTTGCTTTTAAAAATATTTCTATGTGTTTAGAAAATAACGTTCCTGTTATTTCTGGTACAACAGGTTGGTTAGAAAATTATGATAAAGCTGTTAATCTTTGTGAGGAAAACAAAGGTGCTTTTATCTATGCCTCCAATTTCAGTTTAGGGGTTAATGTTTTCTTTCAACTAAATGAATACCTTGCTAAAATGATGAAAAACCTCTCGCAATATGATGTTAGTATTGAAGAGACTCACCATACACAAAAATTAGATGCTCCAAGTGGTACTGCTATTACTCTAGCAGAGGGAATTATAAACAATTCTCACAATAAAGCTTGGAAATTAGATAATGCCACTTCAGACGAAATTCCAATTAAAGCATTAAGACAACCAGAAGTTCCTGGAACGCATACTATTATATACAAAAGTGATGTAGACACTATAGACATAACCCATACCGCTCATAATAGAGAAGGTTTTGCTTTAGGTGCTGTAATCGCTGCTGAATGGATTATCGGTAAAACAGGAGTTTTCAGTATGAAAGATGTGTTAAACTTGGGTTAAAAACCGCATTTCAAAGGTATTATAGAACTCTTGATTACTATTCATACCAAAAAAAATATATTTTTACCGTAACTAAAATCCTGTTGATTCGTTTTAAAGATAATTCTAATAGGAAACAAAGCTTATTACTATGACAATTACACAATGGTTTATTTTCTTTCTAATCCTTCAAGTGGTTCACTTTTTAGGTACTTGGAAGCTCTATGTTAAAGCTGGAAGAAAATCGTGGGAAGCACTAGTTCCTGTATATAATGCAGTTATTTTAATGAAAATAATTAACCGTCCTTGGTGGTGGGTTATTTTACTTTTCATTCCCATTATAAACCTTATTATGTTCCCTGTTATTTGGGTAGAAACATTAAGAAGTTTTGGAAGAAAAAGTACTACAGATACATGGTTAGCAGTGTTAACTTTAGGTTTTTATATCTATTATATTAACTACGCTGTAGATGTAGAATACATTAAAGATCGTAGTTTAAAGCCAAGAACTGCTACTGGAGAATGGGTTAGTTCTATACTCTTTGCAGTAGTTGCTGCCACGATTGTACATACTTATTTTATGCAACCTTATGTAATCCCAACTTCGTCTTTAGAGAAGACATTATTGGTTGGAGATTTCCTATTTGTTAGTAAATTTCATTACGGAGCAAGAACTCCAATGACTACGGTTGCATTCCCGATGGTACATGATACTATTCCTGTAATAAACAAAAAATCATATCTAGATAAACCACAGTTACCTTACTTTAGACTTCCTGGGTTACAAGACATAAAACGTAATGATATTGTTGTTTTTAGCTGGCCTACAGATACAGTGGAGCAGTTTTTCAAAATTACGCATCGTAAGATCAGAAAACCAATAGATAAGAAATCAAACTATGTAAAACGTTGTGTAGGACTTCCTGGAGATTCACTTTCCATAAAAGACGGATTTGTTTACATCAACGGAAAGCAAACTGTTTTACCAGACAGAGCAAGACCACAATTTTCATATTACGTAAAAGCAAAAGGGCAACTTACGCCTAGATATATGTATGAGCGTTATGGAGTTACGGGTAGGTTTGGACAAGTGGAGCAAGGGGTTTATTTCTTCTCTGCAATGACTGCTGCTGCTGCGGATAAACTAAGAGACAACCCTAATGTTATTAGCGTTAAGAGAAATATCGAATCAGCAGGATCAACAAAAATGTCTTCTGTATTTCCTAATGCTGATGATTACAAATGGAATCAAGATCAATTCGGACCAATATATATTCCGCAAGAAGGAAAAACTGTTCCTTTAAACCTTAAAGTTTTACCTCTTTACAAGCGCATTATTAAAGAATATGAAGGCAATACTATCGCCGTTAACGGTAATCAAATTCTAATTAACGGAGAAGTTGCAGATTCTTATACTTTTAAACAAGATTACTACTGGATGATGGGAGACAACCGTCATGCCTCTGAAGATAGCCGTTACTGGGGTTATGTTCCAGCAAACCATATTGTTGGGAAACCTGTATTTATATGGTTTAGCTACGACTCTAATGCCTCAGGAGCATTTTGGAATAAAGTTCGTTGGGATCGAGTATTTACAACTGTTGGCGGAAGCGGACAACCACGTTCTTACCTAGTATACTTCTTAGTTGTTGTAGCACTTTGGTATGGAATTAGTAAATTCAGAAAACGAAAAAAGGAAAATAGTTAGTAGTATTATTGTTATCAAAAAACAACATACTTTATCACTTTTAACTTTAGAAACGATTCATACTTTACAAACTAATCAATGCAAACTGTAATTCATCCAACATACTTTCCTTCTGTTGCTCATTGGGCAGTTATAAATAAAACAGGAGGTGATATTGTTTTTGAAAAAGAGGATAATTACCAAAAACAAACGTATAGAAACAGAAGTTACATCTACAGTCCAAATGGACTACAAATGCTTTCTATCCCTATAAAGCACACCAAAGGGAACCAGCATCAAAAATATAAAGATGTAACTTTAGAAGATAATTTTGATTGGAAAAAGCAACATTGGAGATCTATAGAAACTGCTTACAGAACATCTCCCTTTTTTGAGTATTATGAAGATGAATTCGTTCCATTTTTCGAAAAGAAGCATAAGTTTTTGTTCGATATGAACATGGAAAGTATAGAACTTCTTGCTGAATGTTTTCAATTGGAATTGGATTTTTCTTTTACTACTGAATTTGAAAAAGAAGCGAACCATTTTATAGACCACCGCGGTTTAGCTAGAGCCAAAGGAAAAAAGAAGTGCAATTTCACTCCTTATACTCAAGTATTTGATGATAGACATGGGTTTATAGAAAACTTAAATGGGATGGATTTACTTTTTAATGAAGGTACAAATGCATTGAATTATTTAGACGGCTTAGAATTTTAATAGGCAAACGCTCTAACGCTTAAAATCTCATTTATTACTATGCTTCGTTTTATAATTCATTATGGGATTCACTTTATTGTTCCAATAGTTGTTGCCTATTTATTTTTCAGAAAGGATTTTAAAAAAGCAAGCATCATTCTATTGCTAGGAATTATAATTGACATTGATCATTTATGGGCAAACCCTATTTTCGATATCAATAGATGCAGTGTAGGATTTCATTTTTTCCATAGTTATTACATGATTGCCTTGTACATTCTATTTCTATTCTTCAAAAAGACGAGGATTATAGGATTAGCACTTATTATACATATCCTAGCAGACGTTACAGATTGCTTTTTAGCGCAATTAAATCTGTAATTGAGATATTATTGGGTAATGATCAGAAAGCTTCTCATATCTATTTTTATGAGATATTACGGGAATCTCTTCATCAACAAAAATAAAATCGATTCTAAATGGGAAATACTTAAAGTAATAGGTTTTCCCTGTACCACTTCCTTTCTCATCAAAAGTATCTATATCATCCCCTTTTATCTGTTTATATATTGCAGAATATTGATTATTATTTAAATCCCCACACGTTATCGTTTTGTAAGGGCATTCTATTTTATGTGAAACAAAAATCTCTGTTTGCACTTGCTGCTTTGAAAATACAGCTCCCATGCGCTTCGCTATTTTGCTAGAATTCTCTTGAGATATCTCTTCGTCTTGAGGATTGATATGAAAAGACTGCATGTGTAAATTATAAACACGAATTGTATCACTCCCCTTAACTATATCAGCATAAATAGCGTTATTCTGAGAATTCGGAAAGTTTAATGAGCCTTTACTTGTTATTGGGTATTTAGAAAAAATGGCTTGCCCCGTCCCTTTTGTTTTATAGTTAATAAAACTATGAGGATACATTTTAAATTTAAGTTCTTTGGAGTCATGAAACTCTTGCAGGCATAAAATATCAGGCTCCTCCTTTGTTATCATAGCCAGTATTTCATCTGAAACACCATCACGCCCCATCCATTTATAAAGATCAAAAATACGGACATTATAAGTCATTATTTTCAAGTAAGAATCACTCACCACATTAGATGTGCCACCAAATTTATAAAATGAAGAAACCTGTTGATAACCTAATAACAGAATGATAAAAGAAAGTAACCATTGTCGTTTTAATTTTAAAACCCAATAAATTAAAAATAGAATATTTAAGATAATTAAAATAGGCGTTGCAAGACTAAAAATTGCTGTCTTTGGGAAGGATTTAATGGGGATATATGGAACTAAAAGACTTAACTGTAAAAGAAAAGCAAATACTGTATTCACAAAGAAAATCCCTTTATCAACCCAGTTAAGCTTCTTCATAGTTCGTATTATATTATCTTTTTAAGTATCTTATTCTTTGCCTGCTTTAAATAGAAAGTCTTTTTCTTCTTTTGACAAGCTATCATACCCACTTTTACTTATTTTATCTAAGATAGCATCTATTTGTTTCTGATGTTCATTCTTAGAAGCTTTACTTTTAGATGCTGATGTCTGTTTTTGTTTATGCACCGTCTTTAAAGGTGATTTCTTCTCTTTATTGAACATATTCTTAATCGAAGAAAGTAGTTTAGCAAACCAAGCACCAATATCGGTCCCTTCTTGAAGCTTTTTAGCATAAACAAAACCTAACAATGAACCTCCTAAGTGCGCAATATGACCACCCGAATTACTAATTGGTATCTGCACCAAGTCCAATAATACAAAAGCAGCACCAATATACCATAATTTTAAATTAAAAAATATGACTCTCACCTCTTGATTTGGAAGATATGTACATATAAAAATTAATATAGCCATTACAGCAGCCGAAGCTCCAATAAGAGGAGAATCTACCCTCGAAAAAACTGGAAAAACATTATAACTTAATAAGAAAAGTGCACCACCAGAAATTGCTCCTAGAAAGTAAACATTAAGAAAATATGTTTTACTAAAAAGGTTTAAAAATATTCTAGCAGAAAAATACAGCATCAACATATTGAGCAGCAAATGCATCAGTCCTGCATGCAAAAAAGCATAGGTAACAATAGACCAAGGTTGCATTAAGAATCCAAAAAAACTCTTAGGTAACTCAAACCAACGAGATATTGAATCGGAACTTAATTGCAGAAAGAAAACCAATAAAGCATTCAATATAAATATAACCACATTTACGGCAATGATTTTCTCGGCAATATTAAGTGTAGAAAACTTGTATTTTATATCGTTTGTTATACTCATTAGTTATTTTATTTCTGTTTTATAACACTTAAATAAGTCAAGTATTATATTTTGTATGCTTTAAAATATTTTTTTTTAAACGTTAACCCCTTTTAAAGCTCTAATTTACATCCTCTCTACCCTCTTCAGTCTTAATACTTCTTTTGTGTGTTTTTTTAATTCCAACGATTGCCGTTAAACTGGTTTTTCTTCCAATACCACATCATTATAAAGCCAAATAAAGCTCCTCCAATATGCGCAAAATGAGCTATTCCTTGTCCGAAAATAGAATATCCAGTCACTCCAGAGAATAAATCCAATCCAATAATTATCGGAATAAAGTATTTAGCTTTGATAGGAATTGGTAAAAATATAAGCATTAATTCAGCATTAGGAAACATCATTCCGAAGGCAACCAAAACTCCATAAATAGCCCCAGAAGCTCCCACAGCTGGTGTCATATATGCACCTAAGAAATTCTGCAATGTCCCCTCAGAAAGTACACTGGACCACGCTGTATCATATTTTCCTTCCCTAATAACACTCATAATATCAGCTTCACTAAACCCGCTTGCCATCAAAGTATCCATACCAGAATTAAAATAATAATAATTTACAAGCGTATGGATTAATGCCGCTCCTAAACCTGCAGAAAAATAGAAAAAGAAAAACTTATTCTTCCCCCAAATTTGCTCCAAAGGAGTACCAAAAGCCCATAATGCATACATATTAAAAAGAATATGCATAAAGCCTCCGTGCATAAACATATGCGTTACAACTTGCCAAAGTTGGAAGTGTTCATTCTTAGGAAACCATAGTGAAAACAAATCATACATTTGTTGACCTAAAAGTTGCGTTGCTATAAAAAACAACACATTAATGATTAATAAATGCTTAACAGCATCGGTAACTCTTCCCATTGCTTGGAATTTAGTTTTATAAAAATCGTTTATCTATTTCTTCCACCGTCATAGTAATATATGTTGGCTTATTAAAAGGGGAAACTGTTGGCTCTTTGGTCGCAAAAAGATTATTAACTAACACTTCTTGAGATGCCACATTCAACACTTCTCCACTTTTTACTGCAAGTGTTTTACACATTGCTTTTGCTAAAATATCTGCTTGAGATAAAGAAGACTCTGGTACTTCCGATTGGAAATCGGACAATAACTGATCTACAATAATCCCTACTTCGCTTTCTGATATATTTAAAGGAATCCCGCTGACTTCGACTTCCTCATCTTTAAAATTAGAAAATAAAAAACCTGTATTCTCTAAACTGTCTTTTAATTCTTTTAAAAGTGCTATTTCCGTCTTTGTAAAACTTAATTTTAAAGGAAATAATAATTGCTGACTCACACCTTTATCTATTGTTATATTCTTTAAATATTGCTCATATAATACTCTTTGGTGCGCTCGGTGTTGGTTTATAATTACCATTCCCGATTTAATAGTCGTTACAATATACTTTTTATGCAATTGGTAACTAGTGGCAGATACTTCTTGCTCTTTAGTATTATTAAACAAAGACCCTGTAACTTCTTCAGATTCAAACTCAATAGAACTAAAATCTGATTTTTTCTCTAAGCCGACATATAAATTCTCCCAACTAGCCTGTGGCTTTTCTCTCTTCTGATAACCAACATTAATACTGCCTTTAGATTCCTTTTCGAACGGATTAAAATTAGCATCTACTTCTACCGTTGGAAAATCGGCATTCTTACTTTTATAATTATAAGGTGTATCTAAGTTAGCATCTCTTTCAAAATCTAATACAGGCGCCACATTAAACTGCCCTAAACTATGCTTTACAGAAGCTCGTAAAATAGCGTATAGTGCGTGCTCATCGTCAAACTTAACTTCCGTTTTAGTAGGATGTATATTAATATCGATTCCTGATGGATCTACTTCTAAAAACAAAAAATAGCTCGGATGTGTCTGTTCTTTTATCAAACCTTCAAAAGCAGCACAAACGGCATGATGTAAATAAGAGTTTTTCACAAAACGGTTGTTCACAAAAAAGAACTGCTCTCCACGTGTTTTCTTCGCAAATTCAGGTTTACAGATAAAACCACTTAAATTTACTACTTCCGTATCCTCCTCAACAGGAACTAATTTTTCATTCGTTTTTCCTCCAAAAATATGAACTATTCGCTGGCGTAAATTAGACGCTGGAAGATTAAAAAGTTCACTCCCATTATTATAAAAATCAAACTGAATATTCGGGTGTGCTAACGCCACACGCTGAAATTCATCAATAATATGCCTTAACTCTACCGTATCCGATTTTAAGAAATTTCTTCTTGCAGGAATATTAAAAAACAAGTTTTTAACCAATAAAGAAGTTCCCACGGGAGTTACTGTAACCCCTTGGTCTACTATTTTACTTCCTTCAATCTTTAGCTGTGTACCAACCTCATCATCTTCTTGCCTTGTATTCATTTCAACATGAGAAATCGCAGCGATAGAAGCTAATGCTTCTCCACGAAATCCTTTTGTATGTAATTGAAATAAATCTTCGGCAGCTTTTATTTTGGAAGTAGCATGACGTTCAAAAGATAAACGCGCATCTGTAGCACTCATTCCTTTTCCGTCATCTACAACTTGAATAAGTGTTTTACCTGCGTTCTTAACGATTAGTTTTATGGAAGTGCTCCCTGCATCTACAGCATTTTCAATAAGTTCTTTTACAACAGATGCTGGTCTTTGTACCACTTCTCCAGCCGCAATTTGATTTGCAACATGGTCGGGTAAAAGCTGAATAATATCTGCCATTAAATAATTGTATCTAAATTAATATATCTTACTGCTACCATTGCGAACATCAGTAAAAAAATCAAAATTACTATAAAACGAATCCTCCCATTCATACTTGAAGAAGTAGATCTTACCGTTTTCCAATCATCACGATAAGACTTCTTACGATATCCCTTAAAATAATCTTCATTAGAACGTGGTTCCTTACTTTTCATAAGATTTTCTAAACGTTCTTTTCTTTCATCATAATACCTAGGCGTATAGTTATACGCTTTATTGGCTCTCGACTTAAAAAGTGATGGAAGTCCCACGGTTTCTGTTTTTTTAAAATTATAAATGAAATAATAATGCCAAACTAAAAAGCATGCCATTAAGTCTACAATATCTGTATATTGAGGTAAATATCAAAATTACTTAAAAAGGAATAGAATTACGTGTAATTACTCTTAAAAGTTATTAAGATTATCCTAGCATAAAGATTGTTCACGCCCCCAAATTCCCCATAAAGATAAAAATTTATCAGCAGAAAAACACCTTAATAAACAAGCAGTAATTTATCGTAACTTAGTTCAACAAAAAGCACCCAAAACACCCAAGTTATTAACACATAATAACTTCAAGTTCGTATTATTATAATAATGTTTTTAAGTATGTAAATGCTAGATTAGTTTCCTAGCACAGCCATTTTGATTGCAGCAATTGCAGCTTCTGTTCCTTTGTTTCCGTGTTTCCCTCCGCTTCTATCAATGGCTTGTTGCATCGTATTATCGGTAAGTACACAAAATATTACGGGAGTATCGTATTGAACATTTAAGTCCTTTATTCCTTGTGCAGTAGCGCTACAAACAAAGTCAAAATGCTTCGTCTCTCCTTGGATCACACTTCCTATTGCAATAATTGCATCTGGCTGGTGCTTCTTAATCATTTTCTTAGTTCCATAAGTAAGCTCGTAGCTCCCTGGAACATCCCAACGCATGATATTCTCCTCTTGAGCTCCGCAATCCAACAAAGCTTCCATAGCGCCTTTATAAAGACCCTCTGTTATTTCTGAATTCCATTCTGAAACAACAATCCCAAATCGAAAGTCTTTCGCATTTGGGATTGTTGCTTTATCGTAAACTGATAAATTTTTATTTTCTGTAGCCATATTTTTTATGTAAAGTTAATTGGTAACCATTGAATAATAAAATTAATGATCATTTTTCAATTAACTACTTCTAAAGCGCTTCTGCTTTTCCAATATAGATATCTATAATTCTTCCTTCTTCTGAGTCTGAATATTCGTTTTTAATTCTATTGAAGTATTTTAATGCTTTAGCAGTGTCTCCAGCTTCCATAGATAAAACTCCAGCTTTGAATAAAAACTTAGGAGTTGTAAAAGCATTATCAGAATTAGAAATTGCTTTCTCATAATATTCTAATGCGTCAGACTCTTGACCAATTTGAACAAATGCATCTCCGATTCCTCCTTTAGCCAAAGAACTTAAAATAACATCATCAGATTTAAAATCTTGAAGGTATTTTATAGCTTCATCATACTTCTGTGTATTCAAGTATGCCATTCCAGCAGTGTAATGTGCAAGGTTAGCCGCTTTTGTACCTCCGTAGTTATCTATAATATCTAGTAAACCATATTTACCATCTGCTCCATTTAAAGCCAATCCATATAAAGAATCTTTAGCAGTACTATTTACTGCCTCATCAAAATATTGTTGAGCAAAAAACATTTCGTTAGAAGCTTCTGCCTCTTTAGGTTGTAAAATAAATTGTTGGTATCCTAAAAAAGCAAGTACTACAAGTACAACAGCTCCTATTCCTCCCAATATATATTTCTGGTTTCTAGCTACCCATTCTTCTGTTCTACCCGCACTTTCATCTAAAGTATTAAAAACTTCTTCCGTTGTACTCTGACCATCATAATTTACATTATCTAAATTTTCTTCAGAATGTGATGGTTTTTTATAGCCTCTTTTCTTGTACGTTGCCATGTCTATATTTAATTAAGCCTCGCAAAAATAAAATTTTTATTGAAATAGGAAAGGGAATTTATTTGATTATTTTCAATAATTTGCAACTTGTTAGAAAGCTAAGAATTTAAACAAAGTAGTATCCTACAAATGCAATTACAAAAATTATCTCTTATAAACTTTAAAAACTTCGCTTCGCAGCAGTTCGAATTCGATGCCAAAATCAACTGTTTTGTTGGCCCAAATGGTATTGGTAAAACAAACGCTCTCGATGCGATATACCTACTTTCCACTGGGAAAAGTTATTTTAATCCTGTAGCTTCACAAAATATTAAACACGGAGAAAGTTTTTTTGTAATTGACGGTGAATTTACAAGGGACGAAAAGCAGGAAAAAATCATTTGTAGCCTAAAAAAAGGTCAGAAAAAGATTATAAAACGTAACGGAAAAATTTATGATAAACTCTCAGAACATGTCGGATTTATCCCTTTAGTCATTATTTCTCCAGCTGATAGAGACTTAATTATTGAAGGAAGTGAGACGAGACGTAAATTTATCGACAGTGTTATCTCACAAAGCAACAAACCATATTTACAAAATCTTATTAATTATAATAAAGTATTGGCGCAACGAAACTCACTTTTAAAGTATTTCGCATTAAATAATACTTTTAATTCTGACACATTAGCTATTTACAATCAGCAATTGCACGAATATGGCCACAAAATATACGATGCAAGAAAAGACTTCTTAGAAACTTTTATTCCGATTTTTAAAGAAAGATATGCTTCTATTTCTGGAGGGAAAGAAGAAATTAACCTCAGCTATCAAAGTCAACTACTAGACAAAGACTTAGAAACACTTTTCGCTGAAAATTTAAACAAAGATAAAGCGCTACAATACACATCTGTTGGAACTCATAAAGACGATTTAAGTTTTGAGATTGGGAATTACCCCATAAAAAAATTTGGGAGTCAAGGGCAACAAAAATCATTCTTGATCGCTTTAAAATTAGCTCAATTTGATTTTATAAAAGCTCAAGCAGGACACACACCTATTTTACTCCTAGATGATATTTTTGATAAGCTTGATGAAAACCGTGTTAGTCAGATTATATCCCTTGTTGACCAAGATGAATTTGGACAAATATTTATTAGCGACACCCATGCTGAGAGAACGGAGCATGTAGTTAAAGAAACGCATCAATCGTATAAGATGATTACTTTGGATTAAATTGGACTCACTTTTGTAGTCTTTACTTTTAACTTTTTCCTACAGTAAATAATATAAAAGGTTCCTAGTACAGATGGCAATATCCAAGCAATAAGGCTTCCTACGCCTAGTCCTGCCACAATAAATGCCGTAACCGACGCTATAAAAGCGCCAATCATTTTTCCTACATGATTAGACAACCAGCCATTTTTTATCTTATTATGGTTTTTATAAAATAGAAAATCTTTTATTGATAGCGATAACCCAAAAGCTCCAAAAAAGGCATAAAGTATATTTGCAGAACTCCCCATTACAAAACCAAAAACGCCATATAAAACCATAAGTATAGATAGGAACAGCATACTTCCTGATATCAATTTATCAATCGGCTTTACTTGCTTTTTATCCTTCGACTTAAAAGTCAATATCTGATTGCCAGAAACCACCAAATAAATAGTAAACAACCCGATAAGAAAGAGAAAAGGATTTTCATGATTTGGCATCCATGAAATCGGAATAGAAATTAATGAACTTGTAATCACTCCAACAGAAAACAACTTCCCCATTCTACGATGTAGTTTACCTCCCTTTTTAACAATTACACTTCCTAGTCCTGTTATTAATCCTAATCCCCCGAAAAAGGCATGCACGTAAATAAAAATCTTAATCGTCTGCTCCATGGTTTATATTTTTTAATAAACTATTCAAAATTCTTAATACAATCCTAGCAACGAAAATTAAAACTACTCAACTGTTGTTTTCACTGGACAGGCTGTAAAACAATTTAATTAACCCGAATGAAGATTTACATTTACACACTTTCTGAAATCCTATTTACTGCTATACTTTTAAAAATCTATCTTTCAAATTTCTCTTACTCCACAACTTTTAGCTACCTTTGTTTTATAAAAATCTACATCTTTTGAAAGCTAAAATTCTCATCGCATTAAGTCTTATTCTGGTAAGCTGCAATCAGCAGAAAATTGAAGATATATCTCTTTTAAATGGATATTGGGAGATTGAAAAGGTGACTTTTCCTTCTGGAGATGATAAAGAATATAAGGTGAATACAGTGATAGATTATATTCAAATAAAAGACTCTGTAGGAACTCGCGAAAAGGTAATGCCTAGATTGGACGGTCGTTTTACTAGCATGAAAGAATATGAAAATTTCAGCATAAAAAAAGAAGGAGATGATTTTTATATAGTTTATAAAAATGAAGAGTCGGAAAGGCGAGAAAAAATAGAAATCCTTACCAAAGATAGATTTGGAGTTTCTAATGAACAGGATAAAACTTATTTCTATAAACGTTTTGAAAAGTTTTCATTAAAATAAACGTTTATTAAGCTACGTAATCTTACAACTTTATAATCAATCCTTTTGAGGAGTCAGAATTTCCTCTATTCAGGAATAAAAACAGCATACACACTAATTACAATGGCAAAAAGAAGAAACGAATACCGCACTATTAACGATGTACTTAAAGATTTTGTTACAGAAAACAAATTAGAAAAAGGTATGGATAAGGTGGACGTTCGAAATGCTTGGCAGAATTTAATGGGTAATGGTGTAAATAATTATACAACTCAGGTACAATTAAAGCAAGACACGCTTCATGTTTCACTATCTTCTTCTGTATTACGGGAAGAACTTAGCTACGGAAAAGAAAAAATCATAAAAATGCTCAATGAAGAATTGGGCAAGGATATTGTAAAAAGTATCGTTCTAAGATAAACATAAAAAAGCTCCATTTTCAAGTTGAAAATGGAGCTTTTTACTTATGTCATTAATTGTCTTAGACTTTATTACAAAATCTATATGGACGCTGACTTCTACTTAAAAGATCTCTCTTCCTGAGAAATGAAAAGCACCTTCGATAGCTGCATTTTCATCGCTATCAGAACCATGAACTGCATTTTCTCCAATAGAAGTAGCAAATAATTTACGGATAGTACCTTCTGCAGCTTCGTCTGGATTTGTAGCTCCAATTAAAGTTCTAAAATCTTCTACTGCATTGTCTTTTTCAAGGATTGCAGCAACGATAGGACCGCTAGTCATAAACTCTACTAACTCTCCGAAAAACGGACGCTCGTTATGAACTGCATAAAATTCTCCAGCATCACGATTACTTAATTGCGTATACTTCATCGCAACGATTTTAAATCCTGCTCCAGTAATTTTTTCAAGAATAGCTCCGATATGACCGTTTTTTACAGCATCAGGCTTAATCATTGTAAATGTTCTGTTTGTTGCCATTTTCTTTTAATATAATTTCGCAGTTACTTATAAACTGCATATTACCAAACGCCCAATATGGGCTTTCTTAATTTTGCCGCAAAAGTAATGGTTTTATTTGACTTTTCTTGATCGAGATAAAAAAATAGGTTTTTATACTGAAAACAAGCGCTTTAAAAACATTAAAAACACTTAATAAGCCTGCTCCAACTCATTTAAAACACGATTCCCGTCCCCTATCATTTGCATCTTTACATGGTGATTTTTCATGTTTAATTTTAGTAAACCAAAACTTTTCTGATTCACAACCTCTCCTACTCTGTATGGATTTTCTTCACCAGAATAAGCTTCGTAAGTATGTGTTAATCCACTGGAAGTAAAATCTATCAAAGGATATCCTAAATCACTAATATTAATCTCTGAAAATTCAGAAATATGTCTATCACCAGAAAGCAATAAAACACGTTTTGCTTTACTTACCTTTATCAATTTAAAAAGTTTATCAACTTCCGCAGGAAAATTCCCCCAAGCTTCAAAACCATGCTTATTAGATAACACTTGGATACTACTAACAATAATATTAAAAGTAGCTGTAGAATTTGTAAGCTCTTTAGTAAGCCATTGCCATTGTTCCGCTCCCAATATGGTCCCTTCTCCTTTTGGATTCGGCATAAAACGTTTACCATCATCTCCTAAATTTTTGGTAAGTGGCGATCTAAAATAACGAGTATCCAACACTATGACCTTGACGTCACCAGCATTTGTATGATAGGTTTTAGCGTGATAAACCCCTTCTTGATTTCTACGAGGATCATTTTTTGGCACATCCATGAAGTTAAGAAATAACTCTTGAGCTTGGGCTTTCATTTTCCACTCTGCCCCGCCATCATTCAATCCGTAATCATGATCATCCCAAGTACCAATAACATCAACCGATTTTTTTAATTCCCGATATCCATCTTGGTAACGTTGCTCTTCATAATCTTTACGCATTTCACGGAAGTTATCGGTATCAGAATATATATTGTCACCACCCCAAATCCATACAGAAGGCTTATTTTTTAATACATCATCCCAAAGTAAATTGTCTTCATCTTGCTTATTACAAGAACCAAAGGCAATCACAAAATCATCTCCTGTTAAAGGATAGGTTGTAGTTTTTACTGTTTTACATCCATTACAAAGAATTACAAGTAAAAACACAATAACAAATACACGCATTAGCTATAGTTTAGGCTACAAATGTACTATTCCTTTTTTTAAGTATTATATTATTATATCGTATATTAGCCGACCATGAAAGTAACAGATATAGAACAACTAAAATCGATACTATCTAGTCCAAAAAAGATAGTTATTATACCACATAAAAACCCTGATGGCGATGCTATTGGATCTTGCTTAGGGCTTTATCATTATTTAGCACAATACAACCATCAACTCACTGTTGTTGCTCCAAACGACTATCCTGAATTCTTAAAATGGATGCCTGGAGAGGAGACTATTGTAAAATATGAATTCCAAAAAGACCTTGCTTCTCGTAAGATAAAAGAGGCCGAATTGGTATTTACATTAGACTTTAATTCGCTAAGTAGGATTGATGAAGTTGCAACAGCTCTTGAAGACTTTACTGGGGATTATATCATGATTGATCACCATCAAGCGCCAGACGATTATGCACGTTTTATGTATTCTGATACTTCTATGAGTAGTACCTGTGAGATGATCTATAATTTTATTGATTTTTTAGATGATACTGATAAAGTTACTGCTGAAATTGCTAGCTGCTTATATGCAGGTATTATGACAGACACAGGCTCTTTCCGCTTCCCTTCCACTACTAGTAACACCCATAGAATAATAGCAAATCTGATTGATAAAGGAGCCGAAAACGCCTATATTCATAATGCTATTTTTGATACAAACTCAATTGATAAATTACACCTATTAGGTTGTGCTTTAAAAAACCTGGTAGCATTACCAGAATACAACACCGTTTACATTACGCTTTCTAGAGAAGAATTACAGCAATACAATTATAAAAAGGGAGATACCGAAGGTTTTGTTAACTACGGACTATCATTACAAGGAGTTAAGTTTGCTGTTATTTTTATTGAAAGTGTCCAAGAAGATATTATAAAGATTTCTCTTCGCTCTAAAGGAGATTTCTCTGTAAATGAATTTTCTAGAAGTTACTATAATGGTGGCGGACATACAAATGCTGCTGGAGGAAGAAGTGAAGTTTCACTTCCAGAAACAACAAAGCAGTTTGAAAATATATTAAAAGATTACAAAGCCCAATTACAATGATAAAAACCTACTTACCAATACTTGCTATAATAGTGTTATTTACTGCTTGTAAACAGCCAGAGGCAAGACGCCCAGTAAGTGTGAAGTCGGGATCTTTTATGCGAGCATCTATAGAGCGCAATAAAGGATTGCTAGACTATGAAGAAAAGCTTATAGATAGTATTATTGCTAGGGATACTGCTAACACATATCACTCCTCTTCTAACGGCTATTCGTATTATTTTAATGTTCATGACTCTACACAAAGTTACACTCCAAAAGAAGGTGATGTAGTAAAAATAAATTACGATATCCGAACTCTTAATAATGAAACTATTTATACGAGTGAAGAAATTGGAATTGTAGATTTTAGAATAGACAAAGAAGACTATTTCCCAGGATTACGTACCGCTGTAAAACTCCTAAAAGAAGGTGAAAAAGCAACCTTTCTATTCCCATCATCATTAGCATATGGCTACCATGGAGATGAAGATAAAGTAGGCACCAACCAAGCAGTTATAAGCACTATCACATTGCTTGACATAGTACAAAAGGCTAGCGACAGTGTTTCTGAAGAGTCTGAAAATATAAAACAAGCTGAATAATTATAATAAATAAAACTCGATAACGATATCGCATTATAAATAACCTCACACGGTGAGAAAAACAATCAATTTAAAAATCAATTCAATGAAAAAACTAAGTTATCTATTCATTTTAGCCATTGTGCTAACTTCATGTTCTAGCTCTAAATATTCAGATTTAGGAGATGGTATGTATGCAGATATCCAAACCAATAAAGGAGACATGGTTGTTAAACTTTTTTACAAGCAAACGCCAGTTACCGTAGCCAATTTTGTAAGCTTAGCAGAAGGAACTAACACTTATGTTATAGATTCTTTAAAAGGGAAACCTTATTATGATGGAGTTATTTTTCACCGTGTAATTAAAGACTTTATGATTCAAGGTGGGGATCCTACAGCTACAGGAAGTGGAAATCCTGGATACAAATTTAAAGATGAGATTGTAGATAGCCTAAAACATGACAAAAAGGGAATTCTTTCTATGGCAAATGCAGGTCCTGGGACTAACGGAAGTCAGTTTTTTATCACACATAAAGAAACTCCATTTTTAAATGGAAAACATACCGTTTTTGGAGAAGTTGTAGAAGGTATAGCTGTTGTTGATACGATTGCTAATGTAAAAACTTCTCAAGACCCTATGACAAAAGACAAACCTATTGAAGATGTTATTATAAACCATATTCAAATAGTTCGTAATGGAAAAGAGGCTAAGAATTTTGATGCTGCTGAAGTATTTGCAGGTTCTTTTGCTGAAGCCGAAGAGGCTTTAAAAGCACTTGAAGAAACTAAAAAAGCTATTGCTGCTGAATTTGTTGCTCAAAAAGAAGAAGCTGAATCTACGGATTCTGGATTACAATATCTTATGATTGAAAAAGGAGATGGAGAAAAACCAGCTGTTGGACAAACTGCCTTAATAAATTACACAGGATATTTTGAAGATGGAAATATATTTGATACAAGCTCAATAGAAATAGCAGAGAAATTCGGAAATGTAAATCCAGGAAAAAGAGATAGAGGTTTGTACGCACCTAAACCGATGCCAATTAGTCCAGATGCTACTATTATTCCTGGGTTTAAAGAAGGATTAATGATGATGAGTGTTGGAGATAAAGTACGTTTGTTTATCCCTTCTTATTTAGCATATGGTGAAGCTGGTTACGGACCAATTGCTCCAAATACAAACTTAGTATTTGACCTTGAAATGATTGGTATCCAAGAATAAATATATTAACGAGGAGTATTTCTCACATATATCAAAAAAGAACCCCGAAGATCTGTAGATCTCCGGGGTTCTTTTTTATTAGCTAAAAACTACTAATCTTCAAGAAAAGAAACTAGTGGTTTTATAAACTTATCGAATTTTTCGATGTGTGGCAAATGCCCTGTATTTTCAATTTCAACAAGTTCAGCATTAGGAATACGCTTTTGCGTTAACTTCCCAAGCTCCTTATAAAGTCCCATTGTCTCTCTAACCTCTGCTGTTACCAATGGCTTCCCTAAAGCTGTTCTATCTCTTGTTCCTATAATTAACAAAGTAGGACAAGTAATGTTCTTAAATTCATACAAAACAGGCTGCGTAAAAATCATATCATAAGTAAGAGCTGCATTCCATGCAATTACATTATAATCTGAATTTAGTGTCCAACCTGCCAATAAATTCACCCATTCTGAATATTCTGGTTCCCATTTATTATCATAATAACTCTCCAATTGGTATTTCTTAATTCTTTCAGCGCTCTTTTTAAGCTCATTCTGATACCACCATGTTATAGGTTTGTAAGGAACTTTCAGTTTCCAGTCTTCAAGTCCAATAGGATTCTCAAGAACTAATTTTTCTGAAACTTCAGGATACATTAACACAAATCGAGTGGCCAACATACCTCCCATAGAATGCCCTAAAATGGTAGTTTTACTAACTTTAATTTCATCCAAAATAGCTTTTGTATTTTCTGCTAATTGCTGGAAGCTGTATTGATAATGTAAAGGTTTTGTAGATTTCCCAAAACCTATTTGATCTGGAACAATCACCCGAAACCCTTCTTTTGTTAAAGCATCTATAGTTGTCTTCCAATAAGCGCCATTAAAGTTCTTACCATGAAATAAAACTATATTTTTACCATTATAATTAGCAGGCTTTACATCCATATAAGCCATTTTTAAATCCTGCTCTTGAGATTTTATTTCCTTATAATGCACTTCATAAGGATATTCATAATTCGTAAGCATTAAATCCAACCATTTTAATTCACTCTCTTGTGCTGAAACTGCAAAAAAGTTTAAAAAAAAGATTGCCACAAATACATTCTTCATATCAATTATTTAGAAAATTAAAAAGTATATATTTCTATGATTCCTTTACTGGAACATCCTTTAATATCTCCTGTAAAAACTTCCAAAACTTTTCTACCGATGCAATATTAGCTCTCTCATCTGGAGAATGTGCTCCTTTTATAGTAGGCCCAAAACTAATCATATCCATTTCTGGGTAATTCTGTCCTAAAATTCCACATTCTAAACCTGCATGACAAGCAACTACATCTGGCACTTCATTAAATAAAGTTTGGTATTTACTATTAAGGACTTTTAAAATTGCGCTGTCTGGGTTTGGTTTCCAACCAGGATATTCGCCACTTAATTTCACTTCACAACCACAAAGTTCAAAAGCTGCTCTTAGCGAGTTTGCTAAATCTATTTTCGAAGACTCTACCGAAGAACGTGTTAAACATAAAACTTCAATATTTCCATCTCCTATCTTAACACGTGCAATATTATTAGAGGTTTGCACCAAATCTCCCATGTCTGGACTCATAGCATAAACACCATTGTGTGCAGTATACAGAGCTCTCGTAATTCCTTCCTGAACACCGATATCCATAACATGTGTTGGAGTTTCTGTCACTTCCGCAGTAATAGTCAAAGAAGGTTCCATTGTTTTATACTCCTTCTTAATTACTGTTGCCAACTGATTAAACTCTAATGCAAAAGCATCATGATGAATCTCATCTATAGTAATAACAGCTTCACTTTCTCTTGGAATAGCATTTCTTAATCCACCACCATCAATATTTGCGATTCTAAGTCCAAAATTCTCAAAACCATCAAAAAGCAAGCGATTCATTAATTTATTAGCATTCCCAAAACCTCTATGAATGTCCATACCACTATGGCCACCCTGCAATCCTTTTACAGAAATTCTGTATGCTTTTACATCTTTTGGAGTTTCCTCCTCTTTATAAGTTCTTTTAGCACTTAAATCTACTCCTCCAGCGCATCCTATATCTATTTCATCATCTTCTTCCGTATCAAGATTTAAAAGAATCTCTCCATTTAAAACACCACCTTTTAATCCTTGAGCACCAGTCATCCCTGTTTCTTCATCTATAGTAAACAAGGCTTCTATCGCCGGATGTTCTATAGACGTGCTTTCTAAAACTGCCATAATAGCCGCTACTCCTAGTCCGTTATCTGCACCCAATGTAGTTCCTTTGGCTTTTACCCATCCATTCTCTACAAACATCTCAATTCCCTGAGTATTGAAATCGAAAGTAGTATCATTATTTTTTTGATGCACCATGTCTAAATGCGACTGTAACACCACTGCTTTTCTATTCTCCATTCCCGCAGTTGCAGGCTTTCTTATTATAACATTTCCAACCTCATCTTTAAAAGTCTCTAAATTGAGCTTCTTTCCGAAGTCGATCATAAAAGCAATAACTTGTTCTTCTTTTTTTGAAGGTCTTGGTACCGCATTTAAATCGGCGAACTTATTCCAAACTTCTTCTGGCTGTAAGGCTCTAATCTCTGAATTCATATTTAATACTTAGATTTTCACAAAAATAAGCATTGCTTTTTTAAAAAGTTATAAGGCTATTATAAAACTAAGTAAACAAAGCATTATTTATAGGACCAACTAATATTATAACTATGTTAATACTACTTCTTATAAAGTAATTTATTTCTATTTTTGGTTCCATGTCCAACCGAGTAAAAACGCACATCGCGCTATCTATAATTCCCCAATTTATTTTAATAAAATGGTTGGCGTACTACCCTGAGATTATTGAAAAATATTATAGTAATTTTATCTATCAAGGTATTTCTAAAGTTCTTAGGTTTTTACTAGGCTGGATTCCTTTTTCTGTGGGAGATATTTTTTATACCGCGGTTGCCATTCTTATCATTCGTTTTTTTATACTCCGTGGAAAGTTACTGTTTTCTGAAACCCGATATTTTATTCGTGAAGTTTTGATGGCTCTATCTGTGATATACTTTTTTTTCCACATACTTTGGGGATTAAATTATTACCGACTCCCAATACATCAAAAGTTAAATATTTCTGATGAATATACCACTGAAGAACTTTACAGTTTTACAGAACAACTGATTACAAAAAGCAACGAAATTCATTTTCAGCTTACAAAAAATGATTCTGTGATGGTAAAAATCCCGTATTCAAAATCAGAAATATATCAAAAAACAATATCAGGATATCATACACTTTCAGAAAAAATCCCTGCTTTTTCTTATCATCCAAAGAGCATAAAAACCTCTCTTTATAGCACGGCATTAACATACATGGGATACAGCGGTTATTTAAATCCGTTTACAAATGAAGCGCAAGTAAACGGACTCCAAATAGACTTTAAGTATCCAACTGTAAGCTGCCATGAAGAAGCACATCAAATAGGATATTCAGCAGAAAACGAAGCTAATTTTGTTGCTTTTCTTGCTACCACCGCTAATAACGATCTATACTTTAAATATTCGGGATACCTTTATGTGCTTAGATATTGTTTAGCTGAAGTAAAGAGAAGAGACATTAAAAAGTATGAAACTTACAATGAAGAAATCCATCCTGGAATTATAAAAAACTATATCGAAGTGGCCGATTTCTGGCGAGAACATAAAACAGATATAGAGCCTATTTTTAAAAATACATTCAACTCTTTCTTAAAGGCAAATAATCAAAAAAAAGGGCTTAAAAGTTACAGTTATGTAGTAGCGCTGCTCGTAAATTATTATAAAGATAAAAAGCTATAGTAACTCGTTTTAAATGTTGATTTTGCAACATAATTTTATATTTTTACGACTTAACTAATTCATAACTTAAACTTTTCAAATGAAATTAAAACTATGCTTTCTAGCACTGTTTAGTTTTTGTATTTCTGTAACTGCACAAGAATACTTTCCAAAAAACGATGGTGTTAAAACTAAAAACTCAAACTACACCGCATTTAAAAATGCAAAAATCTACGTTTCCCCAACAAAAATTATAGATAATGGTACACTCCTTATTCAAAATGGAAAAGTAGTTGGTGTTGGAAGTTCAGTTTCTATCCCTGAAAATTCAGTAACTGTAGATTTAGAAGGAAAATACATCTATCCTTCTTTTATAGATATGTATTCTGATTTTGGGATCGAGGAACCTAAAAAGGCGCAATCTAGTAATACTCCTCAATATGATGCCTCTCGTGAAGGCTATTATTGGAACGACCATATTATGCCAGAAAATAGAGCTATCGATAAGTTTTCTTATGATAACAAAGAAGCTAAAGAACTTGTAGAAGCTGGTTTTGGAGTTGTAAATACTCATATTTCAGATGGAATAGTCCGCGGTACGAGTGCCATTATCGCACTTAATGAAAACTCTACCAATAGCGAACGTATCCTTACACAAGAAGCGAGTCAATTTCTTTCTTTCGAGAAAAGTAAATCTTCAAGACAGTCTTATCCAACGTCACTTATGGGAGCAATTGCGCTATTAAGACAGATGTACTATGATGCTCAATGGTACGAAGGTGGAAATGCCGATGGTAAAGATTTATCATTAGAGGCGCTGAATAAAAATAAGTCGCTACCACAAATATTTGTTGCTGGTGATAAGTTTAATGATTTAAGAGCTGATAAATTGGCGGATGAATTCAACTTAAACTACATTATTAAAGGTGGTGGAAATGAGTTTGAACGTATCGAAGAAATTGCGCAAACAAATACTTCTTACATCATCCCTTTAGATTTCCCTACCGCATATGATGTTACCGACCCATACATTGCAAATAAAATAGCATTAGAAGAAATGTTACTTTGGAACCAAGCGCCAACAAACCCGAAAGTGCTTGCCGAAAACAATATTACTTTTGCATTTACTGCTTCAGACAATAAAAAGAAAACAGAATTTAAATCTAACCTTATAAAGGCTGTTTCTTATGGTTTAGATAAAACAAAGGCTTTAGAAGCTTTAACCACTACTCCTGCTACGCTTTTAAATAAATCTGATGAGATTGGAAGTTTAGAGAAAGGACATTATGCCAACTTTCTAATTACTTCTGGAGATGTTTTTGAGAAGGAAACAACCCTTTATGAAAATTGGGTACAAGGAAATAAACATGTTGTGAACGACATGAATACTATCGATATTAGAGGGAAATATACTTTAACATTGAATGGAGAGTCGTATGATTTAACAATAAATGGAGAACCAAAAAAGGTGAAATCAACCCTAAAAAAAGGAGATTCTAAAATTGGTTCTGATATTGATTACTCCAACGGATGGTTAAATTTATTTTACAATCCTGAAGGAGAAGCTAATAAAAATGAATACATCAGACTTTCTTCTAAAATAACTGCGGAAGGCAACTTAAAAGGGACGGCTACACTTACGAATGGAAAAACAACTAGTTGGACTGCTACAAAAAATACTTCCGAAGAAAAAGATGAAGATGATAAAAAGGATGATAATGAGCAGCCAAAACTATTCCCAGTTTCATATCCTAATAAAGCTTACGGTGTAAAAACACTTCCTGAGCAAGAAACTATTTTATTTAAAAATGCTACTGTTTGGACAAGTGAAGATGCTGGAGTATTAGAAAACACCGACGTTTTAATTAAAAACGGGAAAATTACCAAAATAGGAAAAGACCTTTCTAGCGGTGGAGCTACGGTAATTGATGCTACTGGGAAACACCTTACCGCAGGAATTATCGATGAGCATTCTCACATTGCGGCGGCTTCTATAAATGAAGCGGGGCATAATAGTTCTGCTGAAGTAACCATCGAAGATGTTGTAAACCCAGACGATTCTGATATCTACAGAAATTTATCTGGAGGTGTTACTACCATTCAGATTTTACATGGTTCTGCAAACCCTATTGGCGGACGTTCTGCTATTATTAAATTAAAATGGGGTGAAGACGCTGATGGCTTATTATTGAATAACAGACCTAAATTTATAAAATTCGCTCTAGGAGAAAATGTAAAGCAATCCAACTGGGGAGCTTCCAATACAATCCGTTTTCCACAAACACGAATGGGAGTTGAGCAGGTTTTTACCGACTATTTCCAAAGAGCTAAAGAATACGATGAACAATGGAAAGCTTTTAACGGACTGTCTTCTTCAAAAAAATCTAAGGCTAAAGCTCCTCGCTATGATGTAGAAATGGAAACATTAGCAGAGATCTTAAATAAAGAGCGCTTTATTTCTTGTCACTCTTATGTGCAGAGCGAAATAAATATGTTGATGAAAGTTGCCGATAAGTTTGATTTTAACATCAATACTTTCACACATATTTTAGAGGGGTACAAAGTAGCCGATAAGATGAAAGAACACGGAGTTGGCGGATCTACTTTCTCCGACTGGTGGGCTTATAAATATGAAGTAAATGATGCTATTCCTTACAATGCTGCAATTATGCATAACCAAGGAATTACAGTTGCTATAAATTCTGATGACGGAGAGATGTCGAGAAGATTAAACCAAGAAGCAGCAAAAACAGTTAAATACGGAGGTATGTCTGAAGAGGAAGCTTGGAAATTTGTTACTATCAATCCAGCTAAACTTTTACATTTAGACGATCGCATAGGAAGTATCAAAGAAGGTAAAGATGCCGATTTAGTATTATGGAGCGAGCATCCGATGTCTGTTTATGCGATAGCTGAAAAAACAATTATTGAAGGTGCTGTTTACTACGACTATGAAAAAATGAAAGAAACAGAAAAAGAAGTTCAGCAAACAAAAAATGAACTTATAAACATGATGATTAGTGAGAAAAATAAAGGTGTAAAAACACAAGCTCCAAAAATTAAAGAAGACGAGGAGTTCCATTGTGACACCCTAATCTATCAATTGTAGACAGATTCCGATTTTTCAATACCACATTCTGATGCCTTGCTAAGAAAGCTCAAGACATCATAATAAAAACATTAAAAAATGAAAAATACAATACAACTTATAATAATCATGTTCGCTACAATAGCTGTAGCGCAACAGACACCTGCCTCTCCTCAAAAAGAAGCTATTTTAATTACAGGTGCAACAACACACATCGGTAACGGTACTATTATAGAAAATGGAGCTGTTGGTTTTAAAGATGGTAAAATAACTTTTGTAGGGAAAACTTCTGAAGTTAATAATAGCGAATACAACAAAGTAATTGATGCTTCTGGCAAGCATATCTATCCAGGATTTATCACATTAAATGCTACACTTGGTTTAGTAGAGATAGATGCTGTGAGAGCTACAGATGATGAAGACGAAGTAGGTTCTTTGCTTCCTCATATTAGAAGTTTAATTGCCTATAATGCAGAGTCAAAAATAGTAGAATCTATGCGTCCTAATGGGGTGCTTATGGGTCAAATTACACCACGCGGAGGTCGTATTTCTGGAACTTCTTCTGTGGTACAATTTGATGCTTGGAACTGGGAGGATGCCGCTATAAAAGTAGATGACGCTATCCATTTAAACTGGCCAAATAGTTTAAAAAGAGGTCGTCCTTGGAGAGGTGAAGAGCCTGGGTTAAAACCAAATGACAAATACAAAGATGAGATTGATGAAGTTGTTACTTTCTTATCTGAAGCTAAAGCATATTTCTCTGGAGACGAAAAACCTAGAAATTTACCTTACGAGGCTACTGAAGGTCTATTTGATGGTTCTAAAAAACTGTACGTTCATGTTGATGGCGCAAGAGAGATTACAGACGCGATAAACTTCGTTGAGAAAATTGAGATTCAGAAAATGGTTGTTGTAGGTGGAGACCAGGCAGACGAGGTTAGTAATTTACTAGCTTCTAAAAATATCCCTGTTGTAATTCAACGCCCTCATAGATTACCAACTAGCAACGACGAGAACATAAAACATACATTTATGTTAGCTTCCCTTTTAGATAAAGCGGGGGTACTTACAAGTATAGATCCTAGCGGAAGAATGGAGCGAATGAATACAAGGAATCTACCTTTTTATGCAGGTTCGTTTGCTGCCTATGGCGTTCCTAAAGAAAAAGCAGTTCAAATGATTACCGAGAATGCTGCTAAAATCTGCGGTGTAGATGATATTGTTGGAACACTTGCTACTGGAAAAGATGCTACATTATTTATTTCTGAAGGCGATGCATTAGATATGCGTACTAATGTTTTAAGTGATGCCTTTATTCAAGGAAGAGCGATTAGTTTGGAAACACATCAAACAGAATTATGGCATCGTTATTCTGATAAATACAAGCAACAATAAAAATTGTTTGCTAAAAATTAGAATTACAAATACTTATTTTATAAAAGTAAACCCGAGTATAAATTTATACTCGGGTTTACTTTTAATCATCATTTTTATTTTGAATAAGCTCCTGAAGAATATGTCAACTCATAACTATGAGTATATATTTCAAAAACAATTCCAAAAGGATCTTCTACATAGCACATTTTAAATGGCTTGTCGTCTGGGTAATATTCTCTAATCGGCATTCTTTTCTTACCTCCGTAAGAAACAATCTTATCAATAAGCTCTTCGATGTTCGGATCTTGAACACAAAAATGAAATAAACCTGTATTAAAAGGATTAAATGCTGGAGCTTCTTTAACTCCATGTGGAAAAGAGAATAATTCAACTCCAATTCCATCCGAAGTTGCTAAATGTGCAATTTCAAATTCAGTCCAATCATCACCAAAAACATCAATACACATCTGACCGATAGCAGTATCTTTTTCTTTTTTAACTTTTGAAGGTTCCATAATGATATACCATCCCATTACTTCTGAATAGAATTTTACTGCTTCATTTATATCTGGAACCGTGATTCCTATATGTGAAAATGATTTTGGATAATTTTTATTAGTTGCCATACTTTACGTTTTAGATTTCAAAATTAACCTATATTTGCCAAACTAGCAATAACATACTAAAAAGTAGCATAGTTACCCAAAGGAGTAAAATATTAATAATCAGTATTATAAGTTTTAGTTTTGATTGAAAATAATAATTGTCCGTTAAATTATTCTATGAATTTAATTGGCACAAAATGGAAACCTCTAATTTTATTTCATTTATTAGAAGGCGATTTACGCTCAGGAATCTTACAAAAGAAAATCTCTGGGATCTCAAATAAAATGTTTACACAAACCGTAAGAGATTTGGAAAAAGACGGGCTTATTTCTAGAAAGATATATCCTGTAGTTCCTCCAAAAGTAGAGTATAGCTTAACTGAAAGAGGAAAATCTCTGGAAGATATTTTAAAAAGCTTAGACAAATGGGGAGCGGAAGATTACAAAAAACAACATAAATAATCCTTAAAACAATAACTGCGGAAAAAACCTAAAAGCTCTTTCCGCAGTTATAATTGTATTATAAAAAGGATTAAAGGTTAGCCAATGTTCGGTACAATTCAGCAGCGATTAAAAAATAATCATTTTCTAATTCTATTTGCGACACCTTGGCTTTAACCAACTTATTCTCTCTAGTATTAATATAAAAAATAGAGCTTTCTCCTAGTTCAAATAAACGTACCTCAGCATCATGCATTTGCTGATAATCGGAAACCAAATCACTATTCATAATTATTTGCTCTTGATAAGAATTGAGCTCTGCAAACTTAGCTTTCACCTTATTTTGAAGCTCCTGAGCTTGAAATTTCAATCCATATTCAGCAATACTCAATTCAGCTTTTGCAATTCTAACATCAGCCCTTTCTTTTCTCAGAAGAATAGGAAAAGATAGTGAAGCTCCAATTTTATAATCATCCCAATTATATTCATTTATATAATCTGGAGCAGCAATATAATTATAGTTAACACTTAGCTTTGGTAAAAGCTTATTTGCCATTAAACGCCTATCTACATCTTTCATTGCTATTTTTGTGTTCAAAGCCTTCAATTTCGGATGATTTTCAAGGTCTACCTCTTCAGAAATAGGGTTAATATTTAATACCGACAAAATATTATCCTTCAATGCTTCTTCTGGCTGCATCAATTCAGAAAGCTCTAACGGTAGCTCTTCCTCTGTCCACAGATAATTAGATAAAGTAAGTCTACTTTTTGTTAGTTTTAAATTTGCTTGCTCCCACTCTAGCCTACGAGTCTTTAAATTAATTCCAGATTCTACACTATCAATTGGAGAAAGTTCTCCTAAAACAATAGATTTCACAATCCATTCTTGGCGCTCTTTAGCATTCTCATAAAACGTTTCATAAAGTTTTGCTTTATCAAATTGCTGCTTCCAATCAAAATAAGCTGCGGAAGCTTCTGTTAGTGCATCTACAACAGCCAATGTACGCTCATAATCTCCTAATTCTTGATAGAGTTTTCCCTTCTTCACCTCAGCCATTCGCTTGTTTATCCATATCCCCTGTCCTACTGGAACAGATATCCCAAAACTTGCTAATCCATCTTCTGGCACATAATTTTCTGGATTTATATAATCCCCTTGGTTTTTATCAAAAGCAGCTTTAAGTTCTATTCCATACCACGTTGGAATTTTAAAACTTCCGTTGAATAATGAATAATACTCCGTGTCTTTATATCGTTTTTTATTGAAGTCTGCCGTTAACTTCGGATCAAAATAACCACGTGCTTTTAAAAGTTTTGCTTCTGAAGCCGTTAAAATTAAATCGGCTTGCTTCACCATTGGATGATACTTCTTTACAACTCCCAAAAACTCTTCATAAGTAAAAGTCTCATCAAGCGTTTCTTCTTGCGCATTTAAAATTTGCGTACCAAAAAACATCCCCAATATGAGCAATGGAAATAGATAAGTATGTAACTTATTAATTTTCATATAAAACTTATTTTTTGGTTTCTTTTTCATTGCCTTCATCAGCAACTTTGTTTTGCGTTTTATAAAAATTAGGAGGAAAACCATTTAATGTACGCCATATTTCAAACCAAATTGGTACTGTATCTAAGAGTGCTAATGTTTGTGAACCAGCACCGATACTTAATAATTTAGGCCATTCTTTTTCTTCTGGATCTGGTGCTATTAACACACGATACTTCCCGTTTGAACTTATAAAGTTTTCTTTAGCTACAATTACTCCTCCAAAAGTACCGTAAGAAACTCCTGGCCAACCACTAAATACTATTGTTGGCCAACCATCAAACCAAATGCGTACCTTCTCTCCATTATTAATTAAAGGATAGTCCATAGGTTCTACAAACGACTCTACCGCTATTTCAAAATCTGACGGCATAATACTCACCACAGATGCTCCCTCTTTAATAGTTTCTCCAAGTCCAGATTGTAAGGCACGGTTTACATATCCCGATTGTGGTGCTGTAATATAATACATCCCATTTCGGATCTTATAGCTTGTATATTGAGAACGTAATTTACTTACTTGAGATTCCGTATCAAATTGTGTACTTAAAGCTGTTTGACGATCACTAGACGCTTTTGCCAATTTTTCTGAATAAGAAGCCATTAAACGTGTAAGCTCCATTTCACTATTTATGTATTCATTTTCAGCAGTAAGCAGTTTATTTTCTTGAGTAACTATTTTGGCTTGCATTTGCTGAAGCTTCACCTTTTTTTCCTCCACATAGGTCATTGGTTTTAGCCCTTCTTCATTTAGCTTAAAAGCACGTTCATACTGTGTTTCAGCAATACTCAACTGTGTTTTTACAGCTTCAAGATCGATACTATCACTTTTTACTTTTAGCTTACTTTGCTTCAATTTATTTTCGGCTTGTTTGAGCTTAAGCTGCCTTTCTCGTTTTATAGCTTCAATCTGTTGTGCTAAAGCCTCTACTTTTGCAGTATAAGAAACGACAGCATTTTCTTTTGCTTTCACCTGAATTCCAGTATTCTCAACTAAATCGGGATCAAAATACTCTGATTTCGTTTCAGAAATATGTAAAATCGTATCGCCCTTTTCTACAAAATCTCCTTCTTGAACATGCCACGATTCTATTCGCCCTCCAATAATCGCATGTACAGCTTGCGGACGTTGTCCTGGTTTCAATGTAGTTACAAATCCGCTTCCTTTAATATTCTGAGTCCACGGCAGAAATAACACCAATACCATGGCAATACACACTCCCCAAACTACTTTTCTTATAACTTTATAGTGCTTATTATCCGCAAAAATCCCCATAGATTTAAACTTACTAGGATCTACGTAATCGTGAATTCTATTATTTGAAATATTCAACATAGCTTAACTTTTTAAGGTACCGTTTACCATGTAAAAACTCTTGTTACATTTTGATTTCCAATACGGATTTTTAGAAATCACTATTAAAGTCCAGTCTTTATCTGGCGCAGTCATATATTCTATAATATCTAATGAAGATGCCTTATCTACATTTTCGAGCGGCTCTTCTAAAAAAATAATTCTAGGGTCTGAAAGCACACAACGTGCCAATAGTATTTTTTCAACAATCGAAGAAGATAACTGCTTTCCACCAGAATGCACTTGCGTATCCAATCCATTTGGTAGTGATCTAATATAATCGGCAAGTTTTAATTCTTCTATCACCTTTAAAATTCTTGAAAGTGAAATTTCTGGATTTTTACATGTAATATTTTCCAAGATTGTACCTTCAAAAACATTATCACTTACACTTATAGAACTCATATTATACCTGTAATCTTCCAAAGAATATTTTTTGTAATTGGTTCCATTTATATACACCATCCCTTCGGTTGGCTCTACAATTCTACTCAACACTCTTATTAACGTACTTTTACCAGAACCGTTAGGACCTTCAATTAAAATACGATCGTTAGGATCTATTTTCATTGATATATCTTTAAGAACATATTGGTCTGAATCTGGAAATTTATAGGATAACTCTTTTGTTTCAATAGAAATAGGAGTTTGTTCTAATTTATACTGTCCTTTCTCCTCCGACTCCAATTCGATATCCATTACTTTTCCTATCTTTTCAATAGATGCCAAAACATCATAGAATAATTCAGTTCCAGCAAAAAGCTTTTCTACAGCATTGGTAATATTTAAAATAATAATCTCTGCTGCTACAAACTGCCCGATATTCATCTGCTGATTAAGAACTAGAATACCTCCAATAATTAAAAGTCCAGCTGTCATTAGCACTTTAAAACCTGTAAGTTGTATAAATTGCCTTCTTAAAACTGAAAAGTGACTTTCTCTGTAATTTAAATATCCTTCAACTAAATCATCATTTTTATCCAAAGAAAAATTAAAAACGCGTTTGTTTTTAAAACTCATATGGTTTCTTGCTACTTCCTGAATCCAATGTGCTACCTTATATTTGAAATTAGATTCCTTCAAACTTGTATCTACTCCAGGATTAAAGTTAAATCTGAAGATAAAATATAGTAATGCAATGAGTACCATTCCGAAGAATATAAAAAAGGAATGATATAATGACAGTAAGATAATTCCGAAGAAAACCTGCAATGCAGCGCCACTCATATCTAATAAGAGTTTCGAAACTCCTTTTTGCACATTTAGGGTATCAAAAAATCTATTCGCTAATTCTTCTGGTAAATATGGATACAGCTTGCTAAACTTCATTTTAGGAAATCGGAATACAAACTCAAACGATGAACGTACAAATATTTTTTGCTGAAGGTTCTCCGTAATTCGATATTGCATAATTTTAAAAACCCCAACCATTGCAACTCCCAACACAACAATAATTACAAGTACTACCCACGAAGTACTAATTTTTCCTGCCTGTAAAAAGTTTACAATAGATTGAATCCCTAATGGAAGCGATAAACTAATAACTCCCGCTAAAATAGAATAGAGGATAATTTGATAAATATCCTTTTTATCTACTTTTAATAAGCCTCTAAATCGTTGAAATGGCGTCATAACAATATTTTATCTAGTGTTTCGATATAAAAAGATGGTACGTCCTTACCTGGTTCACAAAAATCAGTAATTGTTTTAAAGTGTTGTTTTATAAAATGTTGATTTAAAGCGCCTACAACTACACTAGAAGCCAGCGACTTACTATACTTATACTCAGGTTTCACCTCTGTAATAATATCTGCTATAATCGAAATCACTTTTTTATAAACCAAGAAAAATCCATCTTTATTCTCCTTATCTACTTCTTTGGTTAAAAATGCTTTAGAATATTCAGAAATAATAATTCTATTTAAAATAGCTTCGTCGATATATTCGGTTCGAACATCATCTTTAACTTCAGAAGTTACTTCAAAAACAACTCTGTGTAATTTTTCTAATGAATCGTCTATGTTCTGAATTGCTAATAACATTCTATATTCTAACCAAGACCAATACCAAGAAGATATATAAAGTAACAACCTATGTTTATTTTCAAAATACCGGTAAATAGAGCTTTCATTGGAACCAATACATTCGCCTAATTTTTTAAATGTAAAGGCTTCAAATCCAATTTCATCTATCAATATAATACTATGTTTTAGGATATTCCTTCCTAACTCAGAAGACTCGGGATCCTTTAAGTATAGCTTCTCATTGATTGTAAATCTCAAATTACCAGGTAATTTCATAATCACACATCTTACTTAATATTAATGCGCTCAAAATTAATAGTAAAACTATTAACCTGTATATATTTAACATTAATTAACTGTAAAATAATGATATTCAAAATCTACAATCCAGCTATTATTAATTTCCAAAAATCGACTTAAATTAATTATCATATTAATAATGAATGATTTAAAAATCGACCATGAGTACTTCAACATTATAAAAATATCATGAAGATTTATTAGAAAACTTGAATAACCATAGATTTAAAGTATTTTTGAAAAAAAATTACCATTGAAAGAAATTACTAGCACCCAGAATGCACTTGTAAAGCAAATACTTCATCTAAAGGATAAATCTAAAGACCGTAGGAAATCAGGTTTGTTCATCGTAGAAGGTATCCGAGAGGTAGAATTAGCTTTAAAGGGAAAGTATGTGTTAGAAACACTTCTCTTCAATGAAGATATTATTTCTGAAGATAAAGTCTTAGAAATTATTAAAAATGAGGATATTACCCTAATAAAAATATCGAAAGACGTTTATCAGAAATTAGCATATCGCCAAACTACAGAAGGCATTCTTGCCATTGCTAAAATTAAGACACATACTTTAGACAAGCTCCAATTAAAAAATAAAAATCCGCTTATTCTTGTAGCTGAAGCCCCTGAAAAACCAGGAAACATAGGAGCGATATTAAGAACAGCAGACGCAGCAAACTTAGACGCTGTAATCATTGCAAACCCAAAAGGAGATCTTTACAATCCAAATATTCTCCGTTCTAGTGTGGGTTGCGTTTTTACAAATAATGTAGCTACAGGAAGCACTTCAGAAATTATTACATATTTAAAAAGTAATAATATTGCTATAAACTGTGCGGCTTTAACGGCATCTGTAAATTATAGCACAGTAGACTACAAACAAGCTTCTGCTATTGTTGTTGGTACAGAAGCAACAGGATTGAGTAATGAATGGCTTGAGGCATCTACACAAAATATTATCATCCCAATGCAAGGTGAAATCGACTCTATGAACGTTTCTGTTGCTGCTGCAATTGTAATTTTTGAAGCAAAAAGACAGCGTAACTTTAATTAAAATACAGGTTCATCAAGCAAAAAATTCTATAAACTATAAAATTATAGTTTCTTACATTTGTGTATAATCAACACAAAAATGGATATTACTCAAAATATAAAAGTTGCAGTAGACGCTGTGGTTTTTGGATACACAGATAACAGCCTTAAGATTTTGCTTATCCAACAAAAGTATGGATCGGAAAAAGATAAATGGGGGTTACCTGGTGGTTTTGTTAAAGACAACGAAACTCTTGATAAGGCCGTTGTGAGAGAGCTCGAAGAAGAAACTGGTATAAATGCTAATTACTTAGAGCAGCTCTATACTTTTGGAGCCTTAGAGAGAGATCCTAGAGGGAGAGTAATTTCTATTTCATATATGGCTCTTATAAACCCTAATAATTATAAAATAAAAGCTGCCAGTGATGCAAAAGATGTAAAATGGTTTTCAATTAATGAAATACCTCCTCTTGCCTACGATCACTGCGCTATTTTAAAAGTTGGAAAAGAGCGTTTAAAGAATAAAATAAATTATCAGCCTATTGGTTTTGAGCTCTTAAGCAAAGAGTTTCCATTTTCAGACCTAGAAAACCTCTATCAGACAATACTCGATAAAAAAATTGATAGGAGAAATTTTAGAAAGAAAATTATGAGTTTCGGTTTTCTCGAAGAAACGGATAAAATACACAAGCCAGCTAGCGGTCGCCCTGCTAAGTTATACAAGTTCAATCAAAATAAATATAAGGAACTGGAAAGCAAAGGATTTCACTTTGAAATTAAGTTTGCGTAAAAAATACACTAAATAATTTTTACTCTTCAGATAAAAACTTATATTTGTGTAAATATTACGCAATATGATATTAAATTTAGACAAAGGGTTTACCCCTTACGGAACAGAAAATGAAGTACAATACAACAGCTTCACCTTTGCAGGAGGTGAGCCACATATAAAAATCACTTCTGAAATAACACCACATAAAGAGGTTAACATAACTCAAAGAATAACATCTTTTAATGACGTCGGACTTATCTTAATTGCTGTAAATGCATTAAGAAACATGGGAGTAAAAAATATAAACTTATTTATACCTTATTTCCCTGCTGCTCGCCAAGATCGATTAATGGTTTCTGGAGAACCACTTACTGTAAAAGTTTATGCTGAGCTAATAAATAACTTAAAACTTAATAAGGTTACTGTTTTTGATCCTCATTCTGAGGTTACTCCTGCTCTTTTAAATAATTGTGAAGCATTAAACAATTATAAATTTATTGAAACAATAACGAAGAGTTTGTCAAAAGACGTTCTACTTATTTCTCCAGATGGAGGAGCCCTAAAAAAGATTTATAAAGTCGCTGCTTATTTGCAAGATTTTGAAGTTATAGAATGCTCTAAATCTAGAGATGTAAAGACAGGTAGCCTTTCTGGATTTAAGGTTTACCATGAAGATTTAAAGGGAAAGGATTGCTTAATTGTTGATGATATTTGTGACGGCGGCGGCACCTTTTTAGGTCTAGCTAAAGAACTGAAAGCAAAAAACGCTGGTAAACTCCATTTAGCAGTTAGTCATGGAATATTCAGTAAAGGTTTTGAAGCTCTAAATGAAAGCTTTGATACAATTTATACTACAGACTCTTTTAGAACTATAAGTGACAAAGACAATGCTATCCAAATTAATATTTCTCAACTTTTAAAATAAAAACTATGAATACTTTATTATATACAGACGGTTATAAAATTGATCACAGAAGACAATATCCAGAAAAAACAACGCTGGTTTATTCAAACTGGACTCCTAGAAAAAGTAGAATTGAAGGCGTTGAAGATGTAGTGTTTTTTGGATTACAATATTTCATAAAAAGATATATCATTGAAGATTTTAAAAATAATTTCTTCACTCAGCCTAAAGATGAAGTTTGCAAAAGGTATAGCCGAAGAATAAACAATTATTTAGGAGAAAATTCTGTTGGAATTGATCATATTAAGGCATTGCATGATCTTGGGTATATCCCAATGGTTTTTAAAGCACTTCCGGAAGGAGTTTCTGTACCAATTAGAGTTCCCATGTTTACAATGTATAACACGCTCCCAGAATTCTTTTGGCTTACTAATTATTTCGAAACACTTCTATCTACAACTGTTTGGTTACCTTGTAATTCTGCTACAATTGCTAAGCAATATAGAATTATACTTGATAAATATGCAGCGGAAACATCTTCTACTCCAGAGCTTGTAGATTGGCAAGGTCATGATTTTTCTATGAGAGGAATGGCTGGTTTAGAAGCTGCATTAATGAGTTCTGCTGGTCACTTATTGAGTTTTACTGGTACAGATACGATTCCAACTATAGATTTTCTAGAAACTTATTACAATGCCGATTCCGATAAAGAATTGGTAGGAGGATCTGTAGCCGCTACAGAACACTCCGTAATGTGCATGGGCACAAATACTGGAGAACAAGATACTTTTGAACGCCTAATCACAGAAACATATCCTAAAGGAATTGTTTCTATAGTTTCTGATACTTGGGATTTATGGAAAGTACTTACAGAATACCTTCCCAACTTAAAAGAACAGGTATTATCCAGAGATGGAAAAGTAGTTATTAGACCTGATAGCGGTGATCCTGTTAAGATTATTTGTGGGAATCCTGAAGGAAAAACTTCAGAAGAGAAAAAAGGAGTTATAGAACTGCTTTGGGATATTTTTGGAGGAAAAACTAATGACAAAGGGTATAAAGAGTTAGACAGCCATATTGGAGCTATTTATGGAGACAGCATTACTTTAGAAAGAGCTAATGAGATCTGTAAACAATTAAAAGCTAAAGGATTTGCGTCTACAAATGTTGTCCTTGGAATTGGCTCTTTTACATACCAATATAATACCAGAGATACTTTTGGGTTCGCTATGAAAGCTACGTATGGAGAAGTTGATGGAGAAGGAAGAGAAATCTACAAAGATCCTATTACAGATGATGGAACTAAAAAATCTGCAAAAGGCCTCCTTAAAATAACTCTTGAAGATGGAATCTATAAATTAAACGATCAAGTGAGCTGGGAAGAAGAGAAAAAAGGAGAGTTAAGAGAAGTTTTTAGAGATGGAACACTATTAATAGATGAAAAATTAAGTGATATTAGAACTCGAGTGAAAAATAGCATTGCTGCAATGTAGAGTTAACTAAACAATATATTTACTAATTACAGTAATCATTAAATAACCTTAAACAACCTTTTGAGCTATCCCAAAAGGTTGTTTTATTATATGAAACATACTAGTATCTTGCACAAAAAAATTTATGAGTCCACAGGCTATCTTTTACATCATTATTGCTATTCTAATTATTGATTTTATTGTCGATTCTATATTGGATACATTAAATGCCAAAAATTTTGACAATCCGATTCCAGAAGAATTAACAGATGTATACGACAAAGAAGAATACAAAAAGTCACAGGCTTATAAAAAAACAAATCATAAATTCTCGAATATAAGCGGATTGTTTTCATTGTGCTTAACGCTTGGATTTTTCTTTTTTGACGGATTTGAATATGTTGATAATATTGCGAGAAGCATCAGTAGTAATGAAATTATAATTGCTTTAGTTTTCTTCGGAATAATAACTTTTGCAAGTGATATTATTACCACTCCATTTTCATATTACCACACTTTTATCATTGAAGAAAAGTTTGGTTTTAATAAAACTTCAAAGAAAACTTTTTTCCTAGACAAAATAAAAGGCTGGTTGATGATCATTGTTTTAGGAGGCGGTATTTTATCACTTATCATTTGGTTTTACCAAATCTCGGGTGCTAATTTCTGGATCTATGCATGGATTATGGTTGCAGTATTTACCGTTTTTATAAATATGTTTTACAGTAAAATAATCGTTCCGCTTTTTAACAAGCAAACTCCTTTAGAAGACGGAAGCCTTAAAACAAAAATTGAAAACTACGCTGCTAAAGTCGGCTTTCAATTGGATAACATTTTTGTAATCGACGGTTCTAAGCGTTCTACAAAAGCAAATGCTTATTTTTCTGGCTTCGGAAAACAAAAAAGAATCACCCTTTTTGACACATTGGTTAACGATTTAGAAGAAGAGGAAATTGTGGCTGTACTAGCTCATGAAGTTGGCCATTATAAGAAAAAGCACATTATATTTAATATCATAGCTTCTATAGTGCTTACAGGAATTACGCTATTCATACTTTCGTTATTCATAAACATTCCAGAATTATCGCTTGCTATCGGGGTAAATCAGCCAAGTTTTCATGCTGGACTCATCGCTTTCGGTATTCTTTACAGTCCTATTTCAGAAGTAACAGGACTTTTTATGAATCTGTTTTCAAGGAAATTCGAATATCAAGCCGACGATTTTGCTAAAGAAACGTATGCAGGAGAACCACTAGTAACCTCTTTAAAGAAGCTTTCTAAAAACAGCTTGAGCAACCTTACCCCACACCCAGCCTATGTTTACGTGCATTATTCACACCCAACGTTACTCCAAAGACTAAAAAATTTAAGAAAATAGATTATTTCCTATCTATACTTTTATTAGCAAAAAACTGCTTCAGTAAAAAAAATTAAAATATTATTGATTTTTCTACCTGTAAAGGCACAAATATTGTTGTTAAATAATAAAGTTTATGTTATTTTTAATCTATGACGGTACTTGAAGTAGAAAAGGAGAACAAGCAAATTGCAAGGCAATACAAAGAATTGCTTCGTATAAGTTATCAAACGCTTACAGATGAAGATAAGAAACTCATCCGTTTAGCTTTTGATACGGCTGTAGATGCCCATAAAGATCAGCGTAGAAAAAGCGGAGAAGCTTATATTTTTCATCCCATTGCAGTTGCTAAAATTGTAGCGCAGCAAATTGGACTGGATGCTACTGCCATTGCTGCAGCTTTATTGCATGATGTTGTAGAAGATACCTCGTATACATTAGAGGATATGGAACGTTTGTTTGGTGAAACTGTAGCCCGAATTGTAGATGGGCTTACAAAAATATCCCAAATGACTTCTGAACAGGATATTTCGCTCCAAGCGGAGAATTTTAGAAAAATGCTCCTTACCTTAAATGATGATGTCCGAGTAATCCTTATAAAAATAGCCGATCGTTTGCACAATATGCAAACCATGGATTCTATGGCAGCACATAAGCAGGTGAAAATCGCTTCGGAAACGCTTTATATTTATGCTCCGCTGGCACATAGAATTGGACTCTATAATATTAAAACGGAACTTGAAGATCTTGGTCTTAAATATACCGAACCAAATGTCTACAATGATATTTTGGGGAAAATGGAAGAATCAAAAGAAGATCAGGAAGAGTATATTGAGTCTTTTAGCAATGTTATAAAGGAAAGTTTAGATGTAGAAGGTCTTAATTATTCTATTAAAGGAAGACCGAAATCTATTTTTTCCATTCGAAGAAAGATGAAAGCTCAGAATGTGAGTTTTGATGAAGTCTACGATAAATTTGCTATTAGAATTATCTATAAAAGTGATCGTGAAAATGAAAAATTCTTAGCTTGGAAAATTTATTCTATCGTTACAGATCACTTTAGACCGAACCCAACACGTTTACGAGATTGGATTTCCTCTCCTAAAACTACAGGTTACGAGGCCTTACATATTACTGTAATTGGACCAAAAGGACGTTGGGTAGAAGTTCAAATACGAAGTGAGCGAATGCATGAAATTGCAGAAAAAGGGTATGCTGCTCACTTTAAATATAAACACGGAAACCAAAAAGAGCAAGGAATAGAAATATGGTTAAATAAACTCCAAGAAGCCCTAGAAAATGCTGATGGAAATGCCGTAGATTTTGTAGAAGAGTTTAAGTTGAACCTCTATTCGAGAGAGATTTTTGTATTCACACCAAAAGGAGAATTAAAATCGCTTCCTAAGGGATCTACTCCCCTAGATTTTGCTTTTAGCATCCATACAGAAGTTGGCTTAAAAACAAGAGGTGCTAAAATTAACGGTAAGTTGGTTCCGTTAAGTAGAACAATAAAAAGTGGAGATCAGGTAGAGATTATTACTTCTGAAAGCTCTAAACCAAATGCCAACTGGTTAGATTATGCTACTACTGCAAGAGCAAGAGCGAAAATAAAGTCTTCTCTAAAAGATGAGAAAAAACAAATTGCAGAAGAAGGTAAAGAAATCTTACGCCGTAAGTTAAAGCATCTTAAGATTACCTTAAATGAGAATATTATAAATGAACTTGTTGTTTACTTTAAACTTAAAACAAGCTTAGATTTATTTTATCGCGTCGGGATTAGCACCATTGATAACCAAATGCTAAAAGACTTTGTTTCTTCTCGTAGCAATACGTTTATCAATTTCTTCAAAAATAAGATGCGTAAAAACACTTCTTCAGAAGAAATCAATAAAGAGGAGATAACGACCAATTATGATCAGCTCGTTTTTGGAAAAGAAGAAGAGAAATTAGATTATAAATTTTCAGCTTGCTGCAATCCGATTCCTGGAGATGACGTTTTTGGATTTATAACTGTAAATGAAGGAATTAAAGTGCATAAAAAGAATTGCCCTAATGCAATTACGCTACAATCAAATTATGCGTATCGTATTATATCAGCAAAATGGATAGATTCTACGCAACAGGAATTTACAGCTACCATAAAATTAGATGGAATTGATAATCTAGGATTGGTGAGTAATGTAACAAAGGTTATATCTAACAATATGCATGTAAACATGAAGAATATCAACTTCGAGACAGAAGGCGGTGTTTTTTCAGGAAAAATTACTGTTGAAGTTAAAAATAAAACCATTCTAAAAAAATTGTTAGAAAACTTAAAGAAAATTCACGGTATAGATAAAGTAAAACGCCTATAATTTCCTTTAGAAAAGGGTCGTTATACCTCATTATAGAAACCAGCTTTTTTAAACTAGTTTTAATAGAGAATGGATTTTCTAATGCATAATTCGTGTTTAAACATTACATTTGTATCCTAATTCGTAGATTTGATTATGGCGAACGAAAAAAATCAAGAAATCGTTAAAAATGTGTTTACCAAATTTTTGGAAGAACACAAACACAGGAAAACTCCTGAACGATATGCTATACTCCAAGAAATTTATGATAGTACTGAACATTTCGATATAGAATCTCTTTATATCAAAATGAAAAATAAGAACTATCGTGTAAGTCGGGCAACATTATATAATACGATAGAACTTCTGCTAGACTCTGGTTTGGTTAGAAAACATCAGTTTGGGCAAAACCAAGCTCATTATGAGAAGTCGTATTTTGATAAGCAACACGACCATGTAATCTTAACAGATACTGGAGAGGTTATGGAGTTTTGCGATCCACGCATTCAAAACATTAAGAAAACAATCGAAGAGGTTTTCGATATAAAAATTCAGAATCATTCGCTGTACTTTTATGGTACTAAAAATGACAAAAGCTAATAACTTTATTTACAAAAAATGGCAGTAGACTTACTACTAGGATTACAATGGGGAGACGAGGGAAAAGGTAAAATCGTTGATGTACTCACCAAAGATTATGATATTATTGCACGTTTTCAAGGGGGGCCTAATGCAGGTCACACCTTAGAATTTGATGGCATAAAACACGTATTGCATACTATTCCTTCTGGAATTTTTCATGACAATGCTGTAAATGTTGTAGGAAATGGAGTTGTTATAGACCCAGTAATATTTCAGAAAGAACTAGAAAATTTAGAGAAATTTAATCTTGATATTAAATCTAAACTTTTAATTTCTAGAAAAGCACATCTTATCCTTCCAACGCACAGATTGTTGGATGCAGCATCAGAAGCTTCAAAAGGAAAAGCTAAAATCGGTTCTACTTTAAAAGGAATTGGTCCTACTTACATGGACAAAACTGGTAGAAACGGTATTCGCGTTGGAGATTTAGAACTTGAAGATTGGAAAGATAAATATAGAACTTTGGCTGATAAACATGAGGCCATGATTAATTTCCATGATGTAAGTATTCAATATAACCTTGCAGAATTAGAAGCTGAATTCTTTGCTGCAGTGAAGGTTTTAAAATCTCTGACTTTTATAGATAGTGAAGAATACATCCACCAAGCACAAGAAAACAAGAAAACTATTCTGGCAGAAGGTGCTCAAGGATCATTATTAGATATTGACTTCGGGACATACCCATTTGTAACTTCTTCTAATACTACTGCAGCAGGTGCTTGTACTGGATTAGGAGTTGCTCCAAATAAAATTGGTGATGTTTACGGAATTTTTAAAGCGTATACAACTCGTGTTGGTAGCGGTCCATTCCCAACAGAACTTTTTGATGAAGATGGAGAAACTATGGGGCGTGTTGGAAATGAATTTGGAGCTACTACAGGTAGAAAAAGACGTTGTGGTTGGTTAGATTTAGTAGCCTTACGTTATGCAGTTCAAGTAAGTGGTGTTACACAACTTATTATGATGAAAGCAGATGTTTTAAGTGGATTTAAAAAACTTAAAATCTGTACTGCTTACAACTATAGAGGGGAAACTATTAAACACCTACCATACAATATAGAGGCTGAAAATGTGACTCCTATATATACAGAAATAGATGGTTGGGATAAAGATCTTACCAAAATTAGTAGTAAAGATGATTTCCCTGCTGCTTTAAATGGATACATAGATTTCTTGGAGAAAGAACTTAATGTACCAATTACTGTAGTTTCTGTGGGACCAGATAGAACTCAAACTATCAACAGATAGATCAATAAAATTCAAATGAACTTGTTAAGGATGTATGTAGTTATACGCTATATAATGCAGCTTTAACAAGTTCATTTGGTTTTATAATATAGAACATAAACACTATCTCCGTTTATGTTTTATAAATTCTTCATAACTATCCGCTATCTAACTGAAAAAACTTTATTTTTGAAGCAAAATTATAAGCGGTTGACTCGAATACAAACATACATATGCATACTCCTTTGCTGCTTTTCGGCAGTACTTTCTGCACAAGAAAAAAAGGAAATAACCATTGTTCATGGTGGGGACTTCAATAAAGACGAAGAAAAATATCCTGGGGCTTCTATTTTTAGCAAGGACTCAGAACAAGTACAATTTGAACATCAAGGGATTGATCTTTGGTGTGATTTAGCTATTTACTACAAGAAAGATAATAAAATTAAGGCCTACGGAAATGTTTTCTTTCAGCAGGGAGATTCCATTAAAATGAATAGTGAATATGTTGATTACGATGGAACTACAAAAATAGCGATTGCTAAAGAAAATGTAGTCCTCCGTAATAACACAATGACCCTCAACACGGAAGAATTAGAGTTTGACAGAAATACACAAGAGGCTTTTTATGAGAATTTTGGAACTGTAAAAGACAGCGCGAATGTCCTAACAAGTATCAAGGGACGTTATTATATGGAGATTGACAAATATGAGTTTAAAAACGACGTCAAAATAACCAATCCAGATTACATAATTAATTCGGCACGTATGGATTATTACACCAATACAAAGCACGCCTATATGTATGGGCCTTCTACTGTAATTGGTGAGGATTATAAAATGTACTGCGAGCGTGGATATTATAATACTGTTGAAGAAAATGGATATGGCGTTAAAAACACACGTATAGATTACAGTGATCGTATTATTTATGGTGACAGCCTGTTTTTTAACAAAGCTACAGAATTCGCTTCTGCAACTAATAACATAAAAGTTATAGACACTGTAAATGACGGCGTTTTACGTGGCCATTATGCTGAAATATACAAAGCCAAAGATTCTGTTCTCGTAACTAAAAAAGCATTAGCAATAAGCTTATTCGAGAAAGACTCTATGTACATCCATGCGGATACATTGATGGTTACTGGGAAAGAAGACGAACGTGTTGTAAGAGGATTTAAAGACGCTAGATTCTTTAAAACTGATTTAAGCGGAAAATGTGATTCCATCCACACCGATGAAAAAACGGGAATTACACAGCTAATTTCTAAAATTCCACTCGGAACTCCTGAAAATAAATATTCTGCTTTCCGACCAGTTTTATGGAATGGAGAGACACAAATGACTGGGGATACTATTAATATTATTTCCAATGTAAAAACTGAAAAATTAGATTCCCTTAAAGTTTGGGACAATGCTTTTATAATCCAAAAAGATTCTCTCAGCGGAATAAAATTTAAGGATTCTCTTAAGCAAGGATATAATCAGATAAAAGGAAAATATCTCTACGGTTTATTTGAAGAGAATGAATTAAAAATTGTTGACATTGTAAAAAATGCAGAGCTCATATATTATTTATGGGATGATGATGATGAATTTGTGGGAATCGATAAACGAGTTTGCGGACTTATACAAATGGTCATGTTAAATAATGAAGTTGATAACACCACATCGTTTATTAATGTTGAAGGTGATATCTTTCCTGATAGTGAATTACCAGTAAATGGACGTAAATTTAGGGGATTCTATTGGCGTGGCGATGAGATTATGCATACTCCTGATGATTTATTCAGTGAAGAAGATAATAATATCGTACTTCCTGTTATAAATGGAGTTAACAATCCTATCGATATCGACAATCCAAACCTAGCGCCAGAAGAGATCACAGGAGAAGCCGAAAATAAAATTGAAGAAAAAGAAGGAGACGATCAGCCCACTAAAGCTCCAACTCCGACTAAGTCGAATAAAAAGGCAACACTCCCTAAAAAATCACCTTCTAAAGAAAAGGCAGAAGAAAGTTCTAAATGACAGAAGATTTCTTAAAATATCAAGCACAAACTGGACCAACACCATTAAGTGTTGAAGTTTCTCATGCCAATGGATCATACATATACGATACCAAAGGAAACACCTATTTAGATTTTGTTGCTGGAGTCTCTGCAAACACTTTAGGGCATAGCAATCCAACGATTGTAAAAGCAGTTCAAGAACAAGCTGCTTCCTACATGCACGTAATGGTATATGGGGAATATGTACAAAAACCAGCTGTAGATGTTTCAAAACTATTAGCTGAACAATTACCAGATTCTTTAAGCACTACATATCTTGTAAACTCAGGAACCGAAGCGATTGAAGGCGCCATGAAACTCGCCAAAAGAGCAACAGGAAGAGGAGAAATAATTGGTGCAAAACACGCATACCACGGAAACACCCAAGGTTCTATGAGCTTAATGGGTTTTGAAGAACGAAAACAAGCCTACAGACCATTACTCCCTGGCATTAAATTTATAACATTTAATAGCGAAGCAGATCTTCAAAAAATAACACATAAAACAGCTGCCGTATTATTAGAAACCATCCAAGGAGGCGCTGGTTTTATAGAACCTAAAAATGATTATTTAAAGAAGGTAAAACAACGTTGTGAAGATGTTGGTGCTTTACTTATTCTTGATGAAATACAGCCTGGTTTTGGACGCACAGGAAAGCTCTTTGGTTTTATGAACTACGGTATAATTCCTGATATTCTCGTTATGGGAAAAGGAATGGCTGGAGGAATGCCTATCGGAGCATTTACTGCGTCGTATGACATGATGGCATTATTAAAGGATGCTCCTAAAATGGGACATATTACTACATTTGGTGGTCATCCTGTAATTGCTGCTGCTGCACTTGCTACATTGAAAGAATTAACAAATTCAACCTTAATCCCTCAAACCCTTGAAAAAGAAAAACTCTTCCGAACACTTTTGGTACATCCTTTGATTAAAGAGATTAGAGGAAAAGGCTTAATGCTTGCTGTAATCGTAGAAAATGAAGAATTAACAAACTTCCTAGTACTTGAAGGAATGAAAAGAGGACTTATCCTTTTTTGGTTATTATTCGAGTCGAAAGCTATACGGATTACACCACCACTAACCATTTCAAATGAAGAAATTGAAGAAGGTTGCACCACCATTTTAGGACTTCTAAATGAGTGGAATAGCCAAAATGTTAACTAATTTGTTAATAACAATAAGGTTTTTGATTCGAACATAACGCTTCAAACCCTAATTTTATTAATGTAGAAATCTAAAAACGCATCGCTTATGCCATTTAGTGCTCACGAAGATCAAGACCCACCGTTAGCAAAGTTTGAATCAATGTTAAAAACAAATGATGTTTATTTCTTTGATTCTGAAGACTTCCAAGAGATAACTCATCATTATTTAGACTCTGGAAAAGTTGCATTGGCTAAAAAAGCCATTCAAATAGGCTTACAACAACATCCTACATCTACAGAATTAAAACTACTTTATGTAGAGATTCTTGTATTTGAAGATCGTTTTGATGCCGCAGAGATTATTTTAAATGAAATTGAAGCTATAGAGTCTTCAAATGAAGAGATCTTTATTCAAAAAGCTAACATATATTCTAAACAAGATAATCATCAAAAGGCAATTGAGCTTCTCCATGAAGCTTTGTCAATGACTGAAGATAATGCCGATATATATTCGCTACTAGGAATGGAATATTTATTTCTAGACGATTATGAGTCTGCAAAAGATGCTTTTATAAATTGTTTAAATGAAGATTATGAGGATTATGCTGCGCTATACAATGTAATTTATTGTTTCGATTTCTTAGAAGATTTCGATGGGGCGATTACTTTTCTAAATTCATATTTAGATCAGAATCCATATTGCGAAGTAGCATGGCACCAATTAGGAAAACAATTTGTAAGTAAGAAAATGTATAAAGAAGCACTCTCAAGTTTTGATTTTGCTATTTATTCTGATGATACTTTTATTGGAGCTTACCTTGAGAAAGGGCGTGTTTTAGAGCGCCTAAGACGCTACAACGAGGCTATTGAAAATTATGAAATCACATTGGGGCTAGATGACCCTACCTCATATGCATATTTGAGAATTGGAAAATGCCATGATAAACTTGGTAATTTCGATTTGGCAAAAAAATTCTTTTATAGAACCGTTCATGAAGATCCTCTTTTAGATAAAGGCTGGATCGCAATAACCGATTTCTATTACAAACAAGGAAACTATCAAAAAGCTCTTTATTACATCAATAAAGCCATTAATATTGATAGCGAAAATGTAATGTATTGGAAGCGAAATGCTAAAATCAATGAGTTGCTTCATTTTTATGAAGAAGCAGATCTTGCCTACAAGAAAACAGTAGAATTAGGTAACTATGAACTACAAACATGGATTTCATGGTCAGATATTTTACATAAACTTGGAGAATACGACAGTGCCATCCGAACTTTATTACAAGCACTAGAATTTTATCCAGAACATGCAGATTTAGAGTATCGTTTAGCAGGAATGTATTACCTCTCATCTGATGCTTTAAAAGGAACTTTTCATTTAAAAAATGCTTTAAAACATAACTTTGAAGAGCATGATACTATGGAGATATTATTCCCTGCCGTTTACAACCGAAAAACTGTGAAAAATATAATCCACAGTTTTAAAAACGCATCGCTATAAAATTGCTATTTTTGTTCGAATAAGGACAAAATATGCAAAGATCAATTTTAGATTATTTTATTATTACACTTAAAGGAATCGCCATGGGAGCAGCAGATGTTGTGCCTGGTGTTTCTGGAGGTACTATTGCTTTTATTTCTGGAATCTATGAAGAATTAATAACTTCCATAAATAATATAAGTCTCGAAACACTTAAAATCCTTAAAAAGAAAGGCTTTAAAAAAGCATGGGATCATATAAATGGAAATTTTTTAATTGCTCTCTTCGCAGGTATTGCCATCAGTGTATTATCGCTTGCTAAATTAATAAAATGGCTTTTAGAGTTCCACCCTATTCTATTATGGTCATTTTTCTTTGGATTGGTAGTTGCCAGCATCTTTTTTGTTGGTAAACAGATCACAAAATGGAATCCTCAAGCTATTATCTCTTTTATCATCGGAGCTGGAGTTGCTTATTACATTACAACCCTCCCTCCTATGCATGAAAATGGAGGCGCTTTATATTTATTTTTCTCTGGTGCACTTGCGATATGTGCAATGATTTTACCAGGAATTTCGGGAGCCTTTATATTAGTTCTACTAGGCGCATATGGAAGAATTTTAGAAGCTGTAGACACTTTAGACTTTAAAACAATAGCAATTGTTGGTCTGGGAGCTATTTTTGGATTACTAAGTTTCTCCAAACTTCTTAAATACCTTTTTACAAACTATAAAAATGTTACTTTAGCTATCCTTACTGGTTTTATTTTAGGATCTTTAAATAAAATATGGCCATGGAAAGAAGTTACTGAAATACAGAAATTTGGTGATAAAGTTGTAACGATAACCAAAAGTACGAGTCCGTTTAATTATGATGGTGACCCACAATTATTATGGGCTATAATTTTGGGAATCATCGGATTTTTAACCATCTTCCTTCTAGAAAAGATTGCTACTGTAAAAAAATAAGAATGCAACAGCCAACACGTACACTTCTCGATAAGTTTTTCCTTTTTATCAAAGGATTAGCAATGGGTGCCGCCAATAAGGTTCCTGGTGTTTCTGGTGGTGTTGTCGCTTTTGTTGCTGGCTTTTATGAAGAGTTTATTTACTCCCTTCAAAAGGTGAATTTAAAAGCTTTAAAATTACTCCTTAACGGAAGGTTTAAAAGCTTCTACACATATATTAACGGTCGGTTTTTGAGCCTTCTGCTTTTAGGAATGCTCGTTAGTTACTTTAGTATTTCTAAAATTTTAGATTATTTTATTGCCAAAGAAGAACTCTATGTATGGTCTGCTTTTTTTGGGATGATCTTAGGATCGATACACTATATAGCCAAAGATTTTCATCATTGGAACCGTAAAACAATTATAGGATGCATCATCGGGATAGCCATTGGTGTTTCTATTAGTTTCCTTAATCCTGCTAAACAAAATGAGAATCTATTTTTTGTTTTTTTCTGCGGAATTATTAGCGTTTCCGGAATGACTTTACCAGGATTATCAGGGTCGTTTATTTTAATATTACTCGGTAATTATGTACTTCTGTTAGTAGATTCCGTAAATGCTCTTTATGATACTTTTGCTGAAATATTTGGAGGTGATTTTAGCTTTATGGATAATCCTCAGCGCATCGAAATGCTTAAAATATTAGCCGTTTTTACTCTTGGATCTGTAACAGGATTGGTCACACTCTCCCACCTTCTAAGTTTTATTTTAAAACGCTACAAAAATATTGCTACCGCTATTATTCTTGGTTTTATAACTGGTTCTTTAGGAGTTGTATGGCCATGGAAAGAAACTATCTATAGGCTAGACGAATTCGGAGAGGTCATGAAAGATTCTGCTGGAGAAAAAATTATTGTTAACTACCAACGCTTTATACCAAACCTTAAAGACCCCGAAACAATATATGCATTCGGATTTATTATTTTAGGCGTTTTAATTGTCTTAGGATTGGACTGGTATGGGCAAAAAAGTCTAAAAAAATGAACAAGCACTTCGGACTATTAGGGAAGGACATCTCTTATTCTTTTTCTAGTGGATATTTCACCAAAAAATTTGAAAAACTAGGTCTCACTAATCACTCCTACGTTAATTTCGATCTTCAAAATGTAGAAGAGATAAAAGATGTTTTAAGTAATGATAAAGAGATTGTTGGCTTTAATATTACCATTCCTTATAAAGAAGCTATTATTCCTTTTTTAACTGAAATAGATCCAAAAGCTGAAGAAATCGGCGCTGTAAATACTGTAAAAGTAACAGAAAATGGTCTTAAAGGCTATAATACGGATATTTATGGTTTCCAAAAATCTATAGAACCACACATTAAACCTACGCATAAGAAAGCACTTATTTTAGGAACAGGTGGCGCATCTAAAGCTGTGAAACATGCTTTAATAGATTTAGGGCTAGAATACAAATATGTTTCTCGTTCTGCATCTGAAGATAAGTTTAGTTATGAGATGCTCACCAAAGAAGTCATGGAAGAATATCATGTAATTGTAAACTGCTCTCCCGTAGGCACATTTCCTAATGTAGATCAGAAGCCAGCTATTCCCTATGAATTTCTAACAGAAAACCATTTGGTTTTCGATCTCATTTATAATCCTCCAAAAACTGCTTTTATGAAACATGCAGAAGCAAATGGTGCCAAAGCTGTAAATGGAAGTAAAATGCTCGAGCTTCAAGCTGAAAAAGCTTGGGAGATATGGCGAGAGAAATTATAATGCTAGGCTTTAGGCTTTAGGCTTTAGGCTTTAGGCTTTAGGCTTTAGGCTTTAGGCTTTAGGCTTTAGGTAAAATACAAATATTGGAACTGGACACTAAAAACTATCTACTAAACGCTATTAATCTTACAAACTAATTATGCATAAGGGATTGAGCTTTTGTTTGAGCTCTTACAACTTTTCTGTCGTAAAGCGAGTAGTGAAAGCCCGACCGTATATTTTGAAAAAATAAACGGTAATGCCCAAATACTACATATTCAAGGCATTAAAAATCTAATTATTTAAGAGTTCCAAAGAAAAACACTTGGCTAATTTGTTACTTGTTAGTATCTTTCAGTTCGAAAGTATTAACGAACCTTATACATTTACAAAATGTTAGAAGAAAAAAATGATAACCTGCAGCCCGATGCAGACGGAAGTGAAAAGAATAATGAGACTCCAAAAGTTGAAAACCATGACGAGACTACGGAAGAAAAGGAGATAATTTCGACTTCCGAGGCGAAGAATGAAGATGATCCACAGAATGAAATAGACGAATCGAATGCTGAAGATGCTGAAGATGAAGGACATAAAGATCGTCATGAAATACCAATGCTAGACTACCATGCCATGAGTATGGATGCTTTGGTGGTGGAACTTGAAAAGTTAGTAAACAAAGAAAAAGTACAGGCTATAAAAAGCCATGTAGACAATATAAAATCGGAATTCGATTTAAAATTCCAAGAGCTTTTAGAGCAAAAAAAGGAAGATTTCTTACAAGAAGGTGGCAACGAAATAGATTTTAACTATACTTCTACTACTAAAAAGGCTTTTAATGACCTCTATGGTGAATATAAAGAGAAGAAAAATCAATATTATAAGAATCTAGAACACCGCTTACAATCTAATTTAGAAAACCGACAAGAAATTATAGAGGAACTGAAAGGCCTTATTAATGTTGAGGAAAATATAAACGACACCTATAAACATTTCAAGGAATTACAAGAAAGATGGAGAAATGCTGGGCCGATTCCTCGTGTGAGTTACAATGATGTTTGGCGTACTTATCATCATCATGTTGAGATATTTTATGATTTCTTAGACCTAAACAGAGACCTTCGAGACCTTGATTTTAAACATAATTTAGAGGAGAAAGAAAAAATTATTGCGCAAGCGGAATCGCTATCCGAAATGGGCGATGTAAATAAGGCGTTTAGAGAATTACAGCTGCTACATAAAATCTGGAAGGAAGATTTAGGGCCTGTTGATAGAGAGCACCGTGATGATATTTGGAATCGTTTTAGCGCTGCCACAAAAGTGATTCACCAAAAGAGACAAGAATACTTTAAAAATCAAGATAGCATTCACGAAGCCAACTTATTGGTAAAGCAAGATATTATTAAAAAAATCGATGCTATTACCAAGCAACCTGCAAATAGCCATAGTGGTTGGCAAAAACTTATTAAAGAAGTAGAAAAACTACGTGAAGACTTCTTTAATGCGGGGAGAGTTCCCTATAAAGTTAACGAGCAGACTTGGGCTGATTTTAAAGAAACTGTTAGGAAATTCAATCGAAATAAGAATTCATATTATAAAAATCTAAAAAAGGATCAGCAAGAAAATCTTGATAAAAAGATGGCACTTGTTAAATTGGCGGAGTCTTTAAAAGATAATGATGATTGGGATAAAACTACTCCTATCATGAAAAAGATTCAAAGCGATTGGAAGAATATTGGTCATGTTCCAAGAAAATATTCTGATAAGATTTGGAATGAGTTTAAAGCAGCTTGTAATCACTACTTCGATAAGCTTCACGCTAAGAAAAATGAGCATTTTAAAGAAGAACTTGAGGCCTTTGAGAAGAAGAAAGTATTTTTGGATGACTTAAAAGAATATCAGTTATCTGGTGATAAAGAAAAAGACCTAGAACAGATAAAAGTATATATCGCAGATTGGAAAGCTATTGGTCGTATTCCACATAGCAAAAAGAGTATTGAGGTTAAATTCAATAAAATCTTAGATGCACTATTTAAGAAATTGGATCTTGATAAGAAGAAAGCTGAGCTTATAAAATATGGTAATAAGTTAGATCAATTAGCCAATGCAGATAACGATTCATTGATTAATAATGAGCGTATATTTATCCGTAGAAAAATCGATGAGGAAAAAGCTGAGATTCGACAATTAGAAAACAACTTACAGTTTATAAATGCTGATGAAAGTAATCCGATTGTAAAAGAGGTGATGAAAAACATCGATAAGCACCATGAAGATCTTGAACTATGGAAAGCTAAGCTCAAAAAAATAAAAAACATCAATCAGTAATAAAAGCTAAACTAAGTTTTTGTTATCTCAGTTTTTACAATACTTAAGCTTGGCAATTAGAATTTACAACTGATTGTAAAATATTTGGTGTGGCTTGTTACATTTTCAAGGTTCATTTAACCGCTAGATAATGAAAGTAATTATTTTTTATGTTAAATTTGAAGCTGTAACAAGCCCCTGAATGAAGTATACACCACTACTTATATCACTTTGTTTATTTATAAGCACACATAGCTTTTGCCAAGAGCGAAAGATGGATAGCTTACGTGATAAAATAGCGGTTCTTAATGAATTACCTCCCCAAAAGAAAAAAGACACTTCTTATATAAACCTGCTAAATAGGTATGTTCTTAGTAACTATTATGTAAATAATGATACTATAAAACATTATGCGGATATAAGTTTAAAACTTTCGCAATCTATAAAATATGAATATGGAGAAATAGAATCTCTTATCAACCTTGGGTTTTATGAAAGTGAAATTGGGAATTATAAGAAAGGGATTGAATATGCTCAAAAGGGATTAGAAAAAGCATTAGTATTCAACGATCTTAAAATAATCTTGATTTGCTATAGTAATCTTGCTACTTTTTATGAATATGCTGGAGACATAAAAAACTCTGTTGAATCGAGCTTAAAAGGGATTAGTATTGCTGAAATAAAGACTAAAAAAACAAATGATGAGCTTCTATATTTAAGTTTATTATATGAAAATATAGGTCTTACCTATGGATTACAACGAGAATATATAAAGGCTCTAGAATTTCTTCATAAGGCGCAAGAAATAAATATAAAAGTAGACAGCAAGTTATCTCAAGCACAAACACTAAGTAATATTGCTAGCTTTCAATTATTAACTGATGAATTTGAAAAGGGAATAGAAAATATCGATAAATCTATCCCTACTTTTATAGAATTAGATTATAAAGACTGGTTAGCTTATGCCTTGAAGGTAAAAGGACAATTATTTGTTCAGGTAAACAAATACGAAGAGGCTCTAGATATCTTCATGGAGTCGCTGTCTTTATATGAAACAGTAGAAGATAAAAGAGAGAAGATTTCGCTATTAAATAGTATTGCCAATACCTACTGTGAAATGCAAGAATATGATCTTGCAAAAATGTATGCTGAAGAAGGATTAGTCTCTGCAAAAGAGCTGAATTCTTTTGAAGATATAAAAGAGTGCTCCCAAACACTCTCTCTAGTTCATAAAAAAATGCTCGATTATAAAACTGCGTTGGAATATCATGAGCAGTTTAAAAATTATAACGATAGCATTTTTAATCATAAAAACACAAAAAGTGTAGCTGCACACGAGGCGCAAATGTCTTTTATCTCTATGGAGAATAAATTGGGACTAGAAAACCAAAAGCAGCACAATAAGCAACGTCTGTTCATGTATTTATCTACAGGCGGAGTTCTTATATTACTGACTGTTTTATTTTTCACACAGCGAAGCAGAAAAGTAGAACGTAAACTTAATGGGCTATTAGCAAATAAGAATCACGATCTCAAAAAAAGGGAGTTAGAGCTACAGGAACTCAATGAAACTAAGAATAAGTTTTTCTCTATCATAGCACACGATTTAAGAGCTCCAATAGGCTCCCTAAACTCTTTAATCGACTTATTAAAAGACAATCAAATAAGCCCAAAAGATTTTATGCAATTCGCTCCTAAACTTAGTGAGCAAGTTAAAAGCATCTCTTTTACTTTAAATAACTTATTAGTTTGGGGACAAGCGCAAATGAAGGGAACGGTTTCGAGGCCTTCGCTGATTAATTTACAATTAATTGCAAATAATAGCATCTTGCTATTAAAGGAACTTGCTAACAAGAAAAATATAGTTATTACTAATAATATCCCTTATAGCGCTAAGGCTTTTATTGATGAAGACCAAATAAACTTAGTTTTTAGAAATCTAATTAGTAACGCCATAAAGTTTACACCTCAAGACGGAAAGATCATGATTTTCGCTAAGGAAAATAGTGGATTCTGGGAGGTGGAAATTAGAGATAATGGCGTTGGAATTTCCCAAGAAATTATAGATGTTATCCTATCTAAGAAAACACAATTCGGCACTACTTACGGGACAGAAAACGAAAAAGGAACGGGATTAGGCCTTAATCTTTGTAAAGAAATGATAAAGAAAAATAAAGGTACTATGTGGATTGAATCGAAGGTTAATATCGGAACCAGTTTCTTTTTTAAACTTCCGAAAAAATAGGTTTTGGGTTTTTGGTTTAAAATGTTGTTAGAAATATTTTGAGTAATGAATCTTACAAAAATAAATACCGTTAACCAAATAAAAGCAAATTAGCAGTTTTGCCATTTTAAAAAATCTCTTCCCCTTTTATGCAAATTTCCAAAGAAGAAGGTTTTGGATTTTACTTTCTGGTTCTAAGGTGTTTGGTAAAAAATATTAGTGGATATATTTTGAATAATGAATGTTACAAAGATAAAAACCGTGAACCAAATAAAAGCAAATTAGCGGTTTTACAAATTAACAGTTTTGCAATTTTAAAAAAACAAACTCCCTTATTGAACTACTTAAAGTACAATAAGAGAGCAATTTTTTAATCAATTACATCCCAATAAGACTCATTGCTTGCTTAAGAAGAGCCGGATTACTTCCAATATAGCTCATTAATTTATTTGTGAGTTCAGGATTGCTAAAAACGTATTCTAATAGCTTTCCTTTTGCATCTGGATTTGTTTTTAAGAAATCTGCCACTTTAGTTTTCGCTTCAGGATTAGTTTTTACATAATCAATAGCCTTTTTCTGTAAGCCAGATTTATTGTTTACCAATTCTGTTTTTAGTTTCTCTTGTGCCTCTTCATTATTCATAAGATAAGACTTCATCTCATCAGTACTCATAGATGCGGAATCCATTTGATTAGAGGCCTCAGTAGACATACTTGAAGCCGAGTCTGAAGCCGATTTGGCAGCATCACAACTCGTAATCGTAGCTGCCCCAACAGCCATCGCTAGTAAAATTATTCTTTTCATAATGTGCATGTTTTTTGTTAATACACTGTAAGATACAACTTTATGAGATAAGAAACGTACTACTAATTATAGGTTTTTTAAATAAATTTTGATCGAATACTGCTATTAGGTCAAGGAAAAAGGTAATGGGTTTTAAGTTTTAGCTTTTAACAAAAGATATTGGTAGAAATATTTAAATGGGATGATACAAGGATAAATACCGCGAACCAAATAAAAGCAAATTAGCGGTTTTACTAATTAACAATTTTGCTATCTCATAAAACCTCTTCCCCTTTTATGCAAATTCCCAAAGAAAAAGGTAATGGGTTTTTGGTTTTTGATAGAAAATACTGTTAGAAATATTTTAAATAATGAATGTTACAAAGATAAATACAGCGAAACAAATAAAGGCAAATTAGCAGTTTTACAAATTTGCAATTTTGCTATCTCATAAAACCTCTTCCCCTTTTATGCAAATTCCCAAAGAAAAAGGTAATGGGTTTTTGGTTTTTGATAGAAGATACTGTTAGAAATATTTTAAATAATGAATGTTACAAAGATAAATACTGAGAAATGAGTAAAAGCAAATCAGCGGTTTTACAAATTAACAGCTTTGCAATTTTAAAAAAATAATTCAATTTCTAATCACTCGACTACTTAAAATACTTCGCTCTTTTAAAAGGAGAGGGACAACTATAGAAAAGAAAACTATTCCATTAAAACGCACTAACATTGATTCGAATAACAGTGCTAGGAACAACGCTATAAACACTGAAAAATCATTAAAGCTTCTTCGCGTATATAGCGCTAAATATGTAAATATTGCCATTAAAATGAAAACTCCTAAAACACCTGTTTGCAACCAAGTTTCTAAAAATTGATTATGGGCATTATATCTATTTTCATAATTTTCAAAATAACCCAAATCTCTGTATTTAGCAATTAATGCATCATGAGCATCCCCTATTCCATATCCAAAAAATGGAGCTTCCTCAATAGCATTAACAGCAGCTTTCCATGATAACAATCTAGACTCCCAAGAAATCATTGGATTGACATTTAAAACCTCTTTTGAATAGCTATTATTATCAACTTTAATTATTCTGGGATTACCGACAAAAACGATAGTCGCCAATGTTAAAATTATGATCAATAAATTCTTTTTCTTAGCATCTTTTACTTTAATAATTAATAAAATAGACATTAAAAACAAAGTAATATAAGCAGCCTTAGAAGCAAGTAGAAAGAGATAAGTAAATAATATGATTACAGTTAATAAACGAGAGATACTATTAAGTTCATTCTTTAGGTAATTACTTAGCACCAATAATATATATAATGATACATACCCAGGGTTTATTAAGCTCGAAAACTGAACATGCATACATAATTTCCACATTATGGAAAATCGCTTCCAAAACGACACTTCAGATGGTAACTGATCAATAATTAAAAAACTATCATATACGATAAAACCTAGATTGATAAAAAAAGAAACGACTAGCCCAAATAATAAAAAATCAAAGAGCTTTCGTACAGAAAGCGCATCTTCTTTTAAAAAAAGGAATATAATAGGAAATAAAAAAAGGGTTAACGAACGCTCAATAAGGTGCCATCCATCTGACTGATTTTGAGTATAAAAAAGACTTATCGCTAAGACCAAAAAGTATATAGGAAATAGCAAAAGGACTTTATTCTTACTCTCATACTTTTTTGTTCCCTTAAAAATATTAATGCATCCAGAAATGATAGCTACTATAAAAAAAGGGGTTGGAATATTAATATCTATTGGTAAAAAGAAGAAAGCAATATATAAACTATTCCAAAATATAAGCTGTAAGAGATTACTCCCCTCATCTTGATAAAATAAAGCTTTTATTTTTTTTATTGTGCTAGTCAATATTTCGAATTAATATGCCTTGTCATCTTTTTGAAAAATTCTCCTCTACTCATCTTTCTTTTTAAGCTTACCTCTAAATCCTTCAACCTTCTTCTTAAGAAATAACTTTCTTTTGAGGTTAGCAAAACTATAATCTAACCTATAAAAAAGATAAGCTAATAATACTACTGTAACAACAAGAGCTATAATCATCCATAAATTATTAGAAGTACTTCCCAAGACTATCAAGAGCACAACAAAAATAAAATTAAAACTAGCTATAATAAAACTAGCCTGTTGATGAGATAAATTCAAATAGTCTACTAAGATATGATGTGTATGGTTTCTATCTGGTGAAAATGGACCTCTACGACTTACAACTCTTAATGTGAAAACACGAGCAGTATCAAATAAAGGAACAATTAAAATGCCAATTGCTACTAATGGTGCATTCTCTAATAAAAAAGGTAATTGTTTATATGAAGTCGGCTTTAAGGCTAAAAACTTTAAAGTAAACATTGCTATCATAAAACCAACGATTAGAGATCCCGTGTCTCCCATAAATATTTTTCGAGTTGATGACAAATTATAACCTAAAAAAGCAATTAAACAAGCATTTAGTGCTATACAAAGTAAAGCATAGAAATACTCGTTAGACATATAAAAGATAGTTGTATATAAAATTAAAATTACGATTCCTACCATGGCAGCTAAGCCATCTATTCCGTCAATAAGATTGTAGGCGTTAATAATTGTAATCATTAGAAATCCACCAATAAGCAAATATAGAAAATAAGGGATTTCATTAATATTTAGGAATCCATGCAATGATGTAATTACAAAACTATCACTTGCTAAAACAAATGAAACAGCCATAACTTGTGCTGCAAGCTTTGTTAAAGGAGACAACACCACCAAGTCATCTTTAAGACCTACAATAAATAGTATCGTTAATCCTGGGATTAAATAAATAGCTTCGTTATGAAGATCTCTATCTTTTAGAAAGAAAATAGCAAAAATTAAACAATAAAAAAATGCCACTCCTCCCAAAGTTGGTGTTACTTTTTTATGAGAACTTCTCTCATTAGGGTTATCCATCAATTTTTTATGTTCTACTACTCCAATTATTTTAGGTATTGTAAAATAAGTGAGTAGAAAGGATCCTACAAATAATAATATAGCTGTTTCTAGAAAATACATATCTTATTAATTTATTATAAAATCTAGCATATTATTTGCTAATTTTTCTCTATCAAAATCATATAATATTTTGTCAAAATTATATATACAATCTCTTGAATATATTTCATTTAAAGCATTTTGAAAACTATCAAAGTTTTCAGGAATAAAACTCATTCCTACTTTATAATCTTCGATAATTTTCTTTGCCTCTCCTTCTACTCCTATTAAAATTGGTTTATGCATAGCACATAACTCAAATATTTTGGAAGGTATTACAGATTTAAACGTATCTGACTTCTTTAAGTTCACCAATCCAACATCCAAAATTGATAAATATTGAATCACTTCATGCTTACTTACATTATTTATCATTGTTATGTTTTTTATACCCAATTGATTCTTTAATACTAATAATTCTTTTTTCTGAGCACCATCTCCAACAAATAAAAAATGAAATCTATCATTTTTTATTCTTGAAACAGATTTCAAAATAAAATCTAAAGCATGAGCCATTCCATGAGTTCCTATATATCCAATTATATATTTTCCTTCTAAACTCAGTTTTTTTAATAAAATTTTATTCTTATCAACTACTGAAAATTGTGATTTAATTATTCCATTTTTAATAACTCTAATTTTAGTCTGATCAACTCTATGATTATTAACTAAATACTCTTTAAAAGAATCTGTAACTACAACAATCTTTGAGGCGGAATTGTACATTCTCCTCTCCAAAAATTCAAAAAAACGAATAGCAACACTATCCTCCATGGCTCCTACTGCTTTAATAGATTCAGGCCATATATCTCTTACTTCCATTATCCATTTTGTTCTCTTCCAAAAAGCCAACCATCTACCCGAAATAGCTGTAAAAAATTGTGGAGAAGTTGCTACTACTATATCTGTTTTAATAAACAATCCAGCAATAAAAGAACTTAACATAAAGCTTACGTAATCTAAAATTCTCTTAATGGTGCCTTCATTTGCTGAAATATATGACCAAACTCTTATTACAACGATTCCATCTATTCTTTCCTTTTGATATAGTTTATTTTTATATCCCTTAAACACTTTTCCCTTTGGAAAATTAGGAGCACAAGTTATTACAGTTACCTCTACACCTTTTTGCACCCACTCTTTACAATGTTCGTAAGTTCTAGTTGCAGGAGCATTAGTTTCTGGTATAAAATTATCAGTAAGAAATAATATTTTCATAGATATTCGAAATTTTGCTTATATAAATAATTTAATCTTAAAATTCATGATTATTTTAAATTCCAAGGCATTTCGTATTTTTTAACAGAATAATATGTAATAAATATAAAGTGAAATAAAAAAGTTATTGCAGTAGCCTGTGCAGCCCCAACAATACCATACAGAGATATTAAGTAATAATTCAAACACATATTTATGATACCAGCAACTAGAGTAATAGTTGCAATCACTCTAGTTTTCTTTAAAAAAAATAAATAATTACCCATCATTTTATACATCCCATTAAACAAATATCCCAATAAGACCCAAGTTACAATGGCACTCCCTGATGTATAAGCTTCCCCTATAAAATACTTGTAAATAACAGGAACAATGAAATAAATTATAATAGAAATTAAAATAAGAATAACACAATAAAAATAAGTGATTTTAACAATCTGATACTTATCTTTTGAATTACCATCCTTTAGTTTTTTAAAAAAGAATGGTACCCATGCTTGATTGAAAGAATTCTGAATTAATGATATTATCATTCCTATTTGGTATGCCACAGAATATATTCCAACATCACTAATTCCTAACATAAGTAAAATAAAAAAACGATCAGAAAAACTAATAATATAACCTCCCAGTGAATGAAACACCAACGGAATACTAAAAGAAAGAGCTTCATTTCTATATTCTTCATCAATAATAAAACCAATTAAATACTTCTTTTTATATAATAACACAATAGCTATTATCGCAAATAATACTGCTACAAACAATTGAGAAAAAATTCGACCTTCCCATCCCATATTAATTTGCACTATTAAGAGAATAGATATTCCCAAATCTAAAGCAGTCTTACTCAATCTGAATAATCCATAATTCATTGTTTTATATGAAACCCTCCATAGAACTAATAGAATCTCACCTATTTGTGTAAATAAAGTATAAATAAATGCTAGGAATATTAAATAAGGTGGTATATCATGCTTTAACAAATAAGCATTAAATAAAAAGTTGAAAAATAATGATATTATTGATATTAATAATCCCGTAACTATTAATATAAAAAAAATTGTTGTTATAAACTTCGGTAAATCTATTTTTTCAAAATAATACCTCCCGATAGATTGAACTATGCTTAAACCGATTATAGGTGTAATTATTAATGATGTATTATAAAATATATCAACCACACCATAATCCTCTGGACTAAGGTATGAAGTTAAAATTGGTAGTAATAAAAATGGTAACGAAGAGTTAATAACATTAAAAAATGTGAAAAATGATATACCCCTTATTAAGCTTTTGTTATTCATTAATTATTTTTAAATACATTATTATCCATGACTAACTTCAATCGGTTTTTATAATCACCATATATATATTTCTTAGAATTATTAATTATTTCTCTTTTTGATGGAAAATCATTATTATTTATTACATCAATAAAACCTTGAGGTGTCTTAACAAATTTACTATTATCTTCTTGTAACATATCCTTATAATAAGTTATAGCCCAATCTCTATAGTTAAATAGAATATTTGGCACGCCCAGGCACAAAGACTCTATAGCACAGGTTGAATTAATTGTTGAATGAAAATCACTAATAATGATACACTCATATATATTCATTTTTTTCTGAACAATAATGTTATCTGGAATATTATAACTTGAATAATTCCTATGAGTATCTCTTGGAACTAATAAATAACAAACTAAAGGATTTAATTTAGCTACCTGAATCAAAAAATCAAAAATATAACTTTCAAAAGGCTCCTGAAAACTATATGTTACTATCGTGGTATAAGTTTTTCTCAACAAACCCCTATAACTCTCATAATTGGACGTTTTAGACACCTCATCTAGATAATAATAACCTATAGGAAATACCATATCTCTACTTATAAAAAAGTTATGTGAGCCAAAAACTTCTAATTCATAATCACCATAACAAAATAAATAATCAGGAAACAATTCTTTTCCTAAATCCTTGTGTACATTATAAGCATAATGAGCTTTATTTATGACACCATGTTGAAGTTCTACAACTGGTATTTTTTTTCTTTTAAGTGCTTTTATATAGCCCATCGAGGAAGCAGAATAAACAAAAAAAACAACTTTCGGTTGAGTTATGCCTAAAATAACTGAAAATAATTTATACTGTGCAATATAATTTATTAATATTTTTTTGTAATCAATTTGAACCTGGTACTTCTTCAATATTGCTATTAATAGATCTTCATTTTCTATTTTTAATTTATTATTTAAGAATAGTGATAAAAACTTAGTTGCCCCCCATAAAATAGCCTGACTAATTATTTTTTTTGAATCTGTTTCCTTTTTACTGAAATGTCTATTTAGAGGGTATGGATTTTCAAATATTAAAGTGTCAGAATATTGATCAACTATTCCTCCTAATACTCTATCTACATATTTTGAATTCATTATTTTCCTTCTATCCGAAGATGAAAATGCCCAAACCTTATAATTTGATAATAGAAATAAATGATTTAAACCATAGAATAAAGAATTTAATGACTTAAAGAAAAGTCTCCAACTGAACCTAAACGTTCTTAATGTGACTCCTTCTTTATTTCTCAATGATTCATTCACCTGTAACCTGAACAATGACCATATCTTTTCCCCTTTATAAGTTATACTCTCTACAGGGTATTCCCTTTCAATTTTTTTTAACAGATTACTACTCATAATAATTCTTTACGATCATAATTAGAAATTGAAAACAAAACTAGCATAAGCATAAAAAATACGATACCTCTCTCACGCTGTAGAATACTTTCAAATAAAAAGTTTATTACCATAAATACCATAAATGATAAATACAAAATATCCGAATTTTTATATGATTTTACAATATTAAAAGATAACACTACTAAAAAAACTATCAAAAATATAATACCATTTGAAACAAGGGAGTTAATGTACTCATTATGACTATTCATATTTCTTAAAAACTCACATGTAGAAAAATCAAAATAAGTTAAACAATTATCATTAAGTACTTTCTTAACACTTCCTGTACCATAACCTATACTAGGTGAATTTAAGAAAACATTATAAGATAATTTCCATAAATTAAACCTAATACTAGTGGATTCATTTATATTCTGATTATCTACAAGTAATGAATTAATACTTTGAAAAGAAGTAATATATCTTTGGTATAATTTAGTATTATAAAATAACGCAATAAAAATAAAAATGGAAACTACTACAAGTAAGACTTTTTTAATTCTCATCTTTTTTTTAAACAAATTAAAAGATAACCACGATAACAATATAACGATCAAAGCTAATATGGCTCCTTTGCTTGATGTTAACAACATCGTTATAGACAAAAAAATTATTAATAAAACTTTGCTACTACTATTAAGAATGCTTATATCTCTAAAACAAATGATAATATACATTATTGATAGACCTATGTACATCGCTAAATATGTTGGATGTAAATCCATAAAGCCTGAAAAGGTATTATAAAAAAATATATTTTCCTTCCTTGAAAACTTGTCTAAAACATATATACTATCATTCTTCAAAAAGAGGTATAAAGCATGAAATAAACATGTGAAAATGGTAATAATTAAACCAAAAACAAAAAAATTAAGATATTTAATTCGATCTTTTTTTTGAATTGATAATCCCCCAAGAATAAAAGGTATTATAAAAAAACTAAATTGTGTCTGCAGTTTAGAAAATCCAGACTTTAAGTCAATGGTATAAAAAACACCTACTACTAATAAAAAATAAATTAAAATAAATAATAGAATACTTTTTCTTGATAAAAGACTGATAAAATACTCCTTGTTTAATCTTGGAATCCTTACTATGGTTAACAAGATAATCAATAGTGTTGTTACTTGCGGCCATATTGTTATAAAAAAAAATAATAATATTAATATACTATTCTGGAGCTTATTTGCATTTATTCTCATACAATAGTTTTATCACTTACACAATCTTTAAAAAAATCTATCGAATAAAAAAGTACAAACAGATAAAAGTAATTTGACCAAGCTCCAGATAATAAAGTTATAGATACTAAACAACTAACGTAAAAAACATAAACTAAATTAGTAGGATAAATACTTTTATTAGCAGCTTTTACAACTTTTTTATAAACGTAAATTATTAAAAGTATACCAAAAACACCAACTTCAGTTATTATTTGAAAAATAAAATTGTGCATACTTAGAGCCGTATAGGCTTCAGTACCTGGAATTACTATTTCCTGCATCATTATCATCGAATTGCCAGGGCCTATACCTAAAAAAAACGAATGAATCAATTCTTTAACACCTAAAATAATAGCATTTGATCTAGCATTAAACGTCCCAATATGCTCTAAAGGTTCAAGGTTATAAGTATGCATTAATAAATTAGAAACAAAACTATCAATAGTAACATCTCCTTGAATGTGATAACCTCTCAAATAAAACAAAGTAATAATAACAAATAAAGTAATAATAACAAAACCAATAATTTTAATTCTAAATATATTGAATTTCAATATTAACCACCCCCCAAAAAAAATAATCATTGATAACACTGCTAATTTAGCATCATTGTAAATCATTAAATAGAAACCACAAAAAAGCCATAAAAATTTATAGTAATTATTCTCTTTTAAAAAAAAAAGTGGTGTGAAAATAGCTAAAATTGATGAAAATTCATTCTCATTCCAAAACATAATATTGATAGCAGGTGCCCTATCCTGAGTATTAAAGTAAATACCTCCAAAAAAATATTGGATTAATCCAAGTATAATTAGTACCTTATATAGAAGAGATAAAAATTCATAAAGTCTATAAGTTGAACATATTCTGTATACCTCTCTATAGTAAAAGAAAAAGAAAAAAACAATTAAATAATATAAATTAAAAATCACACTGAACGAGTGAAACCTTGATAAATACGAAACAACAACGGAATAAGCCAAAAAAAACGCACTTAATAATACAAACTTAACAGTACTCTTTGTACTATATATCAACATCCAAATGAACAAAAAAGGTAAAATTATTCTAAATAATGTAACCTTACTTTCTATTGATGGTCTTAATATCGTACTTAATCCAGCAATCAATATTATCAAATAATGTGAGAGACGGGCAAGATAATTATATGATATTTTTTTAGTATAAATCAATTTATCATATTATTAGAAATTGGCGTACCTTTATCTAAATCTTTGTTAAAAGTTTTACCTAATATTTTATTAAAATGTTTGGGGTGCATTCCATAACCAGGACGAATAGATCTGACATTTACTTCTGTGACAGGTTCTCCTGCTTTTACATCTTTAACTACATATAAAGATCTTGAAAATACTTTACCTGCCCTTTGTTTCTCTGTTAACGAATAATCTACAACACCTATTGCACTTTCAGCATCCCTTACCATCTTCACCATATCTGCAAATTCATCTTCATTCATGGAAAAAGAAGCATCTGGCCCTCCTATTGATCTATCTAAAATAAAATGTTTTTCAATAATTTTAGCACCTAAACTAGTCGCTACAATTGGCACAGTTGCTCCCATTGTATGATCAGATAATCCAGATATTACATTGAACTTTCTTGCTAAATCTCTAATCATGCACATATTTGCTTCATCTATAGGTGCAGGGTAACTTGAAGTACACTTTAAAAGCGCTATGTCCTTATTCCCAACTTTTAAACAAGCATTAACTGCCAAGTTAATATCCTCCTCTGTCGCTATTCCTGTTGATATTATTATAGGCTTACCTTTTGAGGCTGTATATTCTATTAGAGGAATATCAGTTATTTCAAAAGAAGCTATCTTATACGCTGGTATATTAAGACCTTCTAAGAAGTCTACAGCCGATTTATCAAATGGTGAAGAAAAGCACTCTAACCCTTCTTGTTTGGCTATTCTAAATAATTCAGTATGCCACTCCCATGGTGTATAAGCTTTTTGGTATAATTCATATAAATTACTCCCATTCCATACAGTTCCTTTAATTACAAAATCATCTTTTTTAGAATTAATTGTCATTGTATCCGCAGTATATGTTTGTAGCTTGATACAATCGGCTCCTGCTCTTTTGGCTGCTCTAATTGTTTCTATTGCTGTTTCTATACTACCATTATGGTTAGCTGAAAGTTCAGCAATTATAAAAACTTTAGAAGTTTTATTAATTATATGATTTCCTATTTTCATAAAAAATTAATTTATTGATCTGATTATTTGAAATGCTTCTACAAATTCTTTACCCACTGAAACCCCCCACCTTTGACTTTGTATCTTCAATGCTTTTGGAGATCTTGGATGTGGATAACTCCTTTTTTCAAACTCATAACTCTCCATACCCTTTATTTTAGCGTTAAGATTAATTTCGCTGACTTCTATAAAAAGATTTGGGATGAAATGTTTAGGATCAGAAGATGCTCTCCATTCTGTTCCAGAAGGAGTTTCAAAAGTTATTATTGTATTTACATTCTCATGACTCATAGGCCTACAAGCCGTAATTACTGCTTCAAATGTTCTTTGATGATCTATATTGACATCACCTCCATGATGGGTGAAAATTATATCTGGGGCAAAATTCCTTTTTTCATCCTCTACAATTTTAACAATATCCAATAATGATACCGAGTCAAAACGATTATCTGGAAAATCATAAATACTCACCCCGTGATAACCTACTGATTTTTGAGCCTCTAATATGTTTCTTTTATGAATGGCTAATTCAGTTTTCCATTCCTTTATATTATGTTTATCTGATCTACTAGTTATCCCTTCTCCCAAAATAATGACATGAGTTTTGACACCATACTCTGTTATCAATTTATTCATGGTCGCTCCAAGGCCTAGCAACTCATCATCAGGATGTGCTACAACTACTAAAATTCTCTTATTTCTTAATGATTCTAACATCAGCTATTATACTTTTATCTGTCTTAATTGTTGCCCTTGTAAATTCAAATCTAAAATTTTCATTTTCTATATATGCCTTAGGATAACCATCTGCATCTAACATTCTAATATAATCATATAGTTTTTCAAAGTCATCAACTCCTTCTAAAGAACTCATTTCTGGAGTACGTCTGGAAAAATCAACAGACAAACCTTCTTGTTCAATAGGTTGTATTTCATTTTCTTCTATATAAATAATCATATCTTTAACAACTTGAGATGCTCTCAAATATATTTCTTGGGCTGTACCATGCAAGCTTAGGTTTTTCTTAAAATATATTGGCCCTGTATCTATACCTCTTGAAACTCTTAATGCCGATATTTTTGTTTCTTTATACCCTCGCTCAATTAAATTTTGGAGTGGACTTCCTCCTCTTCCAAAAGGGAGGTCTGTCATATGAAAAACAATGCACTGAAAATTCATATATATATTTTCTGGGATTATATATGACCAATGCGGAATAAAAACTTTCGATGGTTTCACTACATCCAAGTATATCTTACTAAACTCAGTTTTATTATTACAATACAACCAATTACTACCCTTCAATTTTGATTTTATTCTTTTTAAAATTGAATAATTCCAATTTCTACTAGATAGTAATATGTTAGTAATAGGCTTATGCTCTAGGGAATAAATTAATAGTTTATCATTGTTAATTATTTCAAATTTAGATAGTTCAAACCCGATTCGTTGAAATATTTTAGCTGATATCTTATTAGCCTCTAAAACCTTTCCTGTAAAATTTACTTTCGAATTAACCCTATAATAAACTTCAAAAATTCCTTTCAATAAAATTTGATAACCATAGCCTTCACCTCTATATAGATCAGAAATAGAATAATCAATCTCCCAAGAATTATAAACTTTATCAAACCTTATTTGACCAACTAATTCATTCTCATTTTTAAGTACAAACAATAAAGAATCTTCACTTTTAACTTTCGAATAAAACCACTTCTTGTGTTCAGAAAATTGAATCTTATCTTTATTAATCGAATTTAATCTAACAGAACTATTATTTACTAATTTATAATAAAAATCAACATCTGACTTTTTTGCTAATCTCAAAATCATATCAAATTATTTATTAATGAAAGAATTCGATTACTTGACAATCCATCAAAAGCATTTTTTTGATGACGTAAATATTTTTGATTAATACTTAACGAATTAATAATGTTCATTTGTATTAGTTCTTTATAGTCATCAGCTGTTAATAAATTTAAATCTCCACCACCAACAATTACTTCATCGTAAAATAAAGCTTCATATATTTCTTTTTGATTATCTACATAATATCCTGCAAAAATAAATGCTTTTACTGAACTCACTTCATAACATATAGAACTCGTTGGAACTATAGCTAACTGACATTTACTAATAACATCCACCATTTGTTTTTCAGATAAATTCTGCTTAAGATCTATCTTTGATTTATTTTTATTAATTAGATTTAAAACTCTATCATCTGAAAATGCTGCACCTAAAACTACATAAATTTTGGAAATACATTCTAAATGAAGCAAGCCCTTAACAGCAGTAAAAGTTAGACCATTATAGTCAGAACCTCCAAAACAAACGAAAGCAGTTTCAATCTTATCTATTTGCCTATTACGCTTTGCTGCCTCTAAAAAAAGAGGTCTCAGTATTGCATAATCTGTTCCAAGAGCAAAACGAGTATATGGTTCCGAATTGTAATCCGATTCTTTCACATGCGGAGAATGGTTAATTACAACATCTGCGTACATATACTCTGTAGTCAAGTCATCAATATAAAATAACTTAAAGCCTTCTTCTTTTACTCTTTTTTGATAAGCAGAATTAAATTGATAGCCATCAACTATTAAAATAGTACTTTCTGCACTATATTTATTGGCTATCAATTTAGCTTCATCATTTATACATACATCTGCGGATATCAATTCCAAATTGTATCCCTCTGGAATTACAGATATTGTAGATGAATCTCTAACAAACAAACAGTATTCAAAATCTACCTTCAACATTTCTATTAAAGCAAAGATTCGGTATAAATGACCTAAACCTGTACTTGCATCGCCATCTGCTCTAAATACTATACTCATCTTTTTTATATTTATCAAGTATGTTAAAGGCAGTAAACAACTCCATTTCTTTTAAAAAAGAAGTCGCATATTCAATCTCGCTAAGCTGACTATTAAATTGCTTCTTTTGAAAATTTCCTAGATTGACCTTAAACATAAATGGATATAACGTAATTAATCTTTCTATCAATTTAATTCCTTTCATATCTAATTCGACCCCCATTTGCAACACCCAAGAAACTAACAAAAAATCTGATGGATAATCTACAGTTAATCGTACAAGTTCTACCTTAAAATTCAATCTGATTTCAGAATCATACGTCCCCTTTTTATACTTTTTATTATTTCTAATAAACAATGTTACATGTTCATTCTCTGCACTTGTTAGGTTTTCATATTTTAATTCAATCATAGATTTAGAGTTTACTACTTCAAAATTCATCCCAAGGGGTAGTGATGAAGTTTTGGTATAATCATTCTCATTTAAAATATGATATTCAATTATTTTATCTAATAAAGATATATCCAAAATAGGATTATCAGCAGTTAGGCGAACAATACAATCAAAATTTGAATCATCAACAATTTCAATAAATCTACTTAACACATTATCTTCATCACCTCTGTAACATTCCACACCTTTCTCTTTACAAAAAGATTCTAAAACATCATTTTCATTATTAGTCGACGTAGCTATAATAATTTTATTATTATAACTTGACAAACGTAATTCATTTATAATCCATTCTAATAATGGCTTTCCTAAAGAAGTTGTTGGCATATCCATTAAAACCTTACCAGGAAGACGATTCGATTTCATCCGCGCTTGTATAATAAAACCTACTTTTCTATTTTGTCGTCCAACCTCCATCAATAATCATATTTTGTCCAGTAACATAATTAGAAGTATCTGATGCCAAGAAAACGAATATTCCAGCCAAATCTTCAGGTTTACCAATTTTATTAAGTAAAGTCTTCCTTTTTAAAGAATCTATAAACTTTGTATTTTTTTGTACGTTTCTTGAAGGAAAAGGACCTGGAGTAACACTATTAACATTTACCCCATATTCACCTAAATAACTAGCATAATACTTAGACAGCTGAATAACTCCAGCTTTTGCAGCTCCATAGTGCGGTGGGTTTAAAAACTCAGGAAACTCTATATATACATCGAAATCTGGTGACACCATTCCATACATTGATGAAACATTAATTATCTTTCCATTTTTCTTCTCTTTAAAATATGGAGTTATTTCTCTTATGCATCGAAAAACACTGCTTAAAGTCCCATCAATACCTACCTTCCACTCTTCATCTGTCATCTGCTCTGGAGACTGTCCCATAGAATAAAATGCATTATTTATTAAAACATCTATTTTCCCCTCTCTATAAAATATTCTATCGTAAGCTTTTTTTATAGAATCGGTACTCGAAATATCACATTCTTCAAAAAATAATTTTTCTTTATTATCACATCCTACTGAAGAAAGTAAAGCTTCAAATTTACTTTCACTCCTTCCCAATATATACACTATAGCATTATGGAATAATAAACTTTCAACAATTGCTGTCCCAAGGTATCCATATCCTCCAGATATCAAAATTATTTTACTATTCAAATCAAAAGAATAAACCATATATTTTATTTTTTTGGCCAATTTGATGGATTAAGGATTAACTCAGATTGACACTCTTTATAATTATTAATCAACTCAACTAATCCTATATTTTCCAAATTATTTTTTAATTGAAATTCATCTTCGACTCCCATTATAACAACATCAATAAACTTCATAGACAAAGCATATTTTAATAAAATGGAAGGCAAACGCTCTTTGTAATTATCCTGAAGTTCTTGTAATGTTTTTTTTACTGGATTAAAAAAATCTGATAATAATTTAATGTCCGCAAAGAAAAGACCTTGTAAAAAAACTGATCTAATGTGAATTTCAGTACCTCTTGATTTTAACTTTGTAATTATATCTTCAAAACGATTATCAAAATAATTAAATGGCAATTGAATAATATCAGGTATTTTTTTTTCATCTAAAAGAAAATTAACTTCATCTATACTATTAGCAGAATAACCTATTTTACTCATCTTACCTAGATTCTTTAAATGAAGTAATTCTACCCAATAAGTATCATCATTCAAAACTGAAGGTCTATGAGCCATATAACCATATAACATTGGAACATTTAAATCTTGTAGGGTTTTATTTAACTGATCAGTTATTGATAAGTCGACTGGAGGCATGAATTTAGAGACTATCCTAAAGCCATCCAGATTACATAAGCCTAGAACTTTTTCTGCATTACCATAAGCCGATGCTGTATCTATATATATCACTCCTCTTCTCTTCGCCAAAGAAAGTATGTTAGTCACTTGACTTATAGGTGTTTTACCTTTCATATTTGAGATTCCATACTTCATCCCAAATTGGGCGGTACCTATTCCTATTTTATGATTTAATTCCATAGAACGAAAACACTTTCTCAATTACAAAATCTTGTTCCTCATCTAATAAAGTAGGATACATAGGTAAACTTAAACATTTTGAATAATAATTCTCAGCATGCTTTAAATCCGAACCTTTATAGCCTATAGACTTATAATAAGGTAATTTATGCACTGGAATATAATGTACTTGTGTGAAAATATTATATTTTTTCAAATACTCATATAAACCTTCTCTATTATCGACTTCAATCACAAACAAATGATGTGCATTATATGAGTTATCTGGTAAATATTGGTACTTTATCCTTTGATCAAAAGCTTTTTTATAAACTTTAGCAATAACATTCCTCCTCACTACACCTTCATCATTCTTTCTCAATTGTGTAATCCCTAACGCTGACTGAATATCTGTTAACCTATAGTTAAACCCTAAATCTTGCATCTCATAATACCAACCTCCATGATTTTCGCGCATATTATCCTTAGAAATTCCATGAGTTCTTAAAAGAGAAACTTTATCATAGAGCTCTTTAGAATTTGTAGTAACCATTCCTCCTTCCCCACATGCTATATGCTTTACAGGATGAAAAGAAAATATTCCTAAGTCCGCATAATTTCCATTCCCACAGTTTTGCCTAACTCCTTTAGAATCAATAAAATAACCCCCAGGAGCATGACATGCATCTTCAATAATCCACAAATCATGTTCTTTTGCTAAACTTCTGAACTCTTCTAAGTTAATTGGCAATCCTGCGAAGTCTACTGGAATAATACCTTTAAAAAAACCTACAGGTTTACTTTCAATTAACTTTTTCACACTTTTTAAGGATAATAAGTAAGTGTCCGGATCAATGTCCGCAAACCAAACTTCACCATCAATATACCTAACACAGTTAGCTGATGCTGCAAAGGTTATAGGTGTTGTGATTACACGATCTCCTTTTTTTACCCCCAAAGAAAGTACTGCTAAATGTAAACCTGATGTAGCATTATTAACAGCTACAGCATATTTAGAACCTACATATTCTGCAAACACCTCCTCAAATTCCTTAACCTTTGGGCCTTGAGTTAAAAAATCCCCTCTTAAAGTTTCTACAACTGCATGAATGTCTTCATCAGTTATCCTTTGCCTTCCATATGGTATATTATTCATAAATATACTAAGCTTTAAAGTTTAAATCTACATGTTCTTTTATTAATTTCCTTAAACTTTCTACAGTCTCCCAATCTTCATTCTGTCCAGAATTATAACTAAACCCTAAAGAAACTTTTTTAGCATTAAACTCTTCTACAAACTCTTTTAAATCCCATTTATGCGTAGCTGGTAATATTGTATAGTATTTACCTAAATCATATGTATAAAAAGAATCAGAAGGAGTAATCATTTCTTCATGCACTTTCTCTCCAGGTCTAATTCCTATAATTGTTTTTTCACAATTGGGTCCAATTGCTTCGGCAACATCCATAATTCTATATGACGGAATCTTCGGAACAAATAATTCTCCTCCCCATGCATATTTCAAAGCATGCATTACCATATCAACTCCTCCCTGTAAAGAAATATTAAACCGTGTCATATTAACATCTGTTATAGGCAATTTTCCACTTTCTTTCTTTTTAATAAAAAAAGGAATTACTGAACCATTAGATCCCATAACATTTCCATATCTCACTACAGAAAATCTTATTGGATTATCCCCTTTTATATTATTCGCTGCAATAAATAATTTATCAGAAGTTAGTTTTGTAGCCCCATATAAGTTTATAGGAGCACAAGCTTTATCAGTAGATAATGCTACTACTCTACCAACTTCTGTCTCAAAACAAGCATCTACAACATTCTGAGCTCCACCAACATTTGTCTTGATACATTCTTCTGGATTGTATTCCGCTATGTGAACGTGCTTCATTGCTGCTGCATGGATAACATAATCAACACCTTTAAAAGCTCTTATTAAGCGTTCTTTATCTCTAACATCTCCAATAAAAAATCTTATTTGTGGATAATCACCTTCAGAAAACTCTTGAGCCATTTGAAATTGCTTCTGCTCATCTCTTGAAAATATTATTAACCTTCTAACACCTGGGTGCTTTTCAAGTATATATTTAGTTAAAGCCTTACCTAAAGACCCTGTACCACCCGTAATTAGGATTGATTTGTTATTTAAAAATGACTCCATTATTATTTATAATTATTTTAAAAAATCTACATTTTGCAATACCACCTCTTTGATAATTTTTTTATCACTATATGATGTTAATGAAATTGTCATAGCTCTTGGATAAATTATTCCAGTCCTGATCTCTCTTGAAGCTAAAACAAACCCATCCTTTTTAAAAACTTTTGAAGTAAAAGATTCAAATCCATATTTCCTTCGATCTTTACCTAATAAACCTAAATCCTCATCTTGAGGATAAACATTAATCACTATATAATAATTTTCACTATCTACAAAATCATCTCTGAATCCAATATTTATTTTATATCTATTATCTGATATCAATTTTAATTTTATAAATTCTAAACTAGGATTAATAATTTTATTATCACTGGATTTTGCTTTAATTTGATAATCTAAAAGGTTTAAGTATCCATCCTTACTTCTACTCGTTATATTTTCTTTTTTTTTAAACTGACTTCCCTCAAATGATTTTTTATTTTTACAGCTAGATAAAACTACAACACTTGTTAGGAATATCAAAAAAATATAATTTATCTTCATTAATTTAATTCTATTTTATTCCACAAAAATCTATTACAACTTTCTCTTTAGGTAAATCTAATTCTTTAAATTCTTTATGAGCCACTAGATAAACAATTATATCTGCTCTTTTTACAGCTTCATTATAATCTGTTAATTTAAAAACTTTGTGCTCTGATATATTTGGCTCTACTATATAATACTCCTCATTATTTGCATTCTGTAGTACTTTTTGCGCTATATATTTTGCAGGAGACTCTCTTAAATCATCTATATTAGGCTTAAAAGCCAATCCCATTAAAGCGATATTAGGTTTTCTTCCATTTTTCAATTCAAATTCAAGCTTAGTAGTTTGTACTTTTTCGGCACACCAAAAAGATTTATAATTATTAATCTCTCTTGCTTTTCCAATAATTTGAGATTCCATTGGATAATCTGCTACTATAAAATAAGGGTCTACAGCGATACAGTGTCCTCCTACACCGCAACCTGGTTGTAATATATTAACTCGAGGGTGTTTGTTAGCCAAATTTATTAACTCCCACACATTAATACCTGCTTTATCACAGATTAAAGAAAGTTCATTAGCAAATGCTATTTGGACATCTCTCGAAGAGTTTTCAACTAATTTACACATCTCAGCCGTACGTGCATTTGTTTTATGCAACTCTCCCTTTATAAACTGACGGTAAAACGCCAATGCTTTCTCGGTAGATTTTTCATCTACTCCCCCTATAACTCTATCATTATGCACTAACTCGTACATTACATTTCCGGGAAGCACACGCTCTGGGCAATATGCAATATATAATTTGTCTTCTAATTCTGGTCGTTCAGAAAAAATCAACTGCATCATTTTCTCCGTAGTTCCTATAGGAGAGGTTGACTCAATAATATATAAATCTCCTTCTTTTAATAAAGGAAGAACAGCTTTAGTAGCTGCTTCTACAAATGAAATATCCGGCTCATTCTTTCCTTTAAAAGGAGTTGGAACTACTATTAAATAAGTATTTGCTTCTACTGGTTTAACATCTGCTCTTAAGTAACCTTCCTTTACAGCATCGGCAACTGCCTTATCCAATTCAGGTTCTACAATATGTATTTTTCCTGCATTAATGGTTTCTACTACGCTTGGATTGATATCAACACCATGTACATATGTTTTATTTTGAGCAATTAAAGCCGCAGTAGGCAGACCAATATAACCCAATCCTACCATCACTACTTCTGGATTATTCATTAGATATTTGTTTTATAAAATCAACTATTCTTTCACATGCTTTCCCATCTCCGTAAGGATTGTGTAAAGCACTCATTTTTTTATAAGCATCACTATTATTCAACAATAATGTTGCCTCATCTATTATTCTCTTCGAGTCTGTTCCTACTAACAAGACAGTTCCTGCCTCTACTGCTTCTGGACGCTCCGTAGTGTTCCGCATAACTAGCACTGGCTTTCCTAAGCTTGGCGCTTCTTCTTGTACGCCCCCACTATCTGTTATTATTAAATATGATTTTTCCATTAACCATACAAATGCAGGATATGAAAGAGGTGCTATTAGTTTAATATTTCCTATCCCATCTAAAAGATCATATACAGGTTTCTGTACATTAGGATTTAGATGAACTGGATATATAATTTGAGTATCTGGATGATTTTTTGCTACTTCCTTTAATGCAGCACAAATATTTAAAAATCCTTGTCCATGATTTTCTCTCCTATGACCAGTTACAAGCACTACTTTTTTCTGATTATCCAGTAATTGTTGCAGTTGAGAAACCTCCTTGTCTATAAAATTTGAAGATTTTATTTTATTTACACTAAATAACAAAGCATCTATTACAGTGTTTCCAGTAATTAAAATAGAGTCCTCTTTCTTATTCTCTTTTAATAAATTTTCTTTAGAGGTTATAGTCGGAGAAAAATGATAATTTGATACTACCCCTGTAACACATCTATTCATTTCTTCTGGAAATGGAGATTGCATATCAAAAGTTCTAAGCCCAGCCTCTACATGACAAACTTTCGCTCCTGAATAAAAGGCAGCTATGCTCGATGCCATTGTTGTAGTTGTATCTCCATGAACATACACATAATCTGGAGTAAACTCTTCTAAAACAGGTTTGAGATTAGTAATAATATCTGAAGTAAGGGTATATAGGTTTTGGTTAGGCTTCATTAAATTCAAATCAAAATCTGGCTTAATTTCAAAGAAATCAAGGACTTGATCTAGCATCTCCCGATGCTGAGCAGTAATACAAACCTTCGTTTCAAAATCAGTTGTGTTCTTTTGAAATTCCTTAACCAAAGGTGCCATTTTTATAGCCTCAGGTCTAGTTCCAAAAATAACAAGATTCTTAGTTTTCATCTATTTATGCTTTTCAAGTCAATTGTTAAATTCTTGCAAAAATACAATATTCAAGATGCAAACCAAGTGATTTCTTTCTCAATATTATAAGCTTTGCATTAACACACTATACTTTGGTCTTATCGCTAAGGTTTTATAACTATTGTCTTTAGTGATTTTCAAGTCTTTGAGATGGTTTTCCTCTATGATTTTTTTAGCAAAACTATACCATGTTAAAATTTCTTTATCACAAAAATGATGAATCCCGTAATACTTTTCTCTATACTCTCGTAATATTAGCATCAAAATATACTCCGTGAGATTCTGAGTATCTGTTGGACAGCCAGTTTGAGCATCGGTGATAAAAAGTTCTTTTTCTTTTTTTGCTTTTTCTAAGATTGTTCTATAAAAATTTTTTCCAAATTCTCTACTATACAACCATGAAGTACGAATAATAAAATATTCTTCTAATTGCTCTTGAATAAATTGCTCCCCCTTAAGCTTAGATTTTCCATATTCATTAATAGGATTCGGAAGGTCATCTATTCTATAAGGTGTTAATTTATTACCATCAAACACATAATCTGTTGAAATATGAACCAACGTTACTTTATGTAATTTACAAACTTGAGCTAAATTTTTAACTCCTTCAGCATTTACTAAAAAAGCTTTTTCAGGTTTTGCTTCTGCTTGCTCAACATTTGTATATGCGGCACAATTTATACAGCAATCAAACTTATACTTGTTAAAAACACTCGCTATTGAATCTTTATTGGTAATATCTAATTCCTTTGAATCACAAAAAATAAATTCAACACCTTTATAATTTTCTTTATATTTCTGAATAGTTCTACCTAGCTGACCATTAGCACCTGTTACTAATACTTTAATCATAGTCGTGCATTTTTTAACTCTGGTAATTCCATATCTTTAGGTGATAACAACAATTCTGCTTCATCTAAAGCCCAATCAATATTAATTCTAGGGTCATTGTATATTATTCCGCCTTCCGCTTCTTTATTGTAATAATTATCACACTTATAGAAAAACTCTGACGTTTCACTAAGCGTAATAAAACCATGGGCAAATCCTCTTGGAATAAATAATTGTTTCTTATTTTCTGCAGAAAGTTCCATTGCAATATGTTGCCCAAATGTTTTAGAGTCTTTTCTTAAATCTACAGCTACATCCAGTACTTTCCCTTGTAAAACTCTTACCAATTTCGCCTGCGCATGTTTTCCTACCTGATAATGCAATGCTCTGACTACTCCTTTTTTAGAAAAAGATTGGTTATCCTGTACAAAATTAACCTTTTGTCCTATCGCTTTATTAAATTGATCTTTATTAAAACTTTCAAAAAAATAACCTCTTTCATCATTAAAGACCTTAGGCTCTATTATAAAACAACCTTTTAGTTTTGTTTCTGTAATCTTCATTTAACACCTTAACGTTTAAAACTTAAAAATCCTCCTTTTGCCCTTGCTTTTCGACCTAGCCTTCGACAGGCTCAGGCTGACAATCTACAATAAAATAAATTTAGAATAAAACCCTATCATTATCATGCTAAACCTGTCGAAGCACATTATCTTGCTTATCAACCTTTCATAAGCTCAGGACGATAATCTACAATAAAGTAGATTTAGAATAAAGCCTAATCATTGTGATGCTAAACCTGCCGAAGCACATTCTCTTGCTTACCAACCATTCATAAACTCAGGGTGATAATCTACAATAAAATAGATTCAAAAATAACAACTCAATCTATGTCATGCTGAGCTTGTCGAAGCACCATCTCCATCTTTACCATATTCTGTATAGTTTTTAGAGAACTTCACTAAATTATCCCAATTCTCTTCTATTAAAGCTTTCTTTTTTCTTCTACTCCAACCCTTAAGTTGTTTTTCTTTTTCAATTGCTATATTAACATTTGTAAATTCAGCAAACCATTTAATCTCTAAAGGTCTTCGATTGTATGTATAAGCAGAAGGATATATTCCTAAATTATGCTCGTATAATCTTTTATTGAGATTGGAGGTCATACCAATATAATATGAATCATCTGAGCATTCCAAAATATATACATAATAGATTTTCATATTTTTAATATTTAGATGTATTAATAGTCCTTCGACCTGGCCTTCGACAGGCTCAGGCTGACATACACATTCGACTGCTTTATTTGGCCTTCGACAAGCTCAAGATGACAATCACAATAAAATAAATTTAGAATAACAACTCAATCTATGTCATGCTAAACCTGCCGAAACATATTCTCTTACTTACCAACACTTCATAAACTCAGGGTGATAATCTACAATAAAATAAATTTAGAATAAAAGCCTAATCATTGTCATGCTGAGCCTGTCTAACCACATTATCTTGCTTATCAACATTTCATAAACTTAGGGTGATAATTTACAATAAAATAAATTTAGAATAAAAGCTTAATCATTGTCATGCTAAACCTGTCGAAGCACATTCTCTTGCTTACCAACATTTCATAAACTTAGGGTGATAATTTACAATAAAATAAATTTAGAATAAAAGCTTAATCATTGTCATACTGAACCTGTCGAAGCACATTCTCTTGCTTGCCAAGACATCATAAACTCAGGGTGATAATCTATTTAGAATAAAAGCCTAATCAATGTCATGCTGAGCCTGTCGAAGCACATTCTCCATTATTATTTCAGCAAACTTAATAATTTCTTTCCGTAACCGCTCTTTACTAACGGCTCTGCCAAAGCTATAAACTGTTCCTTATTTATATACCCCATTTCATAAGCGGTAGCTTCTATCGAACCTATTTTCAATCCTTGCCTCTCTTCCAATACCTCTACAAACTGCGAAGCCTGCATCAGCGATTGAAAAGTACCTGTATCTAACCATGCCGTACCACGATCCATAATACTAACCTTCAATTTTCCTTGTTCGAGATATACTCTATTCACATCTGTTATTTCCAACTCACCTCTTTTACTTGGTTTGATATTTTTCGCTATTTCTATCACCTTATTATCATAAAAATAAATCCCAGGAACGGCATAATTTGATTTTGGCTCTATTGGCTTCTCTTCTATAGAAATTGCTCTTCCTTCGTTATCAAATTCTACTACTCCATATCTCTCAGGGTCATTTACATGATATGCGTAAACTATGCCTCCATTTGGATTATTATTCTCTTTAAGTAACTCACTTAACCCTGTACCGTAAAATATATTATCTCCTAGAATGAGTGCTACTTTATCATCACCTATAAAATCTGCTCCTATAATAAAAGCTTCTGCTAATCCATTTGGATTTTCTTGAGTTTCATATTCAAAACGACAACCGTATTTTTTTCCATCTCCTAACAAATCTTTAAATAACGGCAAATCTTTTGGAGTTGAAATAATCAAAATCTCCTGAATTCCCGCACTCATTAAAGTAGACAGCGGATAATAAATCATAGGCTTATCGTAAACTGGCATAAGCTGCTTACTTACCGCCAATGTTAGCGGGTGTAATCTAGTTCCTGAACCTCCAGCGAGAATAATTCCTTTCATTTTTTTGTTATATTGTTACAAAGTTATGCTGTTAAACTATTTATTTAGCAGCATTCTGTGCTTCTATGTTATGTGAGCTTATTAAAACATATAAAACTTTACTTGCTGTTCGACCTTACCTTCGACAAGCTCAGGTTGACAAACTCGAACTAACTCTCTTCAAGTAACCCCAGAATAACACCTCAATCATTGTCATATCATGCTTACTAAAGCACGAATTACTTCTTTACCATCCCTTCTAGCTTACCTTCGACAGGCTCAGGTTGACAAACCCTAACTAACTCTCTTCAAGTACGCCCAGAATAAGACCCTCAATCATTGTCATGTTATGCTTACTGAAGCACCAATTCCTTCTTTACCACCCCTTCTAGCTTACCTTCGACAGGCTCAGGTTGACAAACCCTAACTGACTCTTTTCAAGTAAGCCCAGAATAAGACCCTCAATCATTGTCATGTTATGCTTACTAAAGCACGAATTACTTTTTTACCATCCCTTTGAGCTTACCTTCGACAAGCTCAGGTTGACAAACCCTAACTAACTCTCTTCTAGTAACCCCAGAATAACACCCTCAATCATTGTTATGTTATGCTTACTGAAGCACGAATTACTTCTTTACCATACCTTCTAGCTTACCTTCGACAAGCTCAGGTTGACTAGTGTGACGATTTTCTTCAAGTAAACCCAAAATAAGACCCCAATCATTGTCATGCTGAGCTTGTCGAAGCACACTCATCTATCTTTTAATAGACTCTGGGCGACTACTAAACCTCATACTGCTTTTCATAATACCTCTGATATTCTCCAGAAGTAACATTTCTAAGCCATTCTTCATTACCTAAATACCAATCGATCGTTTTTGCCAACCCTTCTTCAAAAGTAACTGATGGCTCCCAACCTAACTTTTTATTTATTTTACTAGCATCGATAGCATAGCGTAAATCATGACCTGGACGATCTTTTACATATGTTATTAATGCTTCAGACTCCCCTTTCGCTCTTCCTAATTTGTCATCCATCAATTTACAGAGCGTTTTCACTAAGTCTATATTTTTCCACTCATTGAAACCGCCTATATTATATGTTTCGTGATTTTCACCTTTATGAAACACTAAATCAATAGCAATTGCATGGTCTAAAACATACAACCAATCACGTGTGTAATTTCCATCACCATATACTGGTAATGATTGTTTCTGAATAATATTGTTTATAAAAAGTGGAATTAATTTCTCAGGAAAATGATTTGGCCCGTAATTATTTGAACAGTTACTAATAACATATGGTAATCCATAAGTTTCTCCATAAGCTCTTACAAAATGGTCTGAACTTGCTTTAGATGCAGAGTAAGGTGAATTTGGATCGTAGGATGTTTCTTCTGTAAACAAACCTGTTTCCCCTAAAGATCCATATACTTCATCAGTACTGACATGATAAAAACGCTTTCCATCATAGTCTTCTCTCCATAAATCTTTTGCTGCATTTAAAAGATTCATTGTCCCAATAACATTTGTTTTAACAAAGGCTAAGGGATCTGTAATTGATCTATCCACATGGCTTTCTGCTGCTAAATGGATAACTCCATCAAACTTATATTGCTGAAATAAATCGTTAATAAAATTAGCTTCAGTAATATCTCCTTTTACAAAAGTATAATTAGAAGCACCTTCCAAATCTTTTAGATTCTCCAAATTCCCAGCATACGTTAATGCATCAAGATTTACAATTTGTGTGTTGGGGTATTTATTTACAAACAAGCGCACTACATGAGAACCGATAAATCCAGCACCACCTGTTATTAAAATTGTATTACCACTTTTCCCTATCATACTTCAAATCTACTACAATCTTTCTGTTACCAATTCTTTAGGTAAAAAACTTTTTACATCATAAATAACTGTACGGGGGCTAGATTTTAATTTTTCAAAATCTAATTCTAAAAACTGATTATGACCAACAGCTAAAACAATAGTTTCATAACGTTCTGTAATTTCATCTATTAAGTCTACTCCATAATATTTTTTCACCTCCTCTTTGTCTGCAAAAGGATCATAGGTATCTACATTCAATCCAAAACCTTCTAATTCTTCAATAACATCTATAACTCTTGAGTTTCGAACATCAGGACAGTTTTCTTTAAAGGTTATTCCTAACACCAATGCTTTTGCATTTTTTACAGGGAGCTGAGTCTTCACCATCAATTTAACGATTTTATTAGCTATAAAAATCCCCATATCGTTATTAATGCGTCGTCCTGATAATATTACCTGCGGATGATATCCTAATCGTTCTGCTTTGTGCGTTAGGTAATACGGATCTACTCCTATACAATGTCCCCCTACTAATCCTGGACGAAAAGGTAAAAAGTTCCATTTTGTTCCTGCTGCCTCTAATACTTCTACAGTATCAACTCCTATTCTATCAAAAATTAGCGCTAATTCATTTACCAATGAAATATTAATATCACGCTGTGTATTCTCAATAATTTTAGAAGCTTCTGCTACTTTAATACTTGATGCCTTATGCGTTCCTGCCGTAATTATAGCGTTATATAATTTATCTACTTCCTCTGCAATCTCTGGAGTACTTCCGGAAGTTACTTTCATGATATTTGGCAGCCTACGCTCTTTATCTCCTGGATTAATACGCTCTGGAGAGTACCCGCAGAAAAAATCCTGATTAAAAACTAGTCCACTTGAGGCCTCCAAAACAGGCACACAGTCTTCTTCTGTACATCCTGGGTATGTAGTCGATTCATAGATTACAATATCTCCCTTCTTAAGATATTTCCCCACCATTGTACTTGCAGAAATTAATGGTGTCAAATCAGGCTGTTTAAAGTCGTTTACAGGCGTAGGAACTGTTACTATATATACGTTACAATCTTCTAAATCACTTTCATCGGAGCTATACGTTATTCCCTGGACACTTTGCAAATCTTCATCTGCAACTTCATCCGTGACATCCTTTCCTTCTTTTAATCCTGATACTCGCTTTGTATTTATATCAAAACCTATTACTGAAAACTCTTTTCTAGCAAATTCTACTGCTAAAGGAAGCCCCACATAACCAAGGCCTATTACTGCAATTTTATATTTATCTTTCATCTATTTATTTTTGTAGGTTTATTGATCTTAAGAAACTCTTTTACTTATAATTCATAAAAATAATCGCAAAATTATTTCTCTAATCAATTCTAATTATTCGTAAAAATAGAACTTCTTATTCATAATATTCAATAACAGAAATAGGAATAAAGTTAAAAAAACTATAAGGTTTTCATTATTTATAAAAACAAATAGGCAGGAAAGTGCCTAGCATAACGCTCACTTTCCTGCCTACTTTATGTATTTTAAACTCTAAGAGCTATACAATCATTCCTGCAGCTACCGTTTGATTGGTTGCTGGATCTATTAAAATTAAGCTCCCTGTCATTCTATTCTCACGGTAAGAATCGTACATTAAAGGTTTTGTAGTTCTTATTTTTACTTTGCTGATATCATTCATATGAAGCTCCTTATCATCATTTTTTCTAGCTAGCGTATTGATGTCAATTTTATAAATAACCTCTTTAATCATTGCCATCTGCTCATTCGATGTGTGACGAACTACATATTTTGTTCTCGGTTTTGCCGATTCATTATTCAACCAACATAACATCACCTCTAAATCTTGAGAAGACTCTGGTTTGTTTTTGGTGCGAACAATCATATCACCTCTACTGATATCAATATCATCTTCTAAAGTAATAGAAACCGACATTGGTGCATATGCTTCGTCTAATTCTTTTTCAAAGGTATCTATAGATTTAATTTTAGATGTAAATCCTGAAGGCATTACCGTAACCTCGTCTCCTTTTCTAAAGATTCCGCTAGAAATTCTCCCTGCATAACCTCTATAATCACGATGCTCCTCACTCTGTGGCCTCAATACCGTTTGCACAGGAAAACGCCCATCTACCTTATTAATATCACTACTAATATGCATTGTTTCTAATGTATCTAGTAAAGGCGACCCTTGATACCAGTCCATATTCTTAGAACGATTAACAACATTATCACCCAACAAAGCACTGATAGGAATAAAACGTACGTCTTTCACCAACAATTTAGATGAAAATTCTTCAAACTGCGCTATAATATCATTATAAACATCTTCTTTAAAATCTACCAAATCCATCTTATTGATACAAACTATAAGATGTGGAATTTGTAGTAATGACGCAATAAATGCATGACGCTTAGTTTGCTCAATAACTCCATGACGCGCATCTACCAGTATTATTGCTGCATTTGCTGTAGACGCTCCCGTAATCATATTTCGTGTGTACTGAATATGCCCAGGTGTATCTGCAATAATAAACTTACGCTTTGGAGTGGTAAAGTATCTGTATGCCACATCGATGGTAATTCCTTGCTCTCTTTCATCGCGAAGGCCATCCGTAAACAAAGCTAAATCTACCCCTGCATGTCCTTTTTTCTTACTAGTGGTTTCTATAGCCTCCAACTGATCTTCGAATATAGATTTTGAATCGAATAATAATCTTCCGATCAAAGTACTCTTTCCATCATCTACACTTCCAGCAGTTGTAAATCTTAATAATTGATTGTTATCTATTTGCATTTCCTTTGTAAAATTGTAAAACCGTAAAATCGCCAATTTGATAAGCTAATTAAGCCACTAATTTTCTATGTAACGAATTCAATTGGTTTGTTATATGTTCTGTCTTTTCTCTTAGCTCTATATATTCTTTCTCATTAATAAAATCCAAATCAAAAGAAAGAATCAAAAAATTAATTACTTCCACAGAAGTACTAAATGAAATTGTTATAAATCTCGCTTTATCCTTATCTGTCTTTCTAGAAAAACCTTCAGCTATATTCGCCGCTATATTCAATACTGCCCTCCTAATTTGACTAGTTAGTCCAAACTTTTCTTCTTCTGGAAATTTATTTGTAATTATATAAACATCCTTTACCAACGTTCTTGCATTCTGCCATACTTCAAGTTTTTCAAAATAGAATTTATACATAATACTTATTTCTATCTAACTCTTTTAGCAAGTAATGGACTTATAAATCCCAATTTTGACACTACCTTTATAATAGCATAAACTGCTTATTAGAATTCAATTTTGCACATTTGCAATTTAGCAGTTCTTCAAATTAGCTTAAGACCCAACTAAAAATACCCTTGTCGCTTTCTGTCTTCCATGGCGGATTCTGAACGCTTATCATCAGAGCGATTTCCTCTTTCTGTTTGTCGCATTGCAGAAACTTCTTGCGCTACTTTCTCTACTGTATCAGCATCGCTTTCTATTCCTCCAGTAATGGTAATATCTCCTAATGTTCTAAAGCGGATTTTCTTAGTCACCACTTCTTCATTATCATCTAATTGCAAGAATTCAGAATGTGGAATCCATGAATTACTACGCCAAACTACTTTTCTTTCGTGAGCAAAATAAAGAGAAGGGATTTCTATATTCTCTCTACTGATATAATTCCAAATATCCATTTCCGTCCAGTTACTTATTGGAAAGGCACGAAAATGCTCTCCTTCAAATTGCTTCCCATTAAAGAGATTCCACAATTCTGGTCGCTGATTTTTAGGATCCCATTGCCCAAAATCGTCTCTATGTGAAAAGAAACGTTCTTTAGCTCTCGCTTTTTCCTCATCTCTACGTCCACCACCAATGGCACAATCCACTTTATTCGCTTCTATAGCATCCAATAGTGTGGTAATCTGCAATGCATTTCTAGTAGCACTTTTTCCTTTCTCCTCAGCAACACGCCCTTCATCAATAGATTCTTGAACCGAACCTACAATTAATTGCACACCAAGACTCGCTATCAAATCATCACGAAACTTAATCGTTTCAGGAAAATTATGACCCGTATCTACATGCATCAATGCAAATGGAATCTTTGCTGGATAAAATGCTTTTTTTGCTAAATGGGTTACCACTATAGAATCTTTTCCCCCTGAAAATAATATTACAGGGTTTTCAAACTGTGCCCAAACTTCACGCATTACGTAAATGGCTTCCGATTCTAATTCGTCTAAATAATTTAAATAATACTTACTCATTCTTATTTGAGTTCTAACTGATCCTTAATTTCTAAATATATCTTTGCAACAGCTTCTTCTACGCTGTCGTTTTCTGTAATTTCAATATCGGCATTTTCTGGAGCTTCATAAGGAGCATTTACCCCTGTAAGATTTTTTATCTCTCCCTTTTCGGCCATTTTATACAATCCCTTTTGGTCTCTTTTTTTACAAATTTCAAGACTGGTATTCATATAAACTTCGACAAATATATTAGGTTTTATTGTCTTTTCTACATATTCTCTATCTTTTTTGTAGGGTGATACAAAACTTGCTAAAACTACAACCCCAGATTGGAGTAATAAATTAGCTGTTTCCGCAACTCTACGCACATTTTCAGAACGTGCTTCTGCACTGAAGTCCAACCCTTTACAAAGCCTACCTCTAATATTATCCCCATCTAAAATAATAGTTCTAATTTTTTCAGAATTTAATTTTTGTTCAAGCGCATCTGCCACCGTAGACTTTCCGGAACCCGATAATCCTGTAAACCAAATAAGCAAAGAGCGATGTCCATTTAATAAATTTCTATCCTCTTGAGTTATCTTAAAGTTATATGGAAAAATATGTTGCTCCATCAATTAAATCTTATTCTTTCTTTTATTTAATCCGAAGTTTATTTTATACCAAGTCCGTTCATGGAAATAATATAAAATCATCTTCGTTATAACCTCGGCTCCTCCAATTTTTAATCCCGTAAAAGGATCGCCAGAAATAACCCAAGCTAATATCATTGTATCTAGAGTTCCCAACAAACGCCAAGTAATAGTTTTAAATAAATGCCTCCTTTTACTATCTGGGACATTGGCTTTAAACCATATCCGTTCATGAAAATAGTAAAGCACCATTTTTGTGACCACCTCAGCTAATCCAATTTTCAATCCCGTAAAGGGATCTCCAGAAATAATCCACGATAATATTATCGTATCTATTGTTCCTACAATACGCCAAGTTATCGCCTTAGCAATATGTCTTTTTCTTGATTTATCTTGCATTTAATTTACAATAAAAGAAGGATTTACCAACTCTTTTTTATTATACAATAATCGTTTTTTTGAAATAGCATCTACTACTTTTAGTCCTACAGCACTACAAATAGCATCGCCAGCACATGTATCCCACTCCATAGTTGGTGAAAATCTAGGATAGATAGACGCTTTCCCGTCCGCCAAATAACAAAATTTTATTGAACTTCCGATAGACACAAAAGATACTTCCTTGCCTGATTCTTTTATTTTGTTGATATATTTTTCCGTTTCTGAAGAAAAATGAGACCTACTGCCCATCACTTTTACTACTGAAGTATTCCTCTCTTTTCCTGGCATCGGAGTAGCCTTATCAAGGAAATCAACTGAAAAATTGAATGTATTCATTTTATATGCTTTTCCTTCTGAAACAATTCCAAAATACGAATCTCCAGAAACAGGTACATAGATAACACCCATGACAGGCACCCCATTTTCTACTAGCGCAATATTCACCGTGAACTCTCCATTTCTCTTAATAAATTCCTTCGTTCCATCAAGAGGATCTACAATCCAACAACGGCTCCATGATTTTCTTTCCTCAAATTCAGCTATATTATTCTCTTCGCTGATTATTGGAATCTCGGTAGGTTTAAGGTATTTATTAATAACTGCGTTTGCATTTTTATCTGCTAGAGTAATCGGAGACGCATCGTTTTTCTGCTGAATCCCAAAATCATCTTGGTCATATATCTTAAGAATCTCAGCTCCAGCTTCAATTGACGCCTTTACAATAATATTTAAAAGTGATCTTATATCGTCCTTCATTTAATCAATGTCTTTATACCATTACTCAAAAATACTATAATTGGAAGGCACAGCAAGTTATTTTTTTCTATAAAACAAAGTGTTTATGTTATATATGGGTGCTGGGTGTTTGCAAATTAAAATTTTAAATCTCCGCTGTAATAATCAACAAGAAAATATTAAATAACCACATCATATAAACTACTATGCAATGAATGCAAAAAACTGACTAGCTCACAAACAAAAAATGACCAGAGAAAGCTCCAGTCATTTTTATAATACTATATTTTATATTACCATTTAGAACGGCATATCGTCTTCTTCAAAATCATCATTCATTGCACTTCCAAAAGCTTCTTTTGCACTTGGCAATTCCTTTGTTGTAAATGGATTTTCATCTCCCGAATTCATTTTTGATTGAAATTCAAAAGGAGAATCGAAATCATCTAAATTATCAAACTTACCAAGATTACCGATAAATTTAAGTCGGATGTTCTCTAACCCACCATTACGGTGTTTTGCAATAATAAATTCTGCTTGCCCTTGTGTAGGACTTCTTTCATCATCATCCCACTCATCAATTTTATAATATTCAGGACGGTAGATAAAAGATACAATATCGGCATCCTGCTCAATCGCTCCAGATTCACGAAGATCGGAAAGTAACGGTCGCTTACTCCCTCCACGAGTCTCCACAGCACGCGATAACTGAGATAATGCAATTACAGGAACACTCAATTCTTTTGCCAATGCTTTTAAGTTTCTAGAAATTGTAGAAATCTCTTGCTCTCGATTTCCTCCTTTCTGACTCCCTCCAGCGGTCATTAACTGCAAGTAGTCAATTATTATCATCTTGATTCCATGCTGAGATGCTAAACGACGTGCTTTTGCTCTTAAATCGAAGATTGATAATGATGGTGTATCATCAATAAATAACGGAGCAGATTCTAACGACTTAACCTTCACATTAAGCTGCTCCCACTCATGCTTTTCTAACTTACCAGTTCTTAACTTTTCTGATGACAATCCTGTTTCAGAAGAAATTAAACGAGTAATTAACTGTACAGAGGACATCTCCAATGAAAAGAATGCTACAGGAATATTTGAGTTAACAGCAATATTCCTCGCCATAGAAAGCGTTAATGCTGTTTTACCCATACCAGGTCTTGCCGCCACAATAATTAAATCACTTGGCTGCCAACCTGAAGTTAATTTATCAAGCTTATCAAATCCTGATGGGATCCCACTAAGCCCTTCTTTATTAGAAATCTCTTCAATTTTCTTTTTCGCCTGAATAACTAAACTCTGTGCAGATTCAGAAGATTTCTTAATATTTCCTTGTGTTACTTCGTATAATTTAGCCTCTGCATTATCTAAAAGATTAAAAACATCAGTTCCTTCATCATAGGCATCTTCAATAATCTCACTTGATATTTTTATAAGGCTACGCTGGATGTATTTCTGTAAGATAATACGCGCATGAAACTCAATATGCGCCGAAGAAGCCACTTTTTTTGTCAGCTGAATGAGGTAAAAATCCCCTCCAACAGCTTCAATTCTTTTGTTTCGTTTTAATTGAGCGGAAACTGTTAATAAGTCAATCGGCTCGGAAGTTTCAAAGAGCTGAACTACAGCTTCATAAATATATTTATGAGCCTCTTTGTAAAAAGCATCTGAATGAAGTATATCGATAATTTCATCAACTCCCTTTTTATCAATCATCATAGCCCCCAACACAGCCTCCTCTAAATCAATGGCTTGCGGAGGTATTTTCCCTTTCTCCAGCTGAATCACATTAGATTTATCAACTCTTACTCCTTGTCTTGGCTCTACTTTTTCCATGAATGCGAATGTATATAATTGTAATCTGAAAAGAGGTTAAATAGCATAGTAGGTTTTTAACTGACTATAAACAATTTAACTGTTGATAACTTTCATTTCTTGTTAATAAAGGTAAAAAAAACCGAAGCATAAACTTCGGTCTTAACATTAAGGTAACAAATACAAGGGTCTAACCTTTAAAGACACCCATATTTGCATATTTATCCATACGTTGTGCAACCAAATCTTTTGGGGATAACTTTTCTAACTCCTCATAAACAGTTGTAATATATTTTGCAACCGTTTTAAAAGTAGTCTCCCTATCAGAATGCGCACCTCCAAGAGGTTCTTTAATAATATCGTCTACGAGATGTAATTTCTTCATATCAGTAGCCGTTAATTTAAGCGCATCTGCTGCTTGTTCTTTATATTCCCAGCTTCTCCATAAGATAGATGAACAAGATTCTGGAGAGATTACAGAATACCAAGTATTCTCTAACATCATTACCTTATCTCCAACACCTATTCCTAAAGCTCCTCCAGAAGCACCTTCTCCAATAATCATTACAATAATTGGTACTTTAAGACGAGTCATTTCCAATATATTTCTTGCAATAGCTTCTCCTTGACCTCTTTCTTCAGCTTCAATTCCAGGATATGCTCCAGGAGTATCGATTAAAGAAACTACAGGAATCCCGAATTTCTCTGCCATCTTCATTAATCGCAATGCTTTACGATATCCTTCAGGATTTGCCATACCGAAATTTCTGTATTGGCGAGTTTTAGTATTAAAACCTTTCTGCTGACCGATAAACATATAAGTCTGGTCTCCAATTTTTCCAAGACCACCAATCATCGCTTTATCGTCTTTTACATTTCTATCACCGTGAAGTTCTAAAAATGTATCTCCGCAAATTGCTTTGATATAATCTAATGTGTAAGGTCTTGAGGGATGCCTAGACAATTGTACTCGCTGCCAAGCAGTAAGATTTTTATATAAATCCTTTTTGGTTTTTTCTAATTTCTTTTCTAATTGCTTGCAGGTATCAGAAACGTCGATATCGCTTTCTGATCCTAGAACTTTACATTTACCTAATTGCTCTTCAAGCTCTTTAATTGGTAACTCAAAATCTAAATACTCCATGAGTCTGTTTTGATAATTTTATTAGCTTACAAATATAAAACTTTAAACTATTTAGCCTGCCTTACTAGCGCTTTTCTTTTTAACGAATTCTTTAAAATACCGTTTGCCAGTACTGTAGACAAAATAATTAATGCTCCTATATAAAAACCTTCACTCATTTTTTCGGATTCTCCTAAAATAATAAAGGCTAATATAATTCCGTAGATAGGCTCCAAATTAATGGTAAGCATTACTGTATAAGGACTTATTAGCTTCATAACTTTTACAGATCCTATAAAAGCATATGCTGTACAAATACTTCCTAATAACAATAAATACATCCAATCTGATGTCGAAAGTATAAAAAATTCTGGAGAGAAGCCCCCAGATATTAATAAATATAATGTTATAAATGCAACGCCGCTTCCTAGCTCATAAAAAGAGATTACAGATGGTTTATACTGTTTTGCCAGCTTACCATTTATTAATGAAAAAGTAGCAGAGAGCAAGGACGAAATAAGCGCTAGCCCAATTCCGAGAACATATTGGGTCTCCACATTAAATATAATATAAAGCCCCGCTATTACAATTAATCCAAAAACAATTTCATACCAAATCATTTTTCGTTTATAAATAATTGGTTCTAAAATAGCAGTAAAAAAAGCACCTGTAGAAATGGTTGCCAAGGTTACAGAAACATTAGAAACCTTAATAGCTTTAAAAAAGGTAATCCAATGCAATGCTATCACAATTCCTGCAATAACAAATGTAATCAAGGCCTTTCTGGGCACTCGAAGGGATATTTTTTTGAAAGCTATGTAGAGCCACACAAAAAAAGTTGCCAATAACATTCTAAACCATACTAATGGAATTGCATCGATGGTTATTAGTGCACCAAGCACAGCTGTGAACCCCCAAATGAACACTATTAAGTGCAAATGGAGATAATTTCTAAGTTTATCGTTTAGCATTATTTAATAAGTAGATAGCAAGGAAACCAAATAAAATGTTAGGAATGGCAACAGCCAGAAGCGGATTAAAATCGGATTGCTCTGCCATGGTACCAAAAACTTTATCAAAGAATATATATATAAAAGCCAATGAAATTCCTACGGCTAGATTAACTCCCATTCCACCTCTACGCTTCATAGAAGATACAGAAACGGCAATAATGGTAAGAATGAATGCAGAAATAGGCAAACTCCATCGCTTATATTTTACTACTAAATAGGTATTAATATTTGCAGCTCCTTTTTTTCGTTGCTGCGCTATAAAATCATTTAACTCAAATAAATTTTTTGTTTCAGCAACATAAGAAACAGGTGTTAAATCGTCTAGATCAAATTCAAATAAACTATCGAGTCGGTTTTTCTTCTCCAGTATATCATCATTTTCCCCTACGTTTCGCTTTACATATCCTGCCAAACGGTAGGTACTATCTTTTTCAATCCAACGGATGTTACTTGCTTTTATCTTATAAGTAAGCTCATTGCCCTCAAAATGCTCTAAAGTAAAATTATACCCAATCTTAGTGCTAGGAGAAAAACTACTCACATAGATATATTCATTATCATTAATCTGATTGAATATATTATTTGTTTCACGATCTTTATCACGACCTCCTTTTAAGTATTTTATCCTAAAATCGTTATAACCTTCACTCGCTTTAGGCACAATAAACATCCCCATTACAAATGAAAACACAGCTATAATAGAAGCTCCAATAAAATAAGGTCTTAGAAATCGCCAAAAAGATATCCCAGAACTTAAAATGGCTATAACCTCTGTATTATTTGCCAATTTGGAGGTAAACCATATAATAGACAAGAAAAGGAAAATAGGAAAAAGTAAGCTTGCAAAATAGAATGTAAAATCAATATAATATTCCAAAATAGCAGAAGCTGGCGCTTCGTTAACTATCATCTTATCGATTTTTTCAGATACATCGATCATGATTCCAATAGGAACAAACAACATAATCATCACAAAAAAGGTAGCCAAATACCTCTTTAGAATATACCAATCTATAATCTTCACTTGCTCTTTGTTTCGGGGTTTTAGGTTTTCATATGTCGACTACGCTATACAAAAACAGCAGTTAACTTAAAACTCACTAATTTCTATTCAGTAAAAAAATTACAACCTTTTATCCATTTGTTTAACCATCATATCTTTCCACTGCGTAAAATCTCCCGCTAAGATATGTTTTCTTGCTTCACGAACCAACCATAAATAAAATCCTAAATTATGAATTGTTGCAATCTGCTTACCAAGGTATTCATTAGCAGCAAATAAGTGTCGTAAATATGCTTTTGTATAATATGTGTCAACATCAGTAATAGCCATATCATCAATAGGAGAAAAATCTGCTTCCCATTTTTTATTCTTGATATTTATAGTACCGTGTGCCGTAAATAACATTCCGTTTCTAGCATTTCTCGTTGGCATCACACAATCAAACATATCGACTCCCAATGCTATATTTTCCAATATATTAATTGGAGTTCCAACCCCCATTAAATATCGAGGTTTATCTTCAGGAAGGATATCACAAACAACTTCTGTCATCGCATACATCTCTTCCGCAGGCTCACCTACAGAAAGTCCGCCAATAGCATTTCCTTTAGCTCCAGAATTTGCAATATATTCAGCAGATTGCTTTCTTAAATCTTTATAAGTAGACCCTTGAACAATAGGAAAAAGCGTTTGCTCATATCCATATTTATCAGGTGTATCGTTAAAACGTTTTATACATCGATCCAACCAACGATGCGTCATATGCATAGAACGTTTTGCGTAATTATAATCACATGGATATGGAGTACATTCATCAAAAGCCATAATAATATCTGCCCCGATGGTTCTTTGAATATCCATTACATTTTCAGGAGTAAAAAAATGATAAGAACCATCAATATGACTCTTAAATTTCACTCCCTCTTCTTTAATTTTTCTATTTGCTGATAAAGAATACACTTGATACCCTCCACTATCAGTTAAAATATTTCGATCCCAATTCATGAATTTATGAAGGCCACCTGCGGCTTCAATAATAGACGTTTTAGGACGTAGGTATAAATGATATGTATTTCCTAGAATAATATCCGGATTGATATCTTCTTTTAGCTCTCTTTGATGCACCCCTTTTACTGTTGCAACAGTCCCCACTGGCATGAAAATAGGTGTTTCTATCGCTCCATGATCAGTTGTTACTACTCCTGCTCTTGCCTTGCTTCCGGCATCTTTTCCATGTATCTTAAAATCCATTATTCTTTAGGGTATTTGGATATTTAGAATCGAGTTTATAAAAGTCAATTCTAAAGTAATCCATTTATCTTTATAACGTATGTCTTAATTTCGAATTTGCAAAGATAATCAACAAAGTTGCTATTTCTTCATAAAGAACACCTAAAACCTTACATTTAAAACAAATATATAGAATATGTGTGCTTAATTACTTTGCTATAGTCTATTAAAGGTTTATTTTTGTTTATGATAATTAATTAACAATTACAGATGCCAGATACAAAAAAATTAAACGAATTAACAACCCAAGTAAGAAGGGATATTGTAAGGATGGTGCATAAAGTAAGCTCAGGACACCCTGGAGGTTCTTTAGGATGTACAGAGTTTCTTGTAGCATTGTATAACGAAGTAATGGAGATTGACACCGACTTTAAAATGGACGGTGTTGGAGAAGATTTATTTTTCCTATCCAATGGTCATATTTCTCCAGTTTTCTATAGCGTATTAGCAAGAAGAGGTTACTTCCCTGTGGAAGAATTAAATACATTCAGACTTTTAGATTCTCGCTTACAAGGGCATCCAACTACACATGAAGGATTACCTGGAATTAGAATCGCATCTGGTTCTTTAGGACAAGGAATGTCTGTAGCAATTGGAGCTGCTTTATCTAAAAAATTAAATAATGACAATCATTTAATTTATAGTTTACATGGAGATGGAGAGCTTCAAGAAGGACAAAATTGGGAAGCAATTATGTATGCTGCTGGTAAAAAAGTAGATAATTATATTGCTACGATCGACCTTAATGGTGAGCAAATCGATGGTTCTACAGATGAAGTACTTCCTATGGGAGATATCAAAGCTAAATTTGAAGCTTTTGGTTGGGATGTAATGGTTGTAGAAAAAGGTAATGACCTTGAAGCAATTATTGCAGCTCTTAAGGAAGCAAAAACTCGTACTGGAAAAGGAAAACCTGTTTGTATTTTATTACACACTATTATGGGTAATGGAGTAGATTTCATGATGGGATCTAATGCATGGCACGGTAAAGCACCAAACGATGAGCAATTAGAAAAAGCATTGGCTCAAAATCCTGAGACATTAGGAGATTATTAATCCATTGCAGTAAAAACTAATTGTAAACAAAGAAATTAAAGAGATGAAAAAATACACATATACAGAAAAAATAGATACACGAAGTGGATTTGGAGCTGGACTAACAGAATTAGGACGTACAAATCCTAATGTAGTTGCTCTTTGTGCTGATTTAGTGGGATCTTTAAAAATGGCAGATTTCATTAAAGAGAATCCTGAGAGATTTTTCCAAATCGGAATTGCTGAAGCAAACATGATGGGAATTGCCGCAGGATTAACTATTGGTGGGAAAATTCCTTTTACAGGTACTTTCGCTAACTTTTCTACGGGAAGGGTATACGACCAAATAAGACAATCTATAGCTTATTCTGATAAAAACGTAAAAATTTGTGCTTCTCACGCTGGATTAACGCTTGGTGAAGATGGAGCTACACATCAAATTTTAGAGGATATCGGATTAATGAAAATGCTTCCTGGAATGACTGTTATCAATCCATGTGATTATAACCAAACAAAGGCAGCTACAATTGCTATTGCAGAACATGAAGGACCTGTTTATTTACGTTTTGGACGTCCTGCTGTTCCAAATTTTACTCCTGCTGATCAAAAATTTGAAATCGGAAAGGCTGTAAAAATTAATGACGGTTCTGATGTTACCATTATTGCTACAGGTCATCTTGTATGGGAAGCTATCTTAGCTGGTGAAGAACTTGCAAAGCAAGGAATTTCTGCTGATATCTTAGATATCCACACTATAAAACCTTTAGATGAAGAGGCTATTATTGCTTCTGTTGCAAAAACTGGTTGTGTTGTTACTGCTGAAGAGCATAACTTCTTAGGAGGACTTGGAGAGAGTGTAGCTAGAACATTAGCGTTAAACAACCCTACACCGCAGGAGTTTGTTGCTACTCAAGATACTTTTGGAGAAAGTGGAACTCCAGCTCAATTAATGGATAAGTACGGCCTAAATAGTGAAGCTATTGTTAAAGCTGTTACAAAAGTGTTAAAAAGAAAATAAACAGAAAGTATTTCAGTTTACAATCTTAGAAACCACTTAAAAATAACAAAAATGAAAAAGACACTTTTAATTATCTGTCTATTGGCAGGTTTTACAAGTTTTGCACAATCTGGATCTGGATTCGGACTAAAAGGAGGACTTAACTTTAACTCTAACGGAGATATCTCTGATGCTTACGGAGTTCAAGACATAGGATCGGATACTAATGTAGGTTTCCATATCGGAGGATTTGGAAAGCTTGAGTTTGGTACACTATATTTTAGACCAGAATTAGTTTATACAAAAACAAAATCTAAGTATGAAAATAATGCATACGATGGTAAATTTGATATGAGTAAATTAGATGCACCTCTATTGGTTGGATGGAATCTAATTGGACCTGTTCATATTTTTGCTGGACCTTCATTACAATACATATTAGATACAGACCTTGATGATGTTGAATTAGAAGACGTAGAAAATGATTTTACAGTAGGACTTAATATGGGTGTTGGTGTAAATCTAGGAGAAAAACTAGGAGTTGACCTTCGCTACGAAAGAGGTTTTAGTGACAACGAAGCTGAGTTTACTGGCTTAGAAGGCACTGGAAGAATCGACACTAGACCATCTCAACTTATATTGAGTTTATCAGTGAAATTATAATTCGCATAAACTCTTTAGACAAAAAAAATCCAGTGATATCGCTGGATTTTTTTTGCTCTATTATTTCTAAACTTATTATCCTCCAACACGTGGATCTGGATCTAAATAATCTGGAATTCCATCTCCATCAGAATCATCTACAACGCCATCTTCATCGTAATCATATTCATATATAGTTAAAACTCCATCTCCATCATCATCTGCATCTTGGTAATTTGCAATTCCATCTTCGTCTGTATCATCGTTTCTAGGATCTCCATCACCGTCTACATCTTCTAAATGACTTGGAATTCCATCTGGAGAAGAGCTAGACTGGGTAGATGAAATTAACACAACATCTTCATCTAATTCATTAAATTGCAACAAATCCATTTTAAAAATTAACGGACTGTATGCTGGGATTCCAGATTGAGCAGTACTAAAGTAACCCAAACCGGAAGGCATAAATACTGCTCCTATTCCGTAGTCTTGAACCCAATCAATCGTTCCATCTGGATTATCTGTATATGTAGTTCCAGTTTTTAATTTTGGATAAACAGCTCCAAAACCAGTAATAACCCCTAAAGTACTAAACACAGTTTCTACATTAGAAGCATCAAAAACCTCTCCTGTCATTAAGCTTCCCTCATATCTTGTTACTACTTGATGCCCCAATAAAGGACTCTCCCCAACACCTTCTCTAGCTATTAAATAATATAATGTATGATCTACATCTTGAAATTCTATAATCTCCTCCTCCACTTGATCTATTAAAGGAGTTTTATCAATATTATCTCCAGCAATCGTATCAAAAACTATTTTATAATCAAAATCTGCAGATGGGCTTTTAAATTCTTCGTAATTATAAAAGTGAGTTTGTAAATACAATTGTAATTCTGCATCATCTTCAGCCTCAACCTCAGCTACATCTCTTACTTCTATTGTTGTCCCACTATCATCGTCATCATTATTACATGCAAAAAACAAACACGTAAATAACAAAACAGGCATTAAAATTTTAATCTTCATCAAATTTGATTTTATTATGTATATTAATATATTCCATAAATTCAGGTGCGCAAGATACTATTTTCTAGTATTTTTGCTTCAACCATTAACGAAATTTTTTAAATTAGTGATATGCGTATTGATAAGTATTTATGGTGTATTCGGTATTTTAAAACTAGAAGTATTGCTACCGAAGCCTGTAAGAAGGGACATGTAAAAATAAATGATCAGAAAGTAAAGCCATCTCGTGATGTTTTTCCTACTGATAAAATAGAACTTCGCAAAAATCAAATTAACTATCAAATTAAAGTTTTAGACCTTCCAGATAGTCGCGTGGGTGCCAAAATAGTAGATATATATAGAAAAGACATTACTCCAAAAGAAGCCTTTGAACATGCTGACCTTTTAAAATATTCTAAGGACTACTATCGCAAAAAAGGAACTGGAAGACCTACAAAAAAAGATCGTAGAGATATAGATGACTACAAAGAAGATGGAGCAGAAACTAGCTTTCCTATTGAATAAAAGAAATTGAGTCTATGTGTAGGTGTTGACGTTGATTTATAGTGAAACAAACACAAAATTAAAGAGTTGGTCTAACGATAACTTTTTTACTGAACACTACAAATTGGAAACTGAATTTTGATCACTTATTTACTACCAAACTTTATTATCTTTGATAAAAAATATTTGTAATGACAACTCAACAGAATAAGATTCTAAACCACAACGAAATCGAACATAAAATTAAGCGTATAGCTTATCAAATTTATGAGACTTATGTTGATGAAGAAGAGATTATTATAGCTGGAATTGCTTCAAGTGGGCTTGAGTTTGCAAAAAAAATAAATACTGCCATTACAGAAATATCAGATATCAAAACTACTTTCTGCGAGGTTAACATTGACAAAGAAAACCTCCTTAGTCCAATTAAAACATCTCTTACTGAAGAAGAATATCAAAACAAAGCTGTTATTCTTGTGGATGATGTTTTAAATTCTGGTGGAACACTTATTTATGGGGTAAAACATTTTTTGAATGTTCCATTAAAAAAACTAAAAACCGTAGTTCTTGTTGATAGAAATCATAAAAGATACCCTGTAAAAGCTGATTTTAAAGGAATTTCCCTTTCCACCTCACTACAAGAACATGTAGATGTTGTTTTCGAAAAGGGAAATGATGCCGTTTATTTAGGCTAGCTTTTCTTCAATCTTATGCACTATCTCTTCCGGAGTCTCATCATTTACGGAAATAATATGATGTGCTCTTAAATAATAGAAATTCCTCTCAAAAAGATGTTTTCTAATAAACTCAGATAATTCAGCATTTGCTATATCTTTTATAAGCGGTCTTTGCGCCTTTTCATGTTTTAAACGCTTTTCTAAAACATCTACTGAGAGCTTTAAATAAAATACATTTTCCGTAGCGTTTAAGACAACATCCATATTGTTCCCAAAACACGGTGTTCCTCCTCCCAAAGAAACTACAGCATCAGGTTTTGCATTCAATAATTCTAATAGATACAATGTTTCTTTCTTTCTAAAATATATCTCACCCTTCTGCGAAAAGATTTGAGGAATAGATAAACCTTCCTTTTTTTCGATATATTCATCAAAATCTATAAACGCTAAATCGTTCTTTTTTGCTAATATTTTACCAATTGTAGATTTCCCACTACCCATATATCCTATTAAAACCTGAATCATTTATTTTACAATTTATTAATTTTCACTGATTTACATATTCAACTCAAAAAAAAGACAAATTTATAGTAAAAATGGCTTGAATAATAAATAAATCATCTTATATTTGCACCCGCTAACAGGAAAAGTTAGCAACGTACTTTTAACATTACGTAATGACTCGATAGCTCAGTTGGTAGAGCACAACACTTTTAATGTTGGGGTCCTGGGTTCGAGCCCCAGTCGGGTCACTAAGTAACAAATTATGCATATCTTTACAAAAGAAAACAAACTGTTACTTTTTTAAGTTAATTTCCTTTTGGAAAGTTAACTTATTTTATATTTTTGCACAGTCAAAATTTGACTGTTATTTTTTTAGACTCGATAGCTCAGTTGGTAGAGCACAACACTTTTAATGTTGGGGTCCTGGGTTCGAGCCCCAGTCGGGTCACTAAATGAAAAAGTTAAGCAGTTTGCTTAACTTTTTTCATTTTATTTAAATAGTAAACACCGGGATGCTGGAATTGGTAGACAGGCATGGTTGAGGGCCATGTGTCCATTAGGGCGTGTGGGTTCGACTCCCATTCCCGGTACAAAAAAAGCTCAGAATTAATTTCTGAGCTTTTTTCATATAGATTCATTACCTAATGAATGATTTTCAACAGTAACTTCTCTTTATTTTCTTGCGTAGATAAAATATAAACTTACTTAGTCTAACAGCTACTTATTTATCAGCATCAACTAAATTCTGATCATAATGCCCCTTCTTTACAAGTTCTTTAGTCTTATATCTTAGTCTCCCAGTTTCAATAGCAATAGATGTTTTAGCCAAAATAGTAAATATAAAAGCTCCTAAAGACCATATTCCTAATGTAACGCCTATTTCTATGGCTGTTGGAGTGTATTCTGCTATTTTACCGTAAGGCCCCGGAATGAAGCCTGGAATGATTAAACCAAAACCTTTATCAATCCAAATAGCTATAAAAAGAATGAAACAAGAAAAATACAACACCTTAAAATTATTCCTCAACTTATGAATAGTAAGCATTGCTGTTGCCAATAAATTCAAACAAATAGAAGTCCAAATCCAAGGCACCAAAGCATTTTTACCATGAAGTCCAAAAAACAAATAATAAGCACTCTCACTATGATGTGTAGGAGCATAAAACTCTTTAAAAAGCTCCGACCCTAACATTATTAAGTTTATCTGGGCAGCAACAACTACAATCACACTAATTTTATGAATCGTTTTATCTGCTATTTTAAAGTCAGTAGACGATCTTATAGCTGCTAATATTAAAATGATAAGTGCAGGTCCCGCAGCAAATGCTGATGCTAAAAAGCGAGGCCCTAATAATGCATTATTCCAAAAAGGTCTTGCCTGTAACCCTTGATACAAAAAGGCAGTCACTAAGTGAATTCCTACTGCCCAAAAAACAGAAAGCATAGCACCAGGCACATACACTTTAGATTTTGCTTCTTTCCCCTGATAATGTCTAAAAAGAATATAAAAGGGCACTGTAATATTTATAAAAAGATATCCATTTAATACGATAACATCCCAAGTAAGCATAGAATTAGGGAAGTTAAACACCCCTATTCCAGGGATCATATGCCAAAGCACCGATGGACCTCCCATATCTGCTACAACAAAAGCCAAACACATAATAAGTGCCGCAACAGCTAAGCCCTCTCCTATTAATACTGCTTGCTTGAAATCTACATCTTTTAAAATATAAGTTGGCATCACCAACATAACAGCTGCTGCTGCAACCCCAACCAAAAAAGTGAAATTAGAAATATACAGTCCCCAACTTACACGATCATGCATACCAGTTACACTCAACCCCTCTTCTATTTGAATAGAATAACAATACATCCCTACTAACATTACAAATGTTAGCACCCCCATCCAAATATGATATTTTAAAGACCCCTGGGTTATTACATCCAAGCTATCCTTTACCAAGCTCTTAAACACTCTAAAAGTTCCCATTAGAATTCTTCTATTTTTAGTCCATATAATACCAAAACTTAGGCTCTGTACCTAAATCTTCTTTTAATCGGAATACTTTTTTATTCTCAATAACCCATCGGATCGTACTATTAGGATCCAATAGATTACCAAATACACGAGCTCCTGTTGGACAAGCATCCACACAAGCTGGATTTTTCCCAGCACGAGATCTCTGCACACAAAAAGTACATTTTTCCATCACTCCTTTTTTACGCAAGCGATTCCCCAAATAATGTTGATTTTCATTCACCTCATCAGCGGGAACTTCTGGAGTACTCCAATTAAACCTTCTTCCATCATAAGGGCAGGCAGCCATGCAATAGCGACAACCAACACACCAATCGTAATCAATAACTACTAAACCATCTTTTTCTCGCCATGTAGCCTGTACTGGGCAAACTTCAACACACGGCGGATTATCGCAATGGAAGCATTGTGTACCCATGTAAAAATGCCCTGCAGCTGGAACTTCATGATAATAATTATCATCCGCCTCATCAAACTTAAAACCTTTACCGTCTTTCATCTCATGAATACGGATATATTGCATTTCTGATTTTCGATCTTGGTTATTTTCCTTCACACAAGCACTAACACAGTCCATATAACCTTGACACTTAGAGATATTAAACGCATAGCCAAATAATACATCTGGTTCTGCATCTTTAGAAGACATGCTTATTTTGTCGCCTTTTCTCAATTCATAAGACCTAACCAACCTATTTACGGTAGCTTGTTTCTCATCTTCGGTCATTAATTTATAATTCCCCTTAAACTGCTCTTCCCATTCTATCTGAGATTTCTCTTTTGCTTCATCACCAGAGGTAACACTACAAGCAGTTTGTACCGCTCCAGCACCAATCATTAAACTAGCAGTAAGCTTTTTAAAAGCACTACGTCGACTCATAGGAACATCAAAAACTTGATCAAAACCATCTGGCTTCGATGTATCATCCTCCTTATGAGACCCACAACCTCCAGATTTCCCACAACCACAACTGGAGGATGCTTCTTCCTTCTTTCCTAAGTCTAATGAAAACCATTTTTTTTCTGTACTCATATTTGCTGGTGTATTATAGGTTTTATGCGTATATTTTATTTACGTTGCAATTCTTTCTTTGTATTAAAAATTGCAGGTAACCGTTGGTTAAATTTTGGCTGATGTGGATTATGGCAATTAACACAACTGTTTATTGCTCTTGGAGGCGCCCATCCACTGATATTTTTTCCATGCGCTCCACCTTTCCAATCTTTAAACTGAGTGGTATGGCATTGTGAACATACCTCGTAACTTTTATTAAAGTCTATATCTTGCCCTGTAAGACTCTGCAGGTTATCCATATTCTTACTATTATGGCAAGTCAGGCAATTCATAGTATTAGCATCCCCATGAACAATATCTATATCCCAATGTGATTTTGGCAGTTCTCCCCCTTTACTTTTTAATTCTTCTAATGGCTTAGAGTGACATTCTGTACATGCATACATTGTTAGTTTCTGCTTTCGTTCTGGAATTAAAAAAGTATGCTCTCCCTCTGTAATTTCTATCAAATCCATCTCTTCAATATACTTCTCTGAAGAAATTGTAGTTCCATGATAATTCTTACTCTCTCCCTCTATTTTTTCTATAACGGAATGGTATTCGGATTCTTTATGTTTATTACATCCAGATAAAACCATCAGTAATAAAACCGCCACTCCTACTATTCTATAAAAATGTCTCATGGTAGATTAATTTTAGCATTAAACATTTCCATATCCGTTCCTTCTTGTAATTTTAGTACGTGGCATTGCATACAATTTACACGCTCAGGATGTGTTACCCTTATTTCTTTCGGAGCTGCAGGCCCAGCATGACATGCTAAACAATTTTCTCGCATTTGTATATGATGCGGAATAACTGGTGGACTTCCTAAAAGAGCATTATTATCTCCTACGGAAGCATGTTCTTTCTCTGTAAACTCGGTAGCCACAAAAAGTGATTCTGTATTCTTAACAACATGACACTGTCTACAGTTCACCATTTCTGGATGTGGCGTTATAGGCGCATATGCATCATACTTTGTTACAAAACCTCCAGATTTATGACACTGCAAACAAGTTACTCCTCCTACACTTCTCTCCTCAGCAACAGGGTGAGGAATAGAAGGCGGCGCTCCATCATATGCTCTATTATCATAATAAGTATCTAAAGAGCGCATATGAGCAGAATCGTAAGGCATAATCGCATACTTTAATCCTTTTTCTGAGCCACTAAATACACCTCTATCTATAGGGAGATATGAATGATGTGATTTATTCACCACAGGAACATACGATTCTTCGAGTCCTGACCAATAACTCTTATTCCATATCACTATAAATGCTATGAATAAAAGTGAAAAAAATATGATGATTCCAAGTCTCTTCATAATTTATGCTTTTTCAACTTTTACTGCACATTTCTTATAATCTGGCTGTTTTGATATTGGACAAAAGGCATCCAATGTAAGATCGTTAATTAACATATTCTCATCAAAGAAAGGCACAAATACCTGCATTGGAGCTGGCACTCCTCTTAGATTAATAGCTGCAGGAATAGTAATCTCCCCTCTTCTAGTTGTCAACTTTACCAAATCTCCAGTTACAATATCCAAACGCTTCGCATCTGCTGGATTCAATTCTACATAAGAATGTGGCATTGCCTGGTGTAATACAGGAATTCTTCGAGTCATAGAACCAGTATGCCAATGTTCTACCACCCTTCCTGTACAAAGCCAATATGGGTATTCTTCATCTGGAACCTCAGGAGCAGGCTCATATGGACGCTGCCATATAATTGCTTTTCCATCTGGATTTCCGTAGAAATCAAACCCACTACCCTCCTTACAAGCAGGATCATACTTCTCATTAAATCGCCATTTTGTAGACTCTCCATCCACATAAGGCCATTGCATTCCTGGATTTTCTCTTAAAACTTCATAAGGAGCCATATTATGTTTCTTTCCAGCATGGTGCTTCCTATATTCATTATAAATCTCCTCTATATGAGTTTCTTTATTATAATTAAATTGCTTTTCGAACCCCATTCTACGAGCTATCTCCACAAGCTGCCATGTATCACTCATCGCCTCTCCCGGAGGAGCTACCATTTGATCAAAATGTTGGGTACGCCTTTCCGAGTTTCCGTACATTCCTTCACGCTCAATCCACATTGCTGAAGGCAAAATAACATCTGCTATTTCTGTGGTTGGTGTAGGATAAACATCTGAAACAACAATAAATCTTCCCTCCTTTTTTGTAGCATCACGATAGCGCTTCAATTTAGGCATCGTTACCATCGGATTGGTTACTTGAATCCACATAAACCTCACATCTCCACGATCTAAAGCTCGGAACATCTCTACGGTATGATATGTTGGTTTCGGTGAAATATTTTCAACAGGAACTCCCCATATTTCAGCAGCAAACTCACGGTGTTCTTTATTCGTTACCACTCCATGAGGAAGTTTATGTGTTAATGTTCCCACCTCTCTTACTGTACCACAGGCACTCGGTTGTCCTGTAAGTGAAAAAGGACTGTTACCAGGAGTAGATATTTTTCCCGTTAGTAAATGGATGTTATATATAAGGTTATTCATCCAGGTTCCTCTTGTATGCTGATTAGGTCCCATACACCAAAGCGACATCACCTTTGTATTTGGGTCGGCATAGTAAGAAGCCATATACTTTATATCTTTTACGGAAACTCCAGAATATTTGGAAACTTTCTCTGGTGTATAATCTTCAAGAAATTCTTTATAAGATTCTAAATCGATGAGTTCTGGTTCATCCTTAAAGGAATAGTTATCCTCTAACCCATAACCCATATCAACTTTTCCTTTCTTAAAAACACAATGTTTGTCAACGAAAGAATGATTTACCCTTCCTTTATTTATCAATTCATAGCAAATAGCATTTGCTACCGCCAAATCTGTCTGCGGATTAAAGAGTATCGACTTATCTGCCGCCATGCTTGTTCTGGTAGTTCTTGTTGCAAAATCTACAATCTTAACTCCTCTTTTTAATCTTTGATCTAAGATTCTCGAAAACAAAACTGGATGCATTTCTGCCATATTATTTCCCCAAAGGAAAAAAACATTCGCATGATCTATATCATCATAACACCCCATCGGTTCATCAATTCCAAAGGAAGTCATAAACCCAGTTACCGCACTAGACATACAAAGTCTTGCATTTGCCTCCACGTTATTGGTTCCGATACAGCCTTTAAACAATTTTGAAGCGGCATATCCATCAGGGATTGTCCACTGCCCAGACCCATATATAGAAACAGAATCTTTTCCGTATTCTTCAATAGTCGATTTCATTTTAGAAGCAATTAAATCTAACGCTTCCTCCATGCTAGCCTCTACAAAAGTGCCATTCTTATTTATGAGTGGCTTTTTCAATCGGTCTTTACCATAAAGTGCCATAATAGAATGATATCCTTTCACACAGCAAAGTCCTTTATTCACTGAAGATGCAGGGTCTCCTTTTACAGCTACTGCTTTTCCGTTTTCTGTACCAATAAGAACACCACATCCCACTCCGCAGAATCTACAAGGCGCTTTTTTCCATTCTACATCTCCAATTCCCTCTAAGCCTGCTACTTGATCTTCTGCAAAAATAATTCCTGGAAACATGGTTGCCGCAGTTGTCATTGCGGAGACCATCGCCATTTTCTTTAAAAACTCTCTACGATTTGTTGTTGTTTTCATAAACAATATAATTTATGGAGTATTATATCCAGATACCATTGCTAAAAATTTTAAGCTTCGGATGGATTCTAATTTGACTTTGAGTAGATCTTCTTCAGACTCATTTTCTGTATCTGTTACTAAGAGCAAAATCTCTTCATTTGAAGCTTCTGCTATTTCGCAACCAGAAATTAATTGTAAGTCTTTTATTAAGGCTTCTTTTTCCCCATCATATGGAAGTACTATATAACTTTTAATAGGCATATATTAATAATTAATTAAATGTATATGTATAAAATTACGGGGGAAATAGTTGTTAGAACATGACTTTAATCATACCAAAATAAAAATATCCTCAACTAGGCATAAAACCATATTCTATTGTTAAATTACAAAAAAAATAACTTAACTAATTGAAATATAATGATATTTAGAATCATTTTAAGTAATAAAAAAGAGAGTTGAATTTATTTTAATATAGTTTATTTTCTATCACATGGAAATACACCACTACTTTACTTTTACCTTGAATAATGAAGACGTACTTTTGCAGATATAAATTACATGGCACTCTAACTAAAAGATTGTGCATTTATAAAACAATCCTAATATCAATTAATTGTCATCCTTATATAACAAAGATGGAAAAAGATATCAGTAACATAGAAGATGTAAAACTCCTTGTCAATGATGTTTATGATAGAGTTAGAAAAGATGATTTACTAAAAGATATTTTTAATAATATCATTCAGGATAGATGGCCTATTCATCTAGAAAAAATGTACACATTTTGGGAAACTGTATTATTAGATAATCATACTTATTACGGAAGTCCATTTGCTCCACATGCAAAACTTCAAGTCTCTAAGGAACATTTTGATCGTTGGAAATCTCTTTTTTTTGCAACTATTGAAGAAAACTTTAGTGGAAAAAAGGCTGATGAAGCGAAATGGCGTGCCGAAAAAATGGCTGAAATGTTCCTCTACAAAATTAAATACCTAAGAAGCTAGCCCTACTTTTTTAAGGACTTTTTTGTTTATTATCTTCTTTTTTAACCTAAAAATACGTGTATACCGTCTGTCGGTAGGATATTGTCTGCTTGAAGTTATATTATTGAATATTAAAGCTACTAATAACAAAATAAGACAACCTGTAAGAACTGGAGAAACCACATACATATACCCAAGACTTTTAACCTTTTCAGACCCTATTACAGCAATAAGAGCTGTTGCACCTCCTGGAGGATGCAATGTTTTGGTTATTTGCATTAATACTATCGAAAGTGCTACCGCTAAAGGCGCGGTAATCCAAATGATATCTGGCATTATTTGAAATACTGTAACACCTATTAAAGCAGATATAACATGACCTCCAATTAAGTTTCTTGGTTGCGCAAATGGGCTTTGTATTGATCCATATACGAGTACACTAGACGCTCCGAAAGATCCTATTAAAAATAAATTTTCATAGTCTGTTAAAGACTCACTATGAAAAAAAGCCATCAAACCTATTCCTATAAAGGCTCCTACAAAAGACCAAAAATGTTCTCTTATATCTATTAGAGTCTCTTTATAAACAACATACCTTGTTATTCTAGCGCTTCTTTTTATTTGTTTTTTCAATGCCTATATTAAATTTCCTAGTGAACTATTTTTCAAACTCACTGCAAAAATAATTCACTAGAAAATGTTAGGCTATAAATTGAAATAATCAAACAAAATCATGTAAATAGTTGATAATTAAAAAAGACTATGCCTTTTCAGCCACCATATGACTTAAAATATCTTTAGCCATTTTTTCAAGATCATAGTCATGTTGCCAATCCCAGTCTAATCTAGCTCTCGTATCGTCAATACTATCTGGCCATGAAGCTGCAATTTCTTGACGGAAATCTGGATTATATTTAATTTTAAAATCAGGATAGTATTTTAACAACACAGAATACATGTCTTTTGGACAGAAACTAACCGCAGACACATTATATGAAGAACGTACACTAATATCCTCTTTAGGAGCGTCCATAAGATTTAATGTCGCTTTAATTGCATCTGGCATATACATCATAGGCAAATACATATCTTCCTTCAAGAAACATTCAAACTCTTCATTATTTATAGCTGCTCCAAAAATCTCTACAGCATAATCTGTAGTTCCACCTCCGGCAGCAGATTTATATCCAATTAAACCAGGATACCTAATACTACGCACATCTACTCCATACTTTTCGAAGTAATAAGAACACCAACGTTCACCAGCAAGTTTTGAGATTCCATATACTGTAGTTGGATCCATAACACAATCTTGAGGTGTATTATCCATAGGCGTATTCTTCCCAAAAACAGCAATCGAAGATGGCCAATATATTTTATCTATCTTCCCTGCCTTTGCAAGCTCAAGTATATTTAAAAGACTATCCATATTTAATTTCCAAGTAAACAATGGATTCTTCTCTCCTACAGCAGACAAAATTGCTGCCAAATGGTATACTTGAGTTATTTTATATTTCTCAACAAGAGCTTCTAAACGATCGTTATCTAAAACATCTAACACTTCAAAGGTACAGTAATCAAACTTCGCTTTTGCAGCCTCGTTGATATCTGTAGCAATAATAGCATCCCCTCCGTACTTATCTGCTAAAGCTGCTGTAAGTTCAGATCCTAGTTGTCCTCCTGCTCCTGTAATTAATATTTTGACCATATATATATTTAAAAATTCTTAAAAAATAATCTTTTGAAAAGTTTAAATTTTCATTTTCGCAAATATCTTTAATTTTTAAAAGATTATCCCTACAAATAACATTTTTTTAAAGAAATAATCCACCTAAAATATGCCTAATTAGTAGGCTGATACTTTTTTACGACAAAGCTAGTCATCGAATCTATAAAATCATTACTTTTGTTTAAAGAATTTCTTATTTAGCATGAACATTGTAAAGGAAAATTTCAGTATAAAAGACCTAGAAAATCTTTCAGGTATAAAAGCTCACACCATACGTATATGGGAAAAACGCTACAACTTATTAGAGCCTGAAAGAACTGAAACTAATATTAGGTTTTACTCTCTGAAAAATTTACAAAAACTCTTAAACATAACTTCATTATATAACAACGGATATAAAATATCTAAAATTGCTAAAATTTCTGATGCTGATATTCAAATATTGGTAAGAGAAATCTCTTCTAAAAACACTAATGAAAGCCATATTTTAAATGATTTGAAAATGGCTATGATGAATTTTGATCAAGCACTTTTCTATGCTGTTTATAATAACCTTTTAGCAGAGAGATCTTTTCGTGAAGTATTTTTTGATGTATTCATTCCTTTTTTAGAAGAATTGGGAATGTTATGGCAAACGGCTACAATAACGCCCGCTCATGAGCACTTTATAACACATCTTATCAAACAGAAGATTATTATAAACACCGAAAAGCTTCAGCAAGCTAATCCAACAAATAATAGCAAGGTGTTTGTTTTATTTCTTCCTGATAATGAAATTCATGAAATTGGACTTCTTTATTTGAACTATGAAATTATGCTCCGTGGATACAAATCTATTTATCTGGGACAAACACTTCCTATTCATGGGCTTCAAAACATAGCCAATCATCATGAGAATATTATTTTCCTTTCTTATTTTACAATCAGCCCAGCAAAAGAACTAGTAGAAACTTATCTAGAAGAGTTAAATGATTGCATCAATACTGATAAAAAGCATGATATTTGGGTTCTAGGGCATCAAATCATAAACTTAGAGCTCTCTGAGAAATTTGATAACGTAACGCTGTTTCATAAAATAAATGAAGCGATAGAAAGATTATAGCACTAATCTTTTATTAGATTATCTAAAAGCTCCCTCACGCTATCACTGTTCCAATTAGCTGCTCCTTTTTCATTTATAACAATCTCACCGCTCTTATTTATAAGGTAAGAAGCCGGAATAGAGCTTGATGATAATTGTGCTGGTGCATTTGCTAAAGCGCTATAAACAGGAAAAGTATAATTATGCTTTTCAACAAAACTTGTTGTTACTTCTTGCTTCTCATTGCTTACAAACAAAAAAGTAACCTGATCACCATAATCGGTATACAATTTTTGAAAAGAAGGCATTTCTGCAATGCAAGGAGGACACCAAGTAGCCCAAAGATTAATCAATAAAATCTCCCCTTTAGCACTTTCTAAATTAAAATGCTCTCCATTCTGATTAAGCAACTTCCAATTATAGTCCTTCAGTACTTCACGACTTTCAACAGACTCAATCCCTGGTGTAAAAGCAAAAATTCTATTAACAAAAACCTTAACATGCGTACCAATAGGAGTAAATAAAATTACTAATATTAGTACTAGGAAAAGTAAATTACTAATCTTTGATTTATCTATCTTCAAAACTTATAAATTAAAAAGTGCACCTTCACAATTTATGAAAGTACACTTTTTCAGCAATGATATATTTAATATTACGTTAATTTATCTAGTTACAGATCCTGTAGGTAAACTACCTAAATTCAACCCTAAATCATGTGTAGTCGGTGCAGTCTCTGTTCCTGCAGCTCCTGCCAAAGGTTTTAAAGTAAATGGCGCAGGAGAGTTATCTGGAGAAGGCTCAACAGAAATAACAACCGTCTTCCCTCTCACATCTAAAGGAAAAGTAAAACCATCAGGTGCGTTTAAGAAAAAATCTTCACCTGGCACTGGTGGGCCAGCATTTGCCTCTGTACCACTAAAAGGGTTTCCACTATCTACAGCATCAAATTCTGTAAACGTCCCCGTACTTAAAGGGCCTTCTTCTGCTACAACCCATCCTTCATAAACCCAACCAGCTGGAAGTGTTGGTAAATCTAGTCCTGCTGCAGGAGGTGCACCAGGAATTCCGAACCAAATTCCATTTTCATCATTCCCGTTATTAGTTCCAGTTTCATCAGTTGGAGTTCTTAGGAAAAAACTACCTGTAGCTCCACTGAAGTCTCCCACAATTCCTGTTGTTAATGAGGCACTGTCATTAGAGAAATCACCCACTAATATTTTAGTATCTGCTGGAGCAGGATCAGAATCATTTGTTGGCTCTATGGAAAGAACAAATGTAGTTGCAGCGTCCAATATAGACTCTTCAATAGCAAAATCTGTCTGAGAGAGTTCTCCGTCTGCATTCACCGAAAATACTCCAGTACTCACTGGACTTCCGTTAACTATAATCCAACCTTCATACATATAATCAGCTCCAAGGTCTTCGAGGCCATCAATATTTAATGTAAGTGTATCTACATCTACACCATTATTATCGTCATCATCACTACACGATACAAACAAAAGAGATCCCACAAGCAATGCTGCCAAACCATTTCTTATAATTTTTTTCATAACATTTTGATTTAATTATTATAAGTCTAAGTTATGAATTGTAAAACCCAAGAAATGTTAGCTAGCTAACATTTCTCGATTTTTAGATAAAATAATCTCTTTTCTATCATAAACTAGCAGTCCTTCATCCTTTAAATCATTAAACAAACAATTAAGAGTAGGCCTAGAAGTTCCCAGTAAACTAGCCATATCTTTTTGTGTATAGGGATGTTTTATAATACGATTCCCTGTGTATTTACAATCATATCCGTATTCCTCTGAAAGTTCTTTTAGAAATTCTACAAGTCTAGATTTAGCATCTTTAAATAGCAGTATTGACAAGCGTCTTTCAATCTTTTTAAAACGAAGTCCTATAAACTTATATATTTTTAAGCTGAAGTGTTGATTGTCTCTCATTAAGTCCAAAATTGTATCCAAAGACAAACAACAGATACTTGTGTCGGACAATGCCATTGCGAACTCATTTCTGTTTTCTTCGCCTATAATTGCTTTTTCACCAAAAACATCTCCTTTTCCATGAATACTTTTTACAATCTCTCTTCCATCTTCTGTATAGTAACCAATTTTCACTTTTCCACTTTCTATCAGAAAGATCTTATCTGAATTATCTTTTTCAAAATATATATAATCTTCCTTAGAATATTCCTGAAAAACATGTGCCTCTTTATAATTATCAAACTTATGCGGACATAGAATATTAAAAAGATTTACGTCTATTAGTGACCATGTACATGCCATTTTGATGATTTTAAGTTACTGGTTAGTAATAAAGTCGATAAAATGATCAAGTACTTACAAAAAAAAGCTCCCGATTTCTCGAGAGCTTTCAATATATATTCTGAATACTTACCTAAGAAGCATTTTCTTTTTTAATAAGATTCAATGCAGATCCTTCATTATACCATGCAATCTGAGAATCGTTATAAGTATGATTTAACTTAATAACATCTTTAGATCCATCTGCATGAACAATCTCTAATGTAAGAGGCTTGTCTGGCGCAAACTCATTAAGATCTAAAAAGTTGAAAGTATCATCTTCTTGAATAAGATCATAATCGTTTTCATTTGCAAAAGTCAATCCTAACATCCCTTGTTTCTTAAGGTTTGTTTCGTGAATACGAGCAAAAGATTTTACAATTACAGCGGCAACACCTAAATGTCTAGGCTCCATTGCTGCGTGCTCTCTAGAAGAACCTTCTCCATAGTTATGATCTCCAACTACTACAGAATAAACTCCTTTTGCTTTATAATCACGAGCTACATCTGGAACTCCTCCAAACTCACCTGTTAATTGATTTTTTACAAAGTTTGTTTTCTTACCAAAAGCATTCACAGCTCCGATAAGCATATTATTAGAAATGTTATCTAAATGCCCACGGTAACGTAACCAAGGTCCAGCCATAGAAATATGGTCTGTTGTACACTTACCAAAAGCTTTAATTAACAATTTAGCTCCTTTAATTTCACTTCCTATTGGCTCAAAAGGTGTTAATAACTGTAGTCTTTCTGAATCTGGACTTACAGAAACGTTAACTCCAGTACCATCAACTAAAGGTTCTACATATCCTGCATCTTCTACAGCAAATCCTTCTGGCGGTAACTCAATACCTCTAGGCTCATCTAATTTTACTTCTTCTCCATCTTCATTAAGAAGTGTGTCTGTCATCGGGTTGAAGTCTAAACGTCCAGAAATTGCAATTGCAGCAACCATCTCTGGAGACCCTACAAAAGCGTGCGTATTTGGATTACCATCCGCACGTTTCGAGAAGTTTCTATTGAATGAATGCACAATAGTGTTTTTCTCTTCTCCTTTTAAATCACTTCTATCCCATTGACCAATACAAGGTCCACAAGCATTTGTGAATATTGTAGCATCTAAGTCTTCAAATATTTTTAGGATTCCATCACGGTCAGCAGTAAAACGTATTTGCTCCGAACCTGGATTAATTCCAAAATCTGACTTCGCTTTAATCTTTTTATCTACCGCTTGTTTTGCAATAGAAGCAGCTCTTGTTAAATCCTCATAAGAAGAGTTAGTACAAGATCCGATTAATCCCCAGTCAACTTTTAAAGGCCAACCATTTTCTTTAGCTTTTTCACCTAGCTGTCCAACTGGAGTAGCTAAATCTGGTGTAAAAGGTCCGTTTAAATGTGGTCTTAATTCATCTAAATTGATTTCAATAACCTCATCAAAATACTGCTCAGGATTAGCATAAACTTCATCATCTCCTGTTAAGTATTCACGTACTTCATTAGCTGCATCTGCAACATCTGCTCTATCTGTAGAACGTAAATAACGCTCCATAGAATCGTCATAACCAAATGTAGAAGTTGTAGCTCCTACTTCAGCTCCCATGTTACAAATAGTACCTTTACCAGTACAAGAAAGGTTTTTTGCCCCTTCTCCAAAATATTCTATAATTGCTCCAGTTCCTCCTTTTACAGTAAGGATTCCAGCTACTTTAAGAATTACATCTTTTGCTGAAGTCCATCCGTTAAGACTTCCTGTTAATTTTACTCCAATTAGCTTAGGGAATTTTAGCTCCCATGCCATTCCTGCCATAACATCTACAGCATCAGCTCCACCAACACCAATAGCTACCATTCCTAATCCACCTGCATTTACAGTGTGAGAATCGGTACCAATCATCATTCCACCTGGGAATGCATAGTTTTCTAAAACTACTTGGTGAATAATTCCAGCTCCTGGTTTCCAGAAACCAATTCCATATTTATTAGATACTGAACCAAGAAAATCGAATACTTCATTACTTGTTTCATTTGCACGCTTTAAATCTGGTGCAGCACCTTGTTTCGCTTGGATTAAGTGATCACAATGTACCGTTGTTGGAACCGCTACTTTTGGTTTTCCAGCTTGCATAAACTGTAAAAGTGCCATTTGAGCAGTTGCATCTTGACACGCAATTCTGTCTGGTGCAAAATCAACATAATCTTTACCTCTTGTAAAAGCCTCTGTTGGTTTCCCTTCCCAAAGGTGAGAATAAAGAATTTTCTCCGATAAGGTTAGTGGCTTACCTGTTAGCTCACGAGCTTTGTCTACTCGTTCAGCCATAGTAGCATAAACCTTCTTAATCATATCAATATCAAAAGCCATATTATTTTGTATATTATTTAATTTGAAAGTCCTGCGAAAATACGAAAAACCAAAGAGTTATTAAAGTTTTTAAGAAAACATTCAGGAGTCTATCTTATTTTAGAAATAATTCATGAAAAAATAATTTTCAATAAATTTAATGTAAAATAAAATATCGTTTTTTATGATATAGTCAAAATATGAACTCTAAAAATTAGAACCCCTTAGTAAATAAATAGATTGACTACCAAAGTCGTAGTATTTTGTTAAAAAAATATATTCTATTTTATAGAAAAACCCCGCTTATCATTAAGAAATAAGCTTTTTTAAATGAAGTAAAACGATTAGATTAAAATAAGGAAGTTATGATTTTCTCAACGGACAATCCTTCAGCATCAGCCTTATAATTCCTCAAAATTCTATGTCTTAGAATTCCAGTCGCCACAGCTTGTACATCTTCTATGTCTGGAGAGAATTTACCATTTACTAGCGCATGTGTTTTTGCCGCAAGAATTAAGTTCTGAGAAGCTCTAGGTCCCGCTCCCCAGTCTACATACTCATTAACCAAATCTGTAGCCAATTCTGAATTAGGTCTAGTTTTACCTACTAATCTCACTGCGTATTCCACAACATTATCTGCTACAGGAACACGGCGAATTAAATGATGTATTTCTATGATCTCTGAAGCTGAAAATAAAGGCTTCACTTTTGTTGTTACATCTATAGTTGTTGCTTTCACTACAGCGACCTCCTCTTCAAAAGAAGGATAGCCAAGTTCTATTGCAAACATAAAACGATCTAATTGAGCCTCTGGCAGCGGATAAGTTCCTTCTTGCTCAATTGGATTTTGTGTTGCTAAAACAAAGTATGGTAAATTTAACTGGTATTGATGCCCAGCTACTGTAACCGATCTTTCTTGCATTGCCTCTAAAAGTGCAGCTTGTGTTTTAGGAGGCGTACGATTAATCTCATCTGCTAAGATAATATTAGCAAAAATTGGTCCTTTAAGAAACTTAAACTCTCTATTTGTATCGAGAATTTCACTTCCTAAAATATCACTAGGCATAAGATCTGGAGTAAATTGAATCCTCTTAAAATCTAAACCTAAGGCAGTCGCAATTGTATTAACCATTAACGTTTTTGCCAACCCAGGAACACCTATCAAAAGGGCGTGCCCTCCAGAATATATCGCCAATAAAATTTCATCGACAACTTCTTCTTGCCCAATAATCACTTTTGCAATTTCTTGCTTTAGGGCTTTATGCTTCTTTACTAGGTTTTCTACAGCGGCAACGTCAGACATGGATTATTATTTCTTTAACCAATTATTAGCAAAATCACAGTCTCTACTTCCTGAAGATACACTTATGTATGTGTCTTTTATCTTCTCGTCCATCCATTTCCCAATCTCATCAAACTGCTTTTCTTTTAAAGCAAGCTCTTTAATTTTTACATAATCTTGAGAGTAATCTGCTTTATGAGATTTATATCTTTCAGCTACTTTTAATAATTTAAACTGAACTCCTGTTCTTGTTTCTTCCATTAACGGCTGAGAAATCTCATCTCCCTCTAAAGGACTAATTTGACTGTATAATGTAGGATCCATTTTGGTAAGCTCAAACTTCGTGTCAAATGTTTGTGGGTTTCTTAAAACCCCACCATCAAAACGAGTTTCTTTTTCATCTGAAAAATTACGAGCAGCTTCTTCAAAAGTAAATTTCCCTTCAATAACCTTAGTTCTTATACTATCTAATTCTGCTTTAGTATCATCAATAGCTTCCTGAGATATTTCTGGACGCAATAATATATGACGCACATCTCTTTCTTGTCCTCTTATTTTTTCAACAAAAACAATATGATATCCAAAATCAGACTTAAAAGGCTCAGATATCTCTCCTTGCTTTAAACTAAATGCAGCATCCTTAAACTCTTGAACAAATCCAGAGCTTTTGGAAATCTTATAAATTCCTCCATCTTGGTTTTTTCCTGGATCTTCAGAATATAATGTTTGTTTTATAGCAAAACTGGCTCCATTCTCCTCTACATCTCTTTTATACTCATTTAATTTATCTACAACTTCTTTAACCTCTTTTTCTGAAGGCTCAGGAACTTTTACAATCTGAGAAATTTCTACCTCATCACCAAATACTGGTAATTCATCTTCAGAAAGCTTAGCATACCATTGGCGAACTTCCTCTGGAGTAATCTCTATCTCTTCTACTACTTTAGCTTGCATTCTAGAAGATAATTGTTGTGCTTTTACTATTTCAAACAACTCTTCTCTAAAACTCTGCTCATCCTTTTTTCTATAGAATTTTAAAAGTTTCTCCATAGAACCAACTTGATTCACTAGGAAATCTAACTGACGATCTACAGTAGAGTTTACTTCAGCATCAGAAACAACAATACTATCTTGAATAGCTTGATGCGCATACAGCTTGTCTTCCATTAATCTTCCAAGAACTTGGCAACGAGTAATATCTTTAGTAGATGCTCCTTGTGTCTCCATATCGATAAAACTCTTATCGATATCCGACTCTAAGATTACATAATCTCCAACCACGGCAGTTACACCATCAATTTTCTCACGTGTTGTATCAACAGCAGTTGTATCAACAACAGCATTTCCGTCTGCATTACCCGCTAAAGAATCATTATTCTCAGCAATTATTGCATTTGTAGTAACCGCAAGGGAATCTGCAGTTACCTCTTGCGCTAATACAGGTGTAATTGCAAACATCAACATAAATCCTGCTACATAAATAATTTTGTTCATTGTGATTATTTTTTATTCTGTTGTCTTCTCTTTTATTTCAAATATTTCAAACTCTTTCTTGCGAGTAGCTTCATCTAAAAGATCTTTTTCAAGATTTTTTATAAACTCTAACTTTCTCTTGTTCAAAATAATTTTCTTTACTGTTGGCTCTACATATTCTAAAGGAGCCATTTCAGTACGATTAAGCACTTCATTTACAGCGACCAAATATACTCCTAAAGAATCGGAAAGCTCAAAAAAATGTTCTTTTTTTAAGTATGAATCTTTATTATCAGTATTAATTTGTGGAATTTTTTGTACTACTGAAGATGATTTTACCCAAATAGAATCATTAAATGTATAAGCCTTAAATTTTATTGCTGAATTTTTCAAGTATTCTTTATCCTCCTTGTCAAACCTTTGGAAAGCCTCTTTTGTATGATCAAGATCTGCATACCCACTTGGTAAACTTATATATCTTAATTTCACCAAATCTTCATTAAGCTTAAAGTTTATCTTATGCTCTTCATAAAAATGTTGCAATTCCTCTTGACTTACTGTAGTATCCATAGATTTAGCAATAAGCCCCTCCTTATAAGCATTTATAAAAAGATCAGCTCGGTATTGCTTTATTAAATCTTCAAATTCTGATTGTTTATCTTCTGAAAGATTAATTTTAGCTTTCTCTAAAAGTATTTGTTGCTGTGCCCAACTTTGAATATAGTTATTCACGACAATCAAACTATCTTCTCTAGATATATTACTATTTAAAATCTTCTTTATATCTGATTTTAAAAGATAGTTATCTCCAACTTTTGCTACAGCTTCTTCTACAGGCTCCGTTTTAAAATAACTACAGGAAACCAGTAGCATTACTGTAAATACACTTATATATATTTTTTGCATTCTTGATTTAATTCTTAAAGCAAAGTCTTTAATTCGAACAAAAATAATAATTAGCCTATATGAATCAAGCATTTTAACAACACTATAAGATAGTTTACAATAATTCCTCGAAACATAAAGCCAATCAAACTGATAACTCTTCCTCTTAAATAAACCCAAAGGGAGTAAATACTTTTCGACATGCATACCCATCGATTCTGAAAATTAAAAACGAAGAAGATTAAGGCTAAATCGTGGTTATTAATAAATATATTTACAAAAAATTTCTCCTCATGCAATTATTAAAACTCATTTGGGATTTTAGAAGTCCTACAGCACACGATACTGCAAAACATTATGAAATACATTTAAAAGAGTTTATGGCAATAGATAAGATTCCTTATTTAAAAGCTGGTGTAGAAGTTATTGTACCCGAAGAGCACGCTATAGCCTTTATAATTGTAGACCAAGAACATATGAAACCCGTAAGAGACGCCTTAAAACCGCATCGAGGACTTTACTATAAAGAGGAAGAATAACAAGTTTTATTTCCGAAGAATTCTATAAAAAAGAGAGGCTTTTGTTTAACAACAAAAGCCTCTCTTTTTTATATCAACTAACTAAAGTACTAACGACTATAATTAGGAGCTTCATTTGTAATTGTTACATCATGAGGGTGACTCTCATGAATCCCACTAGAAGTAATCTTAACAAAGCGTCCATTATCTTTTAAATCTTCTATGCTACCTGCTCCACAATATCCCATTCCCGCACGAAGACCTCCAATAAATTGGTGCATACTTTCATACAACTCTCCTTTATACGGAACACGTCCTACAATTCCTTCCGGAACTAATTTCTTAAGATCATCTTCAACATCTTGGAAATAACGATCTTTACTACCATGTTGCATGGCTTCAACAGATCCCATTCCTCTATATGATTTGTATTTTCTTCCGTCGTAAATAATAGTTTCCCCTGGAGACTCTTTTGTTCCCGCAAGAAGAGAACCTAACATCACACAGTCTGCACCAGCTGCAATAGCCTTAGGAATATCTCCTGTATATCTAATTCCACCATCAGCAATTACAGGAACTCCTGTTCCTTTTAAAGCTGCTGCTACTTCTAAAACTGCAGAGAATTGTGGAAAACCTACTCCTGCCACAACACGAGTTGTACAAATAGAACCAGGACCAATTCCCACTTTTACAGCATCTGCTCCATTCTCCACAAGATATTTAGCTGCCTCAGGAGTTGCAATATTCCCTACTACAACCTCTAAATCTGGGAATTCAGTTTTTACTTGCTGTAAAATAGTAACTACTCCTCTTGTATGACCGTGAGCAGTATCTATAACTACTGCATCTACTCCTGCGTAAACTAAAGCTTTTGCTCTATCCAAAGCATCTCCAGTAACACCAATAGCTGCAGCAACACGCAAACGCCCAAAAACATCTTTATTTGCAATAGGTTTTTGAGTAAGCTTAGTAATATCTCTAAAAGTGATTAAACCTATAAGTTTATTATCTTCTGATACTACAGGAAGTTTTTCAATTTTGTGCTTTTGTAAAATTTCTTCAGCATCAGCTAAAGAAGTTCCTTCTGCTGCAGTTACTAAGTTTCCAGTTGTCATCACCTCTATAATTGGGCGAGAACTTTCTTTTTCGAAACGTAGATCACGATTCGTTACAATTCCCTTTAAGAATCCATTATCATCTACCACAGGAATCCCTCCGATACTATGCTCACGCATACTATTTTTAGCATCCTCAACATTTGCAGTTAATGGCAAAGTCACAGGATCGATAATCATACCACTTTCGGCACGTTTTACCTTCCTTACTTTTAAAGCTTGCTGCTCGATAGACATGTTTTTATGCAAAACACCGATTCCACCTTCTCTAGCAATAGCAATAGCCATTCTGCTTTCGGTAACAGTATCCATTGCCGCAGAGACAATAGGAACATTAATCGTAATATTTCTTGTAAATTTTGTTTGTATGCTTACTTCACGCGGTAAAACCTCTGAGTAATTCGGAACGAGTAGGACATCGTCGTATGTTAAACCTTCACCAACAAACTTTGAATTGTGAGCTTCCATATTGCAACTTATAGTTTAGTTGCACGCAAATATACTGCTTTTTTTAGGAAGTATATGCCTGTTTTTTATTTTATGAATATCTTAACTCTATTTTTAAATTAATAGAAAATTTTAAGTCAAAAGACTACTAAAAACGGAGGTATTTAAATCAATCTGTTATTATAAGATTACCATTTAAACTGTAATGTTGTATACCATGTAATAGGTTCTGCAGGTAAAATTCCTGGACCTGGGTATCCAGTTGCTCTTCGTGTAAAATAACTATTATCTAAAAGATTATTAACTCCTGTTTCTATTTTCCATTTTCTAAATGTATAGGCTAAAGAAAGATCCAAAATATCATACGAAGGAATCTCCCCTATTATTCCCGATGAACTACTAAAATCTCTAGGTGCATTTGTTGCATCTGTGTATTGACTAGACAAATATGTGTATTGTAAGTTCCCTTGGAAATTTTTATAACCAAATTTAATTCCAGTTTTTAAATTTACATGAGGTACAAACTCAACTTCTTTATCTTTTACATTTTCCTCTTCTGAATTTATATATTCAGAATTTGTAAATGCAGTATTTGCAAACACACTCAACTGCCAGTTATTATAATCTTGAAAAAAAGTGGAAATAAGATTCCATTCTGCAAAAGTCTCTACACCATAAATAACTGCATCCCCTATATTGCCTCTAAATCTTTTCTCTTCAATATCACTTATTTTTCTGCTAATAACTCCAATTCTGTTGTTGTATGATAAAAAATAAGCACTAACATCGTAAGTAATAATATCTGAAAGTTTCCCCCTTACACCTAAATCGGCTGTATAACCATCTTCATCTGTTATATCAGGATCCACAGTAAATGATGGATTTACCACCCGAATATCATTATAGGTAACAGAACGATAATTTTGAGATATATTACCGTACAACTCCAAAGAAGCGTCATGTTTATAACTTAAACCAAGTCCTAACAGCACAAAAGAACGATCGAACAACCTATTATCTTCCAATTCTTCATTAAGAATAGGATTCCCTGCTAGGTCAAGAATTATATTCTTGTAAGTCCCTTCGCTTTCTGTTTTTATATATTCGAATCGAAACCCTGGGGTTACAGAAAACCCCTTTACTATATTAAATACATTCTCTCCAAAGACCGCAATATTACGATTTGGAAATGTAAAATCTGACTGCCTAGGATAGTTTGGAAATTCGTCAGAATAAAATTTAAAATCCGCATCACTTCCATCACTTCCTGGCCCCTGGATTTCAGAATTATTTGCTTGGTAATATTTAGAGCCTATTAGGAAAACGGCATCCCTTTTTGCTATCTTGTAACGATGTAACAATCTAGCTTCTGCACCCCAATTTTTAAAATCTCCAGAAATAAAATCTCTAGGTGTATTCCCTTCATCTACTTGATCCACCCTATTTTCTCTAAAACCTAGAGCATCTCTTGTAGCATCTAATCCAAATACATTTAAACTAAAGTCGGTTTTTGAAGAAAACTGATGCTCAAACAACAATGAATACAAACGCCAATCTACCTGAAACCAGTTTCTATATCTATTACTATAAGTAGGATCCTCTTCAAATTGTGCGTCTGTAAGCCCACCTGGTTGCTTTGCTAAGTAATTTAATAATGTAGTTTCTAAACTCAGCTTTGTATTATCTGTGAAATTATACCCTAAATGGACATAAAAGTTTCTAGAATTAAATTCAGAATTCGGTCTAAACCCACCCCCTTCTTTGTAATTAAAATGGGTATAGTATTCTAATTTCCCTACCGTACCACTTAAACTATTAAAGCTAGTAAAAAGATCATAAGAACCTAGTGTCTGTCTACTTACCCACTCTAATTCTTTATTTGGATTAGGTTTTTTCATTTTGAAATTCACAAGTCCTCCAAATTGAGTCCCATATTGTAGAGAAGCAGCTCCTCTCACCACTTGTATTTCACTCAAAGCTTCCGCAGGAGGTGTATAATAACTTTCTGGATACCCTAAAACATCTGCACTAATATCGTATCCATTCTGCCTTGTGTTAAAGTTTGCTGTTCTATTAGGATCTAAACCACGACCTCCAATATTCAATTGTAAACCTGCGTCACCGTTTTCATAGATATTAAGACCAACAACCTGAGAGTAGATTTGCCTTGGATTATTCGCAGCTGTATTTCCTACAATCTGCTCCATATCCACTACTTCACTTTTCTTCCCTGCATAGATAGCAGTCCCTTCAACATCACGCAATTTTTTAAGAGCAAACACCTTTTCCTTTTGCCTAGTTATAACAACCTCAGAAAGTTTTTCGTTAAGCGCTTGTAGTGTATAGTCTTTACTTAGATCACCATTTACTAACACTGTGTCTTCAATAATTTGAAATTCATAAGAAAAAACAGTTATAACATGAGTCCCTTCTTTTAAATTATTTAACTGATAAATACCATCACTATCGGTTTGCACTAACTGCCCCGATTGAGAATCGTATATTTCTACTCCAGCTATTGGGTTGTTTGTTTCTGAAGATTTCACAACTCCACTTACACTATGTTGTGCGAACAACGTAGTTAAACTAAATAAAAAAAATAATGTTACTTTAAAGTCCTTTAATGTCATCTTTGAAAGGTAATATCCAGTCTTTATGCTGGAATGATTCTTTTTCTTTTAATAAATTGGTTTTATTATCTACAAACCTTGTACTTCTTCTACCGTTAAGTGTTACAAAACTATCTACGTAAATTTCTAGATTCTCGTGACCTTGTTTAGCAAAATGAGAACCTAAATAATGCGCGTATTCAAGTATGAAATCGGCTTGTGCAGCCATTTCTTTTTCCTGAAAGGGAGTTAAAAAATCGGCGTTATCTACATAAAACCACTTTCCTGTTTTACTATTTACAATTTTAAATTGTGCATATCCTGTTTTTTCAATTAACATTACCCTCCAAGAAAAACGGAATCCCTCTTCTGTCCAAAACAACTCTCCTGGATAAGCTAAATAACGCCATGGTATTAATAATTGTATAAAAAAGAAAACAGCCAGCATAGGCACTAAAATCTTTTTAACCTTATACACAGGGTACAACTCTCTTTTTTCTGAAGTATTAAAGCGAAATACTCTTTTTAAAAATTCTAAAATTTTTATATGAAAACTAGCATCAAAAAAAACTAAAGCACTTACTATCATAATAAAAGGAAACATTCCAATAGGAAATAAAATCCTTGTTAATACATGAAAAAACACAACTGCAAAAAATGCATAAGGCCTCGTTTTTTTATTCAACAATAAAAAAGGAATGGAGAGATCGTATGCAGCTCCACTCCAGCTAAGGAAATAATGCATCCACTCTTGCTGTAACAAGCTTCCTATTAATGGCAAGTCATATTGAGTAGGAAGCCATATTTTTAAAGGCATTGCCTTAAAAAGCCAATCGCTATTTAACTTTGCTAAACCAGCATAAAAGTACACTATTCCTAGGAGCAATTTTATACTATCTATAGTCCATTTCGGCATTTTATAATAAGCTCCATCGTTTTTTGCATCAACAGAAAAATAAGCATTAGCTGGTAGAAAAATCATTAAAAAACTAAGTAATGATATAAAGTAGTAATGATTTAAATAAGTAGTTTTATCCATTAACTCTATATACGTAAAGCTAATAAAAAACACGATTGTAGAAAGACGATACTTATAGCCCACAGCAATTCCGATTGCAGAAGCCGCACAAATAATAAATATTAAATACGTATAAATTCCTAATGGTTTAACCCACTCGAAACCATAGTAAGAAAAGAAAAAATTTGGTTCTATATAAAGCTGATCTATCCAACCTCTTAAAGCAAAACGTACAATACTCAAAAACATCATTATACCAAAAAAAATACGAAAGACCGCCAATGGGGCGGCCTCCGTGTAAGTATTTAAATAATGTTTTATATAGTTATTCATTTCTTAATTCAATTAGCACAACTATATACTAATCTCCGTCGTTATCTTGATAAGAAATTGTCACGTTTAAAGCAGAAACCATATCATTTTTAAACAAAATAGTGTTTACTTGCAACAAATCTCGCAACCCAATAAGAGCATTATTATTATTTTCAACTTCATAAGAAAAGCTATCATTTAATTTTGAAGCCTCCTCTCTAATCACATCAAACTGTTCTGAAATATCGTCAGCAAGCTCATTTTGATCTAACCCCTTTAGAGCATCATAAAGACTAGCTCCAGAAATATTAGTAGCTCCAGTTCCTAAATAAAAACCCTTAGAAGCGTCCAGTGCTTTCAAAAACAACTCTTTAGACATATCATTAACATAGTAAGCCTCAACACGATCTGGAAATTGTTGCCCTGAAAGAGCACCTGCGGGGATTCCCACCTTTCCACTTCTAAGAAAACGCTCATAATAAGACACATATGCATTTACAGTTTTATTAAAAGAAGCATTCACCGCATCACTATCATTATTAACATATGTATCACGGTATCCTGTTTTCCAATTTTCTAAAACTTGCGAACCTAATTTATCCAATCTATTTACTAATGCTAGCAAATAATCTTTTGCTGCTACTTGGTCTTCAAAATACGCTAAAACCATCTCATCGGTTTCTCCTGTACCATAAAGCAAATAATCTAAAGCTGGAAATCCTTGCTCTGAAAATGAAGAAGGTAACTCTAAATTATAACTTTCTAATCCTCCAGTTTTGGCATCTATATTAGCCTTATTAGTTGGATAGATATTTGTGAAATTTCTTAATTGAATTCTTTCAGCTTCCCCAATCTCAAACATTGACACATGCTGCCAAGACAAATAAGCCTCTTTATATGCAACTTTAAGATCTGTTAAACTCTGAATATTAGTTTCTACAACAAAATCATTTGCAGCTTTTGTAAGTTTAGAAGTTGCACTAACATATGCCGTATAATTAGGCATGATAAAATTATCTGCCCAATTTGTTAATATACTCTTTCGGTTAAAATCATTATCTCCTCCAGTAGGGTTTTCATCTCCATCATTATTACTACTATCAGAGCTACAACCCAGAACAACTAAGGTTACTATTAACCCTATCCATTTATTTAACTTCATATTATTATATATTGAAAGTATATCAATTCAATTTAGACTTATTAATCTACTGCCTGTGCTACGGTAAAACCAAATTTTGCAGCTATCTCTTCAGAGATTTCCTCTAACACTTCAGGAGAAACATCCCATAAACCATATTCTCCTTGCATCATCTGATCTATAAACCCATTTACTTCAGAACTTGAAAAATAAGGAGCATCAGTTTCTGGATCATGAGTAAACTGTAAACTAAAAACAAAACCATATCCTTCTGACAATTCATGAAAAGCACTTCCAAAATCTTCCGCTTCAATAGAAGCTTTCCCTCCCATCAAATAGTGAACAGCTCTTACAGCTGGTACTATTGAAAGATTTTCTTGGATAATTTCTGCTTGTTCATCTCTAACTTCGTAGTTTTTTGCAACGATAGCAGCTCTTCCTAACTTAAAAGCATCAAAAACATTTGCAGCAACTCCATTAAAATCAGAATCTTCATCTACCTGTCCTAAATAGCTATTTAAAAAACGATCATCACCTAATGTCAAATTTGGGTTTGTAGGATCTTGAGAAGCACCGTATAAATAACCATAAGCTTCATCCCACTTATGTTCCATAGTAGTGTAGTTTTTACCATCTTCTACTATATCATCATCATTATTACTTCTGTTATCTCCTTGATCTAAAACATCATCACTCAAATAGTTATTAATTGCTTGATCTAACATTAACGAACCAATAATAGATTTAGCAAAAGTTTGATTATACTCCAAACCATTTGCACTTACGTAACGTATTCTTGTTGATCCAACTCCAGTAATCTGTCCAGCTACTCCTTTTTCAGCAACAACTTCTTGATTAGGAAAAACTTCATTTACCTGAGAAGAAAGAAACCCTTCTAATTTTGTTTTAATTTCATTACTTAACACAGTATTAGTTGCAAAGTATTCTGCAGAAGCCGCAACTTTACTTTTTATACTCTTACCTGACTCGTTTAAAGCTGTATCAGAGAAAGGATTCTCTTCATTTGCATACATATTTAACAATAGAGCTTCACTTGAATTATCAAAATCCATCATTGCAGATGCTAATTCAGTAGCCATTGCAATTCTTTGTGTTTGACCAGTAAAACTTACTGTAGTTTCAGACCCTCTATTAAAAACGTAACTCACAGGAGCAGTGACTTCTATAACCTCTTCACCTCCCATATTATCATCGTCGCTTGAACACGATGCTATAGCTAAAGATGCTATTAATAAAGATTTTGTAAATGTTGACTTCATAATTTATTTAGACTTAATATATATAAATATGAAGCAAATATAGATTATGTTAACGCTTTTAACAAACTTATTTAGATTTAATTTAAATTATATTGTTCTATAATAAAAAGGATTTCAATAGAAAATATTAATGATATTGTTGAAATAAATCTAAAGCTTCATTATAAGCACTTTCAAAACTCATTGCTTTGATATTAGAATCGGCCTTCACAGAATTGGAATAAGAGAATAATTTTTCTGTAGGCATATTTCCCGTAAGTTCATCTGCAGCCATTGGGCAGCCACCAAAACCTTGAATAGCTCCATCAAACCTTCTGCAACCCGCTTTATATGCTGCATCTACTTTTTCATGCCAACTATCTGGAGTAGTGTGCAAATGTGCTCCAAATTCTACCTTTGGAAATTTTGGTATTAAATTAGAAAATAGATAATCTATTGTTTCTCCTGTAGAAGTACCTACCGTATCAGATAATGATAGGATTTCGACTCCCATGGCCGCTAATTTTTCAGTCCACTCCCCTACAATCTCAACATTCCACGGATCTCCGTAAGGATTTCCAAATCCCATAGATAAATATGCAACAACCTTTTTATCGTGTTTATATGCATGCTCTAAAATCTGCGAAAGCAATAAAACGCTTTCTGTAATTGTTTTATGCGTATTTCTCATTTGGAAGTTTTCAGAAATAGAAAAAGGATACCCCAAATAATCAATCTCTGGGTGTGTACATACATCTTGAGCCCCTCGTAAATTTGCAACAATGGCCAATAATTTACTAGAAGTATTAGAAAGATCTAATTGAGACAACACTTGAGCTGTATCTACCATTTGTGGGATGGCTTTTGGAGACACAAAGCTTCCAAAGTCTATAGTATCAAAACCACAACGTAAAAGAGATTGGATATACTGAACTTTTTTTTCAGTAGGAATAAAGGTTTTTATTCCTTGCATGGCGTCTCTAGGACACTCAATTATTTTTACAGCCTCCATTATGAAGCTATTTTTCTTATTACTTCTGAAGTTAATTCAGAAAAACTATCTACAATTAGATCTGCTGCAGACAAATCTTGGTTTCCAGAGTTTACATTTTTAAACCCGATACAAGTCATCCCAGCAGCTTTAGCAGCAGTTACCCCATTATAACTATCTTCAATAACAATAAATTTAGAAGGGTCTTCATCAAAATGAGCTGCTACATTTAAAAAAATATCAGGGTTCGGTTTGCTTCGAGTGATCGATTCTCCACTCACCATATAATCAAAAAAAGGAGCTACTCCAATTTCATCAACAAACCGGTTTATTAATTTTAAAGAGGAAGAGGAAGCCAAAGAGATTGTAAAATCTAATTCTTTCAAACGATTAATAAAAGCAACTACACCCTCCACAGGTGGCACATCTATAGACGCTACTTCAATAAAGAATATCTCCTTATGGAAAGTCATCAATTCTCGAGCATTCGTTTCTAAACTGAAATCTGATCTTATTTTTTCCCACATCGGCACTGCAGCCATTCCCACCAAAGTTTGATGGTAACTATGAGAAAAATCTAAACCTAGTTCTCCAAAAACTTTCCTCAATATTTCTTTATGCATAGGTTCGCTATCCATGATAACGCCATCCATATCAAAAATAAAATAGTTCCTTTTCAAAATCAGTTGCTTTTAAACCAAAGGTAAACAACCTACACAGGTTTCACAAGTGTTTTCTAAAACCCAAAACCGTATGTTTTATAATAAAAGAAACTATTCTATTTATTTCTTAAAAATTATTGGTTTGGCATTTTTCCACTAGGAGCAATCTGAGTTCTCTCGGTAGGAAGGCCATCTGTACGTACATCTACAGACATCACTTTACCGCTCGTAGCACTACTGCTTGCATTTACAAATAAAATCAAGGCCTCGTTTGAAGAAAACCTAACATCTGTATCATTGGTCCCATTTGCTTTTTCAGTACTAATATCAGCAACAGTCCCATCACTTAATCTATGTATATAAATTCTAGAATTTAATTGTCTCCCGCTTTCACTTTCATACCCAGAAGCATCATGTGTATAGAGAACTTTACTTCCGTCTACAGAAATATCTACACCCCCAACGGTTCCTGTTACTCCACTAATAACGGTATGAGTTGTTGCTCCTGAAGCATCGATAACATAAACAGCACCTTCGTAACCAGAAATATTAGTTTCTAAAATAGCTACTTTAGAACGATCAGCACTCTGATCAATATCTAAAATATACCTACCACTTGCAGCGGTATAGAACAGTTGACTACTGCCGCCATTAGCACTAACCCTGTATATTTTATCATAACTTGGGAATATCAATGAAGCATCATTATCTGCCCAAGAAAAACCTAAACGCTCATTATCTATACCTTTAGGAGAAATAGAGCTCGTGAGTTGCTTAAGATCACTTCCATCTAGATTCATTACAAAAAGTTGTGTTTTCCCAGCTACCGTTCTATAAAAGGCAAGCTTACTTGCATCAGAATTTAATATAGGTCTGAAACTATTATAAGAACTGCTAGTAATTTGTGATTCGTTTCCATCAGAATCAATAGAGAATATTACATTATTTCCGTCTACAACCTTTACAAAAAGATAGTCAAAAGTTGGTGTTTTTGAAGTTGTAAAAGAACTTACTTCACTTAAAACAGGGTCATTAATACTATCGGAAACTTTAACTTGCCAGAAATATTTCAATCCATAACTAAGATTATCAACTGTATAAGTAGTATCTTTTATTTCTGTGAACCTTAAAATATCATTATTTACACTATTTTTAATTTCCAACTCATAAGTTAATTCATCGTCTTCACCATCTTCAGCATTCCAAACAAACTGTACAGACAACTCTTGATTAACAGCTCCATCTGCAGGCGCTATTAAAACTGGAGCAGAAGGTTGTTTATTATTAGCAGTCTCTATATTCAGTTCAAAAATTACTTTTGACTCTATTCCTGTCTTCACATTTACTCCTTCAAAAGCAGTTAAATATCCATCTTTATCAGCCTGAAGAGAGTATTCTCCTTCTTCAACATCATTTAAAACAAATTCTCCATTCTCATCAGTAAAAACTGTAGACGTAGAAGGACTGGTAGAAATCTTAACATTTTCAATTGGAGAATTCTCTCCACTCAAAACTACTTTACCTGTTATAGTTCCAGTTCCAAAAGTATCGATAGTATCCTCGCTACAAGCAGCAATACATACTACAAATAATAATATTAAAACTTTTTTTATTGCATTCATCTTGTAAAGTTATTTTGTAGATTGAAATTTATTTTTTACTCCTAAGGTGAAATTTACCCCAAACCCGAAATTATAATAATAATCATCCCGATTACCATTTTCTATATAATCTAGATTATCCGAAAAAGTCATGTTTTGCTCAGCAAATAACTTTATCGAGAATTTCTGATTAATAAAATATTCTAGTCCCAATCCATATTGAATTTTAAAGAATGTGCTCTCGCTATTTTCTGGCGTATCATCATCATCAAAACCAAAAAGAATACCAGGACCTCCATATATAAAAGGTGTTAAATCGTCGTTTGGAAGAATCGTAAGACCAATATTTGTATCTACTGATGCAAATTTCCTACTGAATAAATCTCCATTATTAAGTTCAAAAGTATTTGCATTTAGATTAAGTGATAAATAGCGGGATGCCCGATATTTATAATCAAATCTAAAAACCGGTCGAACTTCAGCATTTCCATAATCACCATTATTAAGGCTAGGACCAAAACTTATACCCAAAGAATGACTATACTGTCTGTCTATGTATTTTCTGTTATAAAGTTTTGTTAATGAAGCTTCTTCTTTTTCTTCTTGATATGCAGTTAATAAAGCATTTTCTTCTGCTACACCATCTTTAGCATGCCATAAATCTGCTTCCATTCCTTCTAAAACCAAACCTTCTACAGCTTTTTCTATTGCTTCTGTTACTGCTAATTGAATAGGTTCATTTCTTGTAAAACCAACCTCAGCTTCTAAAAGTCTTTGAAACTTAACATATTTAAATAAACTAGCATCTAGCGCTTGTGATAATATTGTTTTAGAAACATAAATATTTTTAAGGATTTTTCCGTTAGAAGTAGAAATGGCTCTAAGGTATATGGTCACCCTATCTTGTCTATATTGTGTGCTTCCGCCAACTCCAAAGTAACGAGCTCCCATTCCGCCAGTAATAATATTAGAATCGTAAGACACAATTCCTCCTTCTAATAGAATTCCAGCAAACAATAATGGTGGCACTCCAGGTTTCCCGTCTTGCTGACCTTGATATTCTTGCCTTGTAGAACGTATAATATTACGTTCATTTAATAGATTTCCTATATTTTCTCTTTCTATAGGAGTAAACCACCCAGAATCTTCTAATGCATTTATTAAGATTGCAGTTCCCCCTTGTGTAACAGCTGTACTAAAAGTACTTCCTATTTCGGTCTGCTTGTATTGTCCTGTTAAATCTCTAAAATTATACACCCCAACTACAACTTTACTTTCTGGTTCTGGCAAATTAGTAAGTCGTTTTGTTGCTGCTGTATTTTCGCCTATTCTAGCATCTGTAAAATCTACAGGTTGGTTAAAATAAGTTCCACAACCGGTTATAAACAGTAAGCTTATTCCAGTTAAAATTCGGTTAATCATAATAAATTATTGATTTGGTATCACTACTTGGGTTTGCTCTCCTGTATCTGTATCTAAAATATCTATCACCAATCCGTCTTCAGATGGGTAGATATCTACAGCTAAACCTTCTAATGCATAACTCCCTTCTTCCAAAGCACCATCGCCGAATTGTTCAGAAAATAAATTTCTTGTAATCTGACTTAATAACTGAGAGTTTAAACTCTCTTTAAAAGAGTCTAAACTTGATCCTTGCTCAAAATCTAAAGCATTAGGATCTGTAAAAGAGTTTTGTGCTTGAGCAGAGCTTAACAGCCATTGGTAATTAAAAGTTTCTCCTCCAAAGTTTGGATTTTTAGGAGTATATACAAGACTTTGAGCACTAAGCCCAGTAAAAGCAAGTAGTAATAATAGGTTGATTAGTAACTTCATTATTATAATTATTTAATATCGTGTTGGTCCGACGCTAGCTTGTTCTAGTTTTTGCAAATAACCGTTTAAATATATCATCGCTTGATCTGCTTGAGCTTTTAAAAATTCTAATTTAGGCTGAGCAAAAAACTGATATATTACTACATCTCCAACCATAACCAGAATTCTTGTTGATCTTCCAAAACTTATAGCTTCTTCTATTTTTATAATTTTATTTGTTTTTATATCATTCATATTATATTTCTGATAGAAAAAACCATAAAAATCTTTACCTGCCTTTGTTTTTGTATCTTCTTCAACAATCCCTTCTAAAGTGATACCTTCATTTTTCTTATTAAAAGACTCCTCTTGTTTTTCTTCTTCAAAAGAAAGAACTACTCGTTTTGTGCTTATTGGTTTTCCTTCATTATATATTAAAAGCAATACAATAGTTTCCAAAGAATCATTCTTCTGAATCTGTGTTTCTGCCAACAGTTTATTTTCATATGGTTCGAGGGTAAAGCGACCTTCATCAGTGCTTTTATCTATATGCTGTTGTGCATCTTTAACTATTATAGAAAACTCATAAGTCAGACTGTAATTCGTATTGGTCAAATTTTTTCCTGAAGCTGTTATGAAAACAATCCCCTCCTTTGGCCCTTTAACAATAATTTCTGCCGCTACCTCCTTATTAAAATTTTGAGCTAAGACAGAAAGAAAAGGAAAAAACAATAGGATTATTTTTATAAAATTCTTCAAGAGAAATTTTTATTTATAGTTCTTAACAATTACAGAACGGTCACTTCCAGTCATTTTAATCGTCATATTATCTCCAATACTGTTAGTTCCATATTTTTCTACCAATAAATTATTTCCTTGCTGAACTGTATTCACTTCTGAAATATTACTCGTATTTGTACCTACTTCTTGCAAGAAATTATTATTTCCAGTCTGCGTGACTACTTCTGTTAATTTATCTACAGATTTAAATTGATTCACTTTATTATTTACTCCAGTTTGATATAAAGAATAATTCATATCCTCTGACACGACATTTACATTGGCAGCATTTGCTTGTCCTATTTGTGAGATATAAATACCACTTTCTGAAGCAGTCTTACTGCTAGCTTGCAAATTATTTTTCTGCACTTGATTTGTGGCTACAATGGTTTTATAATCCTCTTTAGTCACCTCTTGAGCTAAACCAATTGAGGTTATAAATCCACAAAAAAATATTAATAATATAAACTTTGTAGCATTCATTACTTTACTTTTTTTAAAGTAGCAAGGGAATTACTCCCTCACTACTTATTTATTTAATTGTGTGTTATTATAATTACAAAGCAATTAGTTGTTTTGAACAACATTAGCATTATTGTTACTACCTAATTGAAATACTCCACTAATTTGACCCATTCCATTTTGTAAAACTGTACTCATATTATTAGACCCCAATTGAGCAACGCCACTAACATTACCTATTCCTCCTTGAATTACAGCACTTGTGTTTGCTGAACCAACTTGCAATACTCCATTAACATTAGCTGTACCAGTCTGACTTACCATGCTAACATTATCTGCACCTACTTGAGCTACTGCATTTATTTGTAGTGCACCATCTTGAGTTACAGCACTAGTATTTGAATCTCCTAATTGGAATATACCGTTTATTTGATTAGCTCCTGTTTGACTAGAAGTACTAGTGTTTTCACCACCTACTTGCACAGCAACGTCAATTTGATTAGATCCAACTTGTGTTACAGTTGCAGCATTTTCATTCCCTGCTTGATAAAGGAAACTTGCAGTCTCATCTCCTGTTTGTGCTACAGTAGCCTTGTTATCATCTCCTATTTGATCTAAATCACTAGAAATATCAGCAGATCCAAACCCAAGAAAAGTATTAACGTTTGCCCCTTTTTGCGTAACAGAAGCATCATTTCTGTTTCCTTCTTGATTTACATCACTAGTTATATCATTACTAACAGTTCCAAATGAAGAATTACTATACTCTTGGTCTACCTCTGCATTGTTACGGTTACCGTTTTGGATTACCGTACTTGTAAGACCTTTTCCGCTATAAAACATTGTCGTTCCACTTTGCTTAACAGAAGCGTTGTTACGACTACCATTTTGAGACACTAAACTTGAAGTATTAAGATTTTCTTGATCTACAGAAGCTTTATTTCGTTCTCCCGATTGTACCACTGTACTATTTAAAGCCCCTCGCCCATCTTGAGTAATATCAGCTTTATTACGAGCACCGTTTTGCGTAACGTCGCTTATAGCTCCTTTTCCTTCTTGAGAAACTGTAGCTTTATTACGAGCACCCTCTTGAGTTACATTACTTTTTAGCATTTCTCCTTCTTGAGTAACTTCAGCCTTATTTAAACTTCCTTTTTGTGCTATTGTACTAAACAATATATTACCATCTTGGGCAACGTTAGCTTTATTACGAGCACCCTCCTGATCTACATCAACAGTATTCTTTCTCCCTTCTTGCTTAACATCAGCTTTGTTACGATCTCCTAGTTGGTCAACAGTAACATAACTTTTACTTGTAGCTATAGTTGCAGTACTATTCTGCTCTACGGTAGCTTTATTATTATCTCCAGTTTGAATTATATCTGACTGTGCATATTTTCCACTTTGCGTAACTGTAGACTTATTACTTGTTCCATTTTGAGTAATTTTTGAAACAGTAAGTTCACCTGCAGTTTGATCTACAACTACGTTGTTTGTATCTCCAGTTTGACTTGATACACTCAAGTTTTCTTGAGCTACACCTACGGACACAGCTAAACCACTCACTAAGAAAAATAGTGTGTTTTTATTTATTTTCATCTTGCTTTTTTTTTTAAAATTAGAAATAAGATTTTAAGAAAAAAGCGAGCATAAATAATAAATAATATGCTCGCTTTAATTTATTTCTAATAAATGACCTATTGATTAATAGTTGCAGAATTACGCATACCTGACTGCACATTCATAATAGTATTATTATCACCATGCTGAGTAGCCATAACCGAGTTAGATACTCCAGATTGAGTTATTAAAGACATGTTTTGACCTCCATCTTGAGATAAGTCACTGTAGTTTCTGTTACCAGATTGAGTAACAGTAGAAGAGTTACCCCATGCATTCTGAACTAAATAACTTTCGTTATAGTTACCAGATTGAGTAGTTACAGCTGTTTCTGAAGCTCCTTTCTGAAGATCATCAGCAGTATTTCCTATTCCACTCTGTGTTTGGGTATTCATATGATTATTCCCTTGTTGCTCAGCAGAAGCTTCGTTACGATTTCCTGATTGAGTCTGATAAACAGTAGAGTTATTAGTTCCATTACCCCACTGAGACTCTTGAGATACAGAAGCTACGTTAGCTATACCATTTTGTCTCTGAGATGAAACATTATTTCCAAATTCAGCCCCATAAGAATAGTCTTGAGTCGAAGTTGCTGAGTTTCTATTTCCAGCTTGGATAACAACTGCCATGTTATCTTTTTCTCCTTGCTCAATTGTAGCTTCATTGTTGTTTCCCATTTGGCTAACACCTGCATAAGCAGTTGTTCCAACTTGATCAATGCCTAGATCGTTACCAATTCCCACTTGAGTAGTCATTGCATAGTTACTACTCGGAGTTTGAGCCATCATTGCAGCTCCGCACATTAGCGCCCCAGCGCATAAAATTACTTTTTTCATAATAGATAGATATTTAAATGGTTAAAAATATTAATAATCTAGAGCGTTCGGGGGACGAACAATAGCATTCTTCTACTTTGGGGCAGTAATTATTGAGTATTTCTCAATAACGATGTAAATGTATGAACAGGAATCTCATCTTGCATTTTAATCTCGATGAATAACAAAATTACTTGCTGAAATGAAGATTTTATTAAACTTTTCGTGTAATCCATATCTTTCACGAAGATTAAAATCTTCCTACAATAGAATTTAATCTATCTAAAAACAGTCAGAAAAGGGTGATTTTACTCCTAAAAGAAAAGAAAAATTGCAATTCCCACGAAAACAATGATTTGAAGCCACTTTAAAACGACTCCAACGTTCTTATGTTTCAGTATATAATCAGACAACTTACCAGATAGAACAGCAATACAAGAAAAAATTATAAAAGAAACTACCATAAAGATCGCTCCTAAAATATAAAACTGCCATATGGAGTTTAAAGTATCGCTAAAAAGAAACCCAGGGAAGAATGCCAAAAAGAAGATAGACACTTTAGGGTTTAATACATTCATAAAGAACCCCTGCTTAAAAAGAGCTTTATATGTTTTTTTGGGGATTTGGGAAGAAGAGATATCAATTTCTGAACTCCCTTTATATACTTTAAATGCCAAGTACAACAGGTAACAGGCTCCAAAAATCTTAAGAACTGTAAATAAAAAAGGTGTTTGTTTAATAAGTGCAGAAACTCCAAAAGCAACTAAAGTAGTATGTACAAGGCAACCTGATATTAATCCGCAAACTGTTACCAATCCACTTTTAACTCCATGAACCATACTTTGTAGAAGTACATATATGTTGTCTGGTCCTGGAGCAATTGCTAATGCCGCTGTAGCAAATACAAACGCTATTAACACTTCCGTATTCAAAATGACTATCTTTTAAGAAGTGCTTTATTTATTCTCTTCACTATAAAAGGACCTTCATAAATAAATCCTGTATACAACTGTACTAAAGACGCTCCTGCTTCCAGTTTTTCCATCGCATCCTCTTCAGAATGAATGCCCCCTACTCCAATAATAGGAAAAGCACCTTTACTTTCTTTAGCTATAAATCTAATAACCTCCGTAGACCTTTTAGTAAGCGGCACACCACTTAATCCTCCAACTTCCTCTTTATTATCCGAAGTTAAACCTTCTCTACTTATAGTTGTGTTTGTAGCAATAACACCTGCTATTTTTGTAGTAATAACAATATCTACAATATCCAATAACTGTTCATTTGTCAAATCTGGTGCTATTTTTAAAAGCACAGGTTTTGCTTTTACTTGCTCATTATTCAATGCTTGCAATGTATTTAAAAGCGCCGTTAAAGGCTCCTTATCTTGCAAAGCCCGCAAATTTGGAGTATTTGGAGAACTTACATTCACTACAAAGTAATCTACATAAGGATATAAAGCCTTAAAGCAATATGTATAATCATCTACAGCTTGTTCATTTGGAGTAACTTTATTTTTCCCTATGTTTCCTCCAATTAAAACACCTTTATTTTTTTTGAGTCGCTCAACAGCCTCTTCAACACCTCCATTATTAAAACCCATTCGGTTAACAATTCCCTTATCATCAATCAAACGGAATAATCGCTCTTTAGGATTTCCAGGTTGTGCCTTTGGAGTTAATGTTCCTATTTCGATATGTCCAAAACCAAAATTTGCTAACTCCTTATAAAGCATAGCATTTTTATCGAAACCTGCAGCAAGTCCTACTGGATTTTTAAACTTTAATCCAAACACCTCGCGTTCCAAACGCTCATCTTCCACAACAAAACACGCACGGATTAATGAAGACACTCCAGGAATTTTATTAACGAATCTTACAGCCCATACAGTAAAATGGTGAACGTCTTCAGGATCGAAAAGAAAAAATAAAGGTCTTATGAGTAGTTTATACATGGTGTGCTAGTTTTTGCAAAAATACTTAAACTTAAAAATTTACCTCTATTTTTTTATGATTTAATTTAAGAAGCCCAAAGCAACATATAATTGCAATTGCTGTTACCCGCGTTTACTACTAAACACCTTACTACTTTCCGTAATAAGATGGGGTAGTACGCTCAATCGGGGCTAGTAACTTTCGCTTGCGTTTCTTAGTTATTTATAATAAGATTATAACCCGCCGCCTACATACATTCCAACTATTATATTATTTTTGATAAAAAACATTCCGATGCAAAATATTATAGACCGCTTTATTAGCTATGTTAAAATAGATACCCAATCTGATCCCAATAGTAATACAACACCTAGTACAGAAAAACAATGGAATCTTGCTAGGAAGCTTGTCGAAGAGCTAGAAGCTATCGGTATGGAAGATGTAACCATAGATGAGAACGCCTATGTAATGGCTACACTTCCTTCTAATATTGATCGTAAAGTTCCTACTATAGGTTTTATATCTCATTTTGATACTTCTCCAGATTTTTCTGGAACTAATGTAAATCCACAGATTATAGAAAATTATGACGGTAATGATATTGTTCTAAATGAAGAACAAAATATTATCCTATCGCCTAATTATTTTGATGACCTAAAGCAATATAAAGGACAAACAATAATCACTACAGACGGTACCACACTCCTAGGTGCAGATGATAAAGCAGGAATTACAGAAATAGTAACTGCTATGGAATACCTTATTAATAATTCTCACATCCACCACGGACCTGTAAGAATTGCTTTTACTCCAGATGAGGAAATCGGTAAAGGCGCGCACAAATTTGATGTTAAGAAATTTGGCGCTCAATGGGCATATACATTAGATGGTTCTCAAATAGGAGAATTGGAATATGAGAATTTCAATGCTGCTGGAGTAAAAATAAAAGTTCAGGGTAAAAGCGTACACCCTGGCTATGCAAAAGGAAAAATGATTAATGCAGTAATGATTGCAAATGAATTTCTTTCATTAATGCCAAAAAAAGAAATGCCTCAATACACAAGCCATAGAGAAGGATTTTTTCATTTCTATGAAATAAAAGGGGATGTAGAGTATACTGAGATAAATGGAATTATAAGAGATCACGACCGTGACAAATTCGATGCCAGAAAAGAACTTCTAGAACGTGTGGTTTTTGATTTATCAGAGCGCTTCGGGGATATTATTTCTTTAGAGATAAAGGATCAGTATTACAACATGAAAGAAAAAATAGAACCTGTAATGCATATCGTAGACATTGCAGAACAGGCCATGATAGATTTAGAGATAAAACCTCTTATAAAACCTATTAGAGGTGGTACCGATGGATCGCAACTTTCTTACATGGGACTTCCGTGTCCTAATATATTTGCTGGCGGACATAATTTCCATGGAAGATATGAATATGTGCCTGTCGAAAGTATGAAAAAAGCAGTTGATGTTATCGTAAAGATTGTAGAACTTACAGCAAAACATTACAATGACAACGAATAATGCTGATGCCTATTTTAACAATAGTAGCTCGTGGAAAGAAGAACTCCTTTCACTCCGTTCCATATTATTGGAGACAGAATTGGAGGAAACAATAAAATGGGGCGTCCCTACTTATACTATTGCTAATAAAAACGTTGTTGGCATCGCAGCTTTTAAGTCTTATGTTGGATTATGGTTTCATAATGGTGCTTTACTAAAAGATGATGCTAGAGTTTTAATAAATGCTCAAGAAGGAAAAACTGTAGCATTAAGGCAATGGCGCTTCATCTCCATAAAAGACATTGATGACAGCAAAAAATTAATTAAAAAATATACAGAGGAGGCTATCACTAACCAAAAGCTAGGTAAAGAAGTTCTTCTTCCGAAGAAGAAAACTATTGTTTCAAAAGTATTTGAAATAGCATTAAAGGAAGATAATAAACTTAATGAAGCTTTTAATACGCTCACAAAAGGTAAGCAGAAAGAATATCATGAGTATATTTCAGAAGCAAAAAGAGATACCACTAAACTTAGTAGACTAGAAAAGGCAACTCCACTTATACTCACAGGTAAAGGATTGTATGATAAATACAAAAAATAGCAACCTATCTACTCCTTGTAAAAAAATAAAAATATATTAAAGATCTAAACGCAATCTAGCATATAAGAAACGACCTCCAATTCCAAATTGTTGAGCCGATCTAGACCAATCAAAACGACCAGAACTTCGGTTATCTTCTTGCGCTCTATCTGGATACACATCAAAAAGATTGTTTGCCCCTACACTCATATTTAAAGAACTTGTAAGTTGATATCCAAAAGAAAGGTCTGTAACAATTTTTGGACTGTAATCATCCTGCTGATCAAGATTATTCGCTGCTTCTGTTACTTCACCAAAGAAAACATTTCTTAAGAAAACAGTATACTTTCCGCTAGATAGTAAATTAGAAAAATTCACTTTTACCCTTGGCACTGCCTTCTCTAAATAGATTCTACTACTTTCAGAGAAATAAGTATCTACTTGTCCGGCGTCTTCTAAAACCTGAGAAGCATGTATATCTCCAACCTGTCTAGTTACCGATACAGCTGCAGAAAGATCATTTTTAAGCTGAATTTTATCATTAAACGAAGCCTTTTGAGTAATTACCAAATCAAATCCTTTGGTTTCTGTATCTATCGCATTCGCAAAAAAGGCAGCTTCCTCCGCATTCGCTTGCGCTAATAAAACATCAATCTCAGATCCCGTTCCAGGCCCTGCAAAACGTCCTGTATAAATTACTCTATCTTCTATCCTAACAAAGAAACCATCCAAAGTAAAGCTAAGATTAGCACTCGGTATTTTTGCCGTAAAACCAGCACTTACACTTTGAGACTCTTCTTCTTTTAATTCTGGAATTCCTAACAACTCTGCTACGCGACTATTATTTGAAAAAGTTCCTACCTCTACAGGGTCTCCATTATCAGCAAAAATAGTAGAAGTACTGTTAAAATTTAATTGATGTAAAGATGGTGCTCTAAAACCTGTACTTGCTGCTCCTCTTAAATTAAAATTATCATTCAACTTATAAAGAGATGAAAGCTTAAAGTTTATTGTGGAACCAAAGTCTGAATAATTTTCAAATCTCGTAGCGAACGTCAATAATAATTTTTCTGTAATATCTGCTTCTAAATCTACATAACCTGCAATACTGCTACGCTCTCTAGAAACTTCATTTTCTGGTCTAAATCCAGGAAACACTTGTGAACCTCCAGGTCTTGAGTTCCCAAAAAAGTCGACCGGTGGTTGCTGATTAATATTTGTAATTACTGCACCATTAACATCATACTGCACATAAGAAGCCTCCTCTCCGGCTATAATATCATATTTTTCGAAACGATATTCCCCTCCAAAAGCCACATTTAGACCTTCAAATACATTGTCATAAAAATGATTAAGATCTAAATTTGTAGTATTCTGAGTAAAAGAAAATCCTCCAGCATCAAATAAACTAGGAGATGCATTTAGCATAGACGTATTAGATGTATTATCGATTTCATACAAAAAAGAGTTCTGCCCCCAAGTATTACTAAAATCAACATTCCATTCATTTACCATTCCTTTTATCCCTACAGAAATTGATTTATCCTTTATTTTAGAGTTTATCTCTGGAAGGAAACCATTGATATAAGCTGGTGTGTATGTTCTACTCTGATTTGGAAGTCTATAGAATCCTGCTGCTCCTCCTGTTCTGGAGCTGATTCCTGCAAAAGAGTACAACTCTGTTCCTTGATCATCTACAGGCAATGAAAAATTGGCGAAAAACCTTCCTCCTCGTAATTCAGATTGACCTACTCTCATATTATAGTCACTACGATTCTGACTTCTAGCGATTAATTCATCCTCTGTTACATTATCTCCTAAAAGACCTTGAAGATCTTCAATAGTAGTCGCGTTTTGTATATTATTCTTCATTTCAGGTGAAAAATAAGACACTTGATCCCCATACTGCTTAATTGCATCTACATCAGTAAAAAGATTAGAGATATCATATCCATCCGCATTAGCAACACGTTCAACAGCATTATAACCATTAAAAATACTCCCCTCAAACTCTTTCATTCTATTATAAGAATCTCTATAGTCAAAATCTCCAGTAAAGTTTATATACCCACCTCGATCTCCTAATCCGATTCCGTAGTTTGCACTTATATTAGTAGTTTCTCCATCAACTCCTCCTTCTTGACCTTGAGCGTGACGAGAAAAATTAGCGCCTGTAGTTGCGTTTATACTCAACTTATTTACACTTGTATTCAAAACAATATTAATAACTCCTGCAATAGCATCAGAACCATATTGCGCAGCTGCACCGTCTCTTAAAACTTCAATTCTCTTTATTGAAGCGGAAGGAATAGCATTCAAATCTGTACCTACACTTCCTCTACCAAAAGAACCATTAATATTTATTAAAGAAGAAGTATGTCTACGCTTACCGTTTATTAAAACCAAGATCTGATCAGGACCTAAGCCTCTTAAAGAAGCAGGATCCACATGATCTGTTCCATCAGCAATTGTCTGTGTATTAGACGTAAATGATGGAGCTACATAATTTAAAATTTGATTTAAATTTACCTGTGGCCCAGTAGAGATAAGCTCTTGTACATCTATAACATCAATTGGAACAGGACTATTAACGGTTGTTCTTGCAGGGTTTCTGCTTCCTACAACAACCACATCGTCTAAGGCTATTCCTGATTGTAATACTACATTCAACTTACCAGAAGATGTAACTTTTCGTTTCATAGTATCGAAACCTACATAAGAGAATACTAATGTCTCTCCCATCTCAACTTCTATTTCATATATTCCATCAAAATCTGTTGTTGTCCCTTTTGACGAATTTTCAACTGCAATAGAAACACCAGCCAAAGGGACTCCTGTCTCATCTTGAACTAATCCTGTAATTAACTCTTGACTCCATGCTGAAGTAATAAAGAGTAATATAAAAGGAAGTATAATTTTTCTCATTTATAGTTATTTTAGATTATATACTGCAAATATATAAGTAATAATACTATTACCCTAGTGATTAACTAGATTAATATAAGAAGTGAAAATCACATGCAACCCCCTTATTACTAATTAAATAAAACAAAAAGAGCCTCGATTCATTAGAATCGAGGCTCTTTTTATATTGTAAAAAATGCCTATTTCTTCTCCTTAACTGGAGCAGCTGGTGCATTTAATTTCTGTGAAAGCTCTAAAGATAATGCAGAACGTTCAAATTTCATTTTACCCGCCATCGTTTCGATAACACATGTATTATCGTTATTAAGGTCTACAATTTTACCGTGTAATCCACTTTTGGTAATTACGCGATCACCTTTTTTTAACTCTTGTGCGAATTTCTTTTCCTGCTTTTGCTTTTTCATACTCGGACGTATCATAAAAAAATACATCACTGCGAAAATCAAAATAAAAGGTGCAAACTGATTTATTGCTTCCATTAAAAAATATTTATTTATGCTTTAGGTTGTGCTGGAGCGTCTTTAGGCTCAACAAATGCTTTTATTCTTAACTGCTCTGTTCCTTTCTCAGTGTTTGCAGTAATTGTTACAGTTTTTGTAACTGCATTTCTACCACTACCGTTATACTTTACTAAGATCTCACCTGTTTCTCCTGGTGCAACTGGAGCTTCTGGTTTCTGAGGAATCGTACATCCACAGCTACTTTTAGCATCTGTAACTACTAAAGGAGCATCTCCTGTATTTTTAAATTTGAAGACTTTCTCTACAGTTTGTCCTTGAGGAATATTCCCGAAGTCAAACTCTGTTTCTTCAAATTGCATTACTGGCAACTGCTTAGCTGCTTCGTCACGTTGTTCTGCTTTCGCTACATTATCAGAATTAACTTTATTAGCTGCATTGTCTTTACAAGATGTAAAGCTGATTGCTGCAATTGTAAGTATTAAAAGTACTTTTTTCATTTTAAAAGATTTTAATATGTTATTAAGTGGTTATTTAATTTGAGAATTTCATGAAACTCCACGAAATCAACCTCAAAAATACTAATATTTTTTTTACATCAAACCTCTCCCCGACTTATTTAACGAATCGTTGGCTTGATATTCTTTAACTAAATTATCTAAAATCCCGTTTATAAAAATACTACTCTTTGGAGTACTATATTCTTTAGCTATCTCTAGATACTCGTTAATAGTTACTTTAACTGGAATGGATGGGAATTTAAGAAATTCGCAAATAGCCATTTTTAATAAAATAGCATCTAATTCTGCTATCCTATCTGTATCCCAGTTTGGAGTCTTCCCTTCTATTTCTTGCTCAATTTTTTCATCATTTAAAATTGTCTTTTTAAATAAAAGACTAGCAAATTGTTTATCATCTGCATCTTTAAACAATGGAGGATGGAAATAATCTTCAGGAGAATTAGGTTTTAATTTCTTAAACATTTTCACCAAAAGAGTATTTACCATTGGCAAATCATCAATCCAAGTAAGTTTTTTATCTTCGATATATTCATAGAGTTTTTCATTTGGAGCAATTACCTTTTGAAACAATTCTAAGATCACTTTTTTGTCATCTACAAAATCGGTATTATCATTTGCTATATACTCCTTATAGATATCACTCTTAAGAATTTCTCTATAAATAATCTTAACATACTCATCATCTAAATCCCAACTTATACGACGATTGTCTAGTTTTTCTTCTAAAACAGGATCGTTCGCTAATTTTAGTAAGATTGAATTTTCAATAAATTTCCTGTTCGGATTTTTTTCCTCCTTTGTAGCGAGGTATTTTTTTTGAGAAAGTGTAAGCTGTTGCTCAGCCATTTTTTGAGTCTCTACCAATAGACTTAAGAGTGTTAAGTACAGATTGTACATATTCTCCATACTATTTGATAAAAACTTTTCTTCGGTAACTAAATCAGTGTTTTGAGATTGTACAAATGCATAAATAGATTGCATTACCTTCACCCTGATGTGTCTTCTTGTTAACATGCTTAAAGAACTTACTTGCCTATATTAAATTATGAGGGCGAAAGAATCACTCTTTCGCCCTGCAAAAATAATATTATTTTAGAAACCCTCTTATTTTTTCTGCGCTAATTTTCTGTTATCAATTCTATTTTGCGCAATATTAAGTGCAGCTTCATGTGTTGTACAATTATTTGTGTCTGCATGATTAAAAATATCTAATGTAGTCTTATAGATATTTTCAGTTTTTCTTAGAATTTCCTTTTTATCATAACCTTCTAATTCTGCATAAACATTTATAATACCTCCGGCATTAATTAAAAAGTCTGGCGCATAAGCAATCCCTCTTTCTTTTAATATTGCTCCGTGTATTTTTTCATCTGCAAGCTGATTATTTGCTGCTCCAGCAATAACCTTCGCATTTATAGCATTTACAGTAGCATCGTTTATCGTTGCACCTAATGCACAAGGAGCATAGATGTCTATTTCTTGATTAAAAATATCTTTACCAGCAATAATCGTTGCTTTATATTTTTTTGATAGCTCTAAAAGTCTTGCTTCATTAATATCTGAAATATACAATTGAGCACCCTCATTATATAAATGATCTACCAAAGTTTCTCCAACGTGACCTATACCTTGAACCAAAACTTTTTTCCCTTCTAGATTATCATCTCCAAATTGGTAATGCGCAGCTGCTTTCATTCCCATAAAAACTCCGTATGCAGTAATTGGTGAAGGATTTCCTGCTCCTCCTTTTTCTTCTGAAATCCCAGTAACATAAGGAGTAACTTCACGAACAGTATCCATATCTGCCGTTTCCATACCTACATCTTCCGCAGTAATATACTTTCCGCTTAAAGAATTTACAAACTCTCCGAAGCGTCTCATTAATGCAGGATTCTTCTGAGTTTTAGCATCTCCAATAATAACTGCTTTACCACCTCCAAGATTTAATCCTGTAATAGCAGACTTGTAAGTCATTCCACGAGAAAGACGTAAAACATCATTTAAAGCTTCCCACTCGTTCTCATAATTCCACATTCTAGTTCCTCCCAACGCAGGCCCTAAAACTGTATTATGTATTCCTATTATTGCTTTTAATCCTGTATCTTTGTCCTGACAGAAAACAATCTGCTCATGATCATTAAATGAAAGTTGACCAAATACTGGATCAACTTTTTTAAGTTCTGTAGGAGCTATAATTTCTGAAACCATATTATTCTATTTTGTTTGCTTTAGATTTTAATATTGTTAATTTATCGTAGCAAAAATAAGAATATTTCAATATAAAAGCTAAAACAAGTCCTTAAATTGAGGATTTATTAAAAAAATTGATTTTAGAGAAAAGTAATGAAGGAACTAAGATATATTAACAAATTCTTTAAGAAATATAAGTGGAAATTGATTGTTGGCGTTTTAATTACGATTCTCGCTACAGTTTTTAAATTAGTTTTACCAGAATATGTTGAGCAATCTGTGAATGTTGTAGAGGAATATATATTAAATGAAGCCTCTGATCTTTCTGAAGTTAAAGCTAAACTTCTTAATTATATTTTAATCATAATTGGCTCTGCTACACTATCTGCTTTGTTCACTTTTTTAATGAGACAAACGATCGTTAATATTTCTCGATACATAGAGTTTGACCTTAAGAATGAAGTTTATGAACAATATCAACGACTTTCTATTAACTTTTACAAGAAAAATAGAACTGGAGATTTAATGAATCGTATCAGTGAAGATGTCGGACAAGTGAGAATGTATGCAGGTCCTGCTATTTTATACAGCATCCAAACTGTAACGCTCTTTTTATGTGTGATCCCACTTATGTTTTACACAGCACCAAAATTAGCCGCATACACGTTAATTCCGCTCCCTATTCTATCTGTTCTTATATACAATATTAGCAAGGTTATACATAAACGCAGTACTGCGGTACAACAATACCTTTCTAAATTATCTACTTTTACACAAGAATCGTTTTCTGGAATATCTGTTATAAAAGCCTACGGAATAGAACCTAGGATTGGCGCAGATGTAGATGCACTAGCAAAAGAAGGAAAGGATACCAATATGGCACTAGCTAAAGTGAATGCATGGTTTTTTCCTTTGATGTTATTACTGATTGGAATAAGTAATATTTTTGTTATTTATGTTGGTGGGATTCAATATATAAATGGTGAAATTGCCACTACAGGAGTTATTTTAAAATTCATCATATATGTAAACATGCTTACTTGGCCAGTTGCTACAGTAGGATGGGTAACCTCTATAGTTCAGCGCGCAGAAGCTTCCCAGAAAAGAATAAACGAGTTTTTAGAACTTGAACCAGAGATTAAAAATACAAATGAAGGTCATTCAGAAATAAAAGGGAAAATCGAATTTAAAGACGTTACTTTTACTTATGACGATACCAACATTACAGCTTTAAAGAATATTTCATTCACTATTAATCAAGGTGAAACATTGGCAGTTATCGGAAAAACAGGATCTGGAAAATCTACAATATTAGATCTAATAGGGAGACTTTACGATACTTCTTTAGGAAAAATATTAATTGACGATACTCCTATTGAAGAATTAAATCTAACAGATCTTAGAAATACGATTGGAGCTGTACCCCAAGACGCATTCTTATTTTCTGATTCTATTGGAAACAATATAAAATTTGGACATAAAACTGCCACACAAGAAGAAATAGAAACCGCAGCAAAACAAGCTGCTGTTCATCAAAATATTATTGAGTTCACCAAAAAGTACGATACGGTTCTTGGAGAAAGAGGTCTAACACTTAGTGGAGGACAAAAACAGAGGGTTTCTATTGCTAGAGCTTTAATCAAAAAACCTCAAATTTATCTGTTTGACGATTGCTTATCTGCCGTTGATACGGAAACTGAAGAGCAAATTTTAAACAATTTAAAGAACGTTTCTGAAAAAAGTACTACAATTATCGTAAGTCACCGTATATCTTCAGCTAAAAATGCAGATAAAATTATTGTGCTAGAAGACGGGGAAATACTAGAGCAAGGAACTCATAATCAACTACTAAGCGAGAAAGGATATTACCACGAATTATACCAAAATCAAATATCAGAAAAAGAAAACTAGTGAATTTGTTGTTTCATTTCATTTTTTTTCACATTTTTGATTTTGTTAACAAATATAAAAGTATTTAGAGGAATTATGAGCGATAAAGGTTTTGTAGAGAAAGATGAGATATTCTCTAAAGTGTTGAGAGCTGGAAGAAGAACTTATTTCTTCGATGTAAGAGGGACAAAAGCTGGCGATTATTATTTAACAATCACAGAGAGTAAAAAATTTACCCATGACGACGGGTCTTACCACTACAAAAAACACAAGATTTATCTTTACAAAGAAGATTTTGCTGCTTTTAAAGAGAATTTAGAAGAGATGATTGACTTTGTAATCAATGAAAAAGGTGAAGAAGTAATTTCTGAACGTCATCAAAAAGACTTCAAGAAAGATGTGTACGGAGAAGATGAAAGTGTAGAAGTTGGTGAAGAAGTAACAACAGAAAAGTTTACAGATATTAGTTTCGACGATATATAAAGCTAAAGAACATTAAAAAAGCCGCTATTAAAAATAGTGGCTTTTTTACTTTCTAACCTATCCTTAATCCATTTTCTATTTTAAAATCTGGACTTAATAAAGTTACATCGTTCTCTTCTCCTACTGCACCTACAACTAAACATTCACTCATAAAGTTTGCTATTTGTTTCTTAGGAAAATTAACAACTGCAATTACTTGTCTATTTAATAAGTCTTGCTTTTTATACCTTTTTGTAATTTGGGCTGACGTTTTTCTAACTCCAATTTTAGCACCAAAATCGATTATTAATTTATACGCAGGAATCCGTGCCTCTGGAAAATCGTGCACCTCAAGAATAGTTCCGACACGCATTTCCACTTTTTGGAAATCACTCCAACTTAATTCTGACATTTATTATTAAACTATTTTAAGTTTCTCAATCATCTCTTTGGATATATTACCAGCATATGCTCCATAGGCATCAACTAGCAATCCTTTATCCCCTTTAGAAGTTTCTATCACATAAAGTACAGAACTATCTCCAGGATTTGTCTCTCCTTCAAAACGATAATATTTAACTACCTCGAGCGCTGTTGCATCGTGCACTTCCTTTTTTGACTTATTCTCTATTCCAGCATCACATAAATTAAAATCTTCTGTATAACCTTCTTTATTTAAAGCTTTAATTGCTACTGATAAACTTTTGTATGATTTTTCCATTTTTGGTTTATTTATTTTTAGGTTGATTAAAAGTTACAAACAAGGAAACAAGTCACCAAAAAATTAAAGAATATTTATGATTTGAAAACCTTTTTTAAAACTAGTAGCTCAACTCTTTTTTAAACCAATTTCTTATTTGTATTTTACAAAAAACAGAAACAAATAATTATGGCAAGAACAGAAAGTAATATGTTACCACTAGGAACAAAAGCACCTAATTTTAATCTCCTTGACACCGTTTCGGGGAAGAAACTAAAATTGAGTGATGTATATGGTGATAAAGGTACCGTAGTGATGTTTATCTGCAATCATTGCCCATACGTACAACATTTAAACAAAGAAATTGCTAAACTAGCTAACGATTATAGCGATAGTGATATAGGTTTTGTTGCAATATCCAGTAATGATGTTGAAAAATATCCTGAAGACGGACCTGATAAAATGAAAATTAATGCAGAAGAAAACGGCTATACATTTCCTTATTTATACGACGAGACTCAAGAAGTTGCAAAAGCATATGATGCTGCCTGCACTCCTGATTTCTACGTTTTTGATGCTAGCTTAGAATTAGTTTACCGCGGGCAATTTGATGATTCTAGACCCGGGAATAGTCTTCCAATATCAGGAAGAGATATTAGGAGCGCCATTGATGCTGCCACGATGGGAAAAACAACATACAAAAAACAACAGCCAAGCATGGGCTGCAACATCAAATGGAAAGAATAATTATGCCTATCTTTAATAACAATCTTTGATTTGTTTTCAAATTAATCTTTAACATTATTTTATAATGCGTGTTATCGGATTGAATCATTAATCTAGTAAATTTGTAGAGTATTAATTAAATCAGAATTAAAATGGCAACACTACGATTAGGAGATAAAGCACCAAATTTTACGGCGCAAACTTCAGAAGGAGAAATTGATTTTTATGAATATTTAGGAGATAGTTGGGGAATTTTATTCTCTCATCCTGCAGACTACACCCCTGTTTGTACAACAGAATTGGGTACTGTAGCTAAATATAAAGACGAATTTGCAAAAAGAAACACAAAGGCTATTGCCTTGAGTGTAGATGGAGTAACATCCCATAAAGGATGGATTGAAGACATTAATGAGACGCAAAATACAAAGGTAAATTTCCCTATTATAGCAGATGAAGATCGTAAAATATCTGAATTATATGATATGATTCACCCAAATGCAGATGCTACCCTTACCGTACGTTCTGTATATATAATTGCGCCAGATAAATCTATCAAGTTAATGATTACGTATCCAGCTTCTACTGGAAGGAATTTTGAAGAACTTCTAAGAGTTATAGATTCGTTACAGCTTACAGCATATCATAAAGTAGCAACGCCAGCAAACTGGAAACACGGAGAAGATGTTGTTATCAGTCCTGCCGTTTCTAACGAAGATGCAAAAAATATATTCACCAAAGGTTTTAAAGAAGTTAAACCGTATTTACGTTTAACACCGCAACCTAACTTGGATTAGATATAATTGATCATAAAAAAGAGCAGTTAAAAAACTGCTCTTTTTTTATACCCAATCCTCACGGATGGTTAGTTCTTCTATATGAGCATAATGATGCTCACAATGCCAAGCATATACACCTATTAATTCTTTCAATGTAGTTTCTTTATTATTTTCAGGATGTATCAATTTTCGCTGTAATTGGTCCTCAGAAAGATGCTTTAATAAGTAGGCCCAACGTTTATGAAGCCCTTCCAATAAGTATAATGACATTTCTATATCTCCATCAAGAGAATCTCCTAAATCAGCCCATCGATCTTCATAATAAGCTTTAATAATTGGCTTATCTTCTGTTAGAGCCCATTTAAACCTTATATAACTATTCATATGACTATCGGCTAAATGATGTATCAACTGTCTTACCGTCCAACCTTCAGGACGATATTGTGTATCTAACTGGCCATCGTCAAAATCTTCCACTAAAGATTCTAATTTTTCAGGAAAGAACTCTATCGTCTTAATCCATTTCTTTACATCTTCTTCAGCAATAATAGACGGAGATTCATACACTCCTATAGGATATTGCAAGCTTTTAGGTTCTTTTATTGTCATGTTCAAATATAAAAAATCCTGTTACACGTATGTATAACAGGATCTTAAAAAGTATATTATTATGATAGAAGTTACCTTAACTCTTTCTTTCAAAAAGATTCTTAATGTTTAAGCCAAAAACCTTAATTTTCTATAAAAAGTTAACACGAAAATACTATCCTATATTTACTAATTCTACATCAAAAATCAATGTTGCGTTAGGTGGAATAACTCCTCCTGCACCTCTAGAACCATACCCTAAATGAGCAGGAATTACAAAACGTGCTTTATCTCCTACTTGTAACAAAGAAATCCCTTCATCCCAACCAGCTATTACTTGACCAGCTCCTAATGTAAAATCGATAGGCTGGTTTCTTTGGTATGATGAATCGAATACTTGTCCGTTTTCTAACTGTCCTTTATAATGTACAGAAACTGTTTTACCCTTTTCTGCTTTTGGACCATTACCCTTTTGGATAAGCTTATAACGCAAACCACTTTCTGTCTTATCAAAACCAGCAGCAAGCTTCTCTAAAGCTTTTTCAGCATTTGCCTTCTCTTCTGCTAATCTTTTCTCACGAGCACCCTCAAAAGTCCTAAAAGCTTCAACAGCGTTCCAATTTTCTGCCTCTTCTCCTACTCTTACTATTTCTAGACTCTCAATTTTATCACCTTGAGCAATTGCATCTACAACATCTTGTCCGTTTTCAACAAAACCAAATACGGTATGCTTATCGTCTAGCCAAGGAGTCTCTACATGCGTAATAAAAAACTGAGTTCCGTTTGTACCAGGACCAGCATTAGCCATAGAAAGGACTCCAGGTCTATTATGTCTTAAAGAAGCGTCAAACTCATCATCAAATTTATAACCTCCATCTCCAGTTCCAGTTCCTAAAGGACAACCACCCTGAATCATAAAATCATTTATAACTCTATGAAAAGAAATCCCATCATAATATGGCGTCCCTTGAGGCTTCACACTATTTTCCATATTTCCTTCTGCTAAAGCAACGAAATTACCTACTGTTCCAGGAGTTTTATCATGAGTTAATTTAACAAGGATCTCTCCTTTTGAAGTATTAAACTTCGCATAGATACCATTTTCCATATGTACTCTGTATTTAATGTTTAAAGTAGTATTTTATTATTATGAAATTATATGTTCTTTTAAAAATGCCCTAAATTAATATTCTTTGAGCAATCAAAAAATATTAATTTGAATCAATCTTTCTAAAAAAGGTGTATGTAGGTTTTAAATATAACAAAAAACGCTCCACAAGATAGTGGAGCGTCAATATATTGTATAACTAAGAACTACTTATTAAAGAGCACTAACTCTTTTCGTTAATCCTGACTTTAAGTTTCCAGCTTTATTAGCATGGATAATGTTTCTCTTAGCTAATCTATCGATCATACTAATTACAGATGGCAATAAAGTCTCTGCATCTTTCTTATCTTCTGTACTACGTAATTTTTTGATTGCGTTACGTACAGTTTTATGTTGATATTTATTTCTTAAACGAACTGATTCGTTTCTTCTAATTCTTTTTAATGCAGACTTATGATTTGCCATCTTTTCTTAATTTTTACTAACAGTAGAAATTCTCTCCTGCGCCTTGTTATACTATTATAGTAGTCCGTAGGGGAATCGAACCCCTGTTACCAGGATGAAAACCTGGCGTCCTAACCCCTAGACGAACGGACCAATTGCTCTTTCGAGCTACGGATATTACATCCGTATATTTTAATGAACTTAATCTTTTGTAGTCCGTAGGGGAATCGAACCCCTGTTACCAGGATGAAAACCTGGCGTCCTAACCCCTAGACGAACGGACCATTATTTCCTTTATTGCGGATGCAAAAATACAACTATTTTTAAATCATGCAACACTTAGAAAAGTTTTTTTTTATTTTTTTTTATCTCCATTACTTTTTTACAATTCTAAACACTGATCTTCTGTTTAATTGATGTTCTTCTTTAGAACAACGTACTCCATTACTACAACCATTTAAAAGTTGTGACTCTCCATATCCTATTGCACTCTGGATACGATCTTTAGCTATTCCTCGTGAGTATAAGTGATCTCTTGTTGACTTTGCTCTTCTATCAGATAGTTGTC
>NZ_JBLXAF010000003.1:0-303674 GCF_048266025.1 Joostella sp. | reverse complement strand
TGGATAAAACGCCTTACTTTCAAAGGGTTCTCTACAGAGACTGCTATATCATGCTCTAATAAAAAATAGGCTAATTGTATATGATAATAACCTGTAGCTTCAACAATACAATGAGACAAACTATTGGTGATTTTCTTTAATTGTTTAAAGCCTGACAAACTATTTGTAAATTGATGAAACTCACCTTTACAATCATAAACATCAATATAATCTTTACTGACATCGATACCTATAAATTCTTTAACTTTACTCATAATAAAAAAGGATTGGAAAGAAATAACTACTGAGAATTCTACAACTTAAAAACGAGATCCAAAGTCTCACACCTGCCTGCCGGCAGGCAGGGAACTGAACGAATTTAGAGTAGTAAAGCGTAGGGATTTTCAATGTTGACGAAATCTAGATTTCAACGTATATCATAACCTTATTCTACGCTTTTTCTTTCTGATTAAAATATCTAATTTAAGGAATTGCTAACTTAAGACGTGTATAATTAATTGCTAGTCCTCTCCTACTTACGAATATTACTGCGGAATATTCTATCTGTGATTTATTTGTTAAATTAGATTCTCAAACACGCAACTGATAATACACAAACACGTTGTAAAACATTTTGACCCGTCCTGAATAAAGGCAAACGTTCTTAAATCGTTTTTAACGAATATAGCAAGAATAAAATTGTCTTAAAATATAATTATTTATTGTAAAACGATATTTTTTTATATATTTGCAGTAATAAATTACATTTTATTCTATGCAAAGATCAATCATTATTTCCAAAGTTTTATACTACATCTCTAGGGTATTGGGTGGAATATACTTAATTACTGGATTATATGGATTATTTAGCTGGGTTACAAACACCCATTTGCTAACAAAAAATCAGCAAACAATTATCACCTATCCTTTTACAGAGGAATCTTTTTTAATTTTAGATAGCAACACAACGTATTTGATCTTCTCGTTTTTAATTCCCGTTCTTGCGTATGGTTTGTTTTTTTGGTTGCTATCTAATGTTTTTAAGGTTTTTTACCAGGATAAGTTATTTACCGCAGAAAATATTGCTCATTTGCGACGGTTTTATCTTGTCAATATATTTCTGCCTACTGCGCTAACTATATTCACATCGTTTTTTACGCAAATAGATCGTGAATTGTCTTTAATCATAGTCCTGCATCTTGTTCTTGGTGTTTTTGTGTTTTTTATGTCAGAAATATTTAACCAAGGATTGAATTTACAAAACGAACAAGACTTATATATCTAAACTATGCCAATTGTAATAAACATAGACGTGATGCTAGCCAAACGAAAAATGAAGAGTAAAGAGTTGGTTAAAGAAATTGGTATTACAGCTGCAAATTTATCAATACTGAAAAATGGAAAAGCCAAAGGCATTCGCTTTGAAACTTTAGAAAAAATATGCAAAGCCTTGGATTGTAAACCTGGAGACATCATAGACTATGTAGACTAACACTCCCTTAAATATTATTTTATGAATACATTGAATATCAACAATGTGTCCCTTGTGTATAACAACGGACACCAGGCACTTCATGCCATAAATTTAGACATAACAAACGGTGTTTTTGGCTTACTTGGGCCTAACGGCGCAGGAAAATCTTCGCTTATGAAAACCATTGTTGGTTTACAAAAACCATCAGAAGGAGCGGTTTTTTTTAATGATGCAGATATTGTAAAAAATCCATTAGAGATACAAAAGCAGCTAGGTTTTTTACCACAGTATTTTGGTGTTTACCCTAAAGTTTCGGCTTATAATTTATTACAGCATTTAGCCAAATTAAAAGGTATTTACAACAAGAAAGAACGTCATGACCAAATTATGAATCTTCTAGATAAAGTAAATTTAGTAGATGCAAAAAACAAAGAAGTGTATACGTTTTCTGGCGGAATGAAACAACGTTTTGGTGTGGCCCAAGCTTTATTGGGAAATCCTAAAATTGTTATAGTAGACGAACCTACAGCAGGTTTAGATCCTGAAGAACGTAATAGATTTAATGCGTTATTGAGCGAAATAGGTGAAGATATTATCATTTTATTATCAACTCACTTGGTAGAAGATGTACGAAATCTTTGTTCGGAAATGGCGATTATAAAACAAGGAACTATTGTCGCAAAAGATAGCCCAAATCAATTTATTGACGCATTGCAAGGAAAAATATGGCAAAAAGCGACCACCAAGAGTGAACTTCTTAATATAGAGTCAGACAATAACGTAATCAGCAAACAATTTATTGAAAAGGTTATGCATGTAACCGTTTATGCTGATGCTTGCCCTACTGGGTTTAAAGCTGTAACGCCTAATTTAGAACACGCTTACTTCACTTATTTAAACAACGCGAAATGAAAACGGTTTTACTTAACGATATATACAGCTCGCTAAAACAAATAGCGACTCAATTTGCTTTGTTAGCTTATCTGGTACTTGGTTTTTTTGCAGGTTTTAAGTTTCATATTAATGTAGGCGACGGCATTGCAGCCAATGCGCCCTACTCGGTTGGATTTATGACTGGTTTGTTAAGCCTAATTATTATTTTGATAGCAACACTGTTGGCTTTTTCTGGGCTATTTAAGGAAAGTGACACTAATTTTGGCTTAATCGTATTTACAACACCTACAAAGAAACGCGACTTTGCTTTAGCGCGCTTTTTATCCTTCTTTTTACTTACTGCATTTAGTTTTCTTATTTTAATGCTTGGTTATGTTATAGGATTGCATGTACAAACAGGTTCTGAAATGCTTGCAGGGTTTAATCTGTGGCATTATGTGTATCCTTTTTTAATTCTTGGTGTGGTCAACAGTTTATTGGTATGCAGTATTCTGTTTTTCGTTGCTAAAAAATTTCAGAATAAATTATTGGTTGCTATAGCAGGTTTAATGCTGTATATAACCTATATGATTGTGTTAATGTTTTCAAACGCTCCGTTTATGGCGCAATCACTACCACAGTCTTTATTAGCTCAAAAAATATCTGCCATAACAGATGTTTTTGGGTTATCGGCTTATTTTTATGATGCCAAAGACTTTAATGTTTTTGAAAGAAACCATAACACTGTTTCGTTTAGTAATATTCTATTAATAAATCGTTTAGGCGTTGTCCTACTCTCATTAATTATAGTAAAATTAGGTATTCGTGCGTTCTCATTTCTGCCAGTTTTCAAGCAAAAGTTAAAAAAGAAACATACTGTAGCAACGTCTGAAAAGACTAAATTTTTAGATATGCCATTTGCAATAGCTGGCACTTTGCTTAATTCTAAAACAAAACGGAAAGCCCTCTACTCTTTTGTGAAAATCGATCTTATTTATTTGTTTAAAAGTATTCCGCTTATTTCGGTTTCCGCCTTACTCTTATTTTATGTAGGTGTAGAAATGTATGGTGATATTGATATGGGCATTAGGCTACCACAACAATACGCTAGCTCTGGCCTGTTAGCTAAAACTATTAATGAGACATTTTACTTTATAGGCACTTTGGTTGTGGTTTACTTTACAAATGATGTGTTTTGGCGCGCTAGTGCAAGTGGGTTTTCTATAATTCAAGACACCACCTATTATGCAAGAGAACGATTATTGGGACATGGCATAAGTATGGTGCTATTAATCATTTTTCTTACAGGTTTAATGCTATTGGAAGCTATCATTTTTCAAATTATTTTTCAATATACCTATATTGATTGGCAGGCATATTTTGGTGTTTTTATTTTCAATACATTACCACTTATACTCCTTTCCTTACTACTTCTTTTTATTAATAGTAAAAGTAAAAGTAAGTCCATTGCATTAGGGATTTCAATCTTGTTTTTCTTATTGTTTGTTACTCCTATTTCAAAAAATATTATTTCAATTCCGTTATTTAGGTTTTTATCAGGTTACAAAGGTGCTTATAGCGATTTTATAGCTTACGGTCCTTATTTATTGTTGTTTACCTATAGACTAGTTTTTTGGTTTTCAATTGTAGGGCTTCTATTTTTTATATTTCAAATGATAAAAACTAAAGCTATAAAAAACAGTACACTTTTTGCTACTGCTACTTGTGTATTTATGGTAATTGTAAGTGGATATTCTTTTTTAGATGGTTATGTATCAAAAGATAAAGAGTCTGCTATTTTAGAGCGCGTTTCTTACGAAAAAAACTACCGAAAATACCAAGACATACCACAACCAACTATTAAAACGGTTAGAACTAAAATAGATTTGTTTCCTAAAGAACAAGCATACAGTATAAAAGGAGACTATTGGCTTGTAAACACACATAATCAAGCTATTGATTCATTACTTATAAGTATCACTAAAGACCTTAAGATAAAATCACTTTTACTTTATTACAAGAATGATACGATAAAATTAGACCGTTCTATTTCAGAATTGAAATTAAAACACGCTTGGCAAGCACAAGATTCGGCAAAACTTGCATTTGAATTAAATTATAAGTGGCAGGCTGTAAATGAACATGATAGTTTTAATGCTATTGTTAATAATGGTTCTTTTATGCGAATTAGCCAGTATTTTCCTCGCTTTGGTTATGATGCTAGCAATGAGATTTTAGATAAAACTATTCGAAGAAAACATGCATTAGGAAAAGAAACTGTAATTAAGCCATTGGGTGCTGCAAAGACCGATACCGACGATTTTATTCATTTAGATATGCAGATTTCTACTACTAAAAATCAAATTGCCGTTGGTACTGGTGAATTAAAGAAGCAATGGCAAAAAGCAAATAGGAATTATTACCATTACCAAGCAGATGCTATTCCTTTTCGTTTTGCGGTTTCTTCTGCCAGCTACAACGTTAAAAAAGTGCAACATAAGGAGGTTTCCATTGAGGTTTTATATCATCCTTTACACGGAAACAATGTGAACCATCTTATAGAAAACACAAAACTTTCATTAGACTATTGCACCAAAAACTTTGGTCCTTACCCTTTTTCTACTGTTCGATTTGCTGAAGTTTCATCTTTTACACAAGGTTTTGCTGGAACTGCCTATCCAAGCGTGATTTATATGACTGAACATATGACCTTTCATGCTAATATAGGAGGTGATCACGATCAAGATGTTATAAATGAACTGGCTGGGCATGAAGTGGCGCATTTTTGGTGGGGAACAAACCAGATTGACCCAGATTATCGTGAAGGTTATGCAATGTTGACTGAAAGTTTGGCGATGTATACCGAAATGATGATTTACAAGAAAAAGTACGGCAAAGAAAAAATGCTAGAACGCCTAGCTATTCACCAGCAAATCTACGATGCAGAAAAGGGTTTTAGTGAAGACCTTTCTTTATTGAAAGCCACTAAAAATAATGCTTTTATTTCCTATTCTAAAGGCGCTATCGTTTTTGTTGCGTTAAGTGAATTAATTGGAGAAGAGCAGCTGAATTTAGCTCTACAATCTTTTTTAACAAAACATAAATACCCAAATGCAAAGCCTACTTCAACTGAACTTCTAAAAGAGATTCTAAAGGTTAGCGATGAAAAATTTGAACAAAAAATTAGAGGAATGTTTGAGTAAGAACTGTTGCTAACAAAGAACTGAGTCAAAAAATTTAAGCTAATTTAGAAACAAACTTTGAACGTCCCTATGAATTTTCTGAAAGTGCACTGCGAGATCAGTTTCAGAAAAGTGAACTTTTTGTTTGGGTTTTTCTTTTGTCATATGCTGTAGTTTAAAACGTACTCTTTTATCCTTTCCGTCGGCAAAGGCAATAAACTCTCCTTGTTTTAACTTAAAGAATATATCTGCTCGTCGTTTAGACACCTCCCGCTCCCCTTTTGTGATACGGCTTTCAAAACTCATACCACTACTTTTACTAATGCTTTTAGTTGGCGTTTTAATGATTTCAAAAAAGCGTTCGTAGTATTTAGCGGTATCAGGATCGTTCACTTTACCAAAAAACTGATAGGATAAATTACTTAGAATCGCCCTACTTGCTTTGTCTCCATACAATAAATCATTCTGAACTTTATCCTGCATCACATACACCGTACAAATATCATAACTACGCAGCGTTGCTGGAATGCGGTGCATATTGGGTAATTTTAGGGTTGGCGCCTCCTCCATAAGTAAAAAGGAGGATGTTTTACCTCGCAGACTCATCTGTTTTATAATGGTATGCATGACCATAGCAATGACTGGTGAATATGCTGCATCATATTTCGGATGGTTTACTAGAGATATTACCGCGGGATTTTGGGGATTATTAACATCCAAAGGAACTTCATCTTTTGACAATATATAAAAGAGCTTTTGAGAGCTTATTTTTTTAAAGGCATTGGCTAGGGTACTATTTACACCTGCTGTTTGTTTTTCAGAATCAATCCCGCTTATAAAAGCATTTGCCATACTATGCGATGTCAAATCCGACTGTAAAAAACCAACCAATTGTTTTGTAGTCAAGGTTTGAAATAGTGCCATAATATGGGGTAAAGTACAGAAATCAGGATACCCCGTTTTCATCTTCCATATCATTCCACTGAGCAGCCCTTCCACAGCATCGGAGAAAAACTTGTTGCTTCCCTTGCTTTCTGAGAGGTTCTGCTCCAACAGGTTTTCCATCAGCACTCGAGATACTTCGTTGACACTTTCTTCGTTTGGGAGGTAATGTGGAGCAATAGGATTCACCCGATAGTGGATATCATCAAAAGCAACGGTGTAAAAGGAAGTCTTCGCATTTTTAAACAGAGGATAAGCAATTTCAGTAAGTTCAAAATCCTTGTAATCGTGTATAACCCCACAAAATCCATGTTGACTAAAATGTTGTAAAAAATTATAAACTACGCTTTCTGTTTTACCGCTTCCCGCGGAACCGATAATAGACACACCCCGACGAATGTTATCAATTTTAAACTTGCCGTTGTTCAGTTTAAAACGAACCTTATATTTCGTGTCGATTTGTATGCTTTTTACACTATATAGCAACCCATACAAAACAGTTCCTATAAACAGGATAGGACAAACTAAATATAAAATGATATGTTCCCACTGCCAATTCATATCCCAATGGAACCAGATTCTATTGCTTTTCCAATACCTTTTTTCAAGGCATTAATGGCTTTGATAGTGAGTTGAAGTTTGCTAGTTGGAATTTGGAGTAAGGTTGTATTGACGCCTGTTTTTTGTAACAATTTAAAAGCCAATGCCCTTTCATTGATAGGAAGTTTTGTAATGGAGGAAAAATACAGTTTCGGATCTTTTAAAAAGGTTTTTCGGGCGGTATAGGATTCCACATAGTTTCGTTTGTAATTGAACATAGTATCAAAGGTCTTTTCAGCATTTTTATAAAACGCATCACGATCAAAACCCCGCTTCACCATCTTACCGTTCATTTCCACTTCAGAAGCTTTGTATTTGCTTCCTGGAGATAGACTGTACCGATTGGACACATCCTTTCGACTCACAATAATATGGATATGACTTTGAGGACCTGGTTTAAGCGTTCCAGGCACAATTCGCTTCCCATTTAGTTGGTGCGGCGCTTTCTGTTCCAGATGTGCGATGTCTTTTTGTAGCTTCTTGATATTCTCTTTGCTTTCCCCGCCTTGAATGTTTCGAATCTGTTGCTTTAATTCTAAAATTTGAGAGGCATAGGGTTGATTTTCTTGAATCTGTTTATCGGAACTTTTAAAAGTGCGCTGCCGTTCGACTTTGGCGTAATATTTAATATCATTTACGCTAACAGGTTTCCCATCTATTTCACGATGAAAAGCCTTTGCATAGGCTTTCATGGCTTCTCTGGTGTATTGTTTCAAAACTTCAGGAGAATCTCCTATGGCTTTTAGCTCTCGCTGGCTTGGGTTTAGGGTGATGGAATAAAACTTGGGTTCGGACTTTTTAAGCTTGGCTGTATTGTTATCAATCTCCTTGATAACTTCCTCAGCAGCTATTTCGTTGTTATACTGATCAAAAAAGTGGGCTAGTTCGGGCATGGGTTTTCCTTGATTCTCTTTTTCAAGGTAATCCACGAAAGCGGCAGCACTTTGACCGAAGTTACCGCTAAGGCTTTGTGCGGTGATGGTGATGTACATGATCCAAGTTTGTTTTAAAGTGTTCTAATTCATCCTTATTCATATTCAGTTTATGGTAATCCTTACCAAATGTTCCTTTTACATAATGCAATTGGTTAAGTAGGGTATCCATGCTATTTTTATACTGGCTTAGTTGCTGCTGCATCTCTTCATAGCGATTTAGGTAATGTTCTATTTCGGTATCTCTGGAAAACGTTTCTGGAGTCACAAAATCAACGCTTCCCTCCTCCTCTTCTTCCCATTTCTTATGGTGGGTATTCACCTGAGAAACCTCTTGAAATAAAGTATCGAGCATTGCTTTTGTTGGCAGGGTTTGTTCCTTTTCAATGGTTCGAATAATAGCAATCAAAGCGTTGATACGTTTTTTGGTGTCATCGGCTTTTACTCCAAGGTTTTCATTCGGTAAGAGATTATTCCATTTAAAAAAATTTAACATGGCTTCTAAGGCTTCGGAATGCGATTTGGAAATTTCTTTAGAGAATGCACGAAAACGCTCGGCAATATCTTTTTTGACATTGATTCCAGAAAAGCCATATGTTGAAAACTTCTTCATTTTGCTGCAAAAAATTACCTGTTTATCATGGTTTCCAATGGTTTTGCTGCAAACCTTTGAAAGTCAGCTTAATACATTATTTATTAAACTACTGAATATCAACTAATTACAAGCCAATTACACATCGAAACACCGCATCGCGTGTTACCCTCTTGCTCTTCCTTTTTGTCCCCGAGGGACAAAATTTCACGAACATCCCAGCAAGGTGGATGCCTTATTGTAATTGTAATTGTGATTGTACGGTCATATAAGGAAAGTCAAATCGTCCGTTTGAAAAAGGATCCAAAACGGAACTATTTTTATGACCAAAACGGTTGTTACCCGTTGCTTTAAAGGTACTAATTTCAAGGGATTACACATAAAAAAAGCCCATCATAATAAATGGGCGTGTTTGAATTGATTTGTATTTTAAATATTAAAAATGTACTTATAATTGTATAGATTTCGAATGGCTTCTTCTTCTAACAGGGTATCATAATTTACATAGTGCTCCTTGGCGTAGTTCTTTAATTGTTTCCCAAATCGGCTTTCTACCTCTTTTTTGGACATAGAAAGCAACCGGTTTTGGGTTTCAATATCGAGATTGTTATAATTTAAATAGACCATCATCGTATATTTTGAAATTCAATTATAACAAACCATTATCTGCAAAACTGAAGTACTTCCCACAGGGACTTAAAATAATATGGTCTAATACTTTCACATCAAAATACGAACCTGCCTTTTTGATTTTCTGGGTTATTTCTTTATCCTGTTCACTGGCTTTTAGTTTACCACTAGGATGGTTATGACATAAAATAACCGCTGTACTAAGGCTTTTCAATATAACCGCATATAAGATTCGAATATCCACTAAAGTGCCTGAAATACCACCTATGGAAAGCGTATAAATTCCTTTTACTTTATTGGAATTATTCAAAAGCACTATTTTAAAGGTTTCTTGTAAAGCGATGGTATTCATATCAAAGGACTGTAAAAGAATCTCAGCAGCTTTAGTACTACTGGAAATAGTTGTCTCACAACTGGTCAAAAAGCTTTCTTTATAGGAGAGTTGAATTTCATTAACTTTATTTACCATTACTATTGATTTTAAATTGAACCGAAATAGTTAAATACAGCAGGTCGTGGACCTGCTGTATTTGTTTTAGCTTGCTTGGTTTCCACCAAGGAATAAAATTTCTGAAACGATAACCTCTGTTACATAGCGTTTAACTCCTTCTTTATCCTCATAGGAACGAGAAGAAAGTTTTCCTTGTACGGCAATTTCTTTTCCTGTACATACATATTCCTCGATAAGGGAGGCAACTTTCCCCCAGGCTACAATTTGATGCCAGTCGGTGTTGGTTTGTTTCTCTCCTTTGGAGTTTTTGTAGTTCTCATTGGTAGCTAAGGAAATTCTAGCTACTTTTTTTCCATCGTCTAAAACGGTTACTTGTGGTTCTTGTCCAACATTTCCGATTAACTGTACTTGATTTTTTAAGGTACTCATAACACATTGATTTAAAGTGCTACCGATGTGGTAGCGAGATTACACATTGATTTAAAATTTATTTTCAAAAACTTTGATTTACTTATTGTATCCAAAGCGTTTTTCTTTTTTTGCTTTTTGAGAGGCTTGTTTTGTATTTTTTGATATGATTTCATGCTTACATTTTTTAATGTTTTACTTCCCGTAGTGCCGTCGCTGTTATCTTTTTTTGATGCTGAATACCATTCAAAATTTCCATTTAGTTAAAACTTATAAAAAGAGAGCTTCCTTATGGAAGCTCCTGATTATGCAGTTGTACTAAATGGAAATTTTGTTTTTTTGCCATCCAAAAAAGAAAACAAGACGGCTCATACAGGTTGGGAATTAAAAATAAGTATGAAGAATATCACCAATTACAAGCCTATCAAAAATGATAGTGATAATGTAAAAATGGTACAGATGTTGAAGCTATCCGATTGATTTTATAGAAGTGCAATAATATAAGATGACTCTTTTTAAAGCATCATAAGCATCCATGACTTTAAAATAAAAGGTAACCCCAGTACTAAATAAGTTATCCATTTACTTTCTATCCTACCCCTTGTGCTTTTAAAATAGGTGATAAATAAAATCAATGCGTGAAATTGAAGATCACTGTTCTTAAAAGCGGTGAACAATTTAAATCAACCATTCTTCTTTACCATAAATAAACAATCCTCAAACCTAGGAAAAGTCAAAATACACATAGGAATTTTACATGATTAGAGGCTTTATAATCTAGAACACATGATTTCCCAAATGAAATGAGTAACCAATATTTTTTCAGAGTACAGACGTTAAAAATAAGACAAGAGCATCCAAAACCCATATTGATAAAGGTCTCCCGGTAAATAGAAAAAATGCAAAGTGCTTAAATCCACTATTTTTTTCTATGTATATTGCGCCCTTAACATACAAAAAAACATATGAACGATTTAGTTAAACAGATTGAAGCAGAATTTGAGTCTTTTCAAAAAGATGCTAATTTACAAGTAGAGAGTGGGAATAAAGCGGCAGGAACTAGAGCTCGTAAATCCTCTTTGGAACTCACCAAACTTTTTAAAGAATTTAGAAAGGTTTCCATAGAAGAAAGTAAAAAATAACTATAAAAAAGGCAGGCTAATTAAATTAGCCTGCCCATAATGTTTACTATCTTAATGAATAGTAAAAGAGATATCTTATAATTTATTTGAGTTTTTATGAATTATCAACTACAGCTGCACTCGGTGCATTTGATTTCACTGAAGTAATTCCTGTTTCCATTGCGGAAGTACTCGAATACATTTCACTAGTTCCAATCACCTGGCCATTGGTTGCCTTTAAATTAAAATATGGACTACCATCTTTAGCCGTATTTCGTTCAAACATTGTATCGTCTTGTGAATTTGTTCGAACAGATTCAATTCCATTCTCACATGCTGATTTGGTTGTATAGCCTTGACTACTTAATATTACTTGTCCATTAGCGGCTTTTAAATTGAACCTGTACTTTTCAGCTTTGTCGCTTATGATTTCAAATTTTCCCATATTTTTTAATTTTATCTTGAAGATAAAAATTTTAATTAGAATTTCAAAAAACAATAAATAGATGCATTTGAAATTAACTATTTGAAGCTTCTTTTATATAAACAGGAATAATTTTAAATTTAATTACTTTTGTATTTAAGGGTTTTTTAGCGGTAAGGAATGCTAGCACCTTGTGGGTGATGGGAGCAGTACTGGCTGCGAGAACAGCGTTAAAATACTTTAGCCCACAAAACCCTTTGATAGCAATATCAAGGGGTTATTATTTTTCAACTTGCTTTGTTATTGTTGGTTCTAAAGGACATTTCCTAATCATTTTAATAAAGTTCTGCACTACCTAGAACTGTCTAAACTTCAAGTATGTTTCGCTACGTATTTAAATTTGGATTATCAAAACTTAGGATTGATGAAATAAAAATCTTGCTTTATAATCCTTACTCAACCTATGGGAACGCTTAATAAAAGTAGTAGGTGCTATCAAAACTTTTCAGGAGACATTAGGAGAGACTGAAACGCACGTAAATTCTTAGATATATTTGCCAATAGAAATCCTATCGCTAAATAAAACTTGCTACAGTTTTGAATGGCTCTATAAGGAATAGGAGCTATGAGGCAACACATTTTTGCAGGAATGTTCGGGAAGTTAAACGACCAAAAAATGATTTCGGACTAGAAGACTTTGGACCACCACGAAAAACAGGTAAAGACTATTTTTAATACGAAACTCTCAAAATATTGGGACAAATCATTGTTTATAACAAAGATTTTGCCGTCCAAATCCAATAGAAGAATTTACCAGAAAATAACATTTTTAGAATTTAATAAATGAGAATCGCAAGGGAATATTAATAGCAATTAAATGTATTCTTAAATCAATTCAAATCATTATTCCATAATGGCATTTAAATGTTTATCGGTACAATTTGCCTTTAATGCTTCATGGCAAAAAACATTTATATGGATAACGGAGGTACCCAGAGATCAAGCTAGGTTGTTTTCATGTAAGTATAAACACTTGAATTATAAATTACGTAGTTATACGGTTATATAAAAAGTAGTATTAAAATAAATTTGAAAAAAGACCTAAAGGAGGGATAAAAATTTAATCCTCTTATTAATTAACCACTAAAATTATTAAAAATGGGAAAATCCAAAACAATTGAACAGAAAATGAAAGATGATCAAAAGTTTCGTGAATACATGAATCAATTGGATCAAGATTCAAAAAAAGAAGAAGAAAAGATTTTTAAAATTATTAAAGAAAATATTACTTCACATTATGAAGGTAATGGATGGGATCATGCTCGTTTTTTTGGTAACAGAAATAGTGATTACCAGAATTATGACGATTGGAGTTTAGCTAGAATTAACAATATGGTTGATATGATTGGTAATGCATTAAGTGACGGAAACTTCCCTTCAAAAGAAGTTCCAGGGTCAGAGGGTGCTGAAGAATCAACTGTTGAGGATGCAAAAGATTTTCTGGGTGCATTTCAGGGAGATTACAGCCTCATTATTAAAAGAGTTAAGGCAATTATCTCTGGGGTGCTGACTCAATTTGCTACAGCGAGTAAAACATCAAGAAAAACTACTTTTAAAGACATGCCCCTTTCTGGAGGATTACATCTATTCTTTGGATCTACAGGAGAAGTGTTTACCAATAATACTTTCTTTACTAATCAGTATATTGGTTCATTTCAAATTGTATTTGAGGTAATGATGAGTGTTGATGAAGCACAGGCAATTGGGGTTCAACAGATCTTAGCTACAACTGAGCAGGAATTAAGCATTTTAAAGAACCTTATTCTAGATGCTCGAAAAGCATCTGCCGAAAGCTTAAAAAAGATTTTAAAAGAAGATCCAGAAAAATATGTTGCAACTAAAGCTACATACGATTTAATACTTGCAGATTTGAAAAAAGATCGCGCCGAGGTAATGCTTGAATATGACAAATATAACCAGGTGACCAATACTATTGATCATTTATACACGGAAACAGCTACTAATAAATTAGTCTCATCAGCTCCAAAACATGATTTAAAAAATATTTTTAGTGAATGGGAATTCGGAATTGCTAAGCGTTACATCAATGAGAAGTATAATAATACAGCTTTAATTGACTAATCGTATATTTAAAAACTACAGGCAGTTGGTAATAAACTGCCTGTTTTTTTGATTTCAAGTTAAGCCATTCCAGCTAAACTTTTGTAATAACTAAATCTAGTCGGGTCCATTAAGAAGCGTTTTCTCACCCCCTATTTTAATCAATTCAGTGTATACTTCAGTTTGAATCAATCTAATTATTAGAATAAACTATGTATATAAGCAGCGACCTTGAAAGTTATCACCATATTCCTTTTTATTTAAAATTATTGAGCAATAAATACATGTAAATAGCAGTGCTTTTCATTCTGCAGTAATTCTATAAAAAACAAATTCTATATAAGGATTTACTAGTATTTCATTTCTCTCAATAATATTAAATAGTACTACAAATAAGCTAAGGTATGATACACTAAAAGTTATTAAACTCCCTGTATCAACCTAAAAAACCAATAAGCCATGCATTGAATGGCCTATTGGTTAATGTTAATATCTAAAATAATGGATTAAGGTAAACTCGCATTATTACCGCTAACTTGGCTTGCACAAGCAGACCAATACAATTTTAACTTTTCACCTTTTGGTAAATTATCTAATGCTACTTTTATTTTACTTTGGGTGGTAATTAAATCGGATAATGAAATGGTAGTACTAACAGTAATAACATTCTTCTTATTTCCAATTACCTTTTGACCCCAAGATGTTAATTCTCCTAAATCATACAGCATAAGGTCTGGAGCCAGTTCACCTCCTCTATATATAGCCATGGGAGGATCTATCAATGTATTCCCACTTCCATTGGCATGATGTAAAAGTATTTTTGTAATGGGTTGTTGTGTAATCAATGCTGCAGCCACGTCTGTCATAAGTGTATAGCCAACTGGCTGTAAAACATATAGGTCAATGGTTTCTGGAAGCTTAAAGTTTTTTGCTCCCCCTGAATAGCTTCCGTGTCCTAATAGGACAATATCTTTGTTAGATACATGTACGCTCATAATATAATTTTTAGATGGTTAATATTCTTTTTTAAATGAATCACAGAAACGTTAATAAGTAATGATTAGAACAGATTAGGATGTAATATGTGTCTATCGAATTTATTAACCGCGTTGCATACTGTAATTAATGTCAAATGTTTAATCCTTATGAAGCTTCAATTGATTAACTATACAAATAAAATCATATAAAGAAAAAGTGGAAAGAGTAAAATCCCCTATATTATAAAATCCGTAATTATACGTAGCGAACACGCGGAGGTAGAGGATGAATATTATTTAATATTGCATAAAGAACAATTCCTACTGTATTTTTAGCCCCCGTTTTATCTAAAATATTTTGTCGATGACTCTCAATTGTACGAACACTTAAGAATAATTTTTCCGCAATTTCTTGATTTGTATATTCTTTACATATTAATTTTAAAACATCTATTTCTCTTGGAGATAGTTCTTCATGACTAATTAAGCTGGGACGTTTTTGCTTAGAATTTAGATACCCTTTTAACATTTCATGGTCATTATGAGAAAAATAAATGCCCGTTTTATGAACCGTACCAATGGCCATTATAAAATCTTGTTTTTTAGCATTTTTGGGTAAAAATGCGGAAACTCCCATCTTTATCATATGACCAAAAACATTCTGTTTATAATGGGACGAAAGAATTATAATCTTTAGATGCTCATATATCTTTTTTATTTCTTCTACAAGTTCAAAACCATCCATAGGCTCCATTTGAAGATCAATTAAAACTATATCAGGATGCTCTTCTATGGGTAATTTTGAAAGTCTCTTAAGAAACCTTGTAGCATCAGTTTCAGCAATAGTTACCGAAATATTTTTATGCTCAGAGAATAAGAGTGTAATCCCTTCCACAAAGAGAGATTCATCATCAACAATTGCTATATTTATTAAATCTTTCATGAGTTATAAATCAGTATTATTAAACGTGTTCCTTTTCTTGAATCACTTTTCCATTTCCAGGTTGCTTCAATTGACTTTAATCTTGTCTCTATATTGTTTATTCCCATTCCTCTCTTAATTTCACTTAAGTTAAAGCCTATTCCATTATCCGCTAATACAATTGAAAAGGCGTTCGCTGAATCACGCAGATACAATTTTACTTCAGAGGCTTGAGCATGCTTTACGACATTTGAAATAAATTCTTGAACTATACGATAAATTTGAATTTCAATTAACCGTTCTTTTTTTTGATATGGATATGCTAAAAAAAACTGAATCTTAAAAAATAATTCAATATTTGATAACAGTTCTTCTATGGTAAGTATAAGTCCAAACCTTTCAAGTGATACTGGATAGAGTTCATGTGATATACTTCTTGTTTCGTTTATTAATTTCGGAACTAGATTCTCTATTACTGCTCTAGAATTTTTATTGCTCCAGGTGTCTTCATTGTCAATCCAAAGTGATAAAATATTTAATTTACTACCTATATGATCGTGTAAGAGATTAGCAATTTGTTTACGCTCATTTTCCTGAACTAAACTATATTGAATTCTAAGGTTTTTCTGATGATCCAATTCACTTTGGAACAACTTATTTTTTTCTTTTACAATCCTCCTTAGAAAAACTCTGTATATCAAAAAAAATAATATTAAAACAATTGATAATACTAAAATCAATATGACTAGATGGACTATATTTAGTTCTATTTGTTTAATTTGTAAAAGGCATAAAAGGATGACACATATAATATTGAACTCAATAGATTATTTATACTCCATAGAACATATGAACTATCACCATCGAGTGATGGCAATTGATTTAATACTAGAAATAAAAATAAAGATACAATGTAATAAAACAACAGGGCTTCATATACCAATAAAATTGGATTAGGCGTATTCCTCTTCGCTATTTCTTTCAATAGGATATAACCGCTCCCAATAATAAAAAACATTCGTGAAAAAATAAGGCTAAAACTAGGGCCAAATACCTTATCATATCTCCAAAGTAGTATGCCTTCAACGAAAAATAAAATACAGATTCCTATCAAAATCTTTCTCCAAATTCTAGACAATTTTAATTCCGCGGCTAGCATTTGAGAAAGCGTAAAAAATTCAAGTGCTATATAAAAAGGATATGTAAAACTGGTATCCTGACTTTTAAGAATATAAATTGAAAACTTATTAACTACTTCAACACATAACACGACTGCTAAATATGCTAGTAACCATTTCAAAATAACGCATTCATTCCTTTTATTGCTATAAATCCCATAGACAAAGGACACGAATAGTAGTATATTCGATAAAGTCAGGGAAATGAAAAAAAAATTTCGCATTTTAAAGTTAACTAAACAACCCAAAATCGTCAGATTCTCTACAAAATGGAGGGCATGGTTGTGAGTAATCTTGAGTATTCATTACCTCTGGTGTATCAACAGATATTCCCCGAATGATTCTTGAATCCTTTTTACCAGAACTGTGTGTAGCTACAAAAATTAAGTTAGGAAGTGATTTTTGGTATACTATAGAAAACTTTAATCCAAATAGTATCTTTATTTCATTATATTTACTATCATTAATTAGCATATCTGCATCAGAAAAAGGCACTTTAAAAGCTTTGAAAATGTTTTCTCCATTAGCTTTTTCACATTCATAATAAAACCAATCCATACAGTTATTTTTCCATAATTCAATGTCATTTACGGATGCTCTTTGGCTTATACGTGGTTCATTATTGATTGGTAGATTGTTGTTTTCACAATAACTAATAACATTTAGGTTTTTATCCAAAACTGTTTTTTTAGTAGTCACAAAAGTATCCTCTTCAACCAGTGTCAAATTATTTGCTATTGGTCCATAACTTGAATAGATGAAAAAATCTAACTTCTTTTCTTTTCCTTGGTTATTTAAAGGCACGCTAATTAAAATAAGCTTACTATTATGAATACCTACATAGATATGAAAAAAACTATAATCATTCTTATTCTTGAGCCATAAATAATCCTCCAAACTGAAGCTAAAACTAGAAAATGGAGCTATTAATTTACTTATTTTGGAATAATCGCATCTGGCTTCATTCCAGATTTGAATCGCTTTAATACAATTCTCCTTATTGAGTTTATTTAATGGCATATCGGTAGCTAGATTTGGTTAAACAACAGGTTTTTATATGTATAAAATTAAGAAAAGAAATTTATAGATATGACAGAATCGCCAATTTCTTTTCCACTAAAGCCCATATAAATTCTAATTTAGCTTACTCTCATCTACTTTACCCTATTTATACTATTGATCCTTGTAAAGCTTCATATGTACTTCTATTTAATAACAATTCTTCTTTTATTTAATGGATTGCGCCATTTAATTCTTATTTACTTGCGATACATACGATTTTAATACTTGGATTCTCACCAAAAAAATGTACTTTGTTGGAGTAATACAATTACAATTTGGAACAAGCTTTTGGTAACTAACAATAGTATCCCATACTATAAAAACATTGACAATTTACAATTCAACTTAACATTTTACAAGATAAAGAAGGAGTAGGATACCCTTCTAATAATTCATAATAAAAAATAAAGTTTTGTTTACCACTAATATGATAAAGGTCATAATAAATAATAAAGTAACAGTTATAACATGATTACTATTTAACTATTTTCAAAACTTCCTCTAAAATTTTCACTGTAAACTCAATAAACCTAGGGGAAACTTAAAATGTCGTTTAATCTACAAATAAGTGCAAATTCTTTCATTATGATCATTTTTAATATTCATGTTAAAGACGATTAGGTTTTCAATATGGGTACATAATGAAACGCTTTTATATTTTTATACAATAGGATGTAATAGCTTTTATTTTTTCGCCCTTTACACTTTGAAAAATATAAAAATCTGAAAATGCATAATCCTCTCCATTTTCCATTATCCTTATACCATTTGCCGCTCCTCCTTTGCCGTGAGATAAGATCTGGTCCAATATCAATTCAGCGGTTTTCACACATGGCACTTCTTCTAAAGCCTTTATAAAATTTGCCTTCCCTTCAATTTTTTGGCCTCCAATAATACTCCAAACGATATCATCTGTCACATTTTTAATTAAAAATATAAGATTCACTTCAGCAAAGGCTATGCTAAACTTTTTTAGGAATTCCATTTTGGGCGAATTACCACAATAAGGGCTTGCTATTACTTTGGTCATTTTTTATCATTATTAGCATTACATATTTTCATTATAGAGAAGATTAAATTTATGCCCGTCTGGGTCGACAAAAACACAAACGAAAAATCCATTTTCATCATAGAATTCTTTTCTGTCTACGTTTGAATCGAATAAAATACTGCCGCCTGCCTTACTTATTTGAGTCACCCAACGGTTGTATTCGTCTTTGCTCTCTGCTGCCATGGAAAACATCACTTCATTCCCAATATTTAAGTCAGCAGATTTACCTTCTAGACTCGATTCTAACTTTTCTTTTTTAAAGAAGTGAATTACAAAATTATCTGCTCCAAAAAAGAAACTAACTAAATCATCTGATGGGTTTCCATTTAACTCAAAGCCCAAGGATTGATAAAAAGTTTTAGTGCGGACGATATTTTCCACACCTAAGTTTGCCCATATTTTTTTTGTCAGCATATTATTTTATTTATCTATCTAATTTCATACAACCAAGAATTCTTTTCTAACAAATGTTCTTAATATACTAGAATATTCCAATATCTACATTTCATTCATTGTTTTTGCTATAGTCAGATCGTCTGGTTTGGCTAATATTGAACCATTCATTAATAGTTTTTTCTTACACTTAATCCATCTAGCTGAGCTACTACAAACGCATTTAGTTCAAGATTTACCATCTCTCAGTGAAATCGTGATTTTCTACTTCAACGAATCCATTCAGCGACAACAGATTATAAAAAATCTAAGTATGGCATAACTAGTCATTGCTACTTTTATTCCTTTTTGATATCAATATTTCTACTAGAACAGTTGCCAATTCTTTCGGCTTGGTAAGCATGGGCCAATGTCCCCCATCTAATTTTTCAAAGGTTATTTTCTCAAAATTAGAATTAGTTTTAATACTTTTAGTTAAGAATCCTCCTATATAATAGACAGGCATACTCCTAAGAACATCATTATGTATTTGCACCTTATCCGTTACCGTTCTTCCAGGATGACTCATCATACTATTGACTAAGTAATCTATTTGATCTTTCGATAAATATGATTGAGATTGCAATTCTTTTTTAGTAGGGAATGGCCACCAGCCATTATTTTCCTCAATTGACTTAGTTTCTGATGCCACATCCAGTCCTGCCACTTCTAGCAAGGACTTATTATTTTCAGGCAAAAAAGCTTCAATAAAAACTAAACCTACAACTTTATCTGGAATGCGCTCTGCTGCCAAGTAAGCAACAAATCCTGAATAGCTGTGCCCTACTAAATAAAATTGATCAGTTTTATGAGTTTCAATAAAATTTACAACATTTTGTATGTGAGTCTCTAAATCAATGTGCTTTTCAGTAATCTCTTTATTAAGTCCATCCAAAGTTATCGAATGTGATTCGATCCCTAAATTGTAGAGTTCATTAACGAAAAGCTTCCAAATAGATGCATCTGACCAAGCTCCGGGAATTAAAATGAGTCTTGTATTTTCCATTTCTATCATATGATATCAGAAGTAAAAAGAGCTATGACCAATTCAATTGCCAAGAAACTCCGAACCTATCCTCTACAAAAGTAAATTGTTTACTAAACCCATAGTTATCCATAGGCATTTTTACAACTCCATTTTCTGATAGTCTCACAAAGAGATGTTCAATTTCTTCTTTTGAATTACATTCTACCCAATTCGATACCGCAGGTGTAAAAGTCCATTCGTGTTGAATAAAACTATCGCTACACATAAATTGTTTCCCGTTTAATTCAAAAATTGCTCTAATGATTGTTCCTTTTGTACCAGGGCCATCTTTTCCGTAGCGTTGTATCTCTATTATTTCTGAATTATAGAATAAATCGACATAAAAATTCATTGCTTCTTCAGCGTTGTTTTTTTGGAATGTTAGAAAAGTTGAGATTTGTTGTTTCATAACTTTGCTACTTGTTAATTTATCTTTCGCAGTAGTTCTTTAATCTTAGTAAAAACATGGCCCAATTATAATTGCACCAACCGTAAAACTCCGTGCGAGCTCTCCAGTCAAAATGTTTCAATTTAATGGTTGTGACCTTATTTCTTTCACTAAGTTCAAAAGATACTTTAGTGCCTATCCATTCTTCATCTGATGCAATACATTCCCAAACAATTTTACTGTTTTGAACTAGTTCTACAATCTTAAACTTTGTAAGATAACCTTCATCAAAATCAAACTCATTAACAAAACCTACTTCAGGTTTTACTTTTAGTTTTGTTGTCCAAATATTTCCTAAGCCTTCTTCATGAATAAGTGTTTTATAGACCTTAAAAACAGGAACATTGACGTAATTGATGTGTTCGATGCTTTCCATAAAAATTTATTCTTATTGCAAGGAATGAAATCCAATGGAGTTGCCTTCCGTATCTTTGACTATTGAAACAAAACCGTGTTCACCTATCCCCATTTTTGCTTGAATGATTTCTGCTCCATTTTCTGTTGCTCTATTCTCTAGAACTTTACAATCTTCACAGCCAAAATAAACCAAACTTCCATTAGTAGAAGGCTTTGTAGATTCCATTTTCACCAAAGCACCAGCAGCACCGTAACTTTCCATATCACTCGGGAAGCTTTTCATTTCTACAGAATTATTTGTTGGGTCACTTATATTTTGCATTGTTATTTGAAATACGTTTTCATAAAACTTTGCAGCTCTATCTATATCGTTCACATAAATTTCGAACCACACCACTGGATTAAAATCCTTCATCTTTTATATTCTTTTAATTGTTAGTATCACAAAATTGAAAAAAGAAAATCAATAAAATCTTGTCTTATGGCAAGTTCTATGTTTCAGACAATACTTCTTTTCTTATTCTACTCAAAGAGGTATCAGTAACTCCTAAATAAGTAGCAATGTGTTTTAAGGGTGCCTCTTTAATGATTTGAGGTTTTTCTTGTACTAAGTTTATATAGCGTTGTGAAGCACTTTGTATATGCATATTAACAGCACGGTGTTTTGCCAAAAAAAGTTGGTGAGACATCCAATTACGACCCCACTCAGTAAAACCTTCTATAGTTGTATATAACTTTTGGAAATCGTTGAATGTAATTTTATAAACCTCGCAGTCTGTTAATGCCTGAATGGTTTCTTTTGATGGTATTCGAAGGAATAGTGAAGCTACTTCAATGAGAATATCATTAGGACCAAAAAAATCGGTGGTAATTTCATTTCCTTTATAATCGATCACATATGAACGAAATAAACCTTTTTTTATCAAATAATAAGCATTACTTATTTTATGTTCATTCAGTACAATTTCATTTTTTGAAAATGTAACTTTTATATGGGATTCAATAATGTTCTTGTAATCCCCTTTTTTAATGTTCTGATGATTGTATATATTTTCGAAAAAGGAAGCTTTCATAGACTTATACATTTAGATAAAAATATAATTTATTTTTTATTTAATTTAATTGCTCATGAAATATCAGATTCAAAAATGTCGTCTGTAAATTCTGCACCAAATGCTTAACCTATTTTTAGAAATTTATTACTCACTCATTCCAGAAGTTAAGACTTGTCTATAAATTCATTTTCATTAATGAATGAAAATGACTTCCTTAATGGGATAGACTAATGCTTATAAGTAATTATATTATAGCTTTATACAGGAAAACCATTAAAATATTAAGTTCTCATCGCAAAGAAAAACCATTACGAAAGTTATGTTTTTTTTCGATTCTATATATTTTTTGAATTAAGACTACTTCAAGGATCAGAACATCCCTAATAGGGGTTACGGAATACTTATTTGGATCGTTTTATAGCCAAGTCCCCCTTTCAAACCACTCCATAACCTTATCTACTCCCCCTTTATCTATTTGAGAATTCAATTTACTTAATTGATGTAAAACATAAACTTTTACTAAAAATAGATTAACGGCAAGAAATGTTTTAGCTCCTAGTGTGTAATCTAAGCAGTTGCGAGTGAAAAACTTTAGCCCATTAAAACCCCTAGCTTTTTCTAACTAGGGGTTATTTTATAATTATTTACTAAACACAATTAAGATTTTTATGCAATCGCTTTATTTTGATATATTTTACTAAACATTAAGTAGAGTATCCCACATAAAATCCATGCTGGTAAAGTAACAAAAGATAAAAACACATCAAACTGAATAGAAATAAAATAAAATATTCCAAAGCTTATAGCCCATGCTAAAAAAACAGATTTATTAAATGCTAGGTTCGCAACCTCTGCATAATTTTTAATAATACCTGCCTTTTTATAAAAGAAATGTTCAAAAACTATGATGGCGCCAAATGGTGCTAATATAAATCCATATATTGCTACAAAATCTAGGAGTTTCATTGCAAAAGCTGGAAATAAACCTGCAATTGTAGCTATACTCCCTGCTAAGATGGTAACTTTTGCTGTTGACATCTTGGGTAAAATAGCTTGAAATGCTAATCCAGCTCGATATATTGTAGGATTTGCAGTAGTCCATCCTGCTAAAACTACAGCTATAATACCTAAAATACCAATAGCATTATTAGCTAAAGGTCCTGGTGCTACTGGGGGAGCTTCTCCATTAGAAAGAAAAGATTGCGCTTCAGGTGATTTCAAATAAACTGCATATAATAAAGCTGCAGCTATCCATGCCATATAATGACCTACATACATTCCTGCTGCTGTTGCCCATCCTGCTTTCGCTTCTTTTGCAAATCTAAATACTGATAAATCCGACATTCCAATATGCATGGCGCCATTTGCAAACCATGACCAAAGAACTACATGCCAAAAGGTAAATTTGATCTGACCTGGAAAAGGTTCAGAACCTTCACCCCATATATTCCAAAAATCTGAAAAACTACTAACACCTAATTGATTAAGCGCTACGATACCACTTACAAAAAAAGCTATTACAATTACAGGCGACATCCAATTTGCTGCTTTTGTAACCGTATCATATCCTCTTGCAGCAATTATAGATATTACAGCCCCTATTAAGATTACTATGATAACCCAAGTTAAACCATTTGGCATAGTGTCAGTAAGTTTTGGCATGGGCATATCAAATGGAATCCCAACAGCAGTAGCGGAAACTGTTATCATTGATCCTGCTAAAAAACAAAATAAAATTCCGTTTGCTAAATTGTAACCTGTGACTAATTTCCTGCCACATATTTTTTCTAACTGAAAGTATAAAGTAAATCTATTTTTAACAGCTATTTCCGCTGTAAGATATCGCCAACTTAAAACTGCTAATATATTTCCGATTAATAAGCCAATAATTAAATCAAAGGCACTCACTCCAGCTGTTAAGAATAATGGACCTATCATAAACTCAGTACCAGCAGCATGTTCTCCAGCATACATCCCTATAAAACTCTTCCATCCTTTAAGCTTAGATTCTGGTACCCGTGTTCTTTCAAATTCTCCTCCTGATAATTTTTCAATTACCTCTAGTTCTTGTTGGTTTTGAGACATAATATATTAAGTTAGTTAACAGTCAATAGTATTTTTAATATTACAATCAGTGTAAAATTCTAGTAGTATTTTGCATAAACTACACGGGTTTGCAAGTATTCTTCCATTCCATGTTTTCCATCTGCGCCACCGATTCCAGATTTTTTCCACCCTGCATGAAAACCTTGAATAGCCTCGAAATGCTCTCTATTTACATACGTTTCCCCAAATTGTAAGTTATTGGTAGCTTGCATAATATTGTTGAAGTTTTCCGAAAAGATAGAAGAAGTTAATCCATATTGGCAATCATTAGACATTGCGATAGCTTCATCTAAGGTATTAAACTTCATTACTGGTAAGACTGGTCCAAAAACTTCCTCCTGAATGATTTGCATATCTTGGGTACAGTTGGTCAACAATGTAGGTTCATAAAAGTATCCTTTTGCGAACTTTTCATGACGTTTCCCTCCCACTAAAACTTCTGCTCCTTCTTTTTTTGCAAACGCTACCATTTCAGAAATTTTATCTATTTGCGACTTTGATACTAAGCTACTCATATCAGCATCAATTCCTGTTAATGCATCTTCTACAGTAACTTGTTGCATTTTCACGGTTAGTTTTTCTACAAATTCATCATAGATACTGTCTTCCACATATACACGTTCTGCACAATTACAAACTTGACCGCTAAATATAACTTTGGATGCAACTATAGAATTTAAAGCTAAATCCATATTTGCATCAGCACAAACAATAGCTGGTGCTTTTCCTCCTAATTCCAACGATACTTTAGTAATATTTTCTGCGGCAGCACTAATTATTTGTTGCCCTGCTCCTACACTTCCTGTTAAACTTATAATACCAGTAATAGGGCTTTTACAAAGTGCATTTCCCACCGTTCTACCCGAACCACAAACAAAATTTAAAACTCCAGCAGGTAATTCTATCTTTTGTATGAGATCTGCAAACTCCATAATTGTATTTGGAGCTTCCGAACTTGGTTTTATCACACATGTATTTCCTGTTACAAGAGATGCGGCAACCTTTCTCGCCATTACAAAAAACGGAAAATTCCAAGGACATATCCCCACTGCTACTCCAATAGGAACTTTATGTAAGTAAATATGCTCCTTCTCTCTATCACTCTGAATAATTTCTCCTTCAATACGTCGTGCCCAACCAGCATTATAATCAAAGTAATCCGCTGTCACATCAATTTCTATTTGTGCTAACCCAATTACTTTTGCTTGCTCTTTTGATAAGGTCTCAGCTAAGAAAACTCTATTTTTTCTAATAACAGTAGCCATATTATGTAAAAAAGAAGCTCTTTTAATAGCTGGCAAAGACGCCCATGCAGGTTGTGCTGACTTGGCGGATTCAAGAGCATTATTAGCATCCTCTTCTGTTCCTGTAGGTATGGTACTAATAATTTCTTCGGTACATGGATTTAATATTTCTATTCCTGATGTTGATTTAGAATCTACAAATTGTCCGTTTATAAATTGCTTATAGTGTTTCATTATCTTAAAATTGGTGTATTATTATTTAATTAAGTGATTTTTAAAGTCACTAGTCTTTTCACAACAAAGCTGTTCCATTACTTGTTGTAATTCTGTTTTTAAAAGTGAAATGGTATGATTTCCTCCTTTATGTCCTAATGCAGAGACTCCATACATGAAAGAACGTCCCATGAAAGTGAATTTAGCACCAGTAGCCATTGCCCGAGCCACATCCGGACCAGAACGAATGCCACTATCCATCATTACCTCGATTTGATCACCATACTTGTTAGCAATAGTAGATAAGGGTTTTATAGTGGACTCTCCGGCATCTAGTTGTCGACCTCCATGGTTTGATACTATTATTCCATCTAAGCCTAATTTTATTGCTTCTTCTGCGTCATATTCTGAAGCTACTCCCTTTAGCACAAGTTTCCCCTTCCACATGTCTCTAATGGGCTTTATTTTCTCTTCATTTAATCGTCCATTAAATGTTTGATCCATAAATTTCCCCAATTGTTTTAAATCTAAACCTTTTGGCATATATGGTTTGAGTGTTTCAAAATTCGGCTGTCCATGCTTAAGAGTTTGTAAAGCCCAGTGCGGACTTCCTAAAACCTGTAAGATATTTTGAAGAGACATTTTAGGAGGCATAGCCAGTCCATTACGTATATCTCGAGGCCTAAATCCAAAAGTAGGAACATCGCATAGTATAACTAATACTGGACATTCTGCTGCTGCTGCCCTATTTATAATATCATCTCGTAATCTATTCTCGGTTGGGTGATAAAGTTGAAACCAAGCTTTTCCCTCTGTTAATTTACTTGCACGTTCTATACTAGTGGTGGTAACTGTACTTAAAATAAAAGGAATATTGTGTTGATGTGCTGCTTTGGCTAATATTTCTGGCGAATTTGGCCACATCAGTCCTTGTAAACCCACGGGAGCTATTCCAAAAGGGGCATCATACTCTATCCCAAAAAGATTCGTTTTCAAACTCGATCCCTGATGAGTTCTTAAATAATTAGGCTTCAACTGGACTTCTCTTAATTCAGATGTATTTCTAATTATATTAACATCCTCATTACAACCGCCATCTAAATATTCAAAAGCAAATTTTGGTATTTTCTTTTGAGCTTTAGTTCTTAAGTCGTCAATAGATGGATATCGTGTATCAAAATTCATTGCCATTGTATACTTATTATGCTAAAAACTTTTTTCTTAAGTCTTCCACTTGATTATCATTTATAGGAACCATCTCTCCTAAGGAATTCCCGAGTACTATGGATTTTGCACTAAATTCCGCCACCTCCAAATAATCAAAAGTTTGAAGTAATTTATCACCCGTAATAATAACTGAGTCATTTTCAATTATTAATGCCGTAGCACAATTATCTACTATTTCGGAATTATTACTGTTCCTTAAATGAGATCCATATTTTATAGCGTTAATATCTTGTAAAAAAATCCAACTCTCTGGTATTGTTCTCACATTTAAATAGGTCCCTGTTACTCCAAATGCCATTAAATAAGGTGATTGAGTCATAATAATAGAATTGACATTGGGGTTACGATTATAAATCTCTTGATGAATCCAAGCGGCTCTACTAGGAGTTTTACCTTTTTCGCGATGTCCATCTTTAATTTGCACAATGTCTTCAATACCTAAATCCCATCTATTCATACCCGTTGGGGTTATAAGAAAGTCATTTTCGTTCCATCGCATAGAAACTGTTCCGTAGGTACTTATCATTAACCCTTGTTGACAAGCGCGTTGGACAATATTACATATTTCCAAACGCTTTTCTACTTCATCGGATGGAAACACTGTTTCTTCCATTTCTGGCAAAACTCCAGTGGCTTGGGCTTCAAAATCATTTATCTGCTGATCTGATAAATATTTTGGAGTTCCTATTTGAGATCCATATAGAATAGTCCGTGCACAAAATTCCAAAGTTTCAAAACGTTCAAAAGCATCTGTTAAATCACTACCTCCAAGCACGGTACCATGATTTTCCATAATTACAGCTTTATATCCCTTTTTAAATTCATCTGCAATCACAGCTCCTAACGCTTCACTTCCAGGTAATTTATACTCAGCATATCCAATTGGCCCACATACATGCCTAGCCTGTGAAATAATATTAGTATTAGGAATTTTTCTTACAATACTGAAAGAAACTAATGCTGGTGGATGGGCATGAATTACAGATTTTATATCTGGCCTTGCCTCATAAATTGCTTTATGAAAAGGAAACTCTGATGATGGTTTATGCTTACCAAGTATGGTTCCATCCTTTTTGACACAAATAATATCCGAAGCTCTTAATGAACCTTTATCAATGGCTGAAGGAGTAACCCAAATATCTCCATTATTATCAATTACAGAAATATTTCCTCCAGAGGTAGTTGTCATTCCTCGCTTATATATCCTACTAATAATGGTAGTTATTTCATCTCGAGGATGTATTAATTTTGTTTTTCTTGGCATTTTTTTTGAATGAAAATTTTAAATAAAATAGCTTCAGATTCTAAATGATTGTTTTAAGTTACTATAAATGGTACATGCTTTTTAAGTGCATAATTTCTTTTTAAAAATTTAGAATTTAATTTTGCATCCGATATAGAGATAGCAGCTCCTAAAGCAGAACCTAAAGAAGAATCGGTGGTTCTTAACTTCATACCTCTAAAATAATGTGCTAATAACTTAATATATACATCATTATCACTAAAACCACCATCGACATAAATTCTAGAGATATCATCTGCTCCTATTGCTTTTTTTATACTTTGAATTTGTAGTAAAACTAATTCTGTCATTAATTGATGATATGCCTCTTCATAATTTTCAAAAATCATTTCCGTTTTAACTGGCATATCAACATCATGGATACCTTCCCATTTAAAACAGTATTTAAAATCATCTATAATTTTTAAATACAAATCATAATCAAATCTCACATGACGGTGATATTCATCGGGAACATCAAAAAAGGCATCCAGTTTTTTTACTTGTAGCTTATATTCATTCCCCAAAAATAAACGTGTAGCCTTAACTGGCTTCCCATTTATTCTCATATAATTTATTGCTTCATTATCATTTACCTCAGTAGTTATTGGGTTTTCTGTAAACGGATTAAAAACGATGCTCCAAGTTCCTGTAGAAACCAAAACGAATTTTTTCTTTATACTCCTTACATAAGGTAATAATGCAGCAGAGCTATCGTGAATACCCACTCCTATTTTGATTCGTTTACCGTTATAATTCATATTAATACTTGTTTCAGTTGAAACAATTGGAGGTAAAATCTTATCTAAACCTTCTTGATACACCCAACTATGGTAATCTTTCTGGTTAAAATCCCAAAGAGCAGTATGGCAACCTATACTTGTATATTCACTTAAGGGTATGCCTGTAAAAATATAACTAAGGTATTGTGGGAGATGCAAAGAGTACTTTATCTTGTTGTATATTTCTGGTTTTGTCTTTTTAATCCAATATAACTGTAAACCTGAATTCAACAAACTTAAGTCTGAGCAACCGGTTATTTTTAGAAAATCCTCTTTAGGTCCATATGCTTCAAAAAAAGAATTTATTATCGATTCAGGTAAAGGTTTAGTATAATTAAATAAAGGTGTTAATGGATTTCCATCCTTATCTAAATGAACTAAACTAGCTCCATAAGTAGAGAAGTTTATTGCTTTCACATCAAACTCATCTGCTTTTAGTATACGATTAAAAACCTCTTTCAGCCATTTATGTAATGCTGGAAGATTTTCGGTTGGATGTCCATCTTCATCCAGAATTTCATCAAAAGAGATATACTCTTTATGAACTTCCTTAAAATTCTTATCAAATAAGAAAAACTTCTTATTGGTTTTACCAATATCAAATACTGCTGTTACTTTTTGTTTCATGTATATTATAAACCTGTAGCAATTGTATGCTTTCCTCTTTCTTCAATTAATGTATCTCGTAAATTTAAGGCTCTATACATAGCTAATGGATCTATTGCTCCCCCTGCTACTTTTCTTGCCTGAGCTATTAGTGGGCGTACATCTGTTCTATATGCATTTTGTAAAATCTCTTGGCAAGCAACAACGTCATGAGCGAATTGAGCTTCTTTTAATTTACTTTGATCCACTAGCAAAGCCTTAGCATATGCTTCTTGTATAGCTTCTAAAGACTGAATTAAATCCTCTAATGGATCTTTTATATTATGACTAGCATCAATCATCCATGATAATTCAGGATTTTGAGGATTGTTTTGCATTCCATAAACCAATTCATTAAAAATTAAGAATAAGGCATAGGGCTTAATGCTTCCAACTGTAATATCATCATCTCCATACTTACTATCATTAAAATGGAATCCTCCTAATTTACCCTTATACATCAATGTAGATACAATTTGCTCTATATTGGTATTTGGTAAATGATGTCCTAAGTCTACAAGGGTATAAGCCTTATCCCCACAAGCATTAGCCAACATAAAAGAGGTTCCCCAATCTTGAATTACAGTACTGTAAAAATTAGGTTCATAAGGCTTATACTCAATAAACATTTTCCAATCATCTGGAAGTGTTTTATAAATGGATTTTAAGCTACTTTCTGTATTGGCAAGGGCTGTTTGAAAATTATTTTGACCTGGAAAATTTGCTCCATCAGCTAGCCAAACTGTAAGACTTTTTGACCCCAATCTTTCGCCGATTTTTATAACTTCTTGATTATGCGCAATAGCCTGTTCTCTAACTTCTTTACTAGTGTTACAAAGCGATCCATGTTTATAACTTTCCCTTGATCCCGACTGATCCTGAAAAGTGTTAGAATTTACTGCATCAAATTTTAAACTTAAAGAAGCAGCTTGTTCTTTTATTGCATTATAATCTTCAGGAACATCCCATGGAATATGTAATGATATTGCTCCAGCTGTTTGTGTAAGCGCATGTAGTAAGCCGACGTCTTCCAACTTTTGTGAAAGACTTGCAGGTTCCCCATAGAATGAAAAGCGGCCAAACCGCGTTCCTCCAGCTCCTAAGGCCCAGCTTGGAATCGCTACTTGAAAATTAGAAAGGTTTTTTACAACACTTTCTGTATCTATATTTTTTTTATCCAATGTAGTTGCTAAAAAATCAAATTGATTTTTTAACTCTTCATCAGATTTTTTATTAAAATCGGATATATGTGATTGTGATAATTTCATATTAATTTTGTTTTTTAAGAAAACCTTTCATTGATATATTTCAACCTATGAAAGGTTTTTGCTACAACTACTAAATAACAACTCAAACATGAGTAATAAACTAACCTATTGACTCTTTTTTTAAATTCTACTTATCGAACAAATGCATTAGCCATACCGCCATCTACATTAATTATGTTTCCTGTAGATTTGTCTAATATTCCCACTAATGAGAAAACACCATTCGCAATGTCCTCAGGATAAATAATCTCATTTAATAAATTACGCTTCGCGTAAAAAGCTGGAAGTTCCTCTACCGTAATTCCATTAGCCTTAGCTCTTCCTTCTGCCCAATCTCCTTCCCAGATTTTACTACCTACAATAACACCATCAGGATTAACTGTGTTTACTTTAATTTTATCTTTTGCCAATTCTGCAGCCAATAATCTTGACATATGTTGTTGAGATGCTTTGGCTGTACCATAAGCTACATTATTTGGCCCAGCAACAAGTCCATTTTTACTAGCAATATTTACGATATCTCCTCCTAAATTTTGACTTTTCAAAATAGAAACTCCATGTTGCGCCATTAAAAATTGACCTTTAACCAAGATATTCTGTAATAAGTCCCAATCTTTCTGCGTAGTATTTTCTAATGATTTAGATATTGCTAAACCTGCAGAATGAACAATTATATCTACACCACCAAAAGCAAGAGAAGCTGCTTTATATGCTGCTATTATAGAAGTTTCATTTGTCACATCACAAATAGCTGTCTCAATTTGATCTTTCTTGTAAGTTTTTTTTGCCTCCTCTAAAGACTCTTCACTAATATCGGTTAAAACTACATTAGCTCCTTCTGCTACTAGTTTATCGGCAATCGCTTTTCCTATCCCTCCACCTGCGCCAGTAACAATAGCTACTTTTCTTGATAGTGGTTGTTCAGCTGGCATACGTTGTAACTTTGCTTCTTCTAGCAACCAATATTCAATATCAAATGCTTCCTGTCTAGGCAATGAAGTATATGCTGAAATAGCCTCTGCACCACGCATAACGTTTATCGCATTGATATAAAACTCACTAGCCACTCGCGTAGTTTGCTTATTTTTTGCAAAACTGAACATTCCAACACCTGGATAAATGATTATAACTGGGTTAGGATCTCTCATAGCAGGACTATTATCATGTTTGCATGTGTTATAATAATCTGCATATTCTTGCCTATAAGCTTCAAAAGCAGGCTCTAATTTTTCTAGGACAGCTTTTGATTCCGATAAATCTTCATTAACATCTAAATTAAGAACTAAGGGCTGTATTTTAGTACGTAAGAAATGATCAGGGCAAGAGGTCCCCATGGGCGCTAAACGCTCTAGATCATTACTATTTATATATTCTAAAACTACCTCACTATCTGAGAAATGACCAATCATTCTATTTTCAGAAGAACACAATCCTCGAAGTAGTGGCATTAACTGCGCAGCCTTATCCGATCGTACAGTTTTCGGCAAACTCTTTAGTTTCTGACCTCCAAAAACATTTCCTTTTTCTTTTATTTTCTGTTCTATAAATTCGGAGGCTTTTTCAATAACTTCCAAACTGTTTATATAACAATCGTAAGAAGTATCTCCCCAAGTAAATAAACCATGGCTTCCTAGCACAATTCCTCTAATTCCTGGATTTTCTTTTAAGCATTTTTCTAATTGTAAACCTAAATCAAAACCTGGACGTTGCCAAGGCACCCATGCCATGGTATCACCCCAGATCTCTTTGGTAACTTTCTCACTATCTTTTGCTGCTGCTACAGCAATAAGAGCGTCAGGATGCAAATGATCTATATGCTTAAATGGCAACAAACCGTGTAATGGTGTATCTATAGAAGGAGCTTTACTATTTAAGTCATAAATACAGTGATTAAACAATCCAACCATACGGTCCTCATCTTCTAACCCTCCATAGACTTTTTTTAGGTTTCTTAAGCGTTCTGTATATAGGCCCGCAATACCTTTTCTGGTTAAAGTTCCAATATCCCCTCCAGAACCTTTTACCCACATTACCTCCACATCTTCTCCTGTTAGCGGGTCTTTTTCAATTGTTTTACAACTTGTGTTACCACCTCCGTAATTAGTAATTCTTAAATCTGCTCCTAAAATATTAGAACGATATAAAAATAAAGCAACTTGATCATCACCTAATTCAGCAGCTTTTTCATTATCCCAGAGGTAATCTACATGACTAAATTGTTTAACAGGACTATCCATATCTTTTTTTTATAATTATTTTACGATTGTAAATCTATATTACAAATCATTTTTATCTATCCTGTATTACACTGTATTATAAAAAAAATGCTTTTTAAGCTCGTATTTATATTATTAAAATAATGACATTTTCTCGTTTCAAACTATTCAATGACAAGTATGTAACTAAATAGAAAACCTTAGTACTATGCACTCGAGAGGTACAAAAACTTATTGACTCCATATTTATCTCTGACTCCAACCTACCGACACCTCACACCAAAATGATTATCGGGCTTTAGTCCTAGCACCAAAAAAACTGCTGTATATATGTACAAATTTCCTGTAGATAAATATCGTTCTCCAATCCCTTGTTGATGACCATAGAGGCTTATTTGCAACCATCCATCTGGCGTAAACATTCCTTTTGCTTTCAAATGCGCCTCAATAACTGCTTTTAAAGCACCACGTGCTTGGTTCGGTCTAATGCTCGCAGGAAATTCTTCAAAAAGAGCAATTTGTGATAGAAATTGAAAAGCACCTAAACGATATGCTTAAGAACGTCCTATTAGAGGATAAGTACCATCAGGAGAATATTATGTATTTCTCGCGTAAAACACCCTCCTAATAATTATTAGCCCCTAGTTCTAACCAAGGAGCTATCCCTATAAGGTTCTTCCGAAAGTCTGCAAATAAGTGTATTTAGACTCTATCATTAACACGACTAAAAGAAACTTTTACTGGCATTGTTTTCTTAAGTTTGCTTTTACTTTATTAGTCGAAATCATTATGGGTAATTTTTATTTGACTATTTAAAATCATTTCTCAACATAAAAAGTACTACTAACAGCTTTTAAATTTAAACTGAACTTAGTATAAATATCATTCCCTAATTTATTATTTCCAATAGCTTTTAAAGAAGAAGTTAAGCCACTAGATGGGTTCCATACTTCGATCTGTTTTTTTCCTTTGATATAAACAGTAGTATTTATTTCTTGATCACTAGAGTTTGCAAAATAATAAATATTCTTTCCATTTTTTTCTTTCTGAAGATATGAAAACAGCCCCAATTCACTAGTAACAATAGGATTTTCTTCAAAATAAACTGTTGGGTTTGGAAGGAAACTAGCTAATGCTTTCCTTAAATTTTCTTCTGTAGGATTACTGATAAAAATAGCCTTACCCCCTTTTTTATTTGTTTGTAGCGTAGGATTATCATTAGCATTTTCTCCAAATAATTCTTGAATCAACGCTTTAACTTCTTGATCCCTCCCTAATTCTGAAGATTTTGAAGCTAATAGAGTCGTCGCAATAACCTTTCCTCCTTTGGCATAAAAATCTTTAATTTTCTGAAGTGCATGCAAAGATATAACACTACCCCCAGGGATAATCATTACTTTATATTCTTGATAATTATCATCATTATCCAATACTAATTTATCCCCTCTTATTTTATATTTATCTGTGATTAAAAACTCAGGGTGGATAAATGTAAAATCGTTACGAATCTCATTTGTTAATATCCTACCTACTTCTTGATAATCGGCTTCTGGGTATGCCCAAGTACCCGCACGTTTAGTATTTTCGGGAGCATCAAAATAATAACCTGCCTGTAAACTTGCAATAGGATATAATATTCCTATTTCTGAAATTCGCCTTCCTCCTTGCAACATATAGCAAGAGCGACCAATAAAATCACTAAAATCTGGTAATTCTGGTGCTAGTTTATCGCTTTTTGCTGAAATTAAAGGTGGAATACCTATTTTATCAATATCGTACCACATACCATGAGGCACCATAAAATTCACACCTCGAACCAAAAGCTCCATTGTTGTTCTATACAACATATTGGTGTCTACGATATCTTCTTTAAAGGCGCCAAATACTTCTGTAGCGACTATAGGTCTATCATAATAATCTGCTGCAGAACTTATTAATTTATATCCATCTCTCCCATGACCATAATCAATAATAGCATCCGTTAAAGGATAATCGGTATATCTAAAAAACTTAAATATATCGCCATGCATATCTACTGGTTGGATAGCATAATTTCCTGGGGGATGTCCTGTATTCTTAAGACCATGTTTTTTAGTCCATTCTGTTACTTTTTTCGGATACCCTTCAGCGAGTAACTCAGATCGTGTATTAAAAAAAGCCACTCTTGCCGCCTCTGTGTCTGGTCCTATATCATACCATAATGCAGGATAAAACAACGTAGGAGCATATCCATTTACTGCCTCAAATTTTTCATTGAATTTACCTGTCCATGTACGCTCTCTCCTTAAAAAGCCTACATCATCAAAAAAAGTTAGCTGTATGGTATTTTTAAAATACGATTCGAAACGCTTAGCATATTCTTCATAGGTAAGGTCCATAAAGATATTTACAGCCTCCTCATCTAAATAATCTACTGGCATATGACTTTTCCAAAATGTTCCGGGTCTACACATATAAAATTGCACATGCCAGTCTCCCCGTTTAGGAACACTCCATGACAATAACTTATTCTCTATAAACGGAGCTAAATCTATTCGTTCTTTCGTTTCCATATTCATGGCAACTGCAGAAAGTAAGATACCATCAGGAACAAAACTCTTGAAATATGGCCGTTGTTTTATAGGGATTTCAATTTTCTCTAAGCTTTTACGAACATGTTGCGGATAGTCTTTTTCTATTTTCCCACCAGCATTACCACTTGGAAACCCTGTATCATCATACATAATAATATTCATGTCCAACTCTCTGGCGGTTTCTAATATAAATTTATATCTCTCGAAATAGGAATCACTTAAAAATTCTGGTTCAGTATTATGAACCGGTAAAATTGCCAATCCACTGAAATTCATCTCATGGGCATCTTTCATCTGATTGACAATTTCAGAATTTTTCATCATTCCATTCATATGCCAAAAAGGCATTGGTTTGTATTGTGAGTATGGAGTTTTAAAATCCCCCTTATCAATTATATCTTCAGATTGCGCTAATGATGAAAAGCAAATAAGCACAATAATTATTAAAAGTAGTGTTGTTTTTTTCATTTTATAGATACTGGATTGGTTATTAAGAGAAGTAAATACAAATCTGTGCGTAAAGATTGATTACTAAAACGTATATCACATAGATATGAATTCACTAATTATTAGTTAAAGAGTGCTGCTATTGTAATCTTTAAAATTTATTCTTTTTAAACTATGTACACCTTAGTTACTAGAATTGCCATAGTCAATTATTAATATTGAAATAATTCTAAATTTTATAGATTCAAAATAAATGTAGAAAGTCTACCTTTCCAATTTGGAATAATTCCTATACCTTCAAAGACAAACTGCCCATTTACCAGTTATTGATCAAATAATTCATTCCTTTTTTTACTATTTCATTATCTGTACTTCTCATACGTATAACGAGTGTCTATCTATTAAAAGGAAACTTCATTCGTTGAAACAATAATAAAAAATTTGTAATATTATCATTTTTATAAAATTCATTCTATGTGGTTCTTAAGCTTTATATATTAATTATAAGTTAATTTATTTTAATATTCTTTAAAGACCTTATCGTTATTATCAGCCGCAAGAACGTAAGATTTATATTTTAAAATTTTACCTTCTCCTATATAGATGCTAACTTTCTTCTTTTCATTTTCTTCTACTACCCTAACAATACCTAAACGCCCTTTAAATTCTATTTTTAATTTTTTGTTAGAATAAGAAGCATCTTTATCATCAAGTGATATAATATGATCAGTAATTACCTTTCCATCGGCTTTGGATATAACACTAGCTCCTACCGTTTTTTCTCCATCCTTAAGTGGGCTTACTTTAAGTACACTTGATTGAGATTTAATTGATGGTTCATATACTGTAATAAAAGGTCTATCCCAAGCCTCCCCATTTTGTCTTATTACTAAAACCTTAGTTGGCTTACTATCATAACCGTTTTTAGCTTCTCGAGTAGCTGGAGCTTCAGCAATAGTATAACTACGTTCAATTCCTTTAGGAACAAACATGTTCATGAATTTATTATCATATGTTATCTGAAACTTTGCTGTAATTGCATCTGTTATGAATTCGGTTGCACTTGTGTTTTCAAAGTAACGCCAACCAGGAGACTGTACTGCATCTCCAATATCATTTTGATATCGACTAGTAAAGTGGGTTTGAATCGGTTTATGATTTCCTTTTTCAAGTAGTAACGTATCTCCTAAATTATGATATATGTAATCATGAAATTTATTTTCATCTAATGATTTAGAACGAAAAACGTCCAAATAATAGCCTGTTCTCTCACTAGTTCTAATTGTACTCAACGTACGTTCTTGAATACAATTATTCACAGTATCTCTTAAAAATTGTGTAGCAAAATTAAAATTTTCAGTAATGGGATCTTCTAAGTGTTTTGGCTCTGAGGCGACATTGACTACCCTATTTTGCCAAACATAAGCACCATCTTTCCATGAACCTGGTTGATTACCATGTGAACTCCCATTTACAATTACTGTATTGTTACCTGCGTACAGTCTAAAATAATTTTCGTGTAATGGTATTCTTCGTTCTTTCACTGTGGGTGGTAAACCTGCATTTGGAGCCATTACATAACCTGCTCCATAAAGCTCCATTGTTATTCCTGTTACATGGGAATGAACATAATGGGCTCCTCCAATAATCCCACATAAACCGTATAATTCATTATCCTTTTCAACGTAATTTCTTTGAAGTGCTATACCTGCATGTTCTACTACCACAGTTGGTTTTTTAAAATCTATTTGAGAATTAGTTTCAATAGTAACTGGAACTCCCCAAAACAGTTGTAATGGATCAAAATTATCAAAACCTGAAACTCGTAACTTTGGATTATAGCCGCCTTCTGCGTCATAAGCTTGTCTTAATGCCACTTGAGCTTGGTTCTTTAATTGCTCATACCCTCTACGTTGTGCCATTTCTAATGTATAACGGTACAATTCCTGAGTGCCATCGTGGTTTCTTTTGGAATCTCCGTAACGTACAAATCTGCCATCAGGCATTCTTAGATTATCAAATAAAAAATTCCCATTAAAAACCTTCTTATAATCTTTAGTAACATCCATTTCTGGATAGACACGATCAATAACATTTAAAATTAAGGTTACTATTGGCATAAAACTATAACTTGTAGATTCTGGCCAAACACCTTGTTTTCCAAACATTGGAAGTATTGTGTTTTTAAATGAATTTTGGTGGGCGGTACCTTGCTCCCAAAAAATATTAAACAATCGATTCCGCTCCTGATCGTCTTCAACACATAATATACCAAATAAAACTCCCGGGGCTGTTAAAATAGGGTGGTTTGACACAAACTTTCCATGTTGATCTGGTGGTCCATATTCTTGTAATGTGCTGCCAATCATATTCAAAATTACTTTTTGAAAAACCTCATTATCAACAGGAACTCTTCTTTTTATAGCACTTTTATATACCTTTGTTTTCTTCTCTTTTAAAAAATTATAAATGAAATCGTATGTAATAGCAAACTTAGCATACGTAGTACGTGGATCATAAAATTTATTACCACAAATGGTGGTCATTTTCACATTTCTTTTAACTAAAACATCTGTATAATACCATAATATATCTGCCGAAAATTGTGCGTACTTTTCTTTTTCGGTTAAAAAATATAAAATAGCAGCATATGAAGCTTCTGTTAAAACTTTTGTATGCTGTTCTACTGTTTTTGCCTGAAACTCTGTTAAATTACTATCATCAGAAATTTGTGGTATGGTAAATAAAATAGCATCTGGATCATTTATATGTTTATCAACTTTTTCATCTACAGCCTTATGTAAGTCTTTCACCAAAGAATTAGCCCAATCATATTGATCAATTAACGCTAATACATGTTGCTTTTCGTCTTGGGTAACCCAAATAACTGGGTGCTCTAAAGATTGCGAAAAAGATAAATGTTTCCATAAAAAAAACATTATAACAATTGTTATTCTACCATAGCTACTGCTCATCTGTTATGTATTTTTGAGTTAAGTAATCACTTCCCCACTTCTGTCTTAATTCTGTTGCTAGTTCTTTAACTAACTCTTTATTTTCAGGATTTTCAGCCATATTATTTAATTCAAGAGCGTCTACTTTATGATCAAACAACATACGCTCGTAGGCAACACCTTTATCATCAGTCCATTCCGTATAAAACAAATCACCTTTTATTAACGTAACACCATCTTTAAACTTACTAACAGCCCAATTTTTAGTATTCTCCTCACCATTAATAATGGGTAAAAAACTCACACCTTCAGTCGTATTTGGTACTTCTAATCCTGTCAAATCACATAGAGTTGGATATATATCAATAAATTCGGTAATAGCGTTACTATGCTTTCCATGGGTTTTACCTGGTACTTTAACCACTAAAGGAGCTCTAAGAGCTGTTTCAAAATTAACATGTTTACACCATAGCTTATGATCTCCTAAATTCCACCCATGATCTCCCCATAAAACCACAATTGTATTTTCTGCTAAACCTGTTTTTTCTAATTCATCGAGCACAAGACCAATTTGTGCATCTACATAACTCACACAGGCATAATAACCATGTATTAATTCTTTTGCTAAACCTTCTGGAAGATCTCCTTTTCTGGGAATATTTCCATAATTACGTAATTCTCCATAATTAGGAAATGCTTTGTTAGGAGTAGACTTTGGTTGCAAATAAGTTTTTGGTAAATCTATTTTACTTCTATCATATAAATCCCAATACTTTTTAGGAGCATTAAATGGTAAATGAGGCTTCATAAAACCCATGGCCAAAAAAAATGGTTCCTTGGAGTTTTTAAGCTTTTTCAAGTCTTCTATTCCTTTTCTAGCAATTTCTCCATCAAAATAAGCTTCGTCACTTACTTGTGCCATTTCAAAAGCGCTTGCACCTCCCATAGCTAAATCTGCATTACCATTTTGTTTAATATTCTTTTCTAATTGATAATTTCGAATATTTCCTTTTGGGAACCATATTTTATCCCAAGCTAAGCTATCATCATCTATATTATGGTATATTTTACCATTTGAAATGGTTTTATATCCATTTTTTTTAAACGTCATGGGCAAAGAAATGGCATTCGGAGCATCTGTATCGGCTCTTGCTTTATAATCAAAAAAGCGATGTCGTGAAGGCCGTGTTCCTGTTAATAAACTTGCTCTCGATGCACCACATACGGGAACATTACAATATGCACGTTCAAAAACTAAACTTTGGCTAGCTAATTTATCTAAGTTTGGTGATTTTATATGGGTAGCTCCGTAAAAATTAAGTTCAGGACGTAAATCATCTACAGCTATAAACAAAACATTCATTGGTTTTTTCTCCGGTCTAACTGTTGATTTTTCCTTCACTTCTTGACAGGATGATAAAGCTGTTAATAAACCCAAGGTGTATATACATAGTCTTTTCATGTTCTAATTTATTTCCAATGTTCAATAACAATATAATCGTCAGTTGTTAATGTGTTTTTTCTATCTTCTGGTATTTTTCGTCTTGGTGTATCTTGATCTAATTCAAATCCTCTATTTCCTTTTGGAGTAATAATAGGAATTCCAACCATATTTTCACTTAAAATATCTCCTTGCCTTTTCATCCAGCTGAACATATCTTTTGTTAACTTTTCTTTGATTGATTTATAAACTGGATTCTTAGCTAAATTATGTTGTTCAAAAGGATCGTTTTGAATGTCGTATAATTCTTCAAAAGGCACATTTTCATAAGCATTTGCTCCTCTTTCTATAAAATAATCCACATTTGGTTTTCCAGTTAAATTTTTTTCAACAATTTCTTTTGAATTAAAATTCCTAATATATTTATAACGCTTATCCCGAATCATTCTAGAAGGAAATATTTCAGAATATAGAATATTCTGATTGGTACTTACCCCATATACATATTTATTTACTTCAACATCTTTCCCTTCAAACAAGGGGAAAAGACTTTTTCCATCCATATCTTCTGTGTCTTTAGCTCCCGCAATAGCCATAAATGTGGGCAATACATCTGTATAATGAATTAATTGGTTAGAAATAGTTCCTGGTTTTATTACTTTTGGCCATCGCGCTACAAAAGGCACTTTTAGTCCTATATCTTTTACAGTAAACTTTCCTGAAACACCATGATCCGCACTATAAATGAAAAGCGTATTGTCTGTTAAATAAGTATCAACTAGTTTTAAAACTTCTTCTAATTGTGTATTATCTTCTTCGATACTTCTATAATAACCTGCCTTTGTTTTCACATAAGCCTTGTCATTCTTTTTACTCTCATTAAAGGGATAAAATTTGATATCTTCAGCTTGTGGATTTTCAATATCAAAATACTCACTATGTGGGTACTTTGATGTGATAAACATACAAAACGGCTTTTTTGCATTTTCTAAATAAGTTGCAATACTATCTAAGGGAATATAATCTCGAGGCACCCCTTTTATAGGTATAGGCTCCCATTCTCTATCCCATTGGTACACACTATGAGGTTTTACATGACTTTTCCCTGCCAATACAACCTCGTATCCTAATTTTTTCATGTGTGTGGTGATACTCTCTATATCGGTTTTGGTGGCTGTATGATTAGCAAAACAGCCATTCTTTAAAGGGTATTTACCTGTAAAAAGTTGAGATCTACTTGGAGCACAGATCGCTTGTGCGGTAAATGCATTTGTAAATAACATTCCATCTTCCGCCAAACGATCTACCGCTGGTGTAGCTACTTTTTCATTACCATAACAACCATAATCATACACATCTTGATCATCTGCTAAGTAGAATATGATATTAGGTTTTACTTCTTCATATTTAATTTGAGCACAAGCATATGATGTTGTTAATAACAAACAAAATAGTACTATTTCTGAAATTAATTTCATTTTTTATTTATATTATTGAATACTATTACCTTAAAAATATCCATTCATTATTCTGAATCAATTACTTCTAGATCTTTAACAGATTTACCATTTACACGAACTTTTTGCTCCACAAAATAGGGTTGAAAAGTATAGTTAGTTTCTAAATCCCACTCTGAATTTACTTTTGGCAACAACTTCTTTAATCTCTTCTTTTTTTCCTTATAAATTGGATTGTCTGCTTCATTATACCATTCATTTGGATCTGATTCATGATCGTAAAATTCTTCAGTACCATCTTCATATTGAATATACCTGTAACCATCTACTTTAACTGCATGATTGTTCATTCCATAGGTAGTAATAGCATAGGACTCTTTTAAACCTTGGTTATTTAGCATCAACTTGACCAAACTCTTACCTTCATTTTTAGAGTATTCTGGTAATCCACTCAACTCTAACAAGGTTGGGTAGATAGATAACATCTCTACAGGAACATCTATTTTTTTCCCTTTTGGCAAATTTGATCCAGCAAACATTAGCGGTGCCTTTGTAGCCGTTTCCCATAGCGCATGTTTAGCAAAAGTTCCCTTTTCACCTAAACGATATCCATGGTCGGACCACAACACGATAATCGTATTTTCTGAATGTTTACTATTTTCTAAGGCATCTAATACGCGCCCTAATTGATAATCTACAAAACTGATACACGCCAAATACGCCTGTACTATATTTTTCCACTCTCCCGTTTTAATTGCCCATTCTGTTGAAGGCATCATGGGTAAATCGTTTATTTTTAAACCAACGGGCGGAATATCCTCTAAATCATCTGCATAATATGGCGGCGTTTGTATACTTTCAATTGGATATAGGTCGAACCATTTTTGAGGTACATATAAAGGTACATGTGGCCTTTGAAAGCCTAAGGCTAAGAAGAAAGGTTGTTGGTAATTTTTAGTTAAGCGCTCTATAACCCAATTAACCGACTGATGATCGGGCATAAGAGAATCTTGTTCTGGAAAAGCACCCCAATCGGTATTAGTTCTACCATGGATACCTTTAACACCTTTTCCAAATCCATCCCAAACAAATCGCTTGTCGGGATATGGACCAAAACCTTTTCTACGGCCTCCAGATTCATCAAAAACACTATCTGGTGCATGATGGTGAAAAAGTTTCCCAATTCCCATTGTATGGTACCCATTATCTTTGAAGTACTCCGGTAAAAAGACTATATCTTTTGTAGCTAAATTTTCCTCACGACGAATTTTATTATCGGGTATCATTCCGTAGATACCTGTTGTTGAAGGGCGCAATCCAGTCATTACTGAAGCTCTAGACGGTCCACATAATGGCGCTTGAACATGAGCATTTGTAAATGTGACTCCCATAGCAGCCAATCTATCAAAGTTAGGCGTTTTAGCATTTGAAAAACCTTCAATGTTTGATACCCAGTTATTTAAATCATCAACCGATATAAATAAGATATTGGGCTTAGCTAGCTCTTCTTTATCAACTTTTTTCTTAGCATTACACGAAAAAATAACTATTGAAATCCCTAGTAAAATAAAATATCTTGCTTTCATGTTTTTAGTTAAAAGGCCTTATTTACGTCAAATAAACAATTACTTAACGAGGTTAAAACCTTGATTGACTTCTCTCTAAATATCCACTTCACTTACACTGACATGATAACTTTTAACATCTTTCAAAAAGGGCTATATAACAATTTCTATAAATTATTATTTATTGATAGGCTTTGGAGACTGTACTACTCCTTTTCCTTGGTCAAATTTCCAATAAGGAACAGCAGGTTTATCATTATCAAAAACATAATTATACTTTTTAAGATAATATTCCCTAGGCTTAAACTCATCTCCTATTGATGCTAGCTGCTTAATTAATTTATTTTCTAATTCCTTTTGAATGGTACTATACTCTGGTATATCTAATAAATTATTCATTTGGTATGGATCTGAGATATTATCAAAAAACATACTAGCCCCATCTATTGTTCGTATATAGGAATACTGCTTAGTTCGAATAGCGCGATAAGGTAAATTATGATAACTCCCCGCAAAAGGAGCAACATTCATAACTAATGCGGTTCTGTCGACATTTGGATCCGGATTTTTCATTAATTCTGATAAATCATCCCCTTCGATTCCTTCTGGAATTTTAATATTGGATAAACTAAGTAGCGATGGCAATATATCAGGGGTATTCAAAGGCGCATTTACAACTGTCCCCTTTTGATGACTCATTCCGGGATATTTCACTAAAAATGGTACTCGAATAGATTCATCCCAAGCAACCTGCTTTTGAAAAGGCTTTACATCATGTGCTCCCATCATTTCACCATGGTCTGAAGAAAAGACTACTATGGTATTATCTGACAAGCCTAAATCGTCTATTTTTTTTAACAATTTCCCTATGGCTTCATCGGTAGCAGTTGCATGCGCATAATAACCTTGTAATTCTTTTCTAACACGATTTTCTAAACTTGAATTGACATTTGGATTAAGCGATAAAGATTCTGGTGGATACATATCCTTATATCTTTGGGGGGCAGAATTATGAGGGAAATGTGGTGTAGCAATGGATACTACTGCTAAAAAAGGCTGTTGTTCTTTTGCATGAGATTCAATATACTTATTAGCATCCTCCACAATAGCAAATGGGGAATATTGATCCCAAAATTTTAATTCAGGATTGTCATTATCGTAATAGGGCATTTTATTATAATCGTGTGAACATTCTAATGCTTTCCAATATTCAAATCCTTGACGTCTTTCTTTAGGAATATATGTAGAACGTCCATGACCATCTAAATGCCATTTTCCCCAATAAGCAGTATTATAACCTTCTGCCTTAAAAATTTCAGCCATGGTTAATTCTTCTTCTGGTAAATACACATCATTGACAATCATTCCTGTTGTTGTTGGGTACTTACCAGTAAATAATGCAGCACGGTGTGGAGTACAAACGGGTGTAACAGAAACTGCATTAGTAAAGTTGACTGACTCCTTTGCGAATGCATCTAAGTATGGTGTTTTTACATCTGAATTACCAGCATAGCCAAGGGCAGAACCTCTCCACTGATCGGTAAGTATGTATACTATATTAGGTTTATTTTGATGTACTTCGTTACGCTTAATTGACTGCTCTTTTTTGCAACCAATAAAGATAAAACAAGTAATTAGGCCTAAATAAATTGTATTTTTGGTTTTCATCTTCCTATTATATTTACTTTTCTATATAGTTAGTCTCAAATTTATAAGTCCCTGCTTCTACATGAATTTCAAAAGAACTGGAAGTAGTATTTACTAATTTGACTTTTGAACTATCCTTAAAAACCTGTCCATTTAACACTAATCCTTTAGAAGAATTAGCAGGAATAATTACATTCCCTGAAGTATTTGGAGGAATAACAACTTCAAGTATAAAGTTGTCGTTTTTAATCTCCCATGCACTAGAAACCTCACCGTAAGGGGTATTTAATTTAGCTGAAGCTGAGGTTAATGGTTGATGAGGCTGTGGAGCTATTTTTATTACTTTATACCCTGCTTCTAACGGTGCAATTCCTGCAATACGTTCATACATCCATTGGCCTATAGCTCCATATGCGTAATGGTTTAAACTATTCATATTTTGAGGATTAAATCCTTCCTCTTTGCTATAACTATTCCAACGCTCCCAAATAGTAGTGGCTCCTTGATTAATTGAATAAAACCAGGAAGGATACGTTTCATTAAATAGTAATTTATACATCAAATCAATCTCTCCCATTTCATCTAAAACTTTAGATAATAATGGTGTTCCTAAAAACCCAGTACGTAAATGATCGTCTGCCTCATGAATTTTTTCTAGAAGATGCTTTTGGGCATTTGGTTTAATTTCGTCGTTTATTAAATCAAAGGCTAAGGCTAATAAATAGGAAGTTTGCGTTTCCGTTACATTTTTTACTTTACCAGTTTCATCAAAATATTCATTCTCAAATGCTTTTGCTACATCTTTGTAAAGTTGCTCATATTTCTTGGCTTCGCCCATTTTCCCTATAACTTCTGCACTTAAAGCAGTAAGTTTTGCTGAGCGCGCAAAAAAAGCAGTTCCTATTAAATTTCGGGAGGTATCTCCTCTAGTATTATCATTTTTTGAAAATGGTTGAAGCCAATCGGAAAATGACATCATATTTGAAATATAATTCTCAGACATCTGTTTATGATGAGCTACCCAACGCTTCATCATTTCATAATTATCCTCTAAAAATCCACTATCACCAGTTCGCCTATATATTTCCCAGGGTATGATAACGCATACATCACCCCATCCTGAACTGGCTATTTTGTTCTTAGTTGCATCGGGTACAGTCCAAGGAATCGCTCCATTTTCTAATTGAGCCTCCCGAACACTTTGCATCCAACTTGCCCAAAATTTATATACATCTGCATTAAACATAGAAGTAGGCCCAAAAACTTGAGCATCTCCTGTCCATCCCAATCTTTCATCACGTTGAGGACAATCTGTAGGAATATCAAAAAAGTTCCCCCTCAATCCCCAAACAATATTACTTTGCAGTTGGTTTAATTTGTCGTGAGAAGAAACGAAAGTACCATTATCATCAAAATCTGAATATTGAACTATACCTGTAACCCAGTTCTTTCTCGGTTCCTGTGTACTGTCAAACCCACTAAGCTCAACATATCTAAATCCATGAAATGTAAACTTGGGCATATAAGAAACAACTCCATCTTTTGAGGCTATATAATAATCTGTAGACCTGGCCGAACGGTAATTTTTTGTATAAAATGAACCATCTGGTGCAAGCATTTCAGCAAATCTTATTTTAAGCGTATCCCCTTTTTTCATAGGTACGTTAACCAAAGGAACTCCAACCATGTTTTGTTCTAAATCAAAAATTAAAGTTTCCTCTCGTTTTATTATTTCTTTTGGTGATAGTTTAATTTTATCCTTAACAGTATTATGTCGCTTCGGTTCTAAATTAACTTTCTCTTCTAGATTTTCAACCTGAACTACTTTCCAAGCACTATCATTGAAACTATTAGTGGCCCAGTTTGGCATTTCTAAATTTGCATTATATATCTCACCATCATATATTTCTGAAAATTGAAGTGGTCCATTAGTCATTGCCTTCCAAGATTTATCAGTTACAATAAATTTCCTTGAACCATCTTCCATTATCATTTCTAACTGACATAAAACTTTAGGAGAAACAGTATTATTCCATGGAGTGTTACCCCATAACAATCTACCTGAATGCCAACCAGAAGCTAGTTCTATACCAATGGTGGTTTCTTCAGGTTCTATTAAATTGGTAACATCATAAGTAATAGTTTCGATACGTTTATCATAGGTAGTAAAACCTGGGGGCATTACGTCATCACTAACATCTTGCCCATTTATGGATACATCAAATACTCCTTTAGCAGTTATATATAACCTGGCGGAAACAACATCATTTGAAAGTTTAAACTTTTTCCTTAAATACTGAGGTTTATGAATAAGTGTTCCCCCTTTACCTTTAATACTATCTTTTGCAGTATCTAAACCAATCCATTGTGCTTTCCAATCAGAATTATTCAAAAGACCTAGTTCAAATGAATTTACTTCACTCCATTGTGAAACTTTACCATCTTGATTCCAAAACCTAACTTGCCAATATACTTTTTGACGCGATTCTAGTGCTTTTCCTTGATACTTAATCCAGTTAGAAGTATCTGTATCTTGTTTACCTGAATCCCATAAATCTCCTTGATTTGGTAAATTATCTTTTCTACTAGCTACCACCACTTGATATGCGGACTGCTTTTTAATATTTTCAGAAACTGGTAGTTTCCATGAAAATGTAGGTTCAGGATTATAAAACCCTAATGGATTTTTAAAACCTTCAGAAATAGTTAAATCAACTGCTGGCATCAATTGTTGTTTATTAGAACAGGAAACCTGGCTTGAAAAAACAAAACAAACTAATAATAGTGAGAGATATTTCAGTGTATTTTTCTTTAACATTTGTTAGAAATTAATATTGATATTGCTTTTAAGAAACAACTATAAAAACTATTATAATTTTAAATCATTGACTAAAATTCGTATCATAATACCACGTATCATATAGAATACTGTACCAATGAATTTTTGAAACTTTACGTGGAATTTAAGCATAAGTAGTTGAAAGTCGTCAACTAATAGCTTTAATCCGGATGCTAAATTTAGTTAATGAATATTTTGTTTTTATACTGCTTTGTAGGGGTGTTATTAAAAACTGTAAATAAGAATATAATAATTAAATTTAACGTTATCTATTCCATATAAAACACTTCTTCTAAAGGGATGGAAACGGGTGAATTATCCAAATTTACTTCCATTATATCTGCCATATAATCCCACCATTTTCTTACAATATCTACATTAGATAAATTTTGAGAACTTCCACTACCTTGAACTTTTTGATATCCGAAAAGGGTATTTGTTTCCTCATCAAGAAATATAGAATACTCGCTTACACCATTATCTTTTAATAATTTTTTAAGTTCGGGCCATATCTTGTCATGACGGTCTTTATAAGCTTGTTTTTGATCCTCTTTTAGTTTCATTTTAAAGGCTATTCGTTGCATAAAACTATTTTTTTAATCTAATTATTATGTATATAATTTTCTAATAAAGCTTTCACTTCATTTACACTTCCATTTTTAAGTCCGCCACTGGTTGCCCCTGTAATCCAATAAAGTACCATTCCTGCATCTGAGCAATCCCATTTTCCTTTTTGGAAATTAACGACATCATCTATTTCAGCCATCTTTCCCATTAACCAAACAAATTTTATACGGTCATCAGAATGATTCTTTGCCCAATCCCATTGATGCTCATCAACTTTTAAATTAATGTTTTGGTCTGGAATACGCACTTCCTCAACACCAAAATCTATTATTTCTTTCCATTTATAAAAATCTCCCGCATCATCGTTAGCTGGGTGGTGGGTTATGACTTTAACAAATTGATGTTTTTGCTTATTAGAAGCTTCCAAAGCAAAACCTATAATGTCTGGTTCTCCTGCCTCAATAATCCATAAAGGGTCTTCTTTTGATGAATTATTTATTGCTTTACTCAAATCTTTGATTGTTTCATCTAATTGCCATTTGGCATCATAAAAAGTTAAGTTCTCAAAACCACCCCATCGCCTTGCTGTACCATTACAGGCAGTTTGCATCATAGCATGTCTTTCATATTCTGCTGCTTCAGATATTCTATTTACACGAACTAAATCACAACTATGTGAATAATGCACTAATCTATTTTCTAATCCTACAGCACGAAGTAATGCAATAGAAATGGCAGTACCTCCCAAATCATCTGGATCTGGAGAATTCCCATCAGCAATAATTGCTATTCTCCCTTTTGGTGCATTAACTTTTGATTGAGCTCCTGTTATATTAAAAACCATACAAACAGCAACTGTATATATTAAATTTTTCATCATCATTTATTTTTAAAAAAACATTTGATTTTATACTAAAATCGGATTTTAAATTTTTTATAGTTATAGAAAGTTACTTATCACTGCGAAAGTTGATTTCTTTTGGTCCCATAGCAACTGGAGTATAATTAATGTCTTTTGTTAATATGAATTTATCAAATTCAAAACCGTCCTCTCTCATACTAAATTGTACATCATGAAATCCTTTATTTTTAACATCTAAATATATAAAATGAGGTACTCCACAATGCTGATCTCTTGTTCGTTGCCTACTTGCCCAAGTCCATTTATTTTTTCCGTCGCACCATTGCATTCTATTACCGTGTTCAGGCCAAGAATTATTTAAACCTACATGAATACCATTATCCTCACTCCCTGCACTAAAGGCACGTACCCATACATAATAACGTCCAGGTGAATTAAACTTTACGCTGTAACTCACAATTGCAACTTTTCCCGCTTCATTAGAGAAATTTTGACCATGAATTAATGTATCTGAATGTGTAACCCTAGTATCTGGCAGTACCTTTAGGTAAGAATCATTACTAGCTCCAGAACAGTGCTTTTCAATAGTACCTAACTCTAAAGGCACTGTTTGATCTTTGACAATTTTGTACCATTGTCTTACCTCTGAATTTGTTTGTTTATAAAAATTTTCAGCTTCTACTACTACTAAACCTTGTTTTTCTTCAAAATAAAACTCTTTAGAAACTTCTGATTCAACTAAACTGCTGGTTTGGGCAGTCATATGTAAGCTTAGAAACAATATAAAACTTCCCCATAGATAACTTATTCCAATATCCATACATTAGGGTTTTACTCTCAAGGTCACTGTCTTTAAATCTTCTTTTTTAGAAGATGTCCCTATAGAAATAGTAAAAGTTCCGGGCTCTATTACCTTTTTCAAATCTTGATTTAAAATATTAAGCTCCTCAAACCCTAATTTAAATGTCACCGTTTTAGTTTCTCCAGGTTTTAAAGAAACGCGTTCAAACCCTTTAAGCATTTTAAGATAACGTCCTACGGAGGCATAGTCATCACGAACATACATTTGTACTATTTCATCTCCATATCGATTTCCCGTGTTTGTGACTTCTACAGAAATGGTTGTTTCTTCCCCAACTTTGATATTAGCTTTTTCTAATTTTGGAGCACCATATTCAAAAGTGGTATAACTTAAACCATAACCAAAAGGAAATAATGGACTTTTATCTTCATCTTTATATAGTCCCTTTCCAGATCCTATAAAGTCAGGGCGTTCTAAATATGTTACAGGAAGTTGATTGACAGATCTTGGAAAAGAAACAGTTAATTTCGCCCCTGGGTTGATATCTCCAAAAATAGCATCTGCTATTGCATCTCCAGAATGCATTCCTAAATACCATGTTTCTAAAATGGAAGGAATATTTTCAACCATGTAATTAATAGCTAATGGACGTCCATTAATTAGAACAACGATAACGGGTTTTCCTGTATTATGAATAGCTTCCACTAATTCTTTTTGTACACCATACAGATCCAAACTGGCACGGTCGGCACCTTCTCCACCTGTACGACGTGACCCTCCAACCACCAGTACAACTGCATCAGATTTGTTTGCCATAGCGACAGCTTCTGGAATAGATTCTTTTGAATCATTTAATAGATCGCATCCTTTAGCATAGTTTATTTTAATATCATTCCCTACTTTATTTTTAATACCATCTAGTACAGAAACATAAAATGGTGGTAGTCCTGAATAACCTCCAAGCAAAGAATAAGAACCTTTATTTGGTCGTGTCTCGTGAGCATTAGGCCCAATTATAGCCAACGAATTAATCTTAGCTTTTTCTAAGGGTAATAAATCATTATCATTTTTTAATAAGATGATTGCTTTTTGAGCCATCTCATGAGCAAATCTTTGATGTTCCTTTCTGCTAACAATAGTATCTGCTTTAACATCTTTCAAATTAGAACCAAAAAGCCCCAACTTATATTTTGCTTTTAAAATACGTGAGGTAGCCTTATCTATATACTTTACTAATTCTGGATTTTTAGTAATTGTATCTTTTAAAACATTTTCGTGATAGGTATAAAGGTCTAATGGCTTCCCTAAAACCAAGTCCATATCTACTCCTGCTTGTAGTCCTAATAATGCAGCTTCAGCTCTCGTTTCAGTAATATAATGCATCGTCTGCAATCGTCCAACATCATTATTATCTGACACAATAAATCCGTTAAAACCTAACTCTTCCCTTAAAACATCCTGCAATAACCACTTATTCATATGGCATGGTACACCATTAAAATCTTGATGACCTGGCATAATACAGGCTACTTCGGCTTCTTTGACTGCAGCTTCAAAGGGAGGTAAAAAAACTTCTCTTAATCTACGTTCAGACATATCACTGAAACCCCCATTAATTCCTCTTCGATTTTCGGGATATCCAACAAAATGTTTTGCAGTAGCCATCACATGATTTTCATCAAACTGTTCTTCTCCCATGCCTTGCATCCCTTGAATAAAGGCAACCCCCATCCTAGATACTAAATATGGGTCTTCTCCATAAGACTCTTCTACTCTTCCATATCTAGGATCTCCAGAAATAACATCTAAATTAGGAGAATAAATATGAGTGATGTTTAAAGCTCGGGCTTCTATTGCTGTTTGCGCTGCCATTTTTTTTATTAATGCAGGTTCCCACGTGGACCCAGCTGCTATTGCCTGCGGATAAACAGTAACACCATCGTACCATAAACCATGTAGCCCTTCTCCAAATTTCATGAAAGGGATGCCTAATCGATCATTTGCAGGAGCATCTTGCGTCATTTCAGCAATCTTCTCTTCTAAGGCCATTTTATTAATTAAACTTGATACCTTTTTATCAATTTCTTTATCTGATAAAGGTTTTGAGTGTTCATTATTTTGTGCTTCAACATTGAAGTAAGAGATAATTAATACACTTATTAACCATAGTTTTTTCATCAATAATAAATTTTTGTTATTTATAATTACGTAATCCGGGAAGTACTTTAACAGATAATTCATGATTATCTTTAGGCCATCGTAAAATTGTTAATTTCTGAGTATTTGAATCCCAAATAAAATCTGATGGAGTAACGTTTTGTGGACACTTATAGGTTTCTAGTCCTACATTTTTCAATGGATTATAAAATAGTACTACATCATTCTCTATAATTACCGAAAAACCGTCGGGATAATGTCGATTAGCGCCGATAAAAATTTTAGATGCTCCTTTACTGTTATCACTTTGAACCTTTAAATTTAAAGTTCTAGTAGCATGATTAAATAAAAAGTTTTGGATGTCTCCCGCAATTATTTGAGGATACGGACGTGCTATAACATCGGTTATATATTTTCTTTCAACTGTACCCACAGCAGTACTATCACTATAAATCGCCCAGGTGGATGGGCCACCAGGTAAAAAATTTTGCATACTACGATTCCCTAAAAACCATGCTTTTATTGACCCAACACCCATCTTATCGAATACCTCTGCTGTTCTAATATATAATTCTTGATATGATAATTGCCCAAGTTTGCCATCTATAATGGTATCAGTAGTAGCAAAAGTAGGAAAGCCCCACTCACCTATTAAAATTGGAGCATTTAGCATGGCAGATTCTTTATCAAACCTATCCATCACAGGTTTTATAAAATCAATGTTATTTTGATAAATGTGGGGTGCAAAAACAATATTTTTCCTATTTATCGGTGAAGTTATTTCGGCATATTGATTGTTATCAATTCCTTCCCCCTTGTTCATAAAAATGGATTGAACAAGAATCTTTTTGTTTGGATTTATTTTTTGACTTTCATCTATTATCTTTTGATAAAGTGGAATAAGATAATCTTTTGTTAATCTTGAGTATGATATTTCCATTGTTAACTTTCTTGGTTCATTAACAATATCATAGCCCAAAACAGAAGGATAATCAGAAAATCTTTTCCAAATAACTTTCCAAGCGTTAATATAAGTTAGATATTCATTATTACTATTACGCCAGAATTCCTCCCATTTAAAATCTTTAACCCCATAAACAGTCATTTTAAAAACCGTTTTTATTCCAACATTTTTTCCTAAATTAACTAATGTATCTAATTTTCTAAGGTAATTTTCATCCAATTTCCCTCCAGGAAAAGTACTAAGCTTCCCCAATTCTAATCTAATAACTTGAGTATTTGCTCCCAATCTTACCATTCTAAAATAATCGTCACTATCAAAATAAACTTCACCTTTATGGTCATTTGTATTTACAACAAATCCCCTTGGAATTATATGCCTCCCTTGTTCGTCTCTTAACCCATGTTTAATCTGAGAAAAAATGGCTGAATGTATTATTACAAAAAAAAGTAACGTAATTATTTTCATAGTAAACTGTTTGAAGGAATTAAAAATATTAAGGTCGAAATGAAGATGTTTCGACCTTAATAAAAGCTAACTAAAAACTAAACTACCTATATCCATTATTTGTTGGATCTGACTCTAATAAATTAGGATTGGTTTGTAACTCTTGAAGTGGTATAGGCAACTTAACATGCCATGGTTTGATATTTTTATCAGGATTCCAAAATCTATACTCTAGGTTCTGAACTACGTCAAGTAAAATCCCCCATCTTATTAAGTCGTAACGTCTCATACACTCTCCTGCCAACTCCCATTTACGCTCATCGTATATTGCTTCTCTAAATTGCTGCTGACTAAGTCCTGAAAGTTCTGCTTCTGCAGTGGTTTCAAAAGCACGCTCACGTACTTCATTGATATATTGATATGCATTACCTGGTCCATTAATTTCATTTTCACACTCTGCTGCCATTAAGTATACATCGGCTAAACGAAATATCAACCTATTATCACTATGATTAAATCGCGGAGAATCATCTACATCTAGATTCCAAACTTTCCCCATGTATGGGAAATTTAATTCAAAACCTAAATAATTATCAACTATATTTATTGATCTTCTTAAATCATTTTCTGGAAATTTTTCTGCAAAATCTTTAGATGCTACTTGCAAACCTGTTCCATTAAATGCCTCTCCTCTTTCTGAAAGTGCATTTTCTAAAGCACTTCTCTCACTAGAATTTTTAGGTTCATCTCTCAAGCGCGGGGCAAACATACTTGGTCTCCAGTTACCATTTCCAAATACAGTTGGATAACTCCCATCCGCACCTAACGTACCTTCTTCAAACTGCCCTCTGATATCTTTAGCAAAGTCTAAAGACCATATAATTTCATCATTATATTCGTTTTTCGGATCAAAGACATCCGCATAATTTGATAATAGCCTATGCGGAGATTCATTTATTATCTCTAGACATTTATCTAACGCAGATTGCCATTGTTGCTCCTGCATATATACTTTAGCCTCTACAATTGCTGCTGCCCATTTAGAAGCTCTCCCTCTTTGTTCTTCAGAATAGGTAGATTTCAAATATTTTTGTGCAAATTGTAAATCAGTTAGAACAGTAGCTATAATTAGGTCTTCATCTGTTCTATCTAAAATTCGAATCTCTTCTAATTCTAGATCTTCTGTATAAAATGGCGCATCTCCCCATAGGTTTACAATATGCCAATAACACAAAGCACGGATAAATCGAACTTCACCTATTATTTCTAGTTGAGCATCTGCAGCTATTGCATCATTACCATCTACCCGGTTTATAATAATATTAGCGTTATAAATAACTCGGTATAAATCTCTCCAAGTATCAGAAACACTCATTTTTTGCGCTGAAACATCAGCAATAGCCTCGTTCAAAGAATAATTGCCTATCGGTTCTATAATGTCCGCAGCCCTATTTGGTTCTAAAATATCAGCTCCGTTGTCATAAAAAAGATCTAAACCTAACTGTCCGTAAATAGAGTTATTCTTTAAAATACTATATAAACCAACCACAGCTTGACGTACATCTGACTCTGATTCATAAAATGTTTCTGGAGCAATTAATGCTTTAGGATCTTCCTCTAAAAAACTCTCACAACTAATGCATGAGCAAATTGCAAAAACGTATAGAAATATATTTTTAATTTTCATTGTTGTAAATTTTTAAAATGTTACGTTTAAACCAAGGGTTATAGTTCTAGGGTTTGGATAAGCACCATCATTATACCCTTGTGCTATGTTCCCTAAACCACTTCTACCAAACTTGCTACCTTCAGGATCAATTAGTCTAAAATCTGACCATAGGAATAAGTTTGTTCCGGTTAAATAAATGGATGCATTTTTTAAACCATCAAGTCCCATTTTCTCTACTGGCATATTGTAAGTCAATCTTACATTTTTAAGCCTTATATGAGAACCGTCTTCTACATATGCTGAGTTAGGTGGTGTTGAAGTTACAGCGTCACCGCCTGCTCGTGGAATGTCTGAGGTAGGGTTATCTGGAGTCCAACGGTCTGCAACTTCAGCGAATTTTGTAGTTTCTCCACGATTAAAAAAATGATTTTGCATTCTTAAATTATATACTTCATTTCCTTCTGTTCCTTGCAAGTAGATTGAAAAATCGAAGTTTTTATAACTAAAGGTATTTTCAAATCCAAAGATGATATCTGGCAAAGGACTTCCTAATACTACTGCATCTTCTCTTGAGATAATCCCATCTCCATTTTCATCATGATATTTAGCACCACCAACAACCTGTGGATCCGTTAATCCTGAGGCATCTATCTCTTCTTGACTTTTCCATGTTCCTAAGAATTTAACTCCTGTAAATACGGGTACCGATTCACCGACCATAAGTCTTGTATTTCCTGAACCCAATATTTCATCTACTACTACGTCAATATAGTCTACATCCCCTAAATCTAGAATCTTGTTTTTATTGGAAGACAACATAAGGGTTGATTTCCAGTTAAAGTTCTCATTAGTTATATTGATCGTATTTAAACTAAATTCCCATCCTTTATTTTCTAAGGATCCAACATTTTGTAATTGGCTCGTAAAACCTGTTTGTTTTGGAATGGTCACATCCAATAGTAAATCATTCGTTTTTTTATAGTAATAATTCAACTCGGTGAATATTCTACCATTGAATAACGAAGCTTCTAATGCGATATCCAATGAATTTGTTGTTTCCCATTTTAAATTAGGATTGGAAGGTCTTCCTAATGTTAAACCTGTTTGTTGAATTCCATTTAAAGTTGTATTGGCTTCCACTAAAATTCCTTTAGTTCTATAAGGATCGATTGCTTGATTACCCGATTTACCATAACTCGCACGTAATTTCAACTCTTTAAAAACCTCCTGATTTCTCATAAATGGTTCTTCTGTAATTTTCCACGCTGCAGCTACAGAAGGATAAAATTCATACTTATTATCTTCCGCAAATACAGAACTTCCATCTGTTCTTCCCACTAAGGTTAATAAATATTTATCTTTAAATGAATAATTTAATCTTCCAAAGAAAGAGGCGATTTGAAAACCATTGTAATCGCTAGTTACGATACTTCTTACAGGATCTGAATTGCTTAGGTTATTGAAACCTGTAGCATCATTGGTAATTCCATAAGCTTCGGACTCTGCAATTTCAGTTTTAACTTTCTGAAAAGAAGCTCCAGCTAGTGCTGTAATATTATGATTCTCTCCTATATCAGTTTGATATTGAACTGTATTTTCATTGTTCCAGCCTTTGGTTGCAACTGTTCTAACACTTGCACTTCCGCCTTCCCCCAAGTACAATAGATTTGGACTTTGACTAGATGTAAATCTATTTTGTTTTGAATTATCAAATTCTGGACTAAAAGTAGAACGGATAATCCATTTTGGGGAAGGACTAAAGTCAATATAAAAAGATCCTAAAAAATTATTTCTAAATGTTTCATTTGTATTCAATGCTATATTAGCAATTGGATTGGACCACGGTGAACCCACCACTTCATCAAAGCCATTATAGGTTCCATCGTCATTATATATGGCTTGGGTTGGAAGTGTTGCTATTGCGTTTCCGAAATTAGCAAGTCCATTTTGTTGATCTATATAAGAATAGTTCACCCTAAACCCTGTTTTTAACTTATCACTTAATCTAATATCAATGTTGGATCTAAATATGTACTTTTCTATACCTGTACTTTTAATTATTCCTTCCTGATTAAAGTAGTTTAAAGATGTATAATAATTTACATGATCATTAGATCCAGTTAAAGACATATCCGCATTATAGATTGGTGCTGGACCTAATAACAAATCAAACCAATCATTATTTGGATAAGTTGATGGATCATCTGGAAAAGGTATTGCTGCTCCTCTGAAAGCTGCACTCTCATTGGTGTAAGCAATTTGTTCTGGCTGAGATAACATCTTAGGTAACTCTGGAACCATCTGCATGCTCGTATAAACATTAGCACTTACTTCAGGCTTTCCTACTCCGGCTCCTGTACCTGTTTTGGTTGTAACTAATACAACTCCATTTGCTCCCCTTGAACCATAAATGGCAATAGAGGAAGCATCTTTTAAAATCTCAATAGATTTAATATCATTACTACTAATATTATTTAAATTAAAGTTAGTTCCTACCACAATACCGTCAATTACCCATAAAGGCTCGTTACTTCCAGTGATAGAATTTCCTCCTCGAACCCTAATTACCGAACCAGCACCAGGCGCTCCACTCGTTTGCGTTACTTGAACCCCTGCAGCTCGTCCTTGTAATGCTTGATCTACTCGTGATACTGGATTCACATTGACATCCTCTGCACTAACACTTGAAACTGATCCTGTTAAATCGGATTTTCTTTGTGTTCCATATCCAATTACAACAACTTCATCCAAAGTATTATCTGCTTCCAAAGTCACATCAATTTCTGTTTGACTCCCTACCAAAACTTCTTTTTTTGCGAAGCCTACATAAGAAAAAATAAGGGCTTCATCAGCGGATGCTTCAATCGTATAAAAACCATCAAAATCGGTGGTAGTCCCTTTGCTAGTTCCTTTAATGATTACTGTTGCCCCTGGCAATGGTTGCCCATCAGCAGACACAGTTCCTTTTACTATTTGGGCTTGTAAAGAAGAATAACAAAACATCATAAGAATTATTCCAAAAAATGAACTGTTATACCGCAATAAAAATTTAGCTTTTGATTTCATATAATTTTTAATGTTAGTTAGAATACCTCAAAATAATCGTTAAATAATTTAATTCTTGTCCTGTTTTATCCTGTTAAATTATTATTTAATAAATATTGACATCTTTTATAGTCTATTCTATAGAATCTATTACTAAAAAAAGCTGTCCCATATGGGACAGCTTTTTGGTTCTGATATGACAAAAAATAATTTACAATTGTAATTGGTTGATTTATTCTGGCACAAGTTTAATTAATTTTACAGCATGTGCTTCCAAATCTACTTTTAAGGTAAGTTTTCCATCCTTTTTATCTATGATAGAATCTGTAATAGTTTGAGGCAACGCTGCCATTTCTTGATATTTAGTAAAATTAGCGTTAAATACATTTTTCCATCCATCTTCAAAACGGTCCGATGCTCTATTGCCGTATATACGCCCATTAGTTTTTTCACTAACTCCAGCAGCTCTGATATCTTTATAGAGCTCATGGATAAAGACACCATGGTTTTTATCTACAGTCCACTCATTCATTTTCCATTTAGAATCACCATTTATAAAACCTCCCTCTAATTGAGGGTATAGCGTTCTTTTTGAACTACTATTTCTAGAAGTATTATGGTTGTACACCAATAAATAAATCGCATCACCCTTAACTACCGGTACTACGCCTGCATGCTCATTTATGTGATCAATAGCGGCTACTCTACTACCTCCTTGCATCATTAAAAACATTTCGGTAACATTTTTTCTTGCTTGTGGTAAATTACCTAACTCAAACTCTTGACCCCAATCATAAATTTCTGCCAATCTATAATCGTAAGCAAGATCAGCTATCCTGGCATACCAACTAGCACCTAACTCTGTTGCGTCGTTTAAACTAAGACCTCTAACTTTATTTTCATCACGCAAAATTCCAAATTCTTGAATATCAAATGGAATATCCCTAAACTGAGGATAACTATCGAGTTTATCCCTGTACTGTTCAACTGTATTTTTAAATCGCACAGTATTTTCATCAATTTTCTCATAGTAAGAAATACAAAAGAAATCCATTTGTGTCCCCTTTTCTCCTGTAGCATAATTAACCCCATTGGCACAGTGATCTATAATTTCTGTAGTAAATGTGGCGTTCCCCTCTGTTAAATTATTTCCTGGACCAATAATAGCATCTGGTATTACCTTTAAAACCTCATCTACAGTGATGTCGTAATGTTTAAAAAAGTCTTCCTTGGTACCATTCCAATGTTCTGGTACATAATTTGGTTCTGTGGCTACTCTAAATCGCCAAGTTTTTACTTCTTCGAAACCAAATTCATTAATTAATGCCATTAAAAAAGCACTTATATATTGCCTCCATATATTGTAATCATCTGGTGGGTTGGTATTCCCATAGGTATTAATTTCTTGTTCAGCATTCATTGCCCAGGGTACATTGTCCAATACAATACGAGGTTTTAATCCAGTTAGCATAAAACCTTGCATACTACTTATCAAATCACTGAAATCTGTAATGATATTTCCATTGCTGTCCACACCTTTATAAAAGTTATTTAAATCATCTGTTCTTCCTCCAAGCACTCGAACTAAATTGAAACTTTTCACATATGACTTTACATCTTCTACAGAAGCTCTAAATCCTGCGCTATTAAATCTAGTTTGATTAATCATCGGTCGTGTAGACCAAAAATTATAAAATGATCCCACAGTTGCACCTGTATTTATACTTACGATTTTATCAGGATCTAGAGCTGTTTCTTCAGGGTTTTCTATATCTGGATTATCTATTATCTCTGTGATTTTCTCCGTATTAGAGCAAGAAAATTGTAGCATCGTGACCATAAAAATTGTCACGATGAAATTGATTTTTTTTGGGGTCATCATATTTTAAAAAGGTTGAATCGTATATAATTTATTTAAAGGAAAATATATAATAACTTTATTATCCACGCAAAAAAATGTATTTTTCATCAGGATTAAATACCATTAAATTGCTAAAATAAGCCTTCCAATATTATTTTTATTCATTCATAACGGCCTTAGGTCCGTCATAGTCGTAAGTAAACCAATCAACATCAATATAACCAGAGTCTTCTTTTTCATTCCAAGAAAAGAACCCTAATCTATCCCCTGTCCATTTACCAAAAGCTATGGTGAAAGTAGGTCCAAATTTCTTAAAAGTATTTCCGTCCAAACTATATTCATACGTGGCTTGATTACTTTTATTCGAAGTACGAATATATAACTCATTACTGGTTATTTCAGGACCCATTATTTTTTTAGACAGCGGATTCATATAGAACAAGTGTTTTTTACCATTTGTATCTACTTCTATTCCTAATAAATTAAACACGCCCCCAAAACGCACAAAACCAGCTAATTGATGAGGTTTCATTCCTGAAACATCAAACTTAGCTATTGCAGTGCCAGTAGTTACCCCCATGATTCTTTGACTTAACGTATTATTCGCTCTCCAAAAATCTGAATCTGAGCCATCATTATTAGTCCACTCATTAATGTTTGGTCCAAAGCCCTTATCATTTGGTAATACTTTACTCGCCTTCAATCTTAACCAGCCCGTTCTCTCGGTTAAAGACCAGTGACTATTTCTAGGGTTATGATTCCATTCCCATTGCATTCCTAATTTTGCATTGGAAAAATCATCATCAGTACTTGGTGCCTCTATAGGGAATCCTTTAATTGGTTTTTTATGCTGTTTAACAGGTTCTCCTACACCATCATTATCTTCATCTATTCCAATTATAGGCCAACCATCTATCCATTCAACTGGCTCTAAACACTGTGGCCTCCCTTGAAACGGAATATCATCATTTTGAATTAATTGATGCATATACCACCACGATTCATCTGGAGCTTGTATTAACGCTCCTTGACTAGCACTTCTATTATTAAAGACAGATCCTTTTTCCAGTACCGTTTTTACCTCATATGGTCCATATATACTCTCTTTTGAACGTAGTACAATTTGTTTACGATCATTTTTAGGATTTTTCACTCCAGGTTTAGTAGAGGTATCACCCATTGTCCACTGTGCGATAAATATATACCACGTGCCATCGATTTTATATATTTTAGCTGCTTCTGCACCCATTCCAGTATATACTAATCTACCTTCATCTAGAATCTCGGTACCATCCCAACTCATTTCATAAATCCGATTCTCATTCCCTTCTATAGTATTACTTTCACTTTTTTGCTTTCCACCAGTATTAATAATTACATAAGCTTTATGTGCTTCTTCATCCCAATATACTGCAGGATCATCTAAAACTTTTTCTTTTGGAAGCATCATAGTTGGTTTACTCCATGGCCCTTTTATATTATTTGCTGTAGTAACCATTAATCCATGTTGATAATCTATTTGATAACAATACCATCTACCTTCGTGATATGCTAAATCTCCTGCCCAAACCCCAAAAGAGTACCCATTCATTCTATCCCAATTATACTCTGCTGCCCATGATAAACTATCAAAAACATGTCCTACATTTTTCCAATTCACCATGTCTTTTGACTCTAATATCGGCATCCCTGGAGACATATGTTGTTTGGAAGTAATCATATAATACGTATCGCCAACTTGTTCAATATCAGAATCTGGGTAATCGGCATTTAATACAGGGTTTTTATAAGTTCCATCACCTTGATCTCCCCAACTTCCTGTATGAGCTTGCAATTCTTCATTAGGATTAATTTCTTTATTTTCTGTTTTTGATTTACAACCAAAAAAAATAATACCTGAAATTAAAAAGAGTACTTTATAAACAGTTGAATATGACATCTTAATTTAAATATTTATTGTTTTTTGTTATACATTATTTTATAATTTCCTGAACCTATAAGCACCTTAGATTCTTCTTGTACTGTTACTTGATTTTCTTTTTTAAACTCTTCTAACGAACTTCCATTAATTGTAAGCGATTTTAATTCATTCGGACTTAATAGAAGTTTACCATTAGTATTAAATGGAACTTCAAGATTCATCGACAAAACACCTTCTTTGAAAGTCCAGTTGTTATTAATATTACCATATGGCGTTGGTACACTAATCTTCGTTTGTGTTATCTCTATTGGAAATTCAGGATTTACAGTAAATACTTTATAACCAGGTTTACTTACTGAAGATTTTATCCCTCCTAAAGACTCAAAAAAGTAAGCTGAGAAACCACTATGCATCGGATGATTTAATGAATTTGTTGGCCCCTCCATTTTTTCCCATTCAAATTGACGTTCAGGCCAAGTAGTAAAACCAGAATTCATAATATATGTTTGACTCGGGAAATCGGGTGTTGTAAGAATTTGATATGCTAAATCAGATTTCCCATATTTCGATAATACTGTATAAATATATCGATTGCCATGAATACCTGTAGAATGATGGCCGCCTTTTACTTTTATAATATCATATACGAGACCATCAACCACATCATTTATGTCGATTTCTGGAACCATACCAAATTGAAGCGCTTGTACGGTAGCCGTTTGACTTTGGTACCATTTATGTTTTGTATTAGGGATCTTTACTAAAAATTCTTTGTTAAATGCGGCCCTTAGCGCTTCTTTCTCTTCCTTCATTTTTGTCTCATAAGGAGCGTCGTTATTTATTTTAGCAAATCGTTCCATTACACCTAAAACATCATAAAAATAGGCATTGGCAGAAATAATAGGATCACATTCCATGGCGGATGGATTTAGTCTTCTATCCCAACGTGGTGGACACCAATCTCCCATTCCGTCTTGCATAATTCCATTATCTCCTCTGAAAGACAAATAAAAATTCGTCAACTCTTTCATTTCACTATAATAATCTTTGACAATAGTATCGTCACCATAATATAAATAATTATACCACGGCAAGTACATAGTTGCAACACCCCAATCTATTTTAGCATACGTCGAGGTACGCTTTCCTGGTGCAATCATAGTTGGTACTTGGTATTTTATCTCCGGATTATTATGTCCTTTTGTTGGACGCATTTGCGTACGAATATCTTCCATATATTTTTTATAGAAATCGTACATGTCATAATTATATAAAGCATATTCACAAAATGCATGTGCATCCCCAAGCCAACCACATTTTTCACGATGTGGACAATCTTCAGGGATTCCATGTACGTTATCAACAATTGTCCATTTACTAATACTATGCATTTTATTGAATAGCTCTTCTGAGCATTCAAAACTTCCTGTTTCTTTAATATCTGTAGCTACTAGTACAGCCTTTATCATATTAGCATCAGGTTTCTTAGATACCCCTTTAATCTTAGCATAGCGAAAACCATGATAACTAAACTTTGGCTCCCATGATTCAATTTCATTTCCTTTACAGATATAGTTATAAATCTGAGGCATTCCATTTGCACCTCCTCCAGTTGCACCTTCAAATATGTCTTTCCCACTTGTTAATAAAGCCTCGGTTGTAATTACTTCTATTCTCTGTCCCTCTTTTTCCTTAACATTTAGTTTGACCCAACCTGCTAGGTTTTGTCCAAAATCAACAATCCATTCACCATCAGAACCTTTGAATACATTTTGCGGTTCAAATTCTTTTAACCTTTTAATTGCTGGAATTTGTTGTACACTTATTTTATTTACTTTGGGGGAAACTTGCTTTACACTTCCCCAAGTACTATCATCATAACCTGCAGTTGTCCAATTACCTAATTCATAACGAGCATCATAGGTATCGCCTCCATAAATATTATTAAATACTATTGGACCAGTAGATTCTTTCCATGTTTCATCGGTATAAAAATCTGATGAAGTCCCATCAGCATAGTTCAACTTTACCAAACAACGAACAGTAGGTTGGCCATAGGACACCCCTTCTTTATGCGACTCTGGATCTTGATTCCATGAAATGTTTTGTCCATAAAACCCATTTCCTAGTATGATTCCAATGGCATTTTTACCTGTTTTTAATTGTTCTGTAATGTCATAATTTACATAATAAGCTTGTTTATCATAGTTAGATGGCGCAGGATCCAGTACATGGTCACCTACTTTTTCGCCGTTTAAATACAATTCGTAGTAACCTAATCCACAAATATATACTTGTGCATTTTCAATCTCCTTTTTAAGATCTAACTCATTCCTAAAATAACTAGCAGCAAATCCTTCCACTGGCATTGCCTTTTTCATTTTACCTGTTTTGTAATCTCTATAACGATACGGAGATGTTCGTGTATCCTTATTCAGTGCAATCCATTTTGATGCCCCCCAGTTAGCTTCATTCATGAGGCCCATTCCAAATTGCTGCACTTCAGACCACTCAGATGTATGTTCATTTTCATCCCATATCTTAACCTTCCAATAATAAGTTTGTAATGCTTCTAAAGTTTGACCTTTATATTTCACAAAAGAAGATTTGCTACTATTTACCTTATCAGAATTCCATATATCTGCATCCTCTTCATTTAATTTATCTTTTGTAGTGGCTATTAAAATGTGATAAGCAGATTGTGATTTATTATATCCTTTAGCCTTAATAGTCCATGAAAAAAGTGGATTATCACTTTCTATAGCAGTTGGATTTTCTTTGGAATTACATGTCAACATTTTAAATGACAATTCCGAGGTTAATGATTTTGAATCATCTTGATTACAAGATATATTTAACAAAAAGAATCCTAAAAGGATTATCAATACACTGTTTTTTGACATTAGATCAAATTAAATTAATAGTAAGTTTATCAAATTTAACTACTCATCACTTAAGCGCTATCCTGTATTGTTATGGTAGTATTAAAAAAATAATCTTTTTATTATATTATTGAACATTCCTTATTTGCCTTTAATTGATAATCAAACACATTTTCGTCATTATTAATATATAAATGTCAATATCTTGATTCTTCTATGAGCGGTCACAGTCATCCATTTTTTAACTCATAATAAATCTTATTAAAAAAGAGGAAAACAACCTATCGGATATAGTTTCATCAAGCTAAAATATCACCTCTAAGCAATTACTCCACAGCATTTCATAACCATATAATACAGGATAGATTTGTGGTTATAAAAAAGTACCTTAATGCAATCAATGAAAAATATATAAATCTTTTAAATTTCATAAAAATGAAAAACAAACCCAACTTATTAGGTAGCACCTTACTTACCCTCATTTTATTTTCCATCTTAAACATTTCATGTAGCTCAGAAAATGAAATTAATGAATTAGAATTCCAGAATGAAGCAAATAAAACTTCAACAGATTTCCTAGTTGTTAAGGCAACAAATGATTCTAAATGTTATGATATTTTTAAAAACCCTAACAGAGAATATAAATATTCCAGTGGAAACGATGTAAACAAAGCAGTAAATGATATTATTGATGACCGAACTTGTTTTGCAGATTATTCTCAAACCACATTTAATGGTCGAACTTATGGTATCTATCAAATTGCTTCGGGAACTAATCATATAGATGATTTGCAACCTAGGATGGAGCGATCTACTCCAGCAATTAATACTGGAGATTTAGGAGATGGCAGTTTTGTACGTTTTACAGGATATGTAACTATAAAAAGAGCGGGGCATGTAAGTGATTCATTCGAACGTGACGATATGAGAGATAAGGCAGGTACCTACATAGCACAAGCAAAAGGCAAACATTCTGGTGGTGGTGGATCTGCAGATCCTGCTATATGTTTAATCGTTGCAAAGCCTCGATTTTCAGGAACAAAACAAGTGTCATTTGATATCTATAGAGAAGAAATTAAAGAAAGAGGAGGCTCAGGTGTAACAGGAAGACAATTGGTTTTCCTTACAAATATACCTGCCAATACCAGAAAATTTTTTAGAATGGAAAATGGTTTTAAAGGAACTGGTAATAATAGAAAGCACTATGTTAATGTTCGGATTGGAGGTACAGATTATAATTGGAATGTTCCAAGTCCTAATCGTGCTCTACAAGCTAAAATTAGATTTGGTGCTTATCGTTGTCATGGGGGTGAAGCAGAGATACTTTGGGATAATGTAAATAAAATATTAAAAAAAGTGCCAGAATAAAATTTGTTTGGAGACTATTTAAATACGTACTAAAATTATGAAATAAGCTAATCGAAAAATTGATTATTTATTTTTAAGCTCAAAACATACCTACATAGTATTACCTATTCCAACTAAGACTACTGACAACAAAATAATCGCTATTCCCACCGTAATTGTAAATTTTGTCTTTTTAGTTACCCCTTGCCATTCTTTGCGATAGATCCCCCAAAGATTAGCTGTTAAAATAATAGTTGACATGTGAAGAATCCACGAACTGGCACCATTTCCTAATTTACTTTCCCCCATACCATAGAAGAAAAACTGCAAAAACCAGATGGTGCCTGCCAATGCTGAAAATAAGATGTTTTTTGAAATGGGCGTGTCTGTATTGGTTAGGTCGTTGTAGGATTTATTTTTAATACTTAAGAAAGTGGTCCAGACAAAATTGGTAAGTAAACCGCCCCAAAGAATCACCACAAAAGTAACGTTATTAGCATACAAATGGTCATATCCAGCTGTTACAGCAGCATCGGCCAGAGGTTTTCCGCCTTCTATTCCGAAGCTAAAAAAAGAACTTAAAATACCAGATAAAATAGCGACTACCAATCCTTTTACGAGATTAAATTCTGAAACGCTTTTCATTTTTTCTTCATCGGAAAGCTCCTTTTCTTTTAGCATACCGGCCTTACCGCAAATAGCAATCCCCAGTAAACAAACAAATACGCCAAAAAGTACCAATTGTCCTCCCGATGAAGCCAACATATCGGAAAAAGTCTCTTTTCCTTCCGTCTTGTTTAAATTGTAATATATGGGAGGCACTAAAGCACCGAAGGCCGAACAAAACCCCAATACTACAGAATTACCTAAAGACATACCCAAATACCGGATGCCAAGCCCGTAAGTTAAACCACCTACACCCCACAGCAAGCCCATTAAAAAGACAAAACTTAAAATGGACTGGGAACCAGAAGCAATAATATCAAGAAAACCGGGAACCGTTAACCAAGCGGCTATTGGAGGTACGATTAACCAAGAGACTACACCACCAACCATCCAGTAAGTTTCCCAAGACCAACCTTTTACTTTATTATAGGGCATGTAAAAACTACCTGCTGCCACACCTCCTAAAGAATGAAATAGTACACCTAAAATTGCTTGCATGATTTTTTAAATATGAAATTTATAAATTTAAATCTTATTGATATATTCTGGGTTTTTAGTTGTTGGAATAGGCGCATTGGTATCTTTCCACCATGTTTTTAATAGCTTTAAAAGCTCCTCTGTTTTTTCAGGGCATGTTTCTGCAAGATTATTTCTTTCCTCAATATCTTCAGATAAGTTATACAACTCTACTCCATTATCTTCAAAATAATAATGTAATTTCCAATCTCCTTTTCTTATTACAGACCCTGGTCGTGTTCTAAACAACACATCCCTTGTTTCATTATCCTTAACATTATAAGCCTCCAGATAAATCGGGAAATGCCAGTACAACGAACGGTCTAATATTTCAGTTTTTTCTTGGAGTATTGGTTTTAAACTCTGCCCATCTAATTTTAATTGATCATCTGTAATTCCAGCATAATCTAAAATGGTTGGGAAAACATCTAAATTGCTTATAGGCGTGTCGCTTTTTAAATTCGGATTAATCTTTTTATTAAGCACAAAGAAAAAAGGTACTCGAATACCACCTTCATAATAACTTCCCTTTCCTGCTCTTAATGGTTTTTGTTTGGTAATACCATACAAACCACCATTATCAGAAGTAAAAACAATTAATGTATTATCAAAAAGTTTTCTTGCTTTCAGTTTATCTATTAACAAACCAATGTTTCTATCCAAATTGTCGACCATAGAAGCATACTTGGCATTTCCTTGTCCTTTCCAGGATGATTTTTTTTCATATTTAGGAACAATACTGTCCACCGGCATAATAGGTACATGAACAGCGTAAGGGGAGTAATTGAGGTAAAATGGTTTTTGAACTGTATCTACAAACTTTAAAGCATTTTCCATAACCAAATCAGTCAAATATTGGCTATTACCTTTTTCTATCTTAACGTTCTTATAAGGCGGATAATAACTTTTAGGAAGCCCATTGTGCCCTCCTCCTATATTAACATCAAACCCATATTCTATAGGGTTATCGCTTAAATGCCACTTTCCAGCATGACAGGTAACATAGCCATTCTCCTGTAAAACTTGAGGTAAAATTTTATGTTCTGGAGACAAGGTATGCGTGTTTTTAGTAGGAATTAATTTCCGGTCTTTTGAATTTCCTCGTGTGGAAGGAGTCACTGTATAAACCCCATGTCGTGGTGTCCATTGCCCTGTCATTAAACACGCTCTACTTGGTGCACAGTTCGATGCAGAAGCATAGCCATTAGAAAAGACCATACCTAAATTAGATAGATAATCGATATTGGGCGTTTCGTAATATTTGCTCCCCATAAAACCAACATCCTTCCACCCCATATCGTCAATATTTATGACGATTATGTTTGGTACTATCGGTTCCAGTTTAGCCTCACAAGACCAACTTAGCAATACTACTAAAAATACAGTTATAAGTTTTTTCATAATGTTCTAAAAGTTTATCCTTAATAATAATAAACAAAAATAGCACGGACATTTCTTTTTAATATCCTGTTCTGTCCTCCTAATAACAAATTATGAAACTAACAAATCTTCACCACCCTTAAGTTTAATAAACTACCAAGCTTTTCTATTTTATTAGCAATATGCCCAACGCCAATAGCACAATGGTGTGATGGTCCTTGTTTAGACCACTCGTTCATAAAAGCTCTAGCACCAATAGAAAAACGATAGCGACTGTTGGTATTTCCTATATGCAATACAGGCCCTTCAACAGATTCGCCTTCTGCGACTAGTAAAAATACATCGTCTTTCCCTTCTACTACTGAAAGTAAAGTTACAGGACCGTGTTTTACTGTCATTTGAATAGATAAACCTTTACCTGGTTTTCCATGATATACAGGTAATGGTACCAATTGTACATTGCCTTCTGCAATGGCAAAATGTGCTGGACCATCATGACCGAGCATAACGATATCATCATTAAAATCCATAGCATAGAATTCTGAAAACGATCCACCAACCCCAAAAGCATCCATAATTTTCATGGCTTGGGCGTTCTTCACTTCATATTCGCCGGCAACAGGTACATTTTTACCCGTTAACAACGTGTTTCCTGCGATGACTGAGGTAACAATATTTTCATATTCGTTAGCTGTCTCTCCCTCATAATAATAGGCCATTGATCCTAAGTTGTGATTTTCTACCAACTTATCTAAAGCAATTGAAGTTTTTGCGGCTCGCACCAATTCCTCTTGTTCACAAGTGTCAATAACTTCAAAAGATGCTTTAAACTCTTCTATTTTATTTTCAATTTCGGCCGAAGTCACAGCATCTCTGTATTTTTTCACTTCGCACATTTCTACAATTTCTATATGTGTGCCAAATGCCGAAGCTTGTTTGGTTAAATCGGAATATACATCTAGCATACCACAGTAATAATGTCCTAAAACTCCAAGTCTGTTATTACGCATTACGGCAGCTACATTTGCGGCATCAATCCAATCTTGAATGTCTTCCCAAACGGCTTGCTCATCCAAATAACCGGTTATAAATTCGTAATCAATTCCCGAACGGTTAAAAACATTGGCCAATTCTGGTACTGAACAGGCCTGACAATGCGCCAACCATTCTCCGGTCATTTTACCTCGGTCTCCTAGCCTATTAAAACTATCATAATCAATCGCTGCCACCGGTTGAATATTTAAAATAATTGTAGGACATTTTAATTTTTGAACCACAGGCAATACGGTTGACGATAATGCATATGTAGACACATATAAAAACAAGATATCAATATCTTCCGATTTTAAAAATTCAGCTTTTTCTCTTGCTTTTATAGGAGAATCTATCAAACCAACATTAATTACATTAGCTCCAAAACTCTCTATCTTATCTGCAACTTGATTTTGATAGCCTTCCAAACGTTCTAAAAGACCGATAAATTGTGGCCAATAAGTATCTAAACCAATACCAAATAATCCTGCTTTTATCATCTCTATTATTTTATTAGTGTTTTATTAATTATTGATAATATGTAAATTATCGAAAAGGTTTTGGTCATAAGAGCTGGCAATCAACACATAACCTTTAGTTTTTAAATGTGAGGTTTTCGCTACAGACACCCCATCAACATAGACCTCTAACTCCGATTGATGAAACCTAAGCTTCAGTTCATGCCATTTATTTCCATCAAAATTCGCTATCATTCCCTTTTTCAATACCTCTTGACTATACATAAGTTTCCAACTACCATTTTTTTCAATCTGCAATCGATAACCATTTAAATAACTACCTTTTACGCGTCCTCCTAATTCGACATTCCCATTTTTAACAAAAACATCAATACTGCAGGTATAGTCTGTCCAATCTACATCCCCTATAATGGTATGGGGTTTTATATTGGACTTTCGGTATATCCTCATCCAATCATAACCCGCTTCTGGACTAATTTGCTTTAAACATTTTGTTCCATCATCTCTTAAGGCTATTTCAAAACTACCTTTCTGATCTGAATGATACTTAGGCATATCTCCGACTTTTTTATTTTCATAATCTTCCTTATAAGGAATTGGAAACGGCTTATCTTTTGGAACAACATATTTTCCTTTTCGTTGCCCCGTTGTAGTGGTTAAAGAATAAATACTTTTGGAATCAAGATTAATCTTAAACAAACCGTTTTCAGGGGAAATACTTTCTTGCTTTATGAACTGATTATTTGAATCAGATTTCCAAACGTGTACTTCACCTCTCGACAACCCTTTATTAACAAAAACTTCTAAATTTTCTGAGTTTTCAGTACAAATAATCATACTCCAATTAGAACTATTGTTATCTTTAAGAGTAACGACACTTCCTTTGTAAGTTGATGCATCAAACAATCCACAACTATTATCTAAATACTGCCATTGAAGTGGTACTGCAAATTGACAAGTATGGGCTGTTGCCCAAATCGTGGGCCAAACTTCATAATAACCGCTCCAAGGAGAATTTGCTTTCATAGCTCCAGTTTTATCCCAAATAACGGAATCATAAACAGATCCAATAGGAGACCAAATTAAGGTTTTTGTTATACGGTCACGTATGTAAAACTTATTATAAATACGTGCCAAGTTTAAAGCTCCTGCACCATCCCAATCTTTACCTGTCCAACTCCAATCCTCGCTTGCCCATAAAGCTTTTGATGATTCTTTTGCTTTTTCTGTGGTAGGACGCCCACGACCGTCTACCATATCTTCGGTAAATTCCCGTCCCGTAACATAATGATAACCTACCGCTTCTACCACTTCATTAAAAGCTGAATCATTTTCAAAATCATCAAATATCTTCCAATCTCCACTATTGTCATCAGGCCCCTGAATCTTAACGTTTTCATATCCTTTAGCATCAAGAGTAGGTCTCATAATATTTACTAGCCAGTCTCTATCGGTTCCATTTTCATTTTCTGCAGCGGCCACCCAATCGATATCTAATCCCCATTGTTTTTTTGCTACATCTAAAAAAGCCACAAAATAATCGGCAGACTCTTGGCTGAATATATTTGGTTTAAGCCAACCGGGGAAACTCCATGGCAAATATTCTAGAATGATATTGGGATTTCTATTTTTAGCTTCTCTCATTAGCCAAAATTCATAGCCACGAGATACTGGATTATATAATTCACTTTTACTGATGGCATGTGAAGGCTCTGAGCCACAGGTAGAATTTTCCCCACCTCCCATTTCTACTTTAAGGTGTTGAAAACCTGCTCCAAATTTAGGTTTAAACAAATAATCAAGTATTTGACTCTGTACTGGATTGTCATAATCATATAATAAATCAGATGAAGCTCCTGCACTAACGGCTCCGATACCTTCGAACATCCGACCAGAATCATTTCCATCAATTTCTATCCTTGTTACTCCATTATTTGATTTATTAAATACGTGAGGTTGAAATGGTTTTTTGGGGTTAGTCATCTTACCCATTTCAAACCAAGAAGGCTCGCTATGAGCCACTCCTCTGTTGTTTCCCCAAACAGTAACTTTCCAATAAACCCTCTGTTTAGGTCTAAGAGGTTCCCCTGAATATTCAATTCCCTCAGATTGAGAAGAGCTTGTAGGACCCGAATCCCAAAGGTCTGGATAATTTAACTTTTCTATAGAAGTAGCCATCATAATACGATACCCCCCTTGTTCCGGGCTCTTCTCATTCCCTAAGTAAGTCCAACTAAATCGAGGACTATTTATCATAATATTGGAAGGATTTATCTGTTCTTCACATTTCAAATCATTAACTCGAATTGATTGTCCATTTGTAAAGTGATAGCAAAATATCATCAATACAAAAAAACAGAACCTAAGAAATGCTTCTTTTTTATGTAATACTCTATGTTCTGAAATCATATGATAACATCTATAGCACCTAACATTAAATTGACTCCAATAAGTTGACAAACCAAGTCCTACAAAGTGTTTTTTTATTTTTTCTTCATTTTTGGATTCCATAATTTCTTTATCATTTACTTTTTTGGTTATTTACTAATTAAGCTGCTCCTGTTTATCCCAAAGGCTGAGGTTCAATTGTTATTTAGAGTATGCTCAAGTTAATTTTATAGCACTTTCTTACAAGGTTTGAGTTCGTCTTGTACAAATTTCTTGATTCAAAAACAACCCAAAGGGAATAGAGATTAATGCCTTAGCTTTATATTAATTCAATATCGCTACTTTGGAGATCACAATTCTCACTGGACCTAATAAACCTGATGGTAATAGTTTTGAATCTTTTTTCCAATGTTTAAAAGCTACAAAAGATATACGCTCTGTTGGGCGTTTTGTTTTATTTACAAGCCAATCGGGCCATTCGTTAACAATAGGCCCCTTATGTGTATAATCAGCGGGTAATTGTTCATCTCCAATAAGGCGATTTGGCCAAAGATTAGTTACTTTAATTTCTAGTGTATTTGTGCCCTCTACAACGGCATCATCAATATTAAATCTAAATGGTGCTTTCCATAAAACACCAAGCTTTATACCGTTTAAATAGACTTCAGCTATCTCTTTTACGTCTCCTAAATCTAACTGTAATGAGTTTTCCGATTTAATAAGTTCATTAGGAATATTAAATTGTTTTGTATACCTAGCAGTACCTGAAAAATATTGAATATCTTTTTCCATTACATTTGTCCACGATATCAATTCATTGAATGTTGTATCAATAGGAGTATTATTTATTAAGGGAAAGTTTACCTCCCAGTCACTACTTAACTCAATAGGTTGAGGAACAGATTTAACTTTTAGTAAATTTGTTTTTCCAGAAGAAGAGCGATAGGTAATTTCACCTGCAACAGGAGTTACCCATTTTACTTTTTCATCCTCGTATATCAGTTTTGATTTTGGAGTTGGTTGTGTTAATTTTATTATTTCTCCATCCGTGGCTGTAGTTATTTTTTCTTGCCCATTCGTGCAATAGACAATGCGTAAGGTATACTTTGATGGAGTAAGGTTTCCTGGAACAATACTGTTACTTACTGGAATTTCAAAAGTTCCTGAAGCTACTAGCTCCTTTATTTTATCCGTTATATCATATATCGGATTATTAGGAGGAATACCTGCTAAGCCTCTTTGAAATTTTCCAAAAACCGCTTTGATAATTTCTAATTTTTTATCTTTAGAAGGGTCAATGTCTAACCATTCCCTCTCCATAGCATTTTTTTCAAGTGTATCCTTACCTATTTTGTACAGAACACGCAACTCTTTTTTATAACCTGGAGCAGGATCTCCAATAGAAAGTTCTCGAGTTGCTTGTACTTTTAATCTATTATTTCGAATATATTTTTTTAAAGCTTCTGTTACATCTACCAAACCATCAGGTAAGAACATACCATATTGTGCTTTAATAACCTTTAAGTCTGATAAGGGCTTCTTTATTCCTTCTTTAAGCGTTATTTCAGTATGCAATATGTGTTTATTTGAATGTACAGGATGTCTAAAAACCACAAAAACAGAACCTTCTGATTTAAACGGAATAGATACAGTAGTGGTATTATCTCCATTTTCATGCCAAACGGCAGCCTTTTCTATTTCTCCAGTTTCAGCATTCCAAAGTTCAGGTTGTTTTCCTGACACCCGAAAACGACAGTCTAACACTCTAGATTCTTTTTTTGAGTTAACAACGAAATAGATATCAGTATTTTCTGTTTTTCTATGTATGTAATCTATTAATTCACCATTTTCTTTTTCTACTGAAAAATCAGGTGACATTGTGTTATTCTTTAATACATCAATGATTGAAGTATTTTTTATTTGTCCAGTACTCCATAATTTATTGGCAATTTCTTGAATATAATAATCGCTCTCCGGATAATTTTTAAGACTAGGTGATTTTCTTGGTTTATCACCTAAGACAAGCGCACCCTTATTTACTAAGTTTTGTATAACTTCAAGTGTTTCTGGTGTCATCCACTGGCTTTTTGGAAGTACCAAAGCGCTGTATTTATTACCTGTAGGTGTGCAAATCAATCCTTCACTAACCGATAATTCGTAAATCTTATTTGTACCAATTAAATCATAATCGTATCCCATAGCCTTTATTTCGGGCATTAACAAGGCATCATTAGGAGAGGATTCTCCAGTAAATACTAAAACATCAGCCACAGATTTTCCTTGTTGTAATAAAACCTGTCCCCTACTTATATAATCCACAAAATATTTACCTTGGTTCCACCAAGTATTTAAACGATTAAAGTCAGTTCCAAAAGCTTGTAATGTTAATCCAGGACCAATATTCCAAGGCTGATGTACATAACAATGAAAAACAAATCGATTAATTCCTTGGGCCCAAGCTAAATCACCGATAGCTTTTAATTTACCTGGATGTTGATCCCATCCACCTATACCTGTAAAAGATTCCGCCTCGGCAATAGGACTCCCATTTAATTTAGCTATAGATGCCACAAACTTAGGTGAATCGAAAAATGCCAAGCTTCCGCTCCAAAACTCTGACATTACAATATCCGTATTCTCGCCTACTTGCATGTTATCGAAAGGCCCCCAATAAGGTTCCGCTGAAAATAACATACCATATTGATGACTGAGTTCTTTAAAACGTCCATAATAATTTTCAGCAATTAAATCACCTATGGTACGACGAAAGTCCCAAAGGAAACGCTCCGTCTCTTCACCACTTTCCACATAATAGCCAGCTAAGGTCGGCAAATACAATTCACAGTCGTACTCACGTAGTTCACTAAATTCACTAGCAAAATTTCCAGTCCAATTTGTTGTTCCCACTTCATAACTATCGATATGGCACCTTTTCACTGTGGTGCCTATCAAAGTATCTAGTTTCTTAACTATGGGTATAATACCACCTTCCCAGAAAATATCCACGGCCTGTTTACTCATCTTATCACATTCTAATCCAAGTCCACCATCACTGGGAAAACGATTCATCTCTCCTGTCGGTGTATGTCCTAATCTCAAAACAACCCACTCACCTTCAGGCACATACCATTGTAAAGAACCATCATTTGTAAGCTTTGAGGTTAAATCGATAATGTCTGATTTTTTTACTATTGCTAAATCAGAAACATTTCTTTCAGTTGGGGTTAAATGATTTCTAACTTTATGGGAGATAGTTTTTATATCTAAATCTTTGATACGAATATCATTTTTAGGTTTTGGAAAGGCGAGTGTGACAATATCTTTATAGTACCCTAACTTGGTTTTAGGCTGCTTCAGCTTACCTCTATACTCTTGCCCTCCTTGAAGGACGGTTTCAGAAAATGTCACTTCTTGCATGGCATACTCTGGAGTAATAACCGGTCCACCAGACGACGACCAACCAGCGCCGTTATGAAACCCAAGTTCAAGCCCCAAACGTTTAGCTTCAATAGCTGCGTAATTAAATAGGTTTAACCATTCTGTGCTTAAATAAATTGCAGATCCTGGAGGGTTTCCTAAACTTACATTAAAAATTAATGCGCCCTGAATCCCTACGTTTTTCATGGCTTCTAAATCAGCAGTAATACCTTCTTTGGTAATACTTCCATTTATCCAAAACCAAATAGTAAGTGGTTTTGCCGATGATGGAGGATTTTGGAAATGCTGCTCTATGGATGCATTTTGAGCTTTTAAGTCAACTAATGTCATACTTACTAACATGATTACCAAAAGAAAACTTCTAAGTAATGCTACTAATTTCACTTTATATAACCTTCTAAATACCATATAATCGAATACTTATTTCGTTGAATCCTATAAACATTAATTGTTATAAATTTTCATCTCTGAAATTGATGGTGCCCTTTTAGCCTCCATGATAAATACTCTACATTTTGATGTAGTAACAGTTTCAAAACGATGCCTTTTATCGCTTCCGCATGCTGCACCATCCAAAAGATCGATCCAATCACCATTATCAAAATATTGAAGTTTATAATTCGTAATATTACTTCCTATCTCATCAATAATAATTTGGTTAAAGGTTTGTGGTTTTATCCATTCGACTTCTAAGTATTGTTTATTGGGAGCGTTTGCCAACCATCGTGTTTCCACATTCTCATCATTAGCTTTAAAAGCTTCAAAACCTGGTAATTTCTCAGTTTTTATAAACATAGACGAAGCATTCATTCGGCCTAAAGTTGATAAATTTTGTGTCTCCGCTATCGGGTCAGGAAAAGATACTTTAGGCAATTCTTCTACGTAGAAGTTATAAACACCCGAAGCCACATCATAAATGACATAATTACCCACAACATCACTTTTTTCACTTCCTACATATGCTATTCCTTCTGAATTATCTGCTAGTTTGTTTCCTTCCTTTATTACCTTTTTACTTGTAGCTGGTAAAAATACTTTAGCCGTTGTATTTACAGGAATTTCTATTTGAAACTTGGCACTTTCTCCATCCTTTTTCCAATTTACAACCACGTTACCATAAAGCGATTCATACTCAGTATTGGCAAAAGTTAAATCATCAATTAATGCTGGTTTTATAATTATTTGCTTCATTCCGAGATTATCGGGGTTTGGTCTTATACCTCCAAATCCCTTAATAAAATATCCTCCAATACCCGTATAACACGTGTGAATCTGACTCACTCCAACTGCAGACCAGCGCTCAGGCCAAACCGTTTTACCCTTCTCTATGAAATAACCATAGCTGGGGTGATGCTTATCTTTAAGTAACTCATAAATTAAATCCATCCGTTCACCCGATTCAATAAAATAACGTGTGTACAGGGCCTGACCAGAGCTACCCGTATCATAATAAGGAAACTTATACAACATATTATCTACTAAATTATCATATACTTTTTTCTTTTCAGATTCCGGTGTTACACCTGCTAAAAGTGCAAAAGCTTGATCTACTTGCTGCCCGTTTACATACTTACCTGTTTCTGGATTATAGGATAAATTATGTGTAGCTTTTCGCTGAATGTATAACCTTTCGGAATATAATTTAGCATCTTCTGTTTTTCCCAAAGCTTTAGCCATCTTAACAGCATTATCTAGCATATAAGCGTACGTACAGTTATTAAAATGTAATGCTTCGGGAGAATTAAAACTCGACCAGAAATTACCTCTTGGCGTACACCAATCTCCTAAGCCTGGAAACGCTCTTGTACCTTGCTCCCCTGCTTTTAAAGCCCCTCCACTGTCGTTATTTGAATTTTCATACATCCATTGCATCCACTTTTGCATTGAAGCATAATTATCTTTAAGTACTTTTTTGTCCCCTAACATTCTATAAGTTTCCCAAACGGTTAGAGGACTGTTCGCTTTCCACATTAAAAAAGGTCTATCGTTTTCGTTAATAATGGCACGTATCTGTCCATCTGGAAGTTGTGCATCGCGAGTATATTGCAGATATTGATCCATATAAGCACCACTTTCAAAATTTGGCAAGGCATCTCCATACATAGCAGCAGCCGTAACTTCTCCCCAACCTCTTCTTTCGCGATGTGGACAATCAACCAAAATACCATCCATGGTATTGGCTATATAGGTATCTAGATTAATTTTATAAATTTGATTGAGCAGCTGGCTTGAAGACTCGAATTTGCTAATTAATTTTCTATTGTTTGTTACCACATACCCTTTAACATCTTCAATTTTTGGTTTGTAGCCTAAATTATGAACCGTGATCCAACGCCCTCCAGCAACATTAAACCTATTGGCGAATGTACCTTTTCCAGAATTTCCGTAGATATATTTACTTTTCTGGTTCCAATTAGAACGTACTTCTACTCTATCACTAATATCAAATAAAACGGAATCACCTTCAACACCATTGTATAGGTTCATTTCGAAAAAGCCAGTATAATTTTCTCCCATATCTATGCGATACGTACCATCTTCATTCTCTTTTATTTCAATAGGAGTTAGTTCTCTATATCTTACTTGGGGCTCTACCATTTGAGGACTCAATTGAGCAGTTATCTCACTATAAAGTCTATTCTTAAACTTCCCTCTTCCAATTAATCTATCCTCTTTAACCTGAATAGTATCATTTATTGTTGTGCGTCCTTCATTGAGTTTTTGGTGGTTATAAATGGTAGCATTATCCCAATTACTATCATCATACCCTAAAGTGTTCCAATTATCTTCTTTTAATCTATCGTCTATGATTTCACCACCAAAATCAAGAATATCCCAATCACCATAATACGAACTATGACTTTTTTTACATTTCCAAGACTCGTTTGTTCCTATGTCCATGTGACCATTTTTGGTTATAATATTGGCTTGTGCTTTGAATGCAAATGGTGGATTTCTATACTCAATTATTCTATCCCATCGTGCCCAACCTGCCGCATGCCAAATAGCAATAACATTATTTCCTTTTTTAAGAAAGTCTGAAACATCATAAGTCAAATAGGGTATTCTTTTTTTCATGTAAGACGACACTGGATTCATTACATTGTCGGTCACTTTTTCACCATTTACATAAAGTTCATGGTAACCAAAAGAGCCAACGTAAACAAAGGCAGATTCTACCTTATCTTTTAGGGAAAAGGTTTTTCTATACCAATTATGGTCAGTTTTCCTTTGGTCTTTCTTATGTATCCATTCTGCTTTCCAATCTTCACTCTTTAAAAGACCCATTGAGAACTTTCCTGTTTCACTCCATGCTGTTGCCTTTTCTGTAACGTCCCATACTTTAACTTTCCAGAAATATAGTTTACTAGCTTCTAAAGACTTTCCAGAATACACCGTGTTTACGGATTGATTAGACGCTACTCTACCTGAATCCCATACATCTGCCTCATCGTTACTTAATTTACTTAAAGTACTTGCTACTATTACCCTATAAGACGTTTGCTTTTGCCCTCTGGATGGTGCATCCTCAATCAACTTCCAGCTAAACCTAGGTGAAGTATTATCAATCCCCAATGGGTTTGTACGATACTCACACTTTAGATCAACAACTTGTACTTTTGATTGTTTACAACTAGATACAGTTATAGAAAAGAATAGAACTAAAACTATATATTTTATTATGCGTCTTTTATTGATTTTTAATGTTTTCATTATTTGAACAATAACAAGTTTAGGATTGAGTTGGATATAAGATTGATTTTTAAAAATTTAAATTTCTATATTTAATTGATGTTTTACAATTAACAATTTGATATATTAGTTGCACAAAATGATATGACAAATCCATACAAAAAATATCTAATTGTACTCGATCAAGATAAAAAATGGGGCTTTTACATAAATAACTTAGGACGAAATGTTATTAAAAAAAATGCACCATATCCTTCGAGTGCGCATCCAGACAGTTATATGTTTTCATGGGAAAAAGGCCGTATTTTAGATGAGTTTCATTTAGTTTTAATTACCCAAGGTGAAGGTGTTTTTGAATGGAAACCCAATGGAAAAATCAAAATTTCAGATGGAGATGTTTTTTTATTACATCCAGGTATCTGGCATCGCTATAAGCCAAAAAAACAGACTGGTTGGACGGAACGTTGGGTAGGTTTTTCAGGTGAAATTGCCCATAAATTACTATCCAATAATTTTTTCAATCCAGAACATCCTGTCATTACCAAATGTAATACCCCTCAAGTATCAGATCTTTTCAATGCGCTTTTCAAGTTATTTGACGAACAGCCTTTTGGTTTTCAACGAACAGCTTCTGGTGTTTGTATTCAATTGCTAGCTGAATTACAAAACATTAAAAGTGGTGGAAACAACATTAAGCACCTTAACTCACTTATATTTAATGTTAAAAATATTATGTATAAGAACATTCATAAAACAATCGATTTAAAAAAAATAGCTTCTGATTTGGGTGTCAGTTACTCTAAATTAAGAATAGATTTCAAAAAGCAAACAGGGATATCTCCGCTACAATATTTTCTTTTGTTAAAAATTGAGAAATCAAAGGAACTCCTTGTAAATACGAATAAGTCTCAAAAAGAAATAGCCTTTGAACTAGGTTTTGAATCAGACTATTACTTTAGCCGATTATTTAAAAACAAAACGGGCTTAACGCCTAGTAAGTATAGAAAAACGAGCCTTTCATAAGTACAGATTAACTTACTGAAATAGTCATAACCAATTTTTTAGATTGCTCTTCAAAAAACACTTCAAAAGGCACCGTTTGAATTCCCGGAACCATATTAAACAATCGATCTCCATGTATAGCTTTAAGTTTTATAGGAGCATTTGCCTTTATAGTAACAAGTCCTTTTTCTTTTTGAATACTTACTTCACTCTCACTTATGAATTCTACATGCTCTCCTTTAGGTGAAGCAATGGGAAGTACAAATGCGGTAGGCTTTTTTATTTCTTCGTCTGTTGTTATCTGTATTTTCATAACCTCCTTAGAGCAACTATACTTTAAATGAAATTTTGATGCCGTTTCTAAGACAACTTCTCGAGCTTCATTTTTAAGTTCGACCTCAGAAAGCAACTCAATAATATCATTCTGATCCTTAGATTTAATACATGAAGTTAAATCAAAAAGATTTGTATACCATTTATTATCCTTATATGTTTCTATTCTAGGAGTTAGTGCGATATCCTTTCCTGGTTGCGGTTGTTGATTATTTTTTTCAACCAAATGATAAATAGCCATACTAGCGGCACATAATAACCCTACTTTAGTATGATACAACATCCCTAAACTACTTCCTGTTGCCTGCCGATAATCATACTTATAATGATACTCTGCATCATAAGCACTCACTGTACCTCTCCAATCACCACGTGCGAATAATGAAACATCTAAATCTTCAAAATGCTTTATACCATCTGCTAAAACTCTTGGCAAAGGTGTTTTTTTATTTATCTCTGGGAGGTATTTCCAATGATCTAATAATGTAGCTAATGGTTTTGCATGTGCAAACGTATGATGTACACATGGCAGAATTCCTGCAGATACATAATGAGGTCCACCGTGAATCAAGCCATTATGGGTACACTGTTTTAATAATTCGGTATTCATAACTGCTGCTGTTCCAAATGCAGGGCTTATATGAGCCATCATAGCATAAGCAGGTTGACTACCGTCACAAGTTCTGCTCCCCCAATAACTCCATTTATACATTCGGTTGCCCCAACTATTATCCCATCCACCATCTGGTAACATAAAGTCTAAATGGCTATGTAATGATTTAGTAATTAGCTGCTTCAATTCTTCATCATTATTTTTCAAAGCATACATTACCAAACTATTTAAAGTTTCTTCTACATTATATCCTAAATCTACACCATGTAATCCTTTTGCACTTAACTTACCTACTTCTGGTTTACACTCTCCAAACAATAAATGCTCTTTTTTAGTAAAATAAGATTTTACCTTATCAGCCATTTTTTTACTTTTAGCTTTAAAAGATTTATTATCTAGAACCTCTCCAATTAAATCTAACCCATATATGGCAGTTCCCCCATAATTAATGTTTGTAAAATCAATACTGAAAGTATTATATATATATTGACCGGCTTTTTCTAGTCGATTCGTCCAAGAAATACGTGTTTTATCTTCTAAAACATGCCCATGATAATGCAGGGCTTCAGCCAATGCTATAGCTCCGAAAACAGTAATTCCTTTCCATGATTTTGGGTTTGAAATAACGGTCCACGATCCATCATCTTGCGAAACATTATTTTCGGCCCAAATCATTACCAATGATGCTGCTTTTAAATATTTCTTATCACCAGTTATATCTGCCATATAAAGAAAAGGATACACTGCATCCATACATCGTCCATGGATATGTGCACAAGAAGGGCATCCCAAAGCTCCATGTTCCTTTAAATCATTCGGATTATTAATCTGGACTTTAATCATTCCGTCACACCAAACCCTTAAGAGATCTGATGTTAATTTCTTAAATTCTTGGGAATGCTCTGAATAGTCTTTACATGAATTAAAAAAACCTGTTAGAGGTAAAGATAAACCTATGCTAGATAATACAGATAATGTTATAAAATTACGTCTTTTAATTGGGGTACTCATTCTTATAAAATAATTAGTATTATATCTATGTATGGTTACTTATTTAGATTCTGAAACATATTTAATTGTATTACTTGGAAGATATCCAATTCGATGTGCCTGAACCTCAAGGATTGAGCCTTCTGGCACAGAAATTTCTTCTTGATAAATATTCCATGAATTCACATCATCTGAGCCTTCTTTTTCTACAATTCTATACCCTATTGAAGCTCCCGCTGTTGAAGATGATATATTTATTTTCCCACTATTAAGAGAAATAACTGGGTCTGAAGTTATTGGTTGCTTATCATTTCCATTCCATAGTTTTCGAATTAACTCTGATTCAGGCAAATTAGGATTATCTCCTATTTCTGCTAACCAACGATCCATTTCAAGACTCAATCTTTTCAATTCCTTTTGGTAAGCAGTATCTTCGGCCAAGTTATGTAACTCGTATGGATCAACTGAACAATCAAACAATTCTTCTTTGGGCTTACGCTCTCTAAACCACTGCATTTGAATCTCGTTAAGTTCACCTTCCTTTTTCAGCCTTAATAATTCATCCATCATTGGAATGCGCTCCCTATAAGTTATAGGCAAATAATACCCCTGTTCAGGTCTATAATTTCGAATGTATTTAAACTTCTCACCTCTTATGGCTCTAATTACATCTGTTTCTGCATCAAAACGATCGGCTGCCGCATAAATATAATCCCGTTCTGAAGCTTTAAACCCTCCTAAAAATGCTTGTCCTTGCATATAAGACTTAGGTTGCTCTCCTACTAAGGATAATAAAGTAGGGGCAAAATCCACAAAACTTATCAATTGGTCATCTTTAGTTCCTGCTTGGACTTTATTTGGAAAGCGGATTATCATAGGTGTATTTAATCCTGAGTCATAAATTAACCGCTTCTCCCTAGGTAATGGACCTCCATGGTCGCCATAAAAAAAGATGATTGTATTTTCTAAGAGTCCATCCTCCTCCAATTGATTTAATATAGCCCCAACTTGACTATCCATTTCGGCAATGTTATTATATAACTTCCACATATCTCTTTGGGCAATAGGAGTATCCGGCAAATATGGTGGTAATTTAAAATGAGTATCCTTGGAAAGGTGTTTAGGTGTCTCTTCCTCAGTCATCCTGTTATTGGCCGGTGATTCTCCTTTATTTTTCCAATTATAATTTCTATCTCCAGCATGATAATGTCTAGTTTCTATTTCTCTAAATCCATATGGCTCGAATAAACCTGATTCATGTGTTTCGGTAAAATTAAAAACAGCAAAGAAAGGTTGATCTTTTTCTCGATTACGCCAATGCGCATAGGGGCTACTTTCATCCCATGCAGTTACGGGGGCTTTAAATTGATAATCTGTTTTATAGTTATTTGTACAATAATAACCTTCCATTCGCAACCATTCGCTAATAATCTTAACTTCCGAAGGAGGAACAGCTTCATAGGCTGGAAGTCCTCTTTCTTTAGTAAAACTATCGGTTCGCATGTGATTTGCTCCTATACTTGAGGGATACATCCCTGTAGCAATAGCTGCGCGACTAGGAGCACAGACACCAGATGTAGAATATAAGTTCGGATAAATAACACCCTCATTTGCGAGACGACTTAAATTAGGTGTTACTACTGTAGAATCTCCAAATGGTGGTATATAAGCACCCATATCTTCCGTTACTAACCATAAAATATTTGGTCGCTTAGGTAATTCTTCTACTGTAGATGCTACTTTCTCTTTTATTTCCCCATTTTTTTTGTTCTTACAACTTATACATCCCAAAGAAATAATAGCTATACATGTTAACAACTTTAAATACGAAATTTTAGCCCTAGTTTTAAACATTTTCTTAATAAACTTTCATTTAGAATTAATATAATTTGAGAACTTCACTCCCGGCCATTAAAAAGGCTCCTGTACCAAAATTCTGCCAACTATCTTTTGAAGCTGGTTCTGGAGAAGCACCAATGTTTTGTACCCATCCTACTCTTCCATCTTCATGCTGACACTTAGCTATTGCTTCCCATGCTTTTTTTACTACTGGTTCGAATTTTGACTTATTTAATATACCATGATTTACCCCCCATGCTAAAGCGAATGTGTAAAACCCACTTCCACTTACTTCACCATGATCGTAAGCTTCAGGATTTAATAAACTGGTTCGCCATAAACCATCTGCTGGTTGAAGTTCTATTATTCTTGAAGCCATCTCTTTGAATAAATTTTCATAAAATGAACGATGTTCAAAATCTTTCGGCATATCATCAAGTAGTAAAGCTAAACCTGCTAATACCCAACCATTACCTCTAGACCAAAAGATTTTTTCACCATTTTCTTCTTTCTTATCTTTCGCCGAATCTTGCCATACATAACGCATATCCCTTGCAAAAAGTCGCTCTTCCTTATCGTATAATTGATTATACGTTTCCATGTAGTACTTATGCATTTCATCCAAATACTTAGGTTGATTAGAGTATTTTGCATATAAATTTAGTACAGGAGGAGCCATAAATAATGCGTCACACCACCACCACAATATAGTTTTACCTAAATCACTTTTATCTGTACCCGCTTTCCATGGGTCATCGTCGTATAAATGAGCATCTAAAAATTTTTTAGTAGGTGCTAAATCCACAAAATTCGGACGATTATCGTTCATCCCAATGTAAATATAACTGTATGAAATAGCCACATCATCTGCATGATGTAACCTGTCATACGTTTGCCAATCATTCCAATACGCTTGATTTTTTAGGGCGGCCATATACATCATATTCTGTGTAGTTTTATGCGCTCTAGCTACGCCTGTATAATAGGCTCCATTAGTCCAATCGGTAGGCGCTAAAGCCAATATAGGATGCGCTTCTTGCCATTCTAATGCTTTAATCATAGATTTTTCTATCGCTAATTTATCTAATGAGTTTTGTGCTATTATGTTTTGGTTAGATAAAAAGCCGAAAAGAATAAATATTGTAAATAATTTTATTACGAATTTTTTCATTATTTATTTTTTAAGATTAAATATTGTTTCTAAATAATTCACAGATGAAGTTCCTACCCTAACCTTATACGCACCGGGTTCTAAGATTTTTGTCATGTTAAGACCAGTAAACTTTAACATCTCAGGAACTATTTTGAAATACACTCGTTTACTTTCTCCTGCATTAAGTTCTATCTTTTCAAATCCTTTAAGCTCTTTATCAGGTCTAGTTACAGAACCTATTACATCCTTAATATACATCTGAACTACTTCTTTGGCTTTCACTTTTCCTTTATTAGAAACCTTAATACTTACCTCTATTTCTGAGTCCGGAGTAATTTCAGTATTTGACAATTTAATATCGGAATATTCAAAGTCAGCATAACTTAAGCCATAACCAAATGGATAAAGCGGTCCATTCTCCAGAAATAAGTATTCTTTTTTATAATTTATTTCTTTCATACTATAATGAAAGGGCAATTGGCCAATAGAACGAGGTACTGTTACTGGTAATTTCCCTGATGGGGATATTTCCCCGAAAATAATTCTTGCTGTGGATTCATCTCCAAATTCACTTAAAACCCATGTATCTAATATTGCATCTGCTTTTTCAGATATTTCATTTATTGCTAGAGTACGGCGATGTTTCAATACAACAATAACTGGTTTACCTAAAGCTTCTATTTTTTCTAATAATTTATTTTGTGGACCAACTGGTTCGATAGTGGCACGATCACCAATAGCATTATTAAAAAAAGCCTCCTTAGAAGTATATTCATCACCTCCTAAAAATAAAATAGTTGCATCAGCACCTTTAGCTATTTCCAACATTTTATCTATTTTCTTTGGATCAGCGTCTAATAATTTAGGAGTCCCCCTAGTTTCGTCCGTTAAATTAAAACCTTTATCTACTACAAAATCAATGTTTTTCCCTGCTACCGACTCAAACATTTCTTGAGTATTTTCTTTTACTAGAGGGCCTAAAAGGGCTATTTTTGAGGTTTGTTTCTTATTTAATGGAAGTGTTTTATTTTTATTTTTAAGTAAAATAATAGATTCTAAGTCAGATTCTTTTGCTAAGGCTAGAGAAGAATTAGCACGTACGCCCTTTTTAACTTTCTTTATATCGACATAAGGATTGTCAAATAATCCTAAAATAAATTTAGTTCTTAAAACTCGTCGTACCGAACGGTCAATGAGTCTTTCTAATTCAGGGTTTTTCTTAACCATTTCTGGAAGATACGCATATGAGTCCTCCGCGTATAAATCAATGTCAATTCCTGCCTCTAAACCCATTTGAGCTGCAGCCTCTGGTGACTCTGCAACATGCATAAAGTAATATAATCGAGCAATATCATTTGAGTCTGAAATCACATAGCCATTAAACCCCCATTGATCTCTCAGAACACCAGTTAATAATGCTGGGTTTCCATGACTCGCTATACCATTTAAATCGCCATGTGAAGCCATAATACCAAGCGTATTCGCTTCTTTAACCGCAGCTTCAAACGGCGGATAAATCTCGTCTATAAGGGTACGTTCGGAAATCTCTATAGCTGCAAAATTTGTACCTCCTAAAACTTGTCCATACCCTGCAAAATGTTTAGCAACAGCTCCAATATGTGTACCCTTGTTCAATCCCTTATAATCCCCTTGCACCCCTTTAATAGCACTAGTTACCATTTGTGTTGTTAAATAAGTATCTTCGCCAAATGCTTCGCTCATTCTTCCAAAACGAGGATCTCTCACAATATCGGCCTCTGGAGAATGGCACATGTGCATACCACGTAATCGAGCTTCTCTTCCTATAACATCCCAAATACGATAAACTAAATCTGGATTAAATGAAGCTGCAGAAGCAATAGGCCTTCCAAAACGAGTTGAACCCGCTGCATCCACTCCATTATAAGATTCAGTAACAAACAGTGCTGGAATACCCCATCTACTATTTTCAATTATGTATTTTTGAAGCTCATTATTAAATTTTGCAGCGTCAACAGGATCCATGTGCTCTGCTGGATTTTTAATCCCAGCAATTCCTAATTTCAATTTATCAATTACTTTATCCGATAATTTTAAACCTCCATCATTGTTTTCATCCACTCCTATACTAGCGTGAAAAATTCTCATTTGAGCAACTTTCTCTTCTAAAGATAATTTTGGCAGTAAAGCTTCTACCCGTTCCTCTATACTTAACGAGGAATCCATATAATCCTTAGTTTGAGATACTCCACTTTGATATGCTAAAAAAATAGCTCCTAGTGATATTAAAAATTTTTTAATCTTTTTTTTCATTTTATCTGAACTAATTTTACTCTTTTACTTCAATTATCCATTTATGATTCCAACATAGTCCCACAATTAACTTTAACAATATTGCTCTTTTCAATTGAATAAAAATTTAAGCTACACTCTAAAACAATCGCTAACAATTTTACTTATATTCCTAAACCAAAACACTAATTGATCATTTGTTTTGTTTTCAATACATCCATAAATGAATTTTTAGGAAAGATTATGTTTAAAGAGTTTTTCTAAAATGAATTTATTTTTAATTGAATAATATGTTTCCCTGGAGACAATTGAACAGTCTTAAAAGCTGGAGGAACTTTAGCCCCATTATGGATTAAATCCTTTCCTTCTATATTATTCAATGAGAATTCTGCTACCATATTACCCGGTATTTCAATTTCATAAGTTTGTAACCGTGGTCCGTTGTGGGTGTATTTTGCCTTTATAGATCCACGAACTGTAGGAACTGTAATTTCGCTAAACTTTAACTTACTCATCTGAGGCTTTATTGTAGCTATACCGAATCCTGGAGTCTTAGGTTTAATACCCCATAAACCTCTAGGAATAATATTTGCTGGCACCGCGCCCCATGCGTGATTCCAATCTAAATTATTTTTATATTTATTATCCCATGCTTCCAGTGTAATTGTAGATCCTATACGAATCATATTATACCAACTTCTCTCTGCTGTACTAGCTAATAAATTTAAAGCATAATCCTCTTCTCCTGCATTATATAGTCCATCCATTAAAAACTGTGCACCGTATACACTACATGCCATGCCACGTGACTTTACAAACTCTACGACAGATTTTTTATGCTCATCAGGTACTATATCGAATGCTAAAGGCATCATATTCGCATGTAAAGAAGCATGCTGTGTTCCTATTCCATCTACATAAACACCTCGTTTTTTATCAAACATTTGCTCATTTATCGATTTTTTAGCCTTTGCTGCTCGTAATTCGAAATCAAGTACTTCTTGCGTCTTTCCTAGGATTTTAGCAAACTCCGTCATTATTATCATGTTTTCATAAAAAAATGAATTTATAACGGTGCTGTATGGTTTAAAAACAAAACCATCTTGTTCGCCTTCCGTATTACTACCATTAAAATTCGCTGGGGGCCAATCTACGATATCTGTAAGTGGCTTTTTATAGCCCTCTTGAAATCCAAGCTTACGCATAAACTCTGCATCCACTTTTGTTGAAGTTATTAAACCATCTTCGTTGGAAAGTTCATAAAGTGATTTATGTTTTAGTGCTTCATAATAGCGTTCAATTAATTCTGTATTTCCCGTGTACATATAATCAGCATAAATCAATAATGCAACATGTTGTTGCCATTCAGTAGGCCAAGTCGGATTTTTCATAAAATACTCAATTGTCCTTCTTGCCATAGCAAACTCCCTATCTGTAGTATAATGGCTCAATTGGTTTAAATAAGCATCTGCTTCATAGGGTATACGCTCTCGATCTCCATCTACATACAACCCATTAAAGGTAGTTGCCTTTATTGTGTATTTACATAAATCCCATACTTGATTTAAAATATCATTATTACTATCGAAACTACTAGCTTTTTCATCCCAATAAGTATGGAATGCTAATTGTTTAAAATCATCACTAGAAATATTTTCTTGATTCCCCTCAATCTCAACATACCTAAAAGGTACTAATGGTGGAAATCCATCGGGTAAAGGAATCGCTTTATTAGCCCTTGTATTTCTTTCGTTTGTCTGTACAGGAATTTTATACGTTGTTTTACCTGGTACTACATCTACACTTAGTTCTTGATATCTTATATTACTTTTGGCAGGAGGAGTTCTATTAACATTTCCATTTTCGTCTAACATCTCTCCAATTCTTAATTTTAAAGTATGCGGTTTCTTTGCTTTGTATTTAAAATCCATCGTTCCAAAAGCTGCTTTACCAAAATCTATAAAATAAAAAGCACCCCTATTCTCAAATTTTTGCGGATTTATTGTATCTATTTCAAATTTATTTTCAGTTGAAATTATATAACTCTCACTTTTATCTGTTGTAAATTTTTGAGCCTTAGAGTAATCTACTAATCGATTTTCTTCATCCCAAATTCTTACTTTCCAATAATAGGTTTTATTGAGTTCTAAAGGGGTGCCTTGGTATTCTACATTTGTAGATTCTGAAATACGGACCTGACCACTATCCCAAACATCACCATTATTTGCATTAATACTAGTCTCATTAGAAGCTACTAGTATTTGATATGCGGATTGAAATTTAGCTCCTAAAGGGACTGACCATCCAAATTCAGGTTTTAAATCAAAAATCTTAACATCAGATTGAGGCTCTCTAATAAGTTCCACCGATAAATCTGTTGGAGCTGCTCTAAACTCATTACTATTAGTTTCAATTAATTCTTCTAACTTGGCACGTAATTTATCTGCAACTTCGTTATATTTCTTTTTCCCTATTAAATTATTAATCTCCTGAGGGTCTTTTTTAATATTATATAATTCTTCAATAGTTTTATCATTTACATATCTAAAATACTTCCAATCCTCTGTTCGTACACCCTCGCTAGGAGGAATATTCTCAAAATCCCATAAATGTTCAATAAGTATGGTATCTCTATTAATGGTTTTAGCTTCTTCATTAACTATAGGCATTAAACTTTTACCTTGCCAAGATTTAGGAGCCTCAATTCCAGCTATATCTGCAATTGTATATGGCACATCTATATTTAGTACCATATCATCAATATCTTGATGCTTATTTTTTCTTGGGTCATAAATTATTAAAGGAACACGAATAGAATTGTCATACATTAACCATTTTCCAGCCAATTGACGTTCTCCTAAAAAATACCCATTATCTCCCATTAAAATAATTACGGTATTCTTATCTAAACCTTTCTCCTTTAGTTTTTCTCTTATTTTTTTTATCTCTAAATCAATCCCAGAAATCATACGGTAATATCCTTTCAGACTATGTTGATATTTCTCCGGAGTATCATAACGCCATGTCCAACGTAACCTATTAAAACCATCTTTTACGGCTTGGGGTTGGGCGTTAAAATACTTGTCATCTGAAAGTTCTGCATCTGGTATTGTTGTATTTTGCAAAAGATCATCTGTTGTATCTTGCCAAAAATATTGATCTGGAGCACTATCGTGTGCATGTGGTGCACTAAAACTTAAAGAAAGACAAAAGGGCTCTTTATTTGTAGCATTTTTATCAATAAAATCAAGAGCTTGTTGTCCAGTATAACGTGTTAAGTGAACTGTATCATTATCTATTGTTTTATAATAATACCCTCTTTTATCATCATATCGATTATTTCTATCATAAGATTCATACTCATCAAATTGACTCTCTAAATCATCATATCGAACACCATATTTACCAAAAAAACCAGTGTAATATCCGTTACTTTTTAAGAGCTTGGGGTAAGAGTTTGACATATATTCTTCTCGCAAATTTCCAGTTTGAAAGTTAAAGTTGTGGGAACGCTCATGCAGTCCTGTCCACAAGGAAGCTCTACTGGCTGCACAAATGGGTGTTGTTACGATTGCTTTTTTAAAATAAGTACCCTCTTTTGCTAAATTATCCATTTCAGGAGTACTCACATACTTATTTCCGGCATATCCGATTGCATCAAAGCGTTGATCATCAGTAAGAATAAATATTATGTTAGGTTTGGAATTATCACTTTGTTGTGCTTTTAAAGTAAAAATACTTCCTACGGAAAATAAAAGCCCTACTATAATCTTAATATTTGTCATTTAAATAATTTTTAAAAAAAAGGATAGTACTAAAACTAGCTATGAAAAGACTATGAATTAAATGTTTTGATACTCTCCATCATTTCTGATGGAGAGCAACAACAAAACTCAAATAAATCAATTAGTCAAAACATTATAAAAACTTATTTTATAAATCAATTTTAGGCTCCCCAAATTTATACCTCCTTGTCATCTTTGCATTATTACCCGTTGCCAAGATATGTGCAACACAATTACCATCCGAAAAAATATAATTGTGTAAACTTACGTTTGAATTAATACTACCTAAAGTTCCGGTTGGTAGGTCTGGAGATCCATTTAACCCCATATTATAATTCCAATCCCTACTGATTGTCATTGTTTTATTATTGATGTCCTGAGAAAGAGTATTAAATGTATAATGCACATCTAGAGATACTAAGTTATCTGGTCCTTGATCTACATATTTATCTACTATTAAGTGTAGTAATGCATTTTTAACTATTTCCAAGTCTACTTTTGGATCAGCGAATACTTCTGCTGGATCTTTATCCGCAGTATCTTTCAAGTTAAACTCTTTGCTAAAAAAACCGGCACCATTATTTGTCCAATTTGCATCTTTCATGAAGAAATAAGTATAATTATAAGTCTTATTATCATATACACCTTCTAACCCTGTTTGTTTTATAGCTTCAATCATAAATCCAAATTCGCCTTTTGGGTTAGCCTCTAACCACTCCCAAGGTGTTGTTGAACCAAATGTAACTTGTGGAGACACTTCTGGATCAAATCTAAATTTTTCTTGAGGCTCTAAATCACAACTCACAAAACCTAAGGTTACTATAAAGAGCAGTAACACAGAACCCTTTTTATATATTTTTTTTGTATTCATTTAGTTAAATTTTAAAGTTAAAATAGCTAGTCTAGTTATAGGCATCATTTTGCTCTAACTTTGGATTATCTATTAGATGTCTAAACCAAATCGGCCAACTTATTGTTTGTTCAGTTTGACCATTAATAGGACCGAGAATTTCTACAGCCTTACCTGTTCTAACAAGATCCCACCATCTATTACCTTCTGCCAACAATTCTATACGTCTTTCTGATAATATAAAATCTTCAAGCTCATCTTTATCACTTACGTTAACAACATCTGGAACAGTGCCTTCATTAACTAATGGTAACTCCCTGGCTTCTCTAATTTGATTAATTATATCTATGGCCTCATTTGGTCTTCCCAACTGATTCAATGCCTCTGCTTTTAGAAGTAACATATCCGCGTATCTAAACAAAATAATGTCAGTATCATCAATACTTGGACTAATATTAGTTTTATGGTATTTTGAAACCCTTAAATCCTCTCCTGTGTCTCCTAACTCATCAATAGATTCGTAATAGCGATAATCTCCATATAGATATGTTTCCTCCTCACTGTCTTCATTTACTTGGACAACATGTGGGGGTATATTTGGGTATTTTGCTACCCATTCTGTAGAATCAATAGGAAATTTATTTTCCCATACATCAACTAATTCAGGTGAAACCCAATACGATGGCACACCAGGATAAAATAAAGTATAAATCCCTGAAGCTCTATTACCATCTTCTTCAAAATCATATCTAATAGACATAATAAGTTCTGGTCCTTCCTCTCCTTCTCCCGGATAATTTATTTCATCATTTAAAAATAAATTACGCCATTCAGTCCTACTAGTTGCTAAAGAAAACAGGTTACTATCTATTAAGCTAGTTAATACCTCATTAGCTTCTTGATAACGGTTTAAATACATTAAAACTTGCGCTTTAAAAGCTAATAAACTTGTTTTAGAAAAAGTATGTCGTGCTGAAATTACAGTAAGATTTTCTTCAGCAGAAGCTATATCGGACAATACTAAATCTAATACTTCTTGCGCTGTGGCTCTAGGCTTAATAGACTCCTCTGAAAAAGAAAGTGCTGCTTCTGTAAATAATGGAACTCCGCCCCACACTCGGTAAGCATCAAAATATGCATAAGCTCTCATTGCATACGCTTCTCCTAAGTATTGAGTTTCGTAATACGGAATCTCTTGAATTTTTTCAATGGCCAAATTCGCTCTATAAATCATAGTATATAACGCATCCCATTGTAAAAAATCTGCAGAAGATTCTGGATTTAAATTATTGTTTATCAAATCCTGAGTATTTGGCTGCGGAGCATCGGAGTCTATATAATTATCTGCTCTAAACTCACCCCAATAGAACTTTTTTGTTCTGTAGGCACTTTGCATAGCGTCATAAGCCGCCGCTACTCCTAGTGCCGCATCTTCGTTAGTTTGCCAATAAGCTTCATCTGACAACTGACTCTCAGGTTCAACTTCTAAAATATCATCACAAGAACTCAATGTTCCTATAGCTAGGAGCACACTAAATAAATATGGTACATAATTTCTTTGTTTCATCTTTAAATTTTTGAATTCACACTTCATTTTAAAATTCTAAGTTTAAGCCTAAAATAATTTCAGTCTTATTTGGGTAACGTAAACTATCCCATCCTGGTTGTAATGGATTTCCTCTATAACCTAATTCTGGGTTATAACCTTCATAATTAGTTAGCATTAATAAATTATTAACAGTAACATTTAATGATACTCTATTGATAAATCCTAATTGCTCTAAGGTTTGTTTGGATAAATCATATCCTATCCTGATATTTTTTAAGCTGATAAAATCTCCATCACTAACATAATTGGACTCAAATCCACTTCGGTTATTTGCACGACTACTCTCTAAACTTGGATATCTTGTAATATCACCTTGATTCACCCAAGCGTCATCAATTCTATCTGGAGATGGTGCGTATACCGAATTACTAGCTTTGTCTCTTCTATGATCATAGTTTCTATATATATCATTCCCAAAATTATAGTTGAACAAGAATGAAAAACTAAATCCTTTATAATCAAATCTGTTTGAAAAACCTCCAGAAAAATCAGAAAATCCATTCCCTATAATAGTTCGATCATTTGCAGCATCAATATTGAAATCTCCATTTAAATCTTTGAAAATAATGTCTCCTCCTTTTAAAACTCTATTGGAAAATGTCAATTGTTCTACATCTCCAGAATACTCTTGCCCATTTAAGGTATAGTTTACAAAATTTTGATTTTCATCAAAATTAGGTGTTAATTGAGCTCCCTCAGGTGTAAATGCATTTGATTCATCATATCTAAAAACACCTAAATTCTCATAACCATACATGTTCCCTAAAGACTCTCCTTCTTCTATCAAATAGCCACCCGTTTCAAATCCATCTTCATCTGCCAATTCTAAAACTTCATTTTCATTATATGAAATATTAAAGTTTGTTGACCATGTAAAGTTTTTTGTTCTTATAGGTTTTGCTGAAATTCCTATTTCCCAACCTTTATTTTCTACTGAACCAATATTTGATCGAATACTTGAAAAACCTGTTTCTTGAGGAATTGGCACTTGATAAAGTAAATCTTCTGTAGTTTTAATATACCTATCTACAGTAATATTTAATCGCCTTTTAAACATTGATAAATCGACACCGTAATTTTGTTGAGCCGTTTCTTCCCAACCTAAATCGGCATTACCTAACTGCGTTGGAGCAAAACCATTAACTGAATTATAGTAGTAACCTGGCTGATAAAGAGCTATACTTTCAAAATCTCCTATTCTCTCATTACCTGTTATAGCGTAACTAGCTCTCAACTTAAAGTCATCTAAAAATGTGAGCGAATCCATAAAACCTTCTTCAGAAATTCTCCAACCCGCCTGTATGGCTGGGAAATTACCCCACTTTTTATTTTGTCCAAATCTTGACGATCCATCCCTACGAATAGAACCTGATATTAAATATTTCCCATCAAAATCATATTCTACTCTTCCAAATACAGATGATAAGGAATGAACTGTAGCAGTTGTTCCTGTTGAATTAAGATTATATTCTTGTACATTATTGAAAGTATGGATATAATCATTATTAAACTCAATAGCATTTAACTCTGAATATTCGCTCCACCATTTTTGAACAGAAAATCCGAGTAGCGCTGAAACGTTATGTTTTTCGTTGAAAGTTTTTTGAAAATTAAAGAAGTTTTCATTCTGAAAATCATAAAAGGTACGATGTCTTTCACTTCCATTAATTTTACCATTATCAATATTAACGGTTTCCTGAGGATTAAATTGATTAAGTTTCTGATCTCTATAATTAAAACCTAAAGTTGTTTTAAATGTTAAAAAAGGAGCAATATTAAATTGTACATAGTTAAAAACTGAGGATCTAAATTGTCTATCGTCATTTACTTGCAGATCAGCGCGGGCTATAGGATTTGTTCTTCCGTACCTTTCTCTAATATATGAACCATCAAAATCTATTAATAATACATTTGGCTGTCTATATGATAAATTTCGAAATACACTTCCTTCATTAAGTCCATCTTGAAATTGGTAAGTACCATTAATTCTTGTTCCAGCGGTTATAAATTTATTTAAGTCGAAATCTACTTTTAAGTTGGTAGTAATCCTTTTATAGCCACTACCTCTAATTATTCCCGTTTCATCCAAATAACCACTGTTCCAATAAAACTTAGCTTTATCACTTCCTCCGCTAAATGCAAGATTTAATTGATTTTTAACTCCCAATTGCTTTATTTCATCTTGAACATCAACTACTAATTGATTTCTTATTCCAAGTGAATCCTCTACTTTCCCAGAGTCATCATCACTTCCAGTTCTCAAGGACTCAAATTTGTTCCATTGTCTTGTATTTGAAACAGGAACTAAGGTATTTAAAAAGCTTACAGAACTTATATAGTCCACAGTCATTTTAGGATGACCTGGTTTACCTTGTTTTGTTGTAATCAACACCACTCCATTTGCTGATTTTGATCCATAAATAGCTGCAGAAGCCCCATCTTTAAGAATATCCATACTTTTAACATCAGATGGATTTAAATTACTAATATCATCCACTTGTTGACCATCAACAATGTATAATGGTGTAGAACCTGCACCAAATGTAGATATCCCACGAATATAGATTTCTGAATCAGAACCCGGGCCTCCATTACTTATAACTTGCACCCCCGCTACACGTCCTTGAGCACCTTGTAACACATCAACAGGAGCAACTGTATTTAACTCCTCCGAATCAACAGAACCGACGGCACCAATAACATCTACTTTCTTTTTCTGACCATACCCTATTACAACAACTTCATCCAATCCTTGAACATCTTCCGTTAAGGAAACATTGATAACAGACTGTGACGCTACAGCAACTTCTTTACTTTCAAAACCTATATAAGAAAATGTTAAGGTTTGCTCTCCATTACTTAAATTTATATTATAGCTTCCATCAAAATCTGTAACCACCCCAACATTAGTCCCTTTTTGGATCACATTAACTCCTGGAAGAGGAACTCCCCCACCATCAGTTACTGTTCCTGAAACTTGATTTTGTGCATTCAAATTAGTTATTGAAAAACTGCAAAATATTAACATTAATAAAAAAGATAAACCAGGAGCTGAAAAGCGCCTTTGAATCTTAGGTTTCATTTTTAACTTTTGTTTAATCATATTGTTAGTTTTTATTGGTTAATCCGCTAGTCAAATTATAACTAGGTTCATTAGAACAATTTTACATCTTGTTATAATTAGTTCTATCCTGTGTTGTATGGTGACAATACTTATTAGAAACAAATAGTTTATTTTATACTAATAGGTTCAATTACTATAGTTCCTATGATTTGTTGTCAAAAATCTTCCTTAAGGGAAACATTATTACTTTTATAAAAAATAAAGAATCAGTAATGACATTAATACAACTACAATTAGAAGAAACACTTCAAGAAATTTTTCATTGTTAAATTTCATAACTTCAATTGTATATTTTATTTGTATTTGAAGTCAAAAGTACATTGCTAGAAGTGCTTTTTTGTACATAAAAAGTGTCAAATAATACGTTTTAAACAATATATATGCTTTATATTTAGATATTTACTAAATAACTAATCTTTAAAATAAATATATCTTATTTTAAACGTTAAAGGTTTTAATGTAGTCTGTAGGTGTCATTCCGAATTTTTTACGAAAACATTTACTGAAGTATTTAGGATTTTTAAATCCTACTGAATAGCTTATCTGGGAAATTGTAAATTGATCTTGCTCTAAAAGATCCGCTGCTTTTTTCAAGCGAATATGTTGTATGAAGTCTTTTGGAGTATAATTGGTCCAAGCCTTTATCTTTTTAAACAATACTGTTCTACTTACACCTAACTCTTCACAGAATAATGGTATATCAAATTGTTCGTTTGTTATGTTTTTTTCAACGATTTGAAGAGCTTTCTTATATAAGCTTTCATCAATAGACGTCAGTACTAAGTCATCAGCTTGAAGTACTTCGTTTGCATCCATTTTTTGTTTTAAACGAGAAATAGAATTTAATATATTTTTTATTCTTAATTTAAATTCTTTGATATTAAAAGGTTTACTTATATAATCATCCGCCCCACTTTCCAAACCTTCAATCTTATAAATCAATGAAGATCGAGAAGTTAATAAAATTAATGGTATATGGCTTGTTCTTATATCTTCCTTTATTTTAGAACATAATTCTGTACCTGTCATAATAGGCATGATTACATCACTAATAATTAAATTCACCTGTTCCCTTAATGCCACTTTAAAAGCAACATCTCCATTTTCTGCCTCTAAAACCTGATACTCATTTTTTAACAAACTTCGCATAAATTTTCGTAGAGGTTTATTATCTTCAACCAGTAGCACAATAGGTTTTTCTTCAGTATTTAAATTTTCAAAAATATCCTCTTCTATGACTTCTTCTGAAGTGTTTAATTGAGTAATATACTGTTCTATATCATCACTAAACTTAAAATTTTCAATAATATCTGTATCGCGAAGATGTGTTCTCCCTAATAATAATTTAACTTTGAATATGGTGCCTTGTCCATTAATATTATCTTCCACATTAATAGCACCTTTATGTAGGTCTATAATATTTTTAACAATAGACAAGCCAATTCCAGTTCCCTTATTATAATCATTATCTGGCTTTTTGTTAACGCTCAACTCAAAAAAACGTTCGAAGATTTTATCTCTATACTTTTCAGCTATACCAACTCCCGAATCTTCAACTTGAATTATAATATGGTTGTCTTCTTTAAGAACACGAAGAATAATTTTACCATTTTTAGGAGTGTACCTAAATGCATTAGAAATCAAGTTATAAATAACACGTTCCAACTTGTAACGATCATAATAAACTAGAATACTTTCCGATGGACTATAAAACTCATATTGATAATTTCCATCTTTGGCATACTCCGAAAAGGATAAGAAAATTTCTTTTAGAAATTTCACTATATTTCCCTCAGCAGTTTCTAATTTAACCAAATCATTCTCTAATTTTCTAAAATCCATTAACCTATTAATAAGCTGTAATAAATGATTAGAATTACTTTCTATAACTTTAAGTCTTTTATACATTTCGCTAGTTCCCCTATAGTTTTCTAAGATTTGACTTAAAGGGCCTAAAATTAAAGTTAAAGGAGTTCGAAACTCATGAGAAATATTTGTAAAAAATTCGAGTTTAGATTTATTATTATTTTTAGTTTGCTCAGATTCAATTTTTTCTAAAATTAATTGATTACTTAACTTTTGTTTTGATTTTAAAATATTAAGAAGATAGTATAGTATTGAAAAGATTATTATACCATAAAGTAGAAAAGCCCACCAGGTTCTCCATGGTGCAGGTCTTACACTTATTTTTAATTTAGTCGATTCATTATTTATAACACCATCATTATTTATCCCCTTTACCTCAAAAACATAACTACCAGGTTGTTGAATTGTGTATGAAACAGAACTATTTGAAGTTTCAATCCAATCATTTTCCAACCCTTTTAAACGATATATATAATGATTGCTATCTGAATTTATATAATTTGGAATTGAAAAAGATATATTAAAATTACCTTGCTTGTATGATAATTCTATGTCATTCGTAAATGCAATCGTTTTGGTTAGTAAAGATTTATCATGGTTAACACTTACAGATTCATTTTTTATTTTAAAGTCTGTTAAAATTACTTGGGGAGAATAATCATTTTTTAATAATTTTTTTGGGTTAAAACTAATAACACCGGCAGCGCCACCAAAATAAATAGTTGAATTTAATCCAATTAAACTAGCGTTGTTATTAAACTGGTTACTTATCAGTCCATGTTCTCTACCATAACTTTTTATAACATACTCATTTGTAACATCAAAATCTATTATTCCTTGATTCGTAGTTGATATCCATAATTTATCTGAATGACTTTGAACAATACTTCTAATTCCTATAACATTTTCACCATTATCAAGCTGTAAGTCAATGCTTTTAAAATCATTACCAACAAGCTTAAATAACCCGTCTACTTCGGTTCCTACCCATATGATTCCTTTGGCATCCTCAAATATACAAGTGATACCATAGCCAATTTTTAAGTCTTCATCATAAAAATACTGCTTACTATTTCCTTCAGAGTCAAGTATCGATAAACCATTGTATGTCCCAACCCACAAGTTATCTTTTGAATCAATATTTACAGCTTTTACTATGTTATGGACCAACTTACCTTTATCTGTGTCAACGCTAATAATATCATAAGACCTATCTTTAACATTAAACTTAAGCAAGCCTTTTCCTAATGTTCCTATGTATATAAGATCGTCTTTTTGGGATATACTACTAATGCCAACATCTTTAATAAATAACGCTACTTCTTTAGGTAAAATTTCAGTTATAAATTTTTCTTTCTTTAAATCAAATATTGCCAGTCCTCTATTAAATGTTCCTATCCAAAGATTATTATCATCACTACAAAACAGGGCTTTGATATTATCGGTTGGTAACGCAGGGAATTTTTTATTTCTTATATATTTATAGCTATTTGTAATAGTATCTAGAATCGAAATACCTCCTCCCTCAGTACCAAAAAATATGTGATTTTGATATTCAACTATAGAACTAACCGATTTAAAACTTAAACTTGAGTTTCCAGGTCTTTGAGTTATTTTCACAAAATTAATATTCGATTTATCCCAAATATTAATGCCTCCTAAATAGGTTCCTATCCAAATTGATCCATTTCTATCTTTAAATAATGACTTAATGAAATTATCACTTAAAGACTCATCATCATTGATATCATTACCTAAAGAGACTAAACCATTACTTTCATCTGCTATTTGAAGCCCATTATAACTCCCAAGCCATAACTTTCCTTTTGAATCAAATAGTAATTTTCTTATGTTTTTATTTTTTCCTTTTAATACTTCCTCTTTAAAATATGGTTTTACATCATCATTTATAATATCGTATTCTAAAACATGATTTTCTCTCGTTGCTAATAGCAATGTTCGAGAATCATGTTTTATCAAATCCTGCACAAAAAAATTGCTGGTTTTCTGTATTGCTTTAGTTTTGTAACTATCATCACTCGCTTTCTGTATGAGCAACAGGCCATTATTTGTTCCTACAGCTACTACATTCGAGTCAATTTGTTCAATAGAAAATACGTTGATTCCTTTTAGAATTGATTTAAAAGTCTTTGTCTCCTTATCATATATTGAAATACCTGATGCAGTCCCTATCCAAATTTCATCATTCGAAAATTCACTAATTGTCCGAATAGCATTGTGAGATATAGAAGTCTTACTATTTCCAGAGAAGTAAGTTTTAAATGTATTTGTTCTAGGATTATACTTATTTAAACCGATATTAGTTCCCACCCATATGAAACCTTCTTTATCTTCCTCAAGACACAATACATCATTATTACTTAAGGAGGTGGAGTCGTTCTTATCATGTCTATATATGGTGAAATCAGTGCCATTATATTTATTAAGACCATCTCTTGTTCCAATCCATATTTGCCCTAATTGATCTTGAGTTATTGCAATTACAGAATTATGAGATAAACCATCTGAGGTAGAAATTTTATTAAATTTATAAGTATCCCTTTGCCCTACTATAGTCCACGAAATAAAAAAGACAAATAAATAAACTAAGTTATGCATGGAGCCAAAATACAAATTCCTGAAAAATTTAAAGTTAAATTAACAAAAGTGTTATTAACATAAACTTTAATTAACATCATAGTATTTTGAAGTTAAATTAATAGTAGTTACTGTAAAAATGAAATGTTTTTTATTAAATTGATTTCCTGTCAATAAAATTGAAAGGCACTTTTATTCTTCCTGTTTGATTTTCTAAAATCATTTTAGCTGCTGTCTCTCCCATAACTTTAAAATCTGTAGACATTACTGTTATACCTAACAAATCTTTTAAGGGAGTATCATTATAAGAAATAACGCCTATATCTTCACCAAACTGAAGCTCTTGTTCTCTTATTTGATTAATTAAGTTAACAAGATCTGCTTCTTCTATAGTTATGAATAAATCCCCCTTTTTAAAAACCATGTCTTCACAAACTTCGTTCATGATTTCAAAATCCACTTCATTCTCAAGACAAAATCTTCTAAAACCTCTCAATACTCGTCTTGGATAAGGATAAATTGATTTTTCTGGATATATTAAAATTAGTTTTTGATACTTTGATATTTTACTTTTACCTTCAATCAATGCTTCATAAATATCTTTATCAAATTCTTGATATACCGCTCTTATATCTTCCTCTAAAGGGGGGATGATATTATCTAGTATTAATAGTTTATCTTTTGGTATGGTATTTATGGCTTCTAATGTCTTATCTGTAAAACTTGCATGTTGTAAATTCTCCTTTTTAAAATGCGGCATAATCACATAATAATCATATACCATTTTACTATTCTTAATAGTATTTAAAAATAGAAACTCATCGCAATGATAAATAACTAAATCAATTTTAGAATTCAATCCTATCCTATCTAGAAAAGAATTATATATTCTCATTTTATAGGTACTTAACTTATTAACTAGAAATAGAATATTTAACTTACAGCTAGTATCATTTTTTAAAACATAATAACCTCTCCTATGTATTGATTGGATTATATTCCTTTCTTTCAATACATTGTATGCCTTTTCTACAGTATCTCTAGACAAGTAAAAATCTTCACTTATCATATTTATTGAGGGCAACTTTTCATTTAGTTTTATATTTCCATTAGAAATATTTTTAATTATAGAATCAACTATCTGTTGATACATTGGTACTCTAGAATCTTTATTGATTTCTATATAACTTAAGATATCCATAAATATTAAAGTTTTAATTAGTGTAGATGCAATATCACAAATGTGAGGTGATTTATAATACCAATTAGGGTATTCAAAAATACCGATTACCATCATTTTCATAAATTACACTTATTAAAAAATATAATATCTATCTTTTAATCATATAATTTTACGAATTTGACAACCACTAAAGACTATAACAAATACTACTAATCTTGTCAATATCGATAATTGAACTTCAATATAAATAGGATAGATTGTATGTAATTTATCATCCTTTTATTTATGCCAAAAACAATAAAAATGTTAAAGTTTGTTAAAAAGAGAAACATTAGGTGTCAGTAATTTTCCGTGCTTTTCGCAGCCCTTTAAAATCAATAAAACAAACTAAAATGGTTAGTTCCTCTTTCTCCGCAAAGAAAAACCATAACGAAAGTTATGGTTTTTTTGCTTTTACATACTATTTCAATTAAGACTGGTCTAAAATAGCCATTAATCTATAATTGAGATATAATTTCTCTTTACCCACTTTTTCAGAAGTTAAAAAGCCTGCATTTTCCAAATCTTTTAAATAGTTACCTACTGTTTTTGGAGTCCCTAATTTTTCATCAATTAAAAATTGACGTTTGGTATATGGTAATCTAAATAATATTTCTACAAGCTCTTTAGTATAAACTTTTGGTAACTTTTCTTTAATTTCTGTAGCCATATGCTCCATTAGCTCGGTTACTTCTTTTAAACGCTTTAAACCTTTATTTGCAGTAAATTCCACCATTTCTAGCATGTATAGTATCCATGACTCCCAATTATTATTTTCAGTAACCTCACGTAATTTATTATAATAGTCAGCTTTGCTTTTTATTATATACTCACTTAAATAGATAGCAGGTGTATCTAATAGATTCTCTAACTTTAAATACAATAACAATAAAATCCGCCCTGTTCTACCATTACCATCACTGAAAGGGTGTATTGCTTCAAATTGATAATGCATTAGCGCCATTTTTATTAACGGATCTATAGTATTATTCTCATTAATAAAAGTTTCTAAATTGGCTAACTTCTCTCTTATAACAGCCTCTCCTGCTGGTGGTGTGTAAATAGTTTTTCCTTTAGCATTTTTTAAAGCAGTACCAGGAGTCGTTCTAATCCCCGCAGTATTCTTTTTAATATTCTGTACAATATCTATACATAAATTTGTGCTTATAAAAGGGCGTACTTCTATTTCGTGTAAACCATTCCAAAGTGCTTCTTTATAGCTTAACACTTCTTTAGTCGCTGAACTATCAAACCTTTTATCTGCAACTAACGATTTATATAAATCATCATTAGTTGTTATTATGTTTTCTATTTCTGAGCTTGCTTTTGCTTCTAACAAGTGTATGGTGTCTAAAAATAACGTTGGGTTAGGTAAATTAGTCAACATACCATTAAGGTGGGCTAATGCTCTACTAGCAACTATAGTTTTTCGTAAAACTTTAGTTGTTTCTAGCAACTTTTTTGGAGGTAATAGCGGTAAATCATTGTAAGATATGTTTCTATCAAAATTTTCCATCATAACAAGGGTAATAATTACTTACGTTTTGCAAACAAAGGTAAATATAGCTAAAAATTACTCTCGTTTAGATATTCAAGATAAAAATTACTCTCATAATATTCTTATGCTCTCAACACTAATTCACCTCAAACTCAACTAAATCGAAGGCGTACTACATAAGCCCTAGAGGGGTCAGAACACCCCTTATAGCGGTTACGGAAGACCTTATTTGGGTCGTTTTATAGCCAAACACCCCTATTAAGCCACCACATAGCCCTATCTACAACCCCTTTGCCCCCTCTCTTCATGGGGTGTTGCCCACCTCAATACCCCTAAAAGGCCATAGCAAGTGGCAAAAAAGCCTTCTTTTATCGCTTATAAGCATTAATTTAACGGTTAGAACCCATCTTAACACCCCTCTAGGGGGTATTCATAAGGGGGGAAGCCCCCTATTGCCCCCCCTATTTTCCTTTATTTATAATTATGCTTCTCCCTCTTTATTAACTTGTAAGTTAGAATATTCTTGCTCCATCCTTGAAGCTATAGTACTTATTAATAATAATTGTACAGCATGATATAACATTAAAGGCAGTAAAATCATACCTAGTACCGCCATATTTCCGAAGATTATTTTTGAGAAAACTGTTCCATGCACTAAAGATTTTTTAGTCCCACAAAATGTTGCTGTAATTTGATCTTCTCTGGAGAAAGAGAGCTTTTTTGAAATAAAATTTGTTATCATAAACATGAACATAAATAAAGCTAATACTCCTAAAAGAAGAAATGACAGGTCCTTTATAGATATAGTTTTGAAAATATCCCCATTAAAAGATTCAGCAAAACTTTTATATATAATTAATAAAATAATCGACTTATCAAAAAATGTGAGTTTTGCATTATGTTTTTGAGCAAAATCACCCAAAAAGCGCTGTAGTAAAAGTCCTAAGATTACTGGGAGGACTATTTGAATAATTAATTTGGTATAAATTTCTGTAAAATCAAATTCTGTTTGCTGTCCTTGCACAAAAAGTCCCATCCAAAGTGGAGTAATTATAATCCCGATAATACCTGAGATACTAGCATTAAAAATAGCAGCTGGAATATTTCCTTTAGCCATAGAAACCATTACTACAGAAGATGATACTGTAGATGGTAGCGCGGCTAGAAAAAAGAATGCCAACCAAATAGTTTCTTGCTCTTCATTTTTAATTAATGGTTGAAACATTAATACTATTAACGGAAATATTAAAAATGTAGATACTTGAACTAGCAAGTGAAGTTTCCAGTTTTTAAGTCCTGCTTTTAATTTCGTAGGACTTAATTTAAGTCCGTAGAAAAAGAATATTAGCGAAATTCCTATCGCACTTATTGTGTCAATAGGAATTTTACTTTCTTTTGTTCCCCATTCCGGAAAAAAATAGGCTATTATAATAATCCCGATAATAGAGAGAACAAATTTATCTATCTTAATTTTCATCTATAATTTCTTTGTCTTTATTACAAAATGGAATACTAGCGGTAATACTGTAAACGAGTTATTAACGAATATTTAATAGTACCAAAGTTAAAATATAATAAGAACAAAATTAGCAATAATACCGCAGGAACAATTGTCGTTAATCATTTACCATCTCTATTTTCACTATTAAACTCACTAATCCTTGTCCTTTATCAACCTTTGAAAGTTTAACATTTCATGTTTTTATTCACATTAAATTAACAAGGTTTTTAATTTTATTTAGTAGGTTTGCTTCTTATGAATAATGGTTATCTAAAAAATAGTATCACCTTTATATTTCTAGCCCTTTTTCTTTCTGCAAAAATGGTTGGATTACATGCGCTTACACATGCGGATGATAAAGATCATGCTATACACTGTACTATATGTGATCATGCCATTGCTCATGAATTAACTCCTGTTATAGCATCAGACTTTCAGGAAGTAAAAATTGTAAATCCACATTTTTTCGTTGAAAACGATATTATTAATCATTATGATTTTTACAATTGTGGTACCATTACTACCGATCAGCTTTTTTCACGCCCCCCTCCTTTTTTATTATAAGTAATCCTATACATTTTAAGAAACAATCAAAACAGCTTTAATTTCATTTATGGTTGCTATTTTGCGTAGACACCTTTTAATATTGTAAATTAAAACTCCTTTAATTATATCTCGTTTAATTAAGTTATATAACTATGACTTAGTGATACTAGCTAGGCTATAAAGGCACGATACGCTGTATAATTCTATGTATAGGTTTTGCAATGGTTCTGCACTTAGAACAATCATTCAAATCTTATAATATTCAATATGATAATCTCTAAAATACTGAGCTTATGGCTATGCTTTGCCATATGCTCTACAGTATTTGCACAGGAATCTTACACCGTTAAGGGATCTGTGTTGAATGCTAACACATTAAATCCTATAGAGGGAGCAACTATAGTTGGTGAAGGTTTTCAGGCTATATCTTCATCAACAGGCCAATTTATAATTAATAATCTTTCTCAAGGAACACATACATTATATGTTTCTCATGTCGGATTTAAGCCTAAAGAGCTTACCCTCCATGTAATAGAAGATATGCAAACGCCTGTAATTACTTTAAATATAGCTACTACTAATCTTGATGAAATTGAGGTACATGGCAAATCTAAAAATAGAAAACTCCAAGAAACTCCTACAGTTTCTTACGAGATAGATGAGGAGTTTTTAAAACAGAATAGGGAAAACAGCTTAATGCAAACACTAGATAAGCTACCTGGTGTGAGTACCATTAATATAGGATCTGGACAATCTAAACCCGTAATACGCGGACTTGGATTTAACCGAGTTTCTGTAGTACAAAATGGAATTAAACATGAAGCACAACAATGGGGAGGCGATCATGGATTAGAAATTGATCAATACGGACTTGAAGCTATTCAAATAATTAAAGGACCTGCATCTCTGTTATATGGTTCTGATGCTATTGCTGGTGTAGTAAATATAAAACCCTCCGCAATACCAATAAAAAATTCTTTTAAAGGGGACGTTAACCTTTTAGGAGAAAGTAACAATGACTTATTTGGAATTTCAGCAGGAATACAGACTAGAAATGATAAATGGTTTTATAATGGGCGAATAACATACCGTGATTATGGAGATTATAAAGTCCCTACGGATGAGATTAATTATGAAAACTACATCTTTGAATTGCATAAAGATAATTTAAGAAACACTGCGGGGAAAGAGGCAAATGCAAGCTTTAGTGTAGGTTTTATTACAGATAACCTTAAAACGGTTACTTATATAAGCAATGTAAATGCTAAAAATGGCTTTTTTGCCAATGCCCATGGTTTGGAAGTTAGAACATCAAACATTGATTATGATAGTTCTAATCGAGATATCGATTTGCCTTTTCATACAGTTAATCATTTTAAGTTAACCAACAACACCACAGTTTTTAAGGGAAACCATCAGCTCAATTTTGATATTGGTTATCAGAACAATTACAGAGAAGAACACTCAGAGCCAGTTCCCCATGGATATATGCCTAAACCTAATGATAGTAAGGAAAGGTTATTTAATAAAAATACGTTTACCCTAAATGCTAGAGATCAATTTAAACTAGGAGAAAATCATGAGATTGTTGCTGGTATAAATGGAGAATTTCAGGATAATAGCATTGGAGGATGGGGGTTTTTAATTCCTGCCTACCAACGATATACCGCAAGCTTGTTTGCATATGATCAATTTGAAATTGATTCAGATTTGCATTTGCAAGCAGGAGTACGGTATGATTACGGGGTTATTAACACAGAATCATATTTTGACTGGTATCCTTCTACAATTAACAATTCTGATGGCTCTACCTCTTATGTGTATTTACAAAGAGCACAGGATAAAACTTTAAACTTTGGAAATTTTAGCGGTTCTCTTGGATTGAGTTACATCAACAATAACACATCTTATAAAGTTAACCTAGGTAAAAGTTTTAGAATGCCTTTAGCAAATGAATTAGCTTCGGATGGAGTTAACTATCATATGTATCGGTATGAAAAAGGAAACTTAGATTTAGATGCTGAAGAATCTTATCAGTTAGATCTAGAAATTACCCATACTCAAGATGAGTTTTCAGTAGGAATAAGTCCATTTGCCAATTTTTTTGACAATTACATTTATCTAAATCCAACTTCCAATTATTATGAAACCTTACAAATTTATGAATATACACAAAGTAAGGTTTTTAGAATAGGAGGAGAAATTCAAGCAAGCACTAGATTGTTTAAGAATATACAACTAGATGCTGCCGCAGAATATGTGTATTCAAGACAAACAAGTGGTCCAAAAAAGGACTTTACATTACCTTTTTCGCCACCGCTATCTGGACTTTTTACGGCTAGTTATCAGTTTAAAAAATTACTTTTTCTCAGAAACCCACAAATCGTTGCAAATTATAGGGTTACTGCAGATCAAAATGAAATTGTTCCGCCAGAAGAACCTACTGATGGATATCAAGTTTTAAATATGTCATTGCTCACAGAAATCAATGTACTAAAAAACAAACTTCCACTTGATATGAGAATAAAAGTTAACAATATTTTCAATAAGAAATATTTCAATCACACTAGTTTCTATAGACTTATAGAAGTCCCGGAGGCTGGAAGAAATATATCTCTATCCCTAACGCAAACATTCAATTAATATTAATAATTAAACACAATCATTATGAATTTCAATTCTAAATTTTTAGCAGTCGTCGCATTTTCAGGAATCCTATTAACTTCCTGTAGTAGTGATGATGACAACAACATTAGCGTAGAGGCTCCTGAAATTTCCAACTTTGAATACGGAGAAGGAAGCTCACATTCTACGGATCAAGTAGCTTACAAAGGCTCCGACATACACCTGGAAGCAGAAATTAATGCTCCTGCCGTAGTAAGTAGTATTGATGTGTCAATCCACGGACACGATTTAACTCCTGAAGAAGGAGAAGTTGATTGGGATTTTGAGAAAGTTTATACAGATGAAAAATATCTGGTAATCAATCCTACATTTCATGAACATATCGATATTCCGAGTGATATTCCTGCTGGAGAATACCATGTGGTTCTTACGGTAAATGATGAACTTGGAAACAGTACTGAAGTAGAAGGGCATGTGCAAATATTAGATGCCATTGTATTAAGTAATTCCTCTATTGATGCTACTGCGGTTAGAGGTAGCGACTTCCATGCCGAATTTATGATTAATGCTGTTAATGGAGTTCATAACATTACCGTAGATATCCATGCCCATGGCATAACTCCAGGAGCTGGAGAGGCAGAATGGCATTATGAAGAAACTTTTGAAGAAGGATATCATGAATTATCAGAAGTAGAATTTCATGAGCATATAGATATTCCAGCTACTGCACCAGCTGGAGAATATCATATGGTTTTTAAAGTTGAAGACGAAGAAGGAAATATTAAAGAATACAGTTCTCACATTGATGTAACTGTTGAATAATATAAACAAATGAAATACAACTCTCTCAGGTTACTCTTGAGAGAGTTGTATTAAAACAGCTTTAACTCTATTGAAGCACCGATCGAAGAATTATAGCTTCTATAAAAGATTTAATTACTTAAATTTTCACAAATGAAATTAATTATAAAACATTTATTCCTTTTTTCATTGCTCACATTAGTCATTTCATGTACTAGTGATGATAGTATAGATAAAGATGAAGAAAAACCTTCTATCACAATTAATTATACAGAAGGATTTCCTAAAGCTTGTACGGAACTTGTAAAAGGAGAGACATACAACTTTAGAGCTAAAGTAACAGACAACATGGCGCTAGCCACTTATAGCATAGATATTCATCATAATTTTGATCATCATACACATGACGATCAAAGCGAAGAATGTGTATTAGAGTCTATTAAAGTAGCTGTAAACCCATTAATTTTTATGGAGAATTACACTATTGAAGATGCTCCGACAAATTATGAAATTAATGTTCCTATAACAATCCCAAATGATATAGATACTGGGGATTACCACTGTTCCTATTCCGTAACAGATGAAACAGGTTGGCAAAGTAGAACATCAATAGACATTAAAATAATTGACTAAAATTAGTCTGTTAACTAGTATAATTAGAGGTTAATTTTTTATGTATGATTCAGTGTCGGGTTTTGGAGTCTGGCACTGTTCCTAATTTAAAAGTATTTAACTTTATTACTATAGGATTACATAATAATTCAGTAACCAAAAAAATGCACACTCAAATACGGAAAACCGCAATTAAGTGTGCATTATATTATCTATTTATAAAGCTTATTAGCTGTTCTGAATAGCTAAAAGAAAATGTCAGAAACTAACTTCTTCCTTTTAGGCGTTTTTCTATTTTCTGCTTTTTAAGCGTGAGTCTTTTCATGAGATCCATCAATTCTTCATCCTTGGTCTCTTTATAGACTTCATTTATCCTTAAAATCAAATCTTTAGCTTTCCTAGAGGCTTCTACTCTATCGCTAGTTGACATATTAGCCATCTTTTCATTCTCAAAAGACTCTGCTTCCTTTACTAAATCCATACTAATTATCCTTTCCCTTTATACTTACTTATATTCCGAATACAGTGTTTATAACTCGTTGAAACTTTAAGGTTTCCTATATTAAATAAACGAAATTAACTCCTAAGAAAAAAATCAGTAGCAATAAATACTACGCTTCACAACTGGTACATTCTTTTCGCTGCTTGAATTTTTGAGCTGCATTCATACTATGCTGGTAGTATAAAGATTTTAATCCAAGTTTCCATGCAGTTATATGAATATTATTAATTTCTTTTACAGGCATTTCTGGGTGTATAATAATATTTAATGACTGCCCTTGATCGATAAATGGTTGTCTTGCTGCTGCTTGATATATAATATCCATCTGATCAATTTCAGAATAGGTCTTAAAAACCGACTTTTCATGATCTGTTAAAAAATCTAAATGCTGAACAGAACCGTCCATATCTCTTATACTTCTCCAAGTTTCCAGTGTATTTTGTCCCTTTTCTTCCAGCAACTCCTCTAAATATGGATTCTTTATAGTTGTTTTTATTTTGGCGATATCTTTCACATAAATATTAGACCAAATTGGCTCAATTCCCTGTGATACTTGTCCCAAAATGAATGCTGATGAAGTGGTTGGCGCTATAGCATTTAATGTAGCGTTTCTTCTACCGTACCCCTTTAATACTTTAGGTTCTCCAAATAGTTTAGCTAATTCTGCTGAAGCTTTATAAGATCTATCTTGTATTGTTTGAAAAATCTCATGATTTAGATTAAAAGCATCTTGACTTTCAAAAGATAATCTCTTAGACTGTAATAATGAATGCCATCCTAGAACTCCTAATCCTAAAGCACGATTTTCTTTTGCAAAATTATAAGCACGCTCCATAAATAAGAAAGTCTGACGGTCATCTCTATTTTCTGAATCTCGATATGTTTCTAATTTTTCTAAAAACTCCGTTATCACCGCATCAAGAAAATATATCATCGTTTCTACGGCATCAGTATCTTTCCATTTGTCATAATGCAAAACATTTAAACTTGAAAGAACACATACAAAAGACCAATCTTCATTAGAAGGCAGCATGATTTCAGTACATAAATTACTTGCTAGAATACGATGCGATTTATCTTTATAAACATCCACACTCCCATCGTTAGCATTGTCTGTAAAGAACACATATGGATACCCCATTTCCCCACGACTCTGAAGTACCTTTGCCCAAATAGTTCTTTTATCTACATCGCCTTCGATCATTTCTTCCATCCATTTACTCGTAACAGTAACCCCGTGTGTTAACTGCTGAATAGGATTTCCTTCAGAACCAATTTCCAAAAACTCTTTTATATCTGGGTGTTCTACAGGTAAATAAGGAGAGAACCTACCACGACGCACTGAACCTTGACTAACCACATCGACCATGGATTCGAATAATTGCATTATATGCACAGCTCCAGAAGCTTCACCGTTATTCTTAACAGTAGCACCTCTATGACGAAGGTTCCCAAAATACCCAGAAGTACCACCCCCAAGTTTGGACATCATTCCAACCTCTGATTGTGTATATAGAATGTTCCCCATATCATCATCCAAATGAGATCCGAAACAACTAATTGGCAATCCACGTTCTTTTCCAAAGTTTGACCATACTGGAGACGCCAAAGAAAAGAAACCTTGAGACATATACTTGTAAAACTTATCGCTATAACCAGGGATTTCTAAAATAGCTTCTGCTCTATCTGCAATTTCACGGATACGCCCCTTTGGAGTAACATCTTTAGTAAGATATCCAGATGCTAAGAACTGCTGACTGTATTCATTTAACCATTGGAAATCATCAACTTCTTTGCCAGCTGCATTAGCTTCTAGAAATTGTTTACGAGCATTTATTAATTGTTGCGTATTGGTATCTTTTTGCTGTACCTCTTGTTCTTTTAATTCTCTATTTTCCATGGTTTAAAATAAGTCGTCACTGGTTATACTTTGTGTTCTTTTACTATAATTGATAGAGCGCTTAACGAAGAAATCTCCATGCTTTGTGCCTATAATTTCATCATCAAACCATTCGGTTTCATTTAATAAAGCCTCATCAATCTCAAATATTTTTTTAATCCCTATACTTTCTAGCGATTTATTAAATCGGTTTTTTATAAATTCATTTACAACTGCCTTCGGTAAAAAGTCTAATTCTCCATCTTCAAAAATCCAATCTACCACTTGCTTTTCTGCTTCGTATGCCTCTTCACATAATTGCTGAATCATTAAATCGTGATCTTCATCAAACCAAGAAGGACGCTCTTCTTTAATGATATTTATAAGCTCAATTCCGAAATCTCCATGTATTTGCTCCTCTTTTGAAGTTGCTTCTACAACATTAGAAATCCCTTTTAATTTATTTTGGTGCTTATTAAAAGCCATAATGATCAAAAACTGAGAAAATAAGGATACATGTTCTATAAACAACGAGAATAATAATATCGATTCTGTATATTCCTTTTCGTGTTCACTTTTTGAATTTTTAAGAGCCGTTTCAAGGTAATTTACACGTCTCATAATAGCAGGCTTCTTTTTAAGTTCTTCGAACTCTTTATTTAGACCCAATATTTCCAGCAAATGTGAATATGCATCGTGGTGTCTTACCTCACTTTCTGCAAAAGTTGCGCCTACAGATCCTATTTCTGGCTTAGGAAGCTTCATGTATATATCTCCCCAAAATGTTTTAACAGCCACTTCAATTTGAGAAATTGCTAACATGGTATTCTTTACCGCATTCTTCTCAACATCACTCAGATTGAATTTAAAGTCCTGTATATCACTCGTAAAATTAAACTCTGTATGGATCCAATAAGAATGACGAATTGCAGGTACATATTCGTATAATTCTGGGTATTCATAAGGTTTCAGATTAAGACGCTTTTCAAAAATATTTTTCTTTCTACTTTGCGCCTGTTTATTTCTATAAAGAATATATGCTTTCGCTACATCGTAAAATCCACCATCCATCAATCTTTCTTCAACAACATCCTGTACCTCTTCTACCGTAGGAATGTAATCAATATGTTGTTCTTTACGCTTTAGTAATGCATCGTAAACGCTATTAGCTATATTTTGCGCATCATGAGTCTCCCCATGATTTACAGCGTTCATAGCTTTTAATATTGCGCTACTTATCTTACTGAGTTCAAAGGGCTTCTGTATGGAATTTCTTTTAGTTAAATGAGTTATGGCCATGAAAAAAATGTAATAAATTAATTAGAACAGTTCTAAATAAATAGAGAATATAAATTTCCGAAATAATTTAAAACTATATCCTCTATCACCTTTTTTGTTCTTAACATCTTATCAACATTTCAAGCTTCATGAAGTCAAAAATGAATATGAAATCTAGCATTTATCTATTAACAAAAGGCTTTTAGAGATATCTACTTATAAAGTAAGGATAAGATGAATTTATTATGCACATAAAGGCAAATCAAGCAAAAGTAAAATCGCTCAACTTTATAAATTACGCTGATGAGTACCCATTTTAAAAACTATTGTACTAACTAAACTACGTCGTAAATAAAGGCTTAAATGCCATTTAAGAGTTGACAGTGGCCTTTTTCTTAGCTTGATTAATTTGTGCTTAAATAGGAATGAAAAACAATCCCCGTTACAGAGTTTATTAATTTAGAAAAGCAAATCTCACTTTAAAACCAAAAGCAGAAAATCTAAGTTTTTCTGAGTTTTCAGATTGCGTTACTGAGTTATATTTTAAAATTACTGGAGATTCATTTGTAGGATATTCAATAACCTCCCCTTTCTTTTGAGATAGTATTGAATTAAGACCTGTGTCAAAAAATAGCCCTACATAAAAAGCATTCTTTTTATTTAAATAATGCTTTATTCCTACTTCAAATGTACTATACCAAGCCATTTTTGTATCTAGGTCTTGATTGGAGATATCTACATCTTCAAAAGTACCAAAGCCCATAAATTTAGGGTCGTTTAACAATGCGTCATATTGCTCATAATAGCCGCTAGTTTCCAACTGCTCTATATTTGTTTGATACGTACTATTCAAAATAAAACCTGCCTTAACTCCTCCTAAAGCATAGAATCTTGTATTTCCTTTTGAGGTTTCATATTGTATTGTTATCGGAAAGTTTAAATTATCTATTTCTAGATTTTCTTTGTAGTTTTTTACATTGTATCTGAATTGAAAAGGATCTCCATCAAAATCTGTTGTATTATAGCGCTCATTAACGTTATCAAAAGAAATACTAGAGCGGTAGGTTTGATAATCCACTCCAACTCCTATACTCCAATTATCATTTATATAATAGCCATAAGAGATCCCTACAATAGCTCCAAGCTTACTCCTTGTGTCATCATTATTTAAGCCATGAGAAACTAAGTTAATTGTACTCCCTCCATTTACTGAAAACTCATGTTTATTCTCTTGGGCATTGGTTAAATTATGTCCAACTAAAAAAGCAACAATGCCTATTATAAATTTAATACGGTAATTATCTAGATTCATATCTATACTTTTAATAGACGATTAATTTTAATGTTTTAGTTTGCTTTTTAGTATTTACCCGAACTAAATAAGTAGCAGACGAAAAGTTATCTGGTACTTTAATTTCTGTAGTTCTTGAAGATGATTTTACTTCTTTTATAAGTTCTCCAGAGATAGAATAAATTCCAATATTCATATCTTTAAGATCTTCGTCAGGTAAATCCACTTTTACCGTAAACATCTTTCCTTTTTGAGATGGATTAGGGTAAAGTGTCATTTTATGCGAATAATTTAAATCGATATTAAAATCACATGTTTGGTATACTTCTCCTCCAGTAGTTGTCATTTTTACATGATATGCTGCTGAAGCATCTAAAATATCATTTGCATTCTCTCCAGCAGAATAATATTGACCTGTACCTACTAGTTGTCCGTTTTTGAACCATTCATATGAAACAAATTTATAACCTCCATTTGTACTACTATTATTATTGACCAATAAAATATTATCAAACTTTTGAATTACAATATCTGAAAACTCAAATCTCCTTTCTATAATTAAAGTATATGTTTTTGAATTACTCTGATCTTCAGAGGTTATTACTACTTCTTGAGTATAGATTCCAGCTTTTGGTGTGGAAATTGTAAAATTCTCACTAGGCGATACAGAACCTTTGTCTTCTGTTACTATGGAAACATCTACACTATCATCACCAGAAGAACAATCCATAAGGTAATATATTTCTTCTCCTGGGTTTGTATAGGTTTGGTTTCCTAAACTGATACTTTCAATTGAAGCAACATCACTTTTATTTTCAACAATAACAGTTTGCGACTGTGTAGTTGTATTTCCACTAGCATCTTCATAGAACCAATCTATAATAAAAGTACCTGGTGTATTGTATGTAAGAGGGTCTGTAGTTGTTGCAGTTAGAGTTCCTATACAATTATCTGTAGCAGTTGGTGCAATAACTGTAACACTAGATATTCCTGATACTTCTGGTAAAGGATTTATATTTGGAACTGGTGCTAAATCATCTATAATAGTTACAATAGCAGTACAACTACTAGTGTTTCCTCCTTTATCTTCAACAGTTAATACTACATTATTAGCTCCAATATCAGTACAAATAAAATTCGTTTTGTCTATAGTAATTGAAGCTATTTCACAATCATCATAACTACCATTATTTATATCGTTTGCAGTAACAAGGGCAGTTCCCGAAGCGTCTAATGCTACCGTTATGTTTTTACAAATAGCCACTGGATTCTCATTATCCTTAACCGTTACTGTAAAACTACATGTATTTGTATTTCCAGCGTTATCTGTAACCGTCCAAGTAATTACAGTTCCATCAGGAATCTGTGAGCCATCTAAAGTGCTTAGATTATTAAAATCGTTTGTAATACTTGCTATTCCGCAATTATCTGTTGCGGCTGGATCAAATTCAGTTGCAACAACCGTATAAAAACATTCCCCTACATTCGCTGTTTTACTTTGATCGCTAATACAACTAATTGTTGGATTCTCATTATCGGTAACCGTTACTGTAAAACTACAATCTTCCGTATTCCCTACATTATCAGTAACCGTCCAAGTAATTACGGTTCCATCAGGAATCTGTGCGCCATCTAAAGTGCTTAAACTATTAAAATCGTTTGTTACAGAAGCTATTCCGCAGTTATCATTTGTAGCCGTTGGATCAAACTCTACGCCAACAACTGTATAAAAACATTCCCCTGCATCCGCTGTTTTATTTTGGTCGCCAACACAGCTAATCGTTGGGTTTTCATCATCAGTAACAGTTACGGTAAAACCACATGTATTTGTATTTCCAGCATTATCTGTAACCGTCCAAGTTATTACGGTTCCATCAGGAATTTGTGCGCCATCTAAAGTACTCATACTATTAAAGTCGTTTGTAATACTTGCTATTCCGCAGTTATCTGTAGCGGTTGGATCAAATTCAGTAGCTACAACCGTATAAAAACATTCCCCTACATTCGCTGTTTTACTTTGATCGCCAACACAACTAATCGTTGGGTTTTCATTATCGGTAACAGTTACGGTAAAATCACATGTATTTGTATTTCCAGCATTATCTGTAACCGTCCAAGTAATTAGAGTTCCATCAGGAATCTGTGCGCCATCTAAAGTGCTTAAACTATTAAAATCGTTTGTTACAGAAGCTATTCCGCAGTTATCATTTGTAGCCGTTGGATCAAACTCTACGCCAACAACTGTATAAAAACATTCCCCTACATCCGCTGTTTTATTTTGGTCGCCAACACAACTAATCGTTGGGTTTTCATCATCAGTAACAGTTACGGTAAAATCACATGTATTTGTATTTCCAGCATTATCTGTAACCGTCCAAGTAATTACAGTTCCATCAGGAATCTGTGCACCATCCAAAGTACTTAAACCATTAAAGTCGTTTGTAAGAGAAGCTATTCCGCAGTTATCATCAACAGAAGTTGGATCAAATTCTGCTCCAATAGCAGTATAAAAACACTCACCTGTATCTGCTGACACACTTTGATTCGCTAAACAACTAATCGTTGGGTCTTCATCATCAGAAACCGTTAATGTAAAACTGCATGTATTTGTATTCCCAGATAAATCTTCAACAATATAATTTACTGTCGTTACTCCAATATTGAAAGCCTGACCGCTAACATCATTAATTCCTGTTGAAGGACTACTTCCTATAGTGTCTCCAGATAGAAACCAAACAAGCGATGAGATTCCACAATTATCATTTATAGTAGCTCCTAAGTTATTTACAACTGTTGAACAGCTCCCTGTATCATTAAAAACAGAGACATCTGAAGGACAGGTAATTGTTGGTTGTTCAGTTTCCCTTCCTGTTAAAAAGGTAAAAATGGCTCCATCTGATAATGTTAGTCCATCGAAAACTAATATGTTTGAAGTTATATCCGTAGGAATAATAGCTGTTGCTCCCGTAGTAAAATCATTATCTCCATCTGTATCAATTAACATTTTAAAATCATCAATTACAGTACCTGAAATAACTAAATCTTTTAAATCGAACGTAAGTCTTACCGTTCCAGGATCATTAGTGGTTTTAGCTTTCCATACTCTGTTTAGGCGAACAAAGCAAGATTCTGAAGCTGGTATATCTGTTGTCTGCTCTGTTAAAGTCCCATTATCGTGCCCTATAATTAAGAAATCTCCTCCTTCTAAGGATGAAGGATTGTTTATTACAATATTTCCTTTCCCACTTTGGCCAGCTCCATTACCACTCCCCGTCGCAATACTATTAGATTGAGATTGATTTAGTCCACTATCATCATCTTTTCCTATCCCAAATACATCATTCCAATATTGAGTATCATTCCATATAACTATTCCTTCTGAAGTAAGATAATTTGTTATGGAAGCATCTAATGTAATCCCATATTTTATTGCTAAATATGACTCTACTTCAATGCGTTCATTATTTGTTAATGAACTTGGAAAAGCAACAATTTCTGCAACACTTCCGTTAAGTTTTAATTTACTATTTCCACCTCCAATTACAGGTATATTAAAATTAATAGAAGTAAAATTGGCTCCTGAAATAGATACTATCGTATTTAGTGCATTGATATAAGCAAGGTTGTTATCAATATTTATAGCATTTATTGAATATGCATCACCAATATCTGAATTTGTAAATGAATTACTATTAGTGTTATTATCTGAATTACTTATTACATTATTGACTCCTGAAAAAATTGCATTCTGAGACGTATCTTCTCCCAACAGCGTCCCTTGTGAAGAAGCCGACTCATATTTATAAACTGCAAAAAATTCATGGACTTCTATTTGTTTATTTCCAGTAAGTCCATTCTCTGGAATACCAAAATTAGTAGTATTAGAAAAACTAACTACAGGATTAAAGTTAAGAGCGTTATTCTCATATACTGGCTGACCTAAAACAGTAAACGAGTTCAATCCTGATTGATCTGCCCAATTGGTTAAATCGCCATTATTTAATCTTACTCCAGTATCTGCTTTAAGCCATAAAGCCTCATTTCCAACAGCTCCAATAGTAGGAACTTCGGTAATAAGTGAAAACGCTTGATTATTAGGTAAATCTAAGGCCGTAAAAGTAATTATTCCACTTGTAATGTCGTCAGGCTCTATAATAGTTAATTTTCCTGTTGTTAGATCTCCATCACTGTCATTATCAATAATTAGCCTAAAATCGGAAGCCGTAGTCCCAGTTACCGTTAGTCCATTTATATCAAGTTTTAAATCCACTTCTCCTACATCTCCAGTTTCCTGCACCCACCACTCTCGATCGAGCCTTTTAAAATTTGAAAAGTTAATAGGTAATTGTTCTCCTGAATTTAATTGAACCAATGGATCATCATTATGTCCGATAATTAAGAAATCGCCATCCTCCAAAGAAGATGGGTTTTCCAATACTATATTTCCTGCTCCGCTTTGCCCAGTACCATCACCAGAACCAGTATCAATACTATTAGACGCACTTTGGTTTAAAGTACTAGCATCATCTTTTCCTATTCCGAAGACATTATTCCAATGCGTGGTTTTATTCCAAAGAACATTTCCTTTTGAGTCTACATAGTTTACTACTGAAGGATCGAGGCTTATTCCATATTTAACAGCAAGATAGGATTCAATTTTTAATTTATCTTCCACACTTAAGCTATTGGAATACGTAACTACTTCTGCTAATTCACCTTGACCATGTGCCCAACCATAAGGAACACTACCATTATCAGTACCTCCTATTCGTGGTACAAAAGAGATATTAGTATAGTCACCTGCTGAACCTGTGCTTAACACTTGGTCTTTTCCATTTAATTTACCAGAAACATATGGTGATGATGTAGGAGAAACATCAAGGTTTACTAAATTGTAAAAACCTGTTACACCAGATGCTGAGAAATGAGAGTATTGATTTTCTGCCCCTGAACCTATCCAAACAGAATTTTCTCCAGAACTATTAAAAAAAGCTGCTCCATATTTGTTTGATGAGGTATTCCCAATGCTCCCCAATAAAGTTGAATTATTGTTTGTGTTTTTATAAACTGCAAATGCATCTACAACCTGTATTTCTGTGTTTCCATCGAGTCTATTTGAAGGTGTATCGGTTACAGCATTAGAATTAGAAAATGATACTGTAGGGTTAAAGTTAATTGCATTGTTAATGTAACCTACTGTTCCTTGTTTTGTAAAAGTATTTTTTCCAGATAGATCTATCCAATCTGTTACATCATTCCCACTTGAGGTAATTCCTTCATCCCCTTTTAACCAAAGGTTTGCCCCTAAAACACCTGGTCCAACTCTGGTTCCAGTAAGCAATGTAAAAACAGTGTTATCTGGAATGGTTATTCCTGTAAAAGATACAATGTCATTAGAAAAAGCGTTGGCAACAATTTCTGTTAGTGTTCCTGTTGTAAAGTCTCCATCTCCATCTTGGTCTATTAATAATTTAAATTCTGAAGCTTGAGTTCCTGCAACCGAAATTCCCTCTACTGATAAATCTAAGTCTATAGTCCCAACATCTCCAGTTCTCTTTACCTTCCATGCTCTTCCAAGTCTTACTTTTCCTTTCATAGAAACCGGTAAGCTTGTATTTTGTTCTGTTACCAAATCATTATTATGACCAATCATTAAGAAATCGCCATTCTCAAGAGAAGATGCATTTTTTATTACAATATTCCCTTTACCAGATTGTCCGCTTCCATCGCCACTCCCCGTGTTAATACTATTAGATTGGGTTTGATTAAGTTTACTGATATCGTCTTTACCAATTCCAAAAACATCATTCCAATAAGTTGTATCATTCCATAAAACAGTTCCGCTAGAATTTACATAATTTACTACTGAAGGTTCTAAATTAATTCCATATTTTATAGCTAGGTAAGATTCTATTTTAATTCTTTCTTCTGCTACCAGTGAAGTAGGATAAACGATTAATTCAGCTAAACTCCCATTCAATCTTCCTCTATTTGCTCCGCCTCCTATAACTGGAGCATCAAAATTAATTGCTGAAAAATCACCTCCTTGATCTTGTGTAACACCTGTAGACAATCCATTAATGGATGCATTTGCCAAGGTAGGTGCAACGTCTACATTATTAATAGTATATGTAGTTGAAACATTCGGATTCACAAAAAATTGATCATTCCCTGCATTATCTGAATTCTTCAACCCATTAATTAGACTTGAAAAGATAGCCTCTTCTCCTGTTGTACCTCCTAAAATAGTTCCTTGACGATCAGCAGAGTTTTCGTATTTAAAAACACCGAAAGCCTCTACAGCAGTAATTGCTGTAGACCCTACGAGTCCATTATCTGGCAATGAACTATCTAATACGTTTGTGAAATTTACAACCGGATTAAAATTAACCGTATTTTCTGAAACGGTTGGACTTCCAGAAACAGTAAAAGTATTTTTTCTTGTTTGATCAATCCAATCTGTTAAATTACTTCCACTTGTAGTAACACCTGTATTTGCTTTCAACCATAAATTAAATTCCACAGGGAAACCAGTTAGTTTATCATCATCAACAACATTTATGGTATATGTTTGTTTAAACCCATCTCCATTGCTATCTGCATTCGATAAATCTCCAGTAGTAGAAGTAATATTAAGTTCCAAGGTATAATCCCCTTGACTAAGTGTATTATCGATAATAGACAACCCTATAGGAATAGAATCTGCTAATGAATAATTATTAACAGGTACGGATACAGTATTATTCGAAAATGTATAATCTCTGCCTTCGACAGCATTTGTTGAGGTTAGATTAAAAGTAATAGAAGAAGCCGTTTTTACAGAACCATTTACCAAAATAGCAGGGTTAAAACTAGCTGCTTGTGACTCATTGATGGTTATAGCGTCATTTTTAAACTCTGTAATAGCTTGCATCCCTATGGTAATATTATCAAGAAAATTACCTGTACCACCACTTACAGGCTGTACAGCTTCAAAACCAATTTGGTATACACCAGTAGTTCCTGTGAAAGTATATGATCCAGAAACCTGATCCCATGTGTTTGTACCAGATGCAGTATGCGAATCGATGGTAAATAACTTTGATAATCCATCTGTACTATAAATAGAAAACTCAACAGTTTCTGTTTGAGAATCTACTCTCTTTCTATGGTAATATTCCCAATCTATATTCTCCCCATTAACCAAATAAACTACCTGAAAAAGCCTTGATGGCTGCGTAACATTTAGTTCTGCAAAATAAACTCCCTCTTGAGCTGGAATACTATTAAACCCACTTCTCCAATGTTCAATAGGTCCTGTTGCATTTTGAAATTCTGGGTGGTTAGAATACCAACCATCTATTTGTGGATTATCTCCTGTTTGCGATTCAGGATACGCCACACCTGTATGTGGTACAATAGAACCTGTTTCGAAAGAAGGGTTTACAATAATTCTGTTTGCATTGTCTGTAGTAGCTGGAGTTCCTGACCCAGGAACATTTGGCAACCCAGATGTAACGGTAATTGTATAATCATTACCTAATGAAAGAATTGATCTCACCAAAATAAAAATAGCTTGTAGGTTGTCAGAACTCGTCCATGAAACAGAATGACTTTCACCAAATGCGTATCCATCATCAACTCCAGCTGTGGGATATACATTTACAGGAGTTTCGGAACCACTATTATCTACTGTTTGAATCTGCCAATAAGAAAATCCATCATTAGAATCTACATTAAACTCAATACTTCCAGAAGGTTTGCCAGAAACATCGATATACCAATAATCGGAATCGTCGGGTTGAGAAAAGTCAAAATCACCCGTGTAGCTTCCCTTAAACTCAATAACATTATTACTCGAAATAGCTTCTAAGCAAGTTTCATTTGGATTTATTTCAGCGGTTTGAGCACTAATTCCAAAAGGATTACAAATAAAAAATAAAATAAGTAATATGACTGCTCTACTTAAAGAACATCCTATTATTTTATTTTTAATAGTGAAAATAGTAGGTAAAAATCTTTTCATATGTCGTAAATAAAAAGACATTCGTTCTCTTTTACTAAGAACAAATGCAGTATTTTACAATAACTTCTTTAATATCAGTTGGTTTATAACACAAAAGAAGTAGGATAATTTGACCGCAATTTAACACTTTATCTTACACGTTAAGATTTTTTTATGATAAAATTCTATCTAATTACTGAATTTAGTCCTTAGGAAATAATCTTAATAAAGATCCATTATCTACTTAAACTTTTTACTTTGTAGTAAAATAAGAATCAACTTTAATGATTCACTGTCTCAGAATAAATTTAAATTTTGGAACACAAAAAAAGTGCTCAATTTCTTGAGCACTTTTGTAAGAATTAAGATTTATTTCAATCTATCCTTTACATATTCAATTTCTGTTTTATTATGTGGAAGTGGATTCTATTTAATTGTAACTTCAACTGATTTAGCTCTATAATTTCCATAAAACACTCCTCCAGCAGAAGTAGATTCCATTTCTCTTAAAACATCTTTCCTCTCTATATATAATCTTCCTGGTTGAGGATCTATTTCTCCCAATATCGTTGGATTTAATACTACCGTTTCAGCATTCTCATCTGCCTCAATAAACACTTTGGATTGCCCTAAATTATTTGGAACAACAGTTACAACTACTGAAGAATCATTACTCCCTACAGGACTTCCTCCCCAATTAATATCATAGGATTTGCTTCTATCAATAGTCATTGGAACACTTTTAGTAAAAGATATTGGATTAATAGTAAAACTGTTACTAAAAGTATTTCCTTCTAAATCTTTATAAGTAAAGCTTCCAGAGTCAACTAGTCCAGACATTTCTAATTCGTAGTTCCCTAATAAACTATTAAAAGGAATTTTTGTATTGTTAAAGGTAATAGATGCTCCTTCTGAAAGTTGAAGTCTTGTTCCTTCGCCATTACCAAAAGTGAATAAAGCTTTCGCTATTGTTTTATCTTCATCTTGGATGTATAAAATTTCGTAACTGGTATAAATTCTGTCCTGAGTTACATCTTCCGAATTTTCTGTCTCACAACTAGAGAAAAGCGACATTAATAATGTACAAATAATAAATAATTTTTTCATGGTTAAATTCGATTTTAGGGTTTTATATTATTTTTTATCAGCTACAAATTTAATATTAAAATGAAAAATCTTCATCACCTTTAATTGCTAAAATCGATAAGAACAAATTATTAAATACAAAACAAAAAAAGCGCTCAATTTCTTGAACGCTTTTGTAAGAATTTAGGTTTATTTCAATCTATCCTTTACATATTCAATTTCTGTTTTATTATGTGGAAGTGGATTACCATCTTTATCTAGATTCACCATTATAATTTTATCGATCGTAATAATAGTTTGCCTTGTCATTTTATTACGAACCTCACAACTTAATGTTAAAGATGTTTTTCCAAACTTAATAACTTCTATTCCTATTTCTATAATATCTCCTTTTTTTGCTGAAGAGATAAAATTTATTTCGGACATGTATTTAGTTACAACAAAATTATTTTCTAGCTGAATAATACTGTATAAAGCTGCTTCTTCATCTATCCATGCTAATAATTTTCCTCCAAAAAGAGTTTCGTTGGCATTTAAATCTTCGGGTTTTACCCATTTTCTTGTATGAAATCTCATGTTTTAAAAAATTACATTCTTTTTTATTTTGAAACTACTGCAGAAAACATCCAAACTAATTTTTCTTGTTCAGCAATGTAATCACTCATTAAAGATACGGTTCCCTCATCATTTATTTCTGATGCTACTCCTAAAATTTCACGTTCGATAATAAGTAATTGTCTTAATCCGTTTAAAACTGTGTTTAAAGCTTCTCCACTATCAAAAACATTTTCTGCTTCTTCAATTTTAGAAATCTTAGTGTAGGCCTTATAAGAATGTAAAGGCGTTACCCCTAACGTTAAGATACGCTCTGCTATTTCATCAATATTCTCTAGAGAACTGTTATATAATTCTTCAAACTTTTCATGTAATACAAAAAAATCTTTCCCTTTTATATTCCAATGCAAGCCTCTTACATTCATATAAAATATTTGATAGTTCGCTAAAAGCTCATTTAACTTTTCTGCTGTATTTTCAGAACCCTCTTGGGTTAATCCTATTTTATTTAACTCTTGTAAATTCATCTTAAATTATCTTTATTTTTTCTAGGTGCAAGATACTTATAGATATAATCATAATTAAATACTATCGATATCTAAAAATTATATAACGATAATCTATAACTATGCGCTGTATAAATGATGATTAAAGTTCTAGAAGTCTTTGAAATAGATACAAAACCAATAAAGCTAATTGATAAAATATTTAAAAGATAAATTAAATTACGTTTGATCATAAAATAAAAAACCTGAAGATATACTTCAGGCTTTCTAATATTATAAGTTATTTTCAATAAACTCTTTCAAAGCAATATCTGGATAATAGCCAGAATGGTGTCCTCCCCAACATGCAGTTAAAGTAAAGGTACTATCTTCTATTTTTAAAGACTTATTAGCTTCTGCATCTTCATTTGGAATACAATTAACTTCAATAGTGTTTATACTTTCTTGGATTGACTCTTTTCCTAAATCGTCCTCACATACATTTTTTATAGCATCTGTTAAACGCTGTAAACAAACACTTGGCACGAATTTAATATACTCCAATTCAAAAGTATCCCAATTAATTTTAATTGGTAATTCCTTTCCTACTGTAGTATTAATTTCATTTTGGTAGTCGCTTAAATATTGCTCTTCTACCATTCTTATCGCTTTCTTTTCTTGTAATCCCATAATATTAATGTGTTTTTAGTTTTATAATCTCTTTACAAAACTACTATACGGCACTTCCTTAAATAAGACCTGATTTGGGTAAAAAAAACACTCACTGAATTCCGTGATATAAAAAAAGAAATACGAATGTAATTTAGTGATATGGAAATAGGACTTAAACAAATCACGATTGGAATCGGAATTTTTATATTAATTGGAGGTATTGTTATAAACGTTGCGAAGTCAAAATTTATGGTATCTAAGAAGGTAGCCGCTAAGAATCTGCATTCCTTTCTAGAAAGAAACTATAACAATAAGTTAGATCACAGTGATTTAGATCGTTTTTTTAATTCGGGGAATATGAACCCCAATTGTTTTATTGCTCGAGTTTTTGAAAAAGAGAATCCGAAAGTAGAACTCATAATTACTTTTGATGCCAAAAAAATTAATGATCTGAAAGATATCCCTTCCGATTCACCTGGTGGGTTGTCTTTTAATGAGCGGTATTTAGAAAGAGTTCTAGCCGTGAGAAAGCAAAATGAGATTTCAGAATTAATGGAACCTCTTGGGGTAACTTTAGAATGGGGTTACAATGAAATTATTTTCTCATTTAAAAAAGAATATACAGAGGCTGAAATTCTAGATAAAGAAGAGTATTTTTTAACCCTTTTCAATAAAGAGAAGTCAGAAATTCTAGGGTATTATCATGAGATCCCGTTGCTATTAAATATTCCTCCAAATACTAATATTTCTCTTGAACATAATTTAGAACAAGTAGACTCAATTTGGGAATTAAAAAACTACCGGTTGCATAAAAAAGGTGAAGCTTTTAATGACATAAAAGAGACTGTTGATACTGAAATAAATAAGTACTTAAAAAAATCACATCCTAAACAAAAAACTTATGATTATTATGATAGTTACATTAATCCAAACAATTTTAACAATGTACTTTGGATAACTGCTACAGAAACGATAAAAACCAAAAAAGAAATAGAAGAACGAGAAAAGGGTGTTTGGGTTTCTCCTATTACAGGCTATATTAAAGTGTACTATAACAGCGAAACAAAAGAAGTTCATTCTATTGACTTCGTTCCTATTTCTACCCATTTATCAATGGAGGAAATGATAGCAAAAGAAGAAGAAGCATTTTTATCTACAAAGTGGTAATCACTCTTAATTGTTAATAGAGTACTTCAGAAATAAACGCTTAAACGTAAAGTTAATTAAAAGTATCCCTGTATTCAGTGATAAAAACCTCTTTTTCACCCTCTACTTTTGTATAAACAATCTTAGTTATGGAAGACAATAAATTAAATGGAGCATTTTTAGATTCGTTAAAACGCAATAACGAAAAGATTAGAGACGATCGTGCAAGAGCCATTGTTGAAGATGCACAATTGCTTTATAAGCGTGAGGCTGAAGATTTAAGCTTATTACTAAAACGCTTAAAAAGGGAACAGGAAAACATGCTTGATATGAGTCCAACAGACGCTAATAGTCTTGTGTTGGCAACAGATTTCGATGCAAAGAACTATGTCTCTAAAGATTTAGAAATGACAGTTAAGATTAGAAATTTAGAAATTAAACTAGAACTCGCTATTAAAAGGTATACATATCTATTTGGCGAAAAATTAAATATCATATAAAATGGGAGGAGGAAAATTTAGCTATGAAGCCTATACGCGCTTAAGGTTCTCAAAAGGTTATAATAACAAATCTAGAGAGCAAATATTTACTTCTCGAGAAATTGATCCGGAGATGGATCCCAGTAATGTAATTGCTAGAGAATCTAGAGATTCGGAGGAGCATCCAGAGTCATTATCTATAATTGTAGCGCTTGATGTTACAGGAAGTATGGGGTTTGTACCCGAAGTTATAGTGAAGGAAACTTTGCCAGATCTTATAAGTTCTCTAATGGAGGGTGGAATTGAACACCCACAAGTTCTATTTATGGGGATTGGAGATTTTGTTTATGATAATGCTCCTTTACAAGTTGGTCAATTTGAATCTTCGGCAGAATTATTAGATCGTTGGCTTACAAAGGTATATTTAGAAAGTGGCGGCGGTGGAAATAACCAAGAAGGTTATAATTTGGCTCATTTATTTGCTGCAAGACATACCAATATCGATTGTTGGGAAAAGAGAAAACAAAAGGGCTTCTTATTCACTATTGGAGACGAACCTGTTTTTGATAAAATACCTGCTGAAGTGATCAAAAAATATACTTCTGAAGAAGAAGCTAAAACTATTAGTACAAAAGCTATTATTGAAGAAGCTCAAGAGAAATATAACGTGTTTCATTTACATTTAGAGCATTCAGAATATTCTAAACATTCGCTACGAAAAGGAAACTGGAAAGAACTCTTAGGAGAACATTTTATTGAAATACCAGACTATATGAAGGTTGCCAAACGTATTGCCGAAATTGTAATACAACACCATAAACCAGCTTCTGGAAGTCAAACAAATAATACGCTTGATAATCCAGAAATTGAAAATATGCTTTAAATGGCAAAATGTAGTATAGTTATAGATTTAGGGTTTGGTGATGCTGGAAAAGGTTTAACGACAAGTTTTTTGGCATCCCACAGACCTAAAGAAACGTTGGTAATACGATTTTCTGGAGGCCATCAGATTGGGCATACAGTAAAAAACGAGGAGCTTTCTCATACTTTTAGTAATTTCGGTTCTGGGACTTTACAAGGTATTCCAACCTATTATTCTGAGCACACTACCCTATTTCCTCCTGCAATTTTAGAAGAAGGAAATTACTTAAATAAATACCAACCAAAACTTTATTTTAATCCGCTCGCAATGGTAACCACCATTTATGATATAGCATACAATCGTGCTATTGAGAAGCAACAACATCATGGTTCTTGTGGGTTAGGTTTTGGAACTACCATTGCTCGAAATAAGGAAGATGTCTATTTCTATGCTAACGATTTGCAATTTACCTCTATCATAAAGCAACGTCTAAATAGTATTAGAGTTTACTATAAAAAATTGATTCTTAATCAACCTAAAAGTGTCCAAGATTACTTTGAAAAGGAATTAAAAAACTATGACGAGGCTTATTATATAGAAACGTGTTTGGCTATTCAAAAGTTTTATAGATTAGAAGGTTTGTCCACATTAGCTTCTTCTTATAGTGATTTTATTTTTGAAGGCAGCCAAGGAATATTGCTGGATACACAACATGGTTTCTATCCGCATACTACGTGGAGTAATACGACTTCTAAAAATGCCATTCAGCTTATAAAAAAGCACTTGGGAAATCATGTAGAAATTGCAATCTATTATGTTACTCGTTGTTATCAAACTCGACATGGAAATGGCCCAATGGCAAACACCGAATCGGTTACCCTAGAGAATAATGAACATGAAACTAATGTTACAAATGAATTTCAGGGAGAATTCCGAGTAAAAGCATTGGATAGAGAGTTATTAAATTATGCTCTTAGCTGTGATGCAATTTATCATGAGGAACTTAAAACAACTAAAAATCTAATCATTACTTGTTTGGATCAACTCCCTGAATTTTCATCTACTGATCTGCTACAAAAAATCAAAACTAACTTCAATACTGTATATGGTAGTTATAGCCCTATGTCACAATTTATCAAGAAAATATCGGAGTAATTTCAGTCATAATATCACAATCAATCTAATGGTAAACGCCTTTAGAAGTATTCAAAATCATTAGTTTCAGTGATGAGAATTTAAATGTTCAAAGGTAATTTAACCCTATCATAGAGTTAAGAAAATGAGTAATAATATACTATATTCAGAAGGTTTTAAAGCTTTGAAATGGGATGATTTCAATTTCGATAAAATTCAAATAAATACATTTCCAGTTCTTGAAAATCCAGATCATCATAAAAACTCTTTTATATTTAGAGATGTCCTCATTAAAGCCATTGAAAGAGTTACCAATAAAAAAGTATTTAAACTCTTATTTATTACACCCGATTATAAGTCTATTACCAAATTCTACGGGATTTCCTATTCTGAGGATAAAATAGTTTTCACATTTGAGATTGAAAATACCTCCCCATTTAAAGAATGGTTTTTGGCTATAAATGATAAAAAGGAAAAGGCTACTTCAACCATTTATGAGTTTAGTCATAATAGTTTTATTTCTCAGCCAGAGTCAAATTTTAAAGACATTCATATTTATAAAGATACAGGTGCTTTTATCGAAAAGTTTATTCCTTATAGATTTATTGCTGAAGAATTAGCCAAAGAAAAAGCAGATTACCTAGTGCCTTTTATTCAGCTAAATGTGGAAGAAGATTTTGATATAATTAAAAAAGAATTTGAAAATTTATTAGTATCCAAAAATCTTAAAGTCCACCCTCCCATTACAAATGACAAGGTATATCTAGAGTTTGAGAGAGAGGCAGGTTATGCGTTCCCGAAACTTTTAAAAGATTTTTTTAAACTCCATAATGGAGTTGAAGGTTTTTATTTTTTGAATGCACAGCAAGTCCTAGAAATATGGAAAGAATGGAATATCGAATTCGAAGATTGGCGATTAAAAGAACTGCTAATTCCTGCACCAAATAAAAATAAAAGAACAACAAGGATACCCTTTGAAGGACCACACCATGTTTCGTATTTAGATTTATCTTTTACGGAAGAGAGTGACGAAAAAACACTCCCAATGTTTATGACACCTTATTGGATTCCATTTTTAAAATTAGAAGATGGAAATTATGCAGCGATAGACTTTGCCCCAAATATATTAGGGAAAGCAAGACAAGTAATCTGCTTTAGCAAGCAAAAGTTAACCGTACATCAAAAAGCGGACTCCCTGAGTGCCTTTCTAAAAAACCTTACAGATAAACGAGATTGAATAATCTAACAACTAAATACCAAATGTTAAGCTTCATTCTTCAATAACGAAGAAGTTCAATCTATTAAAAAATAATTTGACTAAGTACCGATATATGTCTTCAATTTTTAAAAATAAAGTAATTCAAAAATTAAATATCACGCTTTTAGAACCTTCAGAAGGAAAAGCATTACTTGATATTTTAGGACTAATGGATTGCGAAAAGAGCATTCTTTATAAGAATCTAGAAAATAGTATTACCAATAAAAATTGCAATTCTATTTTTTCTGAATCACTTGCAAAACAAATTTACTATCATCCAGAGATTTATGCGAATGAGAAAGAAGGTTTAGAGTTTATTGCTTCGTGGCTACCGCTATTAGAAAATGGCTTTTATCCAGATGAAAAGAGTAGTTATAAATTGACTGATTTTCTCTATTTCAGTCTTAGCTTTTTACAATCGGAAGACATTTCAGGAAATCTAAGAGATCAAATTTTTACTGTTATCAAAAAGCTAGTACATAGCGAATCTGAAGCCTCACTCCCAATTACTCGTTTTCTGATACATCGCGCATTCGATATTAGAGATTATTTGAGTTCAGATTTTATCATTCAGCAGTGTTTAAAACATACTATTTTAAATGAAACTTATGCCGTAGTTAACTCATCTAAAGAAGCCACAACACATTCCTTTAAGGTTAATAATGACTTTATTAAGCATTTTTTTAATGATGATTGGCATGAATTTATAACAGCTTTACACCAAATATTACCCGTAGGAAAAACATATCTTTTAGGTGCTTATAACTTAATCCAACCATGGCTTTCGGAAGATTTAGCTGCTTTTTATAATGATAATTTAGAATATGCTTTCGCAGCGCACAAAGCCCTTCAAGAACGCTTAGTTTTTGTAGAAGAAGAAAGTATCGATTTACTAAATATAAAAACTGCAAATGGTATTTATCCATTAATCACTTCTTTAGGACTTAAAGAGTGGAATGCTGGAGATGTTTTACTTTTTAATAACCGAAATAAAGATATTCCGACCATACAATTAGAAAAGTGCTATCTAAAATTTTTAGATTGGTTAAATGCAGATGGCGGGAGTAATTTTTTCACGGAAGCTTTCCAGGATAATGGTAAACATATTTTAGAAGACATTAATACTTCTATAATCCCAATCGATTTCTTACCATTTTGGTTCGAGAAATGTAATCAAAAGTCAGGGAACCCAGAACAAGTTAAGCTTTACAACACTATATTTTTAGGATATTTAAAAGGTTTTCAAACTGGATGTTTACCTATAGTTTTTCATGAAGGAAAAGAATTCCAAGTTACGGGAGTGTTTATAATTAGAGACTTATTTAAAATTAATAGTTCCCTAAAAAACTGGCTTGATCATTTTAAAGAGTTTGGTATTAACGATCCATTGAACCAATTCTTAGTGCTTTCGTTTTATGATGCACGCGCTTCTCTACTGGAACTTTTTGATCAAGAGGATCAAGAAACTCTGTATAAATATTTAATAGAAATGGCTTATACAGCTAGAAATACTTCAGAAGATATTAAAGTAAATAGCCTTACTCTAATTGTAGAGACACTATCGGGATTGTGTGAGCAAACAGAGAAGTTTAATATTGTTAATGAAGTTTGGGCTTTAAAAAATATTGATAGTCGTATTTCTACCGCTTGTAATGAATTTGCAAGAACTCATTATAGCAACGAAAACCGCCCTCTTTCTCTAAACCATATTGAGAGTTGGTATAATTTTTTAAGCGATTATTATTACAGCGCCCGCAGAGAAGCAGTATGGGTTTCAGCTGTTTTAAAAACGCAAGGTACACGTACAGCCAATCATTTTAATGCTATTGAAGACGATATATCTTTCTTTTTAAATAAAACATTTAATCGCCTACTCGTTTTGCATCAAAAGAGTACAATTAAAGGGGAACACATAAAAGCACTAGCGACAGTTGGTACAGAAATTGAAAAATATCTTAAAGATTTACTTCAACAGTTAAACAAAGAAAAGCTCACTAAGCCTATTGTACAGTCTCTTTATGAATATAACAATGCATCTGAAGTAAATTTTTCTAATAACAAACAACTACAAGCTATTGTAAATGAATTTTATGATTATCATTTTCAGCAAGAAATAGAAAAAGAAACAATTGTAGTTGAGGAGAAAAAGGAAAAATTAGAAGCTGATATATCTAGTTTCGAGATAAATCAAAAATACATTGAAATCCTCTTAAATAATCTTGAAAATTATAAGCAAACTAATGATTATGAGATTGAACTCCTTACTGCTTTTAACGAAAATACATCGCAATTAAAAATTTGGTTTGAAGAACACCCAGCGATAGAAATGCAACTTAACCAAGCGCTTTATATGACATTATTAGATGCAGACTTAGCTCCAGGGACAACGCTTGAAACATATGGAAGCCTCTGTAGAAATCTATTTGTTTCAGTAGCAAAAAACACTAAAATGGCAAGTTCTTATGAGTTGGGTTTAAAGGCTATGGCAAACTCGGGAGCCTACTCAAAGGAGTTAACAACAGCTTTATTAGAAGTAGTTAACGATTTAAACACATAAATAATGACGCAAGATATTACACCGACAATACAAGATCAATTAAACCTATCTGCTTTGATTTTAAGAAGCAATCATAAAAATGCAGAATTAACAAGTTGGTCTGGTTTTAATTTAGAAGATGAGATTCATGTAAAGCATGCAAAAAGATTATTAAAGCTTTATGGGATTAAATCTGGCTTACATCTACGTAACAGTTTACAACGCTATGAAAATGGCAGCATGGTCTCTAATAGTTTTGAAAAATTAGCAGCAAAATTTAGAAGTTTAACAACGCAAGATTTTGAAGCCGAATATAATAAATTGGAGAATCCAAGTACTAAAAATATCTATAAACGGGCGTGGAAATACCGCTTTAGCTTGCAAAAAGAGAAACTTATTGGTTACGAACTTGCATACTATATTTTCTTAATGCGTTTGGGTATTGTCTTAGATTTTATAACTCTTGATGAAGTTATATTAAGATTAGAGGATGTAAATACCCGCATAAAGTCTACTTTTTCTAGCTGGGGAGAATTTCACCAGAATGTATGTATTGGTGATGAGTTTGTTTCAGGAGCTAAAGAACAAGATAATAGTAGATTTCCTGGAATAGAGACTCTTTGGGAACACTACCAACGGTTATACATACAAAATGGAGAATGGTTTAAAGAATGGAAATTATGAGTTTATCAAGAGAAGAAGTAATTAAGCATATCGAAAGAGCAGAAATGCTTTATAATAAAAAGTATTATTCTAATTTAGAATCACATTTACTGGCAATTCAAGAAAACTATAGTGCTTTAGGAAATGATTCCCTTGAATGGAATGCACGTTATATTAGAATTTTCACACGCTATTTAGGGGTTTTTAAAGATGTTAATGTAGGTTTAATGCAAACATATTTAGAAGCACTAGAAAATATTAAAGAAGTTCAAGCCTCTGATTATGAATTTATTTGTAGCTATTATAAGAAATGTTCGCAAGAGGTATATGAAAAAGCGCTAATAGCGTATCCATACAACGACACATTACACATTCATTACGCGTTAAAGCTGCAAGTAGAAAAGCGTTATACAGAAGCTATTGAAGTGCTAAAATATGTGCTTGAATGTTACCCCGCAACTACAGAAGCTCGAATTTTACTATGGGAAATTGAAACGTCCTTGCTAGAAGAATTGTGTAACTCCCCTGAAGAAGCGGACTGTTATAAATTGTTGGATTTGGCATCGTCTACTCACAATCTCAAAGTTTTAAAAGGTCTTCAAATTGATAATCGCTTGGATGCAATAAATAAAAGCCTAGCCTATATACAAGTCGCTTTATGGGAAAATCGACCTGTAGAGGTTGTGGAACAATGGAATAGCGAATGGAAGAATTTAGAACTAACGGATAGAATACGTTATCTATTAGCAGATTATGCTAAGTCGTATATGAAGTATGATTTGGTTATTCAAGTTTTAAAAGCTCCAAAGAGTCCAAATTTACCTGATGAAAATTATATAGATTTTTCTGACTACAGAAATTATATGAATGCTCTTGTTTCCTCTGAATGGCAATTAGCTCAACATCATTATGTGCTATTAGGAAATGCTGCATATCACTACACAAAAAATAATAAAGATCTACGCTTCTGTGTTGAACATGGCTTAGCTATAAATCCTAAAAACCCATTGTTGTTGGTGCTAAAAGCAGAGTTTTTCTATTCTGAACTAGATTATAATGAAACGGCAGCTGCTTACCATGAAGCCTATAGAAATGGACTTTCGATAAAGGAATATTTATTTTACCTACTAGAAGTAAATAATAGAACCCAAAGTTGGCAGACAATAATAGATATTGTTGAGCAATTTCATCTAAAAAATCTACCAACACTAAAAACACTATTCTTTAAAGCGCGTGCTTTAGTGATGCTAGAAGATTTTGATAAGGCTCACGAGGTTATAAATGAAGCCTTAGAAGGTTTTCCTTTACCACCGCACTCATACGCTCCTTGGTTGTTTAATTTACGAATGATTATCCATAAAAAGAATCATAATTACAAGGCCTTTTTAGAAGATATGCAGGAAGAGGTAAATTATTACAACATTGGAGACAGTGAATATTGTAGTACTATAAACATGTGTGTGGAAACAATCTTCGAAATGGGAGATTATGAAGAATGCTATAAATTTGCTATCTATAACTATGAACAAGAACAGCTTTCACCAGAATTATATCCTATATTCCATTGGTTATGCTATTATGACTTTTTAATTGAAAAGCCAGAAGATTTAGCTGATCTTACTGAGGAAGATTTAATTTTAAATCCAGAGACATTTTCAGATTATAGAAACAACGGATTAATCTATTGGGTTTTAGAAAACCATCAGGCAGCAGCAGAAGCATTAGAACTTGCTGCCACAAAAGCTACAAACAAAGCTTACTATTTAAAATTAGCTTTTACTTGTGCTAACGAAGGCTTGCTGAAACAAAAAAGTATTGCTATTTGCGAAACTATTAAAGTAGAAACTCCAGCGGCAAGAGAATGGAAAACAGATTATTATTATGCTGGTTTATTAGTTGAAAAAGAACGACATAAAGAAGGACTCGAAGCCTATTTAAACCTAATTTTAAATTATCCAGATCGCGCATTCTATGATTGCCCTAAAGATGACATCAATTTCTTTGGTAATGCTATAAAGACCTGTGCTAAAAAATTAGACGATGTAAATCAATTTACAAAGTACAACGCAATGTTTTTGAGCAAAGACAATCCCTCTGTAAAGGCATTAAAAGAACATCAAGAAATAGCTAGAAAAGCTGGTAAAGACGACTTGTTTTTAAGACATAATTTACTAGAAGGAATAACTAGAATGGATATAGCATTGAGTGACGAAGAGCAAAAAGAATTAAAGCAACTGAAATCTATAATAAGAGAAACCTATTTTGCCTAAGTAGCTATTAATAGCTTAAAAATAAATTAAAAAACTTCTTTATGTTAAGTGTCATAAAGAAGTTTTTTTTAAGCTTTAAATATTCTTAAATCAGCTCATTTTTAAATTGTTAAGAAATACATCCTGCAAAACAGCCGTAAAGTAAGCATCATGCGCATAGGTGTTATTTTCAATGAAAGACTGGCTAAAATTACTTACTGAAGAACTTCCAAACGTAAGAGTAAGCTCTGGAGTATCATTATTTTTAAAAAATAATTTAATAGAACCAGACCAATCTCCTGGCTGATTTGAAATCCATTTTAAGAAAAGTTCTGTTATAGTAGCATTTATAGATCCCGATATGTAAACCTCTATTTGTCTATCAGAACTATCATTTGAACTACATCCTGAAGAAAAATTATAATCAAATTGACTTAGCTCAAATTTTTGGTTTGTATTCTCATCTTCATTTAAAACAAATTCTATTCGGTCTATTACATTGTTTTGTTGCATAATAATGGGTTTAAATTATAAGGTTTTTTCTATTTCAGTTTGTAATTGGTTGGCTGTTAAAGCGCTTTTTAGTCCTTTTGAAACATCTATAACTACAGAAAGTACATCGTCTTTTAAAGTACATTCATTTGTATTCTCTAAACTAAAATTAACTACTGATGTCACTTCTCTAAAAGATTCTTTAGCCAATTTATCTCCAGCTATTTTAGAGAGTGTTTCTTTTAAAAGTAACAATACTTTTGAAGCATAAAATTTATCTAAATCTTCAGGTGTTCCTTCGTATTTATAAACAATAGAAATTTCTTTATCAAATGTTTTGTTAAGATCTAATTCCAACTCTTTAATCTCTTTTTTCAACTGAAGTAATGTCGGTATGTCGCTAGTATCTGGAGTGAATGGAATTTTCCCATCAGATAGTAAATGGATGTATTTATTGAATTTCACTAGAGAAATTGAAGAAATAGCATGAGACTGCACATATTGCAATTCTGGATTATTATCATACCAATTTCCAAGAAGTATTATATTTTTACTCGTATCATAATTTATAAAGTAACCAGATACATTCCCTGTAGTCGTGCTTATTATAACTTTGGGCATATTAGGCTTCTCTTTAGTTCGCTCTTGGTCTGCAATCTCTTGAAGTATTTTTATAACCTGACTAATCTCTAAAACAGGTAACTGCAACATTGTATTAAAATCCATAATTATATTTTTTATATAACAAATATTGCCTACTAAGAAAGAATTTTAGTAACTGTTTTCAGTGATATTTTAGAATAAGGAATAAGCACGTAGGTTTTCGTAACCTTTAATATTCGTCTAATTGTAATTCTTTTAGTTGAATATTACTATTTTCATTTATAAATTGAAATGTTCCTTTACCAGTTACTTGCTGTGAAAAAATAACAACATCCTCTCCGTGAGAAACACCAAAATCTAAGTCGAAGGAAAACGTTGCGCTATTAAAAGTGAAGGTTTTATCAGTTAAGTTTACAGCTACATTTATTGGGTTTAATGCTATGTCATACATATTTGGAGCATAACTTCCTAAATCCATATCAACTAATAATTTAGACCACGAAGCGTGGCTTTCTACTATGCTTTCTACTAGCTTATCTTGTATGCTTCTTATTGTCATCTTTTGATAATTTTTAAAGTATTATTTTACCAATACGTCCCTACCAAAAATGTCATTCTTATAAATGCAATCACACTTTCTGAAGTTAATTCTAAAGGCTCTTTTAATTCGGTTACTTCATTATCATCTACAAATACAACAAAAAGCCCATCTTTAAAAGCTAACAATACATTATCTATAGCTTGTTGCAAGTTAGCTTGATCTGTATTTGATATATCGCCAAAATCCACTTTCCCACTTTGCGCTTGTTCTTGAATTTCTGACGGACTCAAAAAGCCAACTACATTAACTTCTAATCGTTTTTTATTAAACGCATCAACTTGGTTTTTCACACAAGAGATTAACAGTTCTTCTAAATTATTGGGTGTTTTAGAAAGTGTAATTGGGACTTGTTTGATCTTTTTTTTTCCTAGTTTTTTTAGCTGAAGTGTTAATTCCATTTTTTATAGTTTTTTGCGTAAAAGCTGTCGTGAGAAAGTATAAAGTCTTGCCACAAAAGCATACCCCACCGAAGTGGGGAAACGCTCTTATAATTATATGATTAACTATTTATTTGTGCCAAAATAGTTGGATCTTGTATTTTATTATCTTCGGACAGTAATTTCATTTTAGAAATGATCTCAGCAGATTTCGGATCATCGTCTACAAATGGTAAAAACATACGCCCTCGATGCTGACTATGAACAGGGATAATAGATAAAGACAGACCGTGTTTACTAACTTGTCCGCTCCCCAAATGGATGCTATATTCGCCAAGTTTCCCTTTTATAAAAATGTGTCGCTCTTTAACAGTTACATTTTTAAGCTTGAATAATCTTGCTGACTCTTCTGCTAGAACCGCACGCATCTGCATCGTACTATGACTCGCCTCAGGATCTACACCACCAACGTGAGCAACACTTACCACAAGATCTATATCTCGCATAATCTCACTAAATACCACGGAAGGAATTTCCGAAAGCGGGATAATTTGATAATCATCTATAGAATGAAAACAGATGTCTTCGAGCGTTGGAGCTTCTATATCTGAAGGAGAGTACCAATCTGCCATTGCATACATAGTGGCGATAAAACCTCGCTTATGAAATACCTTCTGCAATCCATCTTCCATACTTACCGTCCAACCGCGACCCCTTAAAAGCGCCACCGTTTTTTTAGGTTGTACTTGGTGACCTTGATAGCGTTCCGACCTATTACTATTTTCGCGCTCATCATCTGTAATTATGTATAATTCTCTAAATACCTGTTTAAATGGCTGTACGATACGCTCAGCAAAAAGGTGCTTTTGATATACATCCCACTCCACTGCTTTGTATAAATGAGAAGCGTGCATAATTTGCAATGTATCATTCTCTTCTAATAGATGTGTTTTCCCAGTAACAGCTACTAAACTTCCGTCTTTATAAAATCCTGAAAATTCTTTTTCTGGGGCGAATAAAACCAATTTACTAAGCATCACTTTTACGATAGGATGCTGCATCATATTATGAATCTCAAGAGCGGTAAATTTGTCTTCGTTTACCATTGCATTCTCAAGAGATAAGCGCGTTCTACTGTACTGTCGAGAAAGATAGTTTTTGCTCTCTTTTAACGCTAAAACTTGTTTATCTTTTCTATATTTTGCTGGAATTGATTTAAGAGATTTACCAGCTTTATTTACCTTAATTACCGTTTTACCAAGGTCATTAATTACTAATTCTATTTCTGTTTCATCAATAGTAATGACTGCATTTTTCATGATATCTTGGGTGGCTTTGGTTTCCATAGCCCAATTAAAGCGCACTCGATCTTGGTAACCTGCATTTCTGGATAAATTATCTAAAGCAATTTCTACTGCTGCAAGTTCACTTTCTTGACGTTGAGCACCAAACTGTTTACTTTCTCTCAAAAACTCTTGTAAGAGGTTGTATCGTTTAAGTAAATCTTTTTCTGGAACAGTTTTACTGAGCGGAATTAAACCTAAAGCACGAACATAATCTTTATCGCGTTTGTCTTTAATCTTCTTTAGCGTTTCAGTAATTTTTACCTCGCCTAGCATTACGCTAGAATAAAGTTTTACTTGTCTATGCCCATTCCCATCTGTAATATATTTGGCGGCATCATGAAGTATTTTCCAGTTCGTTTTACCTAAACTAGTGTATACTTTATTAAACCAATCTATATCTATTGCACCTAGGGCAAAATCAGATTTTGGGATATTAGAGTATCTTGAAATAATGGTTTCCTTTTCACTATTCATATAATCTGAAGCGTGTGCTTGAAACCACCATACGGCATTTTCTAATTTTTCTAATCCTAAATATTCTCCTACTATACCTGCCCATTGTGTGGCGTAGCAAGCAAGTTCTATTAAACGTTTTTTTGGTAGATTAGCTTCATCTGCTAATGTGGCAAAATCTAAATAACTTTCAGCATCACTAAAGGTGCTCTTTTTAAGCATAGCACTAAACTTAGACTTTTTACTGTCTCCATAATAACTATAACCACGCTCAAAATTTTCTTTTCCTAAACGCTCTAAAATTCTAAAAACATATGCTACACCTTCTACCTTGTTAATAGCATTAATATACTCCGAGGCTGGAGTTGCCAAATCTCCTCGCTCTAATTCTGTATCTAATAAATTAGCTTTTAAACTTGCAAATACTTGCTTAGGGACACTTCCTCTTTCTATCCTCTTATAATTCATCCTATAATTGAAGCCGCCATCAATGATTGTCATTAATTCATTAGAATATAATGCCTGTAACAATAGATCGTCTTCGTTAATTAAACCTTGTTTATAGAGCTTTAAAGTGACAAAAAGGTTTGGAAGTATAAGTTTGTTAGATCTATTTTTCTCGTTGGTAATAATTTTTACATCTGAAATACTATCAGGGTAACCAACATATTGTGCCATTAAATACACATATATTCCCCAATACCTTTCGAGCTGTTCGTGAGAAAGTAACTCTAAATCTGGCTCATTTATATATCCTGAATACGAAACTATTACAGTTGACCAATACTTGACTTCAGTATAATAGCTCCCATTAGATTCGAACTTATATAGCTTATACTTTTCAGGAAAATTAGCAACCATATCTTCAAACATATCTAATTTAAAGGATACAATTGTTTTTCTGTCTACATAAACATCAAATAAACGGTTTAAAATAGTGAGGTATAATCTAGACTTCGAAGAATACTTATCCTTTTCATCAAGATTTAACGCTTCTAAACCAGGAATATATTGCTTTATAAAAGGTTCTAAATCTTTATAAAATCCATAAGGAGCATCTTTACTGTTGATGTAATTTATAGCAGCATATAATTCAAAATCATTTAATTTACTCTCCTCATACCATGAGATCCATAAATTTGCTAAAGGAATATTGTTCAGATATTCTACGGCTGTTGCATCACGATCTAAGTCTTTTATATCACGAATTCCTTTTTCTAAATATATCGTTTGTATTTCCCCTTGATATCCCGCTACCTGATATTCGAAGTTTCTATTTTTATGAACGATATCAATTAATCTATTAACGGTGGTAACTATTTTTTTTACGTCAATAAAGTCTTTAAATATAAAACTTGAAGATTGCGATGTAGAAATTCCCAATTTATCAAGAAAACTATTCTTCCGTTCAAAACGAGATTGTGGATGGTATAGCGGACTTAAATTATCATAATCTACTGCTCCAAAACCATTACTAAAGTTATATTCTTCAGTATTATTAGAAAGTTTATCTAAATATACTTGCTCATTTTTAGTGATTTTAGGTCGTTTTCTATAAATATCTACTTGTTGCTCAATAAAATCTGGTTGCCTATTATCATCGTGTAAAAGAGTTAATATTTCTAACCCTGCTAAACGTTGCTCTACACTTTTTGAGGTCACCAAGTTTGTAGTACTTCCCTTTAAGCGATCTACTGGTAATTCTATTAATAATTGAATCAATGAGGTGCGTAAACCTTTGTTCTTACGTCTTAATAAGTCTTCGGCGATATGTAAATCTTCATCATAAAGATGCATTTTACTAAACAAGTTAAGTCCAGTAGTCATTAGCAATTCATTCCTATTGTAAATTGCCTTTCTTGCTAATGTTCTCTTCCATGAATTTTCATCAAAATTTAAACGTTCCTTTTTTGCTGACTTTTGATTGTAATTATAAAATGAATAACTATAATGCTTAGGAAAAACTTTACGGATATAACTTTCTCTAAATTCTGTTGGCAGCTCTTCTAAATCATCAGCCATAGATTCTAGCTGCTGCTCTGTAGCTCCATTAATAAGAAACTGATAAAAATAATATGGACTAGGAGTAAAACTCCACCAAGAGAATATTTTAGTTTCGAACTTTTTCCCGCTTTCTGAAACGTTTTTAGTAACGGTTAATAATCGTTCAAAAGTATCATTCTCTAAAGTAGTTGGAGGTAAATTTACAAGCATCCAGTGATCTAAAGCTGGATCTTTCCCCAATTCATTCACAAAATAATTTACCAAAGAATCGTTTGTGCGTTCTGTTGTACTCATAAAGTACAAAGCAAGAATCTTTTTGTCTCTACTCTGAGAATTATAAACAATCTCTAATGCTTGTTCATTGGCACGATCTACATTCAATATTCCTATCGACCATAAGCCTACAAAAACTTCTAAATTATCTTTACTCTTTAATAAAAGACCTACGTCTTTTATATTTAAAATATGAGATTCAGCGAGTTCTAAAATACGATTTATGGGTGCTTTTTTTGGAGTTTCCCAATGCAAGCCAAACCACATAGAAACAGCTCTAATCACACTACTAAAACGTGTAAGGTCATTTTTTAAAACAACACCAATCATGTACTTAAGCGCACTAAGGCCTGTTTCGTCTAAGGTTTCTAAAATTGTTTGCCTTAATCCTTCCTGACGTTGTGCTGCTAGTAATAAATTAGCGACCAACTCCCAATGTTTTTCTTCTTCTGAAAGTAATAACGCATGAATAATATCCTTGCTTACTCCTCCTATTTCATCTTCCCCTTGAAGAATATCATTCAATAACTCATCAAATAAACCTCCTGAATTATGAAGAACAGCAGCAAAAAAATAGCTATTACTTTGAGGAAAGTAAGTGCTGTATTGAAAATGTTCCTGCAATGAAAGTCCTCCAAATCCTAAACGACTATTTTTTAAAAATCTAATAAAATAGTTTATTTTATTTACTAAAACCTCTTTTGTAGGTTTTGATCTAAACGCTTTTCTATCATACCCCTTTTGGTAAGGTAACGTATTGATAAAATCCCACATCGAAGCTAGGTAAGGCGCTTGTATTACACCATATAACTGAATCCCCAATCTCATGCCTTCTTCGGTTGCCCAAGGATTTACAGTTAGGTAATCGTCAAATTCTTCTATAAAATCTTTTACATAATACCTTGAATCCTCATCTTTTTCAATACACCCTAAAATTTTACCTAGAATATTATAAGGTCTTGAGAACCGACCGAATTCAAATCTATCAACATCAGGTTTTTGATGTTTTTTTACGTATTTATTAGCTTCTTCTTCTGGAATCATAATTTTTGTTCCTTTTAATATATTGTAACTGCTCTTTGTTTATTCTTTCAATAGAGATAACTCTAAAACTTATTTATAACCATTCAGTATCAATTCCCATTTCTATAAACTCATCGTAAATAGCATCTTTTGCATAACATAATGTTGCCTTTTTAAGATTGGGAAAATGCACCATATCATCACTACTTATAATATCCCATTCATCTTCCCATCCGCCAGAAAAACGAATCAAATTCATGTAAATATCATTTCCTCCATCCTGATAGATTTCTGTAACCTCCGAAGCAAACCGTTTTGGAATTTGCAAGTCTTTAAAATATTGGGTAACCTCAGCAATTTGGTCGTACCCCTCCTCTTCAATATCTATTTCTCTGTGAGGATACCATTTTACAAATTCATACAAATCAAATTTCGGTTGTAACAATCCTTTTTCATACATAAGTACTTGAATGATGGCTACTTTAAATCCAAAATCAACAAAAGGAATAATCTCTTCATTTAATTCTTTAATAGTGTATAAATCTTTAGGAATTCCATCACTCCTATTGTAAGGCTTATATTTACTAATTTCTATAGCATCAATAGCGTTTTCCCTCACATAAAACCAAGCACTAATATTATTTAATACCAAAGCACCACTATCATCACCTTCAAATAGTTTTACATGCTCTTCCTTATAAGTTTCATAGTAATTGGTAATTTCCTTATTGTTGAAGTAAAATATGCCTGTAAATGTTTCTTTAGGACTAAATTTAAAGGTTTCTGAAGTTAATTCTATTGTTATAGACTCCACCAATTCTCCATTCTTAGAATGTGCTATCACCCCCAATTCGTCCCACGTAAAAATTGTATTATACTTTGCTTTATGTCTAATACAAGTGCTCTTTAAAATGTCTTTCAATTGATTTATTCCAATAGGAAACTCTACGGAAACCGAATTAATTTGAAAATCATTTGAAGTTAGCTGTAATACCATTTTTAGCAATATTTTAATTTTTAATTATAAAGACTCCCGTGTTTTATCGCAATTAGCATAGGTTTTAAAAATTAACTTCACCATAATTTTATCCTGAAAAATAAGATTATACTCTATATCCAAATATAAGTGATCTTCATTTTATATGCCAAGCACGATTACAAAGATGGATACTTATGTTTAAAATTTGCTAACTGTTTTCAGTGATATTATAATTCCATAAACCCAAATGTTGAAAAACATAAATCGAAGAAGAGTTCATAGCAAATAAAAAATCGGATTACTTCACTAGCTTTTAAATAACTAGTAGAAGAAATCCGACTCACAAAAAATACTTTCTTTTATTTTAACTACTATGTGTCGAATAATCCGCTTTCAATTCCATATTTCACAGCTCCTGTAGTAGTTTTAGAACCTGTTTTTAGTAATATATTCTTACGGTGTGTTTCCACAGTATTTACAGATATAAAAAGCTTTTCGGAAATCTCTTTAGAAGTAAGCTCTTGAGATAGTAATTCCAACACTTCTTTTTCTCTTTTAGAAAGCTCTATATCTTTATACTTTTTTCTTTCAAATACACTTTCCATATATTTTTGCTTAATACTTTCTGAAAAATATTGTTGACCATCAATTACAGTTTTCACTGCTTTCTGAAGTTCCTCTTTACTAGTAAATTTAGGTACAAATCCATCCGCCTTTTTCTGAATAATTTTATAAATTGTACGATGATTATCTAACATACTTAAGATAATCACTTTTGGAGGATTGCTCTTTTTCTTCAGTTCCGTTAATAGCTCCAATCCATCCATTTTAGGCATATTTATATCACTAATTACTATATCTATAGTAAACTGATCTAAAAGACGTAATACTTGTTTTCCTTCCGTAGCAATATGGATTTCGTTTACTCCTTCTATTTCAGCTAAAATGGTATTTAGACCTTCTAAAAACATTAAATGGTCGTCGGCTATTATTAGGTTTATCTGTTTCATTATCAATATTATTAAAAAGGAAAATTAATAGTTATAGAAGTCCCGTGTTGAGGAGAGCTATCTATACTAATATCTCCATCTCTCTTTTGTACACGCTCCTTGATATTTCGGAGTCCTATACCTTGTTTATTGTTTGTCTTAAATCCTGAACCATTATCACTCACTACCAAATTTAAATACGCATCGTGCTTTGTTAATTGTACTTCTACATCTGTAGCATTGGCATGCTTTAGAATATTATTAACCAACTCCTGAATGATGCGATATGTATCTGCTAATAAAGAATCTGATAGGTCGTCAATTTCTTCTTCTGGATATAAAAAGGTTGTAATAGAAAGTGAGCTATTGCTTTTAATTTGCGTTAAGGTTTCTTTTAAAAAACTACTAAATCCAATTTTAGAAAACGGTAAAGGATGTAATTGGTGCGAAAGTGAACGGATATCTTTACATGAATTCCCTATAGCATCTAATAAACGTTTTGCTTTAGGCTCCGATTTATGGTCTTCCAAATAATGTTCAAAACCAATTTTAATACTTGCTAAATCACTCCCAATTCCATCATGAATTTCTCTTGCTAAACGCGATCTTTCCTCTTGCTGTCCTTCTTGATATTTTTCAATTACAGAAAGCTTATGATCTTTAACCAATTCTGTAATCTCTTTCTTGGCATTTTCTTCTTTTTGATACGTTAACTGTTGCTGAACCTTCATCCTCTTTAAATACGAATAACGCAGTAGAATTAATACCCCAATTAATAGTATACATCCAATAATAAAAATATTACGCACCATACGTTGCTTATCCAAATCTAAAGCTGTTTTTTCTAAACTCAATGCTGTTTTCTCTAGCTCTGTTTCATTAAGTTTTTTCTCCTTCTCTAATAACTTAATTCGAGTTTCTTTTAATTCCGTTTCATAACGCTCTTGGAGGTTCGCAACATATTTTTCTTTATCAACAGAATTAATGTCATCAGAAACAATTATCCCTTTTTTGTAATAAAATAATGCTTGCTTGTAATTACCTACATCACTGTATAAGTCAGAAAGATTTTTGTAGAATTGAGAATTATAAGAAGCCAGAGATTTATCTTTTCCTATTTTTAAAGACCTTTCAAAATAGGATATAGCATCTTTGGTATTTCCTAATTTACTATGACACAATCCTAAATCATTTAAAACAATGGCTTTATCCGATATAAAATTTAATTCTTCTAATAAATCTAACGTTTCATTAAGTTTAGGAATAGCCTCCGCATATTTTTCTTGCTCCACCAATAATTGAGCAACATTTATCTTAACATAAGCAATAGCGGCCTTATTCCCTTCTTTCTCTCTATAATCTAAAACGGTTTTATAGTGTTTCAACGCTTCATCGTAGCGCTCTTGCTCCTTTAAAATATTAGCATAATTAAAAAGTGTAACTAATACTCCATCGTCATCTCCTAATTCTCTGTATAGGTTTGCAGCTCTATCCAAATTATTAGCTGCTTTAGTGTAGTCTTTTTGTAGGATGTATAGCGTTGCTATATTTTGATAAGCATTGGCTTGTTGCTGTTTATCATTCGTTTTTTCAGCATAATCTAAACATAGTAAAAAGTTATCCATTGCTTCAGGATACCGTCCTAAATTCTTATACCCCAATCCTAAAATATTATAACATGCAGCTAAGCCATTAATCATATTCTTAGCTTTTAACAATGCAATAGCCTTTGGCGCCTCTGTTACTACTTGTTTATAATTACCAGTAATATTACCGAGATTTGATAAAGAATAATAAGCTTGAGCCTGTTTTATAGAATCCTTCGACTTAATACTTAAAGCTAGCCACTCGTGCACAGCTTTTTCAGCTTTTATGGGATTGGTATTTAACTCTGACCTATAAACAGAAATTAGAGAATCGATTGAACTATTTTCTTGAGCTACGCTATATTTAATACATAGCAAGCAATAGGTGGCTAAAAGTAGGTGTTTTATACGCATATTCTAAACAAAAATAGCGCTTTTCCATGTCTTGTAAGAATAGTATTTATTAATTTCTCTGATTCCAAGCAGAACCAAAAACAATATAGTAACCAAAATCATTATTAGACCAAGCAACATCAAGTCCCATTCGTATTTTAAATTTCCTAGCTATTAGATAACGTATTCCTGTACCATAACTATAAATAAGAGAAGCATCTTTAAAATTTGTATTTTCTTCTATAGCTTTTGCCAATCCTCCAAACGCAACTCCACTCCATCTTTTTGTAAAATCATAACGCTGTTCACTTTCAAATACAAAAGTATTTTCTCCTTGATATCTGGCCATAGGCACACCCCGTAATTGCACTCCTGGTTTGGCGTAGAAAGGAGAGTCACCAAATTGCATATCTGCATGAACTCTAAAACCACTAATCCATCTACTAGTTACAGAAATATATTTTAGGGCTATAATTTCTAAATTCTGAAAATTATAATCACTCCCAGTCCATGTCCCATTTAAATGAAAATTTGTATTCATATAAAACCCTCTGTCTGGAGTAAAAACATTATCACGGTGATCATACTCAACAATTACACCTGGACTACTTATGATACTTGAAAAATCTTTCTCTTTAACAAAGGAAGGAAGTTTATCAAACTCAAAAGTGGGATCTATATTATTTTTCACAAATAGATATTCAAACCCGACATAAAAATTAGAATACTTTACTTGCTTTAAAATAGAGCCCCCAAATGCATAGGAGCTAAAATTAAAACCAAACTTCTTTTCACCAACGATAGGAAGCGTTCTATAAAAATCTAGATTAACAGAACCATAACCTAATGCTGCTGTATATTTAAACTTGTATTTAGGTACATATCCCATACGAAAACCACCTACAAGAAAAGAATTATTAGCCGTGTAAGCAGCTAATAAAGTAGTTACATTTGGAGGTGTATATCGATCTTTCTCTGGGTGCTTATTTGGTTTTATAAAAACAGGTGTTATTGCGGCTCCAATTCCCCCTAAAGCAGGTTCTGTTATCGGTTGAATTAAAGGAATAAAACCTGATGGATTTGATAAGAAATCGCTGAAGTCGACTTTATTATCTAGCGAATCTCGAAAAACTCGCTTTTTCTGCTTGTCTTGAGAATAACTAGAGAGCACTGCTATTTGAAAAATACAAAATAAACATACCCGTATACAACCCTTTATGCACAAAGCTTTTTTATTTATGAAAATAATACTTTTTTTAATATTAAGACAAAAAATAGTCTATAAAAGATAATCTAAATTACCGATATTCTTATCATTATGTGTATCAAGGCTGCAAGCTTCATTAGATGAAAGAACACTGCTTTTTAGATAAAACAAGGTAAATTTCTCTTGAATATTTTTATATTAGGGGTAAAATTTACTTTTAACCAACCACTATAAATGAAAAAAACTAATTACACTACTAACAGAAAAATCACAAAAGACTCAAGAAGGGATTTTATAAAAAAGAGTGCACTTACATTAGGTGCTTTTACTATTATCCCAAGACACGTAATGGGTAATGGCTTTCTTGCTCCAAGTGATAAAATTAACTTAGGAATAATTGGACTTGGAAAACAAGGGAATATTTTAGCTAATAAATTTATTCACAATACAGACACACAAATAGTTGCTGGTAGCGATGTTTGGGATGGAAAAAGAAGTTCCTTTCAGCAAAACATACAACAATTATATGCCGAAAAAAGAAATATTGCCAACTACAATGGCGTAAAAACATATCTTGATTATCAAGAGTTATTGGAAAGAAATGATATTGACGGAATCATTGTTGCAACTCCAGACCATTGGCATAAAATCCAAGCTGTAGACGCTATGAATTCAGGAAAAGATGTGTATTGTGAAAAACCGCTAACCAATACTATTCATGATGGAATTGAAATGGTTAAAGCAGCAAATAAAAATAATACTGTCTTCCAAACAGGAAGTATGCAACGTTCTTGGGATATCTTTAAAAAGGCTAAAGAGATTGTCGATTCTGGGAAACTAGGAACAATTAAAAAAATATTAGTTGATGTTGGAGACCCTGCTATAAGTTACAACCTACCTGCAGAACCACTTCCAAGTGGCGTGGACTGGAATAAATGGTGTGGCCCTGCTCCATTACTTGACTACAACAGTAAAATTGCACCAGAGATTGTAAGCTCCTATCCAGACTGGCGAGATTATACAGAAACTGGTGGCGGACTTCTATCCGATTGGGGAGCTCATATGTTCGATATTGCACAGTGGTGCTTAAATATGGATAATTCAGGTCCAGTAAAATATATTCCGCCAACAGACCCAACAGCTGTAAGGGGATTAAAAATGTATTATGATAATGGAATAGAAATGGTTCATGAAGACTTTGGAAGAGGTCGAGCTGTTAGATTTATTGGTTCAGAAGGAAGTATGGATGTTAGTAGAAGCTTTATAAATACAAATCCAACTACCATATTGTTCCCAACTCCTGTTGAAGATCCTAGCGGTTTATTCAAAAATCAAGGTAATCATTATCAAGATTGGATTTCTTGTATGAAAACTAGAGAGAAAACTATTTGTCCTATTGAAGTTGGTCATCGTACCGCTACAGTCTGTAACGCTGCTAATATTGCTTACGATATAGGAAGAACGCTACATTGGGATCCTAAAAAAGAACGTTTTAAAAATGATTCTGAAGCTAATAAAATGACTAAAAGAAAAGATCGCAGATATTAGAATATAATAGTTAACAGCTATATCTAAAAATATAAACCCCATTAAAATGGGGTCTATATTTATTATAAAACGAAATAAGTTTTAAAGTCTACACGTCAAGAGATTTCATGTACTTAGCATCATATTTTAAACTCTCTAATGAAGAATTTGGATATTCTTCTTGCTCCACAATAAAGTACTTAATATTGCTTTTTAATGCAGCCGTAAGCGTTTTCTCAATATCAACATTTCCTTTTCCTAAATCATTTTGATGGGGTTTACCATTTACTATTTTATAATCCTTTATATGACAAAGCTCGTAGCGATCTCCATACTTTTCAAGGTGATCTATAGTATTCACACCAGCAACATCTATCCAACATAAATCAAGCTCAAACATCACATTAGTAGGATCTGTATTTTCTAATAAATAATCTTGAGGTAGTTTACCTTCCAAAGGTTTAAAAGTGTAATCATGATTATGATACCCAAATTTTAATCCTGATTTATTCACCTCTTCCCCTACTTTATTTAACTGATCTGCTATTTTTTTCCAATCGTCCCAACTTTCTTGTGCTCCGATATACGGAGATAAAATATATTTTAATCCAGCATTTGCAGCCATATCAATATTCTTCTTCAGCTCATCAGGATTTTTAACAGCACCCATATAATCAAAATGTGTACTCACCATATCTACACCTATATCACCTAAAAATGTTTTCATCTCTTTTGGAGACAATCCCCATAAAAAACCTTCAGAACCACTATAACTTTCAAATTGCTTATAGCCCATATTAGCCAGTTTAGTCATTACACCTCGAGGATCTTTTGGTAATACATCTCTAACGCTATAAAGCTGAACTCCAAAAGGATCTATAGTCTTACTGCTTAAAACGTTAGCCATTAAATTAGTTTGACTTAGTGTATAAACTCCTGCAGTAACTAAACCAGTTTGTCTAATAAATTTTCTTCTATTCATAATTGAAATATTATTGGTAAGGTTATTAACTTAAAAATCATCGTAAGATACTCAATCTTATAAAGTTTTAAAAAAATCATGTATCTTATTTAACGAAATATAGTAGTTCTTTACTCAAAAAAAGCTCAAACTAAATGGGTTGCAATAAAATAAAATTTAAAAACATTAATTTTATAACCAATAAAAGCGAATGCACTTTTAATGATAGCTATTGATAAAACCGACATCCCAAATACTCCAGGTGTTTACTTTTTTTATGATGAAAGAGATACTCTTATTTATATTGGAAAAAGTATTAATATTCGAAAAAGGATCCAGCAGCATTTTTCTGGAAAGGATAGAAAATCAATTAAAATTCAGCTCTTCACAAAGAGAGTCTCTTTTGAAGTTATGGGTTCTGAACTCATTGCTTTACTTTATGAATCCGATCTTATAAAAAAACATCAGCCCCTATACAACCGTTCACAACGGAGAACGATTTATCAATATGGTCTTTATTTAAATGAAGATAAAAATGGCTATAAAACTTTACAAATTGATAAGATTAAACTTAAAAACGAAGAAATAACATCCTTTTCTACCCTAAAAGAGGCTAAAGATTATTTATTTCGGATTACAGAAAAATATAAACTTTGTCAGAAATTAAACGGACTCTACAAAACTTCTTCTTACTGTTTTCAGTATCATATTAAAGAATGTAATGGAGCATGCATGGAAAGAGAACCCCCAAAGTACTATAACCAACGTGTGGAAGAATTTTTAAATCGTACTAAACTAAAAAAATTCACAAAACTCTTTAATGTAGAAGGAAGAAACAAAAACGAAATAGGATTGGTTTACATAGAAAATGGAATATACAAAGGCTTTGGATATTGCTCCTTAGATACTCCAAAAAAAGATTGGAAACATCATATTTCTCCACGCCAAGATAACAAAGATGTTAGGCGGATTTTAATGAGGTATGTAATACAGAATGTTGTATAAATAATTTCATTCTATTTATCATAAATAACCATTACATTTATTAACGACTTTAACTAATTAGTTTTCTTTTTGTACTTATAAAAAATATTATCTATACCTAAATATGAAATATTACATGGTGTATAACCTTTTAATTATTTTTTTAAAGGTTAATTATTCTAATTCTAGGTATCTACCTATTTTTTTTAATCTTTCAGACTCTAAATCACTTTTATTTATATAAAATTCATTTGTTGAAGAAATATTACTTGAGTTCTTCACATTATCCTTCCAAAGTAAACCTTTACCATTAATAACGCTACCTCCTATATATACTAGTAAATGACTAATAAACAAATCTTTTTCTAATGGCTGCACTTGCAAAGAAAATTGAGAATAAGAAGTTTGATTTTTTTCATCAAACTCGGAAATTAAATAATTTTCAGTTTTAATCAATCTACCTATACCCTCAAAATTAGTATTATTGATTTTAAGTTTAATTTCTCCTAATTCATTAATAACTTCAAAAAAAATAGGTATTAAATAATCATTTTTATCCAAATAATATCCTCTGTATTTACCAATTAAAAAATTAATAATTTCCAATCGATTAATTGAAACCGATAAATCGGAATTTTTATGTGGTAAAATACCATCTACGACCAATCTTTGAGAATAAAGATAATGATGAAAAATCGGATTAATTTCATTATTCTTTATTCTAGAATTTTGTTCTTCAGCGTTGGTTACTTCTTCAAAGATAAGTTTACCAATCACAGGATTATTACTTCTGTCAAAACCACAATAAGCACCTAAAAGTATAGGCTTATTATTCATATTATTACCATAAAATAGATTTACAAAGCATTCTTTATTTAAGCTAGAATCTTCTTTACTAAAATAAAAAGATAAAGCACTATCACCAGTCGGAACACATTTACCCATATATGAATACAATGTTGCCTCTTTATTACCTTCCCAATATAAGATCTCCCATGATGCAGATTTCATTTGATAAATAGTAAATTTTGATTTTATATAATATCGTCTATCCTCTACGTAATAACCAACATAATACCAAACATGATCATCATTAATAGAGCCCTCCAAAATACCCTGCTCAACCTCTCTAACATCCGCACTTATATATATAGAATTCTGTAAATAATCATTATAATCTTTATAACCCGCAGCAATTATTAGTATTGATAAATAATCTCTTTTTATTTTAATCTTTGTTTTAAGACTTAGATCAATTTCTCTCCTTTTATTATATAAATACTTCCCATTAATCCACTTACCAGTTCTCTCCATAATAAAAGACTTAAGGTTTGGTTTTTTTTCTTCATGATTTCCAAAACCATAAAGCTGAAATACAGTTAAGGTTTTAATCTCTATGGAATTATACTTAGAAAAGAGATCTAAAAGCTCTCTATGTAAGCCTAAGTAAAAATTATTTGATAATTCAATTCCTCTTATACTCATATCATTAATTACTTAATATTAGATAATTATAAATAAATTCCTAATAAATTCCTAATAAATAAGCAAAACAATAAATTAATTGGAATAATTCCTGTTAGATTAAATTACATCTATATTGCCTAATAATAACCTAAATAAAAGCTAACAAAACAATTAGATTATGAAAAAATTAATTTTACTATTTGTTTTCATCTCACAGGTATGTATTGCCCAACAAAAGAAGGATATAGAAGGTGTTGTAGCTGATAAACTAGGAGATCCCATTGTAGGTGCAACAATAATTGATAAGTCTGAACCTACTAATGGGGTAGTTTCAGGTTTTGATGGTCAATTCACTATTTCGATAGCTGAATCATCAAAGGAATTAGAAGTATCATTCTTAGGTTTTAAAACTCAAATAATAACAATCGAAAGTAATTTTCTTAATGTGATATTAAACGAAGATGCAGAACAATTGGAAGGAGTTACTGTTCAAGGATTTGAATCTGTCGCAGGTAAAGCTAGAGTTAGAATCCAAGCAATACAAAGCTCACCTGAGACTACCGTAGCCTTGAACTCATCAAGTATTGAAACTAGTGGGATTAATAATATACAGGCTTTTACATCACAAATATCAAATGTCTCCTTTAACCAGGCACAGCAACCAGGGGTAAATTTTTTAACAGTAAGAGGAATTTCACAAATAAGAAATGGTGAATCTCCTGTGGCAGTTGTCATAGATGGAATGACATTACCCGATGCAAGCGCTATGAATATGTCATTATATGATTTAGAGTTATTAGAGTTTGTAAAAGGTCCACAAGGAACATTATATGGTAAAAATGCTATTGCAGGAGCTATAAATATTACTACTAAAGATCCTACTAATATCAATAAAAATAAATTTACACTATCAACTGGTAACGGAGGCCTTTTTGGATTGGGGTTATCCTCTTCTGGTGCTGTAGTAAAAAACAAACTTTACTATAGCATCACTGGTAGATATAAAACTTTCAATGGATTAATTAACAATACATTTCTAAATGAAAAAGTTGATTTCTCAAAAGAATATAATGTAAGGGCTAAATTAAAATATCGAATTGGGATCCATTGGTCAGCAACACTTGTACAAGATAACTTTAAGGTAAATGCTGGAGGAAATTATTATATCACTAAAACAGATATATTAGATCCCTCAATTCCTGTATTAGCAGACGATGATTATTCAAGAGAACCTTTCGGAGATATACAAGGAGATTCAGAACTTTCAAACTCATTAAGCAGTTTTAAAATAGAAGGCTCACTAGAAAACGTAAAAATCCAATCGGTAACCTCCTATAATGCTACAAAACGATACTACATTGGAGAAAATGATTATTCTCAGTATGCCTTCAGTAAAGTTTCACAACAATCAAATTCCAATACATTTAGTCAAGAAATTCGATTAATTTCTAAAGATAAAGAAAGCACAAAACTCAATTACAATTTTGGAGGTTTATTTCAGAATAGCAAAAGGTATTTAAATACTTATACTTTCTTGAATAGAACTTACTATGAAGGAGGATTTCTGGACCCCTCTGCAGCAAATGCTGATTACAGCACAGATCCATTAATTGGTAATGATGATAACAATACCATACAGACTCTTGCTGGATTTGCTTTTTTCGATTACAAGCTAACAAAGAAAATTACACTATCTGCAGGTGTCCGGATAGATTATGATAAACTTCAAAATAAATCCAAAATTAACGATTCTACCCTTAATAATAACATTACAGTATGGCAACCTAAACTATCATTATCTTATCAATTAACTGAAAAGATTTTAGCCTATGCTAATTATGGTCGTGGTTATCGCAGTGGTGGTTTTAATTCAGAAGCTACTGTTAAGTTTGATAAAACATATGACCCCGAATTCACTAATAGTTATGAGATAGGAATAAAAACAAGTTTTCTGAATAACAGAATTATTTTTAATAACTCATTATACCTTATTGATTTTGAAAACCAACAACAGTATACGTTCATTCCAGTTACTCCTTCTGTTTTGGGTATATACAATTTTGAAGAGGCTAGGATCTCAGGGTTTGAATCTGAAATAAAGTTTAAAGCAACCAATTATTTAGACTTCTTTGCAAGTTTTGGTTTTAATAGCGGTGAAATAAAGAAAGGAGTTTATAATAAATTAACTAATTCTGCAAACTTTGATTATGAAACACATGAAACTATTGATGTAAGCGGTAATGCATCTCCATATTCGGTAAAAAGTACAATTCAATTTGGTGCTAATTCATACTTTTCAATTGGAGAGAAATCAGACATGAGTCTTCATCTAAATTTAGACAGTAGAGGTAAACAATATTGGGATCCTCTAGAAGAATACGTACAAAATCCATACACCCTAGTTAATGCTAGAGTAAAATTCAATTATAATAAGATCGGACTTGCATTCTGGGCAAACAATATTTTAGATACAAAGTATAATCAGGAATTTTTTCCAACTGCTGAATTTGGTTTTAATAATATAAGATTTCCTAATGTACCTGTTACCGTTGGAATAGATCTATCGTATAAATTTTAACATCTCTCACAACTACATTTATAACAAATATTAATAGTCATTTAAAAGAAAACTAATATCTAATCTAAAAAATATCAAAATGTCATCAGGATTTTATACTATCCACCCTACTATAAAAGAACCTATAAAATCATATAAAAATGATAGCCCAGAGTTTATTGAGCTTTTGACTACTTATAAAAAAATGTATCATTCTCAAATAAATGTTCTTTTATACATCGATGGTGAGAATATGAAATCTAACAATACTATTCCAATCTATCCAACACCTGAGCATGAACATAAAATTGGAGAGCTTCATCCAGCAGCTCCCGTGATGATGGAAAATGTATGTATTTGGAAACCTTCTAATAGTCAGATTTATTCAGCCAAGGTATTAAAGTCATTATGGAAACAGATTGGAAATAATATCAGTACTTACAGAACATATCCAAAAATAGCTGGAGAAACTGGCGGAAAAGATTCTATTTGGGTACATTCCTCAGCTAATTTAAAACAAGTAGCTACTGCAATTACAAGAGGTGATTTTGAATATAAAGGACAAAAATGCTTAACAGCCTCTCGCGTATATATACCTATAAGTCTTTGCCCAACAATCAAAAAGAAATTGATATCAGATGTCAAGTCTATAACAATTGAAAGTTCCTTGAATACAAAAGCCTATATAAATGCAGTTATAAATGAAAACTCTTTTGATAGAATAGCAAGTTTAATTGAGCAGGTAAAACTGGGGTCAGCCTCTGAAATAATAGTAAGAGGCGGTTGTAATAAATCCGAAGGATGTTTTATCGAACCGACGGTAATCTTGATCAAGAATCTTAACTATACTATGTTCACTGAATTATTTGGACCTGTTATAACAATATTCGTTTATGAAGATAGTGATTGGATAAATTTATTAAAGATAATTGACCAAACTTCAGAATATGCATTAAAAGGAGCAATATTAAGCGAAGGTCGATACGTTATTGATTATGCATCAGATGTATTGGAAGATGCAGTTGGTGATTTTAATATCAATTATAAACCTACAGGAGCTTTAGTAGGACAACAACCTTTCGGGGATGCAAGAAGTTCAGTAACTAATGACAAAGCTGGATCTATTTTGAACCTTCTAAGGTGGGTATCTTCACATACGATCAAAGAAACATTCTTTGCAGCTAAAGACTATAAATACCTTTTTTTAGGATAATACTATAAATTATAAACCAAATATTATGAGAGTAGCTACAGATATAGGAGGAACTTTTACCGATCTTGTCTTCTTTGAATACGACAAAAAAAACAAAGAAGTTACAAATGTTAAAGTTTCAAAATCAAGTACAACACCAAAAGAGTTTGAAAAAGGGATTATCAATACTATTAACAAAATTAACTTAGACCTGAAAACAATTGAGTTTTTTGCTCATGGAACAACTGTTGTTATAAATGCGATTACTGAACGTAAAGGTTCAAAAACAGCATTATTAACCACTAAAGGTTTTAGAGATGTTTTAGAAATTGCCAGAGGTACTCGACCTGACCTATATAACTTTAATTTCAAGAAAAAGCCCCCCTTTGTAGAACGGTTTCTTAGACAAGAGGTAGAAGAAAGGATTAATTACTTAGGAGAAATAGTAATACCGCTAAAAGAAGACAATCTAGATGAAGTGATTCAGAAATTTAAAAAAGAAGGTGTAGAAGCTATTGCTATTTGTTTTTTACATGGATATAAAAACCCATCACACGAAAAAAAATTAGCAGAAACAATTCGTATAAAATATCCTGAATTTGAAGTCATATGCTCTCATGAAATTACACGAGAATGGCGTGAATATGAACGAACAAGTACAACAGTACTTTCTGCATATGTAAAACCGATTGCAACTAAATATCTAAATAATCTGAAAGCAAGTTTAAAAAAGATGGGATACACCCACAATCTTTATATCATGCAATCTAATGGAGGGATTACAACCGTAGAAGATGTAAAAGCAAATCCAATCACACTTATCGAATCAGGTCCTGCTAGTGGAATGCTTGGAGCTGTAGTCTTAGGTAATACTATAGGAAAAAAGAATCTAATTGTATTAGATATTGGAGGTACAACAGCTAAATGTTCACTAATTGAAAACGGAGCTTTAAAAATCGTAACTACATATAATATAGAGAAAACAAAAACTGAAGCTGGTTTTCCGATCTTAACACCTGTAATAGATATCGTAGAAATAGGAAATGGAGGCGGTAGTATAGCTTGGCTAGACGATGGAGGAAAAATGAGAGTTGGTCCTAGGAGTGCTGCGGCAAGTCCAGGCCCTTCGTCATATGGAAAAGGAGGCTTACATTTTACTACAACTGATGCAAATGTGGTATGCAACAGAATTTATAAAGACTATTTTCTTGGAGGGAAACAATTACCTGATTACGAAAACTTGAGCAATGCTATTAAACCTCTTTGTGAAAAATTAAATATGAATAAAGAAGAAGTCGCTCGTGGGGTAATCAGGGTTGCTAATTCTAACATGGTAAATGCTTTAAAAAGTATATCTGTGAACAAAGGGTATGACCCGAGAGATTTCTCATTAGTTGTTATAGGTGGAGGTGGCCCAATGCATGGTACTTATTTGGCTGAAGATCTACAAATAACAGAGGTTATTGTACCATTGAATGCTGGTGTTTTCTCTGCATTTGGTATGCTTATGTCAGATTTAAGAAGGGATTATATTCGTACTGATGTTATCGGCCTTTCTGAAAACAACAAATCATTGATTATAGATACATTCAACGAAATGAAAGACGTTGCTAGCCAAGCATACCAAAAGGATGGATATAATTTAAATGAAATTATATTCGAGTTTTATTTAGATCTTAGATATAATGGTCAAGAACATTCAGTAAAGCTAAACATTGGCAAAATATTATCGATGACAATTATAAAAATTGAATCAGATTTTCATAAACTACATCAAAGACGATTTGTTTTTCAATTGAATGATTCCGCTATCGAAATTGTAAATTTTCATTTGGTAGCAGAAGTAAAGGTCAATAAACCTCTTATTGCTAAGATTTCTCCTAAAGGTAGAGATATCAAAGATGCAATTCTTACTCAAGATATAGTTGACTTTGACGAACTTGGTATACACTCAAGCATATTCTATGATAGGGAGAAACTAGATGTAGGAATGGTACTGAATGGACCTGCAATTGTTGCTGAAAGTTCTACTTCAACAGTAATTCCCCCACACCATACTCTCAAAATAGATGAGTTTGGAAATCTAATAATCAATAAAAACGTATAGAAATGGTACTTAACAAGTTTACATCAGATATTATTCAAGATTCATTGATTTCAATTGGTGAGGCCATGTTTGAAACAATTCAAAGAACAAGCATGAGCCCTATAATTTATGAAGCCTTAGACTACGCCGTTGGGATTACAGATAATGAAGGAAAATTACTAGCGCAAGGCAATGGGGTAATAACATTTTTAGCTGCAATGAGTTTGGTCGTTGAAGAAACATTAAAACACTACGATAAGAATAATCCTTTAAAAGAAGGTGATGTTGTTATTGCTAACACCCCTTATGTTGGAGGAGGTACTCACCTTTCCGACATAGCAATAATTACACCAGTTTTTCACAAAAGAAATCTTGTGGCATTCACTGTAAATAAAGCACATTGGACAGATATTGGTGGTGCAAATCCTGGGTCAGTATCAACTGTTTCAACTGAAATCTACCAAGAGGGACTTCATTTTCCATTCATCAAAATCAAAGAAGAAGGCGTTTATAATGGTAGCATTATTAAAATAATAGAAGCTAACGTAAGACTACCTAAAAGCACAATTGGTGATCTAAGGTCTGGAATTGCTGCAAACGATGTAGGGGCAGATAGGATATTAAAATTGATTGATAAATATGGTTTAAAAGCCTATAAACAAGCTGCTATAGAGTTTATGGAATATGGAGAGCGAATAAGCTTAAAAGAATTAGAGAAAATTCCAAATGGCATCTATGAGAACACTGGATGGATAGAAAATGACGGCTTGGGTAACGGTCCATTCCCAATTAAACTTAAAGTTGAAATTAAGGACAATTTAATGATTTGTGATTTCACTGGATCTCACGAGCAATTAAAAGGTCCTATAAATCTTTCGAGGACAGGCCTTCAAACCGCTATACGAGCTGCTTTTAAAGCTATAACCACACCTACTTTGCCTGCCAATAATGGATCTTTTAAACATGTTAAGCTAATCTGTCCAGAAAATACGGTTGTAAGCGCCAGTTCACCAGCCCCTATTTCTGTATATTATGAGGTATTTCTTTCTGTCATTGATTTGTTACTACATACATTAGGGCCAATAGTTCCTGAAAAGCTTCCCGCAGGTCACTTTAGGTCGGTATGTGTGACATACATATCAGGAAAGCACCCTGTAACCAATGAATTCTATGTACAAGCAGAACCACTTTCAGGTGGTTGGGGAGCATGTGCTTTCCATGATGGAAACAGAGGTCAATTTTCTTATGCTCATGGGGAGTCCTACAATATTCCAGCAGAAACCAGAGAAAGAAAATATGGAGTCATTGTCGATGAATATGCCTTCCATAACGAAGGAGGTGGATATGGTGAATTCCAAGGTGGGAATGGTCAGTATCTAACATTTGAGATCCTTTCTGAAGAAGCATTTCTTACAGGTGCATTTTTAGGATACTCAATACCTACTTGGGGATTAAATGAAGGTAAAGATGGAAGTTATAATTACTTCATTGTTATCCGTAAAGACGGAACGGAAGAAAAATATAATATTGTCACTAATGTTAAGCTAACAAAAGGTGATCGTGTAAAATTGGTGACCGCAACAGGAGGTGGCTATGGGAAACCAAGTAAAAGAAATCACAATAAAGTAAAACAAGATATCAAGAATGGTTATATCACTTTAGAACAAGCGAAACAGAACTATAATTACAGTAATGCATAACTATTTTAATAAATAAGGTTTACAGAGATGAAAGGACTGTTCAAGGTTAGTAATATACACGAGCTGTATTATGAAATATGGGGAAATCCGAAAGGAATACCTATAATATTTTTGCATGGTGGCCCAGGAATGGGCTTTAATCATTCTGATAAAAATTTCTTTGACTGCAAAAAATATCGTGTATTGTTTTTTGATCAACGCGGAGCCGCTCGAAGTAAACCTTACGGTTGTGTAAATGAGAACACAACAAACTTACTCGTGGATGACATAAATACCCTAACCGAAGAACTCAACTTTAAGAAGTTTTATGTTTTTGGAGGTTCTTGGGGTAGTACATTAGCACTTGTTTATGCTATAAGAAATCCATCAAGGGTATTAGGATTACTACTTCGGGGTATTTTTCTTGCCAATAAAAGTGCAATCAAACACTACATAGGAGGTGGTGTAGAAAAGTTTTTTCCAAAAGTCTGGGAGCGTTTAATTAGCATAGTCCCTATTGAAAAACAAGGCGACGTAGCTGGATATTATTATAAAAAAATGTGTTATTCTGAATCTAAAACAGCTACGAAATTCGCAAAAGAATGGGCAATTTATGAGCTCTCCATATATAAAATCGGTCTAAACGAAAAAAATATTTTGGATTTAGTTAATTCCATTCCCTTTAAATCACTTTCAAAACTTGAAGCACACTTTATATCTAATGAATGCTTTTTACCAGAAAACTATATTTTAGATAATTGTTACAAAATAAAAGATATTCCAACTTTTATAGTGCATGGGCGATATGACATGATTTGCCCACCGATATATGCCTATCAGCTTCATCAAAAACTTAAATCATCAAAACTTTATATCCTAACTGCAGGACATGCTTCTTCTGAACCGGAAATAAAAAAGAAACTGACTAAAGAACTAGAGTCTATGGTAGGAACTATCATCAAATAAAGTTAAATTTTAAAAATTAATCAAATGGAGTTGAATCAAATAGAGTTCCCAAAAAGAGGAGAAAATTACCTCAAGCATATCATTCAAAAAGATCAAGATGGTATTGACGTGAAATGTGGAACCGTATTTTTAGAAAAAGGTAAGGTTTTACCTTACAAAGCTATGGATTCACATGAAATTGCTCTTCTAGTTTCTGGTAAGCTAGCCGTATCAACCAAAAAAGGGGGGAGAATTGAAATGAACACAGGAAGCTTAATTTATCTTGATATGGAAGAAAACAGAAAAACTGTATCGTTAGAAGATAGTGAGATCTTCTTCTTTTTATTTAAAAAGAAAGAATAGCCTGTAGTTATTCCAAATTCTTAATAAAACAGCTATAACTCTCTTTTTATATCAGAAAAGTGATTTCTAATCAAGAAAAACAAACCATATATTATATATCGTAAAATAGTTCATAATCATTTTATCTATTTCTAGATTAAATTCATTTATCGTACTAATTCTTTTAGTAAAGAAAAACTAGACTGTTTATTAAGCACTTATATTTTAATAAGACAATTAAAATAAATACAAATCTTATCTCAAAAAAACATAATTAAATGCAATATATCCAAGAAGAGTTTATTAAAAACAGTCTCACATATCAAGAACTAATCCATGAACTAAAACTTGCTTTCAGAACGAATCAAATTCAAAGTCCTTCGAAATCAGTTTATGAATATACTGGTATTCCAAAATTTAATAATAATTTTTTATTCATGCCTGCATGGGATAATAAAACAGTATTCGGCACAAAACTTATTACAACAACACCTAATAATGTCAAGATAAACGAACCCTACATAAAAGGCGTATATATATTATTTGATGCAAGAAATGGATCTCCTCTTGTATGTATGGACGCTAAGTTTATGACCAGTATGAGAACAGCTGCCGCTTCTGCTCTTGCAGCATCCTATTTAATCTCAAAAAAAGCGAAAACTCTTTTAGTTCTCGGTAATGGTAATTTAGCTCCCTTTTTCATTAAAGCTCACTTCTCAGTTCATGAATACAAGAAGATATATCTATGGGGTAGAAACATTTCAAAATCCAAAATAATTAAAGAAGCTTTAAAATCATCCAATAATTTAGAAATAGAATTAATAGATAATTATAAAAACATTACGGCTAACATGGATGTTATTAGTTGTATAACCTCTTCTAAAGATTCTTTATTGGAAATATCTGATATTAGTAATGGCCAACATTTAGATTTAGTTGGGTCTTACACGCCTAAAATGCAAGAAGTATCCACAAGTATCATTCAAAATTGCAGAGTTTTCACAGATAACCTGGACTCAACTCCAAATAATTCTGGTGAAATTATAAAGGCTATATCGGAACAACTTATTACAAAGCAACATATTCTCGGTGATCTTTCAAGTTTATGTCAAGATGATTTTACCAAAAGAAATTCGGAAACCGAAAATACACTTTTCAAGAGTACTGGAATGGCACTAGAAGATTTAGTAACTGCAAATTTAATTTATAAAAAATTTAAAACTAAGAATAAATAGAACATGAAGACTAGTTTTGACAATACCGAAGTGGCATTGGCTTTAAAGTCAAATTCAGAACTTAATAGAGCACTTTTTCTTTTTGAAATTATACGACGTGAGCCTTTGATAAAAATAGGAAGTGTAATTACCAAAATTTCACTTAAAGCTCATTTACCGGTTGAAAAATTGATTAGATTAACTATTTTTAATCATTTCTGCGGAGGAGAGTCTGAAGCTGACTGCTTAGCTGTAATTGATAAAATGTACTCTAAAAATGTTCATTCTGTATTAGATTTTTCAGTAGAAGGAAAAAAGGAAGAAAATCAATTTGAAATTGCAAAAAATAAAATTCTAAAAAATATAGAATTTGCTAAAAATAATCAAGCCATTCCTTTCATTGTTTTTAAACCAACAGCTTTTGGTAGTATAAATATTTTTAAAAAATTAACTGAAGGTAAACTCCTAAACTCAGGAGAAAAAAAACAATGGAATAATATCAAAAATCGTTACAATCAGGTTTGTAGAAAAGCGTATGATTGCAACGTAAAAGTATTAATAGATGCTGAAGAAAGCTGGATGCAATGCGCTGCTGATGAACTTGCTGAAACAATGATGTCTAAGTATAATAGGAAAAGTACTACTGTATATAATACTCTGCAACTATATAGACATGACCGATTTGATTATTTAATAAATCTACATAAGAGAGCAGTTAAAAGTGATTATAATATTGGAATGAAACTGGTTCGCGGAGCTTATATGGAAAAAGAACAAGAAAGAGCATTAAAATTAGGGTATAATGACCCCATTTGCAAGGATAAAGCTACTACTGACTCCCTATTTAACCAAGTTATTATATATATGATAAAAAACTTAAATAATATGTCTATTTTCACAGGTACACATAATGAAGAAAGTACTTATTTAGTATTAAAACTAATGGAAGAGAACAATATTTCTATAAAAGATAAAAGAGTATGGTTTGGGCAGCTTTTTGGAATGAGTGATCACATTAGTTACAATCTTGCTAAATGCGGATATAATGTAGCAAAATACTTACCTTATGGCCCGGTAAGGGATGTAATACCATATTTGCTAAGAAGGGCAGATGAAAATATCTCTATTACAGGGCAAACTTCAAGAGAGCTTGATTTAATAAAAAAAGAAATCAAAAGAAGGAAAGTAAAAATTAAATCCTGACAGAAAAAAACATTTTAATGTCCTAAACAATCGAATGATGATAATCATCAGATAACACTAATAAAGTGGATGTTTTCTATTCAATTATTTTTGAGACATTTGAATAAAATAATATTAAATAACTCTCCTTTTGTGACAGTATCCAAAATTTTGTGTAAACAAAACTAAACTACTCTGCACTGCAAGTGCAGAGGTTTATGATTACTGGGGACTGAAAGTCCCCTTTACTATTCCAATATAAAATTGGAATTATCACTCGAATCCCGACGATGATGTTCCAAATATTCATTGACCATCTCTTCAGTAATATTACCCGTACTCCATACACCGTAACCACTTGCCAAAAAATGCTGTCCCCAATAACGCTCTTTCAGCTTGGGGAACTCTTGCTGGAGCTTCCGAGACGTCCTGCCTTTCAGCTTTTTCAATATAGTGCTCACATTCAACCTTGGGGCATATTCAATGTGCATATGAACATGGTCCAAACTAACCACCCCCTTCAAAATCTCGATGCCTTCAGACTCGCAAATTTGGATTAAAAGCTCTCGACAACGGATTTGAATGTCACCTCGAAGCACTGTATAGCGATATTTTGTAACCCAAACTATATGACAGGTTAAATAACTTACTGTATGACTACCCTTTCTCTGATAACTCATATCCCGAAAATATAGATTTTTTCGCAATACTAAAGTGCTGCAATAAATTGCAGGGTTTAAATCCCATTTCTCAGACCAATTAAACAAAAAATTAGGCGGGGTTTTAAAACCCCGCCTAATTTCTGTTTACACAGTTTTTTGGACACTACCTTTATTCACCTATTATTTAAAAGCTAATCTATTTGCCTCCCTACTAACGGCATTTTAAAAGTAAAAGTGGTTTTATCATCATTAGATTTTACACTTACTTCACCATTGTGTGCTTTAGAAATCTCAGAAACGATATAAAGTCCTAATCCTAGTCCTGTTTCATTTTTAGGATTCTGTTCTTTATAGTAAGGTTTAAAAAGATTGTTTATTTTTAGGTCAGATATTTTTTCTCCTCCGTTACTTACAGCTATTTCAAAGTTTCTATCCACAATCCCTACCGAAACATTGATTGGCTCTTCTCTACATCCGTGTTTTAATGCGTTTCCTAAAAGATTGGATAATAATTGAGCTAATCTATGTGGATCGCACAACACACTTTCATCTAGCTTGAAGCTACTTATTATTTCCCTAGAAGGATCTAATCCCCTAGCCTCAGCAATTACTTGCTTTAATTCAGTTGTCAATTTTTTACGATTGCGATCAAGCTTTAATTTAATACCGTCACCTAAATGACCTTTAGCAAAATCTAATAAATTAGTTATCAGCTCTTGCATTCTATAAGAAGATGCTTTTATTATTTCTACTTGTCTTAATATTGGTTTTGGAAGATCTTGTTTTAAAATAATATCTGCAGATAATCTGGTTGTACCTACTGGATTTCTTAAATCGTGACCTAAAACAGCTATAAAAGTTTCTCTAAGCTCTGCTATTTTTTGTTCCTCTCTAAGCGCAAGCTTAACAGACCTAAGCTCATCTGCCATCTCTAAGTGTAAAGAAAGTAAATCAGCATACATCTTAAACATTTCTAAAACCTCAGGACTCTTTAGTTTTGTAGGTTTAGCATCTAAAGCTAATAATGTACCAAAAAAGTCTTTATTCTTACGATAAATAGGAACTGCTATGTAACTTTTATATCCATAAAGTGAAGGGCTTGGGTGTGAAGAATAATACAAATCTTCATTAGCATCTTCTATTATTACTTTTTCACCATGCTCCCTTATTTCATTACAAATCGTGTTGTTCAATTCTAATTGATCGCCAGATTTTAACTTGAAATTTATTTTGTCTATTGAACTACAAGCAACCCAATTCTTATCTGTAACTCTAGAAATTGCAGCAAATCCCATTCCTGTAGTCTTACAGATAACATTTAGAATAGAAGGAACAATTTTTATTTCCTGAATGGAATCCACATCCATTTGGATATCAATATCTAATTCTTGATACATATATTCTTTTGATGGTTAGTTTAGTGCTTAATAGGTCAAGCAAGCTAAAATAGTATTTAAATTTGATATACTTAATATGGTTTTATAATAGATTTTAAAAAACTATTAATCAATACGTATCAACTATTTAAATCAATTCCCAAAAGAGCTTAAACTCCTACTTACAGCAAAAAGCATCCATTATCTCCATGACTAACATTCCTTCATCAACAGAACACGGATTTTTATGGCCATTTAAAAAATAATTTACAGTCTTGGAAATCATCGGTTGCTGTATATGTGTCGGATTCTTATACGTAAATTTCTCATGTTTTCCATTATTCAACTCTAAACGGACAACTTCACCATAAAATGAAAATGAAATAGTTCCTTCCTCTCCATAAATATTACCAATACTTCTGTTCTATTCGAGATAAAAGCGTTCTATGTGTTTTTTATACTCGGATGTAACATCATGGATCGATATGCAATTTATATAAGCGTACATCTAGATTCTAATTTTGCCTTTTATACTATATGATTATGGTAAGAGAATTTTGTAATAATTTTATAGAAACACTAGACTCTAACAAAGGCTTATACTCACCATCAATTTGAGAATCAAAAAAATTTCCTTTTACACTTATTAAATCTAATTTTTTAGTTTGGTAATGCATTACATCCTTTAAATATATATGCTTTTTAAAAAGCATTAAAACTCCAAACAATAACAACTTAACTTTATGCATTTTAGGGACTATTAGCACATCTAACAAACCATCTTGTAAACGTGCTTTTGGTGTTAAACTAAAGTTGTAACCTAACTCATTAGAATTCGATATAAATATAAGAAGTGGTTCTTTATAGTACTTAATACCGTCAATAATAACCTCCATAGAAGCTTCATTATTATTATTGCATTTTATAAATGTTCTGAAGCATGCCTTTAAATAACTCTTTAGATTACGTTTTTTAGATTCCTCGTAACTCCTAACTACTTTAGCATCAAATCCAAAACCAGTATTGCTAAAAAAGTACATTCCATTACAACATCCAACATCTATCTTTGTTGTTATTTGGTTTTTGATCACAGTCAAGGCTTTTTCAATATCCCGAGGGATTTTTATATTTGAAGCCAACCCATTCCCTGATCCTATTGGAATGATTCCTAGGATGACATCTGTATTTACCAAGATAGAAGCTACCTCATTAACAGTTCCATCTCCACCACACGCAACAATAATTGTTGCTCTCTCTTCTACAGATGCCTTAGTCAGTTCTATTGCTTCTTTCTTATAGCTTGTATATTTAATCTTTATGTCATACATATCCATAGGGAAATAAGCTCTTAAAAGATTCTCGCTAATACAATTATTTCCTTTACCAGCAATCGGGTTTATTATAAAGTGAATACTTTTCATTCCGCCAAACTTTTTAAAGTTAGCTTCCCGCTAGTATATAATTCGTCTGCCGTTTGGTAATAGGAAATTGTTTTATCTAAAAAAGAATTTGACAGTTTTTGCTTTGAAAGTTCATTGGTATTATTATCCCATTTATAGAAGTTAGCTGTCTTTTGATCTCCAAGTATCATTACATCATCTCCATTTAAAAGTCCTAGCTTTCTATAGTTACCTATAAATGCTCTTCCGTCTTCTAAAGAATCTTTAATTATATCTTTACCAAAAAAATTCGAAGTATACTCCCAATCTAGATATCCGAATAGAGTTGGAAACAGATCGATTTGGGAACATAACCTTGATATTTCTTGTGGTTTTGTATTCGGAAGATTGTATATCATTGCTGGTATATGATAATTATTTATGTCCAACTCCCATCTGCCTGCACTACTCGCGCAATGATCACTCATAATAACAAATACTGTATTTTTAAACCAAGGTTTTGATTGTGCTTTTTTTATGAATTCTCCGATGGCATAATCAGTATATTTCACAGCACCGCTTCTACTACTTCCAGAAGGAATATCAATTCGCCCGTCTGGATACGAATATGGTTTATGATTAGAAGTGGTCATTATAAAATCAAAGAAGGGCTCCCTTTTTTCATAGTATTGATCTGCAACTTTCAATACTATATTATAAATATCTTCATCGCAAACTCCCCAAGCATTTTCAAAAGTTACTTCATCATCCTCAATATTTGTTCTTGTCGTTTTTATATCATCTCCAATAAGAAATCCACGTCCTCTATCCACTATATTAAATCCATTTCCACTAAAAAAAGTGTTCATATTATCAAAATAACCATCGCCCCCATAAAAAAAGTTACGTTGATATCCCTTTCCTTTAAATACTTCACCAATTGTAAACATCCCAGTATTGTTCTCTCTTTTCACGATACTTCTACCAGGTGTTGGCGGTATTGATAAGGTAATAGCTTCCATTCCTCTTACCGTTCTAGTCCCTGTAGCATATAAATTAGAAAATAAGATGCTCTTTTTAGAAAGCGCATCTAAATTGGGCGTAATAGGTTCTTCATGTCCAAAAATCCCTAAGTATTTAGCACTTAAGCTTTCTATACAAATAAAAATCACATTCGGTTTTAATATTTTTTCGATTGTATCGTTAACTTCAATAGTTCTATAAAGAGGATTCTTTTGTTTATTTATTACTTTTCCTGACCTAGCATATTCTTCTGTAATAAGACCATATGTTTGCTCTTTAGATAAGGTTTTATAGAATTCTGTAAAAGATAATTCATTATTTCTAAAAGCAGCAAAGAAAGAATAGATTCCTGATTTTGAAAGCTCGTTATTATATCGATTAACTGACCAATCCGCGTCTTCATTAGAGATGAAAATTGTAAAAAACAAAGCAATTACTACCCATGGAATTGCGATCAGTAATTTATTTTTCAGAAGAATTTCAGAAGAAAACACATCGTTAAAGACTCCTAACTTATGAACTAAATAAAGAGTCGCTACAACTAATAATAACATCGCAGTTATTAATAATGGCAACGGATAGGATTCATTGATGTTTTGTACCACCTCATAAGTGTAAATAAGATAGTCTACAGCAATAAAGTTAAACCTTCTATGGAACTCATCCCAAAAGGTAAATTCAGCAAAAAAAGAAAAATATAAAGTTAATATGCCAATCGAAAAGCCCACGTAGGTAGCTATACGATCAAGAAGACTTCCTATCCAATTATTTGGGATTATAAGTAAGTATACCGAATATGGAATTACAAAAAATGAAATCGTTCCAATATCAAAGAAAAGTCCATTAACAAATACTTTTAAGAGGTCTAAAAGACTTTTATCTGTTTCTGAAAAATTCCAAATGAGAAAACTTGCTCTCACCAAGAATGAGAGAATTAAAAATATTAACACGAAAGTTTTTAATAACTGAAAGCGTTTGGGGAAAATTTTATACTTCATAATTTATTGTTTCTTCTAAATTTATGAGGTAAAAATATGTGCAGAATCTAAAGGAAATTTAAAGACGTATTTACTATCATAGCATTACTAAAATGTAGAATCTTATTCCCAGAAAAATAATATCAAGCTGAATATTGTTTAATGACAACGTAAAAAAGTATTTGCTATAAAAATTGAGAAGGAATAATCTGTTATAAAGGAAACTAATTGAAGAAATTAACAGAAAAAACATGTAATCCGCTTCTAAAATGGTAGCTAACTTTAAAATTGTATAGATCACATATTTTCTTAACGATAGCTAAACCTAAACCTGTAGATTTAATACTTTCATTTTCCCTATAAAAACGATTAAATATCTGATCCGCATTTAATATCGAATTTGTTCCTTGGTTGCTTATAAATAAACTATTAGATTTAGTTTCTATAATAATTTCTCCAACACCCGAATTGTGTTTTATTGCATTAGATATTAAATTATTACATAAAATTTGTGCTAAATATAAATCCATAGTGACTAATAATTCATCCTCCTTATTATACTGAATCACTTGGGGAGAAATCTCTTTGAAATTTTTCAAACTTTCCTCTATCAGAAAAGCGATAGAAATCTCTTTAGCATTTAGAAACTGATTATTCTCAATCTTGGTTAATAATGTTAGTCCCCTATTCATTTGAGTAACTCTTTTTATATCCCTCTGAATCGAGGTCAATTGAGTGTATTGTTCATCGCTTAATGGATCTCCATTTATTATATTATCAACTTTTACTTGCATAATTGATAATGGAGTCTGCAGTTCATGAGATACATCTTCGGTAAATTGCTTTAAATTGTTGTAATCGGCACGTACTTTACCCGTTAACTCTTCTATTTGATAGTTTAGTTCGCTAAACTCTTTTATGTCTGTCGATTCTAACATTATTACTTCTCTATTAGTAATAGAAAACTTTTTAATTTCTTGCAGCGTACTAAAAAATGGCTTCCATAGGTATGAATTTCCTACTCTATTGAAGTAGAAAAGTATAATAAAAACTAGTAAAATAATAACTATATAAGAAACGATGATAGCTATTAATATGCCTTCAGATTCTACCACTAAATCTCTGACAACTATCTTATAATTTATTCCTTTAATTTCTTTAAAGCTTGTGAGCTCCCTAAAAACCTCGTCTTCATTCTGAGATGGATCAAATATTAGTGTATCCTTAATCGTTTCTTTAGAAAGTATAGGCGTAGAGTTTACTTCAACTACTGGGGGTAAAGAAAACGGTGCAGCTCCTTGTGCTAACAAATGTTCAATTCTGGCTGTAGTAGAATACAACTCCTCTTCAATTTCTTCCCGTAAGATACTACGAACATAAAAATAAAGCAAGACTGCACTAAGACTCATCAGTACAATACTAGATATAATAAATATACCTGAAGTCTTTTGTATGAGTCCTATTTTATTTTCTTTACTCATTCATCTATAAATTTATAACCACTTCCATAGGCAGTTTTAATATATTTTGCTCCTTCTTGAGTAAGTTTCTTTCGTAAATTATTGACATGAACATATATAAAATCAAAATTATCTATTAAATCGCTATTATCCCCCCATAAATGCTCTGCAATAATTTCCTTAGACAAGACCTTATTTTTATTAATTATAAAAAATAATAATAAATCGTATTCCTTCTTCGTCAACACAACCTCTTCTTTATCTACGGTGACTACATGACTATCAGTATCTATTTTAATTTCATTAAACATAACAACATTGCCACCCCCAAACTTCTGCCGTCTTAAAATTGCTTTTACACGAGAATTTAGTTCTGCTAAATGGAATGGCTTTGTAAGATAATCATCCGCTCCAAGATCTAAACCTTCTAGTTTGTCATCTAATGAATTATTAGCTGAAATAATAATTACCGAAGTAATAACACCTTGTTTTTTCTTTAATTCCTTTAAAATATCAATTCCGCTCCCCGTTAATAAGTTAATATCGAGAATCACAATATCATATTCATATATAGCTATTTTATAAGAAGCTTCATTAAAATCTGAAGCAACTTCACAAACATTACCTTCCTTTTCAAGATATGTGGCGATAGATTGTTGTAAAGAAAACTCATCTTCTGCTACTAATATTTTCATAATACTAAATTTAGCATTTCATTTAAAAAAAGACCTCTTAAATAAACTTTATATTTCACCCTATACTAATAATATAAATTTAACTATCATAAACAAAGAACCTTATATCACCCCAAATATATTCCTGAATTCTAAAGCTAATTTAAAGAATACTATATTTTTAATATATATAACTTAATTACCCAACTTATAACTTAAAATCTAAACCCCCAATCCGTTAAAAATTATACAAATAAACTACATCAAAGTATTTTTTTATACTTTTGCAGTAATATGAAGAGTTTTTCACATAAAATATTAGCAATTTCCTTGGCGATTTTAGTGTTTCTCACTACAACGTCATTCCAAATGGATATGCATTATTGTGGAGATACTCTAGTAGATTTTTCTTTATTTCATGGTACTAGTTCATGTGGAATGGAAAAACACCAACAATCGAAAACCGATTGTGATATTGAAATTTCTAAAAAATCTTGTTGTTCGGATCAACAAATAGTGAACAAAGGGCAAGATAATTTTAAAGCTTCCTTTGATAATCTAACTTTCGAGCAGCAGACTTTTATTGCTTCTTTTTTCTATTCTTACCTTAATTTATATAATAGTTTAGAAGAAAAAATTATTCCTTTTAAGGATTATACTCCTCCCCTTATTATAAAGGATGTACAAAAACTACACGAAACATATTTAATCTGATTTTTTTAAACAGTATCCCCATAATTTATGGGGCGATTTTACCTTAATGGCTCTTATCATTAGGGAAACTATATTGTATTTGAATTTTTGACACTTCATAAATTCATTGTTTTATAACTGTTTAATTATCAACTTATATGCTAAATAAAAGCATTAAATTTCTTATAGAAAACAAACTAGTAGCCGTATTATTATTGGTTCTCTTTGTTGGCTGGGGGATTGTAAACGCCCCTTTTAACTGGAATACTGGTATCCTCCCTTCAGATCCTGTAGCTGTTGATGCTATTCCTGATATTGGTGAAAACCAACAGATTGTATTTACAAAATGGGAAGGACGGTCTCCTCAGGATATCGAGGATCAGATAAGTTATCCGCTTACTTCTACTTTATTGGGTATTCCTGGTGTAAAAACAATAAGAAGCTCTTCCATGTTTGGGTTTTCTAGTATCTATATCATTTTTGATGAAGATATAGAGTTCTATTGGAGTAGAAGTCGAATTCTCGAAAAACTAAATTCACTTCCTAGTGGATTACTTCCTACAGATGTAAATCCAACACTTGGCCCAGATGCTACAGGATTAGGTCAAGTGTATTGGTATACTTTAGAGGGGCGAGATAAAGACGGTAACGTTACTGGAGGATGGGACTTACATGAATTAAGGAGTGTTCAAGATTATTTCGTTAAATATGCCCTTTCCTCTGCTAGTGGTGTTTCCGAAGTTGCTTCAATAGGTGGTTATGTACAAGAATATCAGATTGATGTAGATCCAGAATTAATGCGTCAATATAACGTACAATTAAATGAAATTGTAAACGCTGTTAAGAATAGTAATAAAGATATAGGAGCGCAAACATTAGAAATTAATAAGGCGGAATATTTAGTACGCGGATTGGGATACGTGAAGTCGATTTCAGATATTGAAAATGCCGTTGTTACTTCTGAAGATTATGTATCTATAAAAATTAAAGACATTGCTAAGGTAAATTTAGGTCCTGCTCCTCGTCGTGGGGTTTTAGATAAAGAGGGTGCAGAAGTTGTTGGCGGTGTTGTGGTAGCAAGACATGGTGCCAATCCTATGGAGGTAATCAATAATGTAAAAGATAAATTACAAGAAATTAAGGCTGGCTTACCTTCTAAAACGCTGCAAGATGGGCGTACTTCGCAACTTACAGTTGTTCCTTTTTATGATCGATCTGAACTTATTCAAGAAACATTAGGAACTCTCAATGAAGCGCTCACTTTAGAAATATTAATTACCATTTTAGTAATTCTAGTGATGGTTTTTAATTTACGTGCTTCCATACTTATTTCTGGATTACTCCCTGTTGCAGTACTAATGGTTTTTATTTCCATGAAACTTTTTAATGTAGATGCCAATATTGTGGCACTTTCTGGAATTGCCATTGCTATCGGTACTATGGTAGATGTTGGAGTGATTCTCGCTGAAAATATGATTCGTCATTTTGAGGAAGATAAACTGTGCTTTGATGATGACGGAAGGAGATATACAACTAACGAAGTGGTTTACAATGCAACTTCAGAAGTTTCTGGAGCCATCTTAACTGCAGTACTAACTACCATTATCAGTTTTATTCCTGTTTTTACAATGATAGGTGCAGAAGGAAAACTGTTTCGTCCCCTTGCGTTCACCAAAACAATGGCGCTAGCAGCATCATTAGTAATTGCACTATTTCTAATCCCTCCCTTTGCAGCCTTTCTATTTAAGAAAAGAGAAGTAAGGAAATTTACAAAATATGTAATCGGGAGTATCTTAATTCTTTTAGGACTTACCGCTATTTTCTACGGATATTGGTTAGGACTTATATTAATAGCTTTTGCAGGGATCGACATATGGTTTATAAAAAGTAATAAAAAAGAATATGATTTACAGTTCTTTAAATACAATTTAAAACTAAATCAGAATATTTTTAATATTATAATATCTGTTCTTGCTATTGTTTTTCTTCTTGCTGAATATTGGAGACCGCTAGGATTTGATAGAAGTATTGTTATGAATCTCATTTTTGTTTCTATAATATGCTTCGGACTTTTAGGTGTGTTTTCCATTTTTAGAAAGTACTACGTAAGTATTCTACAATGGGCACTAAATAATAGAATCTTGTTTTTAATAGTTCCAACAACAGTATTGATTCTAGGAGCTATTATCATGAGAAATACAGGAAAAGAGTTTATGCCAGCTCTCAATGAAGGTTCCTTTTTATTAATGCCAACCTCATTACCTCATGCTGGTGTTGAGGAAAATAAGCGGGTTTTACAAAATCTCGATATGGCGGTTGCTGGTATTCCTGAAGTGGAAACAGTGGTTGGTAAATCTGGTCGTACAGAATCTGCCCTCGACCCTGCTCCTCTTTCCATGTACGAAAACATGATTCAATATAAATCTGAATACATGCGCAATCAGGAAGGGGAACTTCAGCGCTATAAGGTGAATGAAGATGGGCTTTTTATATTGAAAAATGGAAAACTTGTTCTCAATCCAAATAGTAAAGAAAATACTGAAACGACATATAAAGCTTCAGAAATTGAAAATCCTAAATATATAGACAATACAGACCTTGTTCCTGATGATGATGGTGAGTATTATAGAAATTGGAGGCCTCACATCAATAATCCTGATGATATTTGGAACGAAATTATCAAAGTCACAAAAATCCCTGGGGTTACTTCTGCTCCAAAACTTCAGCCAATAGAAACCCGATTGGTAATGCTCCAAACTGGAATGCGTTCTCCAATGGGTATAAAAGTTAAAGGTCAAGATCTAAATGAAATCGAAGCTTTTGGAAAGAAACTAGAAACTATTATTAAGCAAGCTGAAGGAGTAAAAAAAGAAGCTGTTTTTGCTGATAGAATTGTTGGAAAACCCTATTTATTAATTGATATAGATAGAGCACGATTATCTCGATACGGAATTACCGTTGAAGATGTTCAACAAGTATTGCAAGTTGCTGTTGGTGGAATGCCCTTAACACAAACCGTAGAAGGTCGAGAACGTTATGGCATCCGAGTAAGATATCCAAGAGAACTCCGCGGAAACGCTGATGATATAAAGGATATCTATGTTCCTGTGGAAAAAGGGAGTCCAGTGCCGCTGGGAGAGCTCGTAAATATTAAATATGAGCAAGGGCCACAAGTAATTAAAAGTGAAGACACTTTTTTAATTGGTTATGTTCTGTTTGATAAAATAGATGGTTTTGCTGAAGTCAATGTCGTTGAGAATGCTCAAAAATTGATAACTAGTAAAATTGAAACTGGAGAACTTAGTGTTCCAAAAGGAATTACGTATCAATTCACAGGAACTTATGAAAACCAAATACGGGCGGAAAAGACATTGTCTATCGTTGTTCCTTTAGCACTACTAATCATTTTTATGATTTTATACTTTCAGTTTAAATCTGTTTCTACATCACTTATGGTTTTTACGGGAATTGCTGTTGCATTTGCTGGAGGTTTTATAATGATTTGGCTCTATGGGCAAGATTGGTTCTTAAACTTTAGCTTTTTTGGAGAAAATCTCCGGGATCTCTTCAATATGAAAACTATAAATCTTAGTGTTGCCGTTTGGGTAGGTTTTATAGCGCTATTTGGAATTGCAACTGATGATGGCGTTGTAATGGCGACTTATTTAACACAAACATTTGAGCGTAAAAATCCTGTGGATAAAAAAGAAATCCGTTTGGCAGCATTGGAAGCTGCAAATAAGCGTATTCGTCCTTGTTTGATGACTACCGTTACCACAATATTAGCGCTCTTACCAGTTTTAACTTCCACAGGAAAAGGAAGTGATATTATGATTCCAATGGCTATTCCAATATTTGGTGGAATGGTTATCGATGTTACCTCCTACTTTATAGTCCCTGTATTGTATAGCTGGAAAAAAGAGTTTCAATTAAAAAGACAAAACGCATGAGATATACATTCATAATAGGAGCCTCTTTGTTGATTATGACCAAGGTCTCTGGGCAAGATTTAAACGCTTATATCGAAGAAGCGATCGATAATAATCCTGAGATACAGAGTTTTGATTTACGTTATCAGATTGCTGAAGAAAAAATAAATGAAGTAAATAATGTTCAAAATACAGAATTCAGCGCTGGTTATTTTGTTAGTGAACCAGAAACTAGAACTGGACCACAACGTGCAAAATTATCAGTAAAACAAATGCTTCCATGGTTTGGAACTGTTGGTAAGAGAGAAGATTATGCTGCTGCAATGGCAGATTCTGAATATGTAGAAATGGTTATCGCAAAGCGAAAATTAGCTCTTTCTGTGTCTAATTTATATTATATATTATATGGAATTAGAGCTAAACAAAATGTATTAGATGATAATTATAATTTACTAAAAACCTACGAACAGCTGGCTTTAACTGCTACGGAAGTAGGAAAAGCAAGTGCTGTGGATGTTTTACGACTACAGATAAGACAAAATGAAGTTCAACAAGAGAAAGAAGTGCTCATGCAAAAATCTAAGGGAATTCAAGCTGCTTTAAATAACTTGCTGAATAGAAACTATGATGAAGAAATCCTTGCCGTTTCTGATTTAGAAATTCCTGATGAAGATCCCATTCTTGGCTATGATGCTCTTTCTTTAAATCCAGAATTACTAAAATACGATAAGCTTTATGAGTCGGTTACGCAATCGGAGAAATTAAACCAAAAGGAAAGTGCTCCAAATATTGGTTTCGGACTCGATTATATTGCAGTTTCTGAGCGTACCGATGTAGATCTTTCTGATAACGGTAAAGATGTTGTTATGCCGATGGTTTCACTATCTATTCCTATTTTTAATAAAAAATATAAATCCATCAGTAAGCAAAACGAACTCCGTCAGCAGGAAATTAAATCTCAAAAGGATAGCAAGTTAAATGTATTACAGTCTACATTCTCTAAAGCTATATCGCAGAGAAATGAAGCTAGAATTAAATTCAATCTTCAGAAAAAAAATCTTAAGCAAGCAAAGTATGCGGAAGATATATTAATTAAAAATTATGAAAATGGTACGATCGATTTCAATGATGTTCTCGACATTCAAGAGTTACAATTAAAATTCGGAATCAATCAGATTGAAGCGATTCAGGAATATTATACCGAGTCAGCACTCATTAATTATTTAATAGACTAAAAAATAAATCACAAGAAATAATCATAAATCAAATATAAAATCATGACACATTTTAAAAAACAAATCGTAGTATTATTAGCATTAGGTGTTTTTACTATCTCCTGTAAAGAAGCAACCGATAAAAAGCGTGACGATGCAGAAATAGCTTCAATTGCTTTTAAAAATGATATCGCTGATAAAGTATTTCAGCATTACAATCATATTAAAACTGCACTTACTAAAGGTGATGTTCAAGAGGCAAAAAGCGGAGGTAAAATGCTTTCGGAAACCATCAGCAATAACTATTTAGATATTTCTAATTTAAGTAAAGAAATTGCTACTAGTGAAAATATTGAAGCTCAACAAAAAGCCTTTTCTAAGCTTACAGCAGCAATACAGCCATTTTTAGAGTCTAATATTTCAGAAGGAGAGATATACAAACAATTCTGTCCGATGGCATTTAATAACGAAGGAGCATATTGGTTTTCAAAAGAAGAAAATATAGTAAATCCATATTTTGAAGGAAAAATGCTAACATGTGGTTCTGTAAAAGAAGTTATTAAATAAATCTAAATACCATCATCAGTAAAATCTAACAAGATAAAAAGAGTAACTAATACAAATAGTTTTCTCTTTTTATCTTGAAATTAATAGCTATTTAAAAAGTAAATCTGAATAATATGGAGGTTACCTTACACATAGAAAATATGGTTTGCAATCGGTGTATCAAGGTCTTAAAACAAGAATTTGAGCAACACCAACTTGCACTTAAAAACATTGAGTTAGGTAAAATAACTTTAGATATTAATGAAGATACTGATTTAGAAAAAGCTAAAGATATCGTTGATAGAAATGGTTTTTCGATAATAAATACTCAGAAGCAAAAAATTATTGAGAATGTAAAAATTTCGCTTATTAAGTTATTGGATAAGCTTCCTTTAAAATTAGATAAAAAACTCTCTGCTTATTTAGAAGAAGCTATACATCTAGAGTACTCAAAAATTAGCAAAACATTCTCTACCGTTGAAACAATAACCATAGAAAAGTATTTTATAAGACTTAAAATAGAGAAATCTAAAGAACTCATACAGAGCGACAAATACAACTTTACTGAAATAAGTCAGTTATTAGATTATAACAACATAAATCATTTTAGCAGGCAGTTTAAAAATGAAACTGGAATGAGTCTGACCGATTATAAAAAAGATCAAAGAAATACAAGAAAGTCACTAGACCAAATTATATAACTAATAACCATAATTATGACACTGTAAAGGAATTATATATTATAATTTTATAGTACTTAATAATTTACAATAAAGGCATCATAAAATGAAGCATATATATCACATAAATGGAATGAGTTGCAATGGCTGTCGCGGTCACGTGGAAAAAACCCTAAATCAAATTGAAGGGGTTACCAATGCTTCCGTAGATTTAGAAAAAGCGGAAGCAACCATTGAAATGGAAAACCATATTACTCTTGAGGCGTTGCAAGCTGCCATGAAAAAGGACGGTGGTTCGTACAGTATTCATAATCTTGAAGATAAATCGAAAGTTACAGCCACTGCTAAGAAAAATAAAGCCGCTAAAAAGTCAAAAACTGGTAATGAAACAGGAACATATTATTGTCCTATGCATTGTGAGGGTGATAAAACTTACGATAAAACTGGTGATTGTCCTGTTTGTGGGATGGATTTGGTAGCAGAACAAAGTCTTACAACTTCTAATTCGGAGCAATGGACATGCCCTATGCATCCTGAGGTTATAGAAGATGAGCCAGGGGATTGTCCTATTTGTGGAATGGATTTAGTTCCTATGCAACCTGAGATTTCTTCAGAAGAAAAGACTTATAAGAAATTACTCAAAAAATTCTGGATTGCACTCGCATTTACAGTACCGATCTTTCTGATTGCTATGAGTGAAATGATTCCAAACAATCCATTATATGAAATAATGAATCAAAAGTGGTGGAACTGGGTACAATTTACTCTTTCTATTCCTGTAATATTCTATGCCACTTGGATGTTTTTTCAACGTGCATATAAATCGATCATAACTTGGAATTTAAACATGTTCACCCTTATCGGAATTGGGGCAAGTGTAGCGTGGTTATTTAGCTTCTTCGGAATGCTATTTCCAGATTTCTTTCCTACACAATTTAAAACAGATTCTGGAGCTGTACATGTCTATTTTGAAGCTGCTACGGTTATACTAACCTTAGTATTAATGGGACAAGTATTAGAGGCAAGAGCACATAACAAAACAAATAGCGCTGTAAAAGAATTATTAAAATTAGCTCCTAATAAAGCAATCCGTGTTATTGATGGAAATGAAGAAGAAGTTGCTATCGATAAAATTAAAAAGGGAGATATTTTACGAGTTAAACCAGGAGATAAGATTCCAGTTGATGGCGTAATAACAGAAGGAAATTCTACGGTTGATGAATCTATGATTTCTGGAGAGCCTATTCCTGTTAATAAAGAAGTAGAAGATAAAGTGAGTAGCGGTACTATTAATGGAAATCAATCTTTCTTAATGAAAGCAGAAAAAGTAGGAAGCGATACCCTCCTATCTCAGATAATTCATATGGTAAATGATGCTAGTCGCAGTAGAGCTCCTATCCAAAAGTTAGCAGATACTATTTCTAGATATTTTGTTCCCGTAGTAGTTCTTATTTCCATTATAACTTTTATTGTTTGGGCAATTTGGGGGCCAGACCCAGCCTATGTTTATGCGCTAGTAAACTCCATTGCTGTATTGATTATTGCGTGTCCGTGTGCGCTAGGCCTTGCCACTCCAATGTCGGTTATGGTTGGTGTTGGTAAAGGTGCTCAAAACGGGGTTCTTATTAAGAATGCAGAAGCATTAGAACAGATGAATAAGGTAAATGTTCTGATCGTTGATAAAACGGGGACTATTACAGAAGGGAAACCTACAGTTGATAAAATTGGAACTTTTGGTTCTAACCATGAAGAAGATGAAATACTACATTTTATTGCTTCTTTAAATAGTTCTAGTGAGCATCCGCTAGCAGAAGCTACTGTGAAATTTGCCAAAGAGCAACATGTGAAAATTTCAAAAACAGACAAATTTAATGCGGTTACAGGAAAAGGTGTAGAAGGAATTGTTGATGGAAAGAAACTTGCTCTTGGAAATGCTAAAATGATGGCATATGCAAATGCTGATTTATCGTCAGAAATAAAAGAGGAAGCACGTTCTTATCAGCAAAAAGGAAAAACAGTTTCCTACCTCGCTATTGATGGAAATATAGAAGGTTATGTTGTAATTGGTGATAAAATCAAGAAAACGAGTGCAAAAGCTATTAAAAATCTTCAGGGAAAAGGAATTTCTGTGATTATGCTTACTGGAGATAATCAAGATACAGCAAAAGCAGTTGCAGAAGAACTTAACTTAACGGACTTTAAAGCTGGAATGCTCCCAGAAAACAAATTAGAAGAAGTTAAGAAGTTACAAGACGAAGGAAATATAGTAGCCATGGCCGGTGATGGAATTAATGATGCACCAGCATTAGCAAAAAGTGACGTTGGAATTGCAATGGGAACAGGAACAGATGTAGCTATTGAAAGTGCGATGATTACTTTAGTAAAAGGCGATTTACATGGAATTGTAAAAGCAAGAAACCTTAGTGATGCTGTTATGAAAAACATCAAACAAAATCTATTTTTTGCATTGATATACAATACATTAGGAATACCAATTGCCGCAGGTGTGTTATTTCCTTTCTTCGGAATATTACTCTCACCGATGATTGCAGCATTAGCTATGAGTTTTAGCTCAGTTTCTGTAATTGCAAATGCTTTAAGATTGAAGAATGTTTCTATTGATTAATTATTAGTTTGAAATAAAACTTTGCCTATTCTGATTATAAAAAAGGAATTATGAAAAAAAATGTATTGTTTATTGGCCTTGCTGTTGCTATTGGGGTCTTACTGGGTTGGTTAATTTTTAGCAACCCAACCAAGGAAACCAATACTTCTGCACATGATCATGAAAATGAATCTGTAGAGCAGCTATGGACGTGTTCTATGCATCCGCAAATTATGCAGCATGAACCTGGCGATTGTCCTATTTGTGGAATGGATCTTATCCCTGCGGAATCTAGTTCAGATGACCTCTCCCCCAATGAGATTTCTATGACTGAAAATGCAATGGCATTAGCAAACATTCAGACCAGTATCGTAGGAAGTAAACAATCTGAAAATTCGATTTTAAAACTGTCTGGAACAATTAAAGCTGATGAAGACAAAACCCATACGCAATCTGCTCATTTTAATGGTCGAATTGAAAAGTTATATGTAAAATCTCTTGGAGAAACAGTAGATAAAGGCCAAGCTTTAGCTGTTGTTTATGCTCCTGAATTAGTTAGTGCTCAGCAAGAATTAATTACAGCATATAAAATCAAAGATGTGCAACCTGGGCTGTATAATGCCGTAAGAAATAAGTTGAAAAACTGGATGATCTCAGATAAATATATCGATGAAATTATAAGCTCTGGAACTGCTAAAAGTAGATTTACATTACATTCCCATGTTTCTGGAGTTGTTACTAGTTTAAATGTATCTGAAGGAGGACATATGATGGATGGAATGGCAATATTTCAAACTGCAAACCTTAATACTGTTTGGGGAGTTTTTGATGCTTATGAAAAGGATATTCAGTCTCTAGAGAAAAATCAGAATATAATTATCACGTCTAATGCATTTCCTGATAAAACTATCGAAGGAACAATTTCTTATATCGATCCTATTTTAGATAATGATACCCGTACTGTCGAAGTTCGTACCGTTATTAACAACAAAGACAACAAGTTGAAGCCAGGAATGTTTATCGAAGCTTCGGTGAAAATAGATCCTAAACTATCTGAAAATTCAGAAATAAAGGTTCCTTCTTCTGCGGTTATGTGGACAGGGAAACGGTCTTTAGTATATGTAAAAACAAGTACTGATAAACCCATTTTCGAAATGAGAGAAGTGTCCTTGGGAAAAAAATTCGGAACTGATTACGCCATAACAAGCGGTCTTGAAAGTGGGGAAGAAATTGTTACCAATGGTACTTTTACCGTAGATGCTGCTGCTCAATTGCAAGGCAAAAAGTCTATGATGAATAAAGAAGGTGGCAAAACAACAACTGGTCATGAAGGTCACTTAGGAATAGAAACTGATAACAGTAAAACTAAAAACTTAGAAACACCTTCATTTCAAAAGTTTCAAAATCAGCTTTTAATAGTTTTAAATTCTTATATAGTGTTAAAAGATGCTTTAGTAAATGATGACTACAATAATGCAAAAGATGCAGCATATAGCATTGAAAATAACTTAAATAAAATAGATTTAGATCTTTTAGAAAATAAAGATGCTCGAAATACATGGACACCTATCCAAAAAGAGCTACAATCTTCTGTAAAAGCTATTGCTGATGCTTCAGAAATCAAAGAGCAAAGAAAGTATTTTAAAGAGCTCTCTGATGATATGATTAAAAGTTTAACGCTGTATGGAGTTCATAAAAAAGCCTATACTCAATTCTGTCCAATGGTAGATAATAATAACGGCGCTTCTTGGCTTAGTTTCAATCAAGAAATAAGCAATCCCTACTATGGAAAAGAAATGTCCAACTGCGGTGAAATCATCCAAACATTTGAATAATACATTATATTTCCACAAACAAAGGCTCAGAAAACACTTATTTTTGAGCCTTTGTTTTAATTAAAAAAGGCTAAAACATAGTTTATTTCTTCCGTAATTTAATTTTCATACTTGATTCTTCTTAAAATTGAGTCTAAACTATATTTAGAAAATACTCGAAAATAAACGTAAGGTATCGGTATGTAAACCGACTGATATTGTATGTAATAATCATTTATAAAACAACTTCTTATAAGTGATTTCTATATCGGGAATTTCCCCGAAATCAATTAATATTTTAATAAAATGAGTCCATTCAATTTAATCATTGGCCTTTTCGCTATGCTTATGGTTTGTTCTGATTATACAAATGAAATTTCAGAAATGCCATTACAACATACGGAAAAAGTCAAGCAAAACAAGGAAGATAAAATTATGAACATCACACAAAATACTATGATGAATCACTTTTTGAATTTGGTGATTTCTAAAGATAAAAAGGTATTAGAAAATGCAATTACTGCTATTGATGAAAACTGGCAAGAAGGATATGAAATCATGCTTATCGAGTCTATCTACTTCTCAAGAAATTCTGACCTTATATTAAAGTTAATAAGCTTGCTAGAAGAAAAGACAGATCAAAAATTTGGTTACGATTTCGATAAGTGGTTCCATTGGCTTTGGAATAAAGATGCTAATTATCAAGATGAATATTTCGAATACAAAGCAAAAGTACATTCGCTAATAGACCTAAAATTTAGAGGCTATTTTGAAGATAGAGCTTCAGAAAGTACAATCCGATTGGATGAGGTACGTTGGGGAGGTGTAAAACAAGATGGTATTCCTCCACTTCGCCAGCCAAAAATGATTACTAAAAATGACGCTAACTATTTAAATGATAGTGATATTGTATTCGGAATTGAGGTAAATGGAGATGCTCGTGCCTACCCAAAACGAATCTTAGCATGGCATGAAATGTTTGTAGATAATGTAGGTGGTATTGATGTTGCTGGAGTCTACTGTACTCTCTGCGGAACTGTTATTTTATACGAAACAGAAGTAAATGGCGTAAATCATGAAATTGGAACAAGTGGCTTTCTATATCGATCTAATAAATTAATGTACGATAAAGCAACCCAATCTTTATGGAGTACCTTAGAAGGAGAACCCGTAATTGGCCCATTGGTTGGTAAAGGCATTAAATTACCCTATAGAAGTGTTGTTACAACCACATGGGGCGAATGGAAAAAGCGACATCCAGCTACGCAAGTTCTATCATTAGATACAGGCTTTGAAAGAGATTATGGAGAAGGAAAAGCATATAATGATTATTTCTCTACTGATAAATTAATGTTTACCGTTCCTAATGAAGATACTAGTGAACTTAAAAATAAAGACGAGATTTTATCTATTAGACATGCTAGTTTCCCAAAAGAGAACATAGCCATTTCTAGCAAGTTCTTAAAGAAAAACAGCATTTATGAAACTAGCATTGGGAATATTGAATTAGTAGTGCTAACAGACAAATCTGGAGCACATCGTGCATACCAAACAAATGGTTTAAAGCTAGTAAACTTCCAATATGAAATGAGTGTAATTGATGTTACAGGGAAAATTTGGAATATTACTGAAAATAAATTAATTGCTGAAGATGGTAGTATTTTAACACGTTTTGCTACACATAATGCTTTTTGGTTTGGATACAAAGCTGCTTTTCCAAACGTGAAATTAATTAAATAAGTCAACAAGTAATAGTAGATAATACTATGTAAAAGCCCTTTAAAGCTACATGCCTTAAAGGGCTTTCTTTTTATATTAATTTTAATACATATAGCAGCCAATCTATATTGGTATGCCAAAAAAAGAAGATTGTACTCTAATATGCACCTTTGATTATACGCTCTATTTTGATGTAAGATTATAAAATTTACCCAAGATAACTGATATTAAACAGCAATTAAATAGTAAATAAGTACATACGATGGCAAAAAAAGAACAACTATAAATAGTATTTAATTTCTATTTTCAAAAAATATTTAATCTGAAATTAAATAATATAAGGAAGGGAGTCAACTAAAGTATAGTATCAAGCTTATAAATTGGTTACATAACTATAAAACAAAAATCACATGAAATATTCATTTAAGTACGTATTAATTCTGGCTGTAGTGGCTATTGTAAGTGTCATCTCTTGCAAAAATAAAGAACAAGTGTCTGTAAATTCAAATAGTGATGAAACTAACTTCGATGAGAAAACAAATTGGATCTTACTAGATATAGAAGATGCATTAGAAAATGAAAACGCTTATACTTGGGATTTTCAATCAAAACACTTAGGCCTTTTCAAAGTTCAAATCCTTTATAATGGAGATATTCCTTTAAAAGATACTTTGGTAAGCATGTCTTTTAATGAAAAAACATATGAAGCATCTATCAAAAAAACTCGTGTCGATTACGCTAATAATTCAATTTTTGAGTTTAGAGCACCTATTGACTTTAACCAAAGAGGTTCACAACAAATTGAAATAAAAACAAGAGCCCCATTCAAGCAACTTAGAATTGTCCCTGATGTCAAGAATCAAATAGGCTCAGGGAAATATCATAAGGAATGGTTACAAATGCATCAATCCCCAGAAAAGCAAAAAACCTTAAACTGGTTTAAAGAAGCTAAATTCGGTATGTTTATACATTGGGGCTTGTACTCACAAACAGCAGGAGTATGGAAAGGAACACAAATTAAAAATGCTCCATACCCAGGACCAAAGCCGTCAGAATGGCTAATGCATTCTTTTAGAATTCCTAGAGAAGAGTATAAAGAACTAGTAAAAACTTTTAAACCAGATAAATCCTTTGCAGAAAACTTTGCAAAACTTGCCAAAAATGTTGGTATGAAATACGTGGTAATTACATCTAAACATCACGATGGTTTCGCTATGTTTGATTCTGAAGTTTCTGACTATGATATCACTGATGCTACTCCTTATGATGGAGATATTATTTTAGAATTATATGAAGCGTGCTTAAATGAAGGTATAGAATTTGGAGTTTACTATTCTCTTGGAAATGATTGGTTTAATGGTAGTGATGGCAATTATAATAATACTAAGTATATTAATGATTCTTTAGGTTTACTAACTCACAAAATGGGTAAGAACTTATGGGATCCAAGCCCAAACACACATGCTGAATATCTAGAAACAAAAGCATTGCCACAAATAACCGAGCTTATTAAAAGCATGCCTAAACTACGCTTAATTTGGTTTGATGGTACTGGATTTATAAATGAAGATCAATCGTTTAAATTTTACAAACAGGTCTATAATTCTAATCCAAATATACTCGTTAATAGAAGAATTGGTTGGGGTTTTGGAGATTATACAGATACAGGTGATAACAATATTCCCGCTTCAGGTAAAACTTTAGAAAAATACTTTGAAACCTGTGGCACAACAAATAATTCTTGGGCATATAAAGTCTATGACAAAGACTGGAAGTCTCCTGGTGAATTACTCTACTATTTTGTGGATATTTTATCAAAAGGCGGTAACTATCTACTTAATATTGGACCTGATGAACTTGGTAATGTTCCAAAGGAGAGTAAAGTACGTTTGCTCGAAATGGGTGACTGGATTAAAATTAATAGTGATGCTATTTACGGAACAACTCCTTGGAAAATAAAGCGAGAAGGCCAATCAGAAATTCTACTAGAGGGAACAAGACATAGAGAAATAAAAGGTTTTTCTAAAACTTTTACTGAAAATGACTTCTGGTTCACTGCCAAAAAAAATAAAGTGTATGCAATTTCTTTAGTGAATCCCAAAGAAAAAATTTCTATTAAATCATTAAAAAAAGATAATGGCTCTATAAAAAGTGTTAGAATGTTAGGAACTGATAAGACCATTTCATGGGAACAAACAGATTCCGCTTTAGAAGTTGATTTGAATAAAATAGAAACTAATAAAAATGGATATGCTCTTGAAATACAATTTTAAAAGCTTAAATTTTTTTCTAATTACCATTACTGCCTTAATTAGTATTACTGCATATTCTCAAAATGTTGAGGATAGACCTAATATTATTTTAGTAATGACAGATGATCAGGGATGGTTTGATGTAGGTTATAATGGAAATAAAGTTGTAAAGACTCCGTTTTTAGATGAAATGGCTGCTCAAGGAATTATACTTGATAGGCTCTATTCAGCATCAGCTGTTTGCTCCCCTACCCGTGCCAGTGTTTTAACAGGGAGAACTCCATTTAGATTAGAAATTCCATATGCAAACCAAGGTCATTTAAAAGAGAAAGAAATTACACTTCCAGAAATCTTAAAAAATAAAGCCCAATACACTACTGGACATTTTGGAAAATGGCACTTAGGCACCTTGACTAAAACAGTTAAAGATGGTAATCGTGGAGGAACAATAAAAGGAGAGCAAGAATATAGCATTCCAACTATGCATGGATACGATACTTATTTGTCTACAGAATCTAAAGTTCCAACATATGATCCAATGGTTTACCCAGCAGTATTTGAAGATGATGAGAATATGATCGATGGATGGAGAGCAGTAACGAAAAATGAAGCTACAAAAAATTATGGTACAGCATACTGGGTAAACGAAAATGAAGTTGTTAAAGACAATATTGAAGGATCGGATTCTAGAGTTATAATGGATCGAGTAATTCCATTCATTGAAAACGCAGTTAGCAAAAAAACACCCTTTTTCACTACAATATGGTTTCACACGCCTCACAGACCATTAGTTGCAGATGATGAACAACGAAACCAATACAAAAATTTAAGTTTAAAAGAACAACTATACTACGGATCAATATCAGCAATGGATACACAGATGGGAAGACTTTGGCAAACTATTAATAAGCTCGATATTGATGAAAACACAATCATTTGGTTTTGTAGTGATAATGGACCTATACATCTTGAAAATAGTGCAGGTGAATTTAGAGGAGGCAAAAGAGATTTATTTGAAGGTGGCGTAAGAGTTCCAGCTTTTGTTTTTTGGAAAGGGCATTTTAAAACTCCTAAAAGACAATATTCCCCAATGATAACTAGTGATTATTTACCAACTATTCTAGATATTTTAAATATAGAGTATCCTGATAATAACCGAGTTTTAGATGGAGAAAGCATGCTAAATATTTTGGATGGAAAAGAGAACGTAAGAAAGGAGCCTATTGGTTTCCTTATTAAAGAAAAAATGTCATGGGTAAACAGTCAATATAAATTATACAGTCCAGATAATGGAAAAACCTATGAACTCTATGATTTATTAAATGATAAATCTGAAAAAAATAACATCATAAATGAAAAACCGTTAGTTGCCTCAAAAATGAAACAAGAATTGAGTGCATGGAGAGCATCGGTAGGAAAAAGCATTAACACAGGAAATTAATCCAAAATATTTTTATTTATAATTATGAGTTTAAAGACATTATCTATAGCCATACTTTATCTTCTAGTTACAACAAGCTGTAACGAAACTAATAACCAAAAACCGAAAGAAAAATTACCAAATATCGTTATCATATATGCTGATGATATGGGTTATGGAGATTTAGGAATCCAAAACAAAGACTCCAAAATATCAACTCCAAATCTTGATCAATTAGCACGTGAAGGGATGCGTTTCACAGATGCCCATAGTTCCTCTGCGATATGTTCTCCAAGTAGATTTGCTCTATTAACTGGGTCTTATCATTGGCGAAGACAACATGGTATTGTTCAAAGTTTTGGCAAGCCTTTCTTTAAGGATAGCGATTATACGCTACCACAAGCACTTAAAACTAAGGATTACACTACCGCTTGTATTGGCAAATGGCATTTAGGATGGGATTGGGAATTCAATAATGAGCCTACTAAAATAAAAAGAGGAACACGTTTTATTGATTTATATGCTGTAGAAGATGTAGATTGGGAAAAACCTATTGCAGGAGGACCACTGGCTAGAGGTTTCGATTACTATTTTGGTGATGGAACCATAAATTTCCCTCCTTATGCTTGGGTTGAAAATGATCGTATAATAGAAGCTCCTACTGAAGCCATGAAGGATCCTGAAGTTTTACCCAAAGAAGGTGTGTGGGGATTTAGACCAGGACCTAAAGCAAAAGAATGGAATCCTTTTGAAGTACTACCTAAACTAACAAAAAAAACCATAGAATGGATTGGTAACCAAGATAAGAAAAAACCATTCTTTTTATATCTATCACTTCCTTCTCCACATGAACCGATTGTACCTAATGATGAATTTGATGGAAAATCAAAAGCGGGAGCATACGGTGATTATATGGTTCAAACAGATTGGGTAGCTGGAGAAGTTTTAAAAGCTATTAAATCAAATGGATTTGAAGAAAATACCATTATAATATTTACTTCTGATAATGGACCGGAAAATACAGCATGGAAACGTGCCGAAGAATATGGACATTTTAGCATGGGAGATTTTAGAGGTCTAAAACGTGATGTATGGGAAGGCGGTCACCATGTTCCCTTTATAGTTAAATGGCCAGGTAAAGTAAAAAAAGGAACGGTTTCTAATGAAGTAATTTGCCAAACAGATATCATGGCTACTTTAATGAATATTACTGAAGTAGATATGCCAGAAAATGCTGCCCCAGACAGTTATAACTTCACTCCAGTATTAGAAGGTAAAACATATAAAAATGAACCTTTAAGAGAAGCAACTGTTCATAACACTCTTAAGTCTAGATGGGCTCTTAGAAAAGGAAACTGGTTATATATAAATAATAAAACAGGTAGTCAAGTGCCGATGCCTGTATCCTTTAAAAAGTTAGGAGGATATTCAGATTTTGATACTGAAGAATTACTTTTTAATATGAAAGATGATCAGGAGCAAAGGGTTAATTTATATAATGAACATCCAGAAAAAGTTAAAGAAATGAAAGACTTGCTAGAAGAGTATAGAACAGGAAAACAAACTAGAAAAGCGCCTTTATAGCGAGCTATCTATATACAGATGTTACATATCAATTGATACAAAATAAAACAATATGAACAAACTCTTTTCTATAATCACAATTTTAATCTTGCTTACTTCGTGTAATTCGAAGCAAAAGAATACAAGAGATAAGGAAAGTGAAACAATAACAAACATACAACGTCCTAATATTATATTAATTTTCGCTGATGACTGGGGCTATGGTGATTTAGGAATTCATGGAAGTAGTTTTTGTAAAACTCCCAACCTTGATAAAATGGCAGCTGAAGGGATTGACTTTCAAAATTTTTCTGTAGTTAATCCAGTTTGTTCCCCTAGCAGAGTTGGAGTTATTACGGGGCAGTATCCAGCGAGACAAAGTGTGCATGGCCATTTTGCTACTGTTGCATCACATATAAAAAGAGGAATGCCAGATTGGTTAGATCCAAAAGCTCCATCCTTACCTCGTATGCTTAAAAGTGCAGGGTATAAAACTGCTCATTTTGGGAAGTGGCATTTAACAAATACGCACGTAAAAGATGCTCCATCTCCCTTAGAATATGGTTATGATGAATATGGAGCTTTTAATTTACCTAGTAATTTACATCAAATGCATGTAGATTCTACATTATATAAAACCATAGATTTTGCCAAACGTAATAAAGAGCAACCATTTTTTATTAATGCTTGGATTCATGCAACTCATACTCCACACTATCCAAAGAAAAAATACATGGATAAGTTTTCCCATCTAGATGAACAAAAACAAGTTTATGCTGCTGTAGTTGCAGAATATGATGATCGTATAGGAGAACTTTTTAAAACTTTAAAAGAAATAGGAGTCGATAATAACACTTTAGTTCTTTTTTCATCAGACAATGGTCCAGAAATAACTGGAAATCATCTCAAATCTGATGATAATTCTACAGGCCCAGGCTTAGCTACTTACTATTCAGTAGGAGAAACAAATGGGTTAAGAGGACAGAAACGCTCTCTATTTGCAGGGGGAATACGTATTCCATTTATTGCAAGATGGCCTGGCACTATCCCTGCTGGGGTAATTGACAAAACAACAGAACTCACTACGGTTGATTTATTACCCACTTTTTTAGATTTAGCAAGTGCAAAGTTTCCAAAAGGCTACGAACCTGACGGCGTTAACATTGTAGATGCCTTAAAAGGCAAAGGCTTTAAGCGAGATAAAGCTATTTATTGGAACTGGTTGTTTGCCCCTAATAAACCTAATTTTTGGCCAGAAGCTGGAATTCAAGAAAACAATTGGAAGTTGTTAGTAAGTTATAAACTAGGAAAAACCGAACTTTATAACATTACTTCTGATTGGGCAGAACAAAAAGATGTTTCTCTAGAATATCCTGAAAAGGTAGAAGAATTATTAAAAAAACTTAAAACTTTTGAGAGTACATTACCAAAAAACCCACCTGCCAATACGTTTTCCAAAGAGAGAGAAACACTATAATCAATTTTCAAATTGTATCTTGCTTACTAATTAAACTTAAAAATGAAAACAACATTAGTATACCTTTGCATTATGATATCACTATTTGGAAAAGCTCAAGAGCCTGTAACACCTACAGAATCGATTTACGATATTTCGATTAACAGTATTGATGGCAACAAAATTGATCTAGGTGTTTATAAAGGAAAGAAAATACTATTTGTAAATGTAGCTTCAGAATGTGGTTTTACTGGTCAATACAAAGGGCTAGAAGAATTATATGAAACCTATAAAGATAACCTAATGATTATAGGAGTTCCTTGTAACCAATTTGGTGGTCAAGAACCTGGTAATGCTGAAGAAATCCAAAGCTTTTGTCAAAAAAACTATGGTGTACAATTTCTAATTACTGAGAAAGTGGATGTAAAAGGTAGTAATCAACATCCACTTTATAGATGGCTTACAGAAAAATCTGTAAATGGATTGAAAAATTCTTCTGTAAAATGGAATTTCCAAAAATATCTTGTTGATGAACAAGGAAGATTAATAGATTACTATATGTCGACTACCAAACCGTTAAGTACTAAAATCACTAAAAACTTAACGCTCTAGAGTAACGTCACTTTCTATTACACCATTTTTATCAAAAATTTCATCTTTATGGCATTTCATAAAATGATCACAGTATAAACAGATGTTTTTGAGTTCTTGGTTTTTGGCCTCGGCTTCCGATTTAGAAACTCCCAATTCGATTCCCATTTCCAAAGGTTCTCCTGCATTTAAAGCTTTAAAAACTGCATTATTAGAAGCCCTTTTAAGAACCTCAGATACTTTTTCTTTGCGGGCATCTCCCATTGGAAAATGAGTTCCTGGGCAACATGGATTTATTCTCCAGAGTTGAATACTTATCTCCTGAGGAATATCATCATATCCACCTAGAAAATTTCGTGCACCAGAAAGTATAGAACAGAAGTTATGATTGGGATCTTTAAGGTAAATATCATTTTTCATGGCCTTTCCTCTAGCCCAATTTCCTCCTAGCCACATATCTTCACTAGCGCCCCAATATCCCCAACTCAATGGATTTTCTGTTAAATAGTGACCACCTTCTATTAAAGGGTCTTTTTCTGTTCCAATAACTCCATGCCTTTCAAAAATGTCTGAAAGCTCCATCAAACGACTTCCAGCCTTTTTGTGATACCTATCAATACTTGCAATATCAAAGCGCTTTACTCCCTTTTTTATAAGTGTTGCTAACTTTTCATCCGTCATTAAATCTCCATTGGTTTGCAACATTATCTGAGTCTCTTCCCCATATTTTAAAGCAAGTTTATCAAGTACTGCATACAACAATTTAATATCAGCCATAGGCTCTCCCCCACTTAAAATCAGTCGATCTATTTTGGCAGGCATATTATCGATTATCTTCATGCAATCTTCCTCACTAATTCTGCTACCAAAAGGGCTAGAGTCATTATAGCAATGGTCACAATCGTCGTTACATAGTTGAGTAAACACCCAATAAACAGATTGCACATGATTAAAATCTTGTAACATATAATAGTCTATTTTTTACTAAATTGACCTCATTAGGTACAACTTTAGCTTCTTTAAATTATAATTTTCAGCGAAACAATCAGATAATAATTAATTAAATTGTTTCCAAAAGTCAATTTCTTTTTTAACTCCAGAATCATCATCATTATAAAAATCTTCTTTCGTTGCATATTGTTTTAATTTACCTTTCTTAATTCTTGCTATTTCATCGCCCATTACAATAGCCTCTTTGAGATCATGCGTTACAAATAAAGTAGAAACATTCATTTTTTTTGCTAATGCTTTGAAAAGCACTTGCATTTTACTTCTAGTAACTCCATCTAAAGCTCCAAAAGGCTCATCTAGCAATAATAATTGTGGTTCTATAACCATTGCCCTACCAAAAGAGATCCGTTGTTTTTGACCACCAGATAATTCTGTACTCATCTTTTTGGCGTGTGCTTTCATTTCAAGTTTATCAAGCATATCCCAAACGTTCTCTTCGATAATAGCTTTATCCATATTTCTTAAACGCAACCCAAAAGCTATATTTTCAAATACATTTAAATGCGGAAATAAAAGCGCGTCTTGAAATAGGTAAACAATATTTCTATCTTGAACTTTTGTATCGCTAATATCTTCGTCGTTAAGAATAATAATTCCTTTATCTTTTTTTTCAAGACCAGCAATTATTTTTAATAAAGTTGTTTTTCCACTTCCAGAATACCCCAATAAACTAAGGACTTCTCCTTTATTCAAATTTAGGTTTACATCTTTCAGAATCGATTCATTCTTAAAAGATTTATTAAGATTTTTAACTTCTAAAATACTACTCATTCTACTGTGGATTCAGAAAACATTAAAAGCATCTTATTTATATAAATAAGAAACATAGGAGGTAAAACTAGTAAACAACACGCTACTGATGCATAAAACAAATTAGCTTCATTTATATAGGTAAATACCTGTACTGTTAAGGTTTTTATTTTTCCTGTGCCTATTAAATTCGTTAGCCCATATTCAAACCAAGAGATTAAAAAGACTTGAAAAAAACATAATAGAATAGCGCTTTTTGATAGCGGAAAAAGGACTCTCTTAAATGTCTTAAAATTACTTCCTCCTAAAGTTTTACTTAACTCTTCTAAATGTTTTAAATTAGGATTCCAAAAATTACTATATATAATAATTCCAAACGGAAAAGCTATTAAAAACTGCGCTATTATTACTCCTAGCAATGTGCCTGTTAATTCTGTTATTACAAAATAATATTGAAAAATAACAGCCATTATAACTGGAGAGAGTAAATATGGGATATAAGCTAGCAGCAAGAAAATATTTTTGTACTTACTATTACAGATATGTTTTGATACTATAAAAGCAGTAATAGTAACCATAATTGCTACAGAAAGTGAAATTACTAACGAAGTAAAAAATGTTATAAATAATTCTGCATCTGTTTGTAGCAATGACTCCCAGTTAGTTATTGTAATCTCCTCTGGAAAAATACTAGGATACTGCCACTTTCTTCCGAAGGATAATATTAATAAAAATACAAGCGGAAAGCCTATAGATATAAAGAATATGTATTGAAGCACCCTTTTAAACATCACTTTTTTGAGTTTTAAAAAGGGTTATGTTCTTTAGATAAATAAAAACTAATGCAACTGTGATTATAAGTACATATAAAACGCTCATTGCATAACCCGTTGGAATATCATAAAGATTAAATCGTTGTATTTTTTGGAGAATTGCCACAGAAATCATTTGTGGGTCTTGGCGTCCTAGAAGCAAGGGCACTTCGTAACTTCCCATTACAAAAATGATAAATAGATAGATGGTGCCTGAAGCTTTTTTTAATAAAATCGGCAGGGTAACCTTTAGCAAGGTCTGTTGTTTTGAAGCTCCAAAACTCTTAGACAATGTAATAAAAGAACGCAAATTCTCCGTTTGGTATAAATTAGAAAATAAAATGATAAAAAAAGGTGTTATTAGCAATACTGAAGTAAAGATAATTCCTATTCCATAACCATCATTTATCCACTCTGGAAATGAGTTTAAACTGTCTATAAAGTCAAAATTAAAGGCAACTCTAGATAAGAACCCTGAACGAGATAAAAGTTGAAAACTAAAAAAAGCCATCACTGTAGCTGGAAAACATAGCGGAAGATAAATAGCATAAGATAGGAAGCCTTTTTGTAAGCTCTTTCTCCAACTTATAGCAATGGTAAGCGCTAATATTATTGCAGTCGTAACACTCGTTAAGGCTATATAAATGCTAAAAAGTAAAGACTTCCAAAATGGCTCTGTAGTAAAAATTGTTCTCCAAACTTCCGTAGACAAACCATCATTTAAAATTCCTATAAGTCCTAAACTATAAAATACAGCATATAGCAACCCTGAAAATACGGGCAGTAAAACAATACCTAAAAAAAATAGTTTGCTTATATGATTACTGGTTATCTTCAATAAATTACTTATTAATTATTTCTGTTCTAAAATCCTCTGCCAATCTAATCATATATTCGGGAGCAAGTTCCATATGCGCTCGATTTTGAATTTCACTTCTATCTGGAGCATGTTCTCTAGATGGAATATTCATAAATTTCTGTTTAATATCTTTCGGTAGCTTTTCTAAATCTAAAACAGTGCCGTCTCCCCATACTGAAGGCTTCATTTTCTCTAACTGAGCCTCAGGAGTGCTTAAAAAATTTGCTGCTACTAATGCGGCTGCTTTATTTCCTGATAATTTTGGGATCCCCAAATAATGTGAATTCTGAATAGTCCCAAATGCAGGAACATAAGCTCTTGTTGTTTCAGGAAACAACCCTTCCATTGTCTTACTATCTACCTCAGCATCATTATTACTCATTGTAAAAAGCAACTCTCCATTGGCAAAAAGCTGATGCATTTGCGCTACTCCCTCAGGAAAAACTTCTCCTTTACGCCATAAATAAGGCTTTAATTCATTTATATAACTCCAAAGTTCAGAACTATATTTTTTATACTTAACCTCATTAAATGCTCCAGACAAAGATTCGTTTCCACCAGCAATATCAATCAATAAAGATTTTAAAAAAGTAAGTCCTGTAAAGTGGTTATCGAAAGTGAAAGTCCCTGGGTGTTCTTTTGCAAAATTAAGTAAAGATGTTCGTGTCATCGGAGGATTCTCAACCTTAGCACTGTCGTAAATCAATGTCATTTGTACATTTCCCCAAGGAAGTTCAAATCCTTCTATTGGTTGCTGAAAATCCATTCCTATAAAAGGATTTTCAAAATCTATATATTCACCATTTGGAATTTTGGCAGTCCACGGTCCATATAAAGCTTTTATTTCTCGCAATTGAAAAAAGGTCTCTCCATTGATCCAAACTAAATCTACATCACTTCTATTCTTCGATGCTTGAATTTCTGTCATTAATAGCTGAACAATTTTTGATCCTTGCCCGCTTACAATTTCAAAATCGATGTTATACTTTTCCTTTAAATTAGGCGCAACATAAGATTTCATATACCTATTTATCTTAGTATCGCCATTCCACATCATCATAGTAAGAGTAGTTCCATTCGCTTTGCTTAAAACTTCTTCCCAGGATGCATTAGTTATATCTTCTTGTGCCTCTCTCTTTGTTGTATTACAGGAAAGGAAACAAAAAAGTAGTGTTATATATATTATATTTTTCATTGTCTATACTATTTATAGCTACTTAGATGGTTACACCCATTAATCAAAACAAATATCGTACTCCAAACTGGAACTGTCTAGGAGGCCCTGCATTTTTTTGCACAAATCTCCCTGAAGAAGCTGGTCCTACTTGAATCTGATTACTTTGTGTTGCATTATTACTATATCCACTTAAGTTTTCAACATTAAAAACATTAAAAACATCTGCTCTTAATTCCAATTTATTACTTCCTAATTTAAATTGATGTTGCAATCCTAGATCGAAGTTAAAAGACCAAGGCAACCTATCATCATTTCGAGCTTCCCCTGGTGAACGATCGCTATTACCAACATAAGAATCTCCAAAAGCAGAACCATCACCATTTAAATCTGTAGTTCCATAAATTAAAGCATCTGGAATTCTGTTTATTGGTTGTCCGCTTTGTAATAATGAAGCCAATGTAATTGTACTTCCTTTAAATGGATAGAAATTAAAAATTCCATTAATATTATGACGTCTATCATTAATGGAAGGCCCCCATTCCGCACCATAATTATTTGCATCTTGTGGACGGAAATTAATATCCTCAGTATTATTTTCTAGAGAAGATAGAGTGTAGTTAATACGGTAAGAATAATTATCTTCTCCCCTTACCTTTTGAAGGTTTAAACTCATCGCATAATAACGAGATTTCCCTTTGCTTTCTGTCATTACTACATTTCTTGCAACACCACTAACAGATTGTCCATTAATAATCCCTTCCCCATCAATAATTGGTACTGGTCTTGTAGCATCTGCCTCTGCAGGGGTTCTAACATCTTCTACTGTGAAATTCTCATCTATTGGAAACTCTTCAGCAGCATTTAAATTTTTAATTCTGAATAAATCTACTCCTCGATTATGGAACAAATCAACAAAAAACAACTTATCATCGGCTACCTGTAATTGATATCCTAAAGAAATCTGGTGTGAATATGGGTTATCATATCCGTTAGGGTTTAAGATTCTACGCTCATTAGAAAAAGCAGTTTCACGCTGCCCTTCCAATTCTGAAGCTGGTGGTCCTTGCAAATAATCTACACCTGTAATATTAGCACTTAAATTTCCATCATATGTAACGGCACTAATATCTGTATCTGCTGGAAGAATTCCTTGATCTATAAAAGCTTGTATTTGCTGTTTATAAGCATCAGAAGTAGTATTCTGTTGAAGCGCATCACTATAAATTGCATAATTTACCTTATCATAGGCAATAGCATATCCTCCACGGATGATACTATTTGGTGTTAATTCATAATTAAAATTAAAACGAGGAGCTAGATTGTTATAATCCCCTTTATTACCACCCCCTTTAGAAAGGTTATCATAGTCGTAACGCAGTCCAAAAGTTAAGTTCAATTTTTCTGAAACCGACCATAAGTCTTCCATATAAAAACTTGTGATATTCTGAGTTTTTCCAAAAGAATTAGGGCGTAATTCAACACTGTAATTAACGACCTCAACATCATTCGGGATATCATTTATATCAAGACTTCCTCCAACTCCACTCGCTGCAAGATCATTAATTTGACTTTGGGTTAAATCTACCACGTAATTCCCAACAGGGTTTCCGCCACCAAACAATTTATGATCGCCACTAATAAAATTAACTCCAGCTTTTATGGTATGGTTGTCTATATAGTATTTAAACTTCTGTTGAAACTGAAATGTGTTCTCAATCTCATTAAACGTACCTCCTGGATTCCCTATAACACCAATAGTTTCATCGGAAGGATTTCTCAAAGTTACTTGTGATTGGTTAGGGTTTTTAGCATCCGAATAATCCCATCTAAAACGACTATATTGAAAATTGGTTTCTGCACTAATTCCTCCAAATTTATAGGCGTTCTTAAGTGCCAAATTCAAACTGTTTCTTACCTGTTTAAATCCCGCTGACGGAAAAGTAACTCCTCCCTCTAATCCACCTCCTTGACTTTCTATGCCAACAACTCCTACATTCGCACGAAGAGAACTTCTAAAATTGCGACTCCATAATTGATCTAGTTTTACAGAGAAATAATCGAAGTTATTATTACCCCGAATAGTTTCATTTACTCCAAGATCATCTACATTTAATAAATTGTCTTTTACATCTGTGGTATGTTCAAAATTAAAATAATAGAACGTTTTGTCTTTTACAATAGCTCCACCTATTCCAACTCCCGTTTGATAACGAGCAAAACCATTCTTAACTTGATTCCCAGAAAGGTCTCTTTGCGCATACGGACTTTCACCATCAATAACAGGTCCTGGACGGGTTACAAAAAAAACTTCCCCTGTTAAATCATTGCTTCCAGATTTAGTAGTAATATCTATAACTCCATTTCCAGTAAGACCATATTCCGCAGAATAATTACTCGTAAAAACAGAAACGTCTTTTACGAACCCAGCAGGAATATTAAAACGTTGACCTCCTAGAAAACGCTCATTATTATCCATCCCATCTATAGTGTAAGAAGTAAATAAGGGATTTGCCCCATTAATACTAACATTAGGAGCTTCAGGATAGAAACCAGTTGCTTGTGTTACATTTGGTAATCGATATAAAACTCTAGTAATATCTCGCCCTTCAACAGGAATTTCTGTAATTTCTTCTGCTTTTAACTCAAAAGAAACTTCTGCATCTCTACGGTTAATTTTTGCAGACGTACTATTATAAAGCACTACCTCATCTAACTGCTGCTCATTTGCTATACTTGTATCTAACGGCAACAATAAATTTGCATTCTGGTTGGACCGAATATCTATATTATCTATGCTTGCACCTGCATAATCACCATTCCCTGTAAAGTATACCTGATAATCGTTAAGCGATGGAATTCCTCTGAAAACTACTTTTCCTTGTGTACTGCTTATATCTTTTAATGTGATTCCTTGACTTTGATTACTTAAAACTACTTCTACCCCAGAAACTGGAATGTTACTTTGAATATCTATCACAGAGACTGTGATGTCTTGTTGAGAAAATGCTGATATAGTTATAAATAGCATTCCCCAGAACAATAAATTTTTCATATAAAATTTAAGTTGTTGGCTATAATATTTCTTAAGATTGATTTCCACTATGATTTTAAAATCACTCATTATAAAGTGATTAAATCATAATAGTACATGTAAGTATTATGCCAACAAAGGAGATCCCTTATTAAAGTAGCGTTGTGATTTTCTGTTCTCGAAAAACTGAAGGGATTGATAAAAAATAGTGGTACTCTCTGAAAGAATAGCGAGAATAATAAGATGTAAAACTCTAGATATTTTACGATGAAAACTGTGGATTCTCTTTATATCTAATTCCTTATCAATATCAATAAGAGTTTCTAGTTTGAATATACTCTCTTTGGATTCTCTTATAAGTGTTTCTACTTCTTTTAAAACCTTATTAGAGTTCCATGATATATTTAAAAACTCTTTTTTATTGAAAAGTTCCTTCTGAATTCCCATAAGGTAAAATCCACCGTCCGAAGAAGGACCTAAAACAGTTTCTCCTCTCTCTAACCTTTTTGCTGTAGCTAGAAGATGCTTCGTTTTTAACTGAGGGGAATCATTCCCAATAGTTATTACATTCTTATAACCATTATTAAAAACTGTTTGGATTGCATTTGTAAAGCGCTCTCCAAAAGAATTACCTACTTGTTCTTTATCAGTAATTAAAAAATAGGGAATGTTAGAGTTCTTAACTATTTTAAGAACATATTTATTGAGCTCGTTGAATAAAATTTCACTTTTACGTATCGACTTATTGGCTTTTTCAGCACTTCCAGAATTAGCAAAAATTAATATCGCAGTATCTTTGAACATTCGCTCGTAAAATGAATTTTTCTTGTAGTCTCAAAAATATCAAATTCATTACAGAGTTGTTAACTTTTTTGGGAAATAAAAAAGTTCTATATAATAATATCCTATTATAAATTGATTCTTAAAGCCTTATATGATGAGCTAGATGTAAATACATATTTTGAAAGATTCCTAAATCTATCAAACCATGTATTTCTTCATGCTCTTCTACTGTATTATTTTTTAGTAGCATTACTGGGCCGTCATTTAAAGTATTTTGCAAATCAGCAAAAGAAATATTTTTAGCTTGAATTTTATAAGTAGGTTTAGAATTACAAGTATTTGGCACTATAAGAATAGGAAGTTTATTAATGTTTTTAATAATCGTTTTAGTATTTCGACCTAAAATTTTATTCTTTCTATTTGAATCCCCTTTAGCTGCAATTAAAATTTCATCTATATCTAATTGAGAAATTAGCTTTTGAGTTGCATTTAATAAGCTTCCTGATTTAGCTATCATAAAATATTCATGCGCTGCATCAGTATCAAAGAAAGCTAGCTTATTGAGTAATTGCTCTAACTTTTCGTTAGAATTATTTGCTGATGAATTATGGAATGCTTCATAAGGATCTAAATAGTTTAAAGAATCAAGACCATGCTTTTCTTCTGAAAAAGAGTTTAAAATATAAAATTTACATGGGATATTCTCATATAACGATATGGTATATTTTAAAGCGTTCCATGCATTTTCGGAAAAATCAGTTAAAAATAAAATATTTTTCATCGTTATATATTTTAGGTTTGTTTTAAATCACTTATAAACTCTTTACATCATTATCAATTTATTACAGTCTTGTATAGATCAACATTTTTGAATAGAAAGTAAGCTTAAACGTCTTTACACGCTCTATAAAATCGAGATATACCTTTCTACATTTCTCATGATTCCCCAAATAAAATGTGTCACAATCTACCGTATCACACTCTATACTCATCCCTAAACTTACATCATATCGATACAAATCTTTAAGTACAATTGCGTTACTCCTTCTTAACTCCTTTAAAGCATTACTTATGTTTATATCTTTAATTAATTGCTCCTCTATTTTTATGAAATAGTTTAATTCTGAATTGATAAACTCTAAATGATCTGTCCAGTTCCCTACTTCTTCTTTATCCTTTTTCTTCATTATAAAGGAGTCGTCTTCGTGATTATAAAAAAGTTGTTCTCTCATTGTTAGCTATTAATGTTTGATAATTCTTGTTGCGCAACGTATGTTACTGTAATTTCTTTCTTGCCAGAAGGGAGTTCCCAATAAAAAACATCACCTAAAGCATGTCCCATTACAGCGGTTCCCATTGGAGATAAAACGGAAAGTTTATTGTTCTTTAAGTCGGCTTTATTAGCCACTACTAATTGAAATTCTTTTGTCCATCCTCCTTCTAAAGAAACCCTTACTATAGAATTAAATCTAACTACATCATCAGGTAAATCCGTTTCATTACTAATTATGGCAGTCTCTAATTCATCCATTAATTGCTTAATAGATTTTTTAAATATTACATCTTGATAATAATTGGAAAGGCTAAGCATCTGCTTTAAAAGCACATATTCCTTTTTTTCTATGATTAACTGTTTATACTTCATTTTTATACGCTTTATAGGAAAAGCAAACTGCTAAAACACCATGAACGCTCGGTGTAATAGCAAATGCTTTTCTTCAGTCTAAAACTTTATATCTAAATCCTATGGGAAAATCCCTCTTTGAATATATGCCTGCTCCAATCTTTCTATTGCTATAATAAAAGCAGCTGTTCTTCTATCTACTCCTCTTTTTTCTGAAACATTTATTACTTTAGTAAAAGACTCCTTTAGCTTTTTCTCAAGCTTTTCCATTACTTCCTCTAAAGACCAAATCTCTCCATTTCTATTCTGTAACCACTCAAAGTAGCTTCCAATAACCCCTCCTGAATTACATAAAATATCTGGAAGAATATCTACACCTCTAGCAAGCAACATCTGTTCTGCCTCTACATCTGTAGGTCCATTTGCACCCTCTGCAATAACGGAAGCTTTTATACTTGATGCATTCTCTACCGTTATCTGGTTTCCTAGTGCAGCAGGAATACATATATCACAATCCAATGCAAAGAAATCTTCTGATGGAAGGCTACTGCTATCTTTAAATCCTACAATGTTTCCTTGACTCTTATTATAAGCAAATAGAGACTCAACATCTATTCCTTCTGCATTTGAAATACTTCCAAAAGCATCTTGAACTCCTACCATTTTTGCTCCTTCATTCTCTAAAAAGTGAGCTGCCCAATAGCCTACATTCCCAAAACCTTGAACTATAAATTTCTTTCCGCTTAAATCCACTTTGTTGTGAGCCGCCCAGAATTTAATACATAAAAACACTCCATATCCTGTTGCACGATCTCTCCCTTCAGAACCACCAGCTCCAATAGGTTTTCCCGTAACAACATGCATATTTGTAGAACGTTCATTTGGAGATTTTGTAGACATAAACGTATCTAAAATCCATGCCATTGTCTGCGGATTCGTATTTACATCTGGCGCAGGAATATCTAATTCCGGACCAATATTATCTCCTAGCGCATAGGTAAATCTTCTTGTAATTCTCTCTAATTCTGATGTAGAATATTTAGAAGGGTCTAATTGTATCCCTCCTTTTGCTCCTCCATAAGGTAATCCTGCAAGCGATGTTTTCCAGGTCATCCACATTGCTAATGCTCTTGCGGCATCAATATCTACTGTAGGATGATATCTTAGTCCCCCTTTATAAGGCCCTAATGCGTTGTTGTGTTGCACACGGTATCCTGTAAATACCTCTACATCTCCATTATCCATTTTTACTGGAAAATGAACAACCAACTCATTATTTGTAATACTTAATATCTTGCGGATATTTTTATTAAGATCAATAATATCTGATGCGTGGTTAAATTGTCGCATCACATTATTTAACATCCCTTGTTTCTGAGGTGCTTTCTTATTTATTTCTTTTGTAACCATTTTGTTGTATTTCTATTTTTAATAAAGGCTGTAAGCTTTCTTAATTAGTTTAAAAATTAACTTGCCAAGACTGTTCTATAATCGTTCTTGTTTTCATGTTCACTACATGTTATAACAAATTGCTTATTCAATGTAAGCACGCAATTGTTTAAAAATTTACATGTAGAGCATATACTTTTGCTATAGTTTTCCATTGTTATAAATATTTCTACAATACACTTGGCAACAGCTGTGCCAATAATAACAAAAGACTTTAACTTAAGAATTAAAGTATTGAAATACATAACGTTATGTTGTTTTTATAAATGAATGTAAAAAAGTGTATTGGGGAAGGAATCCCCAAGTGGGAACGAATGCCCCAGGGTATTTTCTGACGTTAAATTGAAGAGGTACTATTGCACTTCTTATAAACTGAAAAATTAGAGATTATTAGTCTAATTTATTACGAAGTGTTTTTCGATCAATTCCTAGAATCTCTGCAGCCTTCGTTTTATTATTAGCAACAGAATCAAGTACTCTTTTAATGTACCTTTTTTCCATCTCTGCAAGGGTGACTAATTCTTCTTCAGGAAAATCTATTTTATACTTTAAAGTATCTGGCACATGTGATAATTCTATACTTTTATCACACATAATTACGGCTCTTTGGATACAGTTTTCTAGTTCACGTATATTTCCAGGCCAAGAATATCTTAAAAACAAATCTATTACATTCGGACTTATTGTAACATATCTGTCTTTGTACTCCAAGCCATATTTCCTAACAAATTTGTCTACCAATAATGGAATATCACTTTTACGATCTCGCAATGGTGGAGATTTTATATCGACAACTGCTAATCTATAATATAAATCCTCACGGAACTTTTCTTGACGAAAAAGCTCCATTAAATTACTATTTGTTGCTGCAATTACCCGCACATCTATCTCTTGAGGCTTTTGAGATCCTACTCTAATGATTTCCTTTTCTTGTAAAACTCTCAATAAACTATTTTGAACTTTTGGAGAAGCGTTTCCTATTTCATCTAAAAAAATAGTTCCGCCATTTGCAGCTTGAAAAAAACCATTTCTCGATTCATTAGCGCCTGTAAAAGCTCCCTTTTCATAACCAAAAAGTTCTGCTTCCAAAAGATTCTCTGGGATTGCTCCACAGTTTACAGCTATAAAAGGAGCTCTAGCATACTTTCCATGATAATGAATCGCTCTAGCAATAACCTCTTTTCCTGTTCCACTTTCTCCCTGTACAAGTACTGTTGCCTTTATATCTTTTACACGCCCTATGATATCTTTTATTACATTAAAAGCTTCAGACTGCCCTATGAGTTCATCATACTTTGGAGCTGTTTTAGAATCAATTTTTTCTTTTCTAACAAGCTTGGTATTCACTAACGATTTATCAATAGCATTTTTAAGCTCCTCTTTTGTAAAAGGCTTCACTAAATAATCTACCACTCCAGATTTCCCCATTTCCAAAGAACCTTTAGCAGAAATATATCCTGAAACTACTAAAACAGGCATCTTAGGATAATGTTCAGACACATATTTTATAAGCTGAAAACCATCTACTTCTGGCATCTGTAAATCTGTTACCAATAAATCGATTGTATTTCCTTTTAGAATAGTTACAGCTTCCTTTACTGAAACTGCTTTAAAAATATAGAAATTTAAAGCGTTTAGTTGACGCTGAAGCAATTCTAAAATATGAATATCGTCATCTACGATTAATATGTTCTCTTTTTGGTATGACATGATTTAACTTTCAGGGAAATTTATAGTAAAAATAGTTCCTTTTGGAGTATTTGGAGAGTGTTTTATAGTTCCTTTATGACTATTTATTATTCCATGAACAACACTTAACCCCAATCCTGATCCATCTCCTGTAGGTTTAGTTGTAAAAAAAGGCTCATATACTTTGTCTTCAATCCCTTCAGGAATTCCAGCCCCCTCATCGATAATTTCTATTTGAACTCCAGAATTAACCCTTTTAATAATAATATCGATTGTACTCCCTTCCGGAGAAGCATAAATAGCATTCATTATAAGATTAAATAATACCTGAGTGAGTTGAATCTCATCTGCACCAACTTCTATTTCTGAAGGTTCAATAACAAGTGTGCGTTGGATATTCTTATTTTTAAAAGATGGCTTTAATAAATTTAAAACATTCTCAACAATAGGTTTTAAAGCTACTTTCTCCATCTGCTGAGGAACTTCACAAGCAAAAAACATAAGCTTCTTTACTATTTCTCGAGAGAAAATAGCACTCTCTTTAATCCTTCCTAAATCCTGCAAATGCTGTTCATTCTTTATCTCATCTTCCAAAAGCTCCGTAAAACCTAATATATTGGTAAGCGGTGTATTTAATTCATGGGCTATTCCTGCTGTAATTTCACCCAAAATATTCAACCGATCCGTACGCTCCATCTGCTTTTTCATGAGGGTTTCACTATCCCTTATCTGTTTCCTTTCAAGGAGATTTCCTATTTCAAGACTTATATTATTAAGGAGCTGCTTCTCTTCTTCTAAAAAATCTTGCTCAGAAAATTTTTCAGAAGGATACCCTATTACAATTTCTCCTTCAACTTCATTAAAAACCTTTATTGTTGCTTTAAGATAAACAGCATTTTTAACGGAATCACCTTCTTTCAAGAAATGATCGGCAGTTTTAATCCACACAAAGCTATCATTTTCATATTGAACAGCACGCTTTAAACAATGCGTAATCGCCTGTAGAGAGATCTCTAACTGGCTATAATCACAATTTACTATAATGGAAGTTACCTCATATAAACATGTGAGTTCCTTTATCCTTTCCCGTAATTTATCTTCAACTGTATTCATAAGAATATATGGTAATTTGCATGTTTTAAAATTCATCATTTAACATTACAAACAATGAATCTGTCCTAAATATAGTTATTGAATTATTCCTAAAAAATGTATTCCAATAATAAACAATTATTAATTTATCGCCTATAAAAAAACTACTTATAAAGTATTTTTATACTTTTGAAAGTACTAAATACTAACTATTTTACGCAATTATTATGAAATCAAACCTATTTATGGGTGCTTTCAAAGCATTCACAGTCGCTTCTGCGGCATTATTAATGTCCTGCCAAAGTGGTGGAGACAAATTTGGAGGATTAGCACTCTATACCCTTAGAGATGATATGGGTAAAAATACAGAAGCTACGTTAGATTCTGTTGCCAAAGCTGGTTATAAAAACATTGAAGCCGCTGGATATAGCGATGGAAAGTTTTATAACATGACTCCTGAAGACTTTAAAAACCTTTTAGATGAAAAAGGACTTAAAGGAATTAGCACACACCAAGGAAGTGCAACATTAGACAACATCGATGAAGAAATTGCTGCAGTAAAGGCTGCTGGCTTTACCTATTTCGTTATTCCAGTTCCTCCAATGGGACATTTTAAATATGATGAAAAAACGAAGACACTGGGAATGGATCCAGACTTAGATTTCATGATTAATTTCTTAAATACCGTTGGGAAAAAATGTGCTGATGCAGGATTGCAACTCCTTTATCATAATCATGATTTTGAATTTAAGAAGGATGTAAATGGAATCGTTCCTATAGAATATTTCTTAGAAAAAACGGATCCTAAATACGTTAATTTCCAAATGGATTTATATTGGGTTACCAAAGCGGGAGCAGATCCTATTGCTTATTTCGAGAAGTATCCTGGGCGTTTTAAATTATGGCATGTAAAAGACATGAGTAAAGACGGTAAATTTGCTCCTGTAGGCGAAGGAACAATTGATTTTCAAAGAATTTGGGAGAAAAGAGACCTTTCTGGGATGAAATATTATATGGTAGAACAAGATCAGACTTTTCATCACACGCCACTTGAAGCTATTAAAGTAAGCCATGAAGGACTTAAAACATTTGGTTTTAAATAGTCCTTTTTAATGCATTTTAATTAACAATCGGCTATCTAAAAGATCTGCTAATCTGTATTTTTATTCAAGATTAGTTTCTATAAGCTTTTAGATAGCCGATCATTAATTTTTTATTTTTTACAAACCCAAGAACTTACTCTGAATAACTATGGAAACTACTAATACAAAAAACTCTCCGTTTGCTACGCTTACTCTCATTTATACAGCATTAATATTTGGACAAATAGTCTTCCTCGGAATTGCCTTCTATAATATTCAAAGTATAAAAATTGATATTTCAGATACTAGCGATCCCTTTTTATACATAGTTCCTAGTGTAGGAATACTTGCTATTTTCTTATCTAACTTAACATACAATAGGTTAATTCTCAGGATAGACAACAAAGATCTTCCCTTTAAGCAAAAGTTTGCAAATTATCAATCTGCTTGTATAGCGAGGTATGCTTGGGTTGAAGCAGCTACTTTATTTGCCATCGTTAGCTATTTTATATTACTAAACTTTGTTTTTCTAATCTTTGCTACCATTCTAATTTTATATTTTATAACACTAAAACCTAATAAAAATAAAATAATAGCAGCATTAAAATTAAATCCCACAGACCAATCACTACTATAATTATACTATTTGACTCAATCAGATCCGATTATATTATAACATATACTCTAGTTGACTAACATTTAGAACCAAAAAATGAGCAAAAAAAATTTTTATTTCTTATCTCTCTATTTACAATTTCATCCGTCCTGTTTTTACAATCTATGGAAGTTGCTTTAATAATTTAAGTTATATTTATAGAAAATAACTCATACATCATGGCGTATATAATAAACATTCTTATTGCAATCATTGCATTATTACACTGCTATATCATGTGGTTTGAAATGTTTGCTTGGGAAACTAAAGGAAGAAAAGTATTTAAAAGCTTTCCCGATGATTTATTCCCAAGAACAAAAGCTATGGCTGCTAACCAAGGACTTTATAATGGTTTTTTAGCTGCGGGACTTATTTGGACATTCTTTATTAATAATGCTGAATGGAGAGTTAATATTGCTTTATTCTTTTTAGCTTGCGTTGCTATTGCTGGGATTTACGGTGCTCTTACTGCGAGTAAAAAAATATTATTCGTACAAACAGTGCCAGCAGTAATTACTATTATTCTATTACTAGCTAAATCCTATTTTTAAATAGGAAGACTATAAATCCACACTGAATTAAAAAGGGTATCCAAAAGCAAAATTCAAGATAGGGTCTTTTAAATCAAAATTGTAGCGATCTTCATAAGGTTTATGAATTGGAGCTGCAAAATCAAAACGAATTACAAAGCTCTGAATATCAACACGCAGTCCAGCTCCCACACCCACTCCAAGCTCTTTCATAAAACCAGATGAGAATTCTCCTCCTGGAATTGCATCATTTGTATTAAGTAACCACACGTTTCCTGCATCTGCAAACAATGCTCCCTTTAAAAAAGAAACAATAGGAAAGCGATATTCTAAATTTGCTTCCAGTCGTATATCTCCTGTTTGATCTAAATAAGAACTACTTTCTTCATCTGTTAATTGGTAAGTACCAGGTCCCAAAGATCTAATTCTAAAAGCCCTTACACTAAAAGGACCCCCAGAATAATACTGCTTAGAATAAGGTAAACTAACAGAGTTACCGTATGCATAACCAATCCCCCCGAATAAACGAGCCACCAGAGCTTGCTCATTTCCTAAGGAATATCGATATCTAAAATCTACATCTGTTTTTGCAAATTGAGCATATTCTAATCCTAGTACCTTTTTTACGCCATCTTCATTTGGTTCTCCACTAATTAAATCTAAAATATTACCTGCTATCTCAAAATTGGCTGCAAAGTAAATAGGATTTTTCTTTTCAGTATCTGAAGTCTCATTATAAATAAAACTATAGGTAAGTCCTGCAATAAATTTTTGCTCAAAGCTGTTCGCCAAGAACTCGTTATCAGCTAAAAGCTCATCAAACTCTTCAGAAGTATTAGACAAGCTACTGTAATTAAAACTTATTGGAGACAATTCATGATAAACATATTTATTGGCATTCCATGTATACCCAAAAGATGTTAATAGCGATGTTGAAGTATATAAATCTTGTCTGTCAAGGTATTCTATCCCGGCACTAATTTTTGTTTTTGGAACTTCATATCTAAATCCGAAATCAATTTTAAATGGAAATAAAATCCTCGGAAAAATCAAGTCCCCTTTTAATCCTAGCTGTGTACTTGTAGCTCCAGTATTATCATCTCCTCCCCCAATTTGTTTCTCATAACCTAACTTTGCAGAGACATTAAAGATCTCTCCTCCATTAAAAAAATTTCTATTAGTATAGGTTAATGCTAAAGCGGGACCAACGTAGTTATTAGACTTTGAATTGGCTTGTATTTCTGCTCTTACCGATTGCTTATTCATGGGAGATAGATAGATTTTTGCATCTAAAAGCCCTATAGAATCTCCCTCCTGAAAGGGTTTTGTTTTATCAAAACGTATCGTTGTATACTTATAGGTTCCTATTTTTGACAATCGGTTACTAGTAAATTTAGACCATTGAGGATTATAATATTGTCCTTTTTTAAATAAAATAAAAGGGGCTAAACGCTTTGCCTTAAAAAAATCGGTGCTTTGAATATAATCAATACCATTATAACTAATTGTATCTTTGGGAACACTATCGTTTTCTATTGAATAGTCTGAATACACAGAAATCGAATTCAATTTATAGGGAATCTTAGATTTTTCTGGAGTCTCTGTTTTTAATCGCAGGAAAAGATCATATTTCTTTTCTTCATATTGATTTGTATCGGCCTCAAAAATTAAAAAGTCTTCATTAAAATTATAATAACCACGTGCTTTTAAATAATCATCAATACGAGACCTTTCTTCTTTAAAACTCGCTAGATCGAAACGCGTATCATTATTTAAGACGGTTTCTGATAATGACTTCTGAATAGAGTCGTATATTTTTAAACTGTCTTTATCAAGTTCATATGTTTCTAGTCGGTATGGCTCTCGTAAAGTAACCTCATAATGGGTATTAGCAGTTTTCTTTTTTTTATTTACTGAAGAAGTAATTGTGTTTTTAAAAAATCCTCGATTCTCTAATCGGTTATTTATAAGATCTTCCGTTTTAGTAACATCTACATCAGATAAATATACAGGCTCCTCACCTATTTTCTTATTTAAGAATTTGTTTATAAAGCCTGGCTTTTCTCTTTGTGCTTTATAATGTGTTAATAGTCCCCATCGAACTCCAAATAATTTAGAATTTGGCTCAGGACGGAGTAAACCATCCAATTCATCCTCAATAGTCCCAAGATCTTTAATTTTGGTTTCGGTAGTAACATCAATATCTCCGCCCGTATATAAAACCTCATTCTCAGGAATAAACCGTTTTACATTACATGCAGTTAGGCATATAAAGGAAATCAATAAGAAAAGTATCTTTTTATATTTTACAAATGAATTCTTCAACTATTCTTCTTTTAGCTCTTGTTCTTTTAACTTCTTTTCTTTGGCTACTTCTTCTCGGACTTTACGCTCCCAAAGTTCTTTAAACTTATTGAATTCTTTATTAAAAATAATTGAAATCCCGGTAACTATAAGCTCCCCATCAATAATACTTTCAAATTTATTTTTTCGATATCCCCTTAAACGATAACGTCCATCTTCAGTTACCAAATACTCAATCCCCACATTCCCAATGGCAGGAGCATTTCCATCCGAAGTCTGGCTACTCCCCTGAATATCTACCTCGCTACCAACCTGAACAATGACACGATCATCAAACAAACTTTTACTAGCATTTATATCTAATTCCGTTCTTTCCTGTGGAGAAGCCGATTGGTAGTCTGTATAACTATCCAATCCAAAATCTAACTGCACACCTGTATCTCCCAAAATCTTGTCTGAAAATGTATTTAATTGATCTGATAGTACATCGTTAACATTGTCTCTAGCTATAGAAGCAGGTCCCCCTGCACTACCATCACTTCCTGAGGTTGGAAAAAACCGATTCATAACTAATAAGGAGAAAACTTGCTTATTAAGCTCCTCTTCTTGCTCATTTAATTGCTGAACAGCGCTATATATATTTCCGCTAGCAGCACTTTGCTCATCTTCTGGCATATCCAACTGAAAAGCTAACTCTGGTTCCAAAAGCTCTCCATCTATATTTAAATAAACCAAGAACGGATATTTCTGTCGGTATGTATTTATAATATCACTACTAGAATTAGAAGTCTGAGTCGCCATAAGCGCAGAAGCCGATGTTTCTACATTATATATCGCCTTTATATCTAATGATGCATCCAAAGGATCACCATTCCAAGTAATCTTGCTCCCTTTAGAGATATCGAACTTTCTTTTTACAATGTTGTATAAGCTAGCTTCATAATGTCCATTATCAACTTCATATTGACCAGAAAGCGTAGTCCTTCCGTTCGTTTCCATTTTGAAATTAAACTCTCCTGTACCAGAGACCTCTAAATTATCTCCAGAACGCTCATTGATAACAATTCGGAAAACAGAATTTTTATCTACTGAAATTAAAGCATCAATATCAAAATTTTCAAACATAGAAGGCGCCGTTGTTTGCTCTTCTCTTCGAGTTAAAATATCATTTTCATTTTTTCTATTCACAAATAAAACAACTCCTTCTCTTTCGTTTATATCTAACTCTGACTCAGGAACGATTACCGTAAATTTAGAATCTTCTTTGATTTTTAGTTTCCCATTTATTCGAGGCACTTCTAAATCTCCTTTTATGGTGATATCTGTGTTTAAACTTACATTCCCATAAAATAAATCGTTGTCCTCTCTTGTGGAGTTTAATACTTTAAAATTATCTGCTTTTAAAGTTAAATCGAAGGCAGGATTTGCAATATCTTCTGTTGAAATTTTTCCGTCTAAAACAAAAACGTTTTTATCTTCATCTTGAATAGATAGCTTATTTAAAGTAAACCCATTATTATCAAAAGAGAGCTCTTCTTGATCTATACTAAAATTAGAGTTCAATTGATTTACTAGCATCTCTACACCGTCAAAATTTAATTTTCCACTATAAATAGGATTGGCTGTAGTTCCTGTTAGTTTAGCTCTTCCGCTGATACTTCCCTTAGTATTTGTAATTTCTTCACCTGAAAAACCTTCAATAGCTTTCATTTTTAATCCATTCAGAAGCAAGTCTAAATCTAATTTAGAATCTTCGCCCTCTGCAATATAACTCCCTGTTAAATCTAAATCTATATTTCCTTCTTTTAAAGCAAGTGCAAACTCATAGTCACTATAATTTTGTGAAGAAGCATTGATTGATAAATTTCCTAAAGGCACTTTTAAAGCCTCTAAATTTGTAACCTTAAGATCTGCCTGTATTCCTGCATTATTAAAAGGATCTTCAATATTAAGAACTCCCTTTGCAACACCTTTTGCAATTGGCTCGTCTGGATTTAAAAAACTTAAAATAGTATTGAGTTTGAAGTTATCAAACGATACTCCCACTATATCTTTTTCTTCTGAAGTTGTAGATTTTATTAATGCTATTTCCTGACCGTTATTACTAAAAACGAAGTCTTTAATTGCAATAAAATTAGGAGCATATAAAATCTCATTACTATTAGGAATATCCCATTTTTTTCTATTTAAAATAAGTGTACTCGGATCGATATGATATTGAATTGTATCCCCTTTAAAAAGAACTTCAGAATTAACTTGTACTAAATTTTCTGTTTCAGCTTTACTATTAAAATCTAATAGCAGTCTCTTAGCTTTTAGAGTTCCTTTAAGCGCTGTTTTATCTATAGAAATCGAATTAGATTCAATTCCACTCCACCCTAAATTAAAAACTAAATCTTCTTCCTTACCATCTAAATAAAGGTGCAAGCTATCTATTACATTACTATTATAATTTACATATGGCGCATTTATATCTGCATTGATTGTTTTCTGAGCTTCTTTAAAATCTACAACTATTGCTACAGAATCCATTTCCTCTAAACTAGGGAAATAAACCTCGCTTAAAGCTGGTGTTTGTCTTAATAACACCTTCATCTTCATGGTTGTATTCGCTGTCCTTTTAGATACAATGCTATCATTTAAAGTTACATTTGGATTCGCTTCCCAATAACTAGATAATTGTGTTTCTAACGCCTGAGCTAATACATTTGGAGTTGTATTCGCTTCTAAATCTGCTTCCAACATATTACTCTTGATCTTTAAGAGCGTGCTATTCTCTTTTAGTGCTGCATTAAAATTAAAAGCATCTATGTTATAAGATTTATTACGATAAATTGCTATTCCTTCTGTAATACTTCCGTCGAGAATAAAATTAGAAAAATCACCCTCGTAATCAGCTTTCAGCTTAAAGCCTGTACGAACATCGCTTTTTGTAATCCCCAGCTTATAAAGATCGGCTCCATTAAGATCAAGAAAAAAACTAAACTTAGAGTTCAGCGAATCTAAAATCATATGGGTATCCATATTGAAGTCTAAATTATCATCTTTAAAAGCTATAGTTACATCTCCAGTTCCGTTCTTAATATTACCATTTAATTTAAGCTTTGAGAAATCATAATTAGCATACGCTAACGAATCAAATTCCGAAGTTAATTTAGCATTCAAAGTATTTATACTATTCCCACTTCCTGAAGTTTTCACCCTAAAAGAAAGGGCTCCAATTTCATCATTCTTAAGAATTTTTCCTAAATGTAGTTGATCGACATTCAAATCTGCATCAAAAGCAATTTTCTGCTCATCGCTATATTTACCGTTCAGTTTTACAATACCATCGGAAGTTTTTAATACCGCTTTAGTATTTATATTATTAAGACCTCCATTTAAACTTCCTGCTAAATTCAGGGAATCTGGAATAGAAATACCCAAAGAATCTTCACTTACAAAGCTAGCCAAAGCCTGCTTTTGCATTTTTATATTAAAATCTGGTATGTATAGTTTAAGACTATCTGCATTAGTTGGAGATTTGATGCTTCCATTTAACGCTATTTTTGCTTGTTTTCCCCAATTTAAAGAAGTGTTTTTTAAATGTAAACTATCTAATGTCCCCGTAAGAGTCAAAGCTCCTTTTATATTATTTGATCTTAAAGAATCTATATATTTATTCTCTGCTAAGTCAGGTTGAAAATAATAAGCGTCTTTTATATTGATATTAAAATTAGGAAGTCTAATATCCATAACGGAAGCTTCAAAATTATTTATAAAATCTTCAACGGAAGAATACTTCATCGTAGCAGATCCTGTGACGTCACTATTCCCTGTAATAACATGTAGTGCATTAATACCTAGAGACTTATCATCAATACTCAATTCGAAATTCAAATCTTTAAGATGAAATATTCCATGCTCTAAAAAAGACAACTCATTTAAAACAACAGCTGCTTTTCCTGGTTGATAAGTAATATTCTCTGAAGCAAAATTAAGTTGCTTTAACTCTAAATTACTAGCATTAAAACCATTGGGAACAATTGTATCTGTGGGTATTATAAAAGTTAGCTCACTATCTTGAATTTCAATATTGTTGGTTGTTATTTTCCAATCTGGCCAATTAAATTCGGTTGGAGAAGAACTAGGAATAGTATCTGTTACACTGATAAATTTACTAGCATCATTATAGGTGAATTTTGTCTTCTCAAGAATAAATTTGTCCACAACAATTTCTTGAGAATTAAGATTTAACTTAGGAAGTTCTAAAGACAAAGCCTCTAAATTAACAGCCATCGTTGTATTATCTTCAATGACATTATAATACGCTTCTACATTTTTAAAATCTACATTATCAAACCTAATAAAAGGCATTGTAGCTGTAGATGTGGTATCTGTATCTTCTTCAAAAGGTATTCCTTGTGTGTAGTTTATAGTACCATCATTAAATTCAAAGTCAGAAACCTCAAATCTCATTTTGTCCAAATCAAAAACATCAACATCTAATAATAACTCCCCTAATTTAGTTTCTAAATCTATTCCTGTTAATTGGTCATTATAACGAAGATTGATAGCTTCTAATTTAATTTTCCCCAAGCTAATTTTCATAGATCCTGAGGTTGTGTCTACTTGGGTGGTATCTGCGGAAGCAAAAGCATCTACAATATAATCGAAATTAAATCTCCCTAGAGTATCGCGCTCAATATTAGCTTTTAAACCTGACCAGTCTACTAAATTAAGATCTATTTCCGTTCCTTGAATTAATGGCAGTAAAGAGGTAGAAAGCTCTAGTTTTTCGGAGTATACCAAAGTATCTCCTTTTTCATCTTCTATATAAAAACCATTTAAAGATGCATTCCCCGAGAACGTTATAAAAAGCTTTTCTATTTTTACTTCTGTACCAATTTTGTTAGACAGAAAATTAACCGCCTTCCCTACAATTAAATTCTGTCCCCAAGGGCTTCTAATTACCAATACGAGCACAAAGAATAAAAGCAATAGAATTGCAACTATTCTCAGTGCAATTCTAAGGAAACGTGATTTTATAAATTTCTGTTTTTGCGGCATAGATATTCCTCATATAATTGAGGTTTAAAAACAAAGATACGTTGTAGTATGTAGAATAATTATAAAAGTATTTTAAAATAACATCTTTAAATTAGCGCTTATAATCTAAGAATGCCGTCTGGTATTTTAAATTATTACTATAAATACAAGACGACATCCGCTTTTACTATTCCAAAATTAATATAATAGAGATCAACGCATATTTAAGATTATAAATTCTGACCTTCTATTTAAATCATGTTCTTCTTCAGTACATTGGACTCCATTACTACATCCATTTAACAACCTAGATTCCCCGTAACCAATAGCACTTTCTATACGTGAAGCGTCTATTCCTTGAGAAACGATATAATCTCTAGTTGATTTTGCTCGTTTATCTGAAAGTTGCATATTGTAAGCGTCTCTACCTCTAGAATCTGTATGTGATTCTATTTTAATAACCATATTAGGATACTCATTCATAATATTCACAACCTTATCTAATTCTATTGTTGCTTTAGAAGTAATATCCCATTTATCAAAATCAAAATAAATAAGTCCAATCTTAATTTTTAAGTTCCCTCCCTCTTCTACAATCAAGTTATGCTTTATTTCTAAAGGTATTTCATTAACAAAGCTATTTTCTTTGGTCGTCAAGAATAATACTTCATCTCCTGTATAATCGTCTTTAGAGACGGTTACTTTATAATTCTCCTCACAAATAAGCGGTGTTTCAAAACTATATAAACCAGCTGCATCAGAAAGGGTACTATCTAATACCTTTTCATTTAAATACAATTTGACAACAGCATTAGCTTCTGGCATGCCATCCTCTTTATTAGTAACAGTTCCTCTTACCAACTGATCACATTTCTGACTTCTTTGAAAAGAATAAATATCATCATCTCCAGCACCTCCAGGTCTATTTGAAGACACATAACCACGTTGTGTATTTTCGTCTACTATGTATGCAAAATCGTCTAGATTACTGTTTAAAGGACGTCCTAAATTTGTAGGCTTAGAAAAATTATCTCCTTCAATTTTAGCTTCAAAAACATCAAGACCTCCGTATCCTAAAAGCCCATCCGTGGCAAAGTAAATTTTAGTATCGGTTACAAAAGGAAACATTTCTCTTCCGCTGGTATTAATCTGTGACCCGAGATTTCTAGGTGTTGAAAAGGTTCCATCAGAAAGAATATCTACAACAAAAATATCTGAACCTCCGAGAGTTCCAGGCATATCTGATGTGAAATATAATTTTTTACCATCTGGACTAATACAAGGATGCCCAACTGAATATTCATCACTACTAAAAGGCAACTCTTCTATCTCCTTCCAACTGTTATTTTTAGAAACTGCTCGGTAGATTTTTAAGTTATTTGTTCCTTGAGCATCTCTTTTAAGTCCATCTTTCAGGTAATTATTTCTAGTAAAATAAATAGTATCGAAGCCTCTAGTAAAGGCTGCACCAGCTTCATGATACTTACTATTTATAGATTTTGAAAACGATTTTACATTGGTTAAATCTGTTCCTCCAACCATGGTATCAGCAATAAAAAGATTTAAAAATGGCTGATCATTCCAGTGATATTTTCTTGTAGTTACAACACTAGAATCTCTTGTGGAAGCAAAAACCACATGATTACCATAAAATACAGCTCCAAAGTCTGACAAGGAAGAATTTGATGAAAGATGTGTTACATAAAATTCAGGTTGTAAATTTCTTAAAGCATCGATCCGCTTATCGTTATCTTCTAATTGCTCTACATTGAATGTAGAATCGTTAAGCTTCTCAGTATATATCTTCATAACTCCTTTTGCAAGCAGGTAATCTCCTGTTCCCTCGAGGGATTGGATGTATCTAAATGCATAAACTGGCTCTAGATCATTTTCATATTTAGAAAATAACTCCCCATACCATTTAGCTGCATTTTCCATATCGGAATTAAAAAAATAAGAATCTCCTAAGCGCATTAAAGTCTCTTTAGAAGTGTCTCCATGCTTTACTGCACTTTCATATTGCAGCGCTGCTTTTTTGTACCACAATCGGTCAAAATTCTTATCAGAAGCTCTATTTTTGGTTTGTGCATATGAAACTACACTAACCAAAGTAAAAAACACTATATATATATTCTTCATGTACTTCATATCTAAAAGAATCTCGGTGATTTTAATTTTTCTTTATCTGATTTAAATTCAAAGCGAACAAAAACTTCATGAGTTCCAGAGCTATAGTTTTTTAAGTTTGTAGTTGTCATATCATATGAATATCCTAAACCAATAGCGTCTGTTATTTGAAGTCCTAGAAGTCCACTAAACGAATCTCCCCAACGGTATGCAGCTCCTAAACTAAATCTTTCATAAAATAAGAAATTAGCTGAAAAATCTGCAATTACTGGAGCAGCAGGAACATATTTAACCATAAATGCAGGTTTGAATTTCACATTATGGCTAAGGTCAAAAATACGCCCTCCAATAAAATAATAATGCATTCTTTCTGCTCCAATCTCTTCTTCAACATCATCATAATGATCTTCAGAAAAGAAGTTCGGAATTGATAATCCTAAATATCCTTTTGAAGTATGGTAATAGATTCCAGCTCCAATAGTTGGGTAAAACTTATTGATATCCCCTTGAAAAGCTATATCAGGATTTTGATAAATTCCTTTGCTAAAATCAGCGTCAAAGAAACGTCCTCCCGCCTTTAATCCAAATGATAAACGTTCATCTTGATTGTTTAAACGAACGGTATACGAAAAGTTAGCATCGATATATAATTCGTTTGTTGGGCCTAAGGCGTCATTCACAATATTAAGCCCTAAACCAACATTTTTTCCAACAGGAGTATCTATTCCAAAAACCTGTGTTTCTGGAGAACCTTCTAATCCTACCCATTGCGATCTGTACAAACCTATAATAGACATATGTCCACGAGAACCTGTATAACCAGGGTTTACACTCATTGTATTATACATATATTGTGTGTATTGTGGATACTGTTGGGCAAAAGAAATCCCGCTACAGATAAAAGCGACCACAAATACTATATTTTTAAAATTACTTTTCATTCTAATGCTTCTTTTTATGTTTGGCATTGATACGTTCATTTTATCTGTTAAGGTATAACCATCCTGATTTAGGTTCAGATCCATCTTTAAGATCCAACACATAATAATAAGTTCCTATAGGCAATACTTTGTCGGTAGATTTACCGTCTGTTGTACCATCCCAATCATTATTATATCCATCTTCAGCATGAACTAAACTTCCCCAACGGTTGTAAACTTCCAACCTATTATTTGGATACTGACTAATACAATCAATATAGAAGTAATCATTTGTACCGTCTCCATTTGGAGAAAATTCATTGTAAATAGTTAAACAATTTGGTGTAACAGTTGCTTCTGCTGTATCGTTATCTGGATTTATATCCAACTGATCTAAATAAGCTAAGGAAACCACATTTACATAATCGTTAACATCTAAAACAGTAGCTGTGATCTCTAATGTAGCATTTGCATTTCCTGCTAAAGAAGTTATTGTCCAAATTCCTGTACGCTCGTCATAAGTACCCGCAGAGGCTATTGCATTCACAAAATTATATCCGCTAGGTAATACATCTTCTATACCGATATTAGTAGCTTCAGTTGCACTTAAATTTGTTACTGTCATGGTAAATACAACATCGTTTCCTATAGTAGGTTGCGTATCATTTACAGTTTTTTCTAATCCTAAATCTACACTCAATGCACTTACAATTACACTTGCTTCGTCATCATCTTCAATCCCATCATTTAAATCATCTTCTGTTTCATCTGTGTTCGGATCACTATCAGGATCTTCAGTATCACTTGCTGTAATTAGCGCCCAATTTGTAAAGTCTTCAATATTTCCTGTAGGCTCATTTACCGTTACATTTATACTTAACACTTCGGTATTTCCATCAATAAGCTTCGTATTTAACTTCCAAATACCTGTAGTTTCGTTATAAGTTCCCGCAGTTGCAAAAGAGCTTACATATGTAAATCCTGCAGGTAATATATCTGTTACTTCCACGCCACTAGCATCACTTTCTCCATTATTTGTCACCTGAATTACAAACTGTATTTGCTCTCCAACATTCGGCATAGCATTATCAACTTCTTTAGTTAGTGATAAATCTGCTAATCCGATAGCGAATGGACTTACAGACGATTGATCATCTTCTGACTCAACTCCATTGTTTGGAGTAGAATCTGGATCGTAAGTATCTAATGCTATTAATTCTGCTGTATTTGTATAACGTCCACTTCCTAAAACTTGAGCCACGATGGTTAGCGTTTGAATATCTTTATTTGGCATCACTCCGATATCCCAACCTCCTGTAGCTTGATCATAAGTTCCAGTTGATTGCGTAGAACTAACATAAGTATATCCAGAAGGCAATAGATCTTTAACTACAACGCCCGTAGCGGTACTTGGACCATCATTAAGTACATTAATGGTAAAAGTAATCTCATCTCCAACAGATGGTTCTGTAGAGCTTACTTCTTTTAATACGCTAATGTCTGTAGTTACTCGTGCTAAAATTTGCGCTTGATCTTGGTCATTTTCATCAGGATCATTATTTCCAGGAGTAGAATTAATATCCTCTTCATTAGCTGCACTTACTTCTGCAATATTTAAGTATTCTCCTTCTAAAACCTCAACAGTAATAGTAAGAATTGTTTCACTACCGCTAGCAAGGTCTCCAACACTCCATATTCCTGTTGTATTATCATATAATCCATTGCTATTATCTGAAACGTATAAATATCCATCTGGAAGCAGATCTAATACTTCTATTCCGCTTGCATTGCTAGGCCCAGCATTTTCGAGTGTAATAGTAAACACTATTTCCTCTCCTGTACTTGGCACCAATTTACTTACCGTTTTAGTTAGAGCAAGATCTATTTGCGGTATTGGAGTAACTAATACCTCAGCATAATCATCTTCTGTAACAACTCCATTATTTGGTGTAGAATCTGGATCTTTATTTGCAGAAGCTGTAATTTCTGCAGTATTTAGATATTCGTCTGTTACTGCTGAAGAAGGATTTACCCGTGCGATAATCGTCAAAGTTTCTGAATCTCCGCTGAGTAATAATCCGTTTAATGTCCATATTCCTGTTGATGAATCATAAGAACCATAACTTGAAGAACTTGTTTCATAAGTAAATCCAGCAGGTAAAATATCTGTCACTTCAATGCCTCTAGCAACCCCAGGACCATCATTTGATACTGTAATTCCAAATTGAATCAACTCACCGACTTTAGGGGTTGCATTCCCTACCGTTTTTGTAAGCGATAAATCTGCGGCTACAACAGGTGTAACATCCACAGTTGAAATATCATCTGGACCAATTCCATCGTTTGGAGTAGAATCTGGGTCATTTGTATCCGAAGCAATAAGTTCTGCTGTATTAGTATAATTTCCTGCTGCTCTAACTCTCGCTTCCATTGTCATTGTAGCCGTTGCCCCATTTGCAAGATCTCCAATATTCCATACGCCCGTAGTTTCATCATAAGTACCGTCGGAAGTTGTTGCTTCCACAAAACCTAATCCAGATGGTAATACATCTTCTACAATAATCCCTGTAGCATCACTAATATAAGTTCCGTTATTAGGATTGTTATAAACTGATACCGTAAAGGTTATTACCTCTCCAATACTAGGCGTTTCATTATCAACTATTTTTTCTACTTCTATATCTGAAGGAGTACGAGGTATAATTTGTTTTTCAGCATAATCATCTTCTGAATCGATTCCGTTATTTGGAGTAGAATCTATATCATTCTGATCGGCAGCTGTTACTTCAGTAGTATTTATATAAGTTCCTGAAGTATTTACCGTAACATTCAACTTTAAGAAAACAGTTTCATCTACGCCTAGGGCTGAAACATTCCATATTCCAGTTCCTTCATCATAGCTACCAGTTCCTGAATAAGAAACGAATGTAACTCCTGATGGAAGCATATCTGTTACTTCAATATTAGTAGCCTCATTTGGCCCATCATTGGTTAATATTAATGTATAATAAATTCTTTCTCCAACATTAGGAAGCAATTTACTTACTTGTTTATCTAAATTAAGGTCTATTAACAAATTAGGGGTTACTATAGCTGTATCATAATCATCTCCCGCTCCATCATTTGGTGTAGAAGTAGGATCCACTTGATCGGAAGCTGTTACTTCTGCCTCATTTAAATAAGTGCCAGAAGAGTTTACACGAGCTACTAATTCTAATGTTTCTTGTGCTCCAACAGGTATTTCTGTGCTTAAACTCCACAATCCTGTAGTTTCATCATAACTTCCTTCTGAAACTATCGCACCAACAAATGTATATCCATCAGGTAATAAATCTGTAACCGTTACCCCTGTAGCGCTTGATGGCCCGTTATTGGTTAATACAAGTTCAAAATTCACTAATTTTCCAACATCTTGAGTTGGGTTATTCACTGATTTATTCAATGTTAGATCAGCTTCGAAAACTGGAGTTACTATTACTGTATCGTAATCGTCTTCTGCTGGATCGTTATTTGAAGGTGTAGAATCAAAATCCAACTGATCTTGTCCTGTTACCTGGGCTGTATTTACATAAGACCCCGTTTGTTCTACAGTAGCAGTAATCGTTAAAGTCTCTGTCGTACCCAATGGTAAATCCCCAACACTCCATGCTCCAGAATTAGGCACATAATTACCAACAGTTACAGTATGACTAACATATGCAAAGCCTGGCTGATTTAATTTATCGGTTACAATTACTCCTGTTGCATCTTGAGGTCCATCGTTTGTAACATCAATAGTAAAAGTTATATTATCTCCAACAGAAGGAGTTAAATTATCTACTGTTTTTTCTACTGAAAGATCTACTTGCGTAGGATTAGGAGTTACTTGCAATTCATCATAATCATCTTCAGAATCATCACCGTTATTTGGTGTAGAATCAACATCATCTTCATTTGCACTAAACACTTCTGCACTATTGAAATAGTCTTCTAATGGAATTGGTTGTGTATCATCATACAATAAAACTTTTGCTGTAATTTCTATCGCTGATGTAGCTCCAGCTGCTGCTAAAGAGCCTACTGTCCAAATTCCAGTAGCTTCATCATAATTACCTCCACTATTATCTGATACATATTCTAATCCATCTGCTAATAAATCTTTAACAGTTACATCTGTAGCCTCACTTAAACCATCATTGGTAACCGTTACAGTAAATATTACTTCATCTCCAATATTTGGAGTCGAATTATTAACTGTTTTAGTCAATGAAAGGTCTATGGAAGGAATTGGTGTTACTTCTACTTCTGCTTCATCATCATCTGCAATACCATCTACTAAATCATCAACATCAAAACTAACAGAAACATCAGAATCAGAATCTGGATTAGCCGACGCTATAATCTCTGCTCGATTTAAATAATCTCCAGTTGATAAAACAGTTGCTCTAATTTGTAAATTATCTACTTCTCCAACACCTAACGGACTCGCTAAAGCCCAATCCCCTGTATTTTGATCATAAGTTCCTTCCGTAGCAGTAAAACTAACAAACGCATATCCGGTAGGCAATAAGTCATTTATTACAACCCCTGATGTGCTATTTGGGCCTTCATTGGTTACCGTAATTGAGAAAGTTACATCTTCACCAACAACTTGCTCCGATAAATCTACTGTTTTTGTAAGGTTTAAATCTGAAACCAATGTAGCACTTAAATCAACTTCATCTTGATCATCTTCACTCGGAATATTATTATCTGGAGAAGAATCTACATCAGTCTCATTAACTTCCAAAAGTTCTGCTATATTGGTATAATCTCCCGCAACATTATTGTTCACTGTAGTTGTGATTGTTAATGTTTCTGATGCACCTGCTGCAAGATTTCCAACATCCCAATCACCTGGAGGGCCAACGGTATAAGTCCCTACTGATTCTGTATGAGAAACATATGTTAGATTAGTTCCCATACGATCTTCAACTTTAACTCCCGTAGCATTTCCTGGTCCATTATTTGCAACAGTAATTGTAAATACAACGGTACTACCATTTACCACCGTTTGAACATCTGACACTTTAGTTACTTCAATATCAACTAAATTTTGTGGAACTGTATTCGCTATGGCCTGATCATCTTCATTTATAATATTATTATTTGGTGTAGAATCTGGATCGTACTGATCGCTTGCAGTAACTTGAGCTGTATTTGTATAGGCTAGTATAGATCCATCACCTTCTATAACCGTTGCTGTATAAGTTAATGAAACAGTATTTCCATTAGCAATGGATAAATTATTCCATGTTGCAGTATTCCCACTAGCAAAACCACCATTATTTACAGTTTGTAATGTATATCCAGATGGAAGAATGTCTACTACATTAACGCCTGTAGCATCATTTGGCCCATCATTTGTTACCTCTACAGTAAATGTTACTACATCACTTAATACTGGAGTTAGATCATTCACCACTTTTGTAAGACTTAAATCTGCAACTTCTGGAGTAACTACTGCATTATCTTCATCATCTTCACTCTGGTCACCATCATCATTATCAGGAGTACTATCACTATCCGCTTGATCCATTTCTGTAATCTGCGCTATATTTAAATACTCATCTGTTGTTCCTTCTGGCGCTTGAACTTCAGCAGTAAAAGAAGATGTTAAAGATGCTCCAGCAGGAATGCTAAAGCCTGTCCATCTAATTGTATTTCCTATTTTTAATCCGCTATTATTTATGGTTATAATTTTATATCCACTTGGAACATAATCTTCTACTGTAATATTTGTAGCATCTGTAGTTGTACTTTCATTTGTTACCGTCAATGTAAAAACAACTATATCTCCTACATTTGGAGTAGTGTTATCTACTGTTTTTGATAATGAAAGGTCTGTGTAGGAAATTGGAACCGTAAGTGATACTTCATCATCATCTGCAATTCCATCATTTAAATCATCCTCATCAAATCCTGTCTCTGGATCACTATCTGGATCCTCATTACTTGAAGCAGTAATTTGAGCTATATTTGTATAATCTGTTCCTGTACTATTTGGAATTGCTTTATAAAGTAAGCTGCTTGTAAAACCACTATTTAAAGAGATATCATCCCAAACAATAGTATTATCTCCAGCATTATAAACTCCATTATTGGAAGCACTTCCGCTAACAAAAGTATATCCGCTAGGAATTGAATCTAGCACAGAGATATTAGAAGCACTTCCTGGTCCGTTATTCACTAAATTTAAACGAAAAGTTACTTCTTCACCTACATTAGCTTCTGTTTTATTTGCTGATTTTGTAAGTTCCAAATCCGCAGGTTCCACTACAACTAATGCAGTTGCTTCATCATCATCTGCAACTCCATCATTTAAGTCATCTACTGAAAAACCTGTGTCTGGATCACTATCTGGATCTTTTTGATCTGAAGCAGAAATTAAAACCTTATTTTCATAATCTCCAGTTTTATTAACTGTAGCTTCAAATGTTAGGTCCATTGTTTCTCCTAAACCAATAGAAAGTCCTTCCCATCTTACTACCGAGTTTCCTGAGTAATAGATTCCTCCATCAGAAATAGAATTATTTACAATAGTATATCCATCAGGAAGAAGATCACTAACAGCTACATTTGTAGCATCTGATGTTCCTGTAACATCATTATTAAATACCTCTATCGTGAAAGTAATTACATCTCCTGGCGATACAATTTCTGGAGTTACACTTTTAGAACTCGCTGTTTTTGATATTTCTAAATCTGCACTTCCAATAACTTCTATCTTAACGAAATCTGTAGAATCTTCACAAGAACCATTGGTGATAGTCCAAACAAAAACATACGTACCTTTCGATATATCATTAACAGAAGTAGATGGATTATTAGCATTTGTAAAAATTGCATCCGTAGGCCCGCTAATTTGCGTCCATGTACCCTCTCCTACAGTTGGTGTATTCCCAGCTAAAACTAAAGGTGTAAACTCTGCTATTGTTTGATTAGGACCAGCTTCTGCTTCTGTAGGGCTTCCATATACAGTAACTAAAACTGTATCACTATCTGTACAGCCTCCTTTTTCTGTAGTCCACATAAATTCATAATCCCCACTTACAAGTCCTAAAACATTTGTGTTTGGATTATTAACATCAGCAATATTCGGTGTATTTGGCCCACTAACTAACGACCATGTACCTACAGTTAAATCTCCATCTGGAAAATCTTCCGCATCTAAAGTAACTGGTGTTGTTGTAGCTGGAGCTATTAAACATATTTCTTGATCTACTCCTGCATCTGCCACATATGGTGGTTCATCTGTAAAAGTAATAGCTACAGTATCTTCTGTTGGCGCACAACTTGTATCTGTTCCGAAAGGACCTGTAGAAACTGTCCATTTTAATGTATAAGTCCCTAAAGCAGTAATATTAGATATTGTTGTAGTTGGTGAATTTGGACTATCAATAATAGCATCTCCATTGGAAGGATCTACATCAAATGTCCATTCTCCCACACCTGCCGTTGGAGCTGTTGCAGCCATTTGTGCTGATAAAACACATGCATTATCTTGGTTAGGACCTGCTTCAGCTTGAGATGGTGGCTGAAGAACAGTTAATCGAAGAACATCCGATTCTGTTGTACAATTCCCAACACTAAAATTCCATTCTAAAATATAAAACCCAGGAACATCTAATCCTGTAATTGTTGTAGTTGCTGAACTAGGATCTGTAATTGTTGCACTTCCGCCATCAGGCTGATCTGCAATTCTCCACTCGGGAGTTACTCCAGATGGTGGTGTATTTCCACTTAAAGAATACGTATTTGTTGGCACTAAATCCGCTTGACAAACAACGGCATCATCTCCCGCTATTGGTTGATATTCTGGAAGTCCGCTATTAGTAATTGTCACCTGATCTGTAGTAATACATCCTGGTGTGTCTGTAGTAAATTCAAATACATAATCTACTCCAGGAACGATTTCTACGTTTGCTATATTGCTATTATTTGGAATTTGAGAAATAACAGCATCTGCCCCTGTTGAAGATATTTGAGACCATGTTCCAGTAGAACCTTCTTCTGCCTCTAGTAATACACTAGTTGCATTACATAAGCTTTGATCGGATCCTGCATTTGCTGGAGTTCCAATACGAACTTCAACATCATCCGTACTTGCATCACAATTAGGGTCTCCTTTTATAGACCAAGTAAATGTATAAATACCAGTAAGAAGTCCAGTTACTGTTGTATTAGGGTCATTAGGATCTGTAATTGTTGGAGTTACTCCAGAAGATGAAGTACTCGTCCAAGTTCCCGTTTCTGTATCTGCATCAAAATCATTAGCAGCTAATGTTATTGAATTACCTCCATTACAAACTGTTTGATCAGGACCAGCAACAGCAGTTGTAGGTGGTAATCCTACATTTATAGTTACTTGATCTGAAGCTGTCGAACATTCCCCAGCGGATACCGTCCATTCAAAAACATAAGATCCTGAATATGTAAAATTAATATCTGTTGTTGGACTCGTTTCATCAACAATGGTAAATCCTCCAGGTCCAATAACTTGTGTCCACATTCCAGTGGCACTTGTTGCTTGAGCAGCCATAGTAAAAGTATCTGAACACCCTGTCTGATCTGGCCCAGCATCTGCCTCCGATTCTGTATCAACTACAATTAAAACATCGTCTGAAGTTATTTCGCAAGAATTTGGAGAATCAATGGACCACGTGAATGTATAAGAACCATCTCCTGGAACAGTTACAGATGTTGTAGGATCATTTACGTCCGAAATAACAGGACCTGCAGGAGTAACCGTCCAAGTTCCTGTTTCTAATAATTTTGGTGAATTCCCTTCTAAAGAAAATTCCGTTGTGCCTTCTGCATAACATCTATCCTCTCCAGCTTCTGCTGGTGTAGGAGCTTCAGAATCAGAAGTTATAATTGCAACTTCGTCTACACTGGTTGTTGTACAGCTTCCACTTTCGCTAGTTATTAACCACTGAATAGTATAGGTTTGATTTTTTTCATCAAAACCAGTTGCCTTAGTATTTGGATCATTTTCATCTTCGAAAGCTACTGTCATCGGAGCTCCATCATCTACTTGTGACCATGTTCCTTTTTGACCATCTTTCGGCTCATTACCTGCTAAAAACACACTTCCATCTGCACATATTCCAGATTGATCTGGACCCGCATCAGAATCATCTGTTAGGACATCATCAGAAACTACCACTAACACATCTGATTGTGTATTTTCTTCTGAAACACAAGCACCTCCTATTGCAGTAACCATATATCTAAATACATAATTACCAGGAACCAATCCTGATACTCCTGTTACCCTTGCATATGGGTTGTCTATACTTGCTTGATTAGGTCCCGTAATTTGTGTCCACAAAGATTTTCCAGATTCTATTTCGTTTCCTGTAAGCTCTGTGGTTGTATTTCCACATTCTAAGACTTGATTCGTTCCCCCATTCGCTGGAGTCGGAGATTTAGAAATCGTTATATTAATACTAGTACTAGAAATATCACATTCTGATAAAATATCTCCCGTAATTTTTCTTCTTAAAACTACATTATAAGTTCCAGATCTGTCAAAAGTTAGTGTTAATGGAGATTCATCTGAAAAAGTTTGATAATCTGTAGGATAAGTAAAAGCTCCAATTGGTCCGCTTACAATACTATATTCATTAACACCACTTCCTGTTACTACAAATGGAATATCTATACTCTCTTCTCCACATGCACCAATAATATCTGCTCCTCCATTTGCTTCAATTGATAAATTATTATCATTATAACTTACTGTAACAGTTCTTGATGTTGAACACCCTGTATCTTCATTAATAATTGAATATCTAAACTTATAAGTATTATCGTAAGACAAACCACTAACAATTGTAGTCGGACTGTATGGATCAGATATTGCAGCAGATGGACCACTTGTTTGTGTCCACTCTACTGTTTCTCCCGCAAATTCTGGCTGATTCCCAACCAAAGTTGTTTGTGTAACTCCCTGATCACAAAACACTTGATCGCCATTGGTTACAGAAGCTTTCGTAACGTCTTGAGTCGCTTCTTGCACTGTTATCTCTACTGTATCTGAACCCGTTACACAAGGGCCACTTACTGTCCATCTAAAAACATAAGTCCCTTCATATAAACCATTAACTTCAGTGTCATTGTCATTAGGACTAACAATATTAGGTTGTCTGGGACCACTTACAAAGCTCCATGTTCCTTGCTGCCCTCCTAGTCCATTTCCCGCAAAACTACCATCCAAATTAGTAGATTGCGAGACTGTATAGCAGCTATTAAGATTTTGATCCTCACCAGCATCAACAGGATCAACACCGCCATAATTGGTAATCGTTATTTCATCATAAGTTTCACAATATAATCCAGGAGCATACTCTGGACCAGTTATTGTCCATCTTAGCGTGGTAGTCCCCGCATTTCCCTCAGATAAATCAATCGTAGAATTACTAGAACTAGGTGTATTAATTGTAACACCAGCACTATTACTCCCTACAATACTCCATGTACCAACTTCTCCTGTGTAGGAAGGTGTGTTACCAGATATTAAAACACTCCCAGAGCTATCTGGACAAGTTTCAATATCACTACCAGCATCTGCTATCGTAATATTTTCTACAGTTATAGTAACATCTTGAGATACAGTAACCCCATCGCTACATTCTCCTGTATACTGAAAAGTATACTCATTTCCTCCAACAAGTCCGGTAATCTCAGTTTCTGCATTTTCACTATCAACAATTGTCACCGATGGCCCTCCTGTTTGTGTCCAAACTGCTTGAGGACTACCTGGGAAATTTCCGGCAAAAGAACCAGAAAGATTATAGGTAGTAACATCACCACAAATGGTTTCATCGATTCCTGCATTAACACTACAATCCTGAGCATTTGCAGTAAATACACACAAAACAATGAAAAATAAAACACATAATTCGTTTTTAAATTTAAAACGATTACTATACGGTTTATTGAACTTAGAAAATAAGAGCAAAAAAGAAGAGTAATATTTAACCATGTAAATAATATTGATCTGTTAGTTTGAACACTGAAAATTAAATAGATAGCTGTTAAAATAAAAAAAAATAACTTTTAAAAACAAAAGAAATTATTTTAAAATACTACTATCTAGAAAATTATCGTTGATAAATTAGTTTCTATTTATTAAAAAATATGTTCAGGGGAAGGGGAACACTAACGTAGTATAAAATTATATAATTTTAACATGTTATTATAATTTAAATCGACTTTTTATTTGTTTCTCATACCTATATTTGGAAAAAATCAACGATTAACAATTATTACGAATGAAAAAAATAATATATGCAGGGCTTTTCTTTGCGTTTGCTTGTAACAGTGCACAACAAAACGGTAGCACTACTTCAAAAGATACAACCGAAGAAAAATCTGATCGAGTTTCTTATGCCAATACCATAACGGAAGGTGAGTTAAAAGAACATCTATATACCTATGCTTCAGATGAATTTGAAGGAAGAAACACGGGAGATGAAGGACAAAAGAAAGCTGTAGAGTATTTAAAAAACGAGTATCTAAAGTTAGGAATTCCTGCTGCAAAAGGTGGCGATGATTATTTCCAAAATGTTCCTTTAGAAATTAGTGGAACTCCAGAAGGAACAATTTCTTACGGAGGTGATGATTTTGAGCTAGGAAATGGAATTATTACTTTTTCTTCTGTTGCAAATAAATCTTATGAATTGGTATATGCTGGTTTTGGTATCGATACTGACAAATATTCGGATTATAAAAATATTGATGTAAAAGGTAAATATGTCCTTATAAAAATTGGAGAGCCAGTAACCGATTATGGTTCTTATATTCTTACAGGAACTAAAGACCCTAGTGTTTGGTCTAATTGGAGAGAGACACTTTCTAAAAGAATAAAAATTGCGAAAGAAAAAGGTGCAGAAGGTGTTATTTATTATGATGATGCATACTACAATCGCTCTTTAAGAAGGTACAATCATTATCTAGAATCTGCTGACGGTGGAAGTATGAGTCTTAAAAGTGACGATGATAAACTAGCTACTTTCTTTGTTGACAAAAAAGCCGCTAAAAAATTATATGCTGATATCGATTCTAAAAATGACGCTAAAGTTTTAGATTCCAAAATATCTTTAAATATTGAAAATAAAACTGTAGATAAAAATTCTGAAAATGTAGTAGCTATTATAGAAGGAAAAAGTAAACCTGACGAATATCTTGTTATTTCTGCTCATTTAGATCATGTTGGTGTAGATGCAGATGGAAATGTTTTTAATGGTGCTGATGATGATGGAAGTGGTACAGTTGCTATTTTAGAAATTGCTGAAGCCTTTAAAAAAGCCGCTGACGAAGGAAATGGTCCAGAAAGATCAATCGTGTTTTTACATGTAACAGGAGAAGAAAAAGGACTTCTTGGTTCTGAGTATTACTCTGAACACCCTATCTTTCCGTTAGAAAAAACTGTTGCCGACTTAAATATAGACATGATTGGTAGAATTGATCCAAAAAGAGATGGAGACAGAAACTACATCTACTTAATTGGTTCTGATAAATTAAGTACGGAGTTACATGAAATTTCTGAAGAAGTAAATAAAAAGTACGCTAATATCGAATTAGATTATACTTATAATGATGACAATGATCCAAATCGTTTTTACTATAGAAGTGATCATTACAACTTTGCAAAGCATAATGTTCCTATTATATTTTACTTCAACGGAACACATGCAGATTACCATAAAATATCTGATACTCCAGACAAAATAAATTACGATTTACTAACAAACAGAGCTAAACTTGTATTCCAAACAGCATGGGAGGTTGCAAATAGACCTGAAAGAATTAAAGTAGACAAAGCAATGCCTACTAAATAATAATAGATAAACACATAAAAAAATCCCGTTGACTTTATAACCAACGGGATTTTTTATGCTCTAAACTTAAATTATATTTTAAATTCCCAACGTAGGTAAATGTTTTACCTTATGGTACGTTAATGCAGCTTTTATACAGCACTTTAATTCTTCTTCTGGTATCTTATCTTCCAATTTAAAAATAATTGCTCTATTGCCTTCAAATGTAAGCGTATTTCCAAAAAGTAACCTAAAAGTAGATACTAAACTACTACTACATTGAAAGTACATAGCATATTGGTCTGGAGATTTAGATTTCCAATCCATCCTAAGTGTGCTTCCTATCTTGGTAACATAACTAGGCTCCCCCCATTTTAAAGTCTCCTCTAACTTATCTATTGCCTCAACGCTATTTGCTGTATCTAATACTAGCTCACGAAGTGCTAGCATCTTACTTTTAACGGAAGCGGGATACTTATTAAAAACATTTTTAACTGCTGGATCAACGATAACTTCTAAATTCTCCATTTATTAATATTGAAAGAAACTATAAAAAACTATTCTCTTAAACTGAAGATTTAAATATACGGAAGCTTTTAAAATAAAGGTACAAAAAAAGGCCTCCTTTTAAGGAAGCCTTTTTGCTTTTGGGTGGAAGACCGGGTTCGAACCGGCGACCCTCGGTACCACAAACCGATGCTCTAACCAGCTGAGCTACAACCACCGTTTATTTCGGATGCAAATGTAAATCATTTTATCCCTTTTGCAAAGAAAAAATTATCTTTTTTACAACAAATTTCCTAACTCATTCACTCCCAGTAATCTTTCTGCAGTAAAACCTTCCGCATGCTCTACTCCTATTAACCTTCCTAAGTCTCTAGCACGATAATCTACACTATCAAAAAAGTTTTTACTGGTAATTGGTGTTTCTGGCTCTTTACTATTAGGATCAAAAAACTGAGAACTATATGCTTTAATGGCTTCTATTTTAATATCAATAAATCCATCTACATTCACTACAAAATCAGGAGTTATATTTTTCCATTGTATATAATGGTAAACAACTTTAGGTCTCCACGCTTGTTGAGTCTTTCCATCGATTGCTGTTTCTATCCTTTTTAAACCGCTTAAAAAGCATGCATCACTTACTAACTTGCTTCCTTTACCATGATCAATATGTCTATCGTCTACCGCATTACACAACACCATTTCTGGCTTGTACTTTCTAATCATTTTAATAACTTCCAACTGATGGGCTTTATCATTTACAAAAAAACCATCTGAAAAACATAAATTCTCACGAACTTCAATCCCAAGAATTTTAGCGGCATTAGCAGCCTCTTTATCTCTAATTTCCGCTGTACCTCTAGTTCCTAGTTCTCCCCTAGTTAAATCTACAACTCCTACGGTTTTCCCTAGTTTTATTTCTTTTGCAATTGTGGCCCCACATCCTAATTCTACATCATCAGGGTGAGCGCCAAATGCGAGTATATCTAATTTCATCTGTAATTCTTTTTCAATAAATTATAATTCAAAAATACATCAATCAATTCAAAGTGTAAGTTTTTATGGCTTAATTTAGTAACGGGTATAATAGAAAAGAGAAACCGCTTAAAGATGAAATGTGATTTTTCACTTTTAAGCGGTTTCTATATATTGATCTTAATAATTTTTTTTACAGCACAAACTTAACAAGCTTTGTCTTTCTCTTAAAAGGCTTAAGTTTCTTCTTCATTGACTTCTTGTAAGACTTAAAATTATCTTCTCCAAGAATATCAATTCCTTTCTTTTTGGTATCACTTTTAATATTCTTCAATTCAGAAATCTTACTTTCCTTATCCTTATCGCTATTTAGAACACTAGAGACTTTATCTACCATTCCAGAATTTAAATCTTTAAGTTCACTTGATTGGTCTGATGATAAGTTCAGTCCAATATCATCGAAACTATTCATAGTATTTAAAAAATCGGCTTTAGGGAAATCTGACTGAGCCTCGCTAGTGTTTACAAATAAAATACTGGCGACAAAAGCTAAAATAAGTGCTAAATTTTTCATTTTAAAAGTTTTATGTCCAACATTAATGTCAAATAAATATACAACATTATAGAATTATTTTCACCATAAGAGTAAAAATAATCATCAGATAAAACTTACAAAGAATATAAATTACTTAAAGACCTTTTTATATCTCCAATAACTTACGCCTCCTAAAACAAATACAAAGAATACTGTATAATAAACAAATATTGGCGTAATTACTTTATCTCCACTTGCATATGAATGTAATCCTGAAAGGTAAAAGTTAACACCAAAATATGTCATCATGATACTCGCAAATGCCAAAATACTAGCAAAGTTGTAAGCCCAACGACCACGTAAACCTGGTACAAGCCTCATATGAATTACAAAAGCATAAACCATAATACTTATAAGCGCCCATGTTTCTTTTGGATCCCAGCCCCAATATCTACCCCAACTCTCGTTAGCCCATTGCCCTCCTAGAAAGTTTCCAATAGTTAACATAACAAGACCTACAGTAAGCGCCAGTTCATTAATAATAGTAAGCTCTTGAATACTGAGCTCCATTTTAGATTTATTCTTCTTTGTAGTAAAAGTTATTAATAATAACGTTACAACACCTAAGATCATTCCTAATGTAAACGGTCCATAGCTTCCTACAATTACTGCTACGTGAATCATTAACCAATAACTATCTAAAACAGGTTGTAGATTTTCTATGGCAGGATCTATCCAATTCATGTGTGCTCCAAACAGTATAATTGCTGTTACAAAAGCTGTTGATGCAAGTGTAAGGTTACTTTTTCTAGCAAATAACAACCCTAATCCTATTGTACTCCAAGCCACATACAACACACTCTCATAAGCATTACTCCACGGCGCATGTCCACTAATATACCATCTTGCTGCTAATCCTAAAGTTTGTAGAGCAAACATGATAAAGATAGCTACTTTACATACGTTAATAATAATTCTGAGTGCTTTAGAATCTCTAAAAATCTGAATAATAATAGCGGTGAACATCACTAAACCTATAACCATATACCAGATTAAAAGCTCTTCGAAAATATTTAACTTATTATAAATAATCTCCGTTTGTATTTTTGTTTCTGAAGGCAATACCTCAGAACCATAGTTTTTTTGATTCTGTTTGAAAGCTTCTATAATTTTATCTGCTTGGGTATAATCTCCTGTGCTTTTAGCTTGTTGTAAAGCCATCACATAGAAAGATAAAGACTTGTTTATAAAATTAGCATAAAGTGAATCGTTAACTTTATAAGATTCATTTTTAAAAGCTGTTGCAGAAATCCATTTATTATTTTCATTGTCTGGCAACGGATAGATTCTAAGAATCTCCCCCCCTAGCGCTTGATTAACCAATCCTAGCTTTAAATCAAACTCTCTAAAACCTTTTTGAAATTGATTAGGTGTATTTGTAGCATATGCATCTTGAAGGTATGGAGACAATTTATATTCTACTCCATCGAAAAAGTCGACCGCTTTTACATACTCTTGATCTTTAGGAACGTCAATAACAGTTCTAATACTATCATTCTTACTGGTTATATATAGTAAGTCTACATTATACCATAATGCAGGATTCTGGATCATAGACACCAATACTTGATTAGCATCTAAATCTTCAAACGTATCAGACTTTCTTAGTTTTCTAAGCAATTCAGAAGCAAATGTATTCACAGGCTTCATCCTTCCTTTACTATCTTGAATAATTAACTCCCCAAACTTAGCTGCATGTTCTTTTGGAACTATTGTAGTTTGTAAAATAGAATCTATTTGGTGTTTTGTTGGCGGAGTAACATGTATGTGTTCTTCTTCTTTTACTTGCTGATCTTCTGGGTGGTCTATCGTTCCATGCATTGGAATGTTTTGAGTAAACCCACTAAAAACTGTAAAAAGGATTACAATAGTTGATAAAGTAGCTTTCTTTGCTTTTACTTTTTCTAACATCTCTCCTAATTTTATAAATCGCGTTTTTCCGAAGAACATAATTCCCATAAGTCCCGTGTATAATAAGAAATACCCTAAATAGGTAATCCAAGTTCCCCAATAATCATGATTTACAGAAAGTATTGTTCCCTTTTCATCTGGATCAAATCCTGACTGAAAGAAGCGATACCCGCCATGATCCAATACATGATTCATATAAATATCATAATCAAAAGTACGCTCGTCATTTACGGTAACTTTACTCATAAATGAAGAATATCCCTTCTCTGTACCTGGGTATTTTTCAGCAATAAAATCATTTAAAGTAATACTAAAAGGAAGGTCTTTTTTAATAGAACCAAAAGAAAGATGAAAGTCAAAATCACCAACGGTAACAGTCTTAGGGTTTGTAAGATGTCCTGATCCTCCTAAAACTTTAACTTGTTTCGTTTCTCCACCAGTAGTAATATCTAATATAATTGCGTCTTGCTGATTTTCATTTTTCTCTTTCGTTTCTACAACACCATATTCACCTTTTATCATTTGATCAGGAAAAACAAATTGCATTCCCGCTGTGTTATAAAGAGAACGATACATTAATTCTTGTACGCTGTCTTGAACTACAGTTCCTTGAAACTGATCTGCCATTCTCATAAAAGTACCTTCAAAAGGTGATTTTATAGTGCTCGCAGAATCGTTAACCGTAATATTTACAGCTCCTGGAGTTTCTTTATTTAAGGCGAATAATATATTATGAATATTGGCTACTTCTCCATCTTTCAAATAATGATCATGTCTGTTTCCTCCACCTGCTTCTACGATCTTAAGATAGTTATCACCATTCTCGGTTTCAATAAGTCCTTCTTCTGCTCCTTCAATAAAACCTGCGTAAGAAATTTTAAAAGGTTCTCCTTTAAAATCTGATTTCCATGGAAGCGAAGATTTTATAGCCTCACTAGTTACCATTATTTCATCTTGAAGAGGTTTTCTTAGTGGCTCACCATCTACATCTCCATCAACAAAAACACTAAGGTATTTTTGTTGCGTAAGAATATAATCCACTGAAGAACCTTCTCTAATAGGCATTGCCCCTTCGTAACCAATGTAACGGGTAACAAAAGCTCCCATTATGATCACTATAAAAGATAAGTGTAGTAAAAGTACTGCCCACTGTTCTTTCTGAAATAAACGATAACGCTTAATGTTACCAAGAAAATTTATAACAAAAAATAACATGATGAGTTCAAACCACCAAGTGTTATAAATCCAAATTTTAGAAGTTTCTGTACTGTACCAGTTTTCAATAAAAGTTCCTAGCGCCATTGATACTGCAAATGCAACAAAAAGGATAGCCATTAAACGAGTAGAAAATATAATTTTTTTAAGAGAATCTAACATCAGTATTATAGAGTTTTACCAATTGAATTTCAGTTCGCAAAAATAAGTCCTTTTTGTGATTTAAAACGTTAATTTAGAAGAATTATTAAGAACTTATAATCTACACTTAGTAATATTATAGCTTTATTTCTTTACAAAGACGATAACCGTCTATACAAATAAGCTTAAGAGACCTATTACCACTCATAGACTGCATAATAAACGTTTTGATAGTATGTTTAATACAGCTCACATTTCTTACATATAAATCTATCTTTAGAAAACGACATAGTGCTAATAATCGGCATTAAAAACTTCAAAATATTGGTGATAACTTTTATAATAACTAACTTTTTCTCCTTTTTAATCTCCAAAATGGTCACCATTACGTAATTTAGCAACATGTTAAAAATTGTGCTCCTAGGAGGAGGAAATATAGCGCATCATTTGTTTAGAGTTTTTAATGAAAATAACTCTATAAACGTAGTACAATGCTACAATCGATCGCTTTCTGCTATCAAAGTTTTCGAGGATAAAACACGTGTAACTAATGAGCTAGCAGACATTATTGAAGCAGATATTTATGTGATCGCTGTAAGTGACAATGCTATTGCTGATATTTCTAACGAGCTTCCTTTCTCTAACAAACTGGTTGTACATACTTCTGGCAATGTTTCTATGCTGGATTTAAATGAAAAGAATAAACGAGGTGTGTTTTATCCGTTGCAGTCTTTTTCTATTGATAAAGAGGTGAATTTTGAAGAAATCCCTATTTGTATTGAAGCTGAAAATGATACAGACCTAAAAATGCTACAAACATTAGCAGCATCTATTTCTAATAAAGTTTATAAAATTGATTCTAAACAACGAAAAGCTATTCATCTTTCCGCTGTATTTGTAAATAATTTTGTGAATCATATGTACCAAATAGGAAATGAAATCTGTAAGCAGAATGATATCCCTTTTGATATTCTACAGCCTCTTATTGAAGAAACTTCAGAAAAAATAAAAACACTTACTCCTGAAGAATCTCAAACAGGACCCGCAAAAAGAAACGATACAAAAACCATAAATTCGCATCTCGAATTACTAGAAAAAGATGCGCATAAAGAAATATACAAACTACTAACAACATCTATAATTAATAGCTATGGAAGAAAAGAGTTATAAAGAATACCTAGAACACATTACTACTTTTGTTTTTGATGTAGACGGCGTTTTAACAGACGGAATTATATCAATCACTTCAGACGGGCAATTACTAAGAACCATGAATGTAAAAGATGGTTATGCTATGAAAACTGCCTTAGATAAGGGTTATAATATTTGTATTATTTCTGGTGGAAGTAACGAAGGTGTTCGCTCAAGATTACGAGGATTAGGGATTACTGATATTCATTTAGGTGTGAGCAATAAAATAGATACACTTGATGAATATTTTGATGTCTATAATATTAAATCTGAAAATGTTCTTTATATGGGAGATGACATTCCAGATTACCATGTTATGAAAATGGTAGGAATGCCTTGTTGCCCAAATGATGCAGTTGCTGAAATTAAAGAGATTTCAAAATATATTTCTCATAAACAAGGTGGAAAAGGATGCGTTCGAGATGTGATTGAGCAAGTCCTGAAAGTACAGGGTAAGTGGAAAGATAGTTTTGATGCAAAAACCGACTAAAAAATTGTAATCGATAGGTTTTTATTTTGTAAAGCTTCAAACATTTTACTTTGTTCACTTTAATTAAATAATTAAAAATGATTTTAAACGACAGACTTAAAGATTATAACATTATCCTGGCTTCTGGTTCTCCTAGAAGGCAACAATTTATAAAAGACCTAGGTATTGAATTTGAGATCCGCTTAAAAGAAGTTGAAGAAGTATACCCTAAGCGATTATATAAATACGAAATTTCTGATTATCTAGCTCAGCTAAAATCGTTACCACATAAGGAGACACTCAAAGAGAATGATATTCTAATAACTTCGGATACTATTGTTTGGCACAACGAAGAAGCCCTTGGAAAGCCAAGAAGTAAAGAGGAAGCCATGGCTATGTTGAGATCGCTTTCTGGAAATATGCATGAAGTAATTACCTCTGTCTGTTTTACTACTAAAAAAATAGAAAAAACTATCAATCATATTACCAAAGTATATTTTAAAGAGCTTACAGAAGATGAAATTGAGTATTATGTAACCAATTACAAACCTTATGACAAAGCTGGTGGTTACGGAATTCAAGAATGGATTGGTCAAATAGGAATTATTAAAATTGAAGGTTCCTATGCAAATGTTGTTGGCTTGCCTGTTTATGAAGTTTATAAAGCTTTAAACTCCCTAGTAATAGAATAGTTTTTTGTAATTTTAAATTAAAGTAGGTTCAGATGAAAACAACAAAGTACTTATCTTTATTTTTAATTATAATTCTTGCTATCTCTGCCATTTATTGGGGATTTACAAGTACAGATACTAAAAAAGTTTCTCGAGAATTAACTGACGATTTCCGAAAATATTGGTTTTCTGGAGAGGCAGAAATCACCTCTTACGAGTTATCTCAAGCACGCTACGGAGAAGTTAGAGATGGAAAATCTGTACTTATTTTTGTGTCGGAGCCCTTTTTAAAAAATAAGCAAGTAAAAGCTGATAATCCATCTGACAATGATGTTACCGTTTTAAAGCTTAACAGTACTAAAAATTATATAACAGGCATTTATCCGTACTCAATAATGACGAGTACTTTTTTTCCTATTAGCTATCAAGATCATGCCATTAAAGTAACCAATACCGTTACAGAATGGTGCGGACAAGCCTATACACAAATTAACAATAGAGATAGATTTGAAGTTACTTCTCATTCTTATTTTGAAAATGAAGCTGACCAAAACTATAAAATAGAAGAAAGTCTTTTGGAAGATGAAATTTGGACACAAATAAGAATCAATCCTCAAGATTTACCAATAGGAAATATAGATCTTATCCCTTCATTAGAATACACCCGACTAAAACATATACCTGTTAAGAAGTTCAAAGCAGAAGCTTCTCTCGACAAAAAGGGCGCTTTATCTTCTTATAAAATCTATTATCCTAATTTAGAGAGAACACTTGTTATCAACTTCGAAACAAAATTTCCACACACTATTGATAATTGGCAAGAAACTTACAAAAGTGGCTTTGGAAAAGATGCTAAAAAACTGACATCCACAGCTAAAAAAATCAGAACAATTAAATCTGCTTATTGGTCAAAAAAATCTATAACTGATGTATCTTTGCGGGACTCATTAGGTTTATAATTTTATGACAGAATACTTAGTAATATACAAAGACGAAATAATAAGAACGCTTGTCGTTATTCTTATTCTATTTCTAGTTCGATTCTTACTTTTTAAAGCCATAAAAAAGGTAGGAAAAATTGGTGACATAGACAGAAATAGAACCTTACTTATCTTAAAGTATTTTAATACATTTATATTCATTGTTGGTGCCATTGTAATTAGTTTTATTTGGGGCTTAGACTTTAAAGATTTGGGTCTATTTTTCTCTTCCGCTTTTGCGGTAATTGGTGTTGCTTTTTTTGCTTCATGGTCTATATTAAGTAATGTTACAGCCGGAATTATTTTATTCTTTTCATTCCCTTTTAAAATTGGAGATCGTATTAGAATTCAAGATAAAGACTTCCCTTCAGAAGCAATTATTGAGGATATAAAAGCATTCCATTTACATTTACGCACAGATGACGGAGAACTTATTACCTACCCCAATAGTTTAATGCTACAAAAGGGAATTGTTGTAATTAACAAACCAGATCGTGAAGATGATGGTGCCAGTACGCTATAATAATTTGCTTATTAACTTTCAACAACAGTTTAAAAATTTATAACTGCTAGTTCTGTTCTTCCTATTATAACAAATGATTATATTTGGTTTTTTCAATAATCATAACATTTATAATGAAAAGAACTACACTTCTAAGCTTACTTCTATTAACAAGTTTTTGCTTCACGCAAGCACAAAAAAATAACAATTCTAAATTATCTATCAAGCAGATTATGCAAGGGGACAATTTTGTTGGTCATTTACCTTCAAATGCCCATTGGTCTGCTGACGGAAAAAACATCCTCTTTAATTGGAATCCAGAAAATGCATTCAGCGATTCGCTATATACATATAATACAGCTTCAGAAACAACAAAAAAAGTAGGTTTTGAGGCTTCTTATAACCTTCCTTCTCCTTACGGGATTTATAACAACGATAAATCAAAAAAAATATACAGTAAGAATGGTGATGTTTATATGACGACAATCGCTTCCGGAGAAATCATTCAAATTACCAATACTCAAGATTACGAAGGGAATGTTCATTTTACTAACAATGAACAGCAAATAGCATATGTCAGTAATAAAAATATTTATACCTGGGATATAAAAACTGGAGTAACAAAACAAATTACCGATTTCAATAACGGAAAAGAGAAAGACGGGAATAAAAGAGATGAAAAAGATGAATGGCTACACCAAGACCAATTAGCTCTTTTCGATGTTTTAAGTGAACGCAAAGCTAAAAAAGATAGACAGGATTATTTTGATAAAAAGGAAGCTCTAAAAGCTCCTCTTCCAATTTATTCTGAAGGTAAATCTATTCAAAACCAACATATAAGTCCAGATGGGAAGTATGTAAGCTACTTAATGGTAGAAAGGGAAGACAATAAAGGGACTATTACCCCACATTACGTTACAGAATCTGGCTATACTGAAGATCAACACACACGATCTAAAGTAGGAAATAAGCCCGATACATATGAGCTTTTTATATATGATATTGAAAACAGAAAAACATATCCTGTTGCATTAGACAATCTTGAAGGATTGGATTATATCCCTGAATACACTAAAGATTATCCTGATAAAACATATAAAAATGATAATAGAATAGGATATATAAGTGGCCCTATTTGGAATAAAGACGGTAGTAAAGCTGTTTTAGACATCAATACGAACGACTATAAAGACCGATGGATTGTTTTATTAAACACGGAAGATGGTACAGTAACTAATTTGGATCACCAGCATGATATCGCTTGGATTGCAGGACCTGGAATTGGTGGTTATCGAGGTGGTGAACTAGGATGGATGCCAGATGATAAAAGTATATGGTTTCAATCGGAAAAAACTGGATATTCACATCTTTATACTTTAAATACAACTAATAAAAAATCAAAAGCGCTAACTTCTGGGGATTTTGAAATTTATAACCCTAAAATCGCTAACGATAAGAAGCATTGGTATTTTACAGCAAACAAAACGCATCCTGGAGATCGTCAATTTTATAGAATGTCTTTAAATGGCGGGAAAATGGAGCAATTAACTTCCAAGACAGGAAGAAATGATGTCACGCTTTCTCCTGATGAAAAGCAAATGGCTATCCTCTACTCTTACGCCAATCAACCTACGGAATTGTATATAAAGGAAAATCCAATTTATAATAAAAATGCCGTTGCAAAACAAGTAACACATTCTACAACCAAAGATTTTGAAGCGTACGATTGGAGAGCTCCAGAGTTCATAACTTTTAAAGCAAATGATGGTGCTAACGTACACGCAAGAATCTACAAACCAGCTACAGAAGTAAAAAATAAAGGGGCAATAATCTTTGTTCACGGTGCTGGGTATTTACAGAATGCACATAAATGGTGGAGTTCTTACTTTCGTGAATATATGTTTCATAATATTTTAGTTGATAACGGATACACTGTTTTGGATATTGATTACCGTGGAAGCGCAGGATATGGTAGAGATTGGCGTACAGGCATCTACAGACATATGGGAGGAAAAGATTTAAGCGATCAGGTAGACGGTGCGGCTTATTTGGTAAATGAACATGGAATTGATAAAGATAAAATTGGAATTTATGGAGGTTCTTATGGTGGATTTATTACACTAATGGGAATGTTTAATGAAGCTGATACTTTTACGGCTGGTGCTGCAATAAGATCTGTAGGAGATTGGGCAGCTTACAATCATGGCTATACAGCTCGTATTTTAAATACTCCAACAACAGATAGCCTTGCATACAGAAAAAGCTCTCCTATATATTTTGCTGATGGTTTGGAAGGAGATTTACTTATTTTACACGGAATGGTAGATGATAATGTGCATTTCCAAGATATGGTACGCCTTTCTCAAAAACTTATCGAGCTAGGAAAAACCAATTGGGAAATGGCTGTTTATCCAGTAGAAAGGCATGGTTTTGTAGAGCCTAGTAGTTGGACAGATGAATATACTAGAATTTTCAACCTGTTTAATGAAAGTCTTTTAGGAAAGAAAAACTAAATTATTTCTGTCCTGAATAAAAAAAGGATTCGATTTCTCAGCTATTAGAGAGATCGGATCCTTTTTTATTGATACTAAAATTACTTAGCTGAATCTTGATTTGAAAAAATCAGAAAGCTTCTTTATTAATAGATTTTAAAATCTGCAATACGCACTGTATTATGTTGTTTTGATACTTTATTAATTTCAACTTTAATAGCTTTTGTTTCTACTGCGTTTTTAAAAGTCACCTTTCTTTCTATCGGATTGTTATCTATATTCCCAAACGAACCATTTGCAAGAGCCTTCCACTCTCCACTTTCATCGAGACCATAAATTACATACTCCTCTATTCTACCTCCAACTGATGGATCTTTAGAAGGAGGGACGTATCCAAAACCACTAACCGTTGTGCTTCGAGGAAAATTAATAACAAAAAAGGTATTCCCTTTTTTACTTTCAGGTAGTTCCGCAACAGTATCAGGGTTATCATCTAAACAATAATCCATATTTTTCCCCTTAGAAATATCCCATTCATCAGGTAAAATACTAAAGGTTTTTCTCGTCTCTTGAATAAAGTTATCTTTTTCAGAATTTACAGCTATTGCTCTTACTACTCCGCCATTTCGCAATTCGAACGGCGACTCATAAAGCACTCCACTCTCTTGCGGACTGCTTCCATCTACGGTGTAAAGTACTTTCGTAGAAGCTCCATCAATTGAAACTCTCCCTTTTTTATCTCTATCCACAGAAACCAACGGAGACAATGGTGGAGCTACGTATAATCGTACAGTTGATAAACTTGGACTATTTCTGCTATCTGTTATTCTAATTCGTAAGCTATCCGTTTGGGTATTTGGAACTTTTAAGAAACGACGAATCCCAATAGTAGTTCCATTACCAATAGTCTCCCATTTATCATTTATATAAGCGTCAATCTCAAATTTTTCTACACGTTGTCCAAAATCTACAACATTCTCCTGTAATTCTACAACATTAAAATTTTGACTACCATAAAGTTTTAATGTAATTGTTCCTGTACTTTTACCTTCTGGTGCAACCCAAGATGTTCTTATATCATCATCAAAAAGATAATTTCCAGCATATCCTCCTTCTCTAGTTTCTGTTGCAGACGCAACTGCTCCATTAGCATAGTTATGCTTTTTCATCTCTTTAATATATTCTCCAAACTTCGTAAGTAAAAGAACATCTTCATCTGGAATCAGACCTCTATTATCTGGAGATAAATTAACTAAAAGATTACTATTCTGACCAACAGTTTCAAAATAGGAATTAATCATATAATCCAAGCCTCTATTGTGTTGACCTGGTTTCCAAAACCACTGTACTCTAACAGGCAACCCTCCCCTTGCAGGATACCATGCTAATTGCTCATAATTTTTAATTTCTTCTACACTTCCTAAAGTTGGTTTTGTTAATGGTACGCCACTGTCGTATCCCGAAAAATCGGCTTCCATACTCTCTATTCCTTGAACGCTCCATTCGGTAAAGCGTCCTTTTCCTGCCTCATTACCAACCCATCTAATATCTGGGGCAGCACCAGAAATTAATGCTTGCGGTTGTATATCTCGAATAAGCTTATAAACTCTAGGCCAATCAATTTTCATTTTTACTCCACTTGTCTTTTCATCGAGTCCAGCTCCATCAAACCATACCAAGTCTATATTTCCATAATTGGTTAATAATTCTGTTAATTCATTAACCATAAGATCATTATAAGAGTCTTCACCATAAGGTGCTTGTTTATCCCAAGGTGAATAATAAATACTTGTTTTAATTCCCTGTTTTCTACAAGCGTCCATAAATTCTTTTACTACATCTCCTTTTCCATCTTTCCATGGAGTTTTCGCTATGGTACGTTCTCTAAATTTACTTGGCCATAAAGTAAAACCATCATGGTGTTTACAAACCAAAATAACAGAGGTGATTCCAGCACTTTTAAAAGTACTTACCCATTGGTCTGTATCGAGTTCTTTAGGATTAAATATATTTAAATCCTCTTTTCCTGAACCCCATTGCATTCCTGTAAACGTATTTAAGTTGAAATGTACAAAACCTAACATTTCATAATTTTGCCATCTCAATTGACGAGCAGAAGGTCTCACCATAGAGGACAATTTAGATGCTTCAGCTTCCGATACATTCTTTGGAACAGCAACAGAGACTCCATCGTAATATGAATTCTTTATTAGGTTTGTAGTCTCATTCTCAACTTTAGATTGTGAAAATCCTCCAAAAAAAGACAGGAAGATTAATAATGTAGAAATAGATTTAAACATGTATAGTAATTGGTTGATTTATATTTGAAGCAATTTATAAAATTAAAGTTACAATTACTTTTATAAAGTCTGTAATACTAAACTCATTCATATAAACTATTTGACGTCTATGCTATAAATTATAAATCTTAAAATAGTAATTTCCTACCGTAATAAATGGTTATTCTCTAACGAAAACAGTAATTTTATACCCTAAACCTGAACAGATGTCAGTAGCAAAAAAAGAATACAAAAGAATTACAGTAAAGTCGTTGGTTGAAATGAAGCAAAACGGCGAGAAAATTTCTATGCTAACGGCCTACGATTATTCGATGGCAAAAATTGTAGACGGCGCTGGTATCGATGTGATTTTAGTTGGAGATTCTGCTAGTAATGTTATGGCTGGTCATGAAACTACACTTCCTATCACATTAGATCAAATGATATATCATGCATCTTCTGTTATTAGAGCTGTAAATAGAGCTTTGGTTGTTGTAGACCTCCCTTTTGGAAGTTACCAATCGGATCCTAAAGAAGCATTACGTTCTGCTATTAGAATAATGAAAGAAAGTGGTGCTCATGCAGTAAAGTTAGAAGGTGGTAAAGAAATTAAAGAATCTACAAAGCGAATTTTAAATGCTGGAATCCCTATCATGGGGCATTTAGGACTCACTCCACAATCAATATATAAATTTGGAACATATACCGTTCGAGCAAAAGAGGAAGAAGAAGCCAAAAAGCTAAAAGAAGATGCTAAAATGCTTGAGAAAGCTGGTTGCTTCGCTATTGTTTTAGAGAAAATCCCAGCAAAGCTTGCAAAAGAAGTGGCAGCATCTGTTTCTATTCCTATTATTGGAATTGGAGCTGGTAATGGTGTTGATGGACAAGTATTAGTATTGCATGATCTTTTAGGGATGACACACGAATTCCATCCACGTTTTTTAAGACGTTATTTAAATCTATATGATGATATGACAAATGCTATATCTCAATATGTTGACGACGTGAAAAGTAAGGATTTCCCTAACGACGAAGAACAATATTAAACTTGAAGTGATAGGCCGTTATATTTAAAAATAACTTCACAATCATCTCAATAAACCTAATCTTCATCATTTAAAAGCTAATACGAAGCGAATGAGTAAGCATTCAACCAAAGAAAATCTCCAAGTTCTTTACGAAGACAACCATGTTATTATTATTAATAAGCGTGCAGGAGACATTGTTCAAGGTGATAAGACTGGCGACAAACCACTTTCTGAAGTTGTAAAAGAATATATAAAAGATAAATACAATAAACCTGGAAACGTATATTTAGGTGTGGTACACCGCTTGGATAGACCGACCAGTGGTATTGTTTTATTTTCAAAAACGTCCAAGGCATTACCAAGACTAAATAAGCTTTTTAAAGAGAAAGATGCTAAAAAAACATATTGGGCGATTGTAAAAAATAAACCTGAAAAAGAATCTGATAAGCTGATACATTGGATGAAACGAAATCCAAAGCAGAATAAGTCTTACGCTCATAAAAATGAGGTTCCAGACAGCAAGAAAGCAATTTTAGATTATACCATCATAAAAAGCCTTAACAATTATTATTTATTGGAAATTAACCTAGAAACGGGACGTCATCATCAGATAAGATCTCAACTTTCTTCTATTGGCTGCCCTATAAAAGGCGATTTAAAATACAATTTCGACCGAAGTAATAAAGATGGGAGTATAAGTTTACACGCTAGAAAACTAGAGTTTGAACACCCTGTTAAAAAAGAACTTATAAGTGTTACCGCTCCCCTACCCAAAGATCCATTATGGGATGCATGCACATAGATTTTTTTACTATCTTTAAGAAAATATCTTATCATGATTAGAAAAATTCTATTTGCTGGACTCGTTCTTTTATTAACTTCTTGCGGTAGTTCTGTAGAAAGTTTTTATGATGCACATAAAAATGATACGAACGTAACTGCGGTACAGGTGCCTAAATTTATGTATTCTCTAATTGGGAATCTTTCTCCAGAAGTAGATGCTCTTATAAATAATGTTTCTGATATTAGATATATGAATATCCCTGGAAATACTGCACTAAGAAATCAGCAGATAAACTCAGAAATTGACAAAATTACTAAGAGTGGTTATTCAGATATTTTCAGAAAGAATACTACCGATACTCAAAGCCTTTTAACCGTAAAAGAAAAAGGAAATACCATTAAAGAAATTATTCTCCACAACAATAAAGGTGCTAATAATTCTTTACTTTACCTGAAAGGAAACTTTGATGCCGATAAAATCAAAAAAATGGCAGAAAATGATGACTTTTCTAATTTCAATAACCTCCTCGATCAAAAATATTAAATTATTCAACTATTACTCAGCGAAAAAAAAGTTAAGAAAATAAGCTAAACTCAATATAACTAGAGAGTTAAAAAATTTTAGCTTTAAATTTTTTTGCTCCCTATACAAACTAGCTAAACTACTATAAATAAAACAGCTATCCCATCTAGTTTTAGAACTACACTTTATATCAATTTATCTTTCTTTATAAAAAGTTAAACATTTGGTATTGTAATATAATTTTAATCTTTTTGAAACGTTTTATCCATATTGGGTATAACAATATTAAAACGCAATGCTATAAACAAAATAGTATTTGCTTGAACTTATTTAAAATAAAAATGAAGCACATGAAATTAATTAAAACAATATTTAGTGTATTATGTCTTGTAAGTCTATTTTATGCTTGCGGATCTTCTGATGACGATTTCTCATCAGGATCTGGTGTAGATGACTGCCTCGGTTTGGGAGAAGAGCAATTATCTCTAACCATACAAGAGACATTTACCACATTACCAGGAAAAGTTTCTGTTTTCTTTAAAGTGAATACTAAAGATGGAGAGCCTGTTTCTAATTTAGAATCTAGCAATTTTAATATTTTTGAAAAAGGAAGAAATGACAATTGCTACAAACCAATTTCACCATCTGAGTCTAATGGAAGAATTTCTCCCGATACTCAGATATTCAATACAAATACATTACTTGTTTTAGACTTAAGTAATAGTGTGTTAAGTACAAGTTTAGAAGAATTAAAAGCAGCTTCTGTTAGTTTTATAAATGAAGTAATGCCTGCAGATGCAGACGAGCAATACAAAATGGCAATTTACTGGTTTGACGGAGAAGATGTTTTACACGAGTTAAATCCTCTTACTTCTAGCAGAGCAGAACTTACAGCAGCTATTGAAGGAATTACTGATAATATTAGCAACGACCCTTCTACTGATTTATATGGTGCTGTAATTAAGTCTACAGAAATTGCAACAGGAATTCTAAATGAGAATCAAGAAAATGATATTCTTGCTGCATCTTCAGTGGTCATATTTACTGATGGAACCGATCAAGCTGCACGTTACAAAGAAAGTGATGCTACTAATGCAGTTAAAAACGCAAATGAAAATATATCTTTCTTTACCATTGGTTTAGGTGATGAAATAGACAAGAATGTTTTAGAGGAAATAGGAAAAACAGGATATGCTTTTGCTAATGATAAAGATGATTTAGAGGATACCTTTGAAGAAATTTCTGATAATGTTGCTGGACAAGCAAGTAGTTATTACTTATTTGAATACTGTAGTCCTAAAAGAGATGGAAGTGGACTTAATCTATTGGTTATCCAAGCAGTACAAGGAGAAAACCAAGGAGCTGTACAAACAGAGTTTAACGCTGAAGGATTTACTGGAGGTTGTGAATAAACATTCCTTAACCAATATTTAAAAAAATAGGCTACCCAAAAAGGCAGCCTATTTTTTTTGAATCCTACACATTTATGAGTAAGAACTCATACACTAACTTTCACTGATAATTCTAAAACCTTATAATTAGTAATTACCTATAATAGCATCTTACCCATACAACTCACTAATAGTTTTAGTATTAATACTTAAAGTGATTACATATTTCTCATTACAGAAAGCACCGTATTTAATTATAAACTTTATCCTGACACAATCCAACTAAAAGAAAAAAGTGCATTAAAAAGCACTCCAAATTAGCTTAAATCAATGGCAAGAACATTCTATACAACATAGAAATATCGAACAGACCAAGTAGCTGTTTTCGTTCAAACGTCACAGAAAATTACACTCCACCAATAAATAAGAATTACTAGCTAAAAAGTCTATTCAAAAAAAATCGCCTAAAAAATTAATTTTAGACGATTCTCTTATTATTTCTTGAAAAATTTTACTGCTCTAAAGCCGCAAGTCTTTCTTTCATTTCAGTAAATTTTGCCTGCTCACCAATTGTACCATAGATATTCATAAGTGTTCTTATTGCATCTACGTTATTAGGATTAACAGTTAATAGCTTCTCTAAATAAGGAACAGCAGATTTGTAAATAGCTTCACGCTCAGCTTTTAACTCATCATAACGTTTGTTATCAGCGGCACTGTTACCTAAACCATTCATTTCTTCTACCATTTCTCTCTCTCCAGAAAGAATTAATGAAGACATATTTAAATATACATTTTCATTTTCTGGATCTAATTCTAAAGCTTTCTCATAGTATTCTTTAGCCTTTTCTTTATTACCTTGCTCCGCAAGAATAACTCCTAAGTTGTAATAAAGAGTAGGGTTTTTTGGATCTTTCTGAATAGCCTCTTCCATTAAAGATTGGAACTTAGCCTTATCTCCCATTTTGATATACATATTAGCTTCCGTAAGTAATAAGTTTATATCATCAGGATTAGCAGCACGCGCATCTTTAATAGCTGCAGCAGCTTTTTCAGTCTCACCCTTTTCATTATAAATTAAAGCGATGTTTTTAACGATCTCTGGCATTCTAGATTCTGTTTTCTCCTCAGTAGGATCAGAATACTCTCCAGTTTTAACCATTAAATCACGATTTTGCTCAGAACCTAGATTTTCAACTTCTCCAGTTTCTTTGTTAACCGCCATATAAGCTGTACTTTCTCCTGTATAACCAAGCTCTTTAAGTTTTTCGTAATAACTTAAAGCAGTGTCATACTCACCACCATTTACAGCACTAGATGCAGCGAAGTATAAATAATCTTCATTATCTGTCATCTCATAAGCCATATAAAGCTTATTTGCAGCACCAGCAAAATTTTCATTCTTGTTATCTTCAACAGCAGCATTTACAATGTCACCAGAAAGATTATTAAGAATCTCTTTAGCATCATCAGTATATTTAGTTTTGTATTCTTTTTCAAACGCTATCAATTCGTTTAAAGAAGCAACTGCTTTCTCATAATCTGCATCAGCTCCACCTTTCTTTGCAAGATCTGCATAGGTTTTACCAGTTAAAAAGTAATACTCCGCTTTATATTTATCATCTGCAGATTCAATTGTAGATGATAAACTTTGTAACGTAGTTTTTGCTTCAGCAGCACTTCCATTATCTAAGGCTTTTTCAGCATCTCTAAGTTCGCTTTTCTGCGCAACAGCAAAAGATGATGCTAATATTGCAGATGCTAATAGAACTTGTTTTTTCATTGTTTAAAAAATTTGTGTTAAATATTATTCTTTCTCATTATCAGATTCGGTATCGACATTAGGGGTATCGATATCGCTTTTGTTAGAATCAACATCTGTGCCATCCTCTACAACTTCGATGTCATCTATGTCTTCTATATCATCCTCTTCTTTCATAACTTTAGCTACAGCGGCAATAGAATCGTTCTTCAGATTGATTAGTTTCACCCCTTGTGTAGCACGCCCCATAACTCTTAAATCTTCAATTGCCATACGAATAGCAACTCCAGATTTTGTGATAATCATAAGATCATCCTCGTCGGATACGTTTTTAATAGCTACAATAGCTCCAGTTTTTTCTGTAATAGACATTGTTTTAACCCCTTTACCTCCTCTATTTGTAATTCGGTAAACTGGTTCTCCATCTTCAGGATCGTCTAAATAAGTACGTTTTCCATAACCATTTTCAGAAACAACAAGTATGTTTTCTTCTAGGTTATGTACAGATACCATTCCTACAACCTCATCATTATCATCTGCAAGAGTAATACCACGAACTCCAGAGGCATTTCTACCCATCGGACGTGTTTTACCTTCTTCAAAACGAATCGCTTTACCAGATCTAACAGCTAATAATATCTGACTGTTACCTGTTGTTAGTTTAGCTTCAAGCAATTCATCGCCTTCACGAACTGTAATTGCATTAATTCCGTTTTGTCTTGGACGAGAATATTGCTCTAAAGAAGTTTTCTTAACAACACCTTTTTTAGTTGCCATAATGACAAAATGGCTGTTTATATACTCTTCATCTTTTAAATCTTGAGTACAAATAAAGGCTTTCACCTTATCATCTTGCTCAATATTTATTAAATTCTGAATAGCACGTCCTTTAGAAGTTTTACTTCCTTCAGGAATTTCGAAAACACGCATCCAGAAACATTTTCCTTTTTGCGTAAAGAATAACATATACTGGTGGTTTGTACCAACAAATAAATGCTCTAAGAAGTCTTCGTTTCGTGTAGAGCTTCCTTTTTGTCCTACTCCACCTCTATTCTGAGTTTTATATTCTGTTAAAGGCGTTCTTTTAATATAACCCGCATGAGAAATAGTAATTACCACTTGCTCATCTGGAATCATATCTTCCATACTAAGGTCTCCCCCAGCATATTCAATTACAGAACGTCTATCATCTCCATACTTTTCTTTAACCTCAAGAAGTTCTGTTTTAATGATCTCCATTCTACGCTCTTTATTAGCAAGAATATCTTTACATTCTTCAATAAACTTCATGATTTCATCGTACTCTGTACGTAGCTTATCCTGCTCAAGACCTGTAAGTTGTCTTAATCGCATTTCTACGATTGCTTTCGCTTGGATTTCACTAAGTTCAAAACGCTCAATCAAACGCGTACGCGCTTCATCTGCATTACCAGAACCACGGATAATTGCAATCACCTCATCTATATTATCAGAAGCAATAATTAATCCTTCTAATATATGAGCACGCTCTTCAGCTTTACGCAGTTCATATTCTGTTCTTCTAACTACTACCTCATGGCGATGCTCCACAAAATAATGGATCATTTCCTTTAAGTTAAGTAATTTTGGTCTTCCGTTAACCAATGCAATGTTATTAACACTGAAAGAAGATTGTAGCGCTGTATACTTATATAATGTATTAAGAACAATGTTAGGAATAGCGTCACGTTTAAGAATATAAACGATTCTCATTCCATTTCTATCCGACTCATCACGAATATTAGAAATCCCTTCAATTTTCTTATCATTAACAAGATCGGCAGTCTTTTTAATCATGTCTGCCTTGTTAACTTGATATGGAATTTCTGTAACTACGATAGATTCACGTCCGTTAACCTCTTCTGTAGTAGCTTTGGCACGAATAACAACACGCCCTCTACCAGTTTTAAAAGCCTCACGAACACCATCATAGCCATATATAGTACCTCCTGTTGGAAAATCTGGAGCTTTTATATGTTCAATTAATTCATCAATCTCAATATCGTTATTCTCAATATAAGCTACAGTACCATCTACAACCTCAGAAAGGTTATGAGGAGGCATATTTGTAGCCATACCTACTGCAATTCCTGAAGCTCCATTAATCAATAAATTAGGAACTCTTGTAGGAAGTACTTTCGGCTCTTTTAATGTATCGTCAAAGTTTAACTGATGGTCTACAGTATCCTTATCAATATCAGCAAGCATGTCTTCAGATATCTTACGCATACGTGCCTCGGTATAACGCATCGCTGCAGGGCTATCGCCATCCACAGAACCAAAGTTACCTTGCCCATCTACCATCATATATCGCAGACTCCAATGCTGAGCCATACGCACCATTGCGTCATAAACAGAAGTATCTCCATGTGGGTGATACTTACCTAATACCTCTCCTACAATTCTTGCAGACTTCTTATAAGAACTGTTAGATCTAACTCCCAATTCATGCATTCCGAATAAAACGCGGCGGTGAACTGGTTTTAATCCGTCCCTAACATCTGGAAGAGCACGTGACACAATGACCGACATTGAATAATCAATGTAAGCCGATTTCATCTCGTCCTCAATATTAATAGGGATCAGCTTTTCTCCTTCTGCCATATTAAATATAAATTATGTTTTAATTATAAATCGAGCCAATATACACATTTTAAAGACGATTTCACCTTACTCTAAAAGGTTTTTTAATGTTTTTATCAACAAAAAAAGCCCCTTGAAAGGTTAATAAAATCAATGTTAATTTTTTTGTTTTTGATACTTTTTTTTGTCTATTAGCTGAAAGTAGCCTCAAAGAAGAAGAATTAAGGTACAGTTTTTGTCTACTTATAGTTGTTTTACTATTTTTAACTGAAGAAAGGAAAAAAGTATGGATGATAATTTTTCACCAAGAGTAAAAGATGTAATTGCTTACAGTAAAGAAGAAGCCTTAAGATTAGGGCACGATTTTATTGGAACGGAACATCTTATGCTCGGACTTTTGCGTGATGGAAACGGAAAAGCAATAGACATATTAACAGCATTAAGTATAGACCTTGAACATTTAAGAAGAAAAGTAGAGATATTAAGTCCGTCGAACCCTGCTAGTGGTATAAATGCAAACGATAAACGTAATTTACACCTTACCAGACAAGCCGAACGCGCTTTAAAAACTACTTTTTTAGAAGCTAAGTTGTTTCAAAGTTCTTCTATAAACACAGCTCATTTGTTGCTTTGTATATTAAGGAATGAGAACGACCCAACAACAAAACTTCTTAACAAGCTTAAGATTGATTACGATAATGTTAAAGAACAATTTAAGCTTATGATAACTAGCGATGACGATTATATAGACGCACCTTCAGCTGAATCTTTTTCAGATGAAACTGGCGCTGGAGAAGAGCCTCGAGACAATCCTTTTGGAACTACAGGAGGCGCTCCTAAGTCTAATAAAAAGTCTAAAACTCCTGTTTTAGATAACTTCGGACGTGATCTTACACAGATGGCTGAAGAAGATAAATTGGATCCTGTAGTAGGAAGAGAGAAAGAAATTGAAAGAGTTTCTCAAATCCTAAGTCGTAGAAAGAAAAACAATCCGCTATTAATTGGAGAGCCTGGAGTTGGTAAAAGTGCCATCGCAGAAGGACTTGCCTTGCGTATTGTTAAAAAGAAAGTTTCAAGAATTCTTTATAATAAAAGAGTCGTTACTCTAGACCTTGCCTCTCTTGTTGCCGGTACAAAATACCGAGGACAGTTTGAAGAGCGCATGAAAGCTGTAATGAACGAACTTGAAAAGAATGATGATATTATTCTTTTTATTGATGAAATTCACACTATTGTCGGCGCTGGTGGAGCTACTGGAAGTTTAGATGCTTCTAATATGTTCAAACCTGCATTAGCACGTGGAGAGATTCAATGTATAGGAGCTACTACTTTAGATGAATACAGACAGTATATCGAAAAAGATGGCGCCCTAGAAAGAAGATTTCAAAAAGTAATTGTTGAGCCTACAAGTGTTGAAGAAACTATTGAAATCCTTAACAACATTAAAGATAAGTATGAGGAGCACCATAATGTAACTTATACTGACGAAGCAATTAAAGCTTGTGTTAAGCTTACCAACAGATATTTAACAGATCGTTTCCTTCCAGACAAAGCTATTGATGCCTTGGATGAAGCTGGATCGAGAGTTCATATCACAAACATGGAGGTTCCTAAGCAAATTCTAACGCTAGAAAAGCAATTAGAAGAAGTTAAAGAACTGAAGAATTCTGTTGTTAAAAAGCAAAAATACGAAGAGGCTGCTAAACTTAGAGACGATGAAAAGCGTATCGAAAAAGATTTAGCTATCGCTCAAGAAAACTGGGAAGAGGAAAGTAAATTACATCGTGAGATTGTTACAGATGAAAGTGTTGCAGATGTAGTTTCCATGATGAGTGGCGTTCCTGTAACTAGAATTGCACAAGCAGAAAGCTCGAAATTAGCAAAGCTACCTGAACTTATTAAAGGGAAGGTAATTGGACAAGATAACGCTGTTGCCAAAGTGGTAAAAGCCATCCAAAGAAATAGAGCCGGATTGAAAGATCCAGATAAACCAATTGGTTCTTTTATATTCTTAGGGCAGACTGGTGTTGGTAAAACGCAATTAGCAAAAGTTCTTGCTAACATGATGTTCGACTCTGAAGATGCGCTTATTCGTATCGACATGAGTGAATACATGGAGAAATTTGCTATCTCTAGATTGATTGGAGCACCTCCAGGATATGTAGGATACGAAGAAGGTGGTCAACTTACCGAAAAAGTAAGAAGAAAACCATATTCTGTAATTCTTTTAGATGAGGTAGAAAAAGCACATCCAGATGTATTTAATATGCTTTTACAGGTATTAGATGATGGATATATTACCGATAGCTTAGGAAGAAAAATTGATTTTAGAAATACTATCATCATTATGACTTCCAATATTGGAGCTCGCCAATTAAAAGACTTCGGTCAAGGAGTTGGTTTTGGAACATCGGCCAAAAAAGCGCAAGCAGATGAACACTCAAAAAGTGTAATCGAAAATGCCTTGAAAAAAGCATTTGCTCCAGAGTTCTTAAACAGAATTGATGATGTTGTTGTGTTCAACTCTTTAGAGAGAGAAGACATTCACAAAATTATCGATATCGAATTAGAGAAACTCTATAAACGTATTGAAAGCCTAGGCTTCAATTTAAAATTAGCCGAAAAAGCAAAAGATTATATTGCTGATAAAGGTTTTGATAAACAATACGGAGCTAGACCTCTAAAAAGAGCTATTCAGAAATATATTGAAGATGCTTTAGCTGAAGAGATTATCACTTCAAAACTATCTGAAGGGGATAGTATTTTTATGGATCTAGACAAAGAAAAAGATGAACTTACTATAACTATCAGTAAAGCTGAAAAGTCAACTGAATCATAAGTTTATATTAATTTTACAATAATTAAAACGTGCGGTATAACTATCGCACGTTTTTTTATTTAATTTTACTGGCTCTAAAATTCTTCTTAACTTAGAAGAATTGGGAACTCTCTTTTTGCTTTTGCTTAAGTTTGTCCTGTAAATAACCTATCCTTAGCCTTATAGCTTCGGAAGATCACTTAGAGTAAACTCTAAGCTTAAAAATAACTCTATTCGACACTTTCTTTTAAAACACATAGGAAGTCGAACAAATAAACCCTAGGATTAGAACCTAAAAACATTTAAATGAGTAACAAAACGATTATTGGTAGCCAAGAATGGGTATCATTACCAGATTTAGATATATCAACCATCAAAGTACGTGTAGATAGCGGTGCTAAAACGTCTGCGCTACATGCTGTAAATATTCAGCCATTTCAGCGAAATAACGATACATGGGTAACTTTTGATGTGTACCCTATTCAACATAACGGCAAAAAAGTAATTCATTGCGAAGCTGTTGTTGTTGATAAAAGAGTTATTAAAAGCTCTACAGGTAACCGTGAAAATAGATATATCATAAAAACTACGCTTAATCTCAACGATACTTCTTGGGATATAGAAGTTTCTCTTACCAATAGAGATAGCATGGGATACCGTATGCTTTTAGGAAGAGAAGCTATGATGGGAAGACTTATTGTTGATCCAGAAAGTAGCTTTATGCTTGGCGACCTCAGCGATGAAGATGTTAATAAAAGATACAAAGCTAACGTTCAAATTCAAGGTGGCTTAAAGATTGGACTTCTTGCTAGCAATCCAAATTTATACAGTAACCGAAGAATTATAGAAGCTGGAGAACGCATGGGACACGAAGTTGAATTTTTCAACATCCGCCAATGCTACATGAAATTAGACGCCGAAACTCCAGAAATACATTATCGTGGAGGTAGAATTCTAAACGACTTAGACGCCATAATTCCTAGAATTCGTCCGAGTATGACTTATTACGGATGTTCTCTAGCAAGACATTTTGAATCTATAAATATTGCCTGTTTAAATAAAGCGGAATCAATTCGTCAGTCTAGAGACAAACTATTTTCATTACAATTATTACTGAAAAATGGAGTGAGCATTCCTACAACTGGTTTTGCGAACTCTCCTTTAGACACCAACGACCTTATAAAAATGGTTGGAGGCTCTCCTCTTATCATAAAACTTCTTGAAGGAACTCAAGGAAAAGGCGTTGTTTTAGCTGAAACAAAAAAGGCAGCAGAGAGTGTTATCAATGCATTTAAAAGCCTAAATGCATATATATTAGTACAAGAATTTATTAAAGAAGCCGACGGAAAAGACCTTCGTATTTTTGTGATCGACGGAAAAGTTGTTGCAGCAATGCAAAGAGAAGCTCCTCCAGGAGAATTTAGAGCAAATATGCACTTAGGAGGAACGGCATCATTGGTAAAACTTACGGCAGCAGAAAAGAAAATAGCTATTAAAGCTACAAAAGCAATGGGGCTCGATGTAGCTGGAGTAGATATAATAAGATCCGCAAAAGGTCCTTTATTACTTGAAGTAAATTCTTCTCCTGGATTAGAAGGTATTGAAACTGCTACAAATATTGATATTGCAGGACTCATGATAAAATCCATCGAAAAGAAACTAAACTGGAAACCATAAGGGAATCTATTTTATAAAATCATTAAACCCGAAATACCTTACGTTAAACTAAAGGCATTTCGGGTTCTTTTTTAATCTTATACTTTACTAATTCTTCAATATTACAGTATCTTTTTGAATATTTTTCATTTCTATCCTTCAATAAATATTCAATTCGGCTAACAATTAATGTACTTAATCTAATATTCTTTCATAAAATAAATTAAGAATGCGATTAGATTTATTTTTGCTGCATGACAACGCTCGTTAGTAAACATAAACTAATTAAATCTTATAAATTAGATTTTGGATATATAGAAATATACCCAAAGTTTGTCATAGGTATAATTAATGATGGAATCGATTTGTCATTAGAGAATTTATCCGATTTAATAGCTATTGCAGACATTCATTATCGCAACAAAAACTATAGCTATATTTCTTACAGGAAAAATGCATACGCCATTAACCCTACACTCTACGAATACATAAAAGATATTGATAATTTAAAATTATTAGCTATTGTATCTAGTAAAGAACTTTATAGACATAATTTTAAGATCGAGAAGTATTTTTATGGTAAAGAAATGAAGCTCTTCAAAAACTTAGAAGACTCCGTAAAGTGGGTGCTAAAGAAAATGGATTAAATCACTTTCTCATCCCTAATTTTAAAACTTTTTAAATACTTAGGCCCTTCTCAAACCTAAATCCTATTACTCTTAATCTTTAAACATTTCAGGAGATACTTTTGTCGTTCCCATAAATTCGATAGTTTTCTTAATATCGTCATGAAAAACTCTATCCTTATCAACAAAAGGAACTACTTTAGTATAAGCCTCAAAATAGTCTTCTATTATTTCTGACGATTTTGCCGGATGTCTAAAGGCCAATGCTTGAGAAGCATTTAAAAGTTCGATTGCCAGAATTGATTTTAGATTTTCTAAGATTCTAAAACACTTCGTTGCTGCATTTGCTCCCATACTTACATGATCTTCTTGACCGTTAGAAGAAACAATAGTATCTACACTTGCAGGAGTTGCTAATTGCTTATTCTGACTCACAATACTAGCGGCGGTATACTGCGGAATCATCAATCCAGAATTCAATCCAGGATCATTCACCAAAAATGATGGCAATCCTCGTTGTCCAGAAATTAACTGATAGGTTCTTCTTTCAGAAATACTTCCCCACTCTGCCAATGCAATTCCTAAATAATCTAAGGCCATCGCTAGTGGCTGACCATGAAAATTACCTCCAGATAAAATCTCATCTTGATCAATAAATATATTTGGATTATCGGTAACCGAATTAATTTCAGTCTTAAAAACTTTTCTTACATGCGCCAAAACATCTTTTGAAGCACCATGAACTTGCGGCATACATCTAAAAGAATATGGATCTTGAACCTGTGTTTTAGGAAGTTCAGAAATCTCACTTCCTTCAATAAAACTTAAAATTCTAGCAGCAGTTTTTATTTGTCCTCTATGCGGTCGCACTAAGTGTATTAATTTATTAAATGGTTCTGTAAGTCCGCCAAAAGCGTCTAAGGACATCGTTCCCACTAAATCCGCTAAATAGGAAAGTCTATACCCATTTATTATACACCACACCCCATATGCACTCATAAATTGAGTTCCATTTAAAAGCGCTAGTCCTTCTTTTGACTGCAAAGCTATCGGCTCCCAATTTTTCTCTTTTAATACAGTTGCAGTTTTTACCGTTTTTCCGTTATAATAAACTTCTCCCATTCCTAATAAAGGAAGTGAAAGATGTGCAAGCGGAGCTAAATCCCCTGATGCACCTAAGGAACCTTGGGTATATACAACAGGGATTATATCTTCATTATACAAATCTATCAATCTACAAACTGTAGCGAGTTGCGCCCCACTATGTCCGTAACTTAAAGATTGTATTTTAAGTAACAACATTAGTTTTACAATCTCCTTTGGCACCGCTTCACCCGTACCACAGGCATGAGACATCACCAAGTTTTCTTGAAGCTGACTCAAATGATCGTCAGCAATTTTTACATTACATAAAGATCCAAATCCAGTATTAATACCATAAACTGGTTTTTTATCCGCAGCTATCTTTTTATCTAAGTACTTTCTGCAATTATCTATATTAACTTTAGCCTCATCAGATAGTTTAAGCTTTAACTTATTATCTATTACATTAGAAATCGTTTCAATATCTAATACTTCTGAGCTTATATAGTAAAAATCGTTCATTCTCTTTATGTAGTTAAAAGTCCAAAAATCTGCATTACCGACTAATTTTACAAGGAAATACAAACAATTAACCTAATCCTTATTTTATATTAAGCATTATCTTGATTTTCTTGATAATCTTTCGTGTTTTTCTTCAGCAAATCAATAAAGGCATCTCCTGTAAAATCAATAATATCTGTTGCTGTTAGCGCTTCTACGCCAGAACGCAACACAGCTAGATCTCCAGCTCTTCCATGGATATACACTCCCATTATCGCAGCTTCAAACAAACTATATCCCTGCGCTAAGAGTCCACAAATAACCCCTGTTAGCACATCTCCACTTCCCCCTGTTGCCATACCAGGATTTCCTGTGGAATTAAAATACAATTCTCCTTTATTTATAGTAACCGTATATGCGCCCTTTATCAAAAGCACCAATTCATTTTCTTTTGAAAACTGCTTCGCTTTTTCTAATTTATCAAAGTCGTCTTTCCAGCTTCCTATTAGCCGCTCCAATTCCTTTGGATGTGGTGTCAAAATAGCATTTCCTTTAATCGCTTTTAAAAGATGTTGATTTTCAGAAATAATATTTAGAGCATCAGCATCTACCACTAAAGGTTTTTTATTCTGAATAATAAAGTCAGAAAAAGCTTTTACAGTATCTGCGTGCTTCCCTAATCCTGGTCCGATTGCAATAGCGGTAGGCGTGATATCAAATTTTATATTAGAAATATGTGTTTCCTCGGAATCTGTTAAAACCATCGCCTCAGGAAAAGAAGCTTGTATTGTTTGATATCCACATTTAGGAATGTAAGAAGTAACCAATCCAGCTCCAGAATGTAATGCAGCTTCGCTACACATAAGAGCAGCGCCAATTTTACCATAGCTACCTCCAATTATCAAAGCATGACCAAATGTGCCTTTATGAGAGAATCTTCCACGTGGTTTATAAACCCCAAGAACATCATACTTTTCTACATAAAACATATCTGTAGGCTCTTTATACAAGTGTTCTGCATCCTGACCAATATCTAGAACCTCCCAATATTCGGTATAAATCCCAGACTGCGGTAATAAGAAAATTAATTTAGGCAATTGAAATGTAAGCGTATAATTTGCTCTTATAACTGTATCTTTTTCTGTAATAGCCTTCTCCATATAAAGGCCCGAAGGAATATCTACAGAAAGAACAAAAGCACCACTTTTATTTATATGATTTATAATAGCAGCTACCCAGCTAGCAGCTGGTCTATTTAAGCCGATTCCAAAAATAGCATCTATTACTATATCATTAGCACCAATTCTGGGAAGGTCATTATCTTCTGTAAGTAACTCCGGCCAATATTTTAGGTTTTTTATCCTATCAAAATTCAGCAAAAAATCTTTAGAACGTTTATCACTATAATTCACAACATAAGCAGAAATATCATACCCTTGTTCCAATAATAGTCGAGCTACAACCAAACCATCTCCTCCATTATTTCCTATTCCACAGAAAATATGAATCTTAACTTTTGAATTTACTAATTGTCTATTTATCCAATTAAAAACTGTTTTACCAGCCCTCTCCATCAATTCATCACTGGTAATATTTTGCCTCTCAATTGTTAATTTATCAGCAAGGCGTATTTGTTTAGTAGAAAAAATCTTCATTTTACAACAATTCTTTAGTTAAATTATTAAATTCTTAATAATAACTTTTATGTTTTTTTAATACTATAAAAGTACTACATTTGAATACTATTACGAATAAACACATGCAAAGTTTTAATAACATACATACTACTTCTATATTCTCCACGGAGAATACATGTATTGTTTCTATTATTCGTAACACTACTATTATTACCCCTTTTGGGGTATAAATTTTCACATATCGTCCGTATATTATATTTGTTTAAATCCAAACAAAGGAGATTCCTTTTATAGATTATAAAAATGCAACAATACAAGCAGTACTATATAAAATTAGCCCATTGTTGTATTATATGCAAAAATATAAAAGCGATTACTCGAGGTTTTAGCAAGCATAATTTTCACATAAACAACATCCAACTAACTTTAAAAGAACTATTAAACATTATTATGGATCTCAATTCACACAAACACTCCATAATAGAAAAAACTAACAAATGAAAGTATTAAAATTTGGCGGCACTTCGGTTGCTAATGCAGAGAATATAGAAAAAGTAAAAGATATAGTCGTCAATAGCTCAAAAGAGGAAAAAACTACCATTATAGTTTCTGCCTTTGGAGGTGTTACAGATATGCTTGTAAAAGCCTCTCTCCTCGCTTCTTCACTAGATGAAGATTACAAAAATGTATTAGAGGAAATAGAAGAAAGACATATTAAAACCGCCCAAGAACTTATCTCTATAAACAACCAAAGTAAAGTTATAAGCAATATAAAAAGAGAGCTAAATGTTCTTGAAACTTTACTAGAAGGTGCTTTTTTAATCGGAGAAATCACTCCAAAATTACTAGATAAAATTGTTGGCTACGGAGAACTTCTATCTTCATTTATTATCAACGAATATTTTGTAAAAGAAGGTTTAGAGAGTGTACATAAAGACAGTAGACTTCTTATAAAGACAGACGATTCTTTCGGGAAAGCTATCGTTGATTTTAAGACTACTAATGAGCTTTGCGAAAACTATTTTGGTACTGTTAGTTATCAGGTAATTGTAGTTCCTGGTTTTGTTGCTTCTTCTGCAAAAGGAGAATCTACAACATTAGGTCGTGGAGGTTCCGATTATACTGCAGCCATAATTGCTGCGGCTATAAATAGTGATGCCTTAGAAATATGGACAGACGTTAGCGGAATGTACACTGCCAATCCAAAACTTGTAAAACAAGCGTTTGCAATTCCACATATCTCGTATCAAGAAGCAATGGAACTGTCTCATTTTGGGGCTAAAGTTTTATATCCGCCAACAATACAACCTGTTTTATCAAAAGGAATTCCTATTCATATAAAAAACACCTTCGCTCCTAATGAAGAAGGAACACTAATCACAAAAAACAACAACGGAAAAGCTCGCGCTGTTAGAGGAATAAGTCATGTAGAAAGTATTTCCTTAATTTCTTTAGAAGGAAGTGGAATGGTAGGTATTCCTGGAATTTCAAAACGCTTTTTTGAAGTTCTTTCTGAAGCAAAAGTGAGTGTTGTTTTTATTACTCAAGCCTCTTCAGAGCATTCTATCTGTATTGGAGTTGCTTCTGCTGATGCTGAAAAAGCTAGAACTGCACTTAATAAAGGGTTTGAATATGAAATGACACTCAAAAAAATAAACCCTGTTATTGTTGAAGATGATTTAGCAATTGTAGCTTTAGTTGGAGACAATATGAAAAGTCACCAAGGACTTAGCGGGCGTATGTTTAGTGCATTAGGAAAGAATAATGTCAATATCCGTGCTATTGCTCAAGGTGCTTCTGAAAGAAATATCTCTGCTGTAATCAATAAAAACGATGTTAAAAAAGCTCTGAACACACTCCATGAGCAGTTTTTTGAAGATAACATAAAGCAACTCAACCTATTTGTAATGGGAGTTGGAAATGTAGGAGAGAAATTCCTAGCTCAGATAGAAAAGCAGCGCAAGTTCCTTAAGAAGCAATTAAAATTAAACATCCGTGTTGTCGCTCTTTCTAATTCTAGAAAAATGATCTTTAATGAAAACGGAATCGATCTTAAGAATTGGAAAACGCTTTTAGATGAAGGTGAAAAAACAGGATTAGAAGCATTTTATGATAAAGTAAAAGAGTTAAATCTTAGAAACAGTATTTTTGTTGATAATACTGCAAATGAAGTAGTTGCAAACACTTACGAGAACTATTTAAACGACAGTATTTCTGTTGTTACTTGTAACAAAATCGCTGCCTCTTCTCCGTATAAAAATTACATCCACCTAAAAGAGCTTTCAAGACAATACAACGCTCCATTCTTATTCGAAACGAATGTAGGTGCAGGGTTGCCTATTATAGATACCCTTAAAAATTTAATTGCCTCTGGTGATAAGATTACAAAAATACAAGCGGTACTTTCCGGAAGTTTAAATTTCGTCTTCAATAATTTTAACGACAAAACAGATTTCCATGAAGTTGTAAAAGAAGCTCAAGATGAAGGATACACAGAACCAGATCCTAAAATTGACTTAAGCGGAATTGATGTAATGCGTAAAATATTAATTCTTGCTCGTGAAAGCGGTCATGAAATAGATATTGAAGAGATAGAGAATGAAGCTTTTCTTCCTCAAGAGAGTTTAGACACAAATAGCGTAGAAGATTTCTACAAATCTCTTGTGAAAAATAAAGCTCATTTTGATAAAATCTATAATGATGCTGCTAGCAAAGACTGTAGACTTAAATATGTTGCACAATTTGAAGATGGAAAGGCTAAAGTAGGGCTGCAACACATTCCTAAAGACCACCCTTTCTATAACCTAGAAGGAAAAGATAATATTGTTCTTTTCTTTACAGAGAGATATACTGAGCAACCGTTAATTATAAAAGGTGCTGGTGCTGGTGCAGATGTAACAGCTTCAGGAATTTTTGCAGACATCATAAGAATTGGTAATTTTTAGACCATGAACGAGATAAAATTATTCTGTCCAGCAACAATAGCAAATATCTCTTGTGGATTTGATGTTCTAGGATTATGTTTAGATAATACTGGAGATGAAATGCTGGTTCGAAAAACAAAGAAAAAAGGTGTTCGAATCACTAAAATCATTGGTCAAGAGTTGCCGTTAGAAACAGAGAAGAATGTTGCGGGAGTAGCTGTATTAGCTATGCTTAAAGAAACGGAAACCGATTATGGTTTTGAGATAGAAATCACTAAAAAAATAAAACCCGGAAGTGGAATTGGCAGCAGTGCTGCTAGTTCTGCTGGGGCAGTATTTGGTGTAAATAAATTACTTGGAGAGCCTTTTTCTTTAAATGAATTGGTAAAATTCGCTATGAAAGGTGAAGAGCTAGCTAGCGGAGCTCCGCACGCAGACAATGTGGCTCCTGCCCTACTTGGCGGCTTCACTTTAGTAAAAGGCTACTATCCTTTAGAAGTTATAAAGCTACATTCACCAAAAGAGATCTATGCTACAGTTATTCATCCGCAAATAGAGGTGAAAACTGCTGATGCTCGCTCGGTAATTAAGCAAACTATTCCTCTTAAAAAAGCTATTATCCAATGGGGTAATCTAGCAGGATTGGTAAGTGCGCTCTATACCGAAGATTACGAATTGATAGGACGCTGCTTACACGATGAAATAGTAGAACCTATGAGGAGTCCGCTAATACCAGGCTTCCATAAAGTTAAAGAGGCAGCCATAACAGCAGGTGCACTTGGCGGCGGAATTTCAGGTTCAGGGCCGTCAATATTTGCTTTATCTAAAGGCAAAGAGACTGCAGAAAAAGCAGCAAAAGCAATGGCAGAAATTTATAAAGATTTTGGTGTAGATTATGATATTCATGTATCCAAAATCAATACTGAAGGAGTAAAAGTACTTTAAAAAATAGTTATAACGTTATGGAGTTACCTAGACATACATTAATTGAAAGCTTCGTAAAAACATAATAGCTTAACAGCATTAACAATCAAGAGAATGAAATATTATAGTCTTAACGACAACAAAAGCAACGCCAATACTAGCTTTGAAGAAGCAGTAGTAAGAGGTATTGCTCCAGATAGAGGTCTTTATTTTCCAAATGAAATAAAAGCATTAGATAAGGATTTTATAGAAAACATTGAAAACTATAGCAATGAAGAAATTGCATATAAGGTCATCAAGCAATTTGTAAACAACGAAATTCCAGAAGATATTCTAAAGGGAATTATCAAGGAAACATTATGTTTTGATTTTCCTACCGTAAAAGTAGAAGACGATGTTTATTCTTTAGAGCTTTTTCACGGTCCTACAATGGCATTTAAAGATGTTGGAGCTCGATTTATGGCGCGTTGCTTAGGATACTTTAACCGAGATAAGGCTGATGAAACAGTAACAGTATTAGTTGCCACTTCTGGAGATACAGGTGGTGCTGTAGCTAGTGGTTTTTTAGGCGTAAAAGGAGTTGAGGTTGTTATTCTTTATCCTAGCGGAAAAGTAAGTGATATTCAAGAGAAACAACTCACAACACTTGGTCAAAACATTACTGCTCTTGAAGTAGACGGTGTTTTTGATGATTGCCAAGAAATGGTGAAAACTGCGTTTTTAGACTCAGAACTCACCGAAGAAAACTTAACTTCTGCTAACTCCATAAACGTTGCTAGATGGCTACCACAGATGTTTTATTTCTTTTTTGCTTACAAACAGCTAAAGTCACAGAACAAAGAATTAGTTTTCTCTGTTCCAAGTGGTAATTTTGGAAATATTTGTGCTGGTATGATGGCTCATAAACTCGGGCTTCCGGTAAAACAATTTGTTGCCTCCACAAATATAAACGACACGGTTCCACAATATATGGCTACAAAACAATACTCTCCAAAGCCTTCAAAGCAGACAATTTCTAATGCTATGGACGTAGGAAACCCAAGTAATTTTATTCGTATTCAAACAATATTTAATAATGATTTTGAGGCGCTAAATGAGTTATTCTCATCTTTCAGCTATTCTGATGAGGAAACAAAGGAGGCAATGCTTTCCATATGCAATAACACTAAATATGTTGCAGATCCACATGGAGCAGTAGGCTATTTAGGTTTAAAAAAATACCAAGAAACACATCCAAATACATTAGGAGTTTTCTTAGAAACAGCACATCCTGTAAAATTCTTAGATGTTGTAGAGAGCACTTTAGGAGTTACAGTTCCTATTCCGGAGCAAATAAAAGCCGTAATGAACAATAAAAAAGAAAGTCTTTTAGTAAGCAATTATGAAGGTTTAAAATCCTATTTAAAGAGCAGATAACTTCTTTTTTTACATAAAACAAAAACTGCTGATAACATTTAAAAGCAGAATTACAGGGATAGAAATGAGTCGGAAATTGTGAATTTAAAAGCAAATTTTTGACTTATTTCTATCCTTTTTTTCGGTTGATTATGAAAAATAGAATGATGTGTTTTTATAATTTTAAATCAAGAAAGCGTGTTTATTTTTAGTCAGAAATCATCATTAAAAAAGTCTCATTTTTCAGAAATAAAAAAGCTTTTTTTTCAACCATAGAAAACTATAATTTTTAAGTTAATTTCAAAGAGAAAAACCTTGCATTTGTCCTCAAAAAAAGAACTGAAATTTAGCTTCAAAATAGCATCGTAAAATTAAAAATAAACGCTATTCTTACTTGCGTTATATTCCTTATAATTCAATTTCCGAACAAGAAATCATACTTTTTAGTAGTAATTATCAGTGATTTACAACTTAAAAAAACAAATTAAACCAAAAGCTTATATAAATAATCTTAAAATACTGATTAATAGACTTTAATGTAAATAAATTGACAAGATGTCATGCTTGTAAAATCTATCAAAAAGAAGATATTTCAACGTAAGGAAAAAAGTCAATTTCGGTCTTTATTATTTTTTCTCCCTTCTTCAATATCGGATAAATGCATTCCCTTTTCTTTATCATAAAAAGCACTCTTAGGACTGCCAATAATCTGCGAAGAATAAACACCAGAATGACCCGAAAATAAGTAAGCGGTACTACATGCTAAAGCTATAAAAACTCCAGCTTCAATTCCGAATAATTCTATCCCCATAACAGTACATGCAATTGGTGTATTTGTAGCTCCAGCAAAAACAGCAACAAATCCCATTCCTGCCAATAATCCCATCGGTAACGGAATGAACCAAATCAATACATTTCCTAAAGCGGCTCCGATATAAAATAAAGGTGTTACCTCCCCTCCTTTAAATCCAGCTCCCAAAGTAAATGAGGTAAACAATATCTTCAATAAAAAATCATAAGAGTTTAAATTCACATTAAAAGCATCCACAATAGTTGGGATTCCTAATCCGATATATTTTGTAGTTCCAATAGCATAAATCGAAACTGCTAAAATCGCACCTCCTATAAATGGTCTTAAAGGCGGAAACTTTACATGCTTTTTAAATAAGTTGCTCCAGAAGTGAGTAGATTTAGAAAACAACATCGCCACCAAACCAAATATAATTCCAGCTAAAAGCGTCCATAATAAATTAACAGGTGTCATTTCTGCAACAGTATCTATATGATAATGTGTGTGACTAACGTTCCAAACTTCACAAAAGTAATCTGCAAACACTGCCGCCATAAAACTAGGAACAATAGCACCCAAACGGATCCGCCCCAAAACGAGAACTTCTAATGCAAAGATCCCTCCCGCCAATGGAGTTCCAAAAACAGAAGCAAAACCAGCGCTAATACCAGCAATGAGAACAATCCTTCTATCGCTATCCGATAATTTAAAAAGCTTTGTAAATCTATCTGCAACGGCTCCACCAACTTGCACCGCTGTTCCCTCTCGACCAGCAGAACCTCCAAAAAGATGTGTTACAATCGTTCCAAATAACACTAAAGGAGCCATTCTAAAAGGAATTATTTTTTTTGGTGAATGGAACTCTTCAAGTAGTAAATTATTCCCTTTTACAACGCTATCGCCATAAAGGTAATACGAATAACCAATAATGAGTCCACCTATTGGCAGCAACCAAATAATCCATAAATGAGCCTCTCTCCAGTTTGTAGCCCAATCTAGGCTCAAAAGAAAGAAAGCAGAAATACTCCCTACTATGCTTCCTATGAGGAGACAAATAAAGATCCATTTAAAGAGATAAAGTAATGTTGGAATTTGCTCTAATGAGAGCAGGAATTGCTTGATTTTTTTATTATTCATTTTGACATATATAAATGATTCTACTGTAGCATAAGCCATTAAAAGTAGAAGTCATCAGCTCAAAACGGAGCGGTTAAAGGCAGACCTCATTGCCAAATGTGAAGCAAATATAGTAAAAAAGATAAATCTAGAATTGAGAATTCCAAAGTATACTAAATTTCTCTCACACAACTGTATTTTTAATCGCTCTTTTTCGTACTTTGGTAGCAAATAGTCTATATAAAACTTTTTAAATGACAATGACAAAAAATCGCTTAGAAGCGTTCAGCGATGGTGTTTTAGCTATTATTATTACAATAATGGTATTAGAATTAAAAGCACCCGAGGGAACTGATCTAAACTCTCTACTCTCTAAAACCCCTATATTTTTAAGTTATATAGCCAGTTTTATCTATGTAGGTATTTATTGGAATAATCACCACCACCTCTTTCAGATAACAGAAAAAGTAAACGGAAAAATCCTTTGGGCAAACCTACACCTCTTATTTTGGCTCTCGCTTATTCCGTTCACGACATCATGGATTGGAGAACATTACGATGCTATACTGCCAGTAATTGCATACGGAGCTGTTCTGCTCTTATCGGCAATAGCATATTATATATTACAAAATGAAATTTTGAAAGCACATGACGAGAATTTTGCTCTTAAAAAGGCTGTTGGGAAAGACGGAAAAGGGAAACTCTCCATTGTTTTTTACCTTATCGGAATAGCATTATCTTTTATCTCTCCATGGATTGCAATTGCTTGTTATATTCTCGTAGGAATCATGTGGCTTATTCCTGATAAAAGAATTGAAAAAAGTATATAATTACTTTAACCCTTTCAGCATTCTATAGTTTCCAAAAAGATCTTTTCTAAGCTCATTATCACGAAAATTATGTTTACCCATCAATTGAAGCATTTCTTCCCCCAGATATTGATTGATTTCAAAATACAGTTCACCGTTTTCTACCAAAAAATCTGATGCTAATGCTGCTATCTTATTATAAAAAATAAGGGCATTATCATCAGCAACAAATAAAGCAGTTTCAGGCTCATATTGTAAAACATTATTCTTGATTTCTACTTTTTCAAGATTCCGAACATACGGCGGATTAGAAATAATCACATCATACTTATCAACTTTTGGAAATATATCAGCCAAATTAGACGCTTTAAGAATATCAACTTCAGAAAAAGATACATTTACGTTATTATTTACAGCGTTTAATTTTGCCACTTCCAACGCTTCCTTAGAGATATCTACAGCATAAACATTAGCTTTAGAGACGTTTTTAGCAATAGCGATCGGAATACAACCAGATCCTGTCCCAATATCAAGAATATTAATCTCTTTATTTGTTTTTACATTTTCTAGCACCCACGAGACTAACTCTTCTGTTTCTGGGCGCGGAATTAGCGTATGTTTATTAACTGCAAACTCTAATCCGTAAAAATGAGCATTCCCAAGAATATACTGGATTGGCTTTTCTGCTTTTAAATCTATTAATGCAGCTTTAAAACTAGATACAGACTCTCCCGATACAACTGTTGTATATTCTTGCTGAATTTGATACGGCTTTAATTGTAAATATGATTCGCAAAGCCAATTAAAAAAAGTCGTAATCTCTGCTAAAGGATATAGGTCTTTTAACTCGCTTTGGTACAATTCTTTTATTTCCTTTAACTTCATTATTAACAGGTCTAATTATTAAGTATGTATATTAATTACAGTTACTCAAATTCATTACAAATCCAACTTTACAAATCCTTTAACATCCAAACAGGACAAGAATAATGCCCTGTATTTCCCATTGGAGCGTCTAAATAGCGAAATCCTGCCTTTTTATACAACTTCTGAGCATCCGTCATATATGGCATCGTTTCAATATAACACTGCTTATATCCAAACTTTTTAGCTGTTTCCAAACAGGTTTCCATCATCTTCATACCTAATCCCTTTCCGCGGGTAATCCCTAAAAAATACATCTTCTGAAGCTCACATACCGTTTCAGCCTCATTTGTTAAATGAGCAATTCCAGCACCTCCAACAACAACGCCATCCTCTTCTAACACAAAATAACTCGCTTTCTCTTTATTATAGGTTTCGTATAAATCTTCTAGAGCTACATCCTCATAGGCGGTGCCCACTTTTGGCGCCCCCATTTCTACAATCACTTCTCTAACAATTTCGGCCATCCTCTTATTATCAGTTGGCTTAATTTCTCTTATATTCATGAAATATTATGATGATTTAATAGTATTTTTGTTTTGATAATTTTGGGGATGAATATACACGAATTCTACATAAAAAGATGCATCAAACTAGCTAAAAATGGCTTAGGAAACACATACCCCAACCCGATGGTAGGTAGTGTTATTGTTGCTGACGGAAAAATAATAGGAGAAGGATACACCAGTCCAGCAGGACAAAATCATGCAGAAGTAAATGCTATCCAATCGGTTAAAGACACCTCTCTCTTGAAAAATGCTACAATATACGTTACTTTAGAGCCTTGCTCTCACTTCGGAAAAACACCTCCTTGCGCCGATTTAATTATCAAAAATAAAATTCCGAATGTCGTTATTGGAGCTTTGGACACAAATGAAAAAGTTTGCGGGCGTGGAATTCAGAAACTGATGGAGGCTGGCTGCAATGTAACGATTGGAATCCTTGAAGACGAATGCAGGGAAGCTAACAAAAGGTTTTTTACATTTCAAGAAAAGAAAAGGCCTTACATAATTTTAAAATGGGCCGAAAGTGCAGATGGTTTTATTAGTCCGCAGCAACTAGCTGAAAAGCGTGAACCAGTTTGGATTACAGGCAAAACTTCCAGACAATTAGTCCATAAATGGCGCGCTGAAGAGCACGCTATCTTAGTTGGCACCACCACTGTTATAAAAGATAACCCGAAGTTAAACACAAGAGACTGGAAAGGGAATTCACCTACACGATTTATAATCGACCGCAAATTAAAAACTCCTGAAGATTCTTTTGTTTTAGACGATACACAACACACTGTTTTTATTGTTGATAAAAATACAAACACCCCTTCTACGCTCTTTAAAAACACCTCTTTTGAAAAAATAGATTTTGAGGAAGATGTAACTAAGCAGATTATAAATGTGCTACACAAAAACAACATCCAAAGTATTATTATTGAAGGAGGTTCTAAAACACTTCAATCGTTTATAAATGTAGATTTATGGGACGAAGCTCGCGTTTTTAAAGGTAAAGTAATCTTTAATAAAGGCACCGAAGCTCCTGACATTAATGTTTCTAAACTTTTTTCAGAAGAAAAAATTGCTAGCGATATTTTGAAAATATATAAAAATACTGAAGATGAAAAAGAATAAAGAGGAGCAAAATACTATAAAGAATATCGTATTCGATTTTGGAGATATTTTTGTCGATCTAGACAAACCTGCTTCCATGAGGTTGATTTTAGAAAAGCAGCCCGATTTTATACTCACTGAAGAGATTATAAAAATAAATAACGATTATGAAAAGGGATTAATTACCACAGAAGCATTTACAAATTCTTACCAAAAGCTTATTCCAAATATAGACAGTAATACGCTTCAAGAAATATGGAATGCCATAATTCTAAAAATTCCACCACACCGATTGGATTTTATAGAAGATTTATCAAGCAAAAAAAAGTATCGTTTATTGTTACTTAGCAACACCAATGAGCTACATATTCAGCAGGTAATTAAAAATAATAGTTTAGAAAACTACAATCGATTTAAAAAGTGCTTTGACAAGTTTTATCTTTCCCATGAAATAAACTTAAGAAAACCAAACAGAAATATCTTTGAGTTTGTTTTGAATGACAACAATATTATTGCTGAAGAAACGCTTTTTATTGATGATACTTTAGAACATATTGAAACCGCAAAACAACTTGGTTTCCATACATGGAATTTGATTCCGGGGAAAGAAGATATTACAGAATTATTAAAAAAAGAGTTTCCTTTTCCGCAGTAATAAATGCTAGTAACTATTATATAGACTATCAACAATTACTATGTTTGCAACAATCTAAGAAGTCAGAAATATTTTGGAAGACATATATAAAACAATAGCAGCGCCCACCAATGAAGTACTCTTTAAAGACAAAGGGAGTAAATTTTTTGGTTATGGATTTCCTATTGAAAGCGAAGAAGATATTAAAGAAGCATTAGAGGAGATCAAAACTAAACACAGCAGCGCCCGCCACCACTGTTATGCATGGCAAATTGGAATTGACCAAGATAAATTGCAATACAGAGCTAATGATGATGGAGAACCCTCAAATACAGCGGGAATGCCTATTTACGGACAAATTCAATCGTATGATGTTACTGATGTACTGATTATTGTTGTTCGCTATTTTGGAGGCGTTAAACTTGGTGTTGGCGGACTCATTAACGCATACAGAACTACTGTTCAATTGTGTTTAGACGAAGCTTCCATTGTTGAAAAAACAATCGATACTCATTTTTTAATTTCCTTTGAATACAAACACATGAATAATGTTATGCGTATTATAAAAGAAAAGAACTTATCGATAGAAAGTCAAAAAATGGAACTCTCTTGTGAAATTACCGTAAGCATTAGAAAAAGTAAATCCGAAGAAATCGAAAAAGCATTTGAGCAGTATTACGAAGTAGAATTATCAATATTGTAGTATTTATTATAATTTATTGAGAATATAATCAGGGCATCGCATAGGCCTAAAAGTTTCACTATTTATGAAAGCCAAAGTTGTATTCGCTTCAGCTATTATATCGCCCTTTTCATCGAAAATTGTGTAATCAAATTCTATCCTTACGGTAGGCGTCTTTTTGAGCCTCGCTTCAATTGTTAATAAGTCGTCGTACCTCGCTGATTTCTTATAATTTATCTGCAAAGACACTACTGGAAGCATCACGCCGTTGTCTTCCATCCAACGATAAGACACTCCTAAATCACGTAGCCACTCAACTCTCGCAATTTCAAGATATTGAGCATAATTTCCATGATAAACCACTCCCATTTTGTCTGTTTCACTATATCGAACTCTTATGTTAATTTTATTTGTTTTCTCCATTAAAAAATGTATTTTACGTGTGTTATTAAATTATGAACAAAATGTTACCAAGCATGCGAAAAAAAAACAATAAATTCAACCTCCATTCATTTTTTTTTTCAATTTTTTGTTCACATATTTGCTTAATCTTAAATGATAGTTGATTTCTAAAATTCTATTCACTATCAAACCTGACTAACGAAAAAAATTATATCAAAGAATGAACGTAACTGCGGAATCCGTATGGGAAAATTGTCTACACTTTATAAAGGACAACATACAACCTCAAGCATATAAAACTTGGTTTGAACCCATAAAGTCTGTAAAGTTAACGGATAATGCTTTGAGTATTCAGGTTCCTAGCAAATTTTTTTATGAGTGGTTGGAAGAACACTATGTTAAACTTCTAAAAGTTGCCTTAACTAAAGAGTTAGGTGAAAATGCTAAGTTGGTATATGTAATAAGAATGGAGAATACCTATGGCAACAAACAACCATTTACAGAAAGCATTCCTAGTTCGAATAGAGCTACTATGCAGCCTCAAGAATTAGACGTACCAGTTAAACATAAGAATCCAGAATTAAAAAATCCTTTTGTAATTCCTGGAATCCGTAATATTAAAATCGAATCTCAACTAAACCCTAATTACAGCTTTGATAATTTCCTAGAAGGAGACTCTAACAGATTGGCGCGTTCTGCTGGTTTAGCAGTAGCGAATAAACCTGGAGGAACTTCTTTTAATCCATTACTTGTGTTTGGTGGTGTTGGTTTAGGTAAGACGCATTTAGCACATGCTATTGGTGTTGAGATTAAAGATAAATATCCTGAAAAAACAGTTCTTTATATTTCAGCTGAAAAATTTACACAGCAATATATTGAATCCGTTAAGAAGAATACAAGAAATGATTTTATCCATTTCTATCAACTTATAGATGTTCTTATTATTGATGATGTTCAGTTTTTCTCTGGAAAATCTGGAACTCAAGATGTATTTTTCCATATATTCAACCATTTACACCAAAATGGGAAACAAGTAATTCTAACTTCTGATAAAGCTCCTGTAGACATGCAGGATATCGAACAACGCTTACTTTCTCGTTTTAAATGGGGATTATCTGCGGAATTGCAGAATCCTGATTTTGAAACACGAATTTCTATACTTAAAAATAGACTTTATCGTGATGGTGTTGAGATGCCAGACGAGATTATAGAATGTGTTGCAAGAAACATAAAAAGTAATGTTCGTGAGTTAGAAGGTGCCATTATATCTTTAATTGCTCAGTCTTCTTTCAATAAAAAGGAAGTTACTATTGAACTTGCAAATCAGATTGTAGAGAAATTTGTTAAGAATACAAAACGTGAAGTTTCTATCGATTACATTCAGAAAGTAATTTCAGATTATTTCCAAATGGATGTAGAAACACTTCAGTCTAAAACTAGAAAACGTCATATTGTTCAAGCTAGACAACTAGCTATGTTCTTTGCTAAAAAATACACTAAAGCATCTTTAGCGAGTATTGGTTCTCAAATAGGAAAGAGAGACCATGCAACGGTATTACACGCCTGTAAAACTGTTGATAACTTAGCAGAAACTGATAAACAATTTAGAAAGTACATTGACGATCTCAGTAAAAAATTCGCACAATAATGCAGGTTAAAGTTCTTATGGTTTGCTTAGGAAATATATGCAGGTCTCCACTTGCAGAAGGAATCCTAAAAGCAAAAGTAAACCCTAAAGATGTATTTGTAGATTCAGCAGGAACTTCAAATTACCATATTGGCGACAAACCAGATCCTAGATCTATCCAAATCGCTAATAAGTACAATATTGATATTACAGATCAGCGTGGCCGACAATTTACTGCAAAAGACTTTGATAACTTCGATTTAATTTTCGCTATGGATAATAGCAATTATAAAAACATTATCCAGCAAGCAAGAAATGAAAACGATAAACAAAAAGTACACCTTATTTTAAATAAATTAACTCCAGGTGAAAATCTTGATGTTCCAGATCCATATTATGGCGGAGCAATGGGCTTTGAAAACGTATACAAAATGCTCGATCAGGCTACAGATGTTATCGTAAAAGAAATCTCTAATTTATAGTTTCTTCGTATCTTAGCGCCATAAAATTCATACATGGCTACAGATAACAACACTGGAAAGTTATATTTAATCCCAACAACACTTGGTGAAGTAGAACCACTTGAAGTACTCCCTCTTTCTATAAAAAGAGCGATTGAAAATCTTGATTTTTATATTGTGGAGAACGAAAAGACCGTTCGTCGGTTTATTAAACGAATTAGCCCTAAAAAATCACAGCCCAGTTTAAAAATTCAAGTACTTAATAAATATACATTACCAGAGGAAATTCCTACTTTCATCACTCCGTGTTTAAACGGCCATGATGTAGGTATTATTTCTGAAGCTGGCTGTCCTGGTGTGGCAGATCCTGGAGCTGATGTTGTTGCTATAGCGCATGAAAAAGGCATTAAAGTAGTTCCTCTTGTTGGCCCCTCCTCTATTCTACTAGCTCTTATGGCAAGCGGAATGAATGGACAGAGTTTTGCTTTTAATGGTTACCTACCAATCGATAAAGCGGATAAAAAGAAAGAGTTGAAAAATCTCGAAAAGAGATCTAAGGAACTAGATCAATCGCAGATATTTATGGAAACTCCATACAGAAACGACAAACTGCTGGCAGACATCACTGCAATGCTTTCTCCTAACACATTACTTTGCGTAGCATGTGACATCACATTACCTACAGAAACCATTAAAACGCAAAGCATAGCGCAATGGAAAGGAGCAAAAATAGATTTACACAAAAGACCTACTATTTTTATTCTGCACGCTCAATAAAAATATACTAGAGTTATAAAATACAAAAAGCCTCAAAACACAATCGTTTTGAGGCTTTCTTATAACATTATAAAACTACTAAATCTTAGCAGCTTTATTAGCTTTCACATGAGATACATCGTATCCAGAGAACTTACGCATATAATAACGGATAGAAGCTCCATTTGCATCTGCAAACCCGGAAGCTCCATGCGTACGTAAGTAGCGTTTTACATTACCAGGACCTGCCAAATGAGCGGCAGCTAAAACCCCTGATTCTGTAACTTTAACACCGTTAAATACTCTTCCTACATACCACTCCAAATCTCTTCTTAAAACCCATTTGTTTCTTTCAAGATTAGCTATAAAAGCACGTTCTTGCAATTCTGGGTCGTTAAGGAAATCTGCACTAGAATGTATTCCTATCGTCTTTAGAGTAGAATTACCAAATTGGTATTTCCCCATATATCCTAACGGATTTACAGTAAAATAATCCCCTCGAGACTCTTTAAAAGCTAATGCTTCTTTGAAACCATTAAAAGACTTTCCTAAAAAAGGAGTTCTAATAACTTCTTCCACTTCCACATCTTCTTCTAAAGGAACAGAATAAGCTAAAGGCTCTGTTACGCTATTAAAATTAAGAACATTTTCTTCGGTTTTTTTTGTAGCAGTAAAACCTAAACTTGCAACGATTACGAAAATCAAAACTCCTACTAAAACATATAATTTTAATACTTGTTTTTTCATACTTATCTATTTCTTTAAGCTTTACATCAAATGAATGATTACTTAAAATTTAGCGTGCAAATATACGACTTTTTTAATAACCACAAAATCAAATAGTTAAAGTAATCTTAAAGTGTAAATTAACGTTTTATAGCCTGAGAATTAAGCCATCTTACGTACTCTTGCTTGTTTCTATTGTGCTGAGATAAGGTTTTAGCAAACTTATGATATCCAAAATCCTTCACGTTCGCAACAAAATAGAAGTAGTCATTTTTTTCATAATTTAACACTGCATCGATTGCAGAAATATCTGGCATCGCAATCGGACCTGGAGGCAAGCCTACATATTTATAAGTATTATATGGAGAGTCTAATTCCAAATCTTTATACAATACTCTTTTAATTACTTTATCGAAATCTCCAGCATGTTTCTTAACAGCATAGATAACTGTAGGATCTGCTTGTAATAACATCCCTTTATTAAGTCTATTCATATAAACTCCCGCTACTCTTGGGCGTTCATCTACCATAGCTGTTTCTTTATGTACAATAGAAGCAAGCGTTATCACTTCCAACGGAGTTAAACCAATCGCTTCAGCTCTTTTCATGCGTGTTTCATTCCAAAAGCGCTTATACTCCTTCAGCATACGATCTCTAAAGCCTTCTCCTGAAGTATTCCAAAATAACTCATAACTATTAGGAATATACATAGCAAGCGCTGTATCTTCATTAAAATTAGCTTCCTTCAGAAAGGCTTGATCATTAAAACTATTCAGTAATGAAACACTATCTGCTTCAATCTGCATAGCAATACGCCCTGCAAGCTTACCCAATGTTTCTTGATTATTAAAAGAAATATCTACTGGTAAATTTCTGCTTCTTAAAGAATTAATAATCTCATTATTATTCATTCCTTTCTTTATGGCATATTTACCAGGCTTAATATTATTTACATATCCTTTACGCTCAGCAATTCTTGTAAAAGTAGTCATGTCTTCCAACAATGGCTCTAATTGATCTTGGACATCATTAAAAGTGCCATCTGACTCTACATAAACATATGCTTCTTCATTCTGAAAAGTTGTATTTGGAGAGAATACTGCATTATAGACATAATACATAAAACCAAAACCTACAACAGCGCCCATAAGAGCTATAATTACTAAAATCTTTCTTATATACATTATTTATTGATCTTTTGATAAAGGATTTCGTCATGGAATTCTCCAGAAGTATAATTCCAATCTTTTTTAACTCCGACTCTTTCAAAACCTAAATTCGAAAAAAGATGAATACTAGGTTTATTATTTTCTGATATGTTAGCGTACAACTGATGCAAGTCTAAATGCTTAAAGGCATAATCAATAAGTAAAGACAATGCCTCGCGACCTACGCCTCTATTACGATTTCCTTCCTCTAAGACAACTATACCTACGCCAGCTCTTTTATTTTTAGGATTAAAATCGAATAAATCGATCAAACCCAAGATGTTATTATTATAATCTGAAATTACTAATCGCAATTGTTTTACCTCAAAAATGTCTCTGTGGCTATTTGCTAAATATTCTTTAAGGATATACTTAGAATAAGGAGTAAGCGTTTCACTAACTTCCCATATTTTTTCATCATTTTCTAAGGCATATAGAAAATCTAAATCCTCAGCTTCTAACGCTCTTAAGTAAATAGTATTTCCAGATAGTGTTATCATTATATTTTTATTAATCCTGAAAATACTTGTGTAGCAGGTCCTACTAAATGAATGTTTTTATAACCCACACCATTTTTTTCAAAAGATACATTTAGAGTTCCTCCAGGTGTAGTTAATGCAACTTTGTTTTCTTTTGTTTGCCCATTTGCATGCATTGCTAAAGCCACAGCAGTAACACCAGTTCCACAAGAAAGTGTTTCATCTTCTACTCCCCTTTCATAGGTTCTAACAGCAAAAGCTGCATCACCTTCTTTAGACACAAAGTTAATGTTACTTCCTGTGCTACCGTATTTCCCATAACGTAATTTTGCTCCGTTACTTTTCACATCTAAAGCAGCAAGATTCTCCACCAATTGTACATGATGAGGCGAACCTGTATTTAAAAAAGTATAACCTTCAAAAGTAGCTATCTCTGCAACATCTTGCATTGCTAAACTTACAGTTCCATCTTTAATGCTAGCACTGTGTAATCCATCAACTGCTATAAAAGTACACTCTTCTTTTACCACATTTAAAAAATTAGCAAAGGCTACTAAACACCTTCCTCCATTTCCACACATGGAACTCTCATTCCCATCAGCGTTATAATAAACCATCTTAAAATCGGTAGCATCATCATCTTCTAAGAGAATAAGACCATCTGCACCAACACCAAATTTTCTATCACATAAAAAATTTACGAGTTTAGTATCATTCTTAGGAAAAATTCCTTGGCGATTATCAACCATAACGAAATCGTTCCCAGTACCTTGGTATTTATAAAAGTTAAGTTCCATCTGTTTTTTTGATTCAGTAAATTATAATTATAAATTTTATGTTAAAAATTAACATGCTTATAACTAATCCGCAAATATACAATAATAGAAGCGTTTAATCCATTGTTAAAGTGCGTTAAAGTTGATAAAAAACAGTTGATTATAAAGTAATTTTAAATGTTAATTAAAATAAATAAGTTTAAAAGTTATGAAAAAATTTATGAGTCTTTTACTAGTTTCAATACTAGGTGGGGCGATTACATTAGGGATCTATAAAGTAGCTTTTGAAAAGGAAGTTCCTTTAATAGAAACACAGGAAAATCCTTCTAAATTCGTCACAGCAAATTACAATCCATCTTCATTAGCCGTTGCCGATAACATAAACTTTACGGATGCCGCAGAGAAAACTGTTCATGCGGTAGTACACGTTAAAAACATGACTATTAGTAGAGGGCCATCCAACATTATGGAATATTTTTATGGTTCTGGCGGACACTCCAAAGCGCAAATAGGAACTGGATCTGGTGTTATAATTTCTCCTGATGGATACATAGTTACCAACAATCATGTGATTGAAAATTCTAGTGAACTTCAGGTAACATTAAATAATAATAAAACTTACAGAGCAGAACTTATAGGAACGGATACAGAGACTGATATTGCATTATTAAAAATAGATGCTGAAAATGATTTACCATACTTAGCTTTTGGAGATTCTGATTTCACTAAAACTGGAGAATGGGTACTAGCTGTTGGAAATCCATTTAATTTAACATCAACAGTTACAGCAGGAATTATAAGCGCTAAAGCAAGAGATTTAAATGAAGATGACGGTAAATTTCAATCGTTTATTCAAACAGATGCTGCTGTAAACCCAGGAAACAGCGGAGGTGCATTGGTAAACACAAATGGAGAATTGATCGGTATTAATACTGCAATTACTTCTCAAACTGGGTCTTATATAGGTTATTCTTTTGCCGTACCAAGTAATATTGCCAAAAAAGTCGTTAATGACATCATGGAATTTGGAAACGTACAAATGGGAACCTTGGGTATTAAAGGCCAAGATTTAGCTGTCATAAATGGTAGAGTTGAAGGAATTAATGAATCTGAAGGAGTTTTAGTTGCTGAGGTATATAAAAAATCTGGAGCCTATAAAGCTGGATTGAAACCTGGAGACATTATTAAAAAGATTGATAATATTAAAATTTCTAAATTCTCTGATTTAACAGGTTATCTAAGAAGTAAAAGACCAGACGATCAAGTTAATCTTTCTGTTTTAAGAAATGAAAAAAACGTAGAACTCCCAGTTACATTAATAGACAACAGCACATACATATACACTATTGAAGAGGTAGGTATTTCTTTGCAAGCACAAACGGAATCAGACAAAAAAAGATTCAATAATCAAGACGGAGTTATTATCTATAGCTCTAACGAATATAATCGAAGATTAGGACTAAACGGAAAATTATTAATCGGTATTAATGACCAAAAAATAAAGACCGTTGAAGATGCTAAAAATGCAGTTGCTAAAGCCAAAGAATATGGAATGATGAGTATCGTTACTATTAACGAACGTGGAGAAAGAGAAAGACTTATTTTTAGAGAATAACAAAACACTTCCCCTAATATTAAAGAGCTTCTATACGGAGCTCTTTTTTTTTGATAAAATTCTTTACGAAAACGTTTGAAATATATACTTTTGCCGATAATTATAAAAAACTACAAACTAAACACAAACTAGAATGACTGTTACAAATGAAACTTACGAGAAAGAACTTGCCTTTCAGGCTGATCGTAGAAGAGCTACTGTAGAGTTTATTAAAATTGTAAGCGATCTTTGGTATGATAACGCGATTGAATTAGTATTCTTTCGAAACCAATTAATTGATAAAAGTGTAAGTGAAATTATGAACTTACATAAATATGCTGGAGAGTTTGTACAGAAACCAATCTCTATTTTTGATTCTGTAGATATTGCTAGAGCCATAAAAAATATGAGCCTCCCTCCTGCTAAAATCGATATCGGTAAATTGACGTACGAATTCCATTTAGAAGAATCTATCCACACAAGTACAACTTCTTTTGTAATAGATAAACTTAAAGACGCTCATAAATCGGATAATATTAAACCCAAAGATGTTGTTCTATATGGTTTCGGGAGAATTGGAAGACTTGTTGCTAGAGAATTAATGACCAAGACTGGAGTAGGATCTCAACTCCGATTAAGAGCCATTGTTACCCGAGGAGAGATTACTGCTGAAGTGCTTGAAAAAAGAGCTTCACTGCTAGAAAACGATTCTATCCATGGTTTTTTTCCTGGTACAGTAACAACAGATTTAGAAAAGAAAGCACTTATTATTAATGGTACAACAGTTTACCTAATCAATGCTGCGAAGCCAGAAGATATTGATTATACAAACTACGGAATTAAAAATGCGCTGGTTATAGACAATACAGGTGCGTTTAGAGATGACAATGAATTGTCGAGACACTTAACTTCTATAGGTGTAGATAAAGTACTTTTAACAGCTCCAGGTAAAAATATCCCAAACATTGTTCATGGAGTTAATCATACTCATTATGACCCAGACAAAATAAATATTTTTTCTGCTGCCTCATGTACCACCAATGCTATTACTCCAATTTTAAAAGTTATAGAAGATTCTCAAGGAATAGTAAAAGGACATATTGAAACTATTCACGCATATACCAACGATCAAAATTTGGTAGACAATATGCACTCTAAATACAGAAGAGGAAGAGCAGCAGCATTGAATATGGTAATTACAGAAACTGGGGCTGGTAAAGCAGTAGAAAAAGCGCTTCCAAAATTAGCTGGAAAACTTACTTCTAATGCTATTAGAGTTCCTGTACCAAATGGATCGTTAGCTATTTTAAATCTAGAGTTAGAAAAAGAAACCTCAAAAGATGCGCTAAATGCTATTGTAAAAAAATATGCTTTAGAAGGGGACCTTGTAGAGCAGATTAAATACTCTTTAAATAACGAATTAGTCTCTTCAGACATTGTTGGATCCTCAGCTCCTTCAATATATGATAGTAATGCTACTATTGTATCTGCAGACGGAAAAAACATTGTTATATACGCTTGGTATGATAATGAATACGGTTATAGTCACCAAGTTATGAGACTTGCTAAGTATATTTCTAAAGTAAGAAGATTCACCTATTATTAGAATTAAAACAAAACAACTCTCATTAAAAAAATATAATGAGAGTTGTTTTTAATAAATAGAAAATATTGGTTATTTTAGTACCAAATTTTCACAACATACATGAGATTTAGTACAAAAAGAAGTTTGATTCTGAAGCTTGCATTATTGCTTGCTTTTGTATGTTGTTTCAACACATCATCTTACGCTCAAACTACTGATACCGAAGAAAATGATTCCATCAGTAACAACGACATTACTCGTCAGCTTTGGGTTCACTTTAGTCCTTCATGGAAGATAAATGATAGAGTTAGGCTTAATGCTGATTTAAGCTACCGAACAATCTCTCCAAACGACTGGACGCGACTTACTTCTAGAGCTGAGATTTCTTATAGTTTAAATGATATAGAGCTTAATAATTTTAATTTTAGTCACAGTTTAATTCAAGGTGTCGGTTATTTTTATATTCATAATTACGACATCGATGATGTTTTTGAGTACAGAATTTATCAAGGCTATAAAATAGGTTTTAATGTTACGAATAGAGTTAATATCCAGCAATATCTAAGGCTTGAAGAGCGATTCACAAACCTTTTCAGAAAGGATACACGATCTTTCGGACTTCGCTTTCGCTATAAAATTTCTGCGGTTTTAGACCTACAGAGCCTATTCACTTCCAAGCATAGAGGATTTTATGTTCCTGCGGATATAGAATTTTTCTTGAATATTAAATCATCGAAACAAATAAACGACATTATAAGAGTCTCTCCAGGATTAGGTTATGTTATAGATCCTAGCTTTAAAGTGCAATTCAACCTTTCTTACCACTACACAAAACAAGAGTTTGACGATAGTATAAAAACAAATGATATTGTATTTAGGATAAAAGTTTATAAAACATTTCCTTTCAGAAAAGTAAAGAGTCCTAATGAACTCTAGAAGCTTTCATTGTCACCTCTAATTCTAATAACTTTTAATATTCAGTCGAATAAAATTATAGCCAACAACTACGTATTTTCTTCTTTAAACAATACAAAACAAGATATTTAGAAACTAATTCCAAAAAAATTAGCTTTTAAGAAGTCTAAAAGCACCACTTATACCGTAAGTAAAACATATTTTATAGACATTGTAAAAAAATAATGGGTTCGGTTAATTTACAAAGTCGCATTTTTTCAGAGTAAACGTAACTATAAAAGAAGGCTTAATCCCTAATATAGGTTACGCAATCATATTGTATTTATTATAATTTTTTATGCGATTTACTTCTGAAAAAACAAGTAAATAGAGGCTTAATGAGTGATAATCTGTGTATAAATAAAAAGTGACATTTATTTCGCAATTAAAAACAATAACTTATTATTGTGCTCGTTAGCAGTAAAAACATAACTTTGCAACCCCAAATTAACATTTTTAACGAATGAAGATGACGATAAAGACATTTTTAACAGCAACAGCATTATTTATTTTTTCAATCTCAGTAGCTTTTGCTCAAGAAAAAGAAGATAAAGAACTATCCTTAACCGAAGGAAGTATAGATAATCAGTTTGAATACATTTTCGAGAAAGCAAATAATTACCAAGATTACAAAGTAGTTAAAATTAACTGGCTTCAGCTACTAAAGAAAAACACATTAGACTCCGTTGCAAGGTTAGAAAAAGAATTACATACTTCAGAAGAACTTACTTCCAATCAGAAATCTACTATAGATAATTTAAATAAAGAGCTTGCCTCTACTAATGAGCAACTCGCTACCGTTACCGAACAAAAGGACAGTATTTCTTTTTTCGGGGCACTCATCAATAAACCTGCCTATAAAGGTATCATGTGGGGTATTGTTGCACTATTAGCTCTTATTTTAGGATTCTTTGTATACAAATATAAAAACGCAAATACTGTTACTCAAGAAGCTAGAAAATCTTTAGCAGAACTAGAAGAAGAGTATGAAGAGCACAGAAGAAAAGCTTTAGAAAGAGAACAAAAAGCTAGAAGACAACTTCAAGACGAAATTAATAAGCAGAAACTTGCAAAATAAAATAACATACGTCTTACTTTAAGAGGCTAGCTAAAAAGTAAATAAATCTATTCTTAAACAATTAAGTGCATTACAGAAGCAGATGTTTCAGTAATTTCTTACTAAAATTGTGATAGTATTCAGATTAAAAACTTACTTTTTAACTAGCCTCTTTGTATATTTAGTTTCAAAATAACACTATGTCTAAGCGAAAAAAAGCATCCTATACTCTTCTTATAATCGTAGTTGTATTAGTTATCATTAGATTACTACTTCCATCTATTGTAAAAAGATACGTAAACAATACATTACAAGACATTCCTGGCTATTATGGGCATGTTGAAGATATTGACCTAAATCTGTTTCGCGGAGCTTATGTAATTCATCAGCTAAAACTAGATAAGATTAATGGAGATAATAATATCCCCTTCTTAAATTTTGAAAAGTCTGATATTTCTATTCAATGGAAATCACTTTTAGATGGAGAGATTGTAAGTGAAATAGCGCTCTACAGACCAAAAATCACCTATATTTTTGAAGAACAAGTAAACGATACTGTAAAAACAACAAATAACGATTGGAGTGAAGCCTTAACAGACCTTGTTCCTATCGACATCAACAGGCTTAGTATCACAAAAGGAAAAGTTGGATTTATTGAGTTTAATAAAAGTCCAGATGTAGATCTATATATTGATCAAATAAATCTTGAAGCCACTAACTTGAGGAATGTAGAAGATAAAGAGCAAAAATTACCTTCTAGCATACATATGGATGGAATTAGTATTGGTGGAGGAAAAGTAAATCTTGATGGTAGGATGGATTTAGTTCAACAAATTCCAGATGTAGACTTTGACTTCTCATTAGAAAAAGCAGATATAAAAGCATTAAACTCTTTTACATTAGCCTATGTAGGTATTGACTTTGAAGAAGGTAGTTTTGATTTATTTAGTGAGCTAGTCATCAATGACGGCTATTTGAAAGGTTATTTCAAACCAATTCTTACAGACACTAAAATTGTTGACTCCTTCGACAAAGAGAATAGTAGTATCTTTAAAAAAGCATGGGAAGGGTTTGTTGGATTCTTTAAATTTATCTTCAAAAATCAAAAACAAGGAACGCTCGCTACAAAAATACCCCTTGAAGGTGACCTTAATAACGTAGATTCAAACATTTTTAGTACTATTGCAGGTATCTTTAAAAATGCTTTTATAAAAGCCTATAAAGGAGAAATTGATAAATCCGTTAAATTTAAAGATGCTAAAGAAGAAGAATAATTCTTTAAACTCTATTTCTAAGATGCGTATAGATATAATAACCGTACTTCCAGAATTATTAAAAAGTCCTTTTGAAGCTTCTATTTTAAAGAGAGCAATAGACAAAGGAATTGTAGAAGTTCACACGCATAATCTAAGAGATTATGTTACTAACAATTACAAAACTGTAGACGATTACCAATTTGGAGGTGGCGCAGGAATGGTAATGATGATTGAGCCAATAGACAAATGTATTAGCAGTCTTAAAGCTGAAAGAGATTATGACGAAATTATTTATATGACTCCAGATGGCGCTACTTTAAATCAAAATATTGCGAATCAACTTTCTTTAAAAGGAAACCTAATCATATTATGTGGTCATTATAAAGGAGTAGATCAACGGGTGCGTGATATATTTGTTACAAAAGAAATTTCGATAGGAGATTATGTTCTTTCAGGTGGAGAATTAGGAGCTGCTGTTTTATGTGATTCTATCATAAGACTCATTCCAGGGGTTTTAAATGATGAAACCTCTGCCCTAACCGACTCTTTCCAAGACAATTTATTAGCGCCTCCAGTTTACACAAGACCATCGGATTATAAAGGTCATAAAGTGCCTGAAATACTTCTAAATGGAAACTTTCCGAAAATTGAAAAATGGAGAGAAGATCAAGCTTATAAGAGAACAAAAGAGAGAAGACCTGATTTATTAGATGAATAATTCATTTTTTAATTAAAAATAAGTTACAAAATATTGTGTATTAATTAATAATAATTAATTTTGCATCCAATTTCAGATTAACCTCTGACGATAATCGTGAATGTTAACTTGAATCAACACATTATATAAAAATATCGCAATGGAATCTTTAGTAAAATTTGTACAAGACCAATTTGTAGAAAAAAAAGACTTCCCTGAATTTTCAGCAGGAGATACAATTACTGTATACTACGAAATTAAAGAGGGAGAAAAAACGCGTACTCAGTTCTTTAGAGGAGTAGTTATTCAAAGAAGAGGTACAGGAACTTCAGAAACATTTACTATCAGAAAAATGTCTGGAACTGTTGGTGTAGAAAGAATTTTCCCAATCAACATGCCTGCTTTACAGAAAATAGAAATCAATAAGAAAGGTAAAGTTCGTAGATCTCGTATCTATTACTTTAGAGGTCTTACTGGTAAGAAAGCAAGAATTAAAGAGGTTAGAGCATAACCAATTTATTATAGCAAATAGAAAAGCCTGCATATTGCAGGCTTTTTTTATGAACAATTGTTAACAACTCATGTTTATAATGTGTTGATTACTAATTTGTTAAAAACTTGCAATTACAGAACATATAGCTTACTTTTATATAACAGATTTAAGACAGATAAGTTCTTAATTCTATGTTTTTAATAAGTCGCTACCATTTTGAATTAAAACTTAAAATGAATAGAGAAAGTTTGAACTCAGTATTACATACTAAGTCAGTGCCAAAAGGAATTAATTTTTATAATTAATCTTAGTAGGAATTAAAAACAAAAATCGAAATATTACAGTTAGGTCTTGATTACATTATTAAGAAAACTTAATGTTTCAAGAAATAGTGAATTAGTAAGTTTTTCTAAATGAAGAACATCTTTTTAAGAATTATTAATGCAGCTATTTCTAAGAAAGCCATATCAAAACATTTACTGTATTGATATGGCTTTTATTTTATCACTTTTTTTATAGAATTGGTTACCATTCTATTATAGAAAAACTGTTTTAAATTGTATATTTGTGAAGTTTAATTTAAAATTAGTTCTTCAAATAAATGTCACAAAAACCGAAAATTCTTTACACTAAAACAGACGAGGCTCCTGCATTAGCCACTTATTCTTGGCTTTCAATCGTAAAAGCATATACTTCAACATCAAATATCGATATTCAAACAAAAGACATCTCTCTAGCTGCTAGAATTTTGTCTGTGTTTCCAGATATGCTAACTAAAGAGCAACAAGTTCCTAATGATTTATTAGAATTAGGTGAAATAGCTAAAACTCCAGAAGCAAATATTATTAAGCTTCCTAATATTAGCGCATCTATTCCTCAGTTAGAAAACGCTATTGAAGAGTTGCAAGAAAAAGGATTTAATATTCCTAACTATCCTCACGAACCTAAAAACGATGAGGAAAAGGAGATTAAAGCTCGTTTTGATAGTATTAAAGGAAGTGCTGTAAACCCAGTACTTAGAGAAGGTAATTCTGATAGAAGAGCTCCAAAAGCGGTTAAAAATTACGCAAAAAAGAACCCACATTCAATGGGTGCATGGTCTGCAGATTCAAAGTCGCATGTTTCAACAATGAGTCATGGAGACTTTCGTTCAAATGAAAAATCAATTACCGTAACTAACGACCAAGAATTAAAAATTCAGTTTGTTGGTAATAACGGAGAAACTAAAGTTCTTAAAGATCATCTTAAAGTTTTAGACAAGGAAATAATTGATGCTACTGTATTAAGCAGAAAAGCTTTAGTTAACTTTCTTGAAGAACAAGTTGCAGACGCAAAGAAACAAGGAGTTCTATTCTCTGTACATTTAAAAGCAACCATGATGAAAGTGTCCGATCCAATTATATTCGGACATACTGTGAAAGTATTCTTCAAAGAGCTTTTCGAAAAGCATGGCGCTATATTAGATAGAATAAATGCGGAAGAAAATAATGGTCTTGGAGATTTATTAGAAAAAATTGACGAGCTACCAGACGCAGAGAAAAAAGAATTACAAGTTACAATAGCAACTATATTAAAAGAGCAACCAGATCTAGCAATGGTAAATTCTGATAAAGGAATTACCAACTTACACGTGCCTAGTGACATCATTATTGATGCTTCTATGCCAGCTATGATCCGTAACTCTGGACAGATGTGGAATAAAGAAGGTAAAAGTCAAGACACTAAAGCCGTTATTCCAGATAGCAGTTACTCTAGCGTTTACCAAGCAACTATAGATTTCTGTAAAGAAAATGGCGCTTTCGATCCAACTACAATGGGAACAGTTCCTAATGTAGGTTTAATGGCTCAAAAAGCTGAGGAATATGGTTCTCATGACAAAACTTTTGAAATCTCTGGTAATGGTGTTGTTCAGGTTTTAAACGGAGCTGGAGACGTTATTATAGAACACAAGGTAGAAGAAGGAGATATCTGGAGAATGTGTCAGGCTAAAGATTTACCTATTCAAGACTGGGTAAAACTTGCCGTTAATAGAGCACGTGCAACGAACACTCCTACTATTTTTTGGTTGGATAAAGAAAGGGCTCATGATGCAGAATTGATTAAAAAGGTAAACTTTTATCTTAAAGATCATGATACTGCTGGCTTAGATATAAAAATTATGTCTCCAGAAGAGGCTACTCATTACACACTAGCAAGGTTAAAAGACGGAAAGGATACTATTTCTGTAACAGGAAATGTATTGAGAGATTACCTAACTGACCTCTTCCCTATTTTAGAAGTTGGTACAAGTGCAAAAATGCTTTCTATCGTTCCTTTAATGAATGGTGGTGGTTTATTTGAAACTGGTGCTGGAGGTTCTGCTCCAAAACACGTTCAACAATTTCTAGAAGAAGGACATTTACGTTGGGATTCTTTAGGAGAGTTCTTAGCGCTGGCAGTTTCTCTAGAGCATTATGGTAATGTTAATAATAATAGTAAAGCTATTGTTTTAGCAAATACGTTAGACGAAGCTACTGGTAAATTCTTAGAGTTAGATAAATCGCCTTCTAGAAAAGTTGGAGAAATAGATACAAGAGGAAGTCATTTTTACTTAGGAATGTATTGGGCAGAAGCATTAGCTAAACAAAGCCAAGATACAGAGCTGAAAGAAGTATTTACTCCTATAGCAACAGCGCTTACAGAAAAAGAAGCAGAGATTGTTAAAGAACTTAGCGATGCGCAAGGACAACCTGTAAATATAGGTGGTTACTATTTGCCAAATGTTGATAAAACAAAACAGGCAATGCAACCTAGTGAAACATTTAATAGCATTCTTGCAAAATTATAATGCTACTTAATATATATTATTATAAAGCCTCCTTTTTGGAGGCTTTATTTTTTAATCACTTTTTTATGTGATTCAACAGAATTCCTATTATTTTTATTAAAAAAAATAGAATGACCAACTTCTTAAAAATCTGCTTGTTTTTTTTCTGTGGGATTTCAATATCCTATGCACAAGATCAAGTAATCCTCAGCGGAACTATTACAGAAGCTTCAAGTAATGAAACACTCATTGGAGTTAATATTATAATTCCAGAACTACAAACAGGAACTACAACTAACGAATACGGGTTTTACTCCATTTCTGTACCTGCAGGCACTTATAATGTTGAAGTAAGTTATATCGGCTTTCAAAATATTGTAGAAGAAGTTGACCTAAGTGAAAGCACCAAAAGAAATTTTAGCTTAATAGATGCTGCTGAAGAACTGGACGAAGTTGTTTTAGAGCAAGACATTGAAAAAATAAATATTAAAAAACCAGAAATGAGCGTTAACAGCCTTAACGCTGCAACCATAAAAAAAATTCCTGCTGTACTCGGGGAAGCAGATGTTATAAAATCGATTTTACTCCTTCCTGGAGTTAGTAATGCTGGTGAAGCTTCTTCTGGTTTTAACGTCCGAGGAGGCGCTGCAGACCAGAATCTTATCTTATTAGATGAAGCCATAATTTTTAACTCATCACATTTATTTGGATTCTTTTCAGTCTTTAACCCTGATGCTATAAAAAATATAAAACTTTATAAAGGAGGAATTCCATCCAGATATGGAGGGAGAATCTCTTCTGTACTAGATATTTATCAAAAAGATGGAAATAGTAAAAAGTTCCATATGACAGGTGGAATTGGTGCCGTTTCCAGTAGAATTTTAGCGGAAGGGCCAATTGTAAAAGACAAAGGCTCTTTTCTTATTGGAGGAAGAAGTTCTTATGCTCACTTATTTTTAAAACTTACAGACAATGATAACTCTGCTTATTTCTATGATCTTAATACCAAATTATCATATAAATTGAATGATAATAATAGTATCTATATGTCTGGATATTTTGGTCGAGACATCTTTGATATTAGTGATAGCTTTAATAATGTTTATGGAAATTCGGTAATCAATTTACGATGGAATCATTTATTTTCTGATAAGTTATTTTCAAATCTTTCAGTAATTTATAGTGATTATTACTACGGACTAACATTAGATTTTGTTGGATTTAATTGGAATAGCGGTATTAAAAACTTCAATGTAAAATACGATTTCAAGCATTATCTATCAGATAAATTAAAGCTTAACTACGGAATCAATAACGTTTATTATAAATTCAATCCTGGAGAAATAGAACCTGAAGGAGAAGATTCTGGTATTAATTATTTTAAACTTACCGATAAATACGCAAATGAAGCTGCAGCTTATATAGATGTAGAACAAGAAATTACAGAAAATCTATCCGTTGAATATGGACTTAGGTTAAGTCATTTTAATAGATATGGTCAAGATGAAATTAATGTCTACGAAGATGATAATCCTGTAGTTTACAATCAACAATTGGGAATTTATGAAAAAGCAACTCCAATAGACACTATTAGCGTTAGCAGAAGTAAATCTGTTAAAACTTACACTAATTTAGAACCAAGAATAGCTGTTTCTTACACCTTAGACGATACGCAATCTATCAAAGCGAGCTATAACAGAATGACACAGTATTTGCATTTAATTACGAATACGAGCTCTCCTACTCCCTTAGATATATGGTCTCCTAGTGGCTCTTTTATTAAGCCTCAAATTCTAGATCAATATGCGGTAGGGTATTTTAAAAACATTAATAACAACGCCTATTCAATAGAAACAGAACTTTTCTATAAAAAAATAGATAACAGAATCGATTATATAGATGGTGCAGATCTAATTGCTAACAATGCTATTGAGCAGGTTATATTAAATGGAGAAGCAAAAGCATACGGTATGGAAGTCCTTTTCAGAAAAAACATAGGGAGATTTCAAGGTTGGTTAGCGTATACTTTATCAGAATCTCACCAAAGAACTCCTGGAAGAACTAGTATTGAACCTGGAATAAATAACGGTAAATGGTACCATACTCCATATGATAAAACACACGATATCTCTCTTACCGCATCATACACGCTAACTCCAAAATGGAGCTTTGGAGGGAATTTTATATTCCAAACGGGAAGACCGGCTTCCTTTCCTTCTGGTCAGTATGAATATGAAGGGGTTACCGTTCCTAGCTACGGCGAAAGAAATAATAATAGACTTCCTTCTTACAACCGTTTAGATGTTTCCGCAACATACATTCCAAATCCTAAAAAGACTAAAGGCTGGCAGAGTGAATGGGTGTTTAGTATTTATAACATCTACAATCGAAAAAATGCAGCTTCTATCAGTTTTAGGGAAAACGTAGAAGAACAACGAAATGAAGCCGTTAAACTCTCTATTTTTGGGATTATTCCATCTGTAACCTACAATTTCAAATTTTAAGAACATGAAAAAAATACTTTTAATAATCATACTCACCAGTTTCATTTCATCTTGCGAAGAAGTAATAGATGTAGATTTAGAAACTGCTCCACCGAGATTAGTGGTAGAAGCTTCTATAAACTGGGTTAAAGGAACAGATGGTTCTTTACAAGAAATAAGACTCACAACAACAGCGCCGTATTTTGATACTGAAGTTCCTCCTGTTAATGATGCTCAAGTATATATTGTTGATGAAGAAGGCAATCAATATGACTTCATTGAAAATGGAGATTCTGGATTTTATCAAACAGATAATTTTAAACCTGAATTAAATAGAACCTATTACCTAACAATAATTTCTGAAGGAGAAACGTATACCGCTGAAGAAACACTATTACCCGTTTCTGAAATAGAATACATAGAACAAAGCACCACTACTTTTTTCTCTGATGAATACATAGAGCTTAAAGCTTACTTTCAAGACCCTATTGATGAAGAAAATTATTACCTATATAAGTTTGATGCTGAAAAAGACAATACTATAAGTGTAATTGAAGACAGGTTACTAAACGGAAACGAAATATCAGCCTACTTTACAAGTGAAGATATCGAGCCTGGAGACGATGTAGAAATCAACTTATATGGTATTTCAAAAAGGTATTTTACTTATATGCAAACCTTACTTTCTCAAACAGGAGAAAATGGAGGACCTTTTGAAACGCAACCGGCTACAGTTAGAGGTAATATTGTAAACGAATCAGATTTAGATAATTTTGCCTTCGGATACTTTAGATTATCGGAAACTGATAATTATACATACACTATTGAGTAATAATTTTTACTTTTGACGAATGGATTTTAAAAGAACAACAGAGCAAGCATCAAAATACAATCATCTAGAAAAGATGACCGTAAAAGAGCTCCTTACCAATATCAATAAAGAAGACTTAACAGTACCTGAAGCAGTTTCTAAAGAATTATCTTCCATAGAAGCTTTAGTAAATGCTATTGTCCCTAAATTAGAAAATGGCGGACGTCTATTCTACATGGGAGCAGGAACAAGCGGTCGTTTAGGAGTTGTAGATGCTTCTGAGTGTCCTCCCACTTTTGGAGTTCCTTATGATTTGGTTATCGGAATTATAGCTGGTGGTGAAATTGCAATTAGAAAAGCAGTTGAATTTGCAGAGGATAGCGCTAATCAAGGTTGGGAAGATTTACAAGAATATAATGTTTCTGAAAAAGATGTAGTAATTGGTATTGCAGCCTCAGGAACTACTCCCTATGTTATTGGAGCTTTAGAAATGTGTAATAAAAACAATATTACCACAGGAAGTATTTCTTGTAATCGCAACAGTCCCCTCTCTCAAGAAGCTCAATATCCTATCGATGTTGTTGTTGGTCCAGAGTTTGTTACTGGAAGCTCAAGAATGAAAGCTGGTACGGCACAGAAATTAGTACTAAATATGATTTCAACGGCTGTTATGATTCGCTTAGGTAAAGTTATAGGTAATAAAATGGTAGACATGCAGCTAAGCAATCATAAGTTAGTTGATCGAGGAATAAGAATGATTATGGACGAGATTCCTGTAGATGAAGCTAAAGCTAAAGAACTTTTAGAAAAGAATGGAAGCGTACGTAATTCCATAAATGCATATAATAATGAGACACACGGATAAAGAGTTATTTTTTAAAAGCTTAAAATATTTCGCATACACCGTGATGCTAATGTTTCTAGCTCCTACAGTTATTTATCAGGCTTTTAAAAATCAAACTCACCCTTGGTATATGCCTGTATTGATTATAGGAATAGTATTAGCAATAGGAGCCATTGCAATGGGGTTTTACAGCCTAAGAGTAATTATGAGATCATTTTTTGGAGATAAATAAGTCGAATACTAAAATATAGACACTCCTTTATTACTACAATTTTATATAAACTAAAGAGCCGACCGTAAAAGTGTGGGCTTTTAGATCGACTCCGTCGCATTAATTAACAAATTGAATTATCAATCCATCTTCTAACTCTAGAAGATTTGGATTATATTTTAAAGCTCTTTTATATTAATATTTTTCCAATAAACTTTAATTCCACCACCATCGTGAATTTGCAAAGCAATTTTTCCAGTAGCTTCCCCTATTTTCTCATCTGTTAAACTAATCATCTCCTGACCGTTTAACCAAGTTGTTACATGGTTTCCTACAACTCGAACCTTCATTCTGTTCCACTCACCGTACTTTAAGTAAGCATCTTTTGCAGCATCAGGTTTAATAAGCCATCCTCTACCATACGATTCATATATACCACCCGTATCATGTCCAGGAGGAGCAACTTCTGCTTGCCAACCGCTTATTTTAGTTCCTTCAATATCAGATCTAAAAAAGATACCACTATTTCCATCAGCATCTTGCTTAAACTCTGCTGTTAATTCGAAATCTTTAAATGTTTTCTCTGTTGCTAGGTATCCATATTGTTTATCAGGTCCACTTTCGGACACTAATAAGCCTTCCTCATTAACATACCATTTCTCGGTACCATAGATATCCCAACCATCTAAATTAGTTCCGTTATAAAGAGAGGTACTTGAACCACAACTTATACAAACCAAAAGAATTGTAAATACTCCTAAATAAAATGACTTCATAATTTTCTTACTTTAATATTTTTAAACCATATGTAACTTCCGTGATCTTGTAGTCCTATATAACCACTTTTTGCTTTACCGTAGTCTGGAAAATCTTTCCATTTACCACTTTCCTTTCTTTCTTTCCAATCATCACTCCAAGGAACAAACGATACGGTCATTTTTCCATTTAACCAATATTCAACCTTTTCATTGGTAAAAACTATACGGGTAGTATTCCACTCTCCAGCCTTTTTAATGGCTCCTTCATAATCTGGATTATACATACCGTAATCTGCCCCTAAAGACTGCCAAGGCTCAAGTTTCTGAGGAAATCCAATTTGATCTATCATTTGATATTCTGGCGCATTGTAATATGGAGCATCATACTTCTCATCCTCGATAACGTGATAAAAAAGTCCACTATTTCCACCTTCAGAAATTTTCCACTCAATAGAAATTTCAAATTCTCCATATTGCTCTTTATCATATACAATATCTCCTCCTATATCACCCCCTTTTCCAAGAGATTTAAGCATGTCTTCCTCTATAACCCATCCATCAGGCAATGAGGTTCCGTTATAACTTCTCCATCCGTCTGTAGAGGTACCATCGAAAAGATATTCCCAGTCACTACTTTTCTCTACTGAAGCAGTTGTTTCCTTAGCATCGTTAGATTCTACGATTTCTGTTTTCTTAGTTTCTTTACAGCCTAATATAAAAGCTGATAAAGCCATAATTAAGTATACTTTTTTCATTTTATTAATTTTTAAACTAATTTCATTTTAATTGGATCCCAATCGATAAATTTATTCTGTCTGTAACTGTCATTACATAATAATGCAGGTGCTGCTGCTCTAAACGCAAATTCTGGATCTTCGACAACACTTCCATTAGTTCTAATTGCATTAAAGAAGTTAGCAAAATGATCATAATGGGCTCCCTTATAGCCTTTCTCAGCAGTATAAGTTGTTTCTAATGGAGCAACAAGTTTCTTTCTATCTGATCGTTGATTTTGTCCTTTCATTTTTTCAGCAAGAAATGGATCATCATCAAAAGTATTTGCATTTCTTTTTAAAACTACTTCTTCCCACTTAACATCCATAGACCCCTTGCTTCCGACTATTTTTAAATACGTACTTCCGCTAGTTCCATCAACAAAATTACAGCGTAGTGATAAATTAAATCCAGGGTGTTGAGCAGAATCAGGATAATCAAACATTCCTAATAATACATCAGGAACTTCACGCCCATCTTTCCAATATCTCAACCCACCAGTTGCAGATATTTTATTTGGCCCATAAGAATTAGTGATAAAATGAAGACTTGAGAATAAATGAACAAATAAATCTCCAGACATTCCTGTTCCGTAGTCTAAATAATTACGCCATCTAAAGAATCTAAGCGGATCAAATTCACGATCTTTAGTATTAGCAATATATCTATTCCAATCTACAGTACTTGTAGAGGCATCTCCCGGAATTGGATACTGCCATGCTCCTTGCGGAGAATTTCTAGCCCAAAAACCCTCTGCATAATTAAGCTCTCCAATAGCTCCAGCTGCTAAAAGTTCCTTTGCTTTTTCATTCCCTAAAGAAGACAACCCTTGACTCCCAACCATAAAAATCTTTCCAGATTTTTTCCAAGCTTTTATTAAATCCATTCCCTCATCAACAGAATGCACCATAGGTTTTTCACAATAAACATGCTTCCCTGCACTCAATGCATCTATACCTATTTGTTTATGCCAATGGTCTGGGGTACCAATTATCACAGCATCTACGTCCTTTCTCTCTAATATTTTTTTATAATCCTTTGTAGTAAACAGACTGTTTCCCCATTTGTTTTTTGCTTCTTCTATTCTTCCATCATATAAATCACAAACAGCAGTAATAGTAATATTTGGGTTTTGTAAAGCAGTTAAAGCATCGGCAGTTCCCATACCTCCTGCTCCAATTAAAGCAATACGAATTGTATCTGCATTAGGTGTTGCTATTGTTCTTTTTAGATATTCAAAAGGTTTTGTTTCTCCAGCAAATGCCATTGGCGCAACAGTTGCTGCAGCTCCAGCTACACCAAGTTTTTTTAAGAAATCACGTCTCTTGTTGTTTTCCATAGAAATGTAGTATTAGTTTATTAATTGCTCTAATCTAACAACATAGGATGTACTAAGAGGGGTAATAAAAGGGGTAATAAAGTCGAAAAATTATGATTGAAGTAGATTTATATCATAATTTTCCTTGTAGAATGCCTCATATAGCTTTTTATAATTTTCCATTATTTTTTGAGCTGTCATTAGCTTTCCCTCCTTCATGTAGAGTTGCACCTTCTTTTTTACAGCAGTTTCATACAAAGGATCTACTGCTAAAATAGCATTACAAACAGTCACCAAATTACAATCGCTATTATCTCTTTCAAGATACGGAGTAAGAATATCTAGCACAGCACTTTCATATTCAGCCTTAAAACTATCTATCCATTCTATATCTATCTGCGGAAGTAAAGCTCCCTTTGTTACTATGCTTGAAATTTCAAGATAAGAACAGTCATAATTAGTATTATAATTCCCAGAAAATAGTTCAGGAATATAATTCTTCAATAAAATAACATCTACTTTTATATCTTCAGGCACAATTACTTTCCACTTTTTCTCAATAAAAACAATTGTAATAGGAAGTTTACCTTCAAATGTTTTACGTAGCTCTTTAATCTGTGTACTACGATTATTTTTCACACGTTCCGACGAAAAATTAGGCCAAAGAATCTCTCCCATCTTTTTAGATGATATCCCACCGCTCTTAATTGTATAAAGTAATAAGAGCAAAAATAATTCTTTCCTTTTAGGAGAAAGTAAATGTGTTATTTCAACACCATCTTTATCAGTTAAAACAAAGCCACCTAAACAACGAATATTAAAAGCTGGCAGCACAAGTTCTTTTTTATTCCCTTCTTGCGTTAAAGGCAAACTCGCTCCTTTTTTTCTTGAAAGTAAAAAATACAATAAAATCCCTATTGGGATTATCAATAACAGCCACCACCATAACGAATATGATTTTGATTGCTCCTGTGAAACTGGAATCCCTTTTTCAAAGACTTCATGTACTTCATCATCACTTAAAGCTCGATTCCATAAAGCAAAGTCGCTCATATATCCTTCGTAATATTGCCCCCATAAATTACTTCCAATTAAAATAGAATGATCAGTATTTGCAATCGTAGAGGCCGTAATCTGATCTTTCAATTCACCATTTAAGTAAAAAAATAATTGATCGTTAGGCATGAATACGAATGCCAAATGCACCCACTTATTAGGTTCTATAGTAATTGCTTCACTCACATGATCTTTTATCCCAGGTGTTGTAAATTGCGGATGTCCATCAAATATTTTAGCTGAAAAAACTTCTCCTTTTCCAATAATACTATTACTCCCTGTTACTTTCTCAGGATTTATCCATACGGATAATGTTAATTCTTGAAAATCTGTATTATCAGAACCAAAATCAATATAACTAGTCGCACCATTAAAATAGGCAACATCATTTCTCTCACTATCTCTATACTGAATATCAATAAGCGTAACCCTTTCGTCATTATTTACATTCTGTAAAGCGTCTCTCTTAAAGGGAAGGTGTAGTTTTAATCTATCCGATATATTATATTTATAAGCTCTAAAGATTTTAGTTGAGGAAGTTTCAAAATCGTTAAAATTAAAAATATCAGGAGAAAATCGGTATCCCCTCTTTTGCGGAGACAATGTCTTAAGACTGGATATAAACGTACCAGTTGTTATCAATGCTGGATCTTCTTTCCATTTGACATCCTTCAAAGGAATCCCTTTAATCTCCACCGTTACAGAATGCTCTTCATTAACTATATCATAGCCTTGCGCCAATCCAGAGGCTGCATAAAATAGTATTAGAGTTACATTTAGGATAAATCCTTTAAAAAACATTCATGGTTGATTTAATACATCATCTAAAATAGAAAAAACATTTGATGATTCCACTATCATACAAACTAAGCTTACACTTAAAATCTAATTTATTCTACTGAAGAAGCCTTATAAAATACTTGCTGAAGTGAAGGTCTTATATTTAAACTATACAAATTTCTATTATCTCTTGTTGGATATACTCTATTTGATAGAAAAATAAACATCAGTTTATTTTCAGGATCTGCCCAAACATAGGTCCCAGTAAAACCACCATGTCCAAAACTTTTTGGACTCACTTCCGGCGCAGGAGAAGCATGCGATATGTCTAGGTTTGCATTATTAAGCAAAGGCTTATCAAATCCTAAACCTCGTTTATTATCATTCTCAGGATATTGAACTTTAGAGAACTCTTTAAGTGTTTTTTCTGAAATATAACGTTTCCCTCCATAAGTCCCCATATTCTGGTACATCGCAATTAATTTAGCAAGATCATTAGCTGTTCCAAACAAACCTGCATTTCCAGAAACACCTCCCAATAAACTAGCATTTTCATCATGTACCCATCCTTTTACAAACTCTTTTCTATAAATCGTATCTAATTCCGTAGGAACTATTAGATCTTCAGAATATTTCCCTGATGGATTAAACATTAAATTTATAGCCCCTAAAGGGCTATAAATACTATCTGTTATGTATTTTTCATATGAAACTCCTGTAAGTTGTGATATCATCTCTGGATATAAGAGAAATGTAAGCCCTGAATACTTATATTTCTTAACAGTAGAAACTGGAGTTTTATTTATAATGCGATACATCTTTTTATGAAACCTATTATTCAAATATAAGTTCTTATAAATCTGAATAGAGAACTTTTTACTAGGCTCATTTCTAACAAATCGTTTTACAAACTCCTTGTCTTTTATTATTTCATTCAAAAAGATAAAGTAAGGTTCTAAACCAGCTTGGTGAGCCAAAACCTCACGCACAGTAATATCCTTTTTGTTTTTAATTTTACGCCATGGTTTCCAATAATGACTAAACCTCTCATCTATATCAATAACTCCTTTATCAACTAATTGCATTAAAACGGGAAGAGGACCAGTTATTTTAGTTACGGAAGCCAAGTCATATAAATCATTATTGGTAACTTTATACTTCTTATCATACGTATGATAACCAAACGCTTTATGATAAATAATTGTATTGTTTTTAGCAACTAGAAGTTGAGCCCCAGGAAAAGCATGTTTATCTATAGCTTTAGACATAATAGAGTCTACCTTTCTATCGATATATTCACTATTTAAACCTTCTTCTTCTGGGTTACCATATCCCATTCTTATCTTATTTTCTAAAGATATTCCAAAATTAGCTTCATATCTTCCTTCTATAGGATTAACTAATTTTCCATAACATGATTTACCACCAAAGATTATTTCGGAAGCATTACGCATTGAAACACTATCTAATTTATCAAACTGAATTAAAACATCACTCTCGAAGATATAGTCATTAAATTTTATGGATGACAAAGGGATAAAAGAAACTAGTATTATCTTCTTTTTAGGAGATAATTTTAATACCCTATACAATAATTCCCAATCTATATTCTTAGAAGTTATTGTACAGATAAGTAAATCTTGTTCAAAGGCATCCCCACTAGTCACGTTCTTTACTTCTGAATATTTACTAAGTGCATTTAATAATTCATCTGATGATTTATTACTATTAGCATTTATGCTAAAATCTAATAAACCAATATTGTATTGCAATAAATCTTTTATAGGCAATAGCTGATTCTCATTTTTTAATATAACACAAGAGTCTTCTGAAGTAGACTGCGCTAATACAGGGTAAGAAATTGTAAGTAATAGGAATATGAATGATATATAAATTCGCATTTTCTAAGTATAAAGTTGAAAATGCAATTTAGTAAAATAGTTTATTAGGGAAGGAAGTTAAAGTAGGTAAAAATTATAAATAGAAGAAAGTATTTTAAAGCAAAAAATCAGTTAGAAAATCAATCTATTATTAAACACAAAAACAATTAAACAATATAATCATTTAAGTATATACCAAAAAAAAATCCTCATCAAATACATGATGAGGATTCTAAAGAAGGCGGCGACCTACTCTCCCACTTTCGTAGTACCATCGGCGCTGGCGGGCTTAACTGCTCTGTTCGGAATGGGAAGAGGTGAGCCCC
>NZ_JBLXAF010000002.1:0-430528 GCF_048266025.1 Joostella sp. | reverse complement strand
TTTGGAATGGTTTCCTTTGGTAAGTTCTGCTAATACTTTGAGTTTAAAGCTTTCGCTATAACGTCTTACATATCCATCATTTTTATACATATACAATTGTTTTAGTGTATACATATTTCAGGACGGGTCATTATATGTTGCAACGGTTTTGTGTATGATTTCGTTGCGTGTTTAAGCACTAAATTTAGCAAATAAATCACAGATAGAAAGTCCGCGAGGACTTTCGTAAGTAAGCTATAACTAGCAATGAATTATACACGGTGTTGGCAGTAGTTTTTTATTCAGTCCAATTTTCAAGTTTTCCATTATCTTCAATCCAAATTTCCAAATAAACACTTTCCTCAATCGGTTTGCCTTTCTTTTTCAGAATGTCAAATTTCAAATCTTTCAAGCCTTTAAGAACTGTTTTTAGACAGTAATTATATTCGTTTCGTTCCCAAAATTCTTTTATTTCCTTTTTCGTTTGATATTCAGGCATAATTACTTTAGTCACTTCTCCGCTTTTTCCAATTGTCACAAGATATTTTTCAGAGCAGTCAAAGTCTTTTTTGTTATTCCAGTTTAGTTTATTCAATTCATTAAACATAACTTTAGAAATAGTATCTCCATATTTACGGTTAATTCTTTTTGGGTCGTCAATATAATTTTCAACTTTGGAAATTTCACTAACTTTTCCATTATTTACTTTAATTAATATTCCTTTTTCGAATGTTTTATGAAAAACTCCGTCCCATCTTAATAATTCTCCGTTTGGAATTGTAAAATCTCCAGAAAACCAATCGATATATACTTTTCCATTTATTACTTTATTTCCGAAAATTTCATTCATTCTATTTTCAGATGCAGATTTATCAATTTTCTTTTCTCCGCAATCAATAATATTTTTAAGATATAAACTGTTATTTTCAATTTCATAAATTGCTTGATAGCCTCTCCAACAGTTAAATGAAGCACCATCTCTAAATTTCAGTCCGAACAAACTTCCTTTATCAGACTTTTCTATTTTCTGAAAATATTTTTCAAGGATTAAATTATAAATAGGAATTGTATCTCCTTTATAGATTATATAATCAGGCATTTGAGGACTTGCAAAACTATTTTGAGATAAAAATAGAATTACAATTACAAAAATCGACCTTATAATGTTCTTGGTTTTTCGCATTTCTCAAATTACTGCCAACTATTAAATGCAATTGCGTTTATTTCTCTTTCAAATATATAGATTCCTCAGAGATATATTTTAAGGGAAACCTTAAAAAGGCAATAAGCTACTTACACAATGCTTCACTATTGAGAAATCAAGCAGACCATATGATGAAATGTACGTTTATGTATTGCTTTAATAATTACAATAAAAAAGCTTACAAAATCAATTAATTGAATCTGTAAGCCTAATGTAATAGTGTCTAATATTTTTGAAGAAGGGGGCTGCTTTTTTATCTTAGTTCTTTGTTGGTAGTAGATTTTATTCAGTTAGATGCTGGATTTATTTGAATTTGTCCTCCGATAGCTTTTAATACTTTCATAATAGTCTCAAATTGAGGTTTCGCTCCATCCGATAACGCTTTATACAAACTCGGTCTACTTAAACCAGTTTCTTCCGCAATTTTGGTCATTCCGATGGCTTTTGCAATGTGTCCAATTGCATTGATAATATCGGCATTATTTCCCTCTTCCAAAACTATATTAAGATATTCTGCAATCATTTCTTTGCTTTCCAAATAATCTGCTATTTCAAATTTTGAAGTTTCCATTTTCTATTTATTTAATTTTTTCCAAATCGCCTTTGCTTTGACAATGTCTTTTTGTTGGGTAGATTTATCGCCACCGATTAAAAGAACAATAACCTTTCCGTCCTTTTCTTTGAAGTAAACTCTGTAGCCTTTAGCAAAATTTATCCGCATTTCCCGTATTCCGTCCCCGACAGCTTGACAATCGCCAAAATGTTCATCAATTTCTAATTTTTGAATTCTGAACAATATTTTTGCCTTTGCCCTAAAGTCTTTTAATTTTCTCAGCCATCTGTCAAATTCTACTGTTTTTTCAATAAAGAACATGATATTGTATCTACTTGGATACAAAAGTAATGATAAAATCTGGATTATTCATATTGAAATTAAGCTTTCAACATAGTGAGTTTATGTCACAACACGTTTGTCTTGGCTATGATAAACTGTGTAGTTTAGCAATGATTTTTTATTTAGAAACGATATATAATCTAATTCAGTAGGAGGGTAGGCGAGACTCTATAATAAGATGTACATTTCCGTATTGCTCAAATAATTACAATAAAAAAAGCTTACAAAATCAATTAATTGAATTTGTAAGCCTAATATAATAGTGTCTAATATTTTTGAAGAAGGGGGGTGTTTTTTAACTCAGTTCTTTGTTGTGGGGAGTAATTTATTTGTTTATGTAATTTTTTATAATTGTTGAATACCCTAATCCGTATTGCCATCTTTTTTCGAAATTGGAAGTGTTCAAATTATTAGCAATCATAAAATTTATGATATTTGCCTTTCTTGTTGCTCCTGAAAGATGCACTAAAGGAATAATAGGAATGTTTGGAAAGCTTTTTAAATGAGTTTTATTTAGTGAGATATTACGAGATAGTTTATTACATTTCTGTTCTGTTAGTTGAACAATACTTTCTTTTCCGAGAGTAATTATTAAATCAGGCTTTAGAAGTTCTATTTCTTGCTCTAAAATATTTTTTATTGAACTCAGTTTAGAGGGATGTTGTTTATAATAGACATAACTTCTTTCTTTTTTTGAAGAATCTGTATAAAAAAAAGTTTTATAAATATCTGTAAGATAAACAAAATGGTCTTGTGATAATGAGTTTATGAATTCCCAATATGGACGAGTTCTTCCCTCTCTCATTTTTATTGAATGGAGAGCATAAGGTGTTCCAATTAATACATCGTTATTTTTATCAGCTTTAACTTTATTGAACACATTTTCATTTCTTAATGGATCAATGCCAATCACCATTATTCTTTTTTTAGCTGAAATATTTCCAAACCAGTAGGGAAAATCAATTCCTAATAAATATGCATTTAGTGGTAAAAATTGTTTCTCCGAAATATATTTTTTATCAAAAACCCATTTTGAAGATTTTTCATTTGTTTGTGACCAAGATTCATATAAATCTAATATGTTCTCTTTGGGAATATTAATTATATCAGTTTGAATGATTTTTATAAGCTCTTCAGTTAAGTTTTTTTTGGTAATTATCATTTGTTCCTTATTACTGCCAACGTAGCTAAAGCTTATTGTTTAGTTTTATTTATTCTTGTCCAAAGCTAAATCCATAAGTTTTAGCTACATTATAAATATACACAGACCTTTCGTTTTTGCCCTAAAGTCCGCATTTCGTTTAGGCTTTGTTGTCATTAATTTTTTATTCAGCTTGGTGAGATTTGCATTTAATTTAAAGCCCAAAACACCAACCTCCACAATATTTAATTATTTCAATTTATGTTCAACAGTTTTATTGGAAAACAACGAAAAATAATATAGGATATTTCCCAATAATACACCTCCTAACGTTGCGTAAATATCTTCAATATCATAGTATAATCCAGTTCCTTTTTGCAAAACCTCATGTCCAATTAACCCAACAATAGCTATAATATTTGTGGCTAATAAAACTAGTAGTTTTTGTTTCTTAGAAATTGTTAAGGACAGTAAGGATTCTCCAACTATTAAAATTACCGCACTCCAAGATAGTATTCCTAATCCTGCTAAAAAGTTTGGTAACCATCCGAGTATATTGTTGATTATGGGATGTTCATTTCGGTTATAAATAGGTCTAATATACGTTCTAATTAATTCAGACCCCACAAAAATAATAGCTGGGATAAAAGAGAAATAGGTTGCTTCTTTCTTAGTCATTTGGATAAGATGCTTAGCTGTATGTTTGATTTTTGAAAATTAACGCCAACGTGTTTGTGTATGGTTAGTTGCGTGGTTAAGCAACTAAGTTAGCAAACTTATACGAACCCGTGAAAATTCCGCAGGAATTTTCGCAAGTAAGCACATAAAAAGCAATTAATTATACACGGTGTTGTGGTGTCGTTTTTATTTTTTCAATTAGATTGTCGCTAAATCTAATCAGTTCAATCGTTTCGCTTTTCCAACTGTCTTCCACAAAGTTTCCGACATTTGAAGAGAAAATATCCCATTTTAAATTCAAACTATTACCAAGTTCGATAATCAATTCCCTTAAATTATGGCCATTTTTTTCCAATTCAGCCATTATCCAATTTCCGACTTCGTGAGCTGATTTTAGGTCTTCTGAAAAGCTTAAAAAATATTTCGGAATATCATTTTCATAAATCACATTTTCATTGTATTCCATTTCCAAGAAAGGGAAATAGCGCTCTGTTTCTTTGCCGCTTATTAAATATGATTCAGTTTCTAATTTTATTATTTCCATTTTAAATAAATATTCTCCAAATTCTAAAAAATGACATAATCATTGCTAGAATAGAAATTAACATAGCAATGGATACCAATAATCTATTTCCTTTTTTTCTTAAATAGTTGGCTGAAATTATAAATCCAATTAAAGATATAATTCCGAAATAGTATTTATAGCTAAATTTCAATTCCGACAACCCAAATAATGCTCTTGTTTTTCCAGTTGATTGAATATAATCTTGATAAGTATTTATGTTCGCTTTTACAGAGAAAATCAACCAAATAAAACTCACGAATATTATCAAATAAATTATCTTTTTTCTATTCATAATTTTTATTCAATACTTGTAATTTGATGTGTTCCGAGAGTTTTCTCAAATGCACCACAACTATTAAATAAATGTAATTACGTTTATTTCTCTTTCAAATATATAGATTCCTTAGGGATATATTTTACGGAAAACCTTAAAAAGGCAATAAGCTTTAGGCTATATGCAGTGTAATAAATATTATATAAAGCTTTAATTAACTTTCTATGCTCAATTTTTCAGTAGAAAATATAGAAGGGGTTATTGAGCTAGTTTTTTAGAAAACATTGTTGGAAACAGACTTTTTATTTTAGCCATAATTTAATTCCTATTAATGAAATAACAGCACAAAGGATAAAAACTCCGTAAGTGATACGTTCTTTTTTTACTTCTAATTTAGCACGCTCACGAATTCGCAATTTTATTTTATGGAGTTCTTTTTCAGATACAATTTTAAAATTTAGTTGTTCTGGTTTCTTGTCGGTCGAGTAAATTCCTTCACGATTATTCTCTTTAAACTTACCTCGATTTGAAGGACGTTGCGCTCGGTTCTGTTTCATCCGATTAATCATATCCAATACATGTCCTGCTCCAGCTCCCATTTTATTTTATAATTTAATTATAGTATAGGCTATATTTAAGGAAGGTTAAAAACTTGTTTTGCTAAGCTACATCTAGAATAAGTTTTTATTGCACTTCGATATATTGTAAATAGATTATACTCAACTAAATATAGTAAATAATTTTTTATTTTATGCAGAAATAGCTCTAAAAGTGAGTATAATAAGGACTAATAATAGTTATCAATCTTAGAAGTTAACTTTTGTGATTTTAGTTTCTCCGATAATAATCCCCTTATTTAATTCTGGAGTTCCAGAGTAGCTTACAGTCGCCTCTCCGTATGAATTGACTTTTAGTTTATCGGAAACATTCAACTGAAAAGAACCATCGCCATATGCTGTTAATCTCGTTTCGTTGCTAGATACATTAGATACGTTTATAGTGCCTTCTCCATAGGCTGTAAATCGCTGATTTTTAACCAACCCATCCTTTATCTCTAAATAGCTTTCTCCATAAATAGAGACCATTAGTTTATTTATATCCACAGAGTTTATATAAACTTGTGATGTGCCAAAAACTTTCAAGCGGAGCTTATCTGCTACTATATTATCTTCAAAAACAAACCTTTCTTCCCCTCTTAAATCGACAGTGCTTAATCTTTTGTAGTTTATAATTGCTCTCACAACGGTACCATCATAACTAGCATATTCAAGTTTATTTCCACTTATATATTCTTCATTATCATCACCAGTTATTTTTGCGCCTTCTAAATATACATTAAGCGTATTATTTTTTACATAAACGTTTAGGTTTTCCATTGGAACATTTATAGATTCTATGGTTACAGATTCTGTATTGGCTTCTTTAAAAACAACTTGTATGTGCGGACTAATGACAACTCTTTTAAAATTAGCAACAGCTATTTCCTTATGTTGCGCAGTAGAATAATTGGAATATAATAAGAACGCGATCATTAAAAATATGGTAAAGATTGCCTTTTTTGAGTTATCTTTTAACTGAAAATGTGTTTGATTACTAAACATCTTTTTTTGGTTTTAATGGTTATACCTATCTTAATGATGATTTATTTCTTGTATTGTTACAGTTTTTAATTATCTAAACTTCTATAAGTGATTAATCAACTTCTGAATTAGATTTAGAATTCATTAGAAAAGTCTTACTTTGGTATAAAAATTATCTTTTAATGAAACCCATTTTTACAAGCTTAATTATTTTCCTTTTTTCATATTCTTATGCACAGCAAACTCAGTACATAGATATTAAAAAGGGAACTGTTAATATTACTATAGATCCTGATGCGGAAACTGTTTCTGGGGAAGTCATTTATACTTTTAAAGTCATAGAAATAACCGACTCTCTTGTTATTGATGCTCGGAATATGGAAATTAAAAGTCTTTCTTTAAATGATAAAGAACTTGCTTATAGTAATACTGGGTCGCAATTAATAATAAATAAAACCTTAAAACCGCGTGAGAATAATAGCTTAAAAATAGCATACAAGGCATCTCCAAAAAAGGCTTTGTATTTTGTTGCTGAAAATAATAACGATCAAAAACAAATATGGACGCAAGGGCAGGGGAAATACACTTCCAATTGGTTACCGAGTTTTGATGATATGAATGAAAAGGTGGAATTTGATCTTTCTATTACCACCAATTCGTTATATAAAGTAATGGCCAACGGAAAGCTGATTGATAAGAAAGTAAATAACAATACAACCTCTACTTGGAAGTTTGATATGCAACACCCGATGAGCAGCTATTTGGTGGCTCTAGCTATTGGGAATTATAATGTAAAGGAGGAAGTTGCTAAATCTGGAATCCCTTTACAGCAATACTATTCTCCTGAAGACGAGAAATATGTTACTTCTACATATAAGCACTCTAAGCGTATTTTCGATTATCTGGAGGAGGAAATAGGTGTTCCTTTTCCGTGGCAGAATTATAAACAGGTTCCTGTAAAAGATTTTTTGTATGCGGGAATGGAGAATACTTCATTGACCATCTTTTCTGACTCTTATTTGGTGGATTCTATAGGTTTTGTGGATAGGAATTATATAAATGTAAATGCACATGAATTGGTACATCAGTGGTTCGGAGATTTGGTAACAGAAGAAAGTAGTACGCACCATTGGTTACAAGAAGGTTTTGCTACTTATTATGCCTTGCTAGCGGAGAGAGAAATTTTTGGAGATGATTATTTTTATGAGCAACTTTATAACTCGGCTAAGCAATTAGAGGCTTTAAATGATAATGGAGGCGAGAGCTTATTAAATCCTAAAGCGAGTAGTCTTACTTTTTATCAACGGGGAGCATGGGCAGTCTTCGCTTTGCGTAAAAAAATAGGGGATAGGGCTTTTGAAAAATCGGTTAAAAAGTATCTTAAAGACTATGCTTATAAAAATGCTAATACCCACGATTTTATAAATATAGCTGCGGCAAAGAGTCAGATTAAGTTAGAAGATTTTGTAGAGAAATGGCTTGTAAACACAGAATTTCCATTGGAAGAAGCAGAACAATTATTACTTGATAATAAAACTTCTAAAACTTTGTTAGCACTAGATGCTATGAGTAAAGAAGAAGTAGTAACGTATGCACAAAATAATTCTAAAATTTTTACTTCTGAAGAGCAATCTGCTATTGCAACACATATCCTTAAGCGACTTATACCAACTTCTGAAGTTGAAAAAGCTATTTTTTTAGCAGCATTACAATCTGAAGTATTAAAAACTAGGCAAGCGGTAGCGCTTTATATGAATCCTATTCCTGAAGAATTTAAAACTGATTTTGAGAAGTTATTATCTGATGGAAGTTATCTGACCATAGAAAAAGCGCTAATGAAGTTATGGGTTAGTTTTCCTTTTATAAAAGACAGGGCTCAGTTTCTAGATCAAACAAAGGGTATAACAGGATTTAGAGATAAAAATGTAGAAACATTATGGCTTACTCTGGCTTTAATTACGGAGAATTACCATCAGAATGATAAGAAAGAATATTACGATACATTAGTGAGCTATACAGATCCAAAGCAGCATTATGAAGTTCGTCAGCATGCTTTTCAATATCTTTATCAGATAAAAGGGTTTGATGAAGCGGCACTTAAAAGTTTAATTCAGGCTTGTAAACATCCTGTGTGGCAGTTTTCAAAGTTTTCTAGGCAATTGCTAGAAGAGTTAATAACGGATAAAGATTATAGAATTGTTTTAGAAGGAATTGTAAATGATTTGCCTTCCGAAGAAAAGGTTTTTTTAGAACAGAAGCTGAAAAGATAATTAATAATGAAAGCACTCGTAATTTCAGGAGGCGGATCCAAAGGCGCTTTTGCCGGCGGAGTAGCCCAGTATTTAATAGAAGAGCTAAAAATAGATTACGATTTATTTTTGGGAACGTCTACGGGGAGCTTATTGGTAAATCATTTGGCGTTAAATGAGGTGGAAAAAATAAAGGAAGTTTATACCTCTGTAAATAATGAGAGCATTTTTAATATTTGTCCATTTCGAATTAGAAAGAAATATGGAGTAGAACAAATTTCTATTCATCATTTAAATGTAGTTCGTAATTTTTTAAGAGGTAGTAAAACCTTTGGAGAGAGTGAAAACTTAAAAAAGCTAATACGTAAAACCTTAACGGAAGAGGAGTTTTTACAATTAAAGCACAGCACAAAAGAAGTAATAGTTACGGTTTCTAACCTTTCTTTAAATCAGGTAGAATATAAATCTATCAATGATTTTAGTTATGATGATTTCTGTGATTGGGTTTGGATCTCTAGTAATTATACTCCTTTTATGAGTTTAGCTCGGAAAGAAGGTTGTGAGTATGCCGATGGAGGCATTGGAACTATGGTTCCTATTGAAGAAGCTATCCGCCGTGGCGCTAAAGAAATTGATGCTATTATTCTACAGACAGAAATTACGCAGTTAAACCGACTCCCATCTAGGAATCCGTTTTCATTATTAACGACTATGTTTAGTTTTATGCTTGATAGAATAGAGCATCAGAATATTCGGATTGGGAAATTTGTAGCCTCTAATAACGATGTCATTATTAATTTTTATTATACACCGACGGTATTAACTACAAATTCCTTAATTTTCGAAAAGGTTAAAATGACTCGTTGGTGGCAAAGTGGATTTGATTTCGCGAAGTTTAAAAATAAAGAAACGAGTCAGCTATAATTTTAAAGCGATTCCGTTGGAATTTTCATAATTATAACGTACCATAATCAACCTAAAATAAAAATATGCGAGCACTAGTTATAAGTGGAGGAGGAAGTAAAGGGGCATTTGCCGGCGGCGTTGCACAATATTTAATGGAGACGGAAAATAGAGACTACGATTTATATTTGGGAACTTCTACAGGGAGTTTATTAATTCCACATTTAGCGAATAACGATATTGAAAAGATATATAACGTTTATACTTCTGTAACACAGCGTAAAATTTTTAGTAATAACCCTTTTGTAACCAAAAAGCGCGGTGATGAAGAGTATGTTGCAATTAATTACCTAAATGTTATGTGGCAGCTAATAAAGCGTAAGCGTACTTTTGGAGAGAGTAAGAATTTAAGAAAACATATAAGGAAACATTTTTCGGAGGCTGATTATAATCGCTTAAAGGAAAAAGGGAAAAATGTAATTGTTACAGTTTCCAATCTATCTATGAATCGTGTGGAATATAAATCGATTATGGATTATGAGTATGAAGATTTCTGTGATTGGATTTGGCTTTCTTGTAATTACGTTCCATTTATGTCGCTCGCAGAGAAGAATGGATTTGAATATGCAGATGGCGGTTTAGGATGTGTGGTTCCAATTCGTGAAGCCGTTAAAATGGGAGCTACGGAAGTAGATGCTATTATTTTGGAGACCGAGAATATGGAGCATAAAAAAGTATTAGGAAAGAATCCATTTTCACTAATGGTAAATCTCTATAGTTTTGTGTTGGATCAATTAGAATCTCATGACGTTGTGGAGGGAAAATTGGCAGCTTTAAATAAGAATGTACGACTAAACACTTATTTTACTCCAACGCGACTAACAGAAAACTCTCTTTATTTTAATAAAGAATTAATGGCAGAATGGTGGGTGCAAGGGAAAGAATATGCAAAGGAGCGTGTAAAGGCTCAAAAGAGCGCTAAAACAGTAGATTTGGCAGGATAGTCTGTTAGTTACTGGTTGTTATTATTAAATAGGTTTAGTGTGTTATGAAATTTCTCCCTTTTTAATATATACATAATACGCAGGGTATTTATTTCCTTCTTTATCAATTAACCATGCCTTAATCATAGTATTACCTTCTTGAAGTGGTAGATTAAAAACTGAACTTGTATCTGAACTTGATATTTGCTTAGTATATGTTTTATTTCCTATTTGCAATTGCACCTTTACAGCAGGAATAGCAATACCTTCGCCTAGTAAGACTAGATTCCCTTTATTATAAATATCCCCCTGTTTACTTTTAGGTAGCGATTCAGATATAGGATGATTTATTTCTTTTGCCCATCTTCTTATTTCAAAAATGTAATTAGCTTTTTCGGCAATCTTTATAGGCCAAAAACCACTATTGTTGGCAGCCCTTAATATATGTGTTTGGTTCCAAGTGGGGGGAGTTGATTTTTTTAAAACCCATGCATCAGATGTGAGGACAGTTTCTAAATCGTATTCTGTACCAACAATTGGTCTTGGGTAGGGTTGATCCATTACTTTGACTTCATTCCAAAAAGAATCATATTCCTTTCGTAAGCTATCTACTATTTGAGGATATTGATCTGCTAGATTCTCTTTTTGACTGGGGTCTTTTTTTATATTGTATAGTTCAGCACCATTTATAAGTCGCCAATTAGATGTATACACCAAGCTATTTTTCCATTTGATATAAGTTTCTTCTGTATTTTGATAATGCTGAAAAAGAGTTCGATCTTCCCAATTAAACGATGAATTATTTAGTAGAGGAATCAAACTACGGCCGTCAAATTTAAGGTGCCCTTTTTTTGGTGTTTTCAAGTCACAAAGGTCAATTAGCGTAGGGAGAATATCGATATGAGAAGTAAATTTAGAAACATCTTTTTTTGGAGTCATGTTTCCTTTAGGCCAATGAATCATTAACGGAACACGATGGCCACCATCAAACATACTCCCTTTTTTACCACGCATACCTGCATTAAAAATTTTATGACCTCCAGATGTACCATTATCAGACAAAAATATGATGATTGTATTTTCATCTAAATTATTCTTCTTCAAGAAGGTTCTTAAATCTCCTAAGTTCTTATCAAACCTTGTTATTGTAGCCATAAAATCTACTTCTGACTCCCAGTCAGGAGAACTTTTATCTATGTTACTGTACATATTTGTCCACTCTTTTTTAACGTTCCATGGAAGGTGTGGAATATTTGTAGCTAGATATATAAAAAAGGGATTATTCATATTCTTGGAAATAAATTTCTTTGTTTCATTGAAAAAGTTATCGTTGCCATAACCATGAAATTCCTCCCATTTTCCATTTCGCATATAGTGGTCGTTCATTTTATCATTGCTCCAATAGTCGCTCGCTGTCCCTGTACCTCCGTCACCATGTCCAACCCATTTTTGAAAACCTCTGTCAATAGGACGGTAGGGGTAATTTTGTCCTAAATGCCATTTTCCGAATAAAGCAGTTTTATAGCCACTTTCTTTGAAGAACTCCGCCATGGTAGTTTCTTCTTTATTTAAGTGATTACGTAGATATACAGTAGAACGAACATGAGTTCTATCAGACATTCTTCCTGTCATTAAAGCTGCTCTTGTTGGTGCACAAAATGCATTTACATGGAAGTCTGTAAATCGTATACTTTCTGAATATAGAGTGTCTAAATTGGGTGTTTTTATAATAGGATTTCCATGAATTGCGATATCACCATAACCCTGATCATCAGTCATAATTAAAATTACATTAGGACGATTAGTACTCTGAGCGTGATTAAATTGTATTGATAAAAAGAATAGTATAAAGAATATCTTTCTTAAAAAAAAGAAGTCTGGCTGAGATAGCTTCATCATTTGTGTATTTATTTCATATAAGTAACGAATATGTAATCCGTCGCTTATATACAAGATACAATGAATACGAACTCAAAATCAAGTATTATTTATACAGAAGATAATACTTTACTGGCTGATGGGAATTAATTCTATAGTATGCTATAGTTGGTTATGTATGTTGACTTATAGCCATTTTTTTCTTTTGAAATAGATGAATGGTAAGATGGCAGAAATTATCATTGCAACAATAACAATAGGATATCCATAAGTGGCATCGAGTTCTGGCATGTATTTAAAATTCATACCGTAAACTCCAGCGATAAAAGTAGGAAGGGAAATACAAACGGTAACCACGGTAAGCATTTTAAAAATATAATTCTGTTCTAAATCGATTTTACTAGAGATATTTTCTTTTAAATCATCCAATCGATCAAAATTAAATTGGATATAATCCGAAATCACATTCAGATCATTTAATTCAGCTTTTATCTCTTTTTTAAGTCCCATTTTTTTATCCCAATCACTTCTCATGTATAGCGTGTATACCCGAGTAGTTTCAATAAGAGATTCTTTTATCAACAAGTTATTAAAGTTGTATTCTGTAATGATATCCATTTCATGACCTGAAAATTTGTTTTCGATTAACACTCTATTTGCTAGCATTTTAATTTTCTTGGTTTGACTTTCTGTAATGTCAGCAAAATAGTCGGAGATGAATTCGAATTGGAACTTAAAAATACTCTCTGAGTTGGATTTCTTCTGAAAGGATAAAAGTTTATTCGGATAGATTTTATTGAAATAATCGTCTAGAGCTGCACTTGTAAAAAGAAACAGCCCTGCTTTGGAAAGTATTATAAAAATAGGCTCTTCTACCATTTTATGATCTTTGTTATAAAAGGGAATCGAAAAGTGAAATGAAGCTTGATTATCATCCTCTAAAAAATGTGAACTGATTTCAATATCTTCGAAATGCTTCATGATCGTGAAATCGAGTCCATAATTTTTTTCTAGCCACTCTACATCCGAAGTACTGTAATCTATAAATTGCATGATATGGAAATCCAAATCAGAAACAACAATTTCACTTGTGTTTTGTATTTTGAGTAGTTCTTTTTCTTTTGACAGGATCTCAATCATAATAAATATTTTTAAGAGGAAACTAAATGTTTAAATATGTTTTGTGGCTACCAAACAACTTCTAGTTTAGAAAACAAGTTAGTAAAAGAATGAGGAATATTTTATAATAAAGTGAAAAGAAATCTTGATTATTACATTCTAAAAGGAATGTTGTAGAGAGTTTAATTAATAAATATAAAACCTCCATGAGTACAAACATGTAAGAGAGGAGTAGCATCCGAGCATATAAAAAAGAAAAGCCCCTAAAAGTGTTATTACTTCTAGGGGCTTTGTATATTTTTCAAGTTTAGCTTAGCTAAATAAATCTCGAATTTCTTTTTTAATATAACCTAATGCGGCACTAGAAGGAGGTTGTTTATCTAAAAGGTTGTTTAAGACTTCTTCTCTAAGTTTGTCTGCCGTTTCAGAATTCATTCCAGCTTTTCTAATAATTTGGATTGTTGCATTTTTCGATGCTTTGATAACGTTCCAACATTCATCAGAAATATAAATCTGTTGTGCTAAATTATGGTCAAATTCATTTTCAATATTTGCAATAAGCTGTGCTTCATATAAATTCTTATCTGTATTCTCAGGAGAAACTCTAATTAGTAATTTAGAAGGGTTTATACGTTCTAAAAACAAAGCCATCCTTTCGTATGCTTGTAGGCGGATTGGAAGCGTGTTTTTATCCATTTCCTTATGGAGTAAAAAACGTCTTCGTCCTTCTTCATTTTTAGTATGAAGATTAAAAAAGTAAAAGGCTATAGCTCCTGTAATTAATGCAGGAAGTAGGAAAAATAATAGGTTGATGATGTTTAATTCGTTCATGGGGATTTTAATTAATAACGTACTTGTTTATGTTTAAACTTATCTATTGCAGTTTTTGTGGTATAATGACCGCCTAAGTGAGGGCAATTTAATAAACTTTCCGTCCCAGTAAAAGGAACTTCTACTTTATTATACCCATATACGTTTGCTAGGGGTTGGGTTAAACTTTTATCTCCTAAGTTAACATCTACATCTTCCATAGTAAGTTGTGAAGGATGCTCGTAACCACAAGCATGTGTGATTTCTAAAAGTTCTTTTTTAAAGTTTTTAAAATAATAACTTACTCGTTCTGCTTTATCTTCAATGTTAATTCCTGCTTGTAGCCATTTATTTTGCGTAGCCACACCACTAGGGCAGGTATTATTATGACACACTTTTGCTTGAATACAACCAATACTCATCATAGCTTCTCGTGCTACATTTACTAAATCTGCTCCCATTGCAAAAGCCATTGCAGCTTTAGAAGGGAAACCTAATTTTCCACTTCCTATAAAAACAATTCTTTCGGTTAGGTCTTGGTCCTTAAATACACGATACAAATCGCTAAATGAATATACCCAAGGTAAAGAAACATGATCTGCAAAACTAGGAGGAGCTGCTCCTGTACCTCCTTCACCGCCATCTACGGTAATAAAGTCTGGGCCTCTATTAGTTTTTTTCATGATGGTAGCAAGTTCACGCCACTGTTCTAATTTTCCTATTGCCGCTTTTATTCCAACAGGCAAACCTGTTTCCTTAGCAATCGCCTCTATAAAATCTACCATTTCTGGCACTGAAGAGAATGCAGAATGGTTAGGTGGCGATAATACATCTTGCCCCATTGGGACATGGCGAATTTCAGAAATCTCTTTTGTAATTTTTGAAGCTGGTAAAACTCCACCCTTACCAGGCTTTGCACCTTGAGAAAGTTTAAGTTCTATAGCTCTTACCTGAGGATATTCTTTAACAAGAGCTTTTAATTTTTCCATGGAGAAATTCCCGTTATCATCTCGAACACCAAAATATCCTGTTCCTATATGGAAAATCACATCAGCTCCCTTTTTATGATACGGAGAAAGTCCACCTTCCCCAGTATTATGATAGGCATGAGATAAATAAGCTCCCTTATTTAAAGATTCTATTGCGCGAGCAGATAGAGAACCGAAACTCATAGCAGAAACATTAATGATAGAAGCGGGGCGATAAGGACGCTCTCTTTTATTATAACCTCCAATGAGTTTAGCACAAGGTAAAAAATAAGGATCACTAGCATTTGGATGATCCATTTTTATCTTATAAGGCATCATTGCATTGTTTATAAATACATAATGCGACTCATGAATATCTCTATCTGTACCAAAACCTTCATAGTTGTTTTCGTTTTTTGCTGAAGCATAAATCCATCCACGTTCAATTCTATTAAATGGAAGTTCCTCACGGTTATTAGCAACAATATATTGCCTTAACTCCGGCCCTATACTCTCTAGCATATATCTAATGTGGCCTACAACTGGGAAATTATGAGTAATAACATGTTTTTTATTAAAGAAAATATCTCTAATAGCTATAAGTCCTAATGCGATGAGTACCCATACCCACCAGCTTATATTTTGTAAAAATTCTAGAATCGTTTCCATTTTATTGTGCTAAATAATCGTTTACTATTTGTGTGAAAGCTTTTACTCCTAATATAAGTCCGCTTTCGTCTATATAAAAATCTGGAGTGTGGTGTGGAGCTGCTTCTGTACTATTTATAGGCATTCCCCCTAAGAAGAAATAAAACCCAGGTACTTTCTCTTGAAAGAAAGAAAAGTCTTCACCTCCAGTAGTTGCTTTTACTAACTCTACATTGTCTTTTCCAGCCACTTTCTCTAACGAAGGTAACATTTGTTCTACTAATTTCTCGTCATTATATGTGATAGAAGTGAAATTTTCTATTTTAAGCGAAGCTTCGCCTCCATAGGCCTTTGCTATAGTAGGCACCATTTCTTCCATTCTTTTTAAAATTAAAGCTCTCATTTTAGGGTCCAATGTTCTTATAGTTCCTATCATTTGTGCAGTTTCAGGAATAATATTAAAGCGTACGCCGCTAGTAATTTTTCCGACAGAAATAACTGCTGCTTCATTCACTAAAGGAGCGTCTCTACTAATAATAGTTTGTAGTCCATCTATTATTTTTGCTGAAATTAGAATCGGATCAACACCGCTCCATGGAGCAGAGCCATGAGTTTGTTTTCCTTTTACATCAATAACAAAACGCTCTACGGCTGCCATTGTACCTCCGGGCTTATATCTTATGGTTCCCACTGGGGTAGCAGAATTTATATGGAGTCCAAAAATGGCATCTACTTTAGGATTTTCTAATACCCCTTCTTTAATCATCAGTTTAGCTCCTCCTTCTTCACCAGGCGGTGGGCCTTCTTCAGCAGGTTGGAAAATAAACTTTACAGTCCCAGAAAAGTCGTTGTGTTTACTAAGAATTTCTGCAACTCCCATCATAATGGCAGTGTGTGTATCGTGTCCACAGGCATGCATAACACCAGTTTCTTCCCCTAAAAAATCGGTAACTTCATTAGATTTAAAAGGGAGGTCGTTTCTTTCTTTTACAGGGAGCGCATCTATATCTGCACGTAAAGCAATTACTTTGCCTGGTTTATTACCTTCTAAAATAGCAACAACTCCAGTTTTTGCAACGCCAGTAGTTACTTTTAGTCCAAGGTCACTTAAGTGTTTGGCTATTACTTTTGAAGTATTATACTCACGGTTTGATAATTCTGGATGTTCGTGAAAATAGCGTCTCCATTCAATAACTTTATCTTCAATAGCAGCGATAGCAGAATCGATATCATGCTGTGAATAGCTATTATAACTCACCATTATCAGAAATAATGTCAAGATATTGAGTTTAATCATTTATATAAATCTATAGGTTATATTTAGTTAAATAGAATATAATACGAAGGTATTTATTTTTCAGTAGTAAATATACCTAATTTAAAAGTTATGTTTAAAAATATTTATGGATTCTATTAAAAAATAACAGCATAATAATTAACTTGAACGCCCAAATAAATTGCATATTTTTGCTTATATTATTAGCAATAAAATCTACTTATTATTGTAGTTTACAATACCTATAAAAACTTAGAATTCGATTGGAAAAGTATTTAGCAGAGTTAAATGACGCGCAACGAGCGCCAGTATTACATAAAGATGGTGCTTTAATGGTTATTGCTGGAGCAGGATCAGGGAAGACCAGAGTATTAACATATAGAATTGCCTATTTAATGAATCAAGGGGTGGATGCTTTTAATATCTTATCCTTGACGTTTACAAATAAGGCTGCCCGCGAGATGAAAAAGCGTATTGCTGATATTGTAGGGAGCAGCGAAGCAAAAAACTTATGGATGGGAACATTCCATTCTGTTTTTGCAAAAATACTTCGTATTGAAGCTGATAAGTTGGGGTATCCTAGCAACTTTACTATTTATGATACTCAAGATTCTCAACGCCTTATAAATTCCATTATTAAAGAAATGGGGTTGGATAAGGATGTTTATAAATATAAGCAGGTTCAGAATAGAATCTCCTCTTATAAAAATAGTCTGATTACTGTTAAGGCATACTTTAATAATCCTGAGCTGATGGAAGCGGATGCGATGGCAAAAAAACCACGCTTAGGAGAAATTTATAATCAATATTGTGAACGTTGTTTTAAAGCGGGAGCAATGGATTTTGATGATTTATTATTGAAAACAAATGAGTTATTAACTCGTTTTCCTGAAGTATTACAGAAATATCAAAACCGATTTAGATATATTTTGGTGGATGAGTACCAAGATACAAACCACTCGCAATATTTAATTGTAAAGGCTCTTTCTGATAAATTCCAGAATATCTGTGTTGTTGGAGATGATGCACAAAGTATTTATGCTTTCCGAGGTGCCAATATTGGGAATATAATGAACTTCCAGAAGGATTATGATAATGTAGAAATGTATCGATTGGAGCAAAACTACCGCTCTACACGAAATATTGTAAATGCAGCGAATTCTGTTATTGAGAAAAACCAAACGAGGTTAGATAAAATTGTATGGACAGATAATGATGATGGGAACGCTATTCTTGTTCATCGTTCTGTTACCGATGCTGAAGAAGGACGTTTTGTAGCTTCTACAATTTTTGAAACTAAAATGCAGAATCAACTTTTAGACAAAGATTTTGCTGTATTGTATAGAACCAATTCACAGTCTAGATCAATAGAGGATGCATTGCGACGAAAAGACATTCCTTATCGTATTTATGGAGGACTTTCTTTTTATCAACGGAAAGAAATTAAAGATGTATTGTCTTATATGCGACTCATTTTAAATCCTAAAGATGAAGAAGCTTTAGTGCGTGTAATTAATTATCCTGCTCGTGGAATAGGACAAACAACAATAGAGAAACTTACGGTAGCTGCAAATCATTATAAGCGTTCTATTTTTGAGATTATGGAAAATCTTGACAAGATTAACCTTAAGATTAATTCTGGAACTAGAAGGAAGCTTGAAGATTTTACAACCATGATTAAGAGCTTTCAAGTAACAAATCAATCTGCAGATGCTTTTGTGTTATCAGAGCATGTTTGTAAAAAAAGTGGTTTGTTACAGGAGTTTAAAAAAGATGGTACTCCAGAAGGGATTGCTCGTATGGATAACGTCCAAGAGCTTTTAAATGGTATTCAGGATTTTGTTGAAGGGCAAAAAGAGATTGTTGATGCAACGGGAAGTATGTCCGAATTTATGGAAGATATTGCCTTAGCAACCGATTTGGATAATGATACCGGTGATGACGATCGAGTAGCTTTGATGACAATTCACTTAGCAAAAGGATTAGAGTTTCCTTATGTATTTATTGTTGGTATGGAAGAAGATTTATTTCCATCGGGAATGAGTATGAATACCAGAAGTGAGTTGGAGGAAGAGCGTCGTTTGTTTTATGTAGCGCTTACTCGTGCAGAAAAGCAAGCCTATCTTACATATACGCAAAGTAGATACCGTTGGGGGAAATTAATAGATGCTGAACCGAGTCGTTTTATAGAAGAGATCGATGAGAAATATATTGAGTATCTAACACCACCATTAGATGGAAATTACCGCTATAAACCGTTAATCGATTCTGATATTTTTGGAGAGGTAGATAAGAGTAAGTTCAGATTACGGAAACCAGTTTCTAGTACACCGCCGTCTTCTCATAAACCATCGCAAGAGAAATTGCGTAAGTTGAGGAAATTAAAGCCAGATTTAGGTGAGCCATCAGTGAATACAGCTTCTATGGATAGTGAGTTAGCCGTAGGAAATAAAGTTTCTCATACACGTTTTGGAAAAGGAGTTATTATTAGCTTGGAAGGTGTAGGAAACGATAAAAAGGCAGAAATACGTTTTGATACTGGCGGATTGAAAAAATTATTATTGCGTTTTGCAAAGCTTGATATTATTGGATAAGGGGTGAGTTTGAAGGTTTGAAAGTTTGAAAAGTTGAAAGTTCAAAGGTTCAAAAGTATAAAGTTGAAGGTGCATAGCTGAAGAACTGAAAGGTTTGGTGCTAAAGCTCAAAACCAATATCTATTACATTAAAAACTAAAAAAAATGGCGGAATTAATACGTATTTATGAAGAGAATCCTAACCCTAAAGAGATAAATAGGGTAGTGGATGTGTTGCGTAATGGCGGACTCGTTATTTATCCTACCGATACCGTTTATGGGTTAGGTTGTGATATTACAAATTCAAAAGCCCTCCAAAAAATTGCGCGTATAAAAGGGGTGAAGCTTGATAAGGCTAACTTTTCATTTATCTGTGCCGATTTGAGTAATATCTCAGATTATGTGCGTCAGATAGATACTGCAACTTTTAAGATATTAAAAAGAACTTTGCCAGGCGCTTACACTTATATATTACCTGGAAATAATAGCCTCCCTAAAGATTTTAAAAAGAAAAAAACAGTTGGGATTCGGGTTCCAGATAATAGAATTGCAAGAACTCTTGTGGAGCAATTAGGAAATCCTATTGTATCTACTTCTATTCGTGATGAAGATGAGCTTATTGAGTATACAACAGATCCAGAACTGATTTTAGAGAAATGGGATAACCTTGTAGATATCGTTATCGATGGTGGGTATGGAGATAATGTTGCCTCTACAGTTATTGATCTTTCTGGTGATGAACCTGTTATCGTCCGTGAAGGAAAAGGTTCTATTGATGATGTTTTTTAAATAATTAATAATATGATTGGAAGTAAAGTACTTTTTATAGGCTACGTTTGGCCTGAGCCAAATTCTTCAGCTGCAGGAAGTAGAATGCTTCAATTGATTGATTTTTTTAAAAGCACTGGTTCAAAAGTTACATTTTCTTCTCCAGCAAAAAAAGGAGCTCATGTTTTCGATCTTGAGACAATTGGTGTCCATCAGCAGGAAATAGAATTGAATAACGGTTCTTTTGATACTTTTTTAGAGAAATTAGAGCCTACAATAGTTGTTTTTGACCGCTATATGATGGAAGAGCAGTTTGGTTGGCGTGTTGCAGAACATGCTCCTAATGCGCTAAGAATATTAGATACCGAGGATCTTCACTTTCTAAGATATGAAAGAGAATTAGCTTTAAAAGGGAAATCTAAAGCTGATAAAAATGCACTTTTAAATAGTGAACGTGCAAAACGAGAATTAGCGGCTATTTATAGATGTGATCTTACGTTAATTATTTCTGAAGTAGAAATGGATATTTTAAAAGAGGTTTTTCAAGTTGATGAAAAGCTGCTTCTCTATTTACCATTTCTTATAAAGATATCAGAAAAGAAAGAGATTTTTCTAGAAGATAAACAAGACTTTATTTTTATTGGTAATTTTATTCATGCACCAAATTGGGATGCGGTATTGGCGCTCAAAGAAACGGTATGGCCACTCATAAAAAAGGAGCTCCCAAAAGCGAAGCTACATGTGTATGGTGCTTATGCTACCGAGAAAGTATATAATCTTAATAATTCTGCGGAAGGATTTTTAGTTCATGGATGGGCAGAAGATGCTGTTGAGGTTATCAGCAAGGCTAAAGTTATGCTAGCTCCCTTACGTTTTGGCGCAGGTTTAAAGGGTAAGTTAGTAGAGGCAATGCAATGCAATACACCTAGTGTTACCACAACTATTGGGGCAGAGGGAATAAATGGTTCTTATAATTGGAATGGTTTTATTTACGACAATCCACTAGATTTTGCGTATGCCGCCGTTTCTCTATATACTGAAGAAAGTAAGTGGGAACAAGCTGTTAAAAATGGACATAAGATATTAAACATGCGCTTTGATGTTTCAGTTCATAGACTAAACCTAAAAACTGCAATAGATTCTATTCAAGAAGAGTTAGAACAGCATAGAACAACAAATTTTATTGGTAGCATGCTGCTACAACAAACTACGCAGGCAAGTAAATATATGTCGAAGTGGATTGAGGCTAAAAATAAAAAGTAGCTACAAAAAAGGTTTTATAAGTATAATTTCTGCTTTACTTATTGTAAATGTCCTTTATATTTTAAAATGATGGAGACTTTCTACTACTTCGTTTTTCATGTACCAATCATTATGAACTAAATCCATAGCGTCTACATTGGAGCTTCCGAAATCATAATTTCTATATTCATCTAAAAAGGAAATTAGTTTTTCTGTATTCTGAATTGAGTTTAAAAAGCGAGCAATGGTAACATGAGATGTCTTTATAGCATATCTTTTATCGAGGCTTTGTTCTAGCGTAGTACTTTTAAAATCAGCACGCAATCTATCTCGAAAATCATTTAAAATAGGAGATTCTGTAAAACCTTGAACCATTATTCCAGATGGGGAAGCTGTAATACCTTTATAGTTAATTTTAAAAGGTTTAATTTCTGAAAGGCAATTCTTAATTATTGAAATGTATTTAGAAGGATCAATATCAGTAAGACGGAAGCCATTATAACATGAAATAATCGACATTACGGTAATATGTACATCGGTTGCAGGGTAAAAGTATTGATTAGGAATAACAAGCTTCAATTCTTTTAAAAAGGCTTCAATATTGGCTCTAACTTCTGCGTTAGGACGAATTACAAGCGTAATACCACGTCTTTTATCCGTTGGATCATTTATTAAAGAATCGGTTTGATAGTTATCTGCTAAAATCTGAGTTTTAGCGTGCTCATACATTTCAGAATAATGTGTTTTTAAATTTATCAAAACTAGGTAAACATATTTTTCAGATCTTCTGTAAGTCTAATCGGGCGTTTACTTTCTTTATTTATTAAACACCATTCGGTTTTAGAATGCAATAGTAGTTTATCAGTTTTATTATTATAAATTTCTACGATTCTTGTTGAGGTCACTCCAGCGGCTTTTTTGATATAAGTTTTCAGTAATAATTCGTCCCCTAAAAAAGCTTGTCCTTTATATTCTATGTAATGCGTAAGAACCATCCAGATGTAATTCTCCAACATTTCTTCGGTAGCTTCTGTTAACCAATGGTTTTTTGCTACATCCTGTACCCATTGTATATAACGAACATTATTCACATGAAATAAATCATCTAAATCGTCTTCCTTCACTGTAATAATCTCTGTGAATTCTTTCAAAATCTAACTTTTAACTATTAGCTACTAAATAGTAATTCTATTTCTTTTCTTTTATAGTTACTTCAAACATTTTATCCCAGTTTTTTCCAGTAACGAAGAAAGTTTCAGTTTTTGGATTGTAGGCAATTCCATTAAGCACATCTAAATCGGCATGTTGCTTTACTTTATCTTTTAAGCCTCTAAAATCGATTACACCAATAATAGCACCCGTTTTCGCATCTATAATCATAGCGCTATCTTTTAAATATACATTGGCATAGATTTTTCCATCTACATATTCCAACTCATTTGCCTTATTAAAAACAGAAGTATTTGTTACCGTTTCTATAAAATCTTCTTCCACTAATGTCTCTGGATTCAGAATCCAGATTTTATCACTTCCATCGCTTTTAAAGATCTTTTTACCATCATTGGTGTGTGTAAGTCCCCAACCTTCTTTGCTCTTGTTATATTTAAAAGAGTCTATTTTTTCAAAAGTATTAAGGTCATATATAAATCCAGTTCCTGCTTGCCAAGTGAGCATATATATTTTATTATTGATAATAGTTATACCTTCTCCAAAGTAGGTATCGTCTAAATCAATTTTCTTTAATACGTCTCCAGTTTTATAATCTACTTTTCGAAGCGAGGAAATACCTTTTCTTCCTGTACTTTCGTATAAAGTGTCATTATGAAATTCTAGCCCCTGCGTATAAGCTTTCATATCGTGAGGGTAGGTGTTTATAATCTCATAAGTATATACTTTTGGAGCTTCCGAAGCCAAAGCGGTGATATTTTGTGAAACGGTAGCTTTTTCTCCTTCATAAAATACAGTAGCTTCTAGGGTTAAAATCCCTAACTTATCTGCATTTAGTTTAAAAGTGTTATTGTTTACATCTATTCTTTTTTTATTCAATTGATAAGAAACAGAGTCTATTTCTTTATTTTTTTTATTCTGAAAATCGATTTTAAGGGTGCTTCCTTGCTGAATTTTACCTGATTCGGCCGTTACTTTAAGTGAAAATAACTTTTTTTCAGAAGATTTTTCAGAGTTACATCCACTTGCAGATGCTATTAAAAAGCTGATGATTAAAAACTTACAAAAATACATGGGCTATTATTAATTTTTAAGCAAGTTATTTAATAAAATTAAGATTGAAAAATTATTGTGAGAAGATAAAAAGTTTGTAAATTTGCCCTCGGCAAGTCCTACACGACTAGCTCCTATAGAATCCCCCAGGGCGGGAACGCAGCAAGGGTATATGGTTGTAGCGGTGCGATGTAGGTAGCTTGCCTTTTTTTATGCCTTAATTTTAACTTCTCTTTACAAACTTTTCCTTTTATTTAAGTTATATTATCGATACCTATAATCACAAAGATTTTTTAATTGTTTGTTGTCTGCAATAAATAAATTATAACTTTGTTTATGGTATTTGTTTTTTAACGTATAAAGACAAATTAGAGCATTATATTTACTTAATAATTAATTGTAAAACTAGAATATAAATAAGCTATGAAATTTTTTATAGACACAGCAAATCTAGAGCAAATTGCGGAAGCTGAAGCACTAGGAGTTTTAGATGGAGTTACTACAAACCCATCTTTAATGGCAAAAGAGGGAATTACTGGAAGAGAGAATATCTTAAAGCACTACGTAGATATCTGTAACCTTGTAGAAGGAGATGTTTCTGCGGAAGTTATAGCTACAGATTATGATAGTATCATTAAAGAAGGAGAAGAATTAGCTGCATTGCATCCACAGATCATTGTAAAAGTACCAATGATTAAAGATGGTGTAAAAGCAATAAAATATTTTTCTGATAAAGGAATTAAAACAAACTGTACATTGGTATTTTCTGCTGGGCAGGCACTTTTAGCTGCAAAAGCAGGAGCAACATATGTATCTCCATTTATTGGTAGATTGGATGATATTTCTACTGATGGATTAGGACTTATTGCAGATATCCGTTTGATTTATGATAACTATGCTTTTGAAACGGAAATTTTAGCAGCTTCTGTACGTCATACAATGCACGTTATAGATTGTGCTAAGTTAGGAGCAGATGTAATGACAGGACCACTTTCTGCTATTACAGGACTTTTAAAACACCCACTTACAGATAGCGGATTAGAAAAATTCTTAGCTGATTACGAGAAAGGGAATAAATAAATATAAATATTAATAGGAGTTCCTATTCAAAAAAAAACCTGCCATCGGCAGGTTTTTTTAGTTCTTCATGCTTTCACTGAGACTGGTTTCAAGATTTTTATGCTTATAGATGTCTCCAAAGCCATCCATAATTTTACCAGTTTTATCAACTACAATAATTTTATTAAGGCTCTTAATTACCAAAGTACCTAAGAGTTCCTCCATATTATCTGTTTGATATTGATCTAGAGTGTCACCAGTTTTTGAGATGTGAGCTAGATTTTTCAACCACTCATTACGGTCTTCATTTACATTTATCCCAATATAATTATAGTTAGGATAATCTCTCTTCAATCTATTTATTCTTGTTAAAACATTTGCTTGATGATTCTTCTGGTTATAATTCCAGAAGTAGAACACCGTATTCTTTTTATAAGTGCTAGAATCTATCGTTACCTTATTTCCTTTCATATCTACCAAATGAATAGGAGGGAGCATAAGTCCTTTCTGAAGGTTCTGAACATTTCTGTAAAAAGTATTTATTTCTTCTTCATGCTGGTTGTCTTTTGCATGTTTATGGAAAGCTTCAATAAACTTCTTATTGTTTTCTGCGGAATGTCCTCCAAGTAAATAAGAGTAAGCAACGTTTCTATTAAGGTTATCTTTTATAGTTTTATTTTTTGTAACCGCACTATCTATTAGTTCAAGCTTATGAGTACTGTAATGTAAAGAGCGCTGTATATGGTTTAAATCACCATTACATTCATCTTTACAGTGATTATATGAAAGATTATTAAAATGAGTTACTAGATAGTTAAAATAAGGTCTGTAAAACATCAATAGCGTATCATTATAATCTACATCACTTCTAAAACTATAATAGCTAGCTGGTAGTTCAGGTGCTTTCTTTAATCCGTTACGTCTCTTATTTATAAAAGGATACTCTTCCATATCGGTAAAATATCTATAGTTTATTGCACCCTGAGCAATATGTCGAGCTTTTACAGATAGTGGTTGCTTTATATTAATATCGTTTAGAAGCTCTTCTTTCATTAATTTTAAAGAGTCGATTTTCTTTAAAAACTCTGAAGGAGGTAATTCACTAAACTTATTTACAGCCTTTTCTTCATCTTCATATATAAGAAACATGTCGATTAAGAAGTTATTTTTTTCTGAACCTATTCCGGAGTATACTAAAGATTCATCAAAATCTAAGGTGTTAAGACGCATGAGTAAGCTGTCTCCCTTTTCTAATATAATATACTGATATTCATTATGGTCAAAATGATAAAGGCCTTCTTTTACCTTATCAATTTCAAAGAAAAAACGATTGTTACTGTCTAATTTTGAGGAGTCTATGATACTGTTGTCATAATATAAATGGACATAGTCTGAGCCTGGGTTTACAATTTCTCCAGCAAAATAAGTTTTGGTGGGAGCATCTGTACAACTGTAGGTGAGGGCAATAATAAACGCTAAAAAAGAGTACTTCATATAACGATGTCATGTTTATAAGCATCAGTTCTAACAAATCTATAAAAGCCCAGTATAGTATAATGTTAATAGGAAGTTAAATAAGTGTTTTTAACGTTTGCTATTGTACCCTATTTGTCTAGTTATTTTGTTACTTTTGCGCAGTGAATAACTAAAAACAATTGTGAATGTTATCAGTTTCTAATTTATCTGTACAATTTGGGAAGAGAGTTTTGTTTGATGAAGTAAATGTTGCTTTTACTCAAGGGAATTGTTACGGAATTATTGGTGCCAATGGTGCCGGAAAATCTACATTTTTAAAAATATTATCAGGGAAACAAGATCCAACTAGTGGTCATGTTCATTTGGAGCCTGGTAAACGTATGTCTGTTTTAGAACAAGATCACTACGCTTATGATGAAACTCCAGTTTTAGAAACCGTATTGAGAGGTAATAAACCATTGTTTGCTATAAAGAAAGAAATGGACGAGCTGTATGCCGACTATTCTGATGAAAATGCTGATAGAATTGGGGAGTTACAGGTTCAGTTTGAAGAAATGAATGGATGGAATGCTGATAGCGATGCTGCTGCTTTATTATCCAATCTAGGAATTTCTGAAGATCTTCATTATAGTTTAATGGCAGACCTTGATGGGAAGCAAAAAGTACGTGTTTTATTAGCACAAGCATTATTTGGAAGTCCAGATGTTTTAATAATGGATGAGCCTACGAATGACTTGGATTTTGAAACTATTAGTTGGTTAGAAAACTTTTTAGCGAATTACGAGAATACTGTAATCGTTGTATCCCATGACCGTCACTTTTTAGATGCTGTTTGTACGAGTATTGCAGATATCGATTTTGGAAAGTTAAACGTATATAGTGGTAACTACACATTCTGGTATGAAAGTAGTCAGCTTGCTGCAAGACAGCGTTCTCAGCAAAATAAAAAGGCTGAAGATAAAGCAAAAGAATTGAATGAATTTATTCAGCGTTTTAGTGCCAATGTAGCGAAAAGTAAGCAAGCTACATCTCGTAAAAAAATGTTGGAGAAGTTAAAAGTAGACGATATTAAGCCTTCTAGTAGACGTTATCCTGCTATTATTTTTGAGCGTGAGCGTGAAGCTGGAGATCAAATATTAAATGTACACGGACTTTCTGCTAGTATAGATGGCGATGTGTTATTTAAAGGAGTAGATATTAATCTTGCTAAAGGAGATAAAGTAGCTATTATCTCTAAAGATTCTCGTGCTACAAGTGCTTTTTATGAGATTATTAACGGGAATGCAGAAGCAGATAGCGGAGAATATAAATGGGGAATTACAACAACCCAAGCATATTTACCATCAGATAATGCTTCGTTCTTTGATAATGACGATACGTTAGTCGATTGGTTGCGCCAATATGCTAAGACAGAAGAAGAAAGAGAAGAGGTTTTTGTCCGTGGATTCTTAGGGAAGATGCTTTTTAGTGGAGAGGAAGCCTTAAAAACAGGGCGTGTACTATCAGGAGGAGAAAAAGTACGTTGTATGTTGAGTAGAATGATGATGATACGTGGAAACGTATTAATGTTAGATGAACCTACAAACCACTTAGACTTAGAGAGTATTACAGCTTTTAATAACTCTTTAAAGAAGTTTCTTGGAACGATTATGTTGACTTCTCATGATCACGAGTTTACACAAACGATAGCCAATAGAATTATTGAGCTTACTCCAAACGGAACTATAGATCGTTACTTAACTTTTGATGATTATATGAGCGATGATTCTATAAAAGAACAACGTGCAAAAATGTATCAGAAGTAAGATACTTTTAAATTATAATTAGAAAGCCTGTCAATTTTTATTGACAGGCTTTTTTAGTTGAAAATGTATGATTTGTTCAGATAAAAAGAGTTTAATAGCAGTCTACCTTTTTAAGTGCTTCCTCTTCTTTAAAATCTATTTTTGTGCTGTTTTTGAAAACAAATTTTCCGTCTTTTTCTTCCGATTCACCATAACCGGGAATATAAGTGTTGTTTTTCTTCATAAAAACTACTTCACGAATGGAAGTTGTTCCTTCTGATTTATATGTGTAATCGGCTTTTATAATAGAACCATTTAGCTTTCCTTTAATGGTACCGTTGCTTTTATCTTTTTCAAAAAACTTATAGTTTAAAATACCGATTATAGCATTATCTTCATTTTCTATTCTTAGCTGAATAGAATCTTTCCCTCTGGTATATAAATAGCATTCTACGGAAGGAATGTCTGATAAAATACTATCTTTTGGTGCTTGATTCAACTCAATAATATTACTCTCTTTACTTTCTTTTTTACAGGAGAAACTTAATATTATGATGAATAAGAAACTTAGCTTTAGTATGTTTTTCATTGGAAGGTTTTATAATTGTTTTTGAAAAGTAATAAAAAAAGCTGAATAGAAAAATGATCCATTCAGCTTTAAAATATATTTATGATTTTTGGGATATATTATTTTAATCCGCCTACCATATCTTCTGGTTTCACCCATTCGTCAAATTCTTTCTCAGTAAGATAATTCAACGCAACGGCAGCTTGTTTTAATGTTGTACCTTCTTCATGGGCTTTATTTGCGATTTCAGCAGCTTTATAGTATCCAATTTTAGTATTTAAAGCAGTTACAAGCATTAAAGAATTGTTTAATAGTTCTTTAATTCGCTGTGTATTAGGCTCGATACCGCTAGCACAATGTTCTTCAAAACTAACACAAGCATCTCCAATAAGTCTAGCCGACTGTAATAAGTTGGAAGCCATCATTGGTTTAAAAACGTTAAGCTCATAATGACCTTGAGTACCACCAACAGTGATAGCAACATCGTTACCCATTACTTGAGCACAAACCATAGTTAGCGCTTCACATTGAGTTGGATTAACTTTTCCTGGCATAATAGAACTTCCTGGTTCGTTAGCTGGAATAATAATTTCTCCAATTCCACTTCTAGGACCAGAAGCCATTAATCTGATATCGTTTGCTATTTTATTAAGAGAAACAGCTAATTGCTTTAGTGCTCCATGTGTTTCTACAAAAGCATCATGAGCTGCTAAAGCTTCGAACTTGTTATCAGCTGTTTTAAAAGGGTGCTCAGTAAACTTAGCGATAAATTCCGCTACACGTTTAGCATATCCTTTAGGTGCATTTAAACCAGTTCCTACAGCAGTACCTCCAAGAGCAATCTCAGAAAGGTGATCCAATGTATTATTTAATGCTCTAAGACCGTGGTCTAATTGAGAAACATATCCAGAAAACTCTTGACCTAAAGTTAGAGGAGTAGCATCCATAAGGTGTGTTCTACCTATTTTTACTACGTTTTTATACTCTTCAGATTTTTTCTTTAGTGTGTTTCTAAGCTGTGTAACTCCAGGGATTGTTTTTTCAACAACCATTTTATAGGCTGCGATATGCATTCCAGTAGGGAAGGTGTCGTTTGAAGATTGAGATTTATTTACATCATCGTTTGGTTGTAAAGTTTTATCTCCTTCTCCAATCTTTTTTCCTGCAATTTGGTGCGCACGATTAGCAATCACCTCATTAACATTCATATTACTTTGTGTGCCAGAACCTGTTTGCCAGATTACAAGTGGAAACTGATCGTCGTGTTGTCCTGCTAGTATTTCATCACATACCTGCGCTATAAGGTCTCTTTTGTCTATTGGTAAAACTCCCAATTCACAGTTGGTATAAGCAGCAGATTTTTTAAGATATGCAAACCCATAAACTACCTCTAAAGGCATTGATGCAGGCGCACCAATTTTAAAATTGTTTCTAGAACGTTCTGTTTGCGCTCCCCATAATTTATCTGAAGGAACTTTAACTTCCCCCATTGTATCTTTCTCTATTCTAAAATCCATAGTTGTATTCATCTATTTTGATGTACAAATTTACATTTTTATTCTTTTGAGAATTTCAATTTTCACATTATTTAGCATTAAAATACACTTAAATTTAAGCCTTCATTTTTATAAAAGATAGATTTAAATGCATTTTAAACATTCTCAAAATTTATATTAATTTGACCTTTAATAAGGTATATAAAACGCTGTTATTCGTTTGCTAGAAAATCTAACTTAGCTCCTTCGACAACATTATCAAGATATTTTTTCAGAAAAAAGAAATTAGTAGCTTTCTTAACACCAATAGCTTTTACAAATTTATTGTAATACTTTTTATCTGTTTTTACCTTCTGAAGATCTGTTTTAATAAGCTCTTTGTTTAGATCATTAATTTGATCTGGAGTATAAGACGCTATGTTTGTAGCATAGTTTTCGAAAAGCTCTGTTTTCTTAACGGAAACTTCTCCACTTTCATCAAGGTATTTATTGAATACAGGAGAAAATGCTTCTCTTTCTGCAGACGTTAATTGAAGCTCTTCGTAGATGAACGATTTTACTTCAAGATTTAAATTTGATTTAATTAGGTTTAGATAATCTTCTTTATCCTGCGCTTGCAATGTTACAACACTTAATAGTAATGCTGTTACTAATACTAATTTTTTCATGTGTTTATATTTATTTTATTTAACTTCTAAGTAATCTTCAGATTGATCAAAAGCTTCATCAACTCTATCTTGGATAAAGTTTATGTTACCACTTTGATCGCCTCTAACAAGCCCATTGATTCCTGCTCCCCAAACAATATCGATTTCTTTATCTTCTTCGTTTAAAGTGGTAGCATCTCCCATTTCAATCAAAATAGTTCCTTCTGTCCATTCGTAATAAACAGGATACCATCCACCTGGGTAGAAAGGATCGTAATATCCCCACCAATCATACCATCCGTCCCAAATTATATCTACATCAGCATAAGTTGTGGCAACAGCCTGTGCAGCTATAATTAAATCAGGAAGATTGGAATCATCTATAGAAGACACTTTTGTGTATCCTAATGAAGCCATATTAGTTTCAATACTAGATAAAATGGCAGCGTCAAAATCTCTTGTTATATTTGGATTAGAGTTGCCAATACCGTTAGGATCTTCAATCCATCTAATTTCGTCTACAAGGTAATAAGTAGAAGGGTTTTCTGTATTCCAGTAAGTTTCAGTATTTTTTGTAATAACCTGATCGTAATCAGAAATGTCGTCATCATCATTATTACAACCAACTAAGAATAGGGTAGCAGTAAGAAAACTGAGTGCAATTAGTTTTTTCATTTTAATATATTATTAAGTTAGTTTTCATATTTAATCAGTTTACTAACTTATATTAAGCATCTGTTTAGGTAGCACATACGAGTAGTTGGAAGATTAATATACTACTGTAAAATTAATTAAAAGACTTTTATTAGCCACTTTTTTTAATCTATAATTCTGAAAAAATACTATAGTTTGTATTTAATGCTGAAATAATTAAATTTAATTGGCTTTAAATTAAGAATTGTCCTTATCTTTGAGCCGAATTCAGAAAAAAAATTTCCGGAAACTATGTTTGAATTTGATCAATACCTTGGCTTTTTAGCATTCTTATCCATTCTAACTATTGGATTTTGGTTAATGATATTTTTATTAACCTTTGTTATTCCTTATTGGTTAGGAGGATCAATCATCGAATTGATTAAAGAGAAAAGAGCGGCTAAAAAAGCAAAGCGAGACGAATAAAAAAAGAAGCCTATTGGCTTCTTTTTTTGTATCTATACTTTTTGGATTACGCTATTTTACAGCGTAATTACCACTTCTTTTTATTGAATATATAGGTTTGTTTAATATACAAGCAAGATTATCTATTGTTCTTTCCTCACTTTAATTCTATGAATCTTACAGCGTATTGAGAACTAGTAAATATCTCTTATAATATTCTATTGTTAAAATTTATCAAGCTATATAGATCTATAGAAACTAAACACACAGCTATTATAATTTTTGATTTTGAATTATAGCTTTTATAGTAGTTCGAAGTCAAAAAAAAAGAAGCCATCGGCTTCTTTTTTTGTCTTTATATCTAACAGTTTTTATCCTTCAAATTCTCCACCGTCGTCACCTCCATTACCATTTCTATTTCCACGTTCTCCACGTGTGTTTTTAGGTTGGTTGAATCTATAGATAAACGATACTGTAAATTGACGTTGTCTCCACTGGAACTCACTATCCGATGTAAACGATAGTTGTCCTGCATCGTTATAAGACTCTGTAAAAGATTGTCTTTTACGAGAGTTGAACAAGTCGCTTACGTTCATAGAAATTGTAGCATTGTCATCTAAAATGTCTTTACTTAATGCCATGTCTATAGAATACATTCCTTCAGATTTTGTCTGAGAGTTTTCTCTTGGTCCCATGTAAAAACCATTTGTTTGCCAGTCTATGCTTTGTGGGAGTTTTACCTTAGCGCTCAAACGAGAAAACCAACTTGTACTCTCTGTACCGTAGTCAATTCCGTTATAATCACCTTCAGTATTAAACTTAAAGAAGTTAAAACTTCCATTAAACTGTAACCACTTTATGGCATTATATATTACGCCAACTTCACCACCATAACGCTGATTGGTAGCAAGGTTTATAGGGATGGTTCTAATAATATTAATACCATCTGAGGTTTGCTGTCCTGTTTCTGTTTGTACTCTCTCAAAAGCGTCTGTTTCTCTTTGGTAATAAACAGAAGATGTTAGCGTAAGTTTTTCCCATCTTTTTAAGTATCCAAGGTCAAAAGCATCTGCAAAAGCAGGGTTTAAATCAGGATTTCCTTGAAAGATGTTAGCTCTACTAGATCTAGAAGGAAATGGATTAATAAACCAACCTCTAGGTCTATTAATTCTTCTATTATAACCTAAAGTAATGTTTTCCCTGTCGTTAATTTCATAGCTTATGTTTACAGTAGGGAAGAGTCCTAAATAATTTTTATCAAAATCTGGATCAAAGTCAAAACCAAGTGTATCTACAAGTTCTTCATCCGTAAGATCAGATTCAACCTTTCCTTTAAGTCTTGTGTTCTCTAAACGCAATCCTAATAAAACAGAAAACTTACCGAATTTATCACCATATTGAGAGTAAACAGCATTTACATTTTCTGTATATGTGAATTTATTTGTTAGGTTATAATTAGTCTCAAATTCGCCTGTAGCTTGGTTAAATTGATTTAATTCATAGTCATTAACCGTTTCTTCAAAATTACCACGGTATCCAGCTTCAAATTGGGCATCTCCCATCGGAAGAACATAATCTGCTTGTAATAAATATTCGTTTTGAGTTTCTCTTTCATTTACCTCCTCTAAAGCGATAAGCTCTTCTGTAGGTAGAATTTCATTCTCATCGATATTGGTTAGAATTTTCTCATTATCGTAAGAATATTGAAAATCTGCCGTTAACTTATGTCCATCATCATTAAAGTTATTGGTATAATTAAGAGAAGCTTGGTAAGTTTCATCATCTTCATTTTCAATCTCTCTACGAAGTGTAGAGCTATCAAAACCAGATTCTTTATATCTTAATGTGTTATTGTCTGTACCATCCATTTCATCAGATTGGCGTGTAAATATACTTCCCGTAATCGATGATTTATCAGTTAAGAAATATTCCATTCCTAGATTAATATTCACACCTTTATCCTCTCTATAAATATCACGATCTTCAGTTATACGTGTAAAATCAGAATTCAAGAAATAATTATTATCAAAATAAGCATTTCCAGGTGGTTCTCTGTAATAGTAACCTATAGTTGTAAAAAGGTTGTATTTATTAGTTCTAAGATTAAGATTAGCATTTACTTGACTGCTAGAAGGGTATCCTGTATTTAAATTTATAGATCCATTAAAACCTAATGTTTTTTCTTTCTTTAAAACGATATTAAGAATACCAGCAGTACCTTCAGCATCATATCTAGCAGAAGGACTTGTAATAACTTCTACTTTTTCTATAGCATCTGCAGGAAGTTGTTTTAATGCGTCTGTAGATCCATATCCTGCAATTGCAGAAGGTTTTCCATTAATTAAGATACGTACATTTTCGTTTCCTCTTAAACTTATAGCGCCTTCTACATCTACGGTTACAGAAGGTACATTTCCTAGAGCATCACTTACAGAAGCACCACTAGTGGTAAGATCTTTACCTATGTTGTATACTTTTTTATCGAGACGTATTTCTACGGTGGTTTTCTCACCAACAACTTCTACAGCGTCTAATTGTGCAACATCTAGCGCTAATTTTATAGTTCCTAAATCTTTAGATTCAGAAAGATCTTGATTGTTAAGTGTATAAGGACGGTAAGAGATATACTCTAATCGGATGTTATATTTTCCTGCTGGAGCTTCGACTTTAAAATTTCCCTTTTGGTCGGTAACTCCACCAGTTACTTTACTTGGGTCGTCAATGCTTTGTAGAACAAGCGTAGCGTATTCTAAAGGTTCTGCAGTTTCTGCATCTATTGCTTTCCCTGTAACAGTAATTTGTTTTTTTTCTCCTCTATCCGGTCGTTGAGCAAATAAAAATGTAGAAAAAAGTGTCGCTGCAAGCATGCAGTAATGTCTAAATTTCATAGTTAGCGTATTAGTAGTAGTTTAGTAAGTTTGACGCCAAAATTAGACCATGGTTTAACCTTAAAGGGTTAAATTTTTCATAAAATTGACTTAATATTTTCAACCGGTCTACCTATTACCGCAACGTTATTTTTTATAACTATAGGACGCTCAATTAGTTTAGGATTATTAAGCATAGCCTCAATAACTTCGTCATCTGTTAAAATTTTATTTTTAAACTCTTCTTTCCAGATGCTTTCATTTTTTCTTACCAAATTGATTGGCTTGATACCCAAACATGTAATAATATTGCGAAGCTCTTTTTCTGATGGAATCTCTTCTAAGTATTTTACAATTTCATACTCTTTTCCAGATTCTTCTAAAACTTGAACTCCTTGTCTTGATTTGCTACAACGTGGATTGTGATATATTTTAATCATAATTTTAATTTATTTGAAAACTTAATTTTCCCAAAGATGAATATAATTATTGGGGAAGATTTAAAATTACTATCTGTTTAATTTATGGTTTGATAAAAAACAATTATTTACTCTTCATCTCTTTGTCCCATCATCATTAAATAGGCTTTTAAAAATTCATCGATATTACCATCCATTACCGCGTCAACATTTCCTGTTTCATGCGTTGTACGAACATCTTTTACAAGTTTATATGGATGCATTACATAGTTTCGAATTTGAGAACCCCATTCAATTTTCATTTTTGAAGACTCAATTTCATCTCTAGCAGCTTGTCTTTTCTTAAGCTCAATTTCATATAACTGAGACTTTAGCATTTGCATCGCTTTTTCTCTATTTTCCAATTGAGAACGAGTTTCAGAGTTATGGATTATAATTCCAGAAGGGTGGTGGGTAAGAATGGCTTTTGTTTCAACTTTATTTACATTTTGTCCTCCAGCACCACTAGAACGTGCAAAATCCCATGAGATTTCTGATGGATTGATATCAATCTCAATAGAATCATCTGCCAACGGATACACATATACAGAAGCAAAAGATGTGTGTCGCTTGGCGTTACTATCAAACGGAGAGATTCTAACCAATCTATGTACTCCATTCTCTCCTTTAAGCCATCCAAAAGCAAAATCCCCTTCAAATTCTAAAGTGACTGTTTTTATTCCGGCAACATCTCCCTCTTGTAAGTTGAGTTCCTTTATTTTATAACCATTTTTTTCACCCCACATTAAATACATTCTCATAAGCATAGACGCCCAATCGCAACTTTCCGTTCCACCAGCACCAGCCGTAATTTGTAATACGGCGCTCATACTATCTCCTTCTTCAGAAAGCATGTTTTTAAACTCCATACTTTCTATTAGAGATTTTGCTTTTTCGAATTGATTTACAAGGTCTTCTTCGGTAGCTTCTCCTTCTTTATAGAACTCAAATAAAACATCTAAATCGTCAACTAGGGTATTGGCTTTATTGTAATCTTCAACCCATTTCTTTTGGGTTCTAAGCTCTCTCATTATTGCCTCCGCTTCTTTTGGTTTATCCCAAAAATCTGGAGCAAAGGTTTTTTCTTCTTCATTTTGGATTTCAATAAGCTTTTGCTCAATATTGAGGTATCCTTTTAAAGCGTTCGTTCTTTCTGCAAGATTTTTTACCTGATCGGTAGTAATCATATCTTCTTATTTTCTTCAAAAGTAAAACACTTTTTTAAATGATAAGAAGTTTTTCATGGATGTGTCTTAACTTTGTGTAAAATATATAGTTTTTATGAAAATAAATCTGATAAGTGATACAGTAACCAAGCCATCTAAGCAAATGTTAGAAGCTATGATGAATGCAGAAGTTGGAGATGATGTTTTTAAAGATGATGCTACTGTAAATAAGTTGGAGGCTAAAGTAGCTGATATGTTTGGAATGGAAGCTGCGTTATTTTTTCCTAGCGGAACAATGGCAAATCAAACAGCAATAAAAGTACACACGCAACCTGGGGAGCAGCTTATAACAGATAAAGATGCTCATATTTTTAATTATGAAGGGGGAGGAGTAAGTTTTAATAGTGGTGTTTCATGTAAGCTTATAGATGGTAATAATGGGAGTTTTACTGCTGAAGATGTTATAGATGCTATCAATCCTCCAGAATTTTATCATAGTCCTTTAACTAGTTTGGTTTCTCTTGAAAACACGGCAAATAGAGGAGGAGGAGCTTGTTGGGATTTTAAAGAGATCTTAGAAATAAGAAAAGTATGTAACGAAAATTCTTTGGGTTTACATTTAGACGGAGCAAGATTATGGAATGCTTTAGTTGCAAAAGGGGAAACGCCAGCGCAATATGGTAAAGTATTCGATTCTATTTCTGTATGTTTAAGCAAGGGCTTAGGAGCTCCAGTGGGTTCTGTTTTAATGGGGTCTAAAGACTTTATGGGGAAAGCATTACGAGTTAGAAAAGTTTTAGGAGGCGGAATGAGACAAGCAGGATATTTGGCTGCAGCTGGTATTTATGCATTGGATAATAATATAACCCGACTTAAAGAAGATCACAAAAGAGCCAAAGAATTAGCAGAAGTTCTTTCTAAAGCGCCTTATATAAAAGCAATAGATCCTGTAGAAACAAATATTGTAATCTTCTATTTAAAGGAAGGAATAGATTGTATAAAATTTATGGATACGTTGCATGAGAATGATATTTCAATCATTAATATGGGGCAAGGGAAGTTAAGAATGGTTACTCATATTGATTATACTCAAACCATGCATGAGAAAGTGCTAGAAGTACTAACAAATAGCAAATAAGATAGTTATTCATAAAACAAAACTGTCTCAAAAGTATTGTTTTCAATAATATATAGTTTTAATAGTTCTAACTGTATATTGTTGAGATTACCTTCGAGACAGTTTCTTTATTTTATATTGACACGTGAATTATACAAATACTTCTTGTTGTATACCTTCTACTTTAGCTTTTGATATATTTAATTGATTTATCAATGCAGTACTATCTGTTGGTGAAAAAATAGCATTATCAAGAAATATAGACGTGTAGTATTCAATCCCTTCTAAAAGATTTTTTGTGTAATTACGAATATGCTTCTCCTGTTTTCTGTCTAACACATTTGGCATTTCCTTAATCTCATTTATTAAATAATCAATATAGATATTCAATTCTTTAATAAACATATGTGGACGGTCTGTTCTAGAAATTACGTTTGTTTTTCCATAAATATGCCCAACCATTTCCTCTAGCTTTAATACTTTAGAGTAATATGCCATGTTTGGACCAGGACAAATAGATACGCCTTCTCCTTCTTTTTTAGTGTCTAAATCATTTGCTAGAAGAGCAGAAGTTCCTAAACCTACACAAATACAAGATTTCTCAACTATTTTATCATAAGCTTTTTTGTAATCTTCTGGATTTAGATTTTCCTCTTCAAGAGCCTCTATTTTTTTATGCTGATATTGTCTTGAAGCGGTACAAATAGACTTATCTGTAAACTCTTTATTTAATGAGACATATTTTTTAGGACAAGAACTTCCAGGGCGTCCTTTATTTATCAATTTGTCTTTCTCTAGATCTTTAGTATTCCCTCTTAAATTATTGAAGGGAACTCCCAAAGGTGAAATATTACTTAGATATAAGTCATTTTCTTTAGCATTAGCTAGTTTTTCTAGTGTTTTTGGATCTACTGTTGTAGCTTCAGGAACTAATAAGAAAGGAGAACCCCAACCTACAGAATCAACCTTATAATAATCTAATAGAAACTGTTGCTCTTCATGCGTTCCTACACCTCCTTGTGCGGTAACTTTAATAGCTAGTGGCTCTGTTGGGCAATCGATTTCCTTTTCAGAAAGTGCTTTCTTGTAAATTTCATGAAGTTCTTGCTTTAAGTCTTCTTTATTATTTTTAAAAGCTTCTAATATCGGACCTAAAAGAAATCCTTCCGTAGCAAAAGCATGTCCGCCACAATTTAAACCAGATTCAATTCTATACTCAGAAACCCAGATTCCCTTTTTGGCTAAGAATTTCCCTTGAATAAGAGCAGAACGGTAATCGCTTACTTTTAAAACGATTTTCTTTTTTAATGTATTCTCTTTAGGATAGAAATCATCAAACTGCTCAATATAACCGTATAATCTAGGATTCATTCCAGCAGAAAGTACGAGAGATCCAGTAACATCACTTTCTGCAAAACCTCTAAGGGCAGCATGTGCGTCGTTATATATGGAAGGGAGCTGTTCGTTATCTTTATAATTATCCTTATCGATTTTGGTCATAATATTTACATCAATGCTTCCTTTATTGATGTTTTTATGAATCCATTTTCTAATTTCTGAAATACATTCTGTGTTGGCTAGTTTGTCTAAAAACTCTTCTTTTACTCCTTCAGAAGGCAATAAATTGAAGTATTTTTTTAACTCATCTATCTTATCTAAAGATGCGTTTTTTAGTTGATCAATTTTTTCATCAACCAATCCGTTCATCATATTTAGGTAAGAAGTAATTCTTTTCGCTCTGTAGTCGTCTATTTTTTCAGTTATTTCTGAATACATGAGATCATATTTTTCACAATAGTTCTTTCTCATTTTTTCAATCAGTATATCATCAACTAGAGAAATAACAGAATCGATCCCGTAATGTGCTACTTTTAGTGGAGAATCTATTGTAAATCCAATTCCCATAACAGGGATATGGAAAGAATGTGTGTTGGTTGTCATAATGATGTTAATATTAAATTAAAAGGAGCTGATTACAGCTCCCTTGCAATATTATCCATCTTAAGGCAATAAAAAAATGATAAATATCAGTATTAGGTGTTAATTAATTTGAAATAAAATGATGTAGAAAATAAGTAAATTTTTTGTGTCAAATTACTGTTATAGAAAGGTTTAAAACTTACTGTAGATCTTTAATTATAGCTTTTTTTATGCTGTTTTTAATAGTATTTATGCTATTATTCATACCTGCTTCCGAGGAGTAAGACCCACTTTTACCAATAGAAATACCACCATTATTTTTTATAATAAAATAGAATTTTCCATCTACCGTTGTTTTACGTTCATAGCTTGCTATAGAGTTGTTAATGATGATATTAACATCTGAATCTAGATCATCTTTATCACTATAGTTTTTACTTATAAAAATGAGTTTCCCATCTGAGTTGCAGAGGTGGAAATAAAAATTATTAGTTTTTTTATTGAAAAAAATTTTAAACATATAGTAAATAATTTATATTTGCACTCGTAAAAAAAACAGCAAATAGGTTATTAATTAATTTTAAGATTCTATTTATCAATAATTTACTCAGTTTTAATTTGATAAAGAAAAAAGTTTTACTTAATTTTATGTTAAATTCACTTCCCTCAAGCACTATTTGCTGCTTAATACTAATCATTTTAATTTAAAAAGAATTATGAAAAGAATTTTATTTTTATTCTTATTAGCATCTAGTTATGGGGCATTTTCTCAAGACTTACCGGCAAATCCAGAACCGGGTAAATGTTACGTTCGTTGTACAACTCCAGACGTATATGTTAATGAAGATGTACAAATTATGGTAAAACCTGCGTATAAGGTTTTAAAAACGTATCCTGCGGAATACAAAACAGTAACAGAACGTGTTCTTGTAAAGGAAGCAAGTAAAAAGTTAACTATTATTCCTGCACAATGGGGAACTGAAACGGTTTCTTTTGTTTCTAAAGAACGTTCTAATGAATTGGAAGTTATTCCAGCAACATTTTCTCCTAGTTCAGAAACTATAGAAATGAAACCAGCGTATGCACAATGGGAATTGGGCGCTCCAGCTCCAGATTGTGATTCTTCAAACCCAGACGATTGTAGATACTGGTGTTATAAAGGATATCCTGCTGTTTACGAAACTTTTCCTAAAGAAGTTTTGAATGTAGATGCATCAACAGTTTCTTCACCTGTAGCAGAAAAATCTAATTCATATACAAAGAAAGTTATTGTAACTCCTGCGAGAGTAGAAGAAGTTGAGATTCCTGCTGAATATGATGAAATTACTAAAGTTGTTTTAGTAAAAGATGCTTATTCTGCTGAAGAAACAGTTCCTGCAGTTTATGAAACAGTTTCTCGTGAAGTACTTAAAGAAAAGGGAGGATTAACTACATGGAGAGAAGTAGAGTGTAAGCTTGTTGAATACAATGCTTTACCTATAAACTGGAACTTAGCTAGTTATACATTAACTCCAGAAGCTAAAAGAATCATTGATGAAAACTTAATGCCTGTTTTAAAACAAAACCCTGGTGTTAAAGTTGAATTAGCTTCTCATACAGATTCAAGAGGTTCTAAAGAAAGCAATAAATTACTTTCTGAAAGAAGAGCTCAAGCAGTAGCAAATTATTTACAAACTAAAGGTGTAAATTCTAGTTTGTTAGTTGCGAATGGTTACGGAGAATCAAAACTTAAAAATAGATGTTCAGACGGTGTATCTTGTACAGAACGTGAACATGCTGTAAATAGAAGAACTGAATTTAGATTGATAAATAACTAACCAACTTTCTTTATCTAAATTCATAAAAAGGAGCTGCAAACGCAGCTCCTTTTTTGTTTAAATCACTTATCTCTTATACTTTGGTAATTTGGTTTGAAGAGACTTAAAAAAGCTGTTTTAGACCATAGATATGCTTGTTAAGTCTCATATAGGGCTATTTTGAATATTGCTAATGATTTGCTTCTAAGAGCTAATACTTTTACTTAAAGTTAGTAAGAGAAACGTGTTGTTGTGTCGATTTTACTACTAAAGATAGAAAAGAGGAGTGCGTATAGATAAAATAAAAAGGGTTTTACTTTTAAAAGTAAAACCCTTTATTATAATAGGTAATCAAATAGTATTTTTTAATATAGACTATTGATATTTTTTTATCATTTCAAAATAATGGCGTGGGTCTCTTAGTGAGTTATAACCTTCAACTTCATTCATTTTTTTTCCTCTTGGATTAAGAAAAACTATTTTAGGGAATACTTTGTCAGAATTATAAGTTCCTAATAATTCTTTATTCTTTTTTAATTGTTCTTCAGAGATAATATCTACTCTCCTTGGAATATCAACTTTAACGAGAACATAGTTTTTAGAAAGCTCCTTAAACTCTTTACTGTCAAATAAATCCTCTTTTAGCATTTTACAGGGGCCACACCAATCGCTTCCAGTAAAATACATCATGATATTCTTTTTTTCATGCTTCGCAATACTTTTTGCTTCAGAAAAATCTGTCTTCCATTCTACATCGCTAGTGCTTGTAGCAAGGATTGTGGTTAAGAATAGGGATATTATAAATTTCATTACTAAGGTATTTTTTCAAGGTTAATAACAAAGACTACGCCAAACTATTTAAACATATCCATTCCAGGGATATCTGGCATTCCATCTTTGGCAGCTGCACCAAGTTCAGCTTCATTGATCTTACTAGCTTGCGAAATAGCTTTATTAAGGTACAAAACCAAATAATCTTCTAATTGCTCTTTATCTTTCAACAGTTCGTCATCTAAACTAATAGATTTTAATTCTCTGTTGGCAGTCATTTCTATTTTAAGAAGTTTATCTGTACTTTCTTCAGAAATAGTAACCGTATCTAGGCGTTTTTTTGTCTCTTCAATTTTTTTCTGGGTTTCTTTTAATTTACCCATCATTCCCATAAGGTCTCCAAACATAATATTATAATTTTTGTGACTGCAAAATTACTAAATTAGTAGTTAACAATCTTAATTTAAATAATTATGGGTATCCGTCCTTTAATTCTTGTACTATGTCTTATTTTTGTGGCTTCCTGTAAAAAGAAAGAAATTAAAGATATGAAAAATATAACTCCTCCAATTGCCGAAAAGAAGCCTAAAAGATTAGAAAAACATGGAGATATTAGGGTGGATGATTATTATTGGATGAATGATAGAGAGAACCCAGAAGTTATTGATTATCTAGAGAGAGAAAATGCTTATTTTAAAGAAATGACTGCGCATACAGATTCTTTTGAAGCCGATTTATTTAAAGAAATGAAAGGCCGTATAAAAGAAGATGATGAGTCGGTTCCTTATAAATATAATGGATACTGGTATATTACAAAATTCCAAGAAGGGAAAGATTATCCTATTTTTCTGCGTAAAAAGGACAGTGAAGGTGCGGAAGAAGAAGTGATGTTCGATTGTAATGAAATGGCAAAAGGATACTCTTATTTTAACTTAAGAGGAATTAATATTAGTCCAGACAATAAATTAGCCATTTTCGGAGTAGATACATTAAGTAGAAGAAAATATACCCTTCAGATAAAAAATCTACAAACAGGAGAGATTTATCCATTAAAAATAGAAAATACTACGGGGGGAAGCACATGGGCAAATGATAATAAAACATTTTTTTATACCCGTAAAGATGATCAAACTTTAAGATCGGATAAGGTTTATAAGCATGTTTTAGAACAGCAGAAAGATGAAGATGAATTAGTTTATCATGAAAAGGACGAAACATTTAATGCTTTTGTTTATAAAACTAAATCTAAGAAATATATCATTTTTGGCTCTGGAAGTACATTAACTTCAGAATTTAGTTTCTTGGATGCTGATAATCCTAACGATGAGATTACCGTTTTTCAACCTAGAATAAGAGGGCTAGAATATAGTATTTCTCATTATCAAGATGCTTTTTATATTATTACAAATGCCGATAAAGCGACCAATTTTAAATTGATGAAGACTTCCGTAGCGAAGACTACAAAAGGGAATTGGGAGGAAGTTATTCCGCATCGTGAGGATGTTTTACTGGAAGATATAGATATTTTTAAAGATTATTTAATAGTTAGCGAGCGTTCTAATGGACTTAATAAAATAAAAGTATCGCGTTGGGATGGAACTAATGAATATTATATCCCTTTTGATAATGAAACTTATACAGCTTTTACATCAACAAACTTAGAGTTCGACACAGACACGCTTCGTTATGTTTATAACTCATTGACTACACCAGCAAGTACAATCGATTTTAACCTGATTACAAAAGAAAAAACAGTTAAAAAAGAGCAAGAAGTTCTTGGAGGGAAGTTCGATAAAGACAATTATGAATCTGAGCGTGTATGGGCAAAAGCTGAAGACGGTACGATGATTCCTATTTCTATAGTTTATAAAAAGGGAATAGAGAAAAATGGTAAGAATCCATTATTATTATATGGATATGGTTCTTATGGAGCCACTATAGACCCTTATTTTTCAACTGTAAGACTTTCTTTATTGGATCGAGGTTTTATTTATGCAATAGCTCATGTTAGAGGAGGGGAATACCTTGGTAGAAAGTGGTATGAAGACGGAAAGTTATTGACAAAGAAAAATACATTTACAGATTTTGTTGACTGCTCTAAATTTCTAATTAATGAAAATTATACTTCAGATAAACATTTATATGCAATGGGCGGTTCTGCTGGAGGATTGTTAATGGGAGCGGTTATAAATATTGCTCCAGAACTCTATAATGGAGTGATTGCAGCGGTACCTTTTGTAGATGTTGTTACAACCATGTTGGACGAATCGATACCGTTAACAACAGGAGAATATGACGAATGGGGAAATCCGAATGACAAAGAATATTACCAATATATAAAGGAGTATTCTCCTTATGATAATATTGAAGAAAAAGAGTACCCAAATTTATTAGTTACAACAGGATTGCACGATTCTCAAGTACAATATTGGGAACCAGCCAAGTGGGTAGCAAAGTTAAGAAGTGTTAAAAAAACGGATAAACTTTTATTGTTCCATATTAACATGGATGCAGGCCACGGGGGAGCTTCAGGGAGATTTGAAGCTTTAAAAGAGGTTGCAGAAGAATATGCTTTCCTCTTAGATTTGGAAGGAATAGGGCAGTAATTAAAAAAAATAATTAAATTTGCATGGTTTGGAGGAATTCAAAACTATTTTGTATCTAACCAAATTGTTTATATGAAACAAAAGATAAATGCTTACGATAACGTTTTAGATTTAATAGGGAATACCCCATTATTAAAGCTTAGAAAAATAACCCAGAATCTTATTGGAAATTTTTATGCAAAAGTAGAAGCTTTCAATCCGGGTCATTCTAGTAAAGATCGTATAGCACTCCACATTATTGAAGAAGCAGAGCGTAAAGGAATTTTAAAACCTGGAGACACAATCATAGAAACTACTTCTGGAAACACTGGTTTTAGTATCGCTATGGTAAGTGTAATTAAAGGATATGATTGTATTCTTGCCGTTAGTTCTAAGTCTTCCCCTGATAAAATAGATATGTTACGCGCCATGGGTGCAAAAGTGTATGTTTGTCCAGCACATGTTAGTGCAGATGATCCAAGATCGTATTACCAAGTGGCGAGGCGTATGCACGATGAAATGAAAGGTTCAGTTTATATAAATCAATATTTTAACGAGCTTAATATCGATGCACATTACCAATCTACAGGACCAGAGATTTGGGAGCAAACAGCAGGACAAGTAACACATTTTATTGCTTGTAGCGGTACAGGAGGAACTATTTCTGGAACAGCTAGGTTTTTAAAAGAGAAAAATCCTGCAATTAGAGTTATAGGAGTTGATGCTTATGGTTCTGTGCTTAAAAAATATCATGAAACTAGAGAATTTGATTCCGATGAAATCTATCCATACAGAATAGAAGGTTTAGGAAAGAATTTAATTCCAACAGCAACCGATTTTGATGTTATTGATAAATTTATAAAAGTTTCAGATGAAGAAAGTGCTCACACAGCTCGTGAGATTTCTAAAACTGAAGGTTGTTTTGTAGGGTATACAAGTGGTGCTGTTATGCAGGCAGTAAAACAATTAGCAGAAGAAGGAGAATTTGACAAGAATAGTAATGTTGTAATGATTTTCCCTGATCATGGTTCACGTTATATGAGTAAAATTTATAGCGACGATTGGATGCGTGCTCAAGGTTTCTTTGATGCTATTAATACAGAAGAAACGCAAAAAATAGAATATATAAAGTAAATTTTGAGATGTCTAATTTCAGTTTGGTCGATAAAGTAGAGAACATCACCAAAAAGGAATTTAAAGAAAGGTATCTTTCAACCAATACACCAGTAATATTTAAAGACTTAGCCAAAGATTGGAGAGCGACTACGAAATGGACTTTTGATTTTTTTAAAGAAAATTACGGAGATTGGGAAATTCCTATGTATGATGATTCTTATCATAATCCAGGAAATGGTTATATGAAACCCGTTTCTCATAAAAAATTTAGAGATTATCTAAATATTATAGAAACAAAACCCACAAATCTAAGATTTCATAATTTTCAAATAATGAAACGAGCTCCTGAGCTTGCAGAAGATTATGAAACGCCTACAATTATGGATGGTTTTTTAAAATTCGCTCTGATGTTTTTTGGAGGTAAGGGCTCAGCACTAAACCTTCACTATGATATTGATTGCTCACATGTGTTTTTAACACATTTTCAAACGCAGAAAAAAGTATATTTATTTCCGCAGGAACAGTCAGAATTGTTATACAAATTACCTTATACCAATCACTCACATTTGGATGTTTTGAATCCAGATTATAATAAATACCCTGCTTATAAATATGCCAAAGGCATGGAAGCAACGATAGAGCATGGGGAAACACTATTTATTCCGAAATTGTGGTGGCATTATGTTTATTATGTTGAAGGAGGTTATTCTTTAGCTTTAAGAGCTAATGACTCATTAAAAACCAAAGCGAAGGGACTTTCAAACTTGGTACGTCTTTTTACCGTTGATAATGGAATGAATTACATCGCTGGAGAGCGTTGGAAAAATTACAAAGATGAAAAAGCTGAAGCAAATGCCATCAAGGCAGTGCAAGAAATAACATCAGCTTAAATAGTTCAGCTTTGCTATAAAAACATATAAATGAAAAACATATTAATTACCGGAGTTTCCTCTGGAATAGGGTATACAACCGCAAAATTATTTCTAGATAAAGGTTTTTTAGTCTTTGGAAGCGTTCGAAAAAAGGAAGACGCAGATAAGTTATCACAAGAGTTAGGAAGTAATTTCCATGCTTTGTTATTTGATGTTATAGATGAAGCAGCTATAAAAGAAGCTGTTATTGAAGTCGAAAAGATCTTAGATGGAAGCTCTCTTGATTGCTTAGTAAATAATGCTGGAGTGTCTGTTAATGGACCTTTAGCTTACATTCCAATCAAAGAGTTTTCAGATCAGTTGGATATTAATGTGCTAGGAGTTCTTCGTGTTACCCAAGCTTTTTTACCACTTCTAGGCTTTGATAATGATCGTCCCAAAGGAAGAATTATAAACATAAGTAGCGGTTCAGGAAGAGTAACAAGACCATTTATGGCGCCATATTCTGCATCTAAATATGCTGTAGAAGCACTTTCTGATGGTTTTAGAAGAGAATTAAGTGATTTTGGAATTGAAGTTTCTATAATAGAACCAGGACCTATAAAATCACAAATTTGGAGTAAAGCCAAAGCAGATGCCGATACGCAAGTAAATAAGTATAAAAATACTCCATACGAGAAAATCTACGATAACATGGATAAAGCAGTTCAAGGTATGGAAGGAATTGCATTAGATGCTAGCGAAGTGTCGAATTTAATCTATGGGATATATGAAGGTAAGAAAAGGAATACAAGGTATCTTGTAGCCCCTAAAAAATGGCTATTTTGGCTAGCTATTAATGTGTTTTCAGACAAGTTCTTAGACAAGATGTTTAAAAAACAGTTTAAGAAACTTGTAGAAGAAAAGTAAATAATTTATGATAAGAGTTTAAATTTAGTTACTTTTGCGTGCTGTAAATTTAACGTTTATTTGAACATAAAAGAAACTCCATTTACATGAGAGATTTATTTGATAGGATTATTGAGAACAAAGGACCATTGGGAAAATGGGCTTCTCAGGCAGAGGGATATTTTGTTTTTCCAAAATTGGAAGGCGAAATTTCAAACAGAATGAAATTTAATGGGAAAGAAGTTATTACCTGGAGTATCAATGATTACCTTGGTCTTGCTAATCACCCAGAAGTATTAAAAGCAGATGCAGAAGCAGCTGCAGATCACGGTGCTGCGTACCCAATGGGTGCCAGGATGATGAGTGGACATACAGACCTACATGAACAATTACAAAACGAACTTGCTGAATTTGTTAACAAAGAGGCTACATATTTATTAAATTTTGGTTATCAAGGAATGGTATCTTGTATAGATGCTTTGGTTACTAAAAATGATATTATTGTATACGATGTAGATTCTCACGCCTGTATTATCGATGGAGTTCGTCTTCATATGGGTAAACGTTTTACATATCAACACAACGACATAGATAGTCTTGAAAAGAATCTAGAGCGTGCTACTAAGATGGCTGAGCAAACTGGAGGAGGTATTCTTGTTATTTCTGAAGGAGTTTTTGGAATGAGAGGTGAACAAGGTAGATTAAAAGAAATTGTAGCATTAAAAGACAAATATAACTTTAGATTGCTTGTTGATGATGCTCATGGATTTGGAACACTTGGTGCAACAGGTGCTGGAGCAGGTGAGGAGCAAGGAGTGCAGGATCAAATTGATGTTTACTTTGCTACTTTCGCAAAATCTATGGCCAGTATAGGAGCTTTCTTAGCTGGAGATAAAGAAGTAATAGATTACTTAAAATATAATTTACGTTCTCAAATGTTCGCAAAATCATTACCAATGATTTTTGTAAAAGGAGCATTAAAGCGTCTGGATATGTTAAGAACAATGCCAGAACTTAAAGCTAAACTTTGGGAAAATGTAAACGCACTTCAGAATGGATTAAAAGACAAAGGTTTTGATATTGGAACAACGCAGAGTTGTGTTACACCAGTATATCTTAACGGTAGTATTCCTGAAGCAATGGCGCTTGTTAAAGATTTAAGAGAAAACTACGGTATTTTCTGTTCTATTGTTGTATATCCTGTAATACCTAAAGGTCTTATATTATTACGTATGATTCCTACAGCTACACATACATTAGAAGACATTGAAGCTACTTTAGATGCGTTCTCTGCTATTAGAGATCGTTTGGAAAATGGTACTTACAAAAGACTGTCTGCTGCTGTAGAAGCTGCAATGGGAGATAAATAGTCCTTATTCTATCATATATAAGAAACCCGCTTTATAGCGGGTTTTTTGTTTTTGATGTATTTTTTTGCTGAATTTTGATATTGGGTAGTTAAAAGAGTGATTATTTAAAAATTGTTTTATATTTTATGCATAACCAACTAACTACCTATTTAAAATGAATATTGGATCATTTAAACATATATACTTTTCTACATTATTAAACATCTCCCTTTTATTAATCATTACAACGGGTTATGCTCAGAAGGAAAATGCCAATCAAGCTAAAGACTCTATTAGAGAACTTCCTGAAAAGGAAAGCGTTTTACCTGAAAATAAAGTTTATAAAGACAATCCTATAGGAGATTATAATGAGGCGTATTATAAGGTAAGTAGGTTGAATAATGTAATGGGGCTTCCTCCAAATAAATATAATTTACAGACGCCTCAAGCTACTTTGGAGCATTTTATTGTTCATTGTCGTAATCAGGATTACAAAGCGGCAGCTTATGCATTAAATCTCAATTTATTGCCAGATAATATTGATGAAAAAGCGATCCAAGAACTAGCACAGAAATTATATATCGTATTAGATTCTCGAGTTAAAATTGATTGGGATGGATTATCAGATCGTCCAGATGGACAATCGGACATTCAGACAACCACAAATCAGGCTATTGCTGGGAATCCACGTCGGAGTGTTGTTTTTGGTGCTGTAGATCTAGGAGAAAGGGATATTGTATTAAGATTGCAACGTGTTAAATATAAAGAGTATGGTGCTTTTTGGTTGGTGTCATCTAATACAGTAGAAAATATTGAAGATTTATATACAGAATACGGTCCAAGAAAATTAGACCGTATGATGCCAAGCTGGGCAAGGTTTAAGCTTTTTAATGCTCCGATATGGAAATTAGTGGGGACATTTATATTGATGGGAATATCCTTTTTAGTTGGATGGATATTTTATAAGCTTTTAAAGTTTATTTTCAAACGTTTTAAAAAGATATGGCTAACTACCATAGCATCAAAATTGGCAAAGCCAGGCGCGATAGCTTTTGGTGTATTATTTTTTTATATCACTTTGAATGAGTTGATATCGTTTGCAGGGCCTTTTGCAAGCAATATTTATACGTTATTATTGATATTAGTGGTAGGTTCTATAACTTGGTTTATCATGAAGTTTATAGATTCTTTTATGATTTATGTTGCTGAAAACCAAATAGCAGATGTTTCTATGGAAGAAAATTCTGAAGCACGTCAATCGCTAACTTATATTTCAGTAGCTAGAAGAATCATAACATTTCTGGTAACAATAATTGGAATTTCAATTGTGCTATCTCAATTTCGTTCCTTAGAAAAATTAGGAATATCTCTGCTTGCTTCAGCAGGGGTTGTTACTGTAATTTTGGGTGTAGCTGCACAAAGTACGCTTGGTAATATTATTGCAGGGATACAAATAGCTATAACTAAACCAGCAAAGATTGGAGATACTGTTATAATTAATGATAATTGGGGTTATGTTGAAGATATTAGGTTTACATATATGGTTGTTAGAACATGGGATTTACGTCGCTTAGTGGTGCCATTAAAGGATATTATTTCAAAGACTTTTGAGAATTGGTCTATGACAAGCGCTAATCAAATCCGACCTATTACTTTATATGCCGATTACCATGTTGATGTAGATAAGATTAGAGAGAAATTCAAGGAATTTTTAGAATCTTCTGATAAGTGGGATAGAGAGACTTCACCAAGTGTTCAAGTAGTAGAAGTAACAGACAAAGCTATAAAAATTAGAGCGCTATGCAGTGGTAAAGATGCTACAACGTCATGGGATTTACACTGTGAGCTTAGAGAAAAATTGGTTAAATATATAAGTTCCTTGGAAAAAGGAAATTACCTATCCAGATCACGTTTATTGGTGGACACAAAATGGAATCAAAACCAAGATAATCTCTAAGCTGAGTTCTAAGATTACTTTATAACTTCTTTGTGTAAGTACGCCATTTCTTTATTAACTTAGGGTCATAGTCCTTCCAAAGAGCTTGTACTTGATTATTAGTTTCTAACTCAGGATTTGTTTCTACAATTTTTATTCCTCGGTTAACAAAGACTTCGTTTACTTTATAAAAAATAATAGCAGTTAGTCCTTTCCTCATATATTCTGGATCAATTCCAATAAGAAGCATGGTTGCTTTATCATTTTTCTTCTGAGCCTTTAAGAGATGATAAAAACCAAAAGGGAAAAGTTTCCCATTTGCTTTTTGTAAAGCTTCAGCAAAAGAAGGCATAATAACAGAAAAACCAACAAGTTTGTTGTTTTCATCAGCAATAAGATTAACATAATCAGGATCCAAGAACTTTAAATATTTGTTCTTGTAATGTTCAATTTGATAAGGTTTTATAGGAACAAAAGATTCTAAATCCTTATGAGATCTATTCATTAAATCAAAAATATCCTGCGCATATGGAAGTAGAGACTTAGTAGTAGGAAGGTCAATAAGTTTTAGATTATATTTCTTCATTATGAGGTTTGAAAATTTTTCCAATCGCTCATAAACTTCTTTTGGAGCTTCTATTTCAAACTCTTTCCAATCCACCTCCTTAGAAAATCCTACGTGCTCCATAAGGTTCGGATAGTATGAATAATTATAATTTGTAGTCATACTTCCAATCCTGTCAAAGCCTTCAATCATCATTCCGGCTTTATCCATGTTAGAAAATCCCGCTGGACCCTCTATGTATTCAAGATCGTTCTGTTTTCCTATTTCAGCAACTTTATTAAAAAGCGCTTCTGCAACATTTGGGTCTTCGATACTATCAAACCATCCAAAACGAAGCTTTTTCTTTCCTAGGTTATTAACCTCATTCCAATTAATAATAGCACATACACGTCCAACAATTTGTTTGTCTTTATAGGCTAAGAAAAACCATGCTTTAGCATCTTTAAAAGCTGGATTTTTCTCCCTGTCAAAATTATTGATTTCTTCATTAATAATTGGTGGAACCCAATTCTTGGACTTTTTATAAAGAGAGAAAGGGAATTTTACAAATTGTTGTAATTCCTTTTTAGTATTTATTTCTTTAACGTGAATCATATATTATTCGTTAGTGTCGATCTCCTCAAAAGGATTTTTATTTTTTCTATTTTTCTTAGCTTCTTTGATAAACTCTTTGTCTTCATCAGAAAGGTTATCAATGTTTTTAGGTTTGTCTTTATGGTTATCTAAACGATAAGAAAGACCTATAGATCCGAAGAATCGGGAAGGAGTATCTTTTATATTTATTCCTAAAGAAGCATCTACCTGAAGATTTTTTTCAAATAAACGGGCAGCACCTGCTCTAAAAATACCATCTCCGTATGCGTCACTTTTGTAACCTTGGTGTTCTACAAATATAGAATATCTTGGATCTGGAAGTGCATGTGTAAGTGTAATTACATAATTAAAAAGTGGATCGTCAGAAGTAAATTTATCATAAACAAAATTCATAACCAACACCCAATTTGCTGTAAAATGATTCTGAGTAGCAATCATTACTTTTGGGCTTACTTGAGGATCATTAGGGTAAAAAGCATTATCTCCAAAGTTGAAGTTAGCTCCAGCGTATACAGCAACAGCAGGAATTAAATCACGCCATTGCACATGGTTGTTAGCTTTCCAGCTGTAAAGATTAGGCTTGTTATTTTCTGGGTTTTTATATGGATCATAGACTAAGTATTTTACTCCGATAGTGTTTTGTGTGAAATTACTTCGTGTATAATCTACGCTAGGAGAAACTGATAAATCGGTTAAATTTTCTTTTATAAAAGTACCATCTAAAATAACCTCTAATTGCTCAAACAAAAAACCATAACGAATTGCGTAATCGACCCCATAACGATTGGCTTCGGTTTCTAAAAGAGAATGGTCTTGACGTTCGTAATAGAAACCAGCTTCTCCTTGGAGAACATTCTTTCCAACAGCAAAAGCACTGTAGGAAGCACCTGGGCGGTTAGAATTAATTACTTCGGTATATTGGGCGTAGGATAAATTGGTAATAAAGAATAAAAAGACAACAATAAAGTATAATCTGTTCATGTCAAAATTTGGTTTAATTCTTATTTTTTGATAAAAATAATTAACAGCGAATTTACTATTAATGATAATTAAAGGGGGTGTAAATATCGTGAAAATATCTCTTTTTATATAGCTATTATATTCCATATACTTTACTAAACTCTTTTTTTAGTGATTTTATTATTTTTTTAAGGAATTATATCCTGTTTTATGGTCAATCTATTGTATTTTTGAAAGTATTTTCAAAGAGGAATTCAATGCAATTATTAAGAACAATTTTAATTATACTTCTTGTTTGGTACGGTTTCAAAATACTATCACGTTTGTTTGGACCTTACTTAATAAAATACGCATCTAAGAAGATGGAAAAGAAGTTTAGTCAACAATTTGGGCAACAACAAAATCAGAATCGTCAGCAGACAAACTACAAAGAGGGAGAAACGGTAATCGATAAGAAACCTCAGAATTCAAATACAAATTCTTCAGGAAAAGTTGGAGAATACATAGAATTTGAAGAAATTGACTAATAAAACATTATTTTAATGACCAACCAATTAAAAAAAATACTGCCACATTTTGTGGTATTTTTAGTTTTTATACTCATCTCCTTAATATATTTTTCTCCTGTTTTACAGGGTAAGAAGATCTTCCAAAGTGATATTGTTCAATATATCGGGATGTCTAAAGAACGTAATGACTTTAAAGATAAAACTGGAGAAGAGTCATATTGGACAAATAGTGCATTTGCAGGGATGCCCACCTATCAATTAGGAGCTAATTACCCTCATAATTATATTAAAAAGCTTGATAAAACAATTCGCTTTTTACCAAGACCAGCAGATTATTTATTCTTATACTTTATAGGCTTTTACATACTTTTATTAGTGTTAAAGGTAGATTGGAAATTAGCTGGAATAGGAGCCTTAGCTTTTGGTTTTTCTACCTATTTAATAATAATTTTAGGTGTCGGTCATAATGCTAAAGCACATGCAATAGGTTATTTCCCTTTCGTATTAGCTGGAATTTTGTTGGCTTTTAGAAAGAAGTATATAGTTGGTTTTTTATTGACTGCTTTTGCAATGGCTTTAGAGATAAATGCCAATCACTTTCAGATGACTTACTATCTATTTTTATTAGTGTTGGTATTAGGAGTGGTCTATTTAATTGATGCATTTAAGAAGAAAGAATTACCTCATTTTTTTAAAACTATTGGGATTCTTTCTGTTGCCGTTATTATTTCTATTGCTACAAATGCTACCAATTTAATGGCTACACAAGAGTATGCGAAGTGGAGTACAAGAGGACAAAGTGAGTTAACTATAAATCCAGATGGATCTCCTAAAGAGCAGACAGGCGGTTTAGATAAAGAATATATTACAAGTTATAGTTATGGACTTTTTGAGTCTTTAAATCTTTTCGTGCCACGACTTTTAGGTGGAGGAAATGATGAAAATTTAGACAAAGATTCTAATAGTTATAAGTATTTAGTAGGGCAGGGAGTACCGCCAGCTCAAGCACAAGACTTTGTTAAAAATCAAGCAGCTAGAATGATGTACTGGGGAGACCAGCCAGGAACTTCAGGACCTGCTTATGTTGGAGCTGTAGTTATATTCTTATTTTTAATAAGTTTGTTTTTACTGAAAGGAAAGCTTAAATGGTGGCTTGTTGCAGGTTCGATAGTATCTTTAATGTTATCGTGGGGACATAACTTCAATTTCCTCACTAATTTAATGATTGATTATTTCCCGTTATACAATAAATTTAGAGCTATTACCTCGATACAAGTGATTTTAGAACTTTGTATTCCTGTGTTGGCAGTACTTAGTTTAAAGGCTCTATTTGATAAAGATGTAGAGAATTCTCAAAAATTAAATGCCTTAAAGTGGTCTTCTATTATTGCTGGAGGAACAGTGATTTTATTATTTCTATTGAAAGGAACTTTTGATTTCGCTCATGCAAATGATGCATATTACCGCCAACAGTTTGATCAAATGGGAATGAATCAGTTGATGAGTAATATAAAGAAAGATAGAATGTCTTTATATACCTCAGACCTTTTGAGAACTTTTATTTTAGTAGCTATTAGCGCTGGAGTTATTTGGATGTTTATCAAGCAAAAATTAAAGGCTAATTACGCAATAATAGCTTTTGGTTTACTTTTTATAATAGATTTAGTAGGGATAGATAGACAATATGTAAATGATGATAATTTTGTTTCTGCTAGAGTTTTAGATAAGCCTTTCCAAGAATCTGCGGTAGATAAGCAGATTTTAGAAGATACAGGATATTATAGAGTTTTCAATTCTCAAGAAAGTATCAACGGAGCAAGTACTTCTTTTTATCATAAATCAATTGGAGGATATCACGCAGCAAAACCTAAGCGTTTACAAGATTTATTTGAATATCAAATAGCGAATAATAATGTTGGAGTTCTTAATATGCTTAATGTAAAGTATATTATTAGGGCTAATGAAAAAGGAGAAGTATATCCAGCTACCAACCCATATGCAAATGGACCTGCTTGGTTTGTAAGTAAATTGATTCCTACAGATAATGCTGATGCTGAAATGAAAGCTTTAGGAGATTTAAATGTAAAAACTGAAGCTGTTTTTAACCAAAGTAAGTTTTTAGATATTTCTGAAAAAAATTATAAGGTTGATAGCTTGGCGAGTATAGCAATCGTAAATTATAAACCTAACGAGATAAAATATAAATCTTCAAATTCGAATGATGGTTTAGCTGTTTTTTCTGAAATGTATTATCCTCATGGCTGGAAAGTAACTATAGATGGACAAGAAGTTGATGAATTTAGAGTAAATTATGCTTTAAGAGCATTAGCTATTCCTGCTGGGGAACACGAGATAACTTTTAAGTTTGATCCTGAAGTTGTAAAGACTGGAAGTACCATAAGTTTGGCCAGTAATCTGTTATTATTCTTACTGCTTATTGGAGGTGTTTTTTATCAGCAAAAAAATAAAAGGGAAAAAGAATCTTAAATATCTTGAAGTTCTTAAAGGGCTTTAATGTTTTGAAGCTGTAGGTTTGTTCACTCTTAAATTTTACGGATGAAAAAAGTTTTAATCATATGTTACTATTGGCCGCCAGCGGGTGGACCAGGAGTACAACGTTGGTTAAATTTCGTGAAGTATTTACCTGAGTTTGGTGTTGAACCAATAGTTTTTGTGCCTGAAAATCCTGATTACCCTATGGAAGACGCTTCTTTTCTTTCTGAAGTTCCAAAGGATATTAAAATTATCAAGCAGCCTATTTTTGAACCTTATAAACTGGCCTCTTTTTTATCAAGTAAGAAGACTAAACAAATTAGTAAAGGGATTATAACAACCAAAAAACAGACATTTTCAGAGAAGTTTTTATTATGGATTCGTGGGAATTTTTTTATTCCTGATGCTCGAATATTCTGGGTAAAACCTTCTGTTTCCTATCTTAAGGATTACATCAAAAAAGAAAAAATAAAGACTGTTATTACTACAGGTCCGCCGCATAGTGTTCATTTAATAGGAATGAATTTAAAGGAGCAGTTAGACTTTAAGTGGATAACTGATTTTAGAGACCCATGGACTAATATTGGATATCATTCTGAGTTGAAACTTTCCAAAAGAGCTTCACAAAAGCATAAAGAGTTAGAAGCAAAAGTTTTAAATAGAGCAGATCATGTAGTAACAACTAGTTTTACTACAAAGAAAGAGTTTGAAGCAATAACTAAAAAGCCAATAGAGGTAATTACCAATGGATTTGTTGCAAATAAAGTAGCTGTTAAATCGTTGGACAATAAGTTTACGATTTCACATATAGGTTCGCTTTTATCGGGAAGAAATCCTGAAAATCTATGGAGTGTAATAGAAGAGCTCCTTGCAGAAAATATAGGCTTCAAAGAAGACTTTAATTTGCAATTAGCAGGTGCAATAAGTGATGATGTCCTCGCTTCTATAAAAGAGCGTGTACCTAGCGAGAATTTAAGCGTTTTAGGATATGTGTCACATAACGATGCTATTAAGTTACAGCGCTCAGCACAAGTATTATTGCTCATTGAGATAGATGCAAAAAAGACCCGAGGGATAATTCCAGGTAAATTATTTGAATATTTTGCTGCGGAACGTCCTATTTTAGCTTTAGGGCCTGAGAAATGGGATGTAGAGCAGTTATTAGACAAAACAAATGCAGGACTTTATTTTAATTATGGGGAGAGAGATAAATTAAAAACAGCTATACTTTCACTTTATAAAGCATATAAAAATGATAATTTGTATGTAAATTCGGTTGGCATCGATGAATACCACCGTAAATCGCTTACTGAACAACTAGCGGGTATCATATAATATCATGGGAATAGTTTTAAATCAGACCGTTAAAAACACATTTGTTACCTACATAGGTTTTGCAATTGGAGCTGTTAGTACCCTTTTTTTATACACAAATTTTCTTTCTGATAATTATTATGGATTGGTAGCTTATTTACTTTCCGCTGCTAATATCATGATGCCTATTTTAGCTTTTGGAGTCCAGAATACTCTTATAAAGTTCTATTCGTCGTATACAAATAGTAAAGAGCAAAATGCCTTCACGGGTTTTATGTTTTTATTGCCATTGGTCATTATAATTCCCGTTGGATTATTGGGAATAGTATCTTATAAATATATAGTGTCTTATCTCACGGAAACTAATAAAATCTTAGAACCTTATGTGTGGACTATTTTTATATTAGCTTTCTCAATGGCCTATTTTGAGGTTTTCTTTGCTTGGGCAAAAGTGCATATGAAATCTGTTTATGGTAATTTCTTAAAAGAAGTTTACCATCGAGTAGTAGTAATGATTTTACTTTTTCTTGTCCATCTTGATGTACTTAGTATTCCGATGTTTATATATTCTTTAATTGGCGTTTACTTCAGTAGAATGATTTTAATGTTAATTAGTGCTTTTATAATCAAGAAACCTGCATTTATATTTCGTTTACCTACAAACTATATAAATGTATTAAAATATTCTTTTTTAATAATACTCACAGGTTCCATTGCTGCAGTATTATTAGATATAGATAAGGTTATGCTTGGACAATTTAAAGAAATCGAAAATATAGCATATTATAATGTAGCTGTCTTTATTGCGATAGTAATAGCTGTTCCTGCTAGAGCGATGCATCAAATTACATATCCAATTACAAGTAAACTTCTAAATACAAGAAACTTTAAGGAACTCGATGTGCTTTATAAGAAGAGTTCGATAAATTTATTTATTGTTGGTGGATTTATTTTTTTATTGATAATATTAAATATAAATGAATTGTATAAACTCCTGCCAGAGCAATATAGTGGGGGAGTGGTTGTGGTTTTTTTGATATCCCTAGCTAAGCTTTTTGATAATCTAATTGGGAATAATAACGCGATAATATTTAATTCGGATTATTATAGAATGGTATTATTTTTTGGAGTGCTTTTAGCGATACTGACAGTTCTTCTTAATGTCATCTTTATTCCTATTTGGGGTATAAATGGGGCAGCATTGGCTACTTTTTTAGCTTTTACACTTTATAATATCGTTAAACTCTATTTTGTAAAGGCTAAACTCAATTTACAGCCATTTTCGCTGAATACTTTCAAAACTGCACTACTGATAACCATTTTATTAGTTAGTTTTTATTTCTGGGATTTCAACTTTTCTCCTATTATAAACATCATCTGTAAGTCTTTATTAGTGAGTTTGATCTTCGTATTCTCTCTTTACAACCTTAAGCTTTCAGACGATATTAATGCCGTTATAGATAAATATATTAAATAAAAAATCCGCTAGCTATTGCTTGCGGATTCTTGTTATTAACGAACTATTAAATTCCACTATGTGGGTTAATGCTGTGTTGTAACATTAAATTTTAACAACTTATTTTATTAGTAATCACTGGTTCTACTAGATGTAGTAGATCTTGTAGATGAAGATCTGCTTGGAGAACTACTACTACGAGTTGATTTAGAAGATGAAGCTCTAGATGAACTACTTCTGCTAGTACTCGTTGGTGTAGATTCTCTTGAAGTTGAGTAATTGCTATTTCCAGAACTTCTACTGCTGCTAGATCTAGAAGTTGATGTACTTCTTGAGTTAATAGGTGTACTTGAACTTCTTGTATTTGTTGGTGACGCAGATCTACTATAGCTACTTCTTCCTGTGTTATTACTTGAATTAGTGTTGCTGCTTCTAGAATAGCTAGGAGAACTACTTCTGCTAGTGCTATTAGTATTTCTAACTTCAGTACCTCTATTAGTTTCGTATGCTAAACTTCTACTACGTACATTATTTTGTACCTTACTATCGTTTCTCACAGTTACTCTTCTATCATTTGAATAAAGAGATTTACGACTGTTACTTTCTTTATAATGATATGTTCTACCAACACTTGCATAGGATCTTCTTCTGTTATCATTATAAGGTTTGTAATACGTGTATCTTACAGGTCTGTAATATCTTCTGTAAGGTTGACGATTTACCATACAATAGCTAGGACGAGGTCTTTCAAAATAGCGATGATAAGGACGGTATACATAAGTTCTATTATAGGCATTTATATATCCTCTAGAATTTACATATACACCATTATTATTGTAATATACCTGTAATCCTCCAATTCTACTTACAAAATTACCACGGTAAAATACGTCTAAGGAACCAATTCTGGTAACACGACCATAAAAATCATAATATATAGGAGTGTTCTCTACTTGAATTACAGCTCCATAATCATCATACTGTACATAAGGATCGTAGCGATAACCTGAATTAAATGTAATGCTAATGTTGTCTGTATGTAATCCTGTATGAATAATTTCAGGAGTATCTATATAAAAGTCAAACTCTCCATCAGGGTAAACAGAGAATGTTATTCCATTTTCTACAAATATAAAAGAACTGCTATATGCAGGATTGTAATTATTATTAGCTTCATCAGATTTTGCAACAGCTGTTCCACTAAGAAATATTGACAATAGTATTATTAATGTATGTTTCATATTTTCTAAGTTTTAGGTTGAAAATTAATCTTTCGATTACTCTTCTCTTATACCAATACAAACTGTGTGCCAAAAAGGGTTATTGATCGAATATATGAAAATTTCTTGTAAGATTTTACTTTGAAAAATACTATAAAGCAAAAGAATATCCTATTAGTAAACTTTACAGAGTTAATATATGTTGTAGTAAAGTAGTGTGTTGAAGGTGAAGCGTGTTGTTTTAAATAGTTTTTAAGTGGTAGTACTAAAGCAAAAAAATAACTGGAGCAAAGCTCCAGTTATTTTTTTAAAAACTATAAATATGTTTAATCTGAGCTACGATTAACCCAAAGAAGATTGAGTTTTATTTTTCTATATAATTTAAAAAAAACATTAGTCCTCATCTTCTTCCTGATCTTCAGGAATATCTAAATTATCTGTTTCTAGCGTATCATCATTCGCAAATTCATCATCGTCATCGTCTTCAAACTTCTCCATTGTATTAGCAAGACGTGTACTTACTTTTACTAAATAGATAGTTTCTTCTGTTCTTACTTCAACAGCCTCAACAGTTTCATTATTTGCATTTTTAAATTTAATGATGTCATCATCACCATATCCATCAGGATATTTATCTACCAGCATAGATAGAATCTCGTTGGTTAATTTTTTGTAATCTACAATTACACGTTTCATAATATTGATAATTAATGCAGGTTCTTAAATATTTTATTAAAGTTACATATCTAAAAGATATGCAAAAATAAGTGGAGCAACAATAGTTGCATCCGATTCTATGATAAATTTAGGCGTGTCGATATCAAGTTTACCCCATGTTATTTTTTCATTTGGAACGGCTCCAGAATATGAACCATAACTTGTGGTAGAGTCGGAAATCTGACAGAAATAGCTCCAAAAAGGAGTTTCTGGTCTTTCCATATCTTGATATAACATTGGAACAACGCAGATAGGAAAATCTCCAGCAATTCCTCCTCCAATTTGGAAGAAACCAACTCCGTTTTCAGAATTTTCAGTATACCAATCTGCTAAATAAGCCATATACTCAATTCCGCTTTTTACAGTAGAGGCTTTTAATTCGCCTTTCATTACGTAAGAAGCAAAAATATTTCCCATGGTGCTATCTTCCCATCCAGGTACTACAATTGGAAGGTTTTTTTCAGCAGCAGCATACATCCATGAATCTTTTAAATCGATTTCATAGTATTCTTCTAATACTCCAGATAATAACATTTTATACATGAACTCATGTGGAAAATAACGTTCACCGTTTTCTTCCGCATCTTTCCATATTTTAAAAATATGCTTTTGTAGTCTTCTAAAAGCTTCTTCTTCAGGAATACAAGTATCTGTAACTCTATTTAATCCTTTTTCTAATAAATCCCACTCTTCTTTTGGAGTAAGGTCTCTGTAATTTGGTACGCGCTTATAATGAGAATGAGCTACTAAATTCATAATATCCTCCTCAAGGTTTGCTCCAGTACAAGAAATGATTTGCACTTTATCTTGACGTATCATTTCGGCAAAGATCTTTCCAAGCTCTGCAGTACTCATAGCCCCAGCTAGAGTTACCATCATTTTAGCTCCGCTTTCTAGTTGTGCTTCATATCCTTTTGCGGCATCTACTAATGCAGCAGAATTGAAGTGGAGGTAATATTTTTCTATGAAATTTGAAATTACTCCTTTATTATTCGTCATCTTCGTCTTGATTTTTTGAGTTTGCGTACTTAAATTTATAAGCTAACATTTTATAATACAACTTTGCAGCTAAGAAATCTGAAGATTTTTCGTTTTCATTAGGACAAAGCTCTACAATATCAAAGCCAACTACATTTTTCTTTTTAAATACTCTTTTTAAATAATCTAATGTCTCATACCATAGTAAACCTCCTGGCTCTGGAGTTCCAGTTGAAGGAAGTATAGATGGATCAAAAGCATCTAAATCTATAGTAATAAATACATTTTCACTCATTTGATGAATAGAATCGTCTACCCAATCATCGCTAAGATTAATATCTTCAGCAAAATAAGTTTGATCTTCTATCATATTATCAAGCTCAGAAATATCCATACTACGTATTCCTACTTGAATAAGTTTTGTGGTCTTACTAGCCTCATAAACAGCACATGCATGATTGCATTTGCTCCCTTCGTAAGATTCTCTTAGATCTGCGTGGGCATCTATTTGTAGCACGGTAAGGTCGTTAAAAGACTCATTAAAAGCTCTAATAGAACCTATAGAAATAGAATGTTCTCCTCCAAAAAGGGTAACAAACTTTTCTTGTTTTATATAGTTTTTAGTTGTTTTATAAACTGCTTCTACCATTTTCTCCGGAGAGCTATTTTCCGTAATCGCAGGAGCCAAGTAAACGCCTTTTTTATAAGGTTCGCTTCTTGTCTCAATATCAAAAAGCTCCATGTTTTCAGATGCATCTAAAAAAGCATCGGGACCCTTATCGGCTCCTTTTTGCCATGTGCTTGTACCATCGTATGGCACTGGAATGAGTACTACTTGAGCATCATCCAAACGTGCGTACTTTTCCGGGATACCGGCATAATGTTTCTTACTCATCGTAACCTAAGATTTTTAAAAAGTCGTTTGCTGTTTGTTGTTCAGAAAAAAGTTTAGTGGTAATATTACCTTCATCATCTTTATTAATAAGAATGTGTTTTGGAGAAGGAATTAAACAATGTTGTAAGCCTCCAAAACCACCTATAGTTTCTTGATATGCCCCTGTATTAAAGAAACCAATATACAATGGCTTCGCTTTATCATACTTAGGCATATAAATGGCATTCATGTTTTGCTCAGAGTTATAATAATCATCGCTATCACAGGTCAGTCCTCCTAAAAGTACACGTTCATATTCATCATTCCAACGGTTTATAGCGAGCATAATAAATCGTTTACTAATAGCCCAGCTGTCTGGTAATGTAGTAATGAAAGAGGAATTAATCATGTTCCACTTTTCACGATCATTTTGTTGCTTCTGATATAAAACTTCATAAATAGCACCTCCGCTTTCTCCTACGGTAAAACTTCCGAATTCTGTAAAAATATGAGGAACAGGAACATTTGCCTCATCACAAGATGTTTTTATCTGGTTGATGATTTCATTTACCATATACTCATAATCATAATCAAATGCTAATGAGTTTTTAATAGGAAATCCGCCTCCAATATTTAATGAATCTACAGTAGGACAAATTTTACGTAATTGGATGTACACTTTTAAACATTTTAGAAGCTCATTCCAATAGTAAGCATTATCGCGAATCCCAGTGTTTATAAAAAAGTGAAGCATTTTTAAGTTCACCTTCTTATTGTCTTTAATCTCACGATTATAAAATGGTACAATATTTTTGTATCCGATTCCTAGTCTACTTGTATAGAATTCAAATTTTGGTTCCTCTTCCGAAGCAATTCTAATCCCTACGTTAAAAGGTTCGTTTATTGATTCTTCTAAAAGGTTTAGTTCTTCATAGTTATCTATAATAGGAATACACTTTTTGTGGGAACCATTAATTAGCTCCGCAATGTTTTCTATATACTTATCTCTTTTAAAACCATTACATAGCACATAATTGTCTTTAGACAATTTGCCTTTTGCAATTAGGTTTTTAACAATATCAATATCAAAAGCAGAAGAAGTTTCTATATGGATATTATTGTTTAAAGCCTCATTTAATACGTGACTAAAGTGCGAGCTTTTTGTACAATAACAATAGTGATAATCTCCTTGGTAGTTATGCTTTTCGATAGCATTTTTGAACCAATATTGAGCTCTTTTAATATTGTTAGAAATTTGAGGTAAATATGTAAACTTTAATGGAGCACCATATTTTTTAACAAGTTCCATTAGATCGATGTCATGAAACTTTAACTGGTTACCATCTAGTTTAAATTCCTCTTGAGGGAAATAGTAGGATTGATCTATAAGATCGAAATACTTCGTCTTCATAGTTGCTTTTTTGTAATATTAAAAAAATGATATTTATTTTATTTTAAATTTATGTTATAAATAGCATTTTTATTCAAATACGCAAATAGGCAGGGAGGTAAGCTATAGATATAATAGCAGATTTTTTTAAAATGTTTTTGGAAGTTAAATTTAAGGACCGAGACCTTGTTTTACAAGATACATATAAATAGGACTTCCTAATATTTATACACACGGAGTTTAAAAAACAGCTCATTAAATTCTATAAAATACAAGAGCAAAAATCACTATTTTTTTTTAATACGCAAGAGAAAAAATTAATTTTTATAGTATTCTAAAGATTTGATTAATAAGTCTTTATTTACAGTGACGTCTAATTTAGGTTTTGAAATGTTTTCTAAGAGGACAAAATTGACATTACCATGCGCATTTTTCTTGTCGAATCTCATCAGCTTAATAATGGCATCCATATCTTCATTTGTAATAGTTACTTTGTCAAAATATGAAAGAAAGTTTGCTTTTACTTCTTCTAATTTATCTTTAGGAAAATCTAAAAGTTCAGAGGAAAGATAAGTTTCCATGATCATTCCAATAGCAATAGCTTCTCCATGTAAGAGTGTTGTTTTTTCTTCTGACTGCAAAAAATAAGATTCTACTGCATGTCCTAAGGTATGTCCGTAGTTTAGTATTTTTCTAAGACCATTTTCACGAGGATCTTCAGTAACAACTTCATTTTTTATTACTACAGATCTATGTATAAGCTGGTCTAAATCTTCAGGAGATAATTGATTCATGTTTTGTAATTGCTTCCAATAGGCTTCATCATAAATGAGACCGTGTTTTAGCATTTCTGCCAATCCACTTCTTAATTCATTCTGCGGAAGTGTTTCAAGGTATTCAGTATCAATTAAAACCATAATAGGGTTAATAATAACGCCAACTTGATTTTTTAATGGACCTAAATCTACGCCTGTTTTACCTCCAACGGAAGCATCTACCATAGAGAGTAGTGTTGTAGGGATATTTAGAAAATCTATACCACGCATATATGTTGCGCCAACAAAACCTCCTAAATCTGTAACCACGCCACCTCCTAAATTTATAAGTAACGATTTACGATCGCCTCCAAGTTCAGAAATAACTTTCCAAACTTCACTACAGGTTTCAATTTGCTTATTCACCTCTCCAGCTTCAATTTCAATAATTTCAAACTCAGGAAGTGTAGTTAATTTCCCAAGAAAAACAGGCAAACAGTTTGCATGTGTATTTTCATCAACTAATATGAAAATTTTAGAATAACCTTTTGTTTCCAAATGAGCATTAAGTTCCTCATAAGATTTTTCATTGAAATGTACTTGGCAACCGTTGCTGTTAATAGAATTAAGCATGAATCTTGAATATAAATTTAGTTACTAGCAAAATAACGAGTTTTTCATGTAAAAAAGTAAAATATCTAACACTATATTTGCAAAAATTTATAGCGGTTTATTGAATGAAGAATTTTTTTGATAACACGGAGATTGCTTTTAAATTAAAAAGCGACTCTGAACTTGAAAGAGCTTACTTTTTATTTAAAATGATAGCTCACCAACCTTTAGTTAGGATTGGAACTGCGGTTACAAATTTTGCTATTAAAGCACACTTGCCAGTAGAGGGTTTGATTAGGGCTACTGTTTTCGATCATTTTTGTGGAGGTGTGAGCGAGTTGGATTGTATGAAAACTGTAGATGCTATTTATACTGCAGGAGTATGTTCTGTTTTGGATTATTCTGTTGAAGGAAAAGAAACGGAAGAGGAGTTTGATGCTGTAGTTGCTAGAACTTTAAAATTAATAGATTTTGTAAAGGAAAAAGAAGCTATCCCTTTTGCAGTTTTTAAACCAACAGCATTAGGTCGTTTTGATCTTTATGTGAAGGTTGGAAATGGAGATACACTTACCAGTGAAGAGAAGGAAGAATGGGAGCGTGTTATATTAAGATTTGATACCGTTTGTAAGAAAGCATATGAATTAGAAGTTTCTTTGCTAATAGACGGGGAGGAAAGTTGGATGCAGACTGCTGCTGATACTATTGTGGAGCAGATGATGCGTACTTACAATAAAGAAAGAGCGGTTGTTTATAATACACTGCAATTATATAGATGGGATCGTTTAGATTATCTAAAAGGCTTACATGAAAGAGCTAAAAAGGATGGCTTTATTATAGGAATGAAGTTTGTTCGTGGAGCTTATATGGAGAAAGAAAATGATCGTGCGGAAGAAAAAGGATATCCAACGCCAATATGTGCTTCTAAAAAAGAAACGGATGATAATTTTAATGCTGCCGTTCGTTATATGATGGATAACCTAGATACCATGGTATTATTTTTAGGAACTCATAATGAAGACAGCACTTTGTTGGTATTATCTATTATGGAAGAAAAAAATATAGCTAAGAATGACGATCGTGTTTGGTTTGGACAATTATATGGAATGAGTGATCATATTAGCTATAATTTATCACATGTAAAATACAACGTAGCTAAGTATCTCCCTTTTGGACCTGTTAGAGACGTGATGCCATACCTTATCAGACGTGCGGAAGAAAATACTTCTGTGGCTGGGCAAACAACACGCGAATTAACTTTATTATCTACAGAAAGAAAACGAAGAAAACTATAAGAAGCTTATTCTATAGTTTCCTTTTTGATATCAAGAATATCAGCAACAAATTTACAATTCTTTACAACGAGCTCTACGGGCTCGTTGTTTATTTTACCGTTTATGTAATAAGTACTACATTTATCTTCCGATGATGTTTGACTACGAGCAATATCGCTTTTATCAAAATTAACATCACCATAAGTTAATACGGAATCTATCTGTTCTTCAGTGATAGTTTTATTGTCTAATAACTGCTGCATATTAGGAGCAAAATTGATTTTCTCTTGTGTTCTTATAGATTTTAGGGTTCTGCAATTTGGAAGATAACAGAATTCTGCTCTTTTCTCTTTGAAAAAATAAGCAAGGAAAATCAGTCCTAGAGCAAGACCGATAAAAAAGAAACCAAATCTTTTTATTAGTGGCATAGTATTTAAAATATCAATAGATTTATATCGCGGTGAGAAAGGTCAAACCATTCTGCAACCGATTTGCTTGTTAAAATTCCGTGGTAAAAATAAAGTCCATTTCTCAGTCCTTTATCAAATCTTAGAGATTGTTCTAATCCGCCATCTTCACCAATTTTTAATAGATAAGGAGTAAAGATATTACTCAGAGAAACCGAAGCTGTTCTAGCATATCTTGCAGGAATATTTGGTACAGAGTAATGAATAACACCGTGTTTTGTAAATGTGGGTTTATCGTGTGAAGTAACCTCACTAGTTTCTATACATCCGCCCATATCGATGCTTACATCAATAATTACAGCTCCTTTTTTCATGTTTTCAACCATGGTTTCAGAAACAACAACAGGAGCTCTATCAATACCTCTTACTGCGCCTATAAGAACATCACAACGCTTTAATGCTTTTAATAAATTTTTAGGCTGTAGGGTAGAGGTGTATAACATCCGACCGAGATTATTCTGGATACATCTTAACCTAGTTATGGAGTTGTCGAATATTTTAACGCTAGCTCCAAGTCCAATTGCGGATCTAGCAGCAAATTCACCCACGGTACCAGCACCAATAATAACGACGTCAACAGGAGGTACTCCAGTGATATTTCCAAACATTAATCCATTACCACTATTTGCATTAGTCATAAGTTCTGCCGCTATTAAAACAGATGCAGTTCCGGCAATTTCACTTAATGCGCGTACAGCAGGATAATTTCCATCATCATCTTTTATAAATTCAAAGGCTAATGCTGTAATTCGTTTATTGGCAAGGGTTTCAAAATATTTTTTACTTCTCGTTTTTATTTGTAATGCAGAAATAAGTATGGTCTGCGGATTAATTAGTTCTAATTCAGAAAGTGATGGTGGCTCTACTTTAAGAATGATAGGGCAAGAAAATACTTTTTTTGTATCAGTAGTAATCTCTGCACCAGCTTCACTGTATTCTTTATCAGAATAATTGGCATGAAAGCCTGCTTTAGACTCTATAATCACACGATGTCCATGTGATGTTAATGCATTTATAGCATCGGGAGTTAAGCAAACTCTATTTTCTTGATAGGAAACTTCTTTGGGGATCCCAATAAATAATTCCCCTTTTTGCTTTAGCAATTCTAGGGTCTCCTCTTGAGGAATAAGTTCCTGTTTTGTAAACGGAGTATTAGGATATGACATGGTATTTTCTTAAAAACTCAAAGGTAGTTAAACTTTTTAAGTCTAAAAGAATTTGTTGTCCTTTTCAGGGTCACTTTCTAGGTTTTCGTATTCTTTTAGCTCTTTATCTATCTTATCTAGATCTATTCCATGGACAACTTTATCAAATAATTTTAATCTGATAAGGTATACTACGGGAATAACAATCATCATTACCGGAATAATGTAGTAAATTTCAAACTCATCTATATATTCAATATCATCATTTAAAGAGCTTACCAGTTGAAAGATATACATACTGATAGGGATTAGAATAACGTGATACCACCAATGTTTACAGGTGAAAAACCATATAATTAAGAGTAGTAATGGAACAAACTTATTCATGAAGTTCCATGCTGCCATATATAATGAAGAGTAATAAGAGGTTTTGAAGGTAACAAAAAAGGTTTCCCAAGTCTGTTCTTGTGGAAAGCTTTCGTATAGGTAAAAGATATAAGGAGATATAGCTATAATAAAAGCCATGACTGAGCCTAAGGCTAGTACTCTAGCTTTATTGCTTTTTTCTAGCTCAAAGGAGTTTTTACTCTTTTTTTTCAAAATTATAAGATTTGGATCTAAACACAAATTAAGCGAATCCAAAAAACATAAACAAATATTTAATTACTTTATGGAATCTTATTTAAGTGAAGAGTTACCCGTTAGAAGGCATTTCTATATTAGCTTTTTTAACTCCTTGATTATAATATATACCATCTTGATATGCAACTCTATCATTAGAGCATGAAGTTAATGATATTGAAAACAAAGTAATGACAGCTCCAGTGATAATTATTTTAGTTGAAGACATGTTGGTTAATTTTGGGGTTGTTTAAGTTTATTTTAATTATCCGTTAGAAGGCATTTCTATTTTAGCTTTTTCAACAGCTTGTGTGTTGTAAAGACTTTCTTGATCAGCAACGCTATCATTTGAACAAGAAGTTAAAGAAATAGAAAATAAAGCGATTGCAGCTATAGTAAAAGTTACTTTTTTAATAGGCATTTTAAGATAGTTTTAGGTTTTTTGATGGGTCAAACATACCAAAAACTTAGATGCGGAGAATAAAAACATTTGTCGTACATTAGTAAGTTTTTAATATACAACTAGTTCTGTCTTATTTTGTAGGAAGTAAATATAGTTTTTTAGTTGATTACCAGCGTTCTTTCATCGTTTAAGTGTGTTTTAATATCGATGACCGTCACTTCTTTAGGTAGAAAATCCATGATTTTATCAGGCCATTCTATAAAACACCAAGCATTACTATATATGTAGTCTTCAAATCCAATATTATGGATTTCCTCAACATCTTCTATCCTATAAAGGTCAAAATGATAGATTGTATCATTCGTTCCTTGGTATTCATTAACTAGTGAGAAAGTAGGACTAGAAACATGGTCTTGACTTCCTAATTCCTCAACTATTTTTTTTATCAAGGTTGTTTTCCCTGCACCCATTTCACCTTTAAATAGGATTATTTTATTTTTAGCGTGTAGAACAATCTCTTTGGCTATTTTGTCTAATTCATCAAGTGTGTATGTTCTTGTAATCATCTTTATAGTCTTTAAGCAAATTTAGTAATACTTTATATTTAATTCCTTTTTCTATACCTTAGAAATTATATTGATTAAATTTGAACTTAAATAAAATATAAAAATTGAATTTAAAACGCAGAAGAAGGGTAAGCTATGATATGCTAATTGTAGTTATTATTATAGTATCATCTTTTATGGTTTATGCACATGTTTTATGTCCTGTGGATGATAATTGGGTAACTAGCCTATTTAGTTTTACTACCAGTTATTACTCTACAGTGGAGATGTATTGTTTTCAGGTTTTATTGTTCTTGTGTAATACAATTTTCTTGTCAATATGGTATATTACATGTAGATATTGGTGGAAGTCTTCTGTTTTTATTCTGCTTGTGGTTGGTTTGTATAAATTATTTGTAGTTGTTTTTTCTGAAGTCCAGCTGTCAGATATAGTTAATAAGATAGTCGTACTTTTCCTTACAATATTAGTAAGTTACGCTGTTTATTTAATTTCTAAAAAGGTGAATTACCCTCTTTGGAATAGGCTTAATCTAGATGCTATAGATTCAGAAGAGATTTTAAAATATAAGTTTAAGAACACTAATCATTATTCTCGTGTATTAAATAGTTTTAATGAAGAAGCTTATGTTTCTAATGTAGATGATCTTAAACAACTGGTTGCGAAAGCTGTTTTAATGTCTGAAGATGAATCAAAAGAAGAGGAGGATAAAGATACATTCTTTAAAAACCCACTAAAGAGGAGAACTCTTGGAGGATATTTGATGTTCTTTTTAATTATATCTATTGTTTTCATTGCTAGAATTTACAAACTAACACCTAGAGATGCTACAACATGGGATTTAGGTTTTATGGAAATTGGATCATTTGAATTTCAAAGTGTTCGAATCTTTTTTTGGTTTACATTAATAAAAGTAACCTCCTTTATTATATTAACAATATGGTTTTTGAGTAGTAGGTATTGGTGGAAGTATTTTTTATTGATTCCATTAACAATAGTAAGCTACCAAATTATAGCTGTGTTTAATGTAAACGAAAAGTTTGTTCATGAGAATGAAGTATGGCAAGCTTTTCCAGTATTAATACCTTTGATGTTATTTTTAGTATTCCTTTCTTTTAAGCTGAATAATTTCACTAAAGTAGAGAAGTTGAAAAATAAGATTAAAGCAGAAACCTTTAAGGTGATATCTTTTTTAGCTAAAGATGAAGAGAGTTATTCTGAAGATAAATTGGCACTAGCAGCTTTAATTGCAGATAAAGATTCTTATGAACCAACAGAGTATTTAAAAAAGTTAGAAGAACTTAATGATAAGTTAAAAGCAAAAAAAAGCATCCAATAGTTAAAAGGATGCTTTTAAGTTTTAAACACTAAAGAAATTAACTTAGCTAATTTCTTTTTTAGTAGTGCTAATTTCAGTTTTAATCTTGTCCATCAAGTTTTTCATTTCGTCTTCTTGATGTGCTTTAATTTTTTGTTCTATTATCGCTTCCACTTCTTTGTATGTAAGCTTCTTTTCTGGGTTTTGTACTTCCGAAGAACTAGAGTCGGTTCCAAACATGGTTCCGTGACCAGTAACTACCCAGTTAATGTTTACAAATGGATACTTTTCTACAATTCTTTCTAGAATATCGCTCCCTACGGATGCATTATTCTTTTTCATACGTAGTGTGTAACCATTAGATGCGCCAATAGACATATCAAATTGTCTAGCGCTCATTCCAAGAGATTGGATAATAGAAAAAATTCTATCAATTGCTTTTGCCATTGTTTTAATTTTGAGGGTTTGGCCAAAAATAGAAAAAAAACTATGTTCGATGCAAGTTTTTTCTTTTTTTTGCATAATATTAACACTATACGATATCAAAACCACCAAATTTGGTGTAGTCTAAGATGTATGGTTTTCTACAAAAAATAGTATAAATGCATTATTTGCGCTATAAAGCTTCCATTAATTGGCTTTTCTACTTCGGACTCAGTACTACATAAGGAATAATAATTTCCTCAAGAGAGATTCCGCCGTGCTGGTATGTGTTTTTAAAGTAGTTTACATAATGATTGTAATTGTTAGGGTAAGCGAAGAATAAATCTTCCTTGGCAAAAATAAAAGAACTACTCATGTTAATTGTAGGTAGTTTAATTTCCTTCGGGTTTTTAACTCCGAGAACCTCTTTGTCTACATAAGAAAGACTCCTTCCTGTTTTGTATCTCAAATTTAAACTTGTATCCCTATCTCCAATTACTTTAGAAGGTCTCTTTACATTGATAGTCCCGTGATCAGTAGTGATGATAAGCTTGAACCCTAATTGTTGAGCTTGTTGGATAATATCTAATAAAGGTGAGTTTTTAAACCAACTTTGAGTTAAAGATCTATATGCTTTATCATTTGAAGCAAGTTCTTTTACAACTTCCATTTCTGTCTTAGAATGAGACAGCATATCTACAAAGTTGTATACAACTACAGTTAAGTCGTTGTCTTTTTGAGATTTAAAATTTTGCGCTAATTGTTTTCCTAATTTTAAGTTTGATATTTTATGATACTCCCATTTAATATCTAACCCTAATCTTTTAATTTGTGACTCAAGGAAAGCTGCTTCATGTAAGTTTTTACCACCTTCATCTGTATCGTTTTTCCATAATTTTGGATATAATTTTTCCATTTCGGAAGGCATTAGTCCTGAAAAAATGGCATTTCTAGCATATTGCGTAGCAGTAGGAAGGATGCTGAAGTAAGGAACTTCTTTATTTTTTTTGTAGTAATTGGTTACAGTCCCTTCAAAGGTTTTCCATTGGTCATATCTTAAATTATCAATTACAACGAGTAAGGTTGGTTGTTTTTTATCAATCTCTTTAGCTATTAATTCTTTAAATAATGTATGAGACATTACAGGACCATCCTCTCCTTGAAACCATTTTGGATAGTTTTTTTCAATGAATTTGCAGAATTGAGTATTAGCTTCCGTTTTTTGAGATTCTAATATTTCTGTCATCCCCGTGTCTTCAATGTCTTCTAATTCAATTTCCCAATAAATTAATTTCTTATAAAGGTCCACCCATTCATCAATAGAATTAACCATTGTTAAATCCATTGCTATTTTACGAAACTCTTGTTGGTAACTAGAGGTCGTTTTTTCTGAAACGAGTCTAGAGTGATCTAAATTCTTTTTTAAACTTAAAAGAATCTGATTAGGGTTTACAGGCTTAATTAAGTAATCGGCAATTTTAGCACCAATAGCCTCTTCCATAATATCTTCCTCCTCACTTTTGGTAATCATAACTACTGGGAGTGTTGGTTTTAAGCTTTTAATTTCACTTAAAGTCTCTAAGCCTGAGAGACCTGGCATGTTTTCATCTAGAAAGACAATATCAAAGTTTTGACCTCTAACTTCTTCTATAGCTTCAGTTCCACTTTGACATGTACTCACTTTATAATTTTTCTTTTCTAGGAATAAAATATGCGGTTTTAGAAGTTCAATTTCATCATCTACCCAAAGTATCTTTATATCATTCATTCTATTGATGTATATTTGTACGTAATTTTACAATTCATTTAGTTTGAACACAGCAAACAAGCTCAAAATATTCAACGATCCAATTTACGGATTTATTACCATCCCTAACGAACAGATTTTTGATTTAATCGAGCATAAATATTTTCAGCGATTACGGAGAATTTCCCAAATGGGACTTTCTTACTTGGTATATCCAGGAGCGCATCATACAAGATTCCATCATGCAATTGGTTGTATGCATTTAATGCAGAAAGCCGTTCAAGTACTTAGATTTAAAGGTGTTGACATTTCCGAAGATGAAGGTAATGCTTTACTAGCGGCCATACTTTTACATGATATTGGTCATGGTCCTTTCTCTCATGCAATGGAGCATAGTATTGTAAATGGAATCTCCCATGAGCATATTTCGCTTCAGTTTATGGAGGAGTTAAATAAAGAGTTTAACGGAACTTTAACGCTAGCCATCAAAATTTTCAAGGGAGTATATCATCGAACGTTCATGAATCAGCTAATTTCAGGTCAATTGGATATGGATAGAGTTGATTATTTGAAGCGCGATAGTTTTTATACAGGTGTTTCTGAAGGAAATATAAATTCTGAACGAATTATCTCTATGTTAAATGTTGTAGATGATAAATTAGTAGTAGAAGAAAAAGGGATTTATTCAGTTGAAAAATTTCTTGTAGCCCGCCGATTAATGTACTGGCAGGTGTATTTGCATAAAACAAGCTTAGCGGCAGAGCAGCTGTTAATTAGAATATTACAACGAGCTAAGCAACTTCATCACAATGGAAAATCTCTCCATGCAAGTAGAGCTCTTCAGTTTTTTCTAGATAATGAAATAGGAAAATCTGACTTCAATGAAGAAATATTAGAGACCTTTTCTCGTTTGGATGATGTTGATATTTTATCAGCAATGAAAGAATGGCAATTTAGTGACGATTTTGTTTTATCTAATTTATGTAAAATATTATTAGAACGAGACCTTCTTAAAATTAAGATTAAGAAGAATCCGATAAAAGAAGCTAAATTAGCAAATCATATTGAAGATTTTATTAATAAATATAACGTAACCGAAGAAGAGGCTAATTACTTTGTTTTTAGTGGTTTAATAGAGAATCAGGCGTATTATGTAGACAAGCAAAATATACATATTTTAATGAAGTCTGGAAAGATTGTAGATGTAGCTAAAGCATCCGATCAATTAAACCTTAAAGCCTTATCAAAAACGGTTACAAAATATTACATGTGCTATCCTAAAAAATAAATAGTACTTTTTTTATACTTTTGCGTGGAAATGAAATTTACAGCAACTCAAATAGCAGGAATATTAGAAGGTGAAATTATAGGCGATCCAGATGTGGAAGTGTCTAAACTTTCTAAAATCGAAGAAGGAACTCAAGGATCGTTAACTTTTTTAGCGAATCCTAAGTATACTCATTATATATATTCAACAGAAGCATCTGTGGCTATCGTTAATAAAACGTTGGTTTTAGATCATGATGTAAATACAACCTTAATAAAAGTTGACGACGCATATAAGTCGTTTTCTAAATTATTAGAGTATTACAATGAGGTGAAGTTGAATAAAACAGGAATAGAGCAACCTATCTTTTTAGCATCTTCTTCTTCATACGGAGAAAATGCATATATCGGGGCATTTGCTTATATAGGAGAAAATGTAAAGATTGGAAACAATGTAAAGATTTTTCCAAATGCCTATATTGGAGATAATGTTACGATAGGAGATAACGCAATCATTTTTGCTGGCGCTAAGATTTATTCTGAATCTATAGTAGGTAAGAATTGCGTAATCCATAGCGGATGCGTAATTGGAGCAGATGGATTTGGTTTTTCTCCAGATGATAAAGGAGAATTTCAGAAAGTGCCACAAATAGGAAACGTTATTCTTGAAGATTATGTAGATGTTGGTGCAGGAACAACTATAGATAGAGCAACATTAGGATCTACAGTTATTAGAAGAGGTGTAAAACTCGATAATCAGATCCAGATAGCTCATAACGTTGAGATAGGAGAAAATACTGTTATTGCAGCTCAAACAGGAATTGCAGGGTCTACCAAAATTGGTAAGAACTGTATGATTGGTGGGCAAGTAGGTATTGTTGGGCATATTACAATAGGAGATAGAGTTAGAATTCAGGCACAGTCTGGTATTGGAAGAAATGTAAAAGATGACGAAGTTTTACAGGGGTCTCCAGCATTAAATTACGGCGATTATAATAAATCGTACGTACACTTTAAGAATTTACCGAAACTTGCAGATAAAATTAATCAACTAGAAAAAAAGTAAAAGATATAACAATGAGTAATCAGGTTATAAAACAGAAAACCATAGCCAAAGAGGTATCCTTAAAGGGTGTAGGCTTGCATACTGGAGAAAATGTAACAATGACATTTAAGCCGGCTCCAGAAGATCACGGATTTGCGTTTAAACGTTTAGATGTAGAAGGAACGCCTATAATAGAAGCAGATGCTAACTATGTTGTGAATACACAACGCGGTACGAATCTTGAGAAACAAGGAGTTAAAATTCAGACTTCGGAGCATGTGTTGGCAGCTTTAGTAGGTTTAGGAATAGATAATGTTTTAATTGAACTCAATGCACCTGAACCTCCAATAATGGATGGGTCTTCTAAGTACTTTATAGAAGCGTTAAAAGAAGCTGGAATTGTAGAGCAGGAAGCAGATCGTGATGAGTTTATAGTTACAGAAGTTATTTCTTATATTGACGAAAAATCAGGAAGTGAAATAACAATTGTTCCTTCTGAAGAATACCAAGTAACGGCAATGGTGGATTTTGGAACTAAGGTTTTAGGAACTCAGAATGCGACATTGACTAACTTAGAGCAGTTTGAAGATGAGATTGCAGATTCCAGAACTTTTAGTTTTTTACATGAAATTGAAGCATTATTAGAGCATGGCCTAATTAAAGGAGGTGATCTTAATAATGCCATTGTTTATGTAGATAAAGAGTTGTCTAAAGAAACAATGGAAAAGCTAAAAGTAGCTTTTAATAAAGATTCTATTTCTGTTAAGCCAAACGGAATATTAGATAATTTAACGCTTCATCATCCAAACGAGGCAGCAAGACATAAGTTATTAGATGTTATTGGAGATCTTGCATTAGTAGGAACTAGAATTAGAGGAAAAGTTTTTGCAAATAAACCTGGGCATTATGTAAATACTCAGTTTGCTAAGAAACTTTCTAAAATTATAAAAGCAGAGAAAAGAAATAAAGCTCCAAAGTACGATCCAAGTATTCCACCATTAATGGATGTGAATCAGATAATGAAAATGTTGCCACATAGACCACCATTTTTATTAGTAGATCGTATTTTAGAATTATCAGATACACATGTTGTGGGAATGAAAAATGTGACTATGAATGAACCTTTCTTCGTAGGACATTTTCCTGGAGCACCTATTATGCCAGGGGTTTTACAAGTAGAAGCCATGGCGCAAACTGGAGGGATCTTAGTACTTAATACAGTTCCAGATCCAGAGAATTACCTTACATTTTTCATGAAAATGGATAATGTTAAGTTTAAAAGACAAGTACAGCCAGGAGACACATTGGTTTTCAAAATGGAATTAATATCTCCTATCCGTAGAGGGATTTGCCATATGAAAGCGCATGCTTATGTTAATGGTCAGCTTGCAACAGAAGCAGAGCTAATGGCTCAAATCGTAAAAGTTAAAGAAACAGACAAGAAATGAATCAGCCACTAGCATATGTGCATCCAGGAGCGAAAATCGCTAAAAATGTAGTGATAGAGCCTTTTGCTACTATTAATAATAATGTAGTAATTGGAGAGGGCACTTGGATAGGAAGTAACGTTACCATTATGGAAGGGGCTCGAATTGGGAAAAATTGTAATATTTTTCCTGGTGCTGTAATTTCAGCAGTTCCCCAAGACATAAAATATAACGACGAAGATACCATCACCCAAATTGGAGATAACACAACTATTAGAGAATGTGTTACCATTAATAGAGGGACTACCGATCGAATGAAAACTGTAATCGGAAAAAATTGTTGGATTATGGCATATAGCCATATTGCTCACGATTGTATAGTTGGAGATTACTGTATTTTCTCAAACAATAGTACTCTTGCAGGGCATATTACTGTTGGAGACTATGTAGTTCTTGCAGGAATGACAGCTGTGCATCAGTTTTGTTCTATTGGAAATCACGCTTTTGTAACTGGTGGTTCATTAGTACGTAAAGATGTTCCTCCATACGCTAAAGCAGCGAGAGAACCTTTATCTTACGTAGGTATTAATTCAGTAGGATTACGCAGAAGAGGGTATTCAACAGAGAAAATTAGAGAAATACAAGATATTTACCGAATATTATACCAAAAGAATTACAATAATTCTCAAGCTGTAGAAATTATCGAAGCAGAAATGGAAGCCACTCCAGAACGAGACGAGATTCTTCAGTTTATCAAAGATTCTCAACGTGGAATCATGAAAGGGTATTTTAGTTCAAATTCAAATCATTAAAATAAAATTATGGCATCTACATCAGATATTAGAAAAGGATTATGCATAAGATATAATCACGATATATATAAAATTATTGAATTTTTACACGTAAAGCCAGGAAAAGGACCTGCTTTTGTTAGAACAAAATTAAGAAGTGTTACTTCAGGAAAAGTATTAGATAATACATTTTCAGCAGGACATAAAATTGAAGATGTTCGTGTAGAAACAAGATCTTATCAGTTTTTATATCCAGAAGGAGATACGTTTCATTTTATGAATACAGATGATTACAACCAAATCACTATTCAGAAAACAGCAATAGACAATCCAGATCTTTTAAAAGAAGGAGAAGTAGTTACGATATTATTTAATACAGAAGATAGCATGCCACTTTCTGTAGATTTACCAGCACATGTTGTTTTAGAAATAACACATACAGAGCCTGGAGTAAAAGGTAATACGGCTACCAATGCAACAAAACCTGCAACAGTAGAAACTGGGGCAACGATAAATGTTCCTTTGTTTATTAATGAAGGAGATAAGATAAAAATTGATACTGATAAAGGTGCTTATATGGAGCGCTATAAAGGATAAGTTTTTATAACATTTTTTTGAATCATATTTTGTAGATTTTAGTATATCAGAATAGTTTACGATGAAGTTTCCTCAAAAGCATACCTTAAAGCAAATAGCAACTATCTTAAGTTGTGATTATGTTGGTCCTGATGATTTTCCTGTAACAGGAATGAATGAAATACATGTGGTAGAGCCAGGTGATATTGTTTTTGTTGATCATCCTAAATATTATGATAAAGCGCTAGAATCTGCCGCTACCGTAGTTCTTATAAATAAAGAGGTTGAGTGTCCGCCAAATAAGGGATTGTTAATTTCTGACGATCCATTTAGAGATTTTAATACGTTAACAACTTTTTTTAAGCCTTTTGAGAAGGCTACAGCTACCATTGCTTTTTCAGCAAAAATAGGAGAGGGAACGGTTGTGCAACCAGGAGCTTTTATTGGTAATAATGTAGTCATCGGAAAAAATTGCTTGATTCATTCTAACGTTAGTGTTTACGACAATTGTATTCTTGGGGATAATATCACTATTCATGCTGGAACTGTTTTAGGAGCAGATGCTTTTTATTATAAAAATAGACCAGAAGGATTTGATAAATTATTGTCTGGAGGACGTGTAGTTTTAGAAGATAATGTAGATTTAGGAGCTCTTTGTACAATAGATAGAGGAGTTACTGGAGACACTTTAATAAAAGAAGGCACGAAGATAGATAATCAGGTGCAAATTGGACATGATACTGTTATAGGTAAAAAATGTTTAATAGCCTCACAAGTAGGAATTGCTGGTTGTGTAATTATTGAAGATGAAGTGACCATCTGGGGGCAAGTGGGAATTGCTAGTGCAATTACAATAGGTTCTAAGGCAGTTTTATTGGCACAGTCTGGTATTAGTAAATCTTTGGAGCCTAACAAAGCGTATTTTGGTTACCCTGCTGAAGAAGCAAGGAAGAAATATAAAGAATTGGCATCGATACGAATGATACCATCAATTATTGAAAAATTACGATAGAGATATGGGACAGTCAATAAAAAAGATTGCAAAAGATTTTTACGAACTTGAGCCTATTAAAAATAGAGCTATTTTAATGGATTACCTCCATGATGATTGTGAGCTTTATTGGAATAGTAGCAAAGGTTTTACTAAATTAAACAAGGAAGAACTTGTTGCTTTGGCCTCAAATATGGAAAATGCATATCATTCTGTAAGAACAGAGATAAGTCATTTGTTAAAAGACGGGAATAGTGTTACGGTACGTTATACCTATCATGTAAAAACAATTGAAAATCCAGATGAAGAGCAACCATTAGCTCATTTTATAACTATATGGGAGTTTAAAGATGATAAACTTTACAAAGGGTATGAGATTAGTCAGCTTGCTGATGACAACCCCGTAAACTTAAATTCTTTTATTCCAACAAGTCAAAAAAATTAACATAAGTAAAATAATTATTTATTTTTTGAAGTAGATTTCTTAAATCGTATTCAAAAAACTATTTTTGTATAGCTTTAAATAAAATATAACCCTAATGAGTGTATTAGTAAATAAAGATTCTAAAATAATAGTACAAGGATTTACAGGTAGTGAAGGAACTTTTCATGCCGAACAAATGATTGAGTATGGTACCAACCTAGTTGGTGGTGTAACTCCAGGAAAAGGAGGTCAAGAGCATTTGGGTAAACCAGTTTTTAATACTGTTAAGGAAGCGGTAGATAAAGTAGCTGCAGATGTATCAATCATTTTTGTTCCGCCAGCTTTTGCTGCAGATGCAATAATGGAAGCTGCTAATGCAGGTATCAAAGTTATAATTACTATCACGGAAGGTATTCCTGTAGCAGATATGATCAAAGCTTCAGACTATATTAAAGATATAGATTGTAGATTAATCGGGCCTAACTGTCCAGGTGTAATTACACCAGGTGAAGCTAAAGTTGGTATTATGCCAGGTTTTGTATTCAGTAAAGGTAAAGTAGGAATTGTTTCTAAATCTGGAACGCTTACTTATGAGGCTGCAGATCAAGTTGTAAAACAAGGTCTTGGTATCACAACTGCAATTGGAATTGGAGGAGATCCAATTATCGGAACTACAACTAAGGAAGCTGTAGAATTGTTAATGAACGACCCTGAAACAGAATGTATTGTTATGATCGGGGAAATTGGAGGTCAACTGGAAGCAGATGCTGCTCGTTGGGTGAAAGAAGACGGAAATAGAAAACCAGTAATAGGATTCATCGCGGGAGAAACTGCACCTAAAGGTAGAACTATGGGTCATGCAGGAGCTATTGTTGGTGGTGATGATGATACTGCTGAAGCAAAGAAACGTATTATGGGAGAATGTGGAATCCACGTTGTAGATTCTCCTGCTGAAATAGGTAAAAAAGTAGCTGAAGTTATGGGCTAAATAGCTCATATATAAAATATTATCTATATATTTATCCATCCCCTGATTTATTTAGGGGATGGATTTTTTTTTAACCAAACTATTTAAAATATGACACTTAAACTATCAAGACTCCTCCTGTTGACTATTTTATTTGTTTCTGTAAGTTGTAAAAACAATTCAGAAGAAAAAATAGTAGCAAAAACGCATACTGATGCAAACGGGTATACTTATGAAACCGTTGAGAACGATCCAACAGGATTACGCCTGTATACACTAGAAAATGGATTAAAAGTTTATCTAAGTAGAAATACAGACGAACCAAAGATTCAGACTTTTATACCTGTCAGAGCTGGTTCTGTTTATGATCCTGCAGATAATACTGGGTTAGCTCATTATTTGGAGCATATGGTTTTTAAAGGGACTCATAAATTTGGAACTACAGATTGGGATAAAGAAAAAGTACTTATTGATGAGATTTCAGATTTGTATGAAGCTCATAAGAAAGCTACCGACACCATAGAGAAAAAAGAAATATATAAAAAAATAGATAGTGTTTCTCAATTAGCTTCGCAAATAGCTATTGCTAATGAGTATGATAAAATGACGGGTTCTATAGGTGCAGAGGGTACAAATGCATGGACTTCTGTTGAAGAAACGGTATATGTAAACAAAATTCCTTCTAACGAATTGGATAAATGGCTTACTTTAGAAAGTGAGCGTTTTAGTACGTTGGTGCTTAGGTTATTTCATACAGAGTTAGAGGCAGTGTACGAAGAATTCAATAGAACACAAGATAGCGATCAGCGAAAAGAATATTATGAGATGCTTTCTACGCTATTTCCTAAACATCCATACGGGCAGCAGCCAACTATAGGGATTTCAGAGCATCTTAAAAATCCATCCATGGTAGCTATTAATAATTATTTTGATACATATTATGTACCTAATAATATGGCAGTAATTCTGGTAGGAGATTTGGAGTTTGACGAAACTATAAAAATGGTAGATAATGCTTTTGGAGATTTCAAGCCTAAAGATGTAACCTATCCAGAGCGTCCTACAGAAGCTCCTATTACTGCTCCTATCGAAAAAGAAGTTTTTGGACCAGAAGCAGCTAGAGTTAGTATTGGTTACAGAACTCCTGGAATAGGAACAGAGGATGAAAAGTATGTTACTCTAATCGATATGCTTTTAAGTAATAGTCAGGCTGGGTTAATTGATTTAAACCTTAATCAGAAGCAAAAAGTACAGCGAGCAGGGAGTTATCCAAACTTTAATAATGATTATGGCGTGCATACTTTATATGGATATCCTAAGTCTGATCAATCTCTGGAAGAAGTAAAAGATCTTTTATTATCTCAAGTTGATAAAATTAAAAAGGGAGATTTTGACGAATGGATGATTCAGGCTGTAGTTAACGATCTTAAGTTGTCTCAGATAAGAAGATATGAAGATGCTTCCGGTGTAGCTTATGCCTATGTAGATGCCTTTGTTCATTTTCAAGATTGGGAAGATGAAGTTAAAAAGTTAGAAGAGCTTAGAAAGGTTACTAAAGAAGAATTAGTAGCGTATGCAAATAAGGCATATGTTGATGATTATGCTGTTGTGTATAAAAGACAAGGGGAGAGTAGAGATCTCGTAAAAGTAGAAAACCCTCCAATTACTCCAGTAGCTTTAAATAGAGATAAACAATCAGATTTCTTACAAGCATTCAATAAAATTGAGGTTCCGCCTATAAAGCCTCAACATATAGATTTTGATAAAGCTATTAAAGAAACTAATACCGATAATGAGTTAGAGGTTTCTTATATCGAGAATAAAGCGAATGATTTAGCTGAAATAGATATCATTTTTGATATGGGTAAAGATAACGATAAGAAGCTGCAATATGCAATTGGTTATGTTGAGTATATCGGAACAGATAAATATTCTCCAGAAGAGTTGAAAAAAGAATTCTATAAGCTTGGAATTGAATACAGCGTACGTGCTGCAAACGATAAGGCGTATGTTACAATTAGCGGACTTAGCGAGAATATGGATAAAGGTTTGGAGTTGTTAGATCATTTATGGTCTAATGCAGTTGCAAACCAAGAGAGTTATGATAAGTATGTTCAGAATATCGGTAAGAGCAGAGAAGATAGCAAAGCTAGTAAAGGGAATATCTTGTGGAACGGACTAATGAGTTATGGGCAATATGGTGATAATTCTAGATTAAGAGATATTTATACCATTGATGCTCTTAAAGATATTAACCCTGAAGAATTGGTGAATATTTTTAAAGATTTGAAAAACTATAAACAGCGTATTTTTTACTTCGGAAATAATATTGATGGGGCAGTTGCTTCTTTAAATGAAAAGTATACGGTACCAACTACTTTAAAAGAATATCCAGATGCTAAGTTATATTTAGAAAAAGAAACTGGAGGTCATGTTTACTTTGTAGATTATGATATGGTACAAAGTGAGATGTTATTCTTAGCAAAGGGAGAAACGTTTGATCCAAAGCAAATGGCGGCTTCATCTTTATTTAACACTTACTTTGGTAGCGGATTGTCTTCGATCGTTTTTCAAGAAATAAGAGAGTCTAAGTCGCTTGCTTACTCTGCTTTTGCAGCATATAGTAATGCTTCTGAAGAAGGAAAACCTAATTATACGTATGCTTATATCGGTACACAGGCTAATAAAATGCCACAAGCCGTAGAAGCTATGATGGAATTGATGACAGATATGCCTGAAGCAAAAGAACAATTTGAATCAGCTAAAGAGTCAACATTGAAGAAATTAGCGTCAAATAGAATCAATAAGCAGGATATTTTTTGGGAATATGAGCGTTTAAAGAAAAGAGGGATTACAGAAGATACAAGACAAGCAATGTATAATGAGATTGAAAAAATGACTTTTGATGATCTAAAAAGTTTCTTTGAAGAGAATATAAAAGGAGAAAGTTATGATGTAATGGTAATAGGGAACAAAAATGATGTGGATATCGATGCATTAAGAAAATTAGGAGATGTTGAGGAGCTGGAAGTTGATTATTTATTTAATTATGAGCAACCAAAACCTCTAAAATCATAATAACATATAAATTGTAGAACTAAACCCTGCATTTTTGCAGGGTTTTTTGTTGAGAAAACATGGTATTTGCTATATTTGATATTCAGTAACAAAAACAAAAAATCTAAATATTACAGATGAAACTTTTAGAAGGTAAAACAGCGATTATCACTGGTGCTAGTCGTGGTATAGGGAAAGGAATTGCAGAAGAGTTTGCAAAACAAGGTGCTAATGTAGCGTTTACTTATAGTTCGTCCGAAGGACCAGCAAAAGAGTTAGAGAAGGAATTGTTGGCAAGTGGTGTAAAAGCAAAAGCTTATAAAAGTAATGCAGCAAGCTTTACAGCATCTCAAGAGTTGGTAGACCAAGTGGTAAAAGAATTTGGAGCTATAGATATCCTTGTAAACAACGCTGGAATTACTAAAGACAACCTTTTAATGCGTATTTCTGAAGAAGATTTTGATAACGTTATTGAAGTAAATCTTAAGTCTGTTTTTAATATGACAAAAGCAGTGCAAAGAACTATGCTTAAGCAGCGAAAAGGCTCTATTATTAACATGAGCTCTGTTGTTGGAGTAAAAGGAAATGCAGGACAAACAAACTATGCAGCATCTAAGGCGGGGATTATTGGTTTTTCAAAATCGGTGGCTTTAGAGCTTGGTTCTAGAAATATCCGTAGTAACGTTGTGGCTCCAGGATTTATTGAAACTGAAATGACAGGGGCTTTAGATGAAAAAGTAGTACAAGGTTGGAGAGATGCTATTCCATTAAAAAGAGGGGGTAACCCAGAAGATATAGCTAATGCATGTGTTTTCTTAGCATCAGATATGTCTAATTATATCACTGGTCAAGTATTACAGGTAGACGGAGGAATGCTTACTTAATATTTCATTCGCTAGATGTAAAATTAATATTTCGAGGTATTTCTCGAAATTCTTGATTATACAATAGTAAAAACTATAATTTAGAGCGTAATCGGGTTTAAAGATTTGCTTACGCTCTAATTAAAGTTTGATTTTCATTTTTCTTTATTTTTGAAGAAATAAATATCCCATTTTAATGATAGGAGCAAGTCCTGTAATTTATGCTTTACTAGCTGCCGTTATTTCTTTGCTAATTGCCTTTTTCTTGTATAGAAAAAGAAGTCGAAAAGGTAAAGTTTTTATAGCGATGGCAATTCTTCGGTTCGTAGCCATTTTTGCATTATTACTGCTCTTAATAAATATAAAATTTTCTAATAAGTCCTTTTTTACTGAAAAGCCTTATTTGTCAATTCTAGTAGATAACTCAAGTTCAATTAAAGAATTGGGTTATGAAGATACAGCAAGAAAACTATTGAATGAGTTGACTAATGATGAAGAGCTGAATAATCGTTTTTCAATAGAAGAATATTCTTTTGATACTGATTTATTACCACAAGATAGTTTATCGTTTTCTGGAAATCAGACTAATATTTCAAATGCATTACAAGCTTTAGAGAATATCAATCGAGGTTCAAACGGTGCGGTTTTAATGCTTTCGGACGGGAATCAAACTTATGGAGCGGATTATGCTTTCACTTCTAAGAGCCTTCAGCAGGAAGTATATCCAGTTGTGTTAGGAGATTCTATAACATATAACGATTTGAAGATTTCACAGCTGAATGTAAACAAATATGCATATTTTAAAAACAAGTATCCTGTAGAGATATTTTTAACTTTTGAGGGGAAATCTACTGTTAGATCGGTGCTTAAAATTTATAGAGGGAACCAATTGCTATATTCAGAAAAGGTTTCTTTTGATGAAAAAAACACTTCCAAAGTTATAAAAACAGAGCTTCTAGCAGATAAAATAGGAGTACAGACTTTAAAAGCTGTTTTGGAGCCTCTTTCAGAAGAGAAGAATAAAGAAAATAACAGTAAATTATTTGCTCTTGAAGTTATTGATCAGAAAAATAACATTGCAATAGTTACTGCTACTAAGCATCCAGATATTGGAGCTTTAAAAAAGATTGTAGAAAGTAATGAGTTTCGAACGGCTTCTATCGTAGATGTAGGTGCGTTTAATGCATTGGAGAACAACTTTCAATTAGTAATTTTATATCAACCAACAAATTCTTTCAATACCGTTATTAAGGAGCTAAAGAATCGAAAACAAAACTATTGGATTATATCTGGAGAGGATACAGATTGGAATTTTCTTAATAGAGCTGAGCTTGGTTTTAATCATGTTTTGAGTGGAGGAAAAGAGGAGGTGTTGCCTCTTTATAACGATACCTATAATTCTTTTCAAACTGAAGATATTGGTTTTGATGATTTTCCACCGCTAACTGCACGTCTTGGAGGGATTGATTTTCTTGGAGCTTCTCACGCATTGTTATATAAAAAAATAGGAAGTATAGCTACTGATGATCCGCAATTGGTGACTTTTGATAATAACGAACAAAAAGCTGCAATATTACTGGGAGAAGGAATTTGGAAATGGCGAGCAGCAAGTTTTATTGAAAATGAAAGTACAGCATCTTTTGATACTTTTTTCGGAAAACTAATTCAGTATTTGTCTTCAACGGAAAAGCGAGCGCGATTAACAATAACGAGTGAATCTTTTTATTATGGTAATTCCCAAGTAAAAATAGGAGCTTCTTACTTTGATAAAAACTATGTTTTTGATCCTAATGCAACAATAAAAATAGAAGTAAAAAATAAAGAAACAGGTGCTGAGGTTGTATATCCTATGCTTTATAAGGGGTCAGGTTATGAAGTAGATTTAAGTTCACTTCCTGCCTCAGCGTATAGTTTTATGGTGCGTGTAGATTCAGAAAAGATCTCAAAATCTGGGAGTTTTAGCATTTTAGCATTTGATGTAGAAAAGCAATTTGTAAATCCAGATATTGGGAGGTTAAATACACTGGCAGAGAATACAGGAGGAGTATTATATTTTAGCGATACTTTTTCAGATTTAAAGCAAGATCTTTTAACGAATTCTAAGTACCAATCTGTACAAAAAAGTAAGGAAAATATTGTACCTTTAATAGATTGGAAATGGTTGCTTCTAGTAATCATTATAGCGCTTTCTTCGGAATGGTTTCTAAGAAAATACAATGGCTTAATTTAAAAATTATATCATAAAATCGTAGGTTTTCAGATTATATTAATTATACTGTGACTTACTTTGATTGAGATTAAAAATTAGAGCATTGTATCCTATAAATAAATAACACAAATAATTTTATTAATAATTCACTTAAACTTTTAAATACTAAAAAATGGATAAATTACCTAAGATTGGGATTCCTATTATTATCATTGCAATAGCAGTAGTTATTATACTTTTTAAATCTGCAGTAAACATTGGTTCTGGAGAGGCTGGAGTTCTTTTTAGACCTTTTTCAGATGGGGTGGTTACAGATGAACCAGCTTTATCAGAAGGGTTTCATATTGTGGCTCCTTGGAATAGTGTTACTCTTTATGAAGTTCGTCAGCAAGAGCTTTCAGAAAAAATGCAAGTATTATCTTCAAACGGACTGGAGATTAAATTGGATGCTTCTATATGGTTTCAACCACAATACGATAATTTAGGTGTATTGCATCAAGAAAGAGGAGTAGATTATATTTCTCGTGTATTGCAGCCTGCAATTAGATCTGCTGCTAGAAGTGTGGTAGGTAGATATACACCAGAACAATTGTATTCTAGTAAAAGGGATGCGATACAGGAAGAGATTTACGATGAGACGAGAAAGATATTATCGAATCAATATGTGCAATTAAATCAGATTTTAGTTAGAGATGTTACGCTGCCTGCAACTATTAAAGATGCGATAGAACGTAAACTTCGTCAGGAACAAGAGTCGTTAGAGTATGAGTTTAGAATAGAGAAAGCAGAGAAAGAGGCTCAAAAGCAAATAATCGAAGCGCAAGGTAAAGCAGATGCAAACCAGATTTTAAGTGCATCTCTTACAGATAAAATTCTTCAGGATAAAGGAATTGAAGCTACAATTAAATTATCAGAGTCTCAAAACTCTAAAGTTGTTGTTATTGGTAGTGGAGATGATGGGTTGCCTATTATTTTGGGGAATCAATAAGATAATATAACAATAAGTGTCAGCAATATCAGCTGATGTAAGGAATAATGAAAACTGGGTTTTTAAGTAAGCTCAGTTTTTATTATTTTAAAGAGTCTTTAAGTTTTTGTGCTTTTCCTTTCCAGTCATCTCTTTTAATGCGTCCTGGAAAAAACTCAATGAGTTCAGTTACAATTTCAATATCTCTATCGTTCAATTTACTTAATTGATCGTATTTGTAGATCCCAATTCCGTTTAATTTCTTTTCAATAAAAGGGCCAATTCCTTCAATCAACTTTAAGTCATCTTTAGCTTCTTCAGAGGCAATGCCTATAACATTAAAATCGAGTTTAAGATTCGAAGAAGGCTTTTTGATAGTAGTAACCTTAAGTTCCTTATCCATAGACATTCCGCTTCTTCCTCGAGTTTGTACCGCTTTTATTTTACTGTCTTCAGCAAAATTAATAGCTTCACTTTTAAGGTTGTTTACCAACGTACTTTTATCTAGTAAGCATTTTTCGAGTTCATTTTTATATTTATTATTCTTTAGGGCTCTGCCTATAAACAAACCAATAAAAAAAGCTAAAGTTACTATTGCGGGAATAAAATAGGGGTTTGTAGTTAAATTTGATGGGTCTATCTGTGCTATCATAGGGGGTATGTGAGGTAATAATTTTTACTAAAGTATAAAATAGTACCAAAGTTTTCAATCTTTTTCGAGAATAAAATAGCAATTAGAGGAATATAAGTCTAATAGAGGCAAAAAAAAACTGACGTTAAAACAAATGCTTAACGTCAGAGATTATAAATAATTTATTTTTTAAGCTTATAGCTTTTTTAGATCATCACGAACTTCTAAGTAAAAGGCATTGAAATCTGGATGTAAGAAAATGTATGATACATTTCCACCTCCAGTATTTGTAGTCACTTTTAATCTTGTTGGTGCAATTTCAAAATCTTCTTGAAGTGTTTTTGTAATAGCAGAAGCTCTTAAAGAATTAATTCTCCAATCTTCACCAGCGCTCTGTGCTGATACTGATAATTCTGGGTACTTTGTTATTGTAGCTGCAAGTCTTCCAATAAAGTCTTTGGCAGAAGCTGTTACTTCAGGATTATCTTCTTTTCCGCTGAAAAGAGTAGAATTTTCCATTTTCACGATAATAGATCCTTTTTCAACTCCAATTTGAGCGTTTTCTCCTAGTGTTTTTTTAAGGTCTGTTAATACTAATAATGCTACAGAGTCGTTAGCGCTAAAAGTATCTCTAATTCCTTTTATTTGTTTTTCTCTTTTTCTTAAAGCTTCTAAAGTTCTACTAATACTGTTGGATTGTTGTGTGGAAGTAGATAAGAAATTGTTCATATTATCTAAAAGTCCCTTATTGGTTTCTTCTAGTTGCTCCACCTGAAATTCTAAGCTTTTAACTTTATTCTGTGATACAGCTAAGTCAGATTGCGTTTGTTTTAAAACTTTAACCTTGTCGTTTAAGGTTGCAACTTGTTCTTTTAATTCCTTTTTACTCTGAGCAGAAAGGGGGGTATTAATTGATAATACTAATAAAAGCAAAGTAATAGTAAAAGTTCTCATTATAAGTATTTGTTTATTTTAAATGCAGCACAAGATATTATTTTTTAATAAGATGACATAAAGAAGAATGCAAACCTTTATATTTTTCTGTATTTTTTATTCAGAACGACTTTTTAGGTTTTATTAATATAAAAAATATAACTTTTCTTATTAAAATCGAGAGATTTAATATATTGTGATAAAAAAAACTCAATATTATTTGCATATCTTTTTTATAATGATTTAAATTTGTAGAAGATTATAATAACAATGACAATATATACATCACATCATCATCATTTTCATACTTGCGCTCAAGCGAGGTGAGATTGTTATGTGTGATTTTTACATAATAAAAACCCGTTTGAGTTATCAAACGGGTTTTTTTTATTGATTTTTTTTAAATAAAACCGTACCAAGAAATAAGTATTTTTATAAAAATTATGGAAGAAAGAAAAATAAAAATTGCGATTCAGAAGTCAGGAAGGTTAAATGAAGATTCTCTGAAAATCTTAAAAGACTGTGGTATTTCTATAGATAATGGAAGAGAGCAGTTAAAGGCTTCTGCTAGAAATTTCCCTTTGGAGGTAATGTATTTACGAAATGGAGATATCCCTCAGTATTTAAGAGATGGAGTTGTAGATCTAGCTATTGTTGGCGAAAATCTACTAATTGAGAAGGGTAAGGACTTACAGATTGTAGAAAAGTTAGGATTTTCTAAGTGTAAAGTTTCATTAGCAGTTCCAAAAGGTAGTGACTTCACTTCCGTTAAAGATCTTGATGGAAAAAAAATAGCCACTTCTTACCCAAATACGGTAAATGAGTTTTTGCAGAGAGAGAAAATCAATGCAGAACTTCATATAATAAGTGGTTCTGTAGAAATAGCCCCTAATATTGGACTTGCGGATGCTATTGTAGATATAGTATCTAGTGGAAGTACCCTTTTTAAAAATAACCTTAAAGAGGTAATTACTATTCTTAGAAGTGAGGCTGTTCTAGTTGGTCCACCTATAATCGATGATGAAATTAGGGCTGTTGTAGATAAGCTGAGATTTAGAATCCAGTCAGTTTTAAAAGCTAGAGATTCTAAATATGTATTGCTTAATGCTCCAAATAATAAAATCGATAAGATCATAGAATTGCTTCCAGGAATGAGAAGTCCTACTGTATTACCTCTTGCAGAAGAGGGTTGGAGCTCTATTCATACCGTTATCAATAAAGATAGATTTTGGGAGATTATAGATGAACTTAAAGCGGTTGGAGCTGAAGGGATTTTAGTTTGCCCAATAGAAAAAATGGTAATGTAGTAAGTAGATTTATTTAAATCATAATAAAAGTAAAAATGAGCAACATATATAACCCAAAGCGAGAAGAATGGTCGGAAATATTACAACGCCCTACGCAAACTATTGATGATATTGAGGCAACTGTATATGAGGTTTTTAATGAAGTAAAGCAAAAAGGAGACGAAGCTGTTAAAAAGTATACCAGCCTTTTTGATGGAGTAACTTTATCTTCTAACATTGTTTCTGAAAAGGAAATAGAAGAGGCTAATAGTCTTGTTTCTGAAGAGTTGAAAGCGGCAATTGCATTAGCTAAATCTAATATAACAAGCTTTCACAAAGCACAAAGAACAGATAAAGTAACAGTAGAGACAACTGCAGGAGTATCTTGTTGGCAAGAAAAACGTCCGATAGAAAAAATTGGACTTTACATTCCAGGAGGAACTGCGCCTTTATTTTCTACAATTTTGATGTTGGCTATTCCTGCTCAAATAGCAGGTTGTAAAGAGGTTGTTTTGTGTACACCTCCAAATAAAGAAGGGAAAGTAAATCCTGCAATTTTGTATACAGCAGCGCTATGTGGAGTTAGTAAAATATATAAAGTAGGAGGGATACAAGCTATTGCAGCAATGACTTTCGGAACAGATTCTATCTCTAAAGTTTATAAAATATTTGGACCAGGAAACCAGTTTGTAACAGTTGCAAAGCAATTGGCAACACGTTACAATGTAGCTATCGATATGCCTGCTGGCCCGTCAGAGTTATTAGTAGTTGCAGATGAAACAGCAAAGGCTGCTTATGTGGCTTCAGATTTGCTTTCTCAAGCGGAGCACGGTGCAGATAGTCAGGTGGTTTTAGTTTCTACTTCTAAAGATTTGATTGAAGCAGTTTCAGAAGAAATAGAATTACAGATAAGTGAATTGCCAAGAGTAGAAATAGCTAAGAAAGCTATTGAAAATTCAAGATTTATTTTAGTAGAGAATGATGAAGAGGCTTTGGAGTTGATTAATGAATATGGTCCTGAGCATTTTATAGTGGTTACGAGTAATGAAGATTTTTATGTAAACGGAGTTACCAATGCTGGATCTGTCTTTATAGGAGATTATACTCCAGAAAGTGCTGGAGATTATGCTTCGGGAACAAACCATACGTTGCCTACTAATGGGTATGCAAAGCAATATAGTGGTGTTAACCTTGATAGTTTTATGAAGAGTATGACTTTTCAGAAAATATCAAAAGACGGAATTAAAAGTATAGGTCCTGCAATTGAGTTAATGGCAGAAGCGGAAGGTTTACAGGCACATAAAAATGCTGTTACATTACGTTTAAATGACTTAAAATAAGGGAAAGTATATATTGGTTAACGAACAATAGAAAATGACATTCGATATAAATAATTTGGTTCGCGAGAACGTAAAGAAACTGAAACCTTATTCGTCGGCAAGAGATGAGTTTAAGGACTTTGATAAAGAGATGGTTTTTTTAGATGCTAATGAGAACCCGTTTAACAATGGTGTAAATAGGTATCCAGATCCACAACAACGTTCTTTAAAAGATGTTTTGGCGCAACAAAAGCAAATAAAGACTTCTCAGGTTCTTTTAGGAAATGGGAGTGATGAAGTTCTAGATCTTATTTTTAGAGCTTTCTGTGAGCCTAAAAAAGACAATATTATAACGCTTCCTCCAACCTACGGAATGTATAAAGTATTGGCAGAAACAAATGACATTGAGAATAGAGAAGTACTACTTACAGAAGATTTTGAACCTAATGTAGAGGCAATCATAAAAGAAGCGGATAGCAACTCTAAGCTTTTATTTATTTGCTCTCCTAATAATCCTACTGGAAATATATTCAATATTAAAAAGGTAGCGCAGTTGCTCCAAAATTTCTCTGGTATTGTTGTAATTGATGAAGCATATATTGATTTTTCTGAAGCTCCAAGTTGGGTTTCTAAATTATCAGAGTATCCAAATTTAATAATAACGCAAACCTTGTCTAAAGCATATGGAATGGCTGGAATTAGATTAGGGATATGTTATGCTTCTGAAGAAATAATTTCAGTAATTAATAAAATAAAACCTCCTTATAACGTAAATGAGCTAACTCAAAAAAGGGCTTTAGACAGAGTTCTTGATGTTGAGTCTGTTAAAAATGAAATTAACTCAATTTTAGGTGAAAGAAGTATTTTATGTAAAGCTTTACTTGAAGTTAATTTTGTCAATAATATTTATCCATCAGATTCAAATTTTGTACTAGCTAAAGTTGATAATGCAGATTTACGTTATCAACAATTACTCGAAAAAGGGGTGGTTATTCGTAACCGTTCTTCACAGCCACTTTGTGAAAATACACTCCGATTTACGATAGGAACTCCTTCAGAAAACAAACAATTAATAGAAGTTTTAAAAGAATTATAATGGCAAAAAAAGTGCTTTTTATAGACCGAGATGGGACACTCATAAAAGAACCCGCAGATGAGCAAATTGATGCTTTTGATAAATTAGATTTTTACCCGCAGGCGTTTACATATATGAAAAGAATTGCGGAAGAGTTCGATTATGAATTGGTAATGATTACAAATCAAGATGGACTCGGTACCGATGTGTATCCGGAAGATACATTTTGGCCTGTTCATAATTTTATAATGCGATCTTTTGAAAATGAAGGGGTTGTTTTTAAAGAAGTGTTTATAGACAAGACTTTTGCAAAAGATAATGCGCCTACAAGAAAGCCAAATACAGGGCTGTTAACTAAGTATTTCTCTGAAGAATATGACTTGGCTAATTCTTTTGTGATTGGAGATCGTCTAACAGACATTGAGTTAGCTAAAAATTTAGGTTCTAAAGGTATTTTTATTAATGATGAAAGTTATTTGGGAGCTGATGAGATATCGGTAAAAAGAAATGACCTTGATGCTTTTATAGCTTTGGAGACAGCTAGTTGGAAAGAAATATATGACTTCCTGAAACTAGATAATCGTGTTGCTGAGATTACAAGAAAAACGAATGAAACGGATATTTTTATAAAACTTAACCTAGATGGAACCGGAAAGAGCGATATAGCTACTGGTTTAGCGTTTTTTGATCATATGTTAGATCAGATTTCTCGTCACGGGCAAATGGATCTAACGGTTAAAGTTAATGGAGATTTGGAGGTAGATGAGCATCATACAATTGAAGATACTGCAATTGCATTAGGTGAAGTTTTTAGTATGGCGTTAGGAAATAAGTTAGGTATAGAGCGATACGGATTTTGCTTGCCTATGGACGATTGTCTAGCGCAAGTTGCTATCGATTTTGGAGGAAGAAACTGGTTGGTTTGGGACGCCGATTTTAAAAGAGAGATGATAGGGCAGATGCCTACAGAAATGTTTTATCACTTTTTTAAATCGTTTACCGATGGTGCAAAAGCTAATCTAAATGTAAAGGCTGAAGGACAAAATGAACACCATAAAATAGAAGCAATTTTTAAAGCTTTTGCTAAAGCAATTAAAGTAGCTGTTAAAAGAGATACTGAAAAAATGATTCTTCCTTCTACTAAAGGAATGATTTAATTGAATTGTTTAATTAATTGGTAATGAATATATTAAATTTAAATATAGAAAACATGCTCATAGCGTGTTTTTAGCTTTTAATTTGAATTTTTAAAACATAATAGTGAATATAACAATCATAGATTACGGAGCAGGAAACATACAAAGTATAAAATTTGCTTTCCAAAGAATAGGTATAAATCCTGAGTTAACTCATAATGCTGAATTGATAATGAAGGCTGATAAAGTAATTTTTCCTGGAGTTGGAGAAGCGAGTAGCGCAATGCATAAATTGGAAGCTACTGGTCTAGATGTTTTGATTCCAAAACTAAAACAACCTGTTTTAGGAATTTGCCTAGGGATGCAATTAATGTGTAATGCATCAGAAGAAGGAGCTACAAAAGGATTGGGTATTTTTGATGTTGATGTAAAAAAATTCAGCAATAAAGTAAAGGTGCCACAGATTGGATGGAATCAGATTTCAGATTTAAAAACGCCCCTTTTTAATGAAATTTCAGAAAAAGAGTATATGTATTTGGTACATAGTTTCTATGCGCCAATTTGTTCAGAAACCATAGCAACTTCTAATTATGAATTAGATTATTCGTCTGCATTGCATAAAGATAATTTTTACGGAACTCAGTTTCATCCAGAAAAAAGTAGTTTAGCAGGTCAGCGAGTTTTGGAGAACTTTTTGAAATTATAGTAAAGTTAGCCAATTGGCAGAGTTGCAAAAGGTGTAAAGAGTAAAATAATTCTAAAAGAAAAAAATGAGAATAATACCCGCAATAGATATAATAGAAGGCAAATGTGTTCGTCTTTCTAAAGGAGATTATAACACCAAAAAGATATATAATGAGCACCCGTTGGAAGTGGCTAAAGAGTTTGAGGCGCATGGGATAGAGTATTTGCATTTGGTGGATTTAGATGGTGCAAAGAGTAAGCACATTGTAAACTATAAGATTTTAGAAGCCATAGCTAGTAAAACAGGTCTAAAAATAGATTTTGGAGGCGGATTAAAATCTGATGAAGATTTAAAAATAGCTTTTGAAAGCGGTGCAAATCAAATTACTGGAGGGAGTATTGCAGTTAAGGAGCCAAGTGTTTTTGAAAGTTGGATCAATAACTACGGGAATGATAAGATTATTTTAGGAGCAGATGCAGATAATGAGAAAGTAGCTGTTTCTGGATGGCAAGAAGAATCGGATGAAGAATTATTACCTTTTATATCAAAATACCTTCAAAAAGGGATAGAATATGTAATTTGTACCGATATTAGTAAAGACGGAATGTTGGAAGGACCTTCATTTGCGCTTTATAAGAAGATTATAGAGACTTCTAAAGAAATTAAACTTATAGCTTCAGGAGGGATTTCTACCTTTGATGAGCTTCCTAAATTGGCCGAAATAGGTTGTGAAGGAACAATTATTGGGAAAGCTATTTATGAAGGTAGAATTAGTTTAAAACAGTTGGAAGATTATATTTTGAATAAATAAGAACATATTGCTGTCTCCATTTTAGGGAGATGGTATTAAAAATTAAAAAAATGGAAGTAAAAGACAGTAATGGAAATGTTTTAAATGATGGTGATTCTGTACACTTAACAAAAGATTTGAAAGTAAAAGGGATGTCGAAAACCTTAAAACGTGGTAATGCGATTAAGAACATCCGTCTTACAGGTTCTCCAGATGAGGTAGAATGTAGAGTAGGAAAAAGTACAATAGTATTAAAAACACAATTTTTAAAGAAATCCTAAATGCTAACAAAACGGATTATTCCTTGTTTAGATATTAAGAATGGTCGTACGGTAAAGGGCGTTAATTTTGTTGACTTAAGAGATGCTGGTGATCCAGTCGAGTTGGCCAAATTATATGCTGAAAACGGTGCTGATGAATTGGTTTTTTTAGATATTTCTGCTACGGAAGAAAGGAGAAAAACACTGATAGATTTGGTGCTTCGTGTGGCAGAGAATGTTAATATTCCATTTACAGTTGGTGGCGGAATATCTTCAGTTGAAGATGTTGACGTTTTACTTAAATCGGGAGCTGATAAAGTATCTATAAATTCTTCAGCAGTTAAAAATCCGCAGTTAATAAATGAGCTTTCAGCTAAATTTGGAAGTCAGTGTGTGGTAGTCGCTATTGATGCTAAACAAATTAACGGACAATGGAAAGTACATTTAGTAGGTGGAAAAGTACCTATGGAGCTTGATTTATTTGAGTGGGCAGAGGAGGTAGAAAAGCGTGGAGCTGGAGAGATATTGTTTACTTCCATGGATAATGATGGTACAAAAGATGGCTTTGCAAACAAAGCTTTAGCAAAATTATCTACAGATTTAAATATCCCAATAATAGCTTCAGGAGGAGCAGGGAAAATAGAACATTTTACAGATACTTTTGTTGAAGGAAAAGCTGATGCAGCATTAGCGGCAAGTGTTTTTCATTTTAAAGAAATAGAAATCAACGACCTAAAGGATGTTTTGAGAGAAAATGGTATTCCTGTAAGATTATAATAGATTTAGAAGAAGAAATATAAAAATGAAAATAGATTTTAATAAAAACGGCGACTCTTTGGTTCCAGCGGTAATTCAAGATGTAAACACTAAAAAAGTGTTGATGTTGGGATACATGAATGAAGAGGCATACAAACAAACCTTAGAAACTGAAAAGGTGACTTTTTTTAGTAGAACGAAGCAACGTTTGTGGACAAAAGGAGAGGAAAGTGGAAATTTTTTATTGCTGAAAGACATTAAAGTCGACTGTGATAATGATACTCTTTTAATTCAAGTTTCGCCTGTTGGTCCTGTTTGCCATAAAGGAACAGATACATGTTGGGAGGAAACTAATGAAGCTAGTTACGGATTTATTAGTAAGTTGGAAACGATAATTTCTGATAGAAAAGAAAATAAAGATAATGAAGAGAGTTATGTAGCGTCACTTTTTAGAAGTGGAATAAATAAAATAGCTCAAAAAGTAGGAGAGGAGGCTGTTGAAACTGTAATTGAAGCTAAAGATGATAATGCAGATTTGTTTTTAAATGAAAGTGCAGACTTACTTTTCCATTACCTTATTTTACTACAAGCAAAAGGATATACTTTAAAAGACATTGTAAAAGTGCTTGAAGAGAGAAACTAAGTTTTATTATCTTTATAAAAAGCATTATTAAAATTTATGAGTAAAAAGAAGATAGATCTTAAGAAAGCGATACGTAAACCATTTAAATCGCTCCGAAAAGTTGGTAAAGCTCCAGGGACGATCACTTATATGGGGCATCGCGAAGGTGGAGAGAATAAGATTACTGTAACAGACTATTCTGATGATTTTTGCGTAACAAAAGATTTTGATGATGTTAAGGAGGCTTTTGTATTTCGAGATACCGATACCGTTTCTTGGATAAATGTTCAAGGATTAAGTAATGAGGTTGAAATAGAAAAGCTTGGGGAATACTATAAAATTAATCCGTTAGTTTTAGAGGATCTTGTAAATACTAATCAGCGGCCTAAAATTGATGAGTACGACGAATATGTATTTTGTGTTTTAAAAATGCTGTATTTGGATGATGATTGTAAGTTGATTACAGAGCACGTAGCTGTTATACTTTGTGAGCATACAGTACTCTTTTTCCAGGAAGTGGAAGATGATGTTTTTAATGGAGTTCGAGATCGTTTAAACAATAAATATGGTAGAATTAGAACCAGAAATGCCGATTACCTTTTCTTTGCGCTTATAGATGCGATTATTGACCAGTATTTTGTTGTTTTAGAGAATTTAACGAATCAGATAGAAATTCTAGAAGAGGAAGTTTACAATAACCCAGAACCAGAGGTGGTAAATCGAATCCAACGACTTCGAAAAGAGGTGTTGCATGTAAGAAAGAATATATATCCAGTTAAAGAGATAACCAATCGTTTAACAAAAACCGATCACCGTTTAATACACAATGAAACAAAGGTTTTCCTGAGTGATGTACACGATCATAGTATTCAGATTCATGAAACTTTAGAAATGCTTCGAGAAATGAGCATGAGTTTAATGGAGATGTATATGAGTAATGTAAGTAATAAAATGAATGAAGTGATGAAAGTATTAACTATTATGTCTAGTATTTTTATCCCACTTACATTTATTGCAGGGGTGTATGGAATGAATTTTCAATATATGCCTGAATTACAAGAAAGAAATGCCTATTTCGTAGTTTTAGGTGTTATGTTGGTTGTATTTATTCTGATGGTTATATACTTTAAACGTAAGAAGTGGCTCTAATTAAGTGTTGTTTATTTTATAATAAAATTAGACATCATTACTAAAGCAGCAAGCACTAATCCCATTCCGATTAGCTTTTCGAGCGTTTTATTTTTCATTTTTAAATTTAACCGTTGTCCTCCTAATGCACCAGCTGCAAAGCCGAGCATAATTGGCCATGCTTTATCTAATTCAATATGCCCTAGCATAAAGTGGCTAAATGTACCCGTTGTGCTTGTAATGACAATCATAAATAGAGCAGTGGCTGTTGCAATTTTTGCTGGCATTTTAAAAACCTTTAGCATAATTGGAGTTTTTAAAAATCCGCCACCAATTCCAAACAGACCGGCTAATGTTCCTGCTAATAGCCCAAAAAATAAAACCATCCAAGCACTAAATCGGTAAGCTACATGGTTTCTTTTATTCTTAATAATATATCTAGGCTTGTATTTATTTAATCGGTAGAAAAACCCTCCATTTCCTTTTTTGTCTTTCTTTCCCTTTTTTAAGAAGAAAGAGATTCCGAGGAATAGCACTAAAACAGCAAATAAAACTTCTAATCTTTCTGCTGAAATATAAGATAGTAGCAGACTTCCAATGACCACACCCAAAATGGTAGGGATTTCAAGGAGAATTCCCATTTTAAAATCAACATAGCCTTCTTTTCTATTTAAATAAGTAGAAATTAAAGAAGAAGGAATGAGAGAGATCATAACTGATCCGACGGCAGTCGTTAGTGGGAAATGAAAAACAGTAATAAGTATGGGAACCATAAATATTCCACCACCAAAACCAACTACAGATCCAAACATGCTTATGGTGAAGCTGATTAAAATTAGAATAATAGTAATGATAATTGCTGTTTCCATGCGCTTTGATATAATATAAAGTTACAAATTTAAAGTATTTCTTTTGTAAGAAAATCTATTAACTAAATAGGGAATTTTAATAATCTCATCAGAATTAATTTAAAAGTAGATCTAAAAATTGAAACTTATAGATTATCATTTTGTGAATAGATTCTTAGATTAAGTGTTTTTTAACTTTCATTCTTACTTATAACTCTATTTTTGTAACCGTGATGTTAAAGAGTTTACACATAAAATGTGGAGTACATTATTTTGTACTGATATTGCTAAGTATTTTATTACTAGCATCACCATGCGCTGCCAGAAATTCTATGCAGGATTTTGCAGGTATGAAAAAAACTTCTACGCTTAATAAAAGCAAAGCAACCAGTTTCTTTGGTGCGTGTACTGCAAATAATAAACTTTATAAAGTAGGGAAAGCCAAAGTAAAAAAAGATAAAACTTTTCTTTTTACGGGCAACTTCTTCAGGTTTTGTATGACGCCTTCTTTAGAGGTGTATCATAGTAAAAAACGTTATCTCTTTATTCTATATAGCTATAACTACCTGGAGATTCCTATGTATATTTTGTATCGAAATATGAAAACTTATCTCGCATAAACTATTATTGACTTACAGAAGATTTAGTTCTTCTAATGACTATTTAAATATTCATAAATATTCTATTGTAGATGAATATCAGTCTTTGTAAGTGTATGTTTTATAGCTAGATAATATATTTTAATACAAAATTTAATTCAATGAATAAAATTATTAATCAGTCATTTTCTATGGCTGGACTTTTTACATTATCCCTACGTTTAGTAGTGGGATGGACATATTTTTCTGCCTTTTGGAGGCGATTAATTTTAAAAGACAAGCTAGATCCTGAGCTCCCAGGATATATAGGAGAAAAGTTTAATCACTTCCTGCCAAACGCTTTAGGAATCAAGCCAATTATTCAATACTTAGTTGAGAACCCCGATCATTTATGGTTTGCAATGATGAGCTTTACTATTATAGAAGGTATTGTAGGACTTTTTATAATGTTTGGTTTATTTACTCGTGCGATGAGTGTAGGTGTTTTTGGATTAGCCATGGGAATTTTATTGGGTTCTGGGTGGATTGGAACTACATGTTTAGATGAGTGGCAAATTGGTGTTTTGGGAATTGCAACCGGGTTTACGTTGTTTTTAAGTGGTAGCGGATACTTTTCTTTAGACCGCTATATTATGAAAAAAGAATTTTCAATTACTAAATGGAAGTGTTGGAATTGGATTGGTTCCGGTAGCTTGCCTATTAATCTTAATGTTTATAAGCGAATTGGACTAGTGGGAGCTATCATGATTTTATTTATGACTCTTTATACGAACCAATATTTTCATGGCGGACTTTGGGGGACATTGCATAATAAATCTGTAAAACCTAAAGTAGAGATTCTCGAGGCTTCCATAAAAGGATCACAATTAGCATTTGATGTATATCGAGTGGAAGGGGTGGATGTTTACGGCTCTTTTTTAATAGGGATATCTGTAAAGAATCAAAAAGGGAATGATGTTTTTCATATAGATGGAGAAACATTAGCGGCACTAGAAAACGATCAGATAGATAATTTTTATATCGCTAAGGTGAAGCCAGGTAAACATAGTTTAATAATTCCTTTAGGAGCCAAAGCAACCATAAACTTAAATAATAACAAATTCAATCAACTTCCAAGAGAAGATTATACTCTAGTACTTACAGATATTAGTGGAGTTACTTGGAAAAAAGAAATAAAAATTAAATAAAATGAAAAGAATAGTAACATTTTTAGGATTGATAATAATGCTAGCCTTTGTGGGCAATGTAGCAAATGCACAAGAGGGACAAAAAGATGATTTTAATAACTATTTTGTTTTAACTAGAAAATTAGAACAATTAAAGCCGATTGCTTTAGCAGCCAAAGAGCTAAAGATAGAAGACGGTAATGATTATGGAGAGTTTCATGTAGTTATTTGTGGTAAAGTAGTTGAACAATTAATAGACAAAGAACTTATGAAATCATATTTAGACTTGTTATCAGAAAATGGTGTTCATGTTTTTGCTTGTGGATTTTCATTGAAGAAATTTAATGTAAAAGAAAGGAAATTAGTCAAGGGGATTGACGTTGTAGAAAATGGAATTCTATATGCATTTCAAGTTCAAAAAAAGGGATTTTTAAATGTGAGTTTATAATCAAAAAAAAAGAGACTGTTTTTTATCAGTCTCTTTTTGCTATATGCTGAATTATTTTAAAAGCCCTTCTAATGTAGCCCATTCCGTCCATGAACCGTCATAAATAGTTTTTTTACAGCTAATAATATTCTCGGAGGCTAAAAGTAAAATGCATGCTGTAATTCCAGAACCACATGAAAAAACTAATTCTGAAGGATTCATTTCAATAATATCTTTAAAAACCAGTTTTAATTCAGTGTCTGTTTTAAAACACCCGTTTTTTAATACTTCAGTGTATGGAATATTGATGGAATTTGGAATATGACCACTTTTTAACTCCTTCCGAGGATCTTCCTCTGTATTATTGAATCTTCCTTTCGATCTAGCATCAACTGTGATTATATTTTCAGAAGAAATATGTTTTTTTATAAAATCATGCTTCCTAATAGCATCTATACTTGGTAAATCTATTTTAAAATTACTGGATTTTATTGTTGTATTATAGTTGTTGACGATGTTATATCCGTCGGCAATCCATTTCGTAAGGCCTCCATCTAATACATATACATTATTAATGCCTATAGTTTTAAACATCCACCAAATTCTAGGGCTTGTATAAATGCCAGCCATATCATAAATAACAATAATGCTGTCTTTCTGAATTCCGAGTTCTGTACATCCTTTTTCTAACTGTTCTATGGATGGAAATGTGCTCGGAAATTTAGCCTCTAAATCACTAAACTTATTTTTTAAATCAAAATACTGAGCATTTTTTATGCATTTTCCTTCGAGTCCCTTAGGAACTTTAGCTGGAAATGTAGCATCGAGGATAATTAAATTAGGATCGTTTATGCTCTTAGCTAGCCACGTTGTGGAAACAATATTTTTATTCAAAATTAAGGTATTAATCAAATAGATCTGAAGAAAGGTAACGATCTCCACGGTCACAGATAATAGCTACAATAACTCCTTTATCAATAGTCTCTGCTAGTTTTAATGCTGCCTTAACTGCGCCACCGCTGCTCATACCAGAAAACACACCTTCTTTTTTAGCAAGCTCTTTGGCCATATTTCTAGCATCTTCTTCGCTAACTTCAATTACTTGATCTACTTTCTTAGGATTGAATATCTTAGGTAGATAAGCTTCTGGCCATTTTCGGATACCAGGAATTTTTGAGTTATCTGTAGGCTGTACACCTACAATTTGCACCTGATGATTTTTTTCTTTTAAATAAGTAGAAGTACCCATTATAGTTCCTGTTGTTCCCATTGAAGAAACAAAATGTGTAATTTCTCCATCAGTATCGCGCCATATTTCTGGTCCTGTAGTTTTATAATGAGCTTTCCAGTTGTCATCATTTCCAAACTGATTAAGCATAACATAGCCTTCATTTTTAACTTTGTTTTCTGCATAATCTCTAGAGCCTTCGATACCAACATCGGCAGAAGTAAGGGTTAGTTTTGCTCCATAAGCACGCATAGTCTGAATCCGTTCTTTAGTAGAATTCTCCGGCATTACAAGCTCTAAATCTAAATGGAATAGGCTCGCAATCATCGCAAGTGCAATACCTGTATTTCCACTTGTTGCTTCTATTAATTTTGTGTTTTCAGAAATATCACCTCTTTCTAAAGCACTTTTAATCATATTATATGCAGGACGGTCTTTTACGCTTCCCCCGGGATTATTACCTTCTAACTTTAGTAAAAGTTTTACACCGGGTTTATTCAAAAGTACTTTAGCTTCCACTAAAGGAGTGTTTCCTATTTGGTCTAATATAGAAGTACTATTCATTCGTAACAGTTTTAATTTTAATATCTGGAGTATGAGAAACTATCGAATTTGCAGGAATGGATTTTGTAAGCCAAACGTTCCCTCCAATAATACTATTCTCTCCAATAACAGTATTTCCTCCTAAAATAGTAGCATTTGCATAAATGGTTACATTATTTTCAATAGTAGGATGTCTTTTTGTGTGTTGTAAATTTTTAGCAACATATAAAGCTCCAAGAGTTACTCCTTGGTAAATTCTAACATGTTCTTTTATAATGGCAGTTTCTCCAATAACAATTCCTGTAGCATGATCTATAAAAAAAGATTTTCCAATTACAGCGCCAGGATTGATATCTACACCGGTAAGCCTATGTGCATACTCGGTCATAAGTCTTGGAACCAAAGGGAAACCAACATCATAAAGCTCGTGGGCTAATCTATATATTGCAATTGCATAAAATCCAGGGTAACATAAGTATACTTCTTCTTGAGAAAGTGCAGCAGGATCATCTTCAACAAATGCCTTAGCGTCAAGATTTAGTAGTTCTAATATATGCGGTAATTTTGCGGTGTAATTTTCCCAAACTTTAGCGCAAGGTTTTTCCACATCCCAACAAGCTAGGTCTACCAATTCTTCAAAAGTAACCTCTAGCTTTTTCATATTTTCAGCTACAGGGGTTTCAGCATCAAAAAGCGTATAGAAAAGTAGGTCTGTAAACTTTTCTGCTGTTTCTTTTAATCTGAACTTTAGATTGGGTTGTTGTTTATGTTTTTCGATACTATCAACAATTGGATTTCCCATTACAATTTCTTTTTAAATCAAAATTAAGAATAAATATAGCCAAAGCATATTCAATTTGTATAACTTTATCAGAGTATAACAAAACAGTTAAGTCGTATGTCGGATACTCACATTTCATCTTCCGTGTATAATTTTTTAAATAAGTTAAAAAAGAATAATAATAGGGAGTGGTTTAATGAGCATAAAAAGGAATTCAAACAAGAAGAACAGAAGGTAAAGTCTTTTTACGTTGACCTAATGTCAAAATTAAGGATGCATGATGAAATAGATGACATGAAGATGTTTCGTATTTATAGAGATGTTCGTTTTTCTGCAAACAAACAACCTTATAAAGAACATTTGTCTGGAACGTTTAGTAGGGTGAAACCAAGATTAAGAGGAGGCTATTATTTACATATAGAGCCTGGGAATACTTTTTTGGCCTGTGGATTTTGGGCTCCTGAAAAAGATGATTTAAAGCGTATTCGAAAGGAGTTTGAATTGGATGCTGAAGAAGTCCGAGAGATAATAAATAATCCTAATTTTAAAAAGGAGTTTGGAGCGTTAGAGGGAGAAGAGCTTAAAACAGCTCCAAGAGGCTTTGATAAAGAACATCCTGCTATAGATTTAATAAAGAAAAAGCAATATATAGTTACTAAGAACTTTACTGATAAAGAAGCAATGTCTCCTGGTTTTATAGATAAAGTAGACGAATCGTTTAAAACAGTTCGCCCATTTTTTGATTATATGAGCGATGTTTTAACGACAGATCTTAACGGTGTATCTACCTTAGATTAGTGTATTTTAAGTATTTGGAAGCTATTTGTATTAAAAGTAATAGTATCACCTACTTTTTTGTCTAATAATAACTGTCCAACAGGAGCTTCTTTAGAGATAGCAAAGTATATGGTGTCGTCTAATGTTATTTTACCTAAAGGAATCGATAGAAAGAAATTACCATTGCTACATTCTACTAAGCTTCCTTGTTTTACAGTATCGTTGGACTGAAAAATATCAACTTGCTTTAATTTAGCCTTTAAAGAGTTTGCTTCTTCTAAGTATTCTAGAGTTTTTGTAAAGTTACTTCCGTACCCACTACCACTGCTACCTTCATCTTCATCTCCTTTGGTTCTGTCTTCATTTTCTACAGACTCCTTTATGATGTTTATTTCAGCTCTGTAACGCTCTATTCTTTCATTTAAAGTGGTTAGGCACTTTCTATATAGTTGTTCTTTTAGCATTATTTATTATTATGATGTTGTAGTGTAAAAATAATAAATAATGATTTTAATTTGCAGGAAAGAATACTATAATCATATAGTTTTTTTCTGAAATAAAAGCATATAATCTAGCTCCTCAAAAGGATTATTTAAGGAGCTAGATAGCTTATAAATTGTTTAATTAAACAAGGACTTCGTTTTCTAAAAGCTGAATTTGATCTTTTAAGCGCTCTACAACAATGTTCATCATACGTTTATTTAAAGCAGATGAATTTTCAATGTAGATATTGTATTCATCAACAGTAAACTGACCTATAACCATCCCTTTTAGGGAATTTCTAAACTTGATATCTTTTTGAATTGCATTTTCAATGTATTGAAATCGCTTTTCTAGCGTATAGGTAAAAAAAATACCCTTGTGTTTTTGGGCATAATTTTTAAAAGCTTCTATTAATAAATCGTTCTGTAATTTGATAATGGGTCTTAACGTAGCGTTTTGAAATCGCTCATCTTTGCTCATTGTATCATAGATAATTGCTGATGGAATTTCTGGACGTACACTGAGTAAATCCGCTGTTCTAGTGTCCATAATAAAGAAGTTTTCTTAAAGATATAAATTTATAGAGCGCTATAATTTGGGATTGAAAGATAGTTTTCAACGATGTTATAAACAAATAACATTCTTTTATGAATAGAAAAATATTCAAATTGGTAACTTAGTAAAAAACATAAATAATGATATATTCCATAAATCCATATACTGAAGAGAAAATTTATAGTTTCACTCCTTTAACATCTAGTGAGGTTTCTGATAAAATTGATGCTGCAGATTCTGTCTACAGAGATTGGAAGGAAACATCTTTTGAAGAGCGTGCAGAATTAATGAAGCAAGCTGCGGCAATATTGAGAGACCGAAAGAAAATTTATGGAGAAGTGATTTCTAAAGAAATGGGGAAACCTATTACTCAAGCAATTGCTGAGGTAGAGAAATGTGCATGGGTTTGTGAGTATTATGCTGAAAACACTGTAGATTTTTTAGCTGATGAGATTATAGAAACAGATGCGCAGAAAAGTTATGTCTCTTATGAACCTCTTGGTGTTCTTCTAGCGGTGATGCCATGGAATTATCCATTTTGGCAAGTATTTAGATTTGCTGCTCCGGCATTAATGGCTGGGAATGCAGCTGTTTTAAAACACGCATCTTCTGTGATGCAAAGTGCAAATAATATACAGGAGGTATTTGAAGATGCAGGTTTTCCTATTGGACTTTATCAGAATCTGGTTATTGGAAGTGATGCCGTGTCGGAAGTTATAAAGAATAAAAAAATTAAAGCAATTACTTTAACAGGAAGTAAGCCTGCCGGAAGTGCTGTAGCTGGCACAGCAGCGAAAGAGATTAAAAAAGCAGTATTGGAACTCGGTGGGAGTAATGCTTTTATTGTTTTAGACGATGCAGATTTGGATAAAGCTGTAGAGGTTGGTGTAAATGCACGTTATCAAAATACTGGTCAGAGTTGTATTGCTGCCAAGAGGTTGTTATTACATGAGAAAGTTGCGGATGCATATTTAGAAAAATATGTAGCAAAAGTTAAGGAACTTAAAAGTGGAGATCCATTAGATGAAAATACATATATAGGCGTCATGGCTCGAGAAGGCTTAGCAAAAGATATAGAAAAGCAGGTGAATGATTCTGTAGAAATGGGAGGGAAGCTTTTAATAGGCGGTAAACGTAAGGGAGCATATTACCCTCCAACTATTGTTGCTGATGTAACAGATGACATGCCAGTTTTTAATGAAGAGACTTTTGGTCCTGTAATTGCTGTACGAACATTTAAAACAATAGCTGAAGCGATAGAGATCTCTAATAACTCTGAATTTGGTTTAGGGGTTTCCCTTTTTACAGAAAATATTGATAAAGCATTAGAGATAGCTCCTAAATTTGAAGAGGGAGCAGTATTTATTAATGAATTGGTTAAATCGGACCCTAGATTGCCATTTGGGGGGATTAAAACATCAGGTTTTGGAAGAGAGTTAAGTAGTTTTGGTATTAGGGAATTTATAAATGTAAAAACGGTATATGTAAAATAAATAAAGCCTCCTAAATTTAGGAGGCTTTAAAATTATAAGCGGATTATTAAATATTAATATCCAGGATTTTGTGTTAAAGTAGGTTGTCCACTTTCATCGATACTTAAATCAATTTGCGCTTGTGGAATAGGGTAGTATTCACTTTTTCCAGGAATAAATTTCCCTCCACGAACATCAGTAGTAATACTACCTTGATATGCAAAGTAAGCATTTAAGGTTTTTTCAGCTGTTCCCCAACGTACTAAATCAAAGAAGCGGTGTCCTTCCATAGCTAATTCTAATTTTCTTTCGAAATAAATAGCTTTAAGAGCGTCTTCTTTTGATCCAAATTGCGCCATTGTATAGTCACTAATATTATAATTAGCAGCATATGTATTTGGATCGAATCCAGCAAGAGGATCACTTTCATCAATATATTCTTTTAAGAACCCATCTGGATTGGCAGCTCTTTCTCTTACTCGGTTTACATACCCCATAGCAACAGAAAGGCTTCCAGTTTGTGCTTCTGCTTCTGCAGCCATTAGTAGTACATCTGCAAAACGAATAATATGAACATTAATAGCTGTTCCAGGAGCCCAAGATGTCTGATCAGCATATAAATCTTGTGTAGCTTGCCAATAGATATTTTTCTTAGGAGCATAAGGTCCACCATAAGCTTGATCTCTTACCCATGCAGCACCAGGATGATCTCCCCAATCATGAAAAGGAACACCTCTACGTCCAGCCGTCCAATCTAATCTAGGATCTAGCGATCCTGTGTATGGAGTAAAGCTTTCATTAGCGCCAATCCCCATGTCATTTTTAACCGGATTCTGATTAAAATTATCTAAATCTGGTAATCCTGTAGTCTCATCAGTTTTATAAGAGTTTACAAGGTCTTGTGTAGGTTGTAAAAATCCGCAACATCTAAATGGACTGTTGTATGGAAAGTTTAATTTACCACCTTGATTTGAGTTGGTAATGTTACCAGTCCCATCATTAGCAACCATTTGAATGTCAAACACTGTCTCTGCATTGTTCTCTGTAGCAGCATCAAAATTATCTTTAAAATTAGCTACTAGATCGTACTTAACTCCGCCAGAATTTACACCCATGTTTATTACATCAGTAAAAATAGCTTTTGCTTCTGTAAATTTCTTCTGATAAAGATATGCTTTCCCTAAATATGCAGCTGCCGCCCATTTATTTGCTCTTGCAAACTCTCCTTGCGTAGCAGGTAAATTATCGTAAGCAAATTGAAAGTCAGCTTCAATCATAGGCCAGATATCTTGATCATTCGGTTGCTTTGGATTTTCTGTAGTTTCATCTATCCAAGGAACCATATTGAACATTTTTTTAAGTTCAAAATAATAATGACCTCTTAAAAAACGTGCTTGTCCAGCTAGGTTTTTTCTATCAGCATCAGAAATATCATCTGCAGCATCTAGGAGTTTTAATGTGTTATTGCATCTAGCAACTCCTTCATAGGAAGCGTTCCATTTTGAATTAAAGAATCCATTAGAAGGGTCAGAGGTAAACTTTGCTATAGGGTCGATGGCGGATTGATCCCCTCCAAAACTTCCTTTACTAGCAGTACCTCCAGCAACAGCTCCGTAGATCCAGTTATCAGGAGCGGCTTCCCATGGATTTCCTCCTCCAAGAGAACCGTCGTTTCTTTGTCCATCTAATGCCCCGTATGCTCCAATTAGAAGCTTTTCAATACCAGGCTGATTTGCAACAACATCTTCACTAAGTGCACCCAATGCAGGTTGGTCTAGAAAACTATCTGCGCATGAGCCAAAAAGCATGAGGAGTGTAATAATAGGTGCGTAGATGCGTCCTATCTCTTTTATAACTTTCATATATATAAATTTTTTAGATTTCATGATTAAAATATTACGTTAAGACCTAATAAAAGTTGTCTTTGATTAGGGTAAGCCCCTTCATCAATACCAAAATTCACCGTACCTCCAGAAATCTCAGGATCCAATCCAGAATAATTTGTAATGGTAAAGGCATTTACAACTTGCGTGTATAACCTTAGTTTAGTGATATTCATTTTCTCTAACAGCGAAGAAGGTAATGTATATCCTAATTGGATTTGACGTGCTCTTAAATAAGAACCATCTTCAACAAAGTATGAATTAGGAACACCAGCTGTACTAAATGAACCTGTAGTTTCCTGAATAGGAGCAGATGCATTTGTATTTTGCGGCGTCCAAGAGTCGTATAAAGCTGTTTTACTTTTAGCTCCTTGGAAAGAACTGTTGAAGTCTGTCCACCAACGTACATTGTTCCATATATCATTTCCGTGTGACCCATATAAAAACATACTAAAATCTAAGTTTTTATAGATAAGTTCGATGTTAATACCGTATGTAAAATCTGGATTTGGATTTCCGATAAATGTACGGTCATCTTTGTTCACAATATTATCACCATTAATATCAGCATATCTAAATCTACCAACCGCAACATCGTTTTGGTAATTTGTATCTGGATTTCCAGTAGCAGCTACTGCAGCTGCATTAGCTTGATCTATTTCGTCTTGTGTATCCCAGAAACCTTCAATTTGGTATCCAAAAAATTGACTTACAGAATGTCCTACTTGGTTTCTTATAAGGTTGTTCCCAGGAAAACGCCGACTTTCTCTGTCAAAATAGTTTTGACCATCAGATACTTTTGTGATTTCGTTATCATAAGTAGTGAGTGTAAAAGAAGTATTTAATCTAAGTTCATTACCGATTTTAAAATAGGTAGATAAATCTAAATCAAAACCACTATTTGTCATTTCAGCAACATTTGCAAAAGGAACCGTTGCGGAACCAACTGTACCTGGTAAATCAGGATTGTATAAAAGGTCTTCGATATCTTTTCTATAATAGTCAGCAGTAAGTTGAACAGTATTATTGAATAAAGTTAAATCGATACCGATATTTGAATTGATATTTTTCTCCCATCCAGCGTTTGGATTACCAATTCTAGATTGTTGGAATCCTTCAGCAATAGAACCATTACTTCCTGAGATAGGGTAGTAAGAAGTCCTATTATCCCCACCAAAAGTAGTAAATGCATTCTCTGGAGCAACGTTAAGTTGATTCCCCATAATACCGTAACCTCCTCTAATTTTGAAATCATTTAACCAGTTACTTTCTGGGAAGAAATTTTCATTTGTAACATTCCATCCAGCACTCACTGCAGGGAACCATCCGTATTGGTCGTTTAAGAATCTAGAAGATCCATCACGACGAATCGTCCCACTTATTAAATAGCGGTCATCAAAATTATAATCTACTCTACTAAAGAAAGAAGATAAGGCATCTGCATATTTAAAACTATAGTTAGTTTGTGTGCCAGAACCTGTATCTAATGTTACGTAATCTGGATCGAAAGAGAAATAATCTAGTGTTGTACCACCAACTTCTCTTCCTTTATTCTGATAGGCCTCTGTACCTACTAAAACAGTTAGATTGTGTTTGTCATTGAAACTGTTTTGATACTTAACAGTGTTTGTCCATGTCCAGTTGAAATTTGTTGCTGCAGCTTCTGTGTATGAGTTCGTTGGATTATTCTCAGCATTTTCGTATTCAGGAAACTGAAAAGAATTAAAGCTATTAGAATAATACTGTCCTCCAAAACTAGTTCTAAAAGTAAAATGCTTTAGAAAGTCTATTTCAGCAAAGATATTTCCAAAAACTCTAGAAGAGACACCTCTATTATTTCTTATTCTATCTTGAATTGCAACAGGGTTTCTAGCATTACCTAATTCTTGTCCAAAAGAACCTGCATAATTACCCATAATATCATAAACAGGGATAATTGGTTGTTGTCTAAAGGCCATACCGATAGCACTGTCTTCTGTTAATGCACTAATTTGTGGATTATCACGAATGGTAAAACTCATGTTTTCTCCAATTCTTACATTTTCTCCTAAATTATACGTTGCGTTGGCACGAATCGTATATCTTTTTAGATATGTATTTTCTAAAGTACCTTCTTGATCAAAATAGTTTAAAGAGAATAAGTAGCTTCCTTTATCGGTACCATTACTAACAGATAGGTTATGACTGGTAATACTAGCTGGGCTAAATATTTCTTGGAACCAATTTGTACCTTCTTTATTAGCTTCTACGATACGATAAAAATTACCTAAATCATCAGAATTTGTATAATTAGGATTTACATTGTAAAGCGATTCATCTACACTATTAACACCTTCAGGAGCAATATAGTTTGGTAATACAGGATTTGCACCGTTTCCGTATTGAGCGCTAGAAGGAGCTTTTCCTGGATTTGTGTTACGCTGCGCTTGGAAATTTAACTCAGCCATTTCTTGTGGGTTAAGAATATTCCAAGGGTTTCCTTTTTGCACCAATTGCATTCCGTAATAGGTGTCGTAAGTAACCTTCATTTTTCCCTTACCTTTTTTAGTAGTAATAATAATTACACCATTAGCGGCACGAGAGCCATAAATAGAAGCAGAAGCAGCATCTTTTAGTACTTGCATTGTTTCTACATCATTTGGGTTTAAATCACCAATACCATCAGTAGGAATTCCATCTACAACATATAGAGGTGTATTATTACCAAAAGTATTTGCACCACGAATTTTTACTTGAGGAGCTTCCCCTGGTTGTCCACCACCAGTAATGGTAACCCCAGAAACTCTACCTTGAAGCTGACTTGTAACTTCGGCAGTGGGTTGTTGTACTAGTTCATCTGTTTTAACAACAGAAATAGCACCTGTTAAATCTTGTTTACGTTGCGTACCGTAACCAACCACCACAATTTCATCAAGTGCAGTAACATCTTGAGAAAGTGTAGCATTAATAGTTGTTTGTCCATCTACAGAAATTTCTTTATTCTGAAACCCTATATAGGAAAAGGTAAGTGTAGCATCACTACTTACAGTAATAGAATAGTTTCCATCAAAGTCTGTAGTGGTACCATTGGTACTTCCTTTTTCGATGACGTTAGCTCCAGGAATTGGTGTTCCTGTTTCTGCATCGATAACAGTACCTGTAACTTGTTGTTGATCTTCTGATTTTTCATCAATCAGGTTCCCTTTGTTAGCATAAATACTTACACTGAAGAGCATGAGTATTAAAGGGAAAAATAGCTTTTTGAAAGTTGTCAAATAGTTTTTCACACATTTAATTTTGGTTAAACAATAGTTAGTTTTATTATGTTAATTAAATCATAATATGGATAAATGTAGCTAAAAAATATTCATTTTGTAAAAATTTTATGTGATATTTTAAAGATTTGACATTATTGTATAGTGGTAATTATGAAAATCATAATAGAGAATTTTCGTACGTATATTTTCTGCTAAGTATTAATGAAATATTAATAGAAAATTAATGAAACACTATTTGATAAATTTTAAAGATGATTGTATTGATCGCTATTAGTATCTTTAATGATTTTATAATAAATAATTAGTTTATGAAGTTTGGTAAAGTAGAAAATCCTGAAAATGTAGATTTTAGTCTAAAAGAAGATCATCCTAAGACGGCGATAACGTTATCCAAAAACCGCATAAATAATACTGCTGTAAATGTGCATGTTGGATGTGCAAAATGGAATAAGCAAGATCTTAAGAATTTTTATCCTCGCGGAACAAAAGATGAGCTTATTTATTATGCAACACAGTTTAATTCTATTGAAATGAACTCTACATTTTATAGGAATTTCCCAATAGCACAATTTGAGAAGTGGCATGATAAAGTCCCGGCTGACTTTAAGTTTTTCCCTAAAGTGAATCAGATGGTGAGTCACATGAAAAGATTGATTGATTTTGAGAGGTATTTACCTGAATATTTGGATGGTGTTGTTCATTTTAAAGAAAAGTTAGGAACGATATTTTTGCAAATGCATAATAACTTTGGACCAAAGAATTTTGATAGAGTAGTGTCGTTTATTGAATATTGGCCAAAAGAGCTGCCATTAGCGGTTGAGTTTAGACATACAGATTGGTTTAATGATGAAGTAGTTGCAAATGAATTGTATAGCTTATTAGAGGAAAACAATGTAGCAAATGTATTGGTTGATACTGCGGGAAGAAGAGATTTAATGCATATGAGATTAACAAATAATGAAGCATTTATTAGATATGTTGGAGCCAATCATCCAAGTGATTATGACCGATTGGATAGTTGGGTACAAAGATTAAAGAAATGGCAATCGGAGGGATTGTCTAATATTAACTTTTTTGTACATCAGAACTTAGAAGAGGCATCTCCTTTATTATCAGCATATTTTATCAAAAAGCTTAATAAAGAGTTGGGCACAGAATTAATTATTCCAAAAACAAAAGACGATGCGCTGCCAACTCTATTCTAAGTTTAGAATTACTTATTTACTTTGTTATCAAATCCTGTAAACCTATTAATATCAGAACCAGAAGGAGCTTCAAAAATCTCTAAGTCGAAATGCGGAACTGCTGCTATGATGTGCTCAAAAATATCTGCCATTATGCGCTCATAGTTTTCCCATCTTTTATCACTAGAAAAGACATATATCTCAATAGGAATTCCTTGCGGAGTAGGAGCTAGATGACGTGCCATCATAAGCATATCTTTATTAGTAGCAGAGTGATTCTGCAAGTATAAATCGCAGTACTTTCTAAAGATTCCAAGATTGGTTTGATTTCTTCCGTTAACGATATTTTGTTCTTTATCGTAACCTTGATCTTTATTGAACTTATTGATATCCTTTTGACGATGGTCTATATATTGTTTTATAGCTTGAATACTGTTATATTTTTCAAGGTCTTCAGAAGTAAGAAATTTAACGCTAGAAGCCTTTAAGAAGATAGCTCTTTTTATACGTCTACCGCCACTTTCTTGCATACCTCTCCAGTTTTTAAAGGAGTCGGATATAAGCGCATAAGTTGGAATTGTGGTAATAGTATAATCAAAATTCCTAACTTTTACAGTAGCAAGGTTTATTTCGACAACATCACCATCTGCATCATATTTTTCCATTGTTATCCAGTCTCCAATACGAACCATGTCGTTAGCTGAAGTTTGGATACTCGCTACAAAACCTAATATAGTATCTCGAAATATTAATAGTAAAATAGCAGAAGCGGCTCCTAATGTAGTTAAGAATTTTGCTATTGAAAGTCCTGTTAATTCAGAAAAAATAAAGAGTAAACCAAAGAACCAAATAAAAATAATGACTACTTGTGCATAGCTATCCAAGGGTTTGTCATAAAAACGATCTGTAGTCCTAAGATAATTCTTTGTAGTTCTCACAATACTTCGCAATATAAAAACTACTAATAATATTAAGTATATATCTGTAGCTTTAGTAAAGAAAACTAGCAGCCCATGATAGTCTGTAAACACATAGGGAATTACATTCTTAATAAATATAAAGGGAGCTATGTGTGCGATGTATTTAGGGAAGTTACTTTTTACCAAGAAATCATCAAAAGTAGTTTTACTTTTATTGGTAAATGCTAAAAAGAATTTTACCACAAAAGTTCTAATGATAATATCAAGTAAATAAACTATAGCTGTAACGACTAAAATATTTGCGATCAGATTTAGCTTTTGGGCGGTACCAATAGCATAATCATGGTCTATTAACCAGTCGTGGATATAGCAACTTAAGCGAGATATTAATTCTTGATTTTCTTCCATAGGAGATTTATATACGATACAAAGTTACTTTAAAAAATAGAGAGTAAATTTAATTATTAGTTAGTTTTAAACTTTTTACTTTTCTTTTTATTCGGATTAGAGAATAATCGCTTAAAAAAGCCATCTCGCTTTTCTGGATTACAGTCTAAACTTTCTAAAATTTCTTTTGAAGGAGTATCGAATTTAGCTTGTGTAATGGGACTTAATTTACTGTTGTTATTCATTTTTTGCATCCATCTACCAAAAATAGGAAGTGCGGCATTTGCACCTTGTCCCATTGCCGTTGTTTTAAATCCAATTTGATGATTATCTAAACCGACCCAAGTTACACTCACCAAATTTGGAGTGATACCAACAAACCAAGCATCTTTATTATTTTGTGTAGTTCCTGTTTTTCCAGCAATATCATTTTTTAATCCATAGCTATTTCGGAGTCTAGTGGCAGTACCGCTATTTATTGTAGACTTCATCATTTCTAGCATTACTTCTCTAGTTGTATCCGAGAATGCTTTCTCATTTTTATCCTCCCGTTTATTTTCCATCAGAATATTTCCTTTATCATCTTCAATTTTATTGATGAAAAATGGATTCGTAGGAACGCTATTATTAACGTATGTTGTGTAAGCTTTTGCCATTTCCATAAGGGTTACTTCTGCTGTTCCAAGTGCTAAAGAAGGAACCTCTGGAAGGGTAGTGGTAACTCCCATTTTCTGGGCTTGTAATATGGTATTTTTAATACCAGCTTTCTCCAATACTTTTACGGCAATGGTATTTATAGAATTACTCAAAGCATGCTGCATAGAATAATTCATATATTCCTCATCTTCATCATTACCAGCATTTTTTGGTTCCCACCCTTTCATATTTTCGTATGCTACAGGTTCGACGGAAAAATAGGTGCAAGGAGAAATACCATTTTCTAGGGCGGTAGTATATACAATAGGTTTAAATGTTGATCCAACCTGTCTCTTACTTTGTATTACATGGTCATATTTAAAAAACTCATAATCAATCCCTCCAATCCATGATTTTAGTGCTCCATTTTTTGGATTAATAGCTACAAAACCACAATTAAGAAATTTTAAATAATGTTGAATACTATCTATTGTACTGAGATTTTCTTTTGAAATTCCTTCCCAATTAAATACAGAGACCTCTTTCTTTTTCTGAAGGGAGTCTATAATTTGGTCATCTTCTAAACCTTTAGCTTTAAGTTTTTTGTAAGCGATGTTTTTTTCAATTTCAGGTTTAAGAATAGCCTCATCAATTAACCAAGGAGCATTTTCACCATAACTATCTTCAAATTGATTTTGAAGTTTACTTAAATGCTCTTTTACAGACTCTTCAGCTAATTGCTGCATGTCATAGTTTATGGTAGTATGAATTTTAAGTCCGTCGGTATAAAAATTTATGGCTGTATCCTTTTTTTCATTATAATCTTTAAGCCAATCTTTTAAGTAAAGACGTACTTGCTCTCTAAAATAAGGAGCAATCCCTTCATTGTAGCTATATTCTTGAATAGATAGTTTTAAAGAATCTTTAATAAGTGTATCATAAGCTTCTTCGTTTATATATTCATAATTTTTCATCTGGCTCAATACAACATCTCTACGGAGTTTACTGCGCTCTGGAAATAACTTCGGATTGTAATAATAAGTAGCCTTTAAGGACCCAATTAGGGTAGCTGCTTCTGGAGTTGTTAAATTCGCAGTAGATTTATTAAAGAAATGTTTTGAAGCACTTTCAATTCCATACGTATTATCGCTAAAAGGCACAGTATTTAAATAATGCAATAGAATCTCATCTTTAGAATAGACATCTTCTAGTCTTTTTGCGATTATAGATTCTCGAAGTTTATGAACTATAATTCCTAAAGAACCAAGGTTTTTTCGGGGATATAAATTTTTTGCGAGTTGCTGTGTAATTGTACTTCCGCCACCAGAAGATTTATCTTGAAGCAATATAGATTTAAAGAATACACGTAGTAAACTTCTATTATCCACACCACTGTGCTCATAAAAACGAGCATCTTCTGTAGCTACTAACGCATTAATTAAGTTTTTTGGAATACTATCAAAAGGAATGGGTTGTCTGTCGTTTATATATATCTTTCCGAGTAATTGTCCGTCATCGGCTAGAATCTCTGTAGCTTGATCAAGTTTTAGATCCGATAATTCTTCTTCAGAAGGCATATGTCCCCAGGCGCCAAGGTATACACTAATTACAAAAATTATGAAAAGAGCAATTATACTTCCAAAAGCAATTAATAGTTGCTTCTTATATTTTTTAAGGTAGGTTTTTATCATAATAACAAACAAACAAAAATATTAGTCAAAGTATGGTTAAAGGACTATTAAATCTGAATAGCCAAAATCATACAATCGTACTATTTATACGAAAAAAAATCCCGCTTGGATGAAGCGGGATTTAATTATTATATAGATTAGGTATTATCCTAAATACATTTTTAAGATTTTACTTCTTGAATTATGTCTTAATCTTCTAATTCCTTTTTCTCGAATTTGTCTTACACGTTCTCTTGTTAAGTCGAAAACATCACCAATTTCTTCAAGTGTCATTGGTTGTTGGTCTCCAATTCCGTAGTTTAAGCGAATCACATCAGCTTCACGAGTGGTAAGCGTTTCTAAAGCTCTATTTATCTCAATATTAAGTGAGTCATGAAGAAGTTGTAAATCTGGTGTCGGAGATTCTCCAGAGCGAACAACATCATATAAATTTGATGTTTCTCCTTCTTTAAGTGGAGCATCCATAGAAAGATGTCTCCCAGAATTACGCATAGATTGCTTAACATCTTTAACCGTCATTTCAAGCTCTTTTGCAATTTCTTCTGCAGAAGGAGCTCTTTCATGTTCTTGTTCTAAGAAAGAATATGCTTTATTAATTTTATTTATAGAGCCAATCTTATTAAGTGGCAACCTTACAATTCGAGACTGTTCTGCAAGCGCTTGAAGTATAGATTGACGAATCCACCATACGGCATAAGATATAAACTTGAAACCACGGGTTTCATCAAATCTTTTAGCAGCTTTTACAAGTCCTAAATTTCCTTCATTAATAAGGTCAGGAAGTTTAAGTCCTTGATTTTGGTACTGTTTTGCTACTGAAACAACAAAACGCAGATTTGCCTTAGTCAACTTTTCCAAAGCAATTTGATCACCTTCTCTAATCCGTTGTGCCAATTCTACCTCTTCATCGGCTGTAATCATATCAATTTTACTAATATCCTGAAGATACTTATCTAATGATTTAGATTCACGGTTGGTTACCTGCTTTATTATTTTAAGTTGTCTCATATATTTTCTCTATATTTTTGATGCGAACTCCATTAGTAACACTTTTTTTTTACAAAAGCAAATTATATCGTGTCTTAATTCGTTTTACGTCAGTATTTTGGCTTAATTTTAAGAATTTAGTGGTTTTGAAGGTGATTTTTGCGATTTTATTCTAAAAAAAAGTGCCTGAGAATTATTTCATCTCAGGCACCATAAATATTTTAGAAACTATAAAATTACTTAATTTCTAGTACTTCTATTTCAAATGTAAGGTCTTTTCCTGCCAATGGGTGGTTTGCATCAACAACGATAGAATCGTCTTTTACATCTGCAACAACTAATTGGATTTCTCTACCATCTGGAGTACGAGAAACAAGTCCCATACCTTTTTGTGGTTCGATATCTTCTGGAAGCTCCTTTTTAGGAATCTCTTGAAGTAATTCTTCTCTAACTTCACCGTATGCTTCAGAAGATGGAATATTGATAGTCTTTTTTTCGTTAACCGCCATATTTAAAATTCCATTTTCAAACCCAGGGATTAATTGTCCTTCACCAAGAGTAAACTCTAAAGGCTCTCTCTCTAATGAACTATCGAAAACTTGACCGTCTTCTAATTTTCCTGTGTAATGAACTTTAACTGTGTCGTTTTCCTTTACTTGACTCATATAAAAATTTTAATTGCGTTTGTATTATGTTACAAACCTTAGTTTTTACTTAAGCAGCGAAACTACAGTAAAATTCTGGAAGCGCAATAGTAATTATGTTAAGGATTGTTTAAAAGGTTTATAATCAGAAGTTTTAATATGAAACGTGTATAAATAAGAAGTTTCTTTGTTAATCTTGTGTTTATCCTGGCCTAAAATTTCAATTTAACCATAAAACTAGCTAAATTTGCACGTTTAACCATTTACCATAATTATAAAAGCATGCTAGCGATTGAAGAAGTAGAAAAAAAGGAGCTTTACGATTATCAAAAAGGGGCTATAGACAAGATTTTTGATCGTATAGAGAATAAACCTAATAATTATCATCTATTATATCAACTACCAACTGGTGGGGGAAAGACGGTTATTTTTTCTGAAATAGTAAGAAGATATATTCAGGAATATAAGAAAAAGGTTGTTGTTCTTACGCACAGAATTGAGTTAAGCAAGCAGACCTCAAAGATGTTACGTGGCTTTAATGTTAAGAACAAGGTTATTAATAGCAAGGTAAAGGAGCTCCCAGATCAAGGAGAATATATGTGCTTTGTTGCTATGGTAGAAACTCTTAAAAACAGGCTTAATGATAATAAGCTGGAAATAGAGGACGTAGGACTTGTTATTATTGATGAAGCACATTATAACTCTTTTAGAAAATTACTTTCTTATTTTAAGAATAGTTTTATTCTTGGGGTTACCGCAACGCCATTAAGTTCGAATATTAAACTTCCTATGAAGGATAATTATAACGAACTTATAATTGGAGAAGCTATAAAAACATTAATAAACAAAGGGTTTTTGGCGAATGCTGAAACTTTCTCTTATGATGTAGGTTTAGGAACATTAAAAGTTGGTATTAACGGAGATTATACCGTTAAATCTTCTGAAGCTTTGTACTCAAATTTAGAGATGCAAGAGAAACTTTTATATGCCTATGAGCAAAAATCTAAAGGAAAGAAAACCCTTATCTTTAATAACGGGATTAATACATCTTGGTATGTTTATGAAATGTTTAGAGAAGCGGGTTATCCTGTTAGGCATTTAGATAATACACATAGTAATAAGGACAGAAAAGAGATTTTAAAGTGGTTTAAAAATACTCCAGATGCTATTTTAAGCTCGGTAAGTATATTAACTACAGGTTTTGATGAACCTTCTGTAGAAACAATAGTTCTAAACAGAGCAACACGTTCTCTAACCTTATATTTCCAAATGATTGGGCGTGGATCCCGAGTTTTAGATGGGAAAAATAAGTTTACAGTATTAGATCTTGGTAATAACGTAGCTCGTTTTGGACTATGGAGTGAACCAGTAGATTGGCAACATATCTTTAAATATCCAGATTTTTATCTTGAAAATATTAAGGATGATGAGGAGATAGAAAGTAATTTTGTTTACGAGATGCCTTCAGAACTCCGTAAGAAATTTGCTAAAACTGAAGATGTGACTTTCAATATTGAAGATTTCTATGATGAAACAATAAAGAAAGGAATGCGCTCAAAAACAATTTTAGAGAAATCTTTAAAGCAACATACGGAAATGTGTGTCGATAATAGTGAAGATGCTTACGATGCTAGAATGCTAGCCATGGAATTAAAAGATGATATTGATAGTAGAATAAAGCGTTATTCACATTGTATAAGTAAAAGTACTAAGAACTATCGCGATTGGTTGGCTGAAGATTATTTCAGAAAACTACGTATGAATATTGTAAAAGAATATCAGTCGTAAATAAAAGCGTTGTGGAAATGTAATATTCACAATGTTTAAGCTAAGATTGAGACTTTAAGTAATATGCTTATTACATAGTATAAGCACAAAAAAAATAGGCTGCCAGAAAAGGCAGCCTATTTTTTTGTTATAAATCTATATTATTTCAAACTAGCTAATAATTTTTCAGCTACTAGCTCAGAAGAGGCTGGATTCTGACCAGTAATAAGATTTCCGTCCTGAAGTGCATACGCAGCCCAATCGTCTTTTTTAGAATAGATTCCGCCATTTTTAGCTAGCATATCTTCAACTAAAAACGGAACTACATCTGTTAATTGTACCGCTTTTTCTTCTGTATTAGTAAAGCCTGTTACTTTTTTACCTTTAACTAACGGATTTCCATCTTCTCCTTTTACATTTTTTAATGCACCAGGCGCATGGCAAACAAATGCTATCGGTTTGTTTTGAGAATTAAATTTTTCGATCAATTCAATAGAAGTAGCGTCGTTAGCTAAATCCCATAGCGGACCGTGACCACCAGGGTAAAATACGGCGTCAAAATCGTCTGGATTCATTGTAGCTAATACTTCTGTATTTGCAATTCTATTTTGGGCTTCTTCATCTTTATCAAAACGTTTTGTAGCCTCCGTAGCCGCATCTGGAGAGTCACTACTTGGATCTATTGGCGCAGCACCTCCTTTTGGCGTAGCTATTGTAATATCTACTCCTTTATCAAGTAATGTATAATATGGATTGGCAAATTCTTCTACCCAAAATCCTGTTTTCTTTCCTGTGTCTCCTAATTTATCGTGAGATGTTAATACAAATAATACTTTCATTTTTTTCTTTTTATAGTTTTTCTCTTCTGAAATTCTTTCAGAAATAATAGCATTGAAAATGAATTAGTAGGCCATTTTCACAATCTTTTCAACCTTATCAGGAGTAAGCGATTGATGCTCTCCTAATCCTAACCAACCGCGATCTGTAAAGCGTTTTGCAATCTCCTCTGCGGTGCCCTCATAATCTTTAGTGTAATCAGACAGTTTTGTTTGGATCCCCAATTGATGGAAAAAAGCTTCTGTCTTTTCGATGGCAGCATAAGCTTTATCATCTGTATTACCTTCTGTTATATTCCAAACACGCTCGGCATACTGCGCTAATTTTTCCTTTTTAGCTTCAAAATTATATTTATAATGACTAGGGGTAATTACTGCCAAAGTACGTGCATGATCAATACCAAATAATGCTGTTAATTCATGACCCATTGCATGCACGGCCCAATCGGTAGGAACTCCTTTTTGAATCAGCCCATTTAATGCCATCGTGCAGCTCCACATAAAGTTGGAGGTTGCTTTATAATCTGTAGGATCTTCTAATACTTTTGGAGCGACTTCCAATAAAGTCTGTAAGATGCTTTCTGCAAAACGATCTTGGAGTAAGGCTCCAATAGGATACGTCATGTATTGCTCTAAAACATGCGTAAAAGCATCTGTTAAACCATTTGCTAACTGACGTTTAGGAATAGAAGCAATTACTTGGGGATCTAGTATTGAAAACTCTGGAAATAATCCAGGACCACCCATAGCAAGCTTTTCTTTAGTTTCTTCTCTAGTAATTACTGCTCCAGAATTCATCTCAGAACCTGTTGCTGGAAGCGTCAAGACTGTACCGAAAGGCATTCCTTTTTCTGTTCTAATTTTATTGGATAAAATGTCCCATGGCGTATCTCCATTATACAATGCAGCGGCAGATAAAAATTTTGTTCCATCAATAACAGAACCACCACCAACAGCTAGTAAATAAGTAATGTTTTCATCCTTAATAATTTTAAGGGCTTTCATTAGAATGCTGTATTCTGGATTTGCAGGGATTCCTCCAAATTCTATTACCTCAAGATTAGATAATGCCTTTTTTACTTGCTCATAGATTCCATTTTTCTTAATACTTCCGCCGCCATAAAGCATTAATACTTTTGCATCTTCTGGAATCTCTGTATTTAATTTTTCTATAGTGTCCTTTCCAAAAATTATTTTGGTAGGGTTTTTAAATTCAAAATTATTCATTTGTTATTTTTTTTATGCTGATTAATATTATTAAATCTTAACTATCATTTTCCCTTTGTTTTTACCGTCAAATAAATCGATAAAAGCATTTGGAATATTATCAAAACCATCAACAATGGTCTCGCTATAAGTTAGTTTTTCTTCAGATAACCAACCAGATAAGTGTTTCATAGCTTCTGGGAATTTATCAGAATAATTAGAAACAATAAATCCTTGCATCAACGCGCTGTTTTTTACTAAGAAAGGTTGTACACTAACGCTTTTAGGTAATTCAGTTTCATTGTAAACAGAAATAGCACCACAAATAACGATTCTAGCGAATTTATTGATATTGAATAATACAGCATCAGAAATTGGTCCACCCACATTATCAAAATAGATGTCTACACCATTTGGAGCAGCTTCAGCAATAGCGCCTTTAATGTCTTTAGTAGTATTATAATTTATACCAGCATCAAATCCGAATTTGGATTTTAGCATTTCAATTTTTTCATCAGTTCCGGCAACTCCAATAACACGAAGTCCTAATATTTTTCCTATCTGACCAACAACACTTCCAACAGCACCAGCAGCACCAGAAACTACAAGTGTTTCTCCAGCCTTAGGTTTACCGATTTCATTAAGTCCTAAATAAGCAGTCATTCCTGTCATTCCAAGAATACCCAAATAAGCACTTAAAGGAGCTTTATTTCCATCTACTTTTAAAAGTCCTTCACCATTAGAAACTTGTTTTGTTTTCCAATCCAACATTCCTGAAACAAAATCTCCTTCTTTAAACTTACTGTTCTTAGAGGCTATTACTTTAGCAATTACACCCGACTGAATAGGTTTATTAAGCTCAAAAGGAGGGACATAAGATTTAGCATCACTCATTCTCCCTCTAAGGTATGGATCTACAGAAACATATGTGGTTTCTAGAAGTAACTCGCCATCGCCAATTTTAAGATCCTTATCTTCAGTTACAAATTCAAAATCTGAAGTTGTAGGTCTTCCTTTTGGTCTATTTTTTAATAATATTGTCTTAGTCATAACTCTATTTTTTATTTTAATTATTATTTAAACTACTTGTTACAAGCTTTTATACTGTTCCAAGCTGATTGATATGCTTCTTCTAAGTGAGATTTATTAAGTTTAAAATCTCCTCGTTTTTGGGTAATCATTAAATACGACAACGGGTTGATGGAATAGGCATACAACAAGTAATCTGAAGATTTTTTTATTATTCCTTCATTTCTACCACGTTCCCAAAGGTCGAGTAGGGGTTGCAAATGTTTAATGCCTTCTTGTCTGCTTGGTTCATCTATAATTGGCGTATTGTCACATTGTGCTAAAAACATTGCGTGTTCACACTCCTTAAGTTTAAAATCTGCAATACGCTTCCATATAATTTCAAAACCTTTTTCTACAGTCATTTCTTCTTTATAAGTTGCAAATGCATATTTTGTATAGGAAGCTTTAACTTCTATATAAGTTTTGTTTACTAAATCTTGCTTATTTTCAAAATATAAGTAAATAGTAGCAGGAGAGACGTTCGCCATTTTTGCAATTTTACTCATTGGCGTTGCATGAAAACCATTATTATTTACTAACTCAATGGTAGCCTTTATTAATGCGTTACGTTTGTCTATACTTTTTTGAAGTGTTGCCATATCATTTTAAATTCTATAGCAAAGGTATAAAAAATGAACGTTCATTCTTTTTTGTTAACAAAGAATTATAATGGAGGTGAAAATAGGGTAAGGTTTTTGCTGATAGGTGTTGGTAATTAATGCAGGATTTTAAGTTATAAAAACTTTATAATGAATGCTTAGCATTATTAAATATTATCATAGTGATAATTTATTTGAACCTACTTTATGTTAGGTAAACTAACCAAAGAGAAGTTTTAGATAAATGGTAATCGCTTGGTGTTACGGGAAGATTTGTAATAAAGCATCAATAATTATAAAGCAAACTGGTGCCTTTATATTTGCACGGAATGATTAATTAATAACTTTATAATCATGTAGCAGTTAACAGTATTAAATTTACTTAAAAGTGTGACGTTGTTCTTGAGTTAGTGAAGCGTTTAATAAAAGATTAAAAGAGCGGATATTATTAAAATTACGAGTAATTTGTTCTGCGACTGCAATTCCTGAGACTCCAGTGTCTAAAATTTCTTTTACATCTTCTAAGGTGATCCCACCACAACCAATAATAGGAGTCTTCGTTTTTAATACATCTACAATTGCGCTATAAACACTTAGTCCTAAAGCTGGATTTGAAGTGTCTTTTGTAGTAGTCGCTCTAAAAGGAGCTAAACTAATGTAATCAACTTCTTTTTTTAGTAATGTTTCGCATTCCTGTAAATTATTTGCAGTTCCACCAATCATTTGCCAAGTATATAAGTACTTCCGAGCAATAAGTGGGCAGGTATCTGTTTGACCTAAATGAACGCCATCAGCTTTAACTTCTTTGGCTACTTTATAAAAATCATTAATAATCAATCTTGTTTGGAAGTGAGCTGTAATTTCTCGAGCTTCTTTAGCAAGCTTTAATACTTTCTTTTCTGAAGTATTTTTAATTCGTAGTTGTACCAATTCAGCACCAGAAGTGCAAGCCTTTTGAATGTTCTCTAAATGCTCTTTTGGAGCGCTTCCTTGGGAGATATAATGTAACTTAGGTATGATCATAACTTCAATATAATACCGTTATTAATAGCAATCTATTCAGACACTATTTTAGCATATTCCATGAAATAAGACTCAAAACGTTGTAAAACGGGATGCATCTTTTCTGAATACATTACAAATTGACATCTTTGAATACTTTGCGTGATCGACATAATAGCATTGTAAGCGGTAGTTTTAGTTAAAAACTCGGCATCATCAATACTTAAGATCTTTAAATCGGCAATGTTAACTCCATTTAATAAAAGTAGTTTATTCATTGATTCAGGAGTAGAAATAAGAATATCTATACCTTCAAAGATCTCTGATTTTTGCACATCGATATGGAGCTGCTCATAACCAACATAAACACGTAACGAATTATATTTAGTGTAGTTTATAAAGGAGTCATATAATTCTAATGCTTTCTCTTTATTTTCTACAAGAACAATAGCTCTAGGACTATTACCAGCAGCTTCACACTTTAACTTTTGTAACGTTGTTACTATTAGCGTAGTAGTTTTACCGCTATCTTTTGGTGCGGTGCAATAAACATTAGCACCACTTTTTATAACAGGAATACTATTGCTTTCAAAAGAAGTTGGAGTTGTTATTTTTAGACGCTCTAACGTCTCTTTTATATCGGAATGTAATTTTCTAAAAGGCATGTGGCAAATATACTACTTTATAAAAGCTAATTCATTGCTTTTGGAGAGTTGTTTTTCTTTTGAAATTTAAATGATAAGCTAAAGGTGAAATTGATAGAAATTGCATAATAAGTTAGAAATACCATCATAAAATTTCAATTATAAAAATGTTTATAGCGTATAGTTTGTTATAAAAGCTATATTTAATTAAAAAAGCGGTAACTTGCAAAAACTAATAAAATATATCCTTAAATAAAAGAATGGCTAAATCCCAACAGACGTATAACAAAACAGAAAAAGAGAAAAAGCGTTTAAAAAAGCGTGAAGACAAGAGAAAGAAGATGGAAGCCCGCAAGGCGGAAGCTAAAGAATCTAATAAGAAAGGAATTGAATTTGCTTATGTAGATTTCAATGGTAATTTAACAGATACTCCACCAGATCCTTCTATGAAAGTAGAAGTGGATGCGGAAGATATCGAAATTAGTATTCCAAGAATATCTGATGAGGATAGAGAAGCATTTGATCCTGTAAGAAAAGGGACTGTTTCTTTTTTTGATACTTCAAAAGGATTCGGATTTATAATTGATGCTGAAGATCAAGAGAAATACTTTACTCATGTAAGTGGTTTGATTGATGAAATAGCTGAAAATGATAAAGTTTCATTTGAACTTGAAAAAGGACTTAAAGGCTTAAATGCTGTTAAGGTAACTTTACAAAAATAAGATCCGCTTTTTATACTCCAAGCTTGGAGTTATTATACTTTAAAAGCTTAAACAATATTATAATAAATACCCGCCTGAAGGAGTTTTTCTTTCAGGCGGGTTTGTTTGTATGCGGTGTAGTGTTTGTGTTTTTATATAATTGAAATCTGTTTTTTCTAAAATGTATATCATATGAGCTAATTAATTTTCAACATAAAATCTTTATTTAAACATTCTACTTTTATATAACTACCTGTTTTAATGGGAGGTATATTTTCGCAAACATCAACATATATAGTCTATACATACAAAAAGGGTGCTTTTGCAACATAAAGTTTAGTTAACTAATAATAGCGTGTATATTCGTATTGAGTTTAAGGTGCTTTTGTGAGCCCCAAATACAAAAGCATCTAAACATTATAGATTTCCCCTAATCTATGAATACTACTTTTAAAACTCCCTAGGTAATGCTTAGGGAGTTTTTTATTTCTAAAACCTAAATATTTTAATTTTCATGTAATTATTCTTGTCATTTGCTGACTAATAGTAAATTATATAAAAATTATGTATCTTTTATAGGTTAATAAATACTACTAAAGTTTATGAAAAAACTAATTAACATAAAACCAATTTTATTTTTACTACTGCTATTATGCACTACATATAATATGTTTGCTTTTAAGGTAGATTTAATGAAAAATTATCCCCAAGATTCTTTACTTTTTAAAGAGTATAAAGGAGTTATTATAGATGATAAAACAGGAGACGAATTAGTATTTGCAACACTTACAATTGAAGATACCAATATTAGCTCTATTACAAATTCTGAAGGGGAGTTTGCGTTAAAGGTTCCAGACTCATTATCGAGTTCTAGTGTGTTAGTTTCTTTCTTAGGATATAAAGAAAGAAAAATTCCAATTTCATCTTTACAAGAGAGAGAAAATGAAATTTCATTAATACCAGTTTCTATCGAACTCATGGGAATAGATGTTACAGCCCCTAAAGATGCTTTAGAATTAGTAAAGCGGATGATAAAAAAGAAAGGCGATAATTATATTGAGTTTCCTGTTAAGATGACTGCATTTTATAGGGAAACTATAAAAAAGAGGAACAGAGATGCTTCTCTCTCAGAAGCGGTAGCTTATATTTATAAACAACCAAATTCATCTGGAAAAAAAGATTATATTGAATTATATAAATCTAGAAAAAGTACCGATTACCATAGGTTAGATACCGTAGCGTTGAAGTTACAAGGAGGACCTTTTACGCCGCTATATGTGGATATTATGAAGTACCCAGAATATATTTTCACAGAGGATCTTATTAAGCATTACGATTTTAAATTTACTACATCTACTACCATAAATGAAGAACCTGTATATGTAGTTAGTTTTAAGCAAAAAGAAGGAGTTATTGATCCATTATTTTACGGTAAGCTATATATCAGTTCTAAGTCAGAAGCGTTAATGAGCGCCGTTTTTAATCTTAATGTCGATAATAAAGAACTTGTAAGTGATCTTTTGGTAAGAAGTAAACCTAATGGAATAGATGCATATCCAACGGAGGCATTGTATAGAGTGGATTATAGAATTAATGATGGGAAGTATTATTATGGCTACGGAAATGTTCAATTAGCTTTTGTGGTTGATAGAAAGGGGAAATTATTTAATTCTAAATATTTTGTAAGTAGTGAGATGGCTATTACAGATTGGGAAGAAGGTGAAGCGGGTAAAGATTTGAGATATAGAGACCGAATGAAGAGTTCTATTATTATTGTTGATGAAGCGTCTGGGTTTTCTGATCCTGAATTCTGGGGAGCGTATAATGTGATAGAACCAGAAAAATCTATAGAGTCGGCAATAAATAAAATTCAGAAGCAATTAGAACGCGATAGTGATTAATTTGCTGTTGATTGTATAATTTTAAATTAAGATAGCGGTATTAATTTTATTTAAGAGTTGTCTTTTATACTGAAAAGCCCTCCAGTTAAGAGGGACTTTTCTAAATTTTTTATTTCTTTACCGAAAAAATATGAATTGGATAATTTAAGTAATATTTATCATTAAATTTTGAAACATTTATACCCAAATCATTTTTCTCTACATCATTAATAATCATGTTTTCTAAAGCATTTGCGTCTCTTGGGTAAGATGCTTTAAGTTGTTCCTTTAATCCAATCTGCATCACATAAAAATCTGTATTCAGACTTTTAAAACAGATTTTTTCAAAAAGATGGGAAAATTCAGTTAATGAAAGTGCAGCAGCATGTGAATAATCCCTGTTTCTTTCCATTTCATTGTATTTTTTAATTTTATTATCGGGTAAAGAGACATCTACAATCAAGACAATCCCATTAGGCTTACACACTCTTTTCATTTCTGACAGAACTTTGAGAGGATTTAAAAAATGATGAAAGCCAAACCTTGATACTACTATTGAAAAGCTGTTGCTTTCATATGGTAAACTTTCAACATTTCCTATTTGCCAAATAACGTTTTTAAGGTTAAGCTTTATCTGTAGTTTTTTTGCTTCATCAAGCATTCCTTGCGTCATATCAATTCCAGTTACATGATTGGTATATTTGGCAAATTCGCATGAGACAATACCTGAGCCACAAGCTATGTCTAAAACATTATCTTTTTTAGAAGCCGATGTTATAGTAATTAATTTTTCCAAAGAATCGCTGTGTGAAGTTATAGATGTATACCCGCTTGCTTGTTTTGAAAATTGTTCTACAATGTTTTCATTGTGTTTTTTAGTGTCCATAAATTCAATATTTTAATTTTCTACAAAATTGGAACTTACATCCGAGTCCTAATTACTATATTTGGACAATGAATGTTGATTATAAGACAGATATTAGAATAGATTATGGTTTTGAGGTAAATGAATCTCATCCTGTTACGACATACTCTGAGCATATTCAAAATTCTAAATGTGCTAATTCACACTCACATCCAAGAGCTCAAATTATATCATGTAATACGGGAATAATGGAGGTTGTTACAAAAAATTATATTTGGATAGTTAATTCTCTACAAAGTGTTTGGATTGCTAGTAATGAAGAACATCAAGTTTTTTTTCCTAATAATGTAAAAGTAAATACAGCTTTTATAGATCAATCTATGTTAAATAATTTACCAAATGATAGTTTTGCTTTTGAAACTTCAGACTTTTTAAATAGTATTTTAGAAAGAATAATCTCCTATTCTAATCCAAGTACACTCACTCAACAACAAAATAGGGTTATAGATGTATTCTTAGATGAACTCTCTAGTTTGAAACCAAGTAAAACTTTTTTACCCACTAGCCAAGACCAAAGGATAAATAGGGTTTTATATTCTTTGATGAATAATTTGTCAAGTAAACATACGATTAATTATTATGCAAGTAAATCATGTGTCAGTCCAAGAACTCTTTCTCGGTTATTTAATAAAGAATTAGGTATGAGTTTTGGGGATTGGAAAATGCGATTAAAATTAATGGAAGCAGTTAAGCTGTTAGGAGAAAACAAAAGCGTAAAAGAGATTGCATTTAATTTAGGATATGAAAACGTTAGTTCATTTATAGTGACTTTTAAAAAATATTACGGAAAAACACCGACAAATTACCTGCCGAGATAAGTACGAAAATACAACAAAAGTTAGTTTGGGTATAGTGCTACAAAGTAAATGGTCTTCTTTTGCCTTACTACTCATAAAGTGTTAATAAGCGCCAATCTTTTAAGATTACTAAGTGTAATTTTTAAAAGATTGGCTTTTTTTTACATTTTTAATTTTCAAATTAACATAAATTAAGTGTTTGGCATAGAATTGGATATTATTTTTACGGCCATAATGGGGTTTATCAATAATAAAGAGATAAAATTTTATTAAAACATTGATGTTTAGGTTTTATAAAAAGCTTTATCTAATTATATTTATCGCTGTCATGAATTATTAATGATAATATGAGATTTTTAGTAACTATAATTATTATACTTTTTGGATCTGTTGCTTACGCTCAAGGGGATTTGCCAAATGCGCCTATCCCATTAGAGGGGCTTAATGCTACGCAACAACAAAATGATGATGCTAAGAAAGAAAAACCATTAGATATTAAAGCTGTTCCAGATTTGGAGATTCCAGATGCTCCTGAAGCTCCTAAAGAGCGTTCTGCAACAGATATTGCTAATAAAGAAGTAAACCTTTTGGCGCCAACAGAGGTTTTTCTAGACCCAGGAGAACGTTTTCAGAAGAAAACTAATAAAGACTTCAGCAAAGGAGACAATCAGAAGATTGGAGCCACAACAACTCAGTATTTTGGAGACTTTAAAACGAATGCCAAAGCAGTAAAAATATTATGTAGAGACCACCAATACGTAGATGGAGATCGGGTGAGTGTTATTGTAAATGATAAAGTGGTGGTTCCTAATGTATATTTAGATTCTAATTTTAAATCATATTTTCTTGAGTTAGAAGCTGGCTTTAATAAAATTGAGTTTAAAGCTTTAAATCAAGGAACTTCAGGGCCTAATACCGCACAATTCGCAATTATAGACGATCAAGGAGTGCAGATATCTTCCAATATTTGGAATTTAGCAACTGGAGTAAAAGCATCTATACTGATAATTAAAGAATAGCAAGAACATACATCTTCTCAAAAGCTTTTATAAAATCTTAACGCGGCTTAGATAGAAAAAATCTAATCAATTTTATATCTTTAGAGTACAGTATCTTAATATCTCATTATATTATAGTTAATGGGTATAGATTTCGTATCATTTTAAAAATATAAATCATGGAACGTGTATTAATAGCTATCGATTATAACCCTACTTCAGAAGAAGTTGTAAAAAAAGGATATCAATTAGCAAAAAAGTTAGGAGCAGAGGTTTGTTTAATGCATGTAATAAGTAATTTGCAGTATTATGGTATCCAATATCCTAGTTTTATGGGGTATGATACAATGAATATTCCTTACGATCCAAGCATCCAAGATGAGATGAAAAATGTAGCTAAAGATTTCTTAGATACGGCTACAAAACATCTTAACGATTCTACTATTTCTTCTCACATTGCAGAAGGAGATACTGCAGACGAAGTCCTAGAATATGCAAAAGAGTGGGATGCTTCACTTATTGTAATGGGGACACATAGCCATAGTACATTAGAAAAGATATTAATAGGTACAGTTGCATCTTCTGTGTTAGAGCGCACCAAAATACCTGTTTTCATGGTTCCTATTAAAAAGGACTAAATTGGAACAACTTTCAATTAATAATTTTATTGCTGAATTTCCTTTTTCTGATAGCGAAATAGAATCTCCATGGAATTTCACTTCACTAATAAAAGAGAACATTCTAAAATATATTAAGTCGTTAAATGACGATTTCCAGATTACAAACAATATAGCGATTCATAAAACGGCAATTATAGAGAATGGTGCAGTACTTAAATCTCCAGGCTTTATAGGAGCAAATAGTTTTGTAGGAGCGAATTCATATTTAAGAGAAGGTTTTTTTATTGCAGACAATGCTCATATTGGAGCTAATTGTGAGATTAAAAGCAGTTATATAGGAAAATCTTCTGCTATAGCACATTTAAATTATATAGGAAATACTATTATTGGAAACAGTGTAAATTTTGAAGCTGGATCCATTGCTGCCAATCATTATAACGAAAGGGACGATAAATCGATTTTTGTTTCTTATAACGGACAACTAATAGCAACAGGAGTTACCAAATTTGGTTCTTTAGTAGGAGACGGATGTAAGATTGGTGCTAATGCAGTTTTATCTCCAGGAACACTCCTTTTAAAGAAAACAATTGTTAAGCGTTTAGAGCTAGTAGACCAAACTACTGAACAGTAGCTATATAAACTTATTTTCAAAATTATTTTATAAATATATAAGTCAGTAATAACATTAATTTAACGTTAGATAATCATATTAATTGTAATATTGCAATAAACAAATTGATATGGGATTAACAAAGGCAGAAATTTTTACGGAAGAGCAAAATGAAATTGCAAGTATTGCCAAAGTATTAGGGCATCCTGCTCGAATAGCTATTTTACAATACCTTTTTAAAACAGAGGCGTGTATCTGTGGAGATTTGGTAAGTGAAATTGGGTTAGCACAACCTACAATATCTCAGCATCTAAAAGAGCTTAAAAATATGGGGATTATTAAAGGAACCATAGAAGGTACTAGCGTTTGTTATTGTATTGATAAAGATAATTGGCAACGTGTATCTGGCACTTTAGGAGTTTTTATTAATAAGAAGCCTTTCTCTATAGATGATTGCTGCTAGGAAGCAATATAGAGCTATGCTACTAACGTTGAATGAAAATAAAGAAAATCACATTTAAATAAATAATAATGAAATTATCAGAATTTAAATCAGAATTAAAAGGAAGAAAAGAAATTGCTTTTCAGTTACCTAACGGAAGTTTAGTACCAAGTCATTTCCACGTTACGGAAGTAGGGGCAATAACTAAAAAGTTTATTGACTGTGGAGGAACTTTAAGAACAAAAGAAGTAATTAATTTTCAACTATGGGAAGAAAATGATTATGATCATCGTTTACACCCTGAAAAGTTAGTTAACATTATAGAGCTTTCAGAAGAAAAGTTAAATCTTGAAGATCATGAGATTGAAGTAGAATACCAAGGAGAAACTATCAGCAAGTATGGACTTTCTGTAGCGGGAGATGCTTTTCTTTTGACAACGAAGCAAACAGATTGTTTGGCTAAAGATGCTTGTGGTATTCCTGAAAAGAAAAAAGTTGAATTATCATCTCTAAATGCCGATGCAGGAAATTCTTGCGTACCTGGTTCTGGATGTTGCTAAATTAAATATGCTATGTATCAAGATATTCAAGACGTAATCGCTTCTTTTAGTGGTAATAATGTTCCTATTGAGCGTAAAGAGACACTAAATTCTTTAGTAAACTTTATTAACGACAAATACGCTGATAGTAAGCAGGTTAATATTAATTTTATTTGTACTCATAATTCAAGAAGAAGTCACTTGTCTCAAGTATGGGCACAAGCGATGGCTAGTTATTTCGATTTAAAGAATATATATTGTTATTCGGGCGGGACAGAGCAGACAGCTATGTTTCCAATGGTAGCAGAGACCCTAAAATCTAGCGGTTTTAAAGTGAATCCTATTTCAGAAGGAGATAATCCTGTGTATACAATTAAATACAGTGCTAATAATCATCCTATCATTGCTTTTTCAAAGAAGTATGATGATGTATTTAATCCTGAAAGTGGATTTGCTGCTATTATGACTTGTTCTCAAGCAGACAGCGGTTGTCCGTTTATTGCAGGAGCTGAAAAAAGAATTCCAATAACTTATGAAGATCCAAAAGCATTTGATGGTACTCCAGAGCAAAAAGAAAAGTATCAAGAAAGAAGCTTGCAAATAGCTGAAGAAATGTATTATGTCTTTTTTAATATAAATAAGTAATGAAGGATAAAAAGAAATTAAATTTTTTAGACAGGTACCTAACGCTTTGGATATTCCTAGCAATGGGAATAGGTGTTTCTTTAGGGTATTTTTTTACTGATATTCCAGAATATATTAATTCATTTAATAGTGGTACTACAAATATACCCATCGCTATTGGGTTAATTTTAATGATGTATCCTCCATTAGCAAAAGTAGATTATGCATTGCTTCCAAAAGTTTTTAAAAACGTAAAAGTCTTATCGATTTCATTAGTCTTAAATTGGATTATTGGTCCTTTTTTAATGTTTTTTTTAGCGATTATATTTTTACAGGATTATCCAGAATATATGGTAGGATTAATATTAATAGGACTTGCAAGATGTATTGCAATGGTATTAGTATGGAATGATCTTGCAGAAGGAAGTAATGAATATGGGGCTGGATTAGTAGCTCTTAATAGTATTTTCCAAGTATTTGGTTATAGCTTCTATGCGTGGTTTTTTATAACGATACTCCCTCCATATTTTGGGTTTGAAGGCGCTATTGTAGATATTCCAATAGAAACAATTGCAGAAAGTGTAGCGATATATTTAGGAATTCCTTTTTTATTAGGATTTTTAAGTAGATATATTTTAGTAAAAGTAAAAGGAGAAGATTGGTATACAAATAAGTTTTTACCATTTATTTCTCCAATTACATTGATTTCACTTTTGTTTACGATTGTTATAATGTTCTCTTTAAAAGGAGAGCTTATCGTAGAAATCCCAATGGACGTTATTATTATAGCTATTCCATTATTGATATACTTTACAGTAATGTTCTTTATAGGTTTCTTTGTTAGTAAAGCAAAGGGAACTCCTTACGAAACGAATGTTGCAATTGCTTTTACAGCAGCCGGAAATAATTTTGAACTTGCAATTGCTGTAGCTATTGCTGTTTTTGGACTTAATTCTGGACAAGCATTTACAGGGGTTATTGGTCCTTTAGTTGAGGTTCCAGCACTTATTCTTCTAGTGAAAGTAGCTTTCTGGCTTAGAAAAAAATATTATCCAGAATCGGTATAACTATTTTAATGATTCCTGTATTTATTTTATGGTTTCTACACTATGGAAACTTTAAAATAAGTACAGGAATTTTTTATTGAATAATATTTACAACCAATAATTGTAAATAGGCTTTAGTCATCCTTCTATTGACTTTTCATTGAGCTTATTATTAATATATAATTCCTCATCGCCATTTTCTTAACACCCTAATTTCAGATTATATTTAGTAATTCAGAAAACTTATAGTATATTTATTATAATGACTTTTAAATACTAACTGTTTACCTAGATTTAAGGTTTATAATGATAGAAGTTAATATAAATTGCGACTTAGGGGAGGGTACTTCAAACGAAGCATCCATAATGCCTTACATACAATCTTGTAATATTGCTTGCGGCGGTCATGCTGGAAATCGTAATACGATAGCGGAAGCAATTCAAATAGCTTTAAAAAATGATGTCGCTATTGGTGCTCACCCTTCTTACCCTGATGTTGAGAATTTTGGAAGAGTTTCTATGCCTATTTCTAATGAAGACCTAATAAATACCATACAAAAACAGATGAAGCTCTTTGATGAGGTTTTATCTGAATATGATGCTACATTACACCATATAAAACCACATGGCGCTCTTTATAATGACATAGCAAAAGATGATAAATTAGCAATTGTTTTTTTATCAGCAATAGCGGATTATAAAAATAGAGCAGCTATTTATGTTCCCTTTGGGAGTGTTGTTGCAAAAAAGGCTTTAGAAGAAGGGTTTACAATATATTATGAAGCTTTTGCAGACAGAGCTTATAATGACGATTTATCTTTAGTAAGTAGAAAACTGCCGAATTCATTGATTACAGATAAGAATCAGGTTTTGGAACAGATCATGCATATTAAAAATGAAGAAGCTGTAATAAGTATAAATAATAAAGCAATACCGATGGAGGCTGCTACATTTTGTGTACATTCGGATACAGAAAATGCTATAGAAATAGTAGAGTTTCTTTATAAAAATTTTCAAACCGCTAACATTGGATAAGTTTAAATTAGAGTATCGGAGATTCGGAAATAAGGCCTTATTAATTGAATGGCCTAGAATGGTTAATGAATCCATTTTAAATGATATTATAAAGTTTAAGAAGCTCATTTTAGAAAATTTAGATGCCTATGAACTTATTCCAGCATATAATTCTCTAACTATAATTTCTAGTAAAGAAATTGATCATGAATCTCTGGTCAAAAAGTTAAAAGAGATTTATAAGCAGAATTATACCCAAGCTAAAATTCAGCGAAAATTATGGCATATTCCTGTTTGTTACGACACAGAATTTGGAATTGATATGGAAGATTACTCTCTGTCCAAAAAAATGAGTATCGAAAAGATTATAGACTTACATGTAGCGCCATTGTATACTATTTATTGTATTGGTTTTTTGCCAGGGTTTATGTATTTAGGAGGGTTAAATAGGGCTTTACATCATCCAAGGAGAGATACCCCGCGCTTACAAATTCCTCAGGGTTCTGTAGGAATTGGAGGAGAGCAAACTGGTGTTTATCCTCAAGTTTCTCCTGGTGGTTGGAATATTATAGGAAATTCTCCGGTCAAAATTTTTAATGCTGCAAATGAAAATCCTTGTGGTGTGAGTGTTGGCGATAAAATAAAGTTTTATTCTATAGATAAAGCGGAACATGAATTAATAACAATTCAGGTAGATGCTAATATATTTCATTTAAAAACATACGAATTAGATGATACAAGTAAATAAACCTGGGTTTTATTCTTCGGTACAAGATTTAGGGAGATTTGGATATCGAGATAAAGGGGTTCCAATAAGTGGAGTCATGGATTCTATTTCTGCAAAATTTGCGAATAAATTATTAGGGAACGATGAAAATGATGCTGTCTTAGAAATTACAATGACGGGACCTGAATTAGTTTTTAGTAGAGCAACAGTTATTGCTATTAGTGGAGCTATTATCTCTCCAAAAATAAATGGTGCTGAGATTTATAATGATGAGGTTTATGAAATACAGCCTGGTGATATTTTAAGTTTTGGTGAACTTAAAACTGGATTTAGATGTTATTTAGCTGTCCAAGGAGGATTTAATACGGAGACTATTTTGGGGAGTAAATCTTGGTATATTTCATTAACAACGTATTCTCATCTTTTACAAGGAAAAAAAATTGAAGTTGATGAAAGTAGTAAACAGGATATTAAGGATGATTTACCAGGAATGAATCATAATTTCGATTCTAAAAAATTAGAAGTATACAAAGGGCCAGAGTTTCATTTGTTAACGGAAGAGCAGGAGCAGCAGGTATTAAACGGAATTTTTAATATTGCTAAAGAGAATAGTAGAATGGCATACCAATTAAAACAGCAACTTTATCCTCATAATTACTCTATATTAACTTCCGCAACCACTCCAGGAACAGTACAGTTTACGCCAGCAGGGAAACTAATTATTTTAATGAAAGATGCACAAACTACAGGCGGGTATCCAAGAGTATTACAATTAACAGATAACGCAATAGCGTTATTGGCTCAAAAAAGAACAGGGGAAGAGGTTATCTTTTCTTTGAAAGAGTAACTGTTATGATATCATTTTATTAGTATTTATTTCTTCTGAAAGAAGAGTTAAAATATCGAGTTTGTTTAAAGAAAGCGATATTTCATTGGCTTTTTTATTTAAAATCTTATGGTTCAATAAAGAATGCCATATCTTATTAATATGATCGGCATGATTTGTATTTTCTTCATAATTGATTATTTCTTCTTCATATGCTTTTAAAATTAGTTCCTTGATAATAATACGAGAGGTATTGATTCTTTCTTCAATAGGTTTTAAAGCATTTGATAGTGTTTCTGTAATTGTTGGAATTAAAGCGGAAGCACGTTCTAATTGATATTTCTTTAATGGAATTCTTTGATCTATAGCGGTGTTAAATCCTAAAACTTCTATTCTATGTGCTGCAATATGTGTATAATCTGCTATTTTGTTTTTTCTTAAAACATCTTCTATGTCTTTTAAAAAGCTATATAGTTCTTCTGAAGCAGAGATATCTTCTTCCTCAATTAAATTTAAAATCCTCTCAAGAGAATAACTTGTTTTTAACTTTATTTTGTTGTGAATGTCTAAATAAGAAGTCTCCCTTTTCATAGCCTGGATTTTTATTTGCAAGATATAGAATATACACATTGATAAAAAGGGGGAAAATCCTGATATATTAGTTTATTATAATCTGTAATATTATATGTTTTCTGTGCTCAAGCATATTTACTTTGTTTACGAACATCTGTTGTAATGTATTTTCAAATATTATGATTATAAAAATGGAGATTACATATTCTGATTACAGAGAAACCTAAACTTTAATCGAATAAATCCTAAATATATATTTAATAAAAATTAAAATATATATTTTAGTCAAAGAGAGTTATAAACTCTCCACTTTAAACCAATAACAAAACTATTAATGATGGAAAAAAAACCTAAAAAGTGTATCACTTCAAAAAAGGCAAAAAAACTTCAAGACAGGTACGTTAAAGTAATTGAAAAGGCTTTAAAAAAGGAATTCAAGAAAGATATCTGTAGAGACTTCAGCTGGTCTTTAGAAGAGCTAGAGGATTATATTGCTTATGTAAAAAGTGAAGCTAAAGAAAAAGGGTACAAAGATCTTGGACTCCGATTTTTTATGGGGAAATATGAAGATGATGAAGAGAAAGGAGATGTAACTATGTTTATAGCTCCAACGGGAACCAAAGAGAATATGGTTCTTAAATCTGCAGTGAGTGATGACGACGATGATACTATTGAAGATATTGATCCTTACAATTCTGGACACAGTAGAATCCCCCCAAGAAATTACTAAATGCTGGATTTTTTACTGACAGATTATTTTTATCACTTAGAGATTATTGCGGCAATTGTTGCCACTTTAACTTATAAAAAATATCTACACACACCGTGTAGATATTTTTTGTTTTATTTATGGGGAGTAGTCATAATTGAGACTATTGGTCTTATTCCTGTGTTACATTATTTTAATCCTTCGTCGGAGTTTATAATATGGTTAACAAGCATTTTTAAAGAGAAATATGTAGTCGTTAACGATTGGTTGTATAATACCTACTTTATACTTCATTATTTATTCTATTTGGCTTTTTACTGGAGGATTTTAAAACTTGAAAAGTTTAAAAACATAGTAAAATTATTAGTGTTAGCATTCATTATTGTTGCTGTAGGGGATGTGGTTTATAATTTTAATGAATATAGCAGTCAGTATTTAATAACGTTACGTATTGTGGGAGCTATATTTTTAACGATAGCTATTTTTCTTTATTTTATAGATATAATTTATAATGACGAATTATCTAAATTTTATTTAACCCTACCGTTTTGGATTTCGATTGGTGCATTGATATTTAATTTATTAATTGTTCCAATCAGTATTTTTTCTGACATGATGTTTTCATCAGATCTTTTTTATGAATGGTTCCATATCATACTAAATATCTCTAATTATTTTCTTTATTCTTTTTTTATTATTGGATTCATTGTTCATACATATCGAGAAAAAATAGAACAATCGTTTCATAAAAGATGAACTCAAAAAGGGTAAAAGTACCCTTTTAGCATTTATGTGATATATTAAATTTGCAATGTTTATAATAATAGTATTTGATAAAAACAGTAAACTATAAATCCCCAAACAACAAACCTTAGTGTTTATAATATATATGGAAAATGAAAAAGAGATTGTAAGTCTAATTATATATGTAAGTGCACTTATAGTTATTCTCGTAATATTTGTAGTTGCCTTTTTTTTAGTTTACCAACGAAGAAAAACTCAACTTCTCTTAGAGAAAGTAGAAGAGCGTCGGAAGTTTGAGCACGAACTGGCAAAAGCACAAACAGAAATTCAAGAACAAACATTTAAAAATATAAGTTGGGAATTACACGATAATATAGGTCAGTTGCTTACGGTTGCAAAAATGCAATTAAATATGTTGCAAAGCGGTTTACCTGAAGAAAAGCAAAAATCTTTTGATGAAGCTTCGAATGTTTTAGGACAAGGAGTAAATGAGATTAGGCAACTTTCTCATTCCTTAAACACTAATTTTATTTCGAAAATAGGGTTACAAGAATCTTTGGAAAGAGAAATAAATAGGTTTAAAAGGCTTAATTTTCTTGAAGTTGAATATGAAGTTGAAGGAGATCCCTATGCTGTTAATAAGAAGGATGAGATTATTATTTTTAGAATTTTCCAAGAGTGTTTTTCTAATGTAGTTAAATATTCAAAAGCTACATTATTAACTATTAAATTATCCTATACATCAAATGAATTATCAGTAGTTGTAAAAGATAATGGAGTAGGTTTTGATATTGATGAAGAAAAAGAGGGGACAGGATTGTTAAATATGAAGATGCGAGCAGCGCTTATTGGTGCAAATTTTTCTATTCAAACTCAAAAAAATGAAGGAGTTTCAGTAACTTTGGTGTATCCAACGAACTAAGACTATAATGAAAAAGTATTCCATTGCTATTGTAGATGATCATCTTTTGTTTGCTAAATCTCTTACATCCTTGGTAGGATCTTTAGATAATTATAAGGTTTCTTTTCATGCAAAAAATGGAAAAGAGTTTATTGAAGCTCTAAAGAATAGTTCAAAGCCAGATATCGTTCTTTTAGATATTAACATGCCAATAATGAATGGAGTTGAAACTATGGAATGGCTAAAGGAAAATTATCCACTCCAAAAAGTTATAGCGCTTTCGATGGATGATCGAGAAGAAACGATTATTCAAATGCTTCGTTTGGGTGCTAAGGGGTATCTTTTAAAAGATATTCATCCAGATGTATTTGAAAGTGCTTTAAATGATGTAATTCTTAAAGGTTTTTATTATTCTGATAAAATAACAAACAAACTTTTAGATCGGATTGATAAAAAGGAAAGTAAGGAGAACGGTATAAAGTTAAAAGACAGGGAGATTCAGTTTTTAAAACTTGCCTGTACAGAAATGACTTATAAAGAAATAGCTGCTGAAATGTGTCTGTCTCCGAAAACTATAGATGGATATCGTGAGAGTCTTTTTGAAAAGCTCGAAGTTAAAAGCCGAATTGGAATTGTACTCTATGGAATAAAAAATAAGTATATAGATAATTAAAGAAATAACTATATACTTATTTTAAATCAAATATATTTTACGTGTATTTATTCACGTTTAAAAGGAGTGTCTTGCAACCATTATTCTTTATAATACTCCAATAATTCTTTTAGTTTATTTTTAGAATCTTTAAGTCCACCTTCTCTATTTCTTAACAACCAAGTTGTTTCTTGATTTTCAATAATAGGAGCTAATTCAGCGGCTAAACTGTCTTTTTCTATCGTTGGAATATTTTTGGTAGCATAATCTTTAGCTTTTAATCGAGCTTCTCCTAAATGCGCTCCATGTAATGCTAAAGCTGCTGCTTGTTTGGTTTCTTTTAATACAATTTCAGCATCTTTTGAGCTAGGTTTTCCTTTAGCTAAAATAGCTAACGCATTATTAACTTCTTTTTCTGCTGCTTGCAATCCTTTTACTGTTAAGTGTTTTGTTTGGAAGTGACCTTTCATGGTCCATTTAAACCTTCTCAACATTAAGTGAAATGCATTAGCATTTCCATTTGGAATATCAGCCTTTAAATAAGCGTCTCCAAGCATAAGTATTGCTTTACCAGTATTTCCAGTTTGATCTTTAAACACATAATGGTTTAATTGGAACTCAAGGTTCTTTGTAGCCTCTTCTTTATAATTCCAAGAATACGAAGCTCCAAGCAATAATGGAGCGTAGGTTACAGAAAGTGGCTGAAAGTGTCCAAAATCCCCCCAATTAGTATTTAAAAATCCTTTAGCCTCGTTTTTATAACCTTCTACAGCGGCATTCTTTAGATTTATAAAGGCATTGGTATTTCTTCCAATTTCAGATCGCCATGTAGAAGTCCCTGGGCAAACGTAAAAATCTAGGCCCGCTTCTTTAAATTTGGGAAGGTTTTTATCAAAAGGGTAAACGTCATCGTAACCCCAAACAACAGCGGTCATGTTTTTTGGAATGTCTTTTATTAACTCAGGATGATTTAATATTATATCTCCCCAAAACTGAGCTTTAAACCCTTGTTTATTAACTTCCGTATTTAGCTTTTTTAAGTAGTTTAAATACACTTGTCCTTTGCCAATTTTCTCGCATTCTTCTTTTGATCTACCTTCGCATAATTCTACGGTTTCGTCTCCACCAATATTAAAATATTCACTAGAAAAATTAGGGAGTAATTCTTCATAGAGGCTTTTCATTAGCTCTAAGGAGGCAGGATCTGTAGGATTTAAACTTGTACGATTTCTATTTCCCCATATAGTTTTACAGTCGGTTGGACACTCTGCAAGGTCTAAGTATTCATCATGCTTCAACCAGTTCTCCATATGCCCAAAAGAGTTCTGGTTAGGAACTAGGTCTATGTGTCTTTCTTTACAATATGCATCTAAGAGCTGGATTTCTTCAGCAGTAAGAGGGCTAGCATCTTTCCATACTTCCTTATGATCTTTATACGCAAAAGTATGTTCTATATATAATTGGAGTTCATTTTGCTTCCAAAAAGCAAGTTTGTCGATTAACTGATACAAAGTTTCCATAGTTGGAACTTTATCGCGACTTACATCAAGCATAACACCACGACGAACAAAATTTGGCCAATCGTTTATTTCTAGACAAGGAAGCGCCTTCTTTTCTGTAGTTGAATAAGAGAGAAGTTGTAAAAGTGTTTGTTTTCCGTAATAAAGACCTGCGGTATTCTGTCCAGTAATAGAGATAACACCTGGTTTAATTTTTAGAGTATATCCTTGAGGCTTTATATTAAGAGAATCAATTGTAAAATCTAAATCTAACTTTGGAGCTCCTACTTTAGGGAATAGCTTTAGATTTCCAGTAAAATCTTGATGCTCCAAGAGAGTTACTATTTTTGATATATAATGAGAGTTACTATCAGAATACGCAGCACAAGTATCACTAATTGTTATTTCTTGAGGCGGATTGATAAGATACTTTTCTAAATCTTGTGAAGAACCATAGAAAAAAGTAAAACAGATAAAAAAACTTAGTAAGATGCTTTTCATAATTTTAAATAAACATTGAGGTTAGTAAGATACTAATTAAACATAAAAGTAGTAATAGTATGACTCTTTTGTAGTAAGATATTCTATTTTTGACTTTTAATTATGGCACGAGAATTGACTATACAGAGTGAAATAAACGATCTCGGCTTTAGTTTGAACACGAACTCGCAGAGTTTTAAGGCAATGAGATACTACTGAAAACAAGAATCGAACTCATTCTGAATGACAGAATGACTTATAAAGAACTATGAGTAAAAACAAATTTATAAATATGGACAGTTTGTCATTGCAAAATATTGATGATGATGCTGAGTTAATCCCATTGATGACTCCAGAAGATGAAGAAGAGATAAACAATGAGACGCTACCTGAAACACTACCTATTTTACCATTAAGGAATACCGTACTTTTTCCAGGGGTTGTAATCCCAATTACAGCTGGAAGAGATAAATCTATAAAGCTAATAAAAGACGCTTCTAATGGTAGTAAAGTTATAGGAGTTGTTTCTCAAAAGGACGAAAATGTTGAAGATCCAGAAATTGGAGATCTTAATACTACAGGAACAGTAGCTAGAATACTACGTGTTTTAAAAATGCCTGATGGGAATACTACTGTTATAATTCAAGGGAAAAAGCGTTTTGAAATAGAGGAGGTTACAAGTACGGAACCTTATTTTACAGCTAAAATAACAGGGTTGCCAGAGGAAAAGCCTGAAGCTGATAATAAGGAGTTTGCAACAATAATAGATTCTATAAAAGAACTAGCATTGCAAATTATTAAGGAAAGTCCAAATATCCCTTCAGAAGCTTCATTTGCTATAAAAAATATTGAAAGCGATTCGTTTTTGATCAACTTTATTTCTTCAAATATGAATTTGGAGGTAAGTGATAAGCAAAAGCTCCTTGAAAATAAAAACTTACATGAAAGAGCGCTTGCGACTTTAAAATTTATGAATGTTGAGTTTCAGAAATTAAATTTAAGAAACGATATTCAGTCAAAAGTACGTTCTGATTTAGATCAGCAACAACGTGAGTATTTTCTTCAGCAACAAATGAAAACCATCCAAGAAGAATTAGGAGGGGGATCTTATGAAGAAGAAGTGGAGCAAATGCGTGTTAGAGCTAAGAAAAAGAAATGGGACGCAAAAGTAAAAGAGCATTTCGATAAGGAGCTAGCAAAGTTACAGCGCATGAATCCGCAGGTAGCAGAATATTCTATTCAGCGTAATTATTTAGATTTATTTTTAGATCTTCCTTGGAATAAATTCTCTAAGGATAAATTCGACTTAAAAAGAGCTGAAAAAATACTAGAAAAAGATCATTACGGATTAGAAGACGTTAAAAAACGTATCATAGAATACTTAGCTGTATTAAAGTTAAGAAACGATATGAAATCTCCAATATTATGTCTTTACGGACCTCCAGGAGTTGGTAAAACATCATTAGGGAGATCTATAGCAGAGGCCTTGGGGAGAGAATATGTGCGTATTTCTTTAGGAGGATTGAGAGATGAAGCAGAAATAAGAGGACATAGAAAAACGTATATTGGAGCAATGCCAGGAAGGATTATTCAATCCCTAAAAAAGGCAGGGACTTCAAATCCTGTATTTATTTTAGATGAAATAGATAAACTTTCTTCAAGTCATAATGGTGATCCTTCTTCTGCAATGTTAGAAGTTTTAGATCCAGAGCAGAACAAGGAATTTTATGATAATTTCTTGGAAATGGGATACGATCTATCTAAGGTTATGTTTATTGCTACTGCAAATAATCTTGGAGGGATTCAGCCAGCATTAAGAGATCGTATGGAGATCATTAATGTTACTGGTTATACTATCGAAGAAAAGGTTGAGATTGGTAAACGTCATTTACTTCCTAAACAATTGGAAGAGCATGGACTTACTAAAACAGACCTTAAAGTAGGGAAGAAAGAGCTTGAAAAAATAGTTGAAGGATATACTAGAGAATCTGGAGTTAGAGGTTTAGAAAAGCAGATCGCTAAGATGGTACGTTATGCTGCTAAATCTATTGCGATGGAAGAGGAGTATGATGTTAAAGTAAGTGTTGAAGATGTAGAGAAAGTATTAGGTGCTGCTCGTTTAGAAAGAGATAAATATGAGAATAATGATGTTGCAGGAGTTGTTACAGGACTAGCTTGGACAAGTGTTGGTGGTGATATTCTCTTTATAGAATCTATACTTTCTAAAGGTAAAGGAACGCTTTCTATTACTGGGAATTTAGGAAAAGTAATGAAAGAATCGGCTACCCTTGCCATGGAATACATTAAATCGAATGCAGAAAGTTTAGGAATAGATCCAGAAGTTTTTAGCAAATACAATGTACATATCCATGTTCCGGAAGGGGCAACTCCAAAAGACGGACCTAGTGCTGGGGTGACGATGTTAACTTCTTTAGTTTCGTTATTTACTCAGAAAAAAGTTAAGAAGAGCATTGCAATGACTGGAGAGATAACACTTAGAGGTAAAGTGTTGCCAGTAGGTGGAATCAAAGAAAAAATCCTTGCAGCAAAAAGAGCTCGTATTAAAGAGTTAATTTTGTGTAATGAGAATAAACGTGACATTTTAGAGATCAAAGAAGAGTATTTAAAAGGACTTACCTTTCATTATGTAAATGAAATGAGTGAAGTTATTGATCTTGCAATCACGAATCAGAAAGTTAAAAATGCCAAAGAATTATAATAGGTATTAAGACAACTCCATTGGGTAGTATCCATTTACTATCCAATGGAGTTTTCAAAATAATAAAGCTCAACAGATGAAAAAGATAACCATTGCCATAGACGGATTTTCATCCACAGGTAAAAGTACAATAGCAAAACAATTAGCTAAAAAGTTGAACTATGTGTATGTAGATACAGGAGCAATGTATCGTGCGGTAGCATTATACGCGCTTAATAATGGTTATATTGATGAAAAGGGGAAAGATCTAACTGGATTGCTAGTAAATCTCTCAAATATTACCTTAAATTTTAAGCTTAATGAAGCTACAGGTAATGCAGATATGTATCTTAATGGTGAGAATGTTGAAAAAGAAATACGCACGTTAAGAATTTCTAATGTTGTGAGTATTGTAGCTGCAGTTTCTGAAGTCCGTAAAAAGTTGGTAGAACAGCAAAAGAAAATGGGAGCAGAAAAAGGAGTTGTAATGGATGGAAGAGATATTGGAACTGTTGTTTTTCCTGATGCTGAATTAAAATTATTTATGACAGCTTCTGCTGAAACTAGAGCTCATAGACGTTATAAAGAGCTTGTTGATAGAGGAGAAGATGTGAGCTTTAAAGATGTTTTAAAAAATGTTCAAGAGCGAGATCATATAGATTCTACACGAGAAGATTCTCCGCTTTTAAAAGCAGATGATGCTATTGAGTTTGATAATAGTGATATGGGATTGGAAGAGCAATTTGAACGTGTTTATAATTTCTCTCTTCGTATTATAGAGAAGCAGTAGTCTAGGTTCTTCTTGATATCTGGCAAGGAATGTTTATGGATCAAAATCAGAAATTACCTAAATCTTTGCTCTATTTGATGGCCTTTGGAGCCGGGCTCATCGTTGCAAATAATTATTACAATCAACCTTTATTAGGTTTAATAGCTAAAAGTTTTCAGGTTTCAGAATCCGAAGTAAGTAATATTCCTCTATTTACTCAAGTTGGATATGCTTTTGGATTACTATTTCTAATTCCGTTAGGAGATAAATTCAACAGAAAGAAACTAATGTTAGTAGATTTTCTACTGATCATAGTTTCATTGATTATTGCTGCCACTTCATCTTCGCTAATAATTCTGATAATAGCCAGTTTTATGATTGGTTTTTCTTCAGTTATTCCTCAATTTTTTGTTCCTATGGCTGCGCAGCTAGCTAATCCTAATGAGCGAGGAAAAGCGATAGGAATTGTTATGAGTGGTTTATTAATTGGGATACTTGGGAGTCGCTTTATTAGTGGCTTTGTTGGAGAATATTTTGGTTGGCGTGCTATGTATTATATAGCAGCTGTAGCAGTATCACTATATGGTATTTTGATTTATTTTAAGCTCCCTGCTATTACTTCAGAATTTAAAGGAACTTATAAGGAGTTGATGAAATCTATTTGGTTTTATTTTAAATCTGATAGCACTTTACGTTTAGCTTCTTTACGTGGAGCTTTAGGTTTTGCTGGATTTAGTGCTTTTTGGACCACTCTTGTTTTTTTATTAGAAGATGTGTTTAATTATGGTAGTGGCGTAGCTGGAGCTTTTGGCGCCTTGGGTATCTGTGGAGCTTTAGCAGCGAATGTAATGGGGAAATTGAGCGACCGAATGAATAAGAATAAAGTAATCCTTATTGCTATTATAATTATGATATTCGCATGGTTGGTATTTTACTTTTCTACGGCATCTATTATAGGTTTGGTAATTGGCGTTATTTTACTTGATATGGGACTACAATCATTGCACATTACGAATCAAAGTATCATTTTATCTGGTAGCCCTGAAGCAGGAAATCGGATCAATACAATATATATGGTAATCTACTTTATTGGTGGAGCACTTGGCACCATAACTGGAGCTCAGATATGGGAAATGTTCCATTGGAAAGGAGTAGCAGTGCTAGGAATGACCTATACCGTATTCATATTGTTTTTTCATGTATTGTATAAAAAACCAATCAATACACAGTCTTAAGATGATAAAGATTGATTTTTGTCTTCCTAATTATTTGAATATCAAAAATTAAGTTGTAAATTTGCACTCCTTTTTAGCAAACCAAAGAGAAAAAAAGGGTTTTTAAATAATTTATATATAAACATCTTCTGTGTTTAAATTTTGCTAATCTCTTGATTTAATACAGAATACAAATCTTAATCAGCAAACATGGCTGAATCTAAAGAAACACAAAAAGAGCAAGTTGCAGAAACTAAATCTGCAGAAGCTACACAAGAAGTAAAAGAAACAGTTTCTCAGGAAGAGTTTCTTAAAAACTTTAACTGGCACAATTACCAAGAAGGTATTGACCAAGTTGAAGATTCTAAATTACAAGAATTCGAAAACTTAGTTGCAGAAAACTTCGTAGACACCGCTGATGAAGAGGTTGTTGAAGGAACTGTAGTTCACTTAACAGACAGAGAAGCGATTATTGATATCAATGCGAAGTCTGAAGGAGTTATTTCTTTAAATGAGTTTCGTTACAATCCAAACTTAAAAGTAGGAGACAAGGTTGAAGTTTTAATCGACGTTCGCGAAGATAAAACTGGACAATTAATATTATCTCACCGTAAGGCTAGAACTATCAAGGCTTGGGATAGAGTTAATGCAGCTCACGATAAAGCTGAAATCGTTAATGGTTTTGTTAAGTGCAGAACTAAAGGTGGTATGATTGTAGACGTATTCGGAATCGAAGCGTTCTTACCTGGATCTCAAATTGATGTGAAGCCAATTCGTGATTACGATGCTTATGTTGGTAAAACAATGGAATTCAAAGTGGTTAAAATTAACCATGAGTTCAAAAACGTTGTTGTATCTCACAAAGCTCTAATCGAGGCAGATATCGAAGAACAGAAAAAAGAAATCATCGGGCAGCTTGAAAAAGGTCAAGTTCTTGAAGGAACCGTTAAGAATATTACATCTTACGGGGTATTCATCGATCTTGGTGGCGTAGATGGTCTTATCCATATTACAGATCTTTCTTGGTCTCGTATCAACCATCCAAATGAGGTTGTTGAATTAGATCAGAAATTAAATGTTGTAATCTTAGACTTTGATGATAACAAGTCTAGAATTCAATTAGGTCTTAAACAATTACAGAAACACCCATGGGAAGCTTTAGGTGATGAAGTAAAAGTTGGTGATCAAGTTAAAGGTAAAGTAGTTGTTATTGCAGATTACGGTGCGTTTATCGAAGTAGCTGACGGTGTTGAAGGTCTTATCCACGTTTCTGAAATGTCTTGGTCTACACACTTACGTTCGGCTCAAGATTTCGTGAAAGTTGGAGATGAAGTACAAGCAGTAGTGCTTACTTTAGATCGTGAAGATCGTAAAATGTCTCTTGGTATCAAGCAATTAACGCCAGATCCATGGACAGATATTACAACTAAATATCCTGTAGGTTCTAAGCACACAGGAATCGTTCGTAACTTTACAAACTTTGGAGTTTTTGTTGAGTTAGAAGAAGGAATTGACGGATTGATTTATATCTCTGATCTTTCTTGGACTAAGAAAATCAAACACCCATCTGAATTTGTAAATGTTGGTGATAAGTTAGAAGTTGAAGTTCTTGAACTAGATGTTGATGGACGTAAACTAAGCCTTGGTCACAAACAAACTACTGAAAACCCATGGGATAAGTACGAAACAGAATTTGCTGAAGGTACTATTCACAATGCGGAAATCGGAGAGATTGTAGATAAAGGTGCTACTATCGATTTCAATGAAGATATCGTTGCTTTCGTTCCTTCTCGTCATTTAGAGAAAGAGGATGGTAAGAAGTTGAAAAAAGGAGATACTGCTGATTTCAAAATCATTGAGTTCAATAAAGAATTCAAAAGAGTAGTTGCTTCTCATACAGCTATCTTCAAAGAAGAAGAAGAGAAAAATGTAAAAGCTGCTACAAAACGTAGTAACCAAGCAGAGAAAACAACTCTTGGTGATGCTAATGCAGAGCTTCAAGCATTGAAAGATAAAATGGAAGGGAAATAATAATTTTCAATTCATTTAAAAATTAAACCCTCCAATTTGGAGGGTTTTTTTATGCTTAAACTTTAAATTAAAGTCTGAATATTCACTTGATAATTAATTTCTGTTTCGTTGTGTAGTTATTAACTCACTGCTTCTTTGTATACTTTTAAGCAGCGTTCTCTCGCTTCTTTATGGTCCACAATAGGATCCGGATATGTAAGTTCATTTAAATCTGTCACCCATGTATTAATATATTTTAAATCTTTATCGAACTTTTTAATTTGAGTGGTAGGATTAAAAATTCTAAAATAAGGAGCAGCATCAACGCCACTTCCTGCGGCCCATTGCCAATTACCAACATTACTAGAAAGTTCGTAATCTAAGAGCTTTTCTGCGAAATAAGCTTCTCCCCATCGCCAATCGATTAGCAAATGTTTGCACAGAAAACTAGCAACAACCATTCTAACTCTATTATGCATGTATCCAGTGGTATTCAATTCTCGCATTCCAGCATCCACTAATGGATAGCCAGTTTTCCCTTCACACCACTTCTTGAATTCAGCTTCATTATTTCTCCATTCTATTCGATCATATTTCTCTCTAAAAGCATTATTAACTGTTTTAGGGAAGTGCCATAGAATCTGCATAAAAAACTCTCTCCAAATCAGTTCATTCCAAAAAGTTTGCTCTTTAGCTTCTAGCGCTTTTTTTAATATTTTTCTGATACCTACTGTCCCAAATCTTAAGTGTACACTTATGTTAGAAGTTCCATTTTCAGCAGGAAAATCTCTGTTCTCCTTGTAGTTATCAATCAGTGTAGGAGTAACATCGTAGTCTTTTACTTCAATTGTAGATTTTGTAAAACCTATTTCAGATAAACTAACCTGTGGTAAGCGTGTATTCTTAACTAAATTGTTTAAATGCTGACTCGTATAATGAACGTTTAAATTATTTTTACTGAAGTGTTTTTTCCATTTTTTCATGTAAGGAGTATATACAACATAAGGGTCTCCGTCGTCTTTTACTACTTCATCCTTTTCAAAAAATACTTGGTCTTTATAAGTTTCAAATTCTATTTTTTTACTAGCTAACAATTCCCTTATTTCTTCATCTCTTTTTTTAGCGTATGGCTCATAATCACGGTTTGTAAAAACTTTATTGATATTATATGTAGATGAAAGTTCCTTAAATATTTCTTTAGGTTCCCCGTAGAATAGTGCTAAAGAACTATCGTGCTTATCTTGTAGTTCATCTCTCATATTTTGTAGAGTTTTAAAAATAAAACTTACTCGAGCATCATTTTTTGGGAGATCTTCAAGTATTTTTTTGTCGAATATGAAGATTGGCATTACTGGATTTTCAGCTTTTAAAGCTTCCAAAAAGCCCACATTATCGTCTAATCTAAGATCTCTACGGAACCAAAAAATATTAATATTATTTTCCATCTGAATAGTTTTCCATACAAAAGTAGTATAATTTTGTTTATTATTTATTGATTTTCATTAAACAATATTGACTCTATTATTTAAGATTTTGTTAACATTTCAACTTTACTTAATACGTAAATTCGTGTGATAAAAAACTAATTAAAAACAAACAATGAAAAAATTAATCTTACTAATTTGTGCTGTTTTAGGGTCTTATACTTTAAACGCACAGGTAACAACGCCGCAGCCAAGTCCAACTTCAAAATTGGAGCAGAAAGTTGGTTTAACAGATGTTACAATAGCCTATTCAAGACCATCTATGAGAGGTAGAGCTATTTTTGGAGAATTAGTGCCTTTTGGTGAAATCTGGAGAACTGGAGCTAATCAGAATACAATAGTTACTTTTAGCGATGATGTGAAAATAGGAGGAAAGGATGTTAAAAAAGGGAGTTATGCGCTTTTTTCTAAGCCTAACAAAAATAGTTGGGATGTATACTTTTATAATGATACTAATAACTGGGGAAATCCTGAAAAATGGGATGACAGTAAAGTAGTAGCCAAAGTTACAGCTACACCTTATGAATTACCTTTTGAAGTTGAAACTTTTACTATCGATGTAGATAACTTAACTAATAATGGTGCTTCTCTAGGAATCGTTTGGGAAAATACATATGTGGGAGTTCCTTTTGAAGTTCCAACTAAAGAGAAAGCAACAGCAAGTATTAAAAAGGTAATGAATGGACCGCAATCTGGCGATTATTATGCTGCAGCTGTTTACTATTTACAAGAAGGTCAGGATTTAGATCAAGCTCAAGAATGGATGGATAAAGCTATTTCTGAACAAAAAGAAGCTCCTTTTTGGATGTTAAGACAGAAATCACTTATTCAAGCTAAACAGGGAGATACTAAAGGAGCTATTGAGACTGCGAAAAAGTCTTTGGCTGCTGCTGAAAAAGCTGGTAATAAGGACTATGTAAAGCTTAACCAAGATTCTATAGCAGAATGGGGAGCTAAATAGTTTTTATATTATAAATGAATTTGAAAAAGACTGTTTAAATGCAGTCTTTTTTGTTTTTAAATGAAATTTTTTAGTTTTTTGACAAGGTTTAATTTCCCTTCATAAGGGGCATATTTCAATGGGATATCCAACCATGTTCCTCTTCTTACAACCGACTTATGATGTGAGAAAACATCGAAAGTTAGATTTCCATGATAGGCTCCAATACCACTTTGTCCAACACCACCAAATGGGAGTCTCTTGTTTACAAAATGCACAATAGTATCGTTTATAGCACCTCCTCCATAAGAGAATTGGTTCATTACTTTATTAGAAAAGTTCTTGCGACTCGAAAATACATATAAAGAAAGGGGCTTCTCATATTTGGAAATAACATCACTAATTTCTTCTTCAGTATTATAACTGATAATCGGTAGCAATGGTCCAAAAATCTCCTCTTTCATAACATCACTATCTAAACTAGGTTCCGTTATTAAAGTTGGAGAAATATAGCAATCAGTTCGATCAATTTGACCTCCAAAAGTGACTTTTTCATAGTCGATTAAATCGGCTAGTCTGTCAAAATTACGTTGGTTTACAATTCTAGGGTAATCAGGAGAATTCTTCGGGTTATCAGAATATGCAGCGATTATTTCTTCCTTTAAAAAGGCTATCAACTTATCTTTAACTTCGGAAGCTACCAGAATATAATCTGGAGCGATACAGGTTTGTCCACCATTTAAAAACTTACCCCAAACAATTCTTCGTGCTGCTTGTTGTAACTTAGCTGTTTCATCAATAATACATGGGTTTTTTCCTCCTAATTCCAAGGTTACAGGAGTAAGGTTATTAGCTGCAGCTTGGTAAACAATTTTTCCCACTTGCGGACTCCCAGTAAAAAATATATAATCCCATCGTTCTTTAAGCAGTGCTGTAGAAACATCTTTGTCACCTTGAATAACATTTACATAGTTTTCAGGAAATACTGCACTGATAATTTCTGAAATTATATTAGCCGTATTTGGGGTTAACTCCGAAGGCTTAATCACTGCTGTATTTCCCGCTGCAATGGCTCCAATTAAAGGGGATATGGCTAATTGAAACGGATAGTTCCAAGGAGCAATAATTAATACTGTTCCATAAGGTTCTTTAATGATTTTAGCAGAGGAGGGGAAGTTGATTAGCGAAGGTGACACCGCTTTTGGCTTTGCCCAAGAATAGATCTTTTTTATGGCATCCTTGAGTTCTCCTAAAATATATTGTGTCTCACTTAATAATGATTCAAATTCTGATTTTTTAAAATCTGAATACAAAGCATTGCAAATGTCTTTCTCACGAGTTTCTATCTCAGATTTTAATTTTCTTAGAATATTTTTTCTCGCTTTTAAATCTCTTGTAGTCCCTTTGCTATAGTAAGCTTTCTGCTCTTCTAAGACCTGTTTAATTTGATTTTCCATTTGCAATTAAAGTAAAAATGTTTTTTCAAGTTAGAAATTATATCTAATATTGTAGTAATGAAAACGCAAATAATTAATATCATTTCTATTCTAGTCGCTGTGATTATTTCACGGGGATAGGAAGGAGTGTATATTATATCAATATAGCAAGCCTTCCTTTTTGGAAGGCTTTTTTAGTTTATGGCAATACCTAAAAACTATATTGTTATAGTAAAATAGCTAGCTTAAGATTGATTGATAAAGTAAATAAACGCTCTTAAAAAAGGTAAATAAAAGCGTTTGAATGTCCTAAAAATATACATTTAAACAACTGTATATCAGTAATGTAGTTATTTATTAAGGGTGTTGGATTTAAAGTTAAAAAAGAAATGCTTTAAAATTTATAAATACAATAGTATATTTTTGAATAAAATTAGATAATACTTTAAAATTTAACATATAAAGTGAATTTAAAAAAATTTAGTCACCAAGTAACACAAGACCCAACGCTTCCAGCTGCACAAGCTATGTTACACGCATTGGGCTTAACAGATGAAGATTTACAAAAACCTTTTATAGGGATTGCAAGTACAGGTTATGAGGGAAACCCTTGTAATATGCATCTTAACGACCTAGCAAAGCATGTTAAAAAAGGAACTGCTAATGCAGACACGGTAGGATTAATTTTTAATACTATAGGAGTTAGTGATGGTATTTCTAACGGAACACCAGGAATGAAGTTCTCACTACCTTCTAGAGATATTATTGCAGATTCTATGGAAACTGTAGTAGAGGCTATGAGCTATGATGGTTTGATTACAGTAGTAGGTTGTGATAAAAATATGCCAGGAGCTTTAATGGCGCAATTGAGGTTAAATAGACCGTCTATTTTAGTGTATGGAGGAACGATTGCTTCTGGATGCCATAATGGGAAAAAATTAGATATTATATCTGCATTTGAGGCTTATGGCCAAAAAGTAGCAGGAACTATAGATGAATCAGAATACAAAGAAGTGATTCATAAAGCATGTCCTGGAGCTGGAGCTTGTGGTGGGATGTATACTGCAAACACAATGGCTTCTGCAATAGAAGCTTTAGGGATGTCATTGCCTTTTAACTCTTCAAATCCTGCGATTAGTAATAATAATCTAAAAGAAGAAGAGTGTGTAAAAGCAGGAGAGGCGCTTCGTTTATTATTAGAAAAAGATATTAAGCCTTCTGATATTGTTACTAAGAAATCTTTAGAAAATGCCTTTAGATTGGTAACAGTTCTTGGAGGTTCTACGAATGCCGTTCTTCACTTTTTAGCAATTGCCAAAGCTGCTCAGGTAGAATTCACTTTAGACGATTTTAAAAAGATAAGCGATAATACTCCATTGCTAGCTGATTTAAAGCCTAGTGGTAAATATTCAATGGAAGATTTGCATGGTGTAGGAGGAATTCCTGGAGTGCTTAAATATATGTTAGATAACGATATGCTTCATGGAGATTGTCTAACCGTAACAGGTAAAACTATAGCTGATAATTTAAAAGATGTTCCAAATTTAATTGCGAATCAAGAGATTGTAAAAACTTTAGATAAGCCTATTAAAGATACAGGACATATTAGAATATTATTTGGAAATCTAGCTACAGAAGGTGCAGTTGCTAAAATTACAGGTAAAGAAGGTTTGTCTTTTAGAGGAACTGCAAATGTTTTTGATGGAGAAGATGCTGTAAATGAAGGGATAAAAACTGGAAAAGTAAAAAAAGGAGATGTCGTCATTATCCGCTACGAAGGGCCAAAAGGTGGACCAGGAATGCCGGAAATGCTAAAACCGACTTCTTCAATTATGGGAGCTGGTTTAGGTAAAGAAGTAGCTTTAATTACAGACGGGCGTTTTTCTGGAGGATCTCATGGTTTCGTAGTGGGACACGTAGCACCGGAAGCACAAGTTGGAGGTAATATCGCTTTAGTAGAAAACGGAGATATTATTGCAATCGACGCTGTTAATAATACTATTAATATCGAGATTTCTGATGAAGAGCTTGCAAAAAGAAAAGAAAAATGGAAAGCTCCAGCGTTAAAAGTACAAAGAGGAGCATTATATAAATATGCAAAAACAGTTTCATCAGCTTCAAAAGGTTGTGTAACTGACGAGTTTTAGAAAAAATCCAATACTGTTTTATTATTCAGCAATAAAAAAACTAGAATACTAAAACGTCAATTTGATAATTGCGGACTCGATTCGTAACTAATAGATTGTTACTTATGGAAGTAAAGACATTAAGAAAAGAAGAAAGTAAAACCGGAACTAAGATAAGAGTTACGGGAGCAGAAGCAGTAATCCACTGTTTACTTGCAGAAGGGGTAGATACACTTTACGGTTATCCGGGAGGAGCTATTATGCCAATTTATGATGAACTTTATAAGTTTAAAGACAAACTTCATCATGTATTAACAAGACACGAGCAGGGGGCAACTCACGCTGCTCAAGGTTACGCTAGAGTCTCTGGGAAAGTAGGTGTTGCTATGGCTACATCTGGACCTGGAGCTACAAATCTGATTACTGGTATTGCAGATGCTCAGATAGATTCAACCCCAATGGTTTGTATTACTGGGCAAGTAGCACGTCATCTTTTAGGTTCGGATGCATTTCAAGAAACAGATATTGTTGGTATTTCAACACCAGTAACAAAATGGAATTATCAGATTACAAATGCTTCGGAAATTCCGGAGGTAATGGCAAAAGCTTTTTATATAGCTAGATCTGGTCGTCCAGGACCTGTGTTAGTAGATATTACTAAAAATGCACAATTTGAGGAGTTTGATTTCGATTATCAAAAATGTACAGCTATCCGTAGTTATACTGCAAATCCAACTGTAGAAACTTCAAAAATAGAAGAGGCTGCAGCTGCTATTAATAATGCTAAAAAACCTATGATTGTATGGGGGCAAGGTATTATTTTAGGAAAAGCAGAAGCAGAATTAAAAGAATTAGTAGAGAAATCTGGTATTCCTGCTGCTTGGACAATTTTAGGAGCCTCCGCTTTACCATCTACGCATCCTTTAAATGTAGGGATGGTTGGTATGCATGGTAATTACGGCCCTAATGTTTTGACTAACGAATGTGATGTTCTTATTGCATTGGGAATGCGTTTTGATGATCGTGTTACGGGAGATTTATCTACGTATGCTAAACAAGCTAAAGTTCTTCATTTTGAAATAGATCCTGCAGAAATTAATAAAAATGTGCATGCAGATGTTCCTGTTTTAGGAGATGTAAAAGAGTCTTTAAAGCAATTGCTGCCACTTATTAAAGAAAATAAGCATGAAGCTTGGCACAATGAGTTTAAAGAAAAATATAAAGTAGAATTCGATCAAGTAATAAATGGTGACCTTAATCCGACTACGGAAGGAATTACCATGGCAGAAGTTATTGAGCAGATTAATGTTTGCTCCAATCATGATGCTGTAATAGTTTCGGATGTTGGGCAACACCAAATGATAGCTTGTAGATATGCTAAATTCAATAAGTCTAAAAGTAACATTACTTCTGGAGGATTAGGAACAATGGGATTTGCTCTTCCAGCAGCAATTGGTGCTAAAATGGGAGCTCCAGAGAGAGAAGTTGTTGCTATTATTGGAGATGGTGGTTACCAAATGACAATTCAGGAATTGGGTACCATTTTTCAGACACAAGTTCCAGTAAAAATTGTTGTTTTAAATAACGAGTTTTTAGGAATGGTACGCCAATGGCAACAGTTGTTTTTTGACAAACGTTATGCATCCACAGAAATGATAAATCCAAATTTTGTGGCTATTGCTGAAGGATATCATATTCAAGCTAAAAAGGTAACTAAGCGAGAAGATTTAGAGGACGCTATTAAAGAGATGATAGCTTCTCCAGACGCATATTTCCTTGAAGTTTGTGTAGAAAAAGAAAATAATGTGTTCCCGATGATTCCTACAGGAGCTTCGGTTTCAGATATTCGTTTGAGTTAATATAAATCAGTTTAAAAGTTGTAATGTAACTATGGATGTTATCTTTTTCAGGGGTAATAAACATTGTAAAACATTCGGATAATAGCATGTAAAATGGAAGAAAATAAATCATATACAATATCGGTTTATTCTGAAGATAATGTGGGTTTATTAAATAGAATATCAGGAATATTCTTAAAAAGACACATTAATATAGAGAGTTTAAATGTATCTAAATCAGAGATTGACGGAGTATTTAAATTCACAATAGTTATTTTTTCTACGGAAGATTGGGCTCGTAAAATTGTAGGACAGATCGAAAAACAGATCGAAGTAATTAAAGCATATTACCATACAGATGATGAGACTATTTTTCAAGAATCAGCGCTTTTTAAAATAGCATCTAATTTATTATTTGATGAGCGTAAGATTCAGAATATTATAAAAGATAACCATTCAGAAATAGTAACAGTTTCTCCAGAGTTTTTCGTGATTTCAAAATCAGGAAGACGTGAAGAAATTGAAGAAATGTACGAACAGTTAAAACCATATGGAATTATGCAATTTGTTCGTTCAGGAAGAATATCAGTATCAAAATCAGAAATGAAAATTTCGAGTCTATTAAAGGACTTCAATTAAAGAATTAAACAACTAAAATTTATAATTAAAAATGGCAAATTATTTTAATACACTTTCACTTAGACAGCAATTAGAGCAATTGGGAGTTTGTGAATTTATGGATATTTCAGAATTTAGTGACGGTGTAGAAAAGTTAAAAGGCAAAAAAGTAGTTATCGTGGGATGCGGTGCGCAGGGTCTTAACCAAGGTCTTAATATGAGAGACTCTGGATTGGATGTTTCTTATGCATTGCGTGAAGGAGCTATTAAAGAAAAAAGACAGTCGTTTGTAAATGCATCAGAAAATGGATTTACGGTAGGGACATATAAAGAATTAATTCCTACTGCAGATTTAGTTTGTAATCTTACGCCAGACAAGCAGCATACAGATGTTGTGAGTACGATTATGCCACTTATGAAAAAGGGAGCTACTTTATCTTATTCTCACGGTTTTAATATCGTTGAAGAAGGGATGAAAGTTCGTGAAGATATTACAGTTATTATGGTGGCTCCAAAATGTCCTGGTTCTGAAGTTAGAGAAGAATATAAAAGAGGATTTGGAGTACCTACACTTATAGCTGTTCACCCAGAGAATGATCCTGAAGGAAAAGGATTAGAGCAAGCTAAGGCTTATGCCGCTGCTACTGGTGGACATAGAGCTGGAGTTTTACGTTCTTCTTTTGTTGCTGAAGTAAAATCTGACCTTATGGGAGAGCAAACCATTTTATGTGGATTGTTACAAACAGGTTCTATCTTGAGTTTCGATAAGATGATAGAAAAAGGAATTGATGCTGGATATGCTTCTAAATTAATCCAATACGGATGGGAGACAATTACTGAGGCTCTTAAATATGGTGGGATCACTAATATGATGGATCGTCTATCAAATCCAGCTAAAGTAGAAGCTTTTAAAATTTCAGAAGAATTAAAAGTAATAATGCGTCCTCTTTTCCAAAAACATATGGACGATATTATGAGTGGTCACTTTTCTAAAACAATGATGGAAGATTGGGCTAACGATGATAAAAATTTACATACTTGGAGAGCTGCAACTGGAGAAACTGCTTTTGAGAAAACACCTGCAGGAGATGTTGCTATTTCTGAGCAAGAATACTTTGACAATGCGGTGTTGATGGTAGCATTTGTAAAATCTGGAGTTGAATTAGCGTTCGAAACGATGACTGAAGCTGGAATTATTGCCGAATCTGCGTATTACGAATCTTTACACGAAACACCGCTTATTGCTAATACAATTGCAAGAAAGAAATTGTTTGAAATGAATCGTGTTATTTCAGATACAGCAGAATATGGTTGTTACTTATTTGATCACGCTTGTAAGCCTTTATTAAAAGACTTCATGAAAAATGTAGATACTAATATTATAGGAAAAGCTTTTTCTGATGATAATGGTGTTGATAATAAAGAACTAATAGAAGTAAACAGTCAGATTCGTAACCACCCTGTAGAAGAGGTTGGAGCATGGCTACGTTCTTCTATGACTGCCATGAAAAAGATTGTTTAATTCTTATGGGAGGATTTTAGCCTTGTTTAATACAGGCTTTAAAATTCCTAATTCTATATAAAATTATGCAGACAAAAACAGTTTACATACCAAAATTAGAAGATGTTAGAAAAGCTGCTGCAACCCTAAATGGGGTTGCAGCAGTTACACCTTTAACCTATAGCTTGCGCTATTCTAAAGAGTTTGAGGCTAATGTTTTACTTAAAAGAGAAGATTTACAGGTAGTTCGTTCATATAAGATTCGTGGTGCTTATAATAAAATAAGTTCGCTTACCGAAGAAGAAAGAGCAAAGGGAATTGTTTGTGCTTCCGCAGGAAATCATTCCCAAGGAGTTGCATATTCTTGTAAAGAGTTAAAAATTAAAGGTACCATTTATATGCCTTCTCCAACACCAAGGCAGAAGATTGAGCAGGTAAAAATGTTTGGTGAAGATTACATAGACATTGTTTTAGAAGGTGATACTTTTGATGATGCCTATAAAGCCGCAATGAAAGAATGTACACGCGTTGGAAAGACTTTTGTTCATCCTTTTGATGATGAAAAAGTTATTGAAGGTCAGGCAACTGTTGGATTGGAAATTCTTGAGCAAACTAAAAAGAGAATCGATTATGTGTTTGTTGCCGTTGGTGGTGGCGGACTAGCTTCTGGTTTAGCGAGTGTTTTTGATGTACTTTCTCCTCAAACTAAAATAATAGGAGTGGAGCCTCAGGGAGCCCCTTCTATGAAAACATCTTTAAAGAATAAAGAAAATACGGAACTTAAAGAGATAGATAAATTTGTAGACGGCGCAGCAGTACAGCGTGTTGGAGACAGAACATTTGCTATTTGTCAGTATCTCTTGGACGAAATGGTAACCGTTCCAGAGGGTAAAGTTTGCCAGGAGATTTTAGATCTTTACAATAAAGATGCAATTGTTGTAGAACCAGCAGGTGCTTTAACATTATCTGCTTTAGAGCAATATAAAGATAAGCTTAAAGGTAAGAATGTTGTATGTGTGGTAAGTGGTAGTAACAATGATATTACTAGAACTGCGGAGATAAAAGAACGTGCATTGCTATATGCTAACCTTAAGCATTATTTTATAATCCGATTCCCGCAGCGTGCAGGAGCTTTAAAAGAGTTTGTTGCTGAAATATTAGGACCATCTGATGATATTACTCATTTTCAGTATACAAAGAAGAATGCTAAAGAAAATGCTCCAGCGGTGGTTGGAATAGAACTAAAATCGGAGGCCGATTTAGAACCGCTAATTGCACGTATGAAATCTAAAAACTTCTTTGGTGAATACTTAAATAACAAACCTGATCTTTTTCAGTATTTAGTATAAAATAAAGGATCATGTTTAACATTTTTAATTTCCCCCTAAAAATCACGTACTTTACTATTTAGTGTATAAAAATATAAAGCAGTATTTCCTGCTAAAAAAGGATACAAACTATGGAAACTAAGACTAAAAATTTTCAAGAAATACCAGAAAAATATCAAATAAAAGAGCTTGTCCATCAAAACAAGTTTTTGGTTGGGGGACAACTAAAACCGTGGACAGGAAAAACTACGGAGGTATATTCTACAATTTCATCTACAGAAGATTATAAACCTACACTTTTAGGAACGATTCCATATATGACAGAGCCAGAGGCTAACGAAGCTTTAGACGCTGCTGGAGTTGCTTTTGATAAAGGTAAAGGTTTATGGCCTACAATGAAAGTTGGAGACCGTGTTGCTTGTATGGAGAAATTTGTAAAGCAAATGGAAACCAAGCGTGATGAAGTTGTAAAACTCATTATGTGGGAGATTGGGAAAACACTTCCTGATTCTGAAAAAGAATTTGATAGAACTGTAGAGTATATCTATGACACTATCGAAGATTTTAAGCAACTGGATCGTGATTCTGCGAACTTTAAAAAGCGTGATGGTATTTATGCTCATATCCGCAGAGGACCATTAGGAATTGTTCTTTGCTTAGGACCATATAATTATCCGCTGAATGAAACTTTCGCACTTTTAATTCCCGCTTTAATTATGGGGAATACGGCTATTTTTAAGCCTGCAAAACACGGTGTTTTATTGATTACTCCTTTATTAGAAGCTTTTAAAAATAGTTTTCCAAAAGGAGTTGTTAATATTGTTTACGGCAGAGGTAGAGAAGTAGCTGCACCGATTATGAAATCTGGGAGAGTAGATGTTTTAGCTCTTATTGGAAATAGTAAATCTGCAGTAGCACTTCAAGATCAACATCCACATAAAAACAGACTTCGTTTGGTTTTAGGATTGGAGGCAAAAAATCCAGCGATAGTTTTGCGAGATGCAGACTTAGATTTGGCAATTAATGAGTGTATTGCAGGGACATTGTCATTTAATGGTCAGCGTTGTACAGCTCTAAAGCTTGTTTATGTTCATGAAGATGTTATTGAAGAATTTAATAAGCGTTTTTCTAAGCGTGTAGACGAATTAAAGTTTGGAAATCCATGGGAAGAAGGTGTGAAATTAACGCCATTACCAGAGGAAGATAAACCTAGTTATATCCAAGAGCTTATCGATGATGCGAAAGCAAATGGAGCTAATATTATAAATGCTAAAGGAGGAGAAGTTACAGATAATTATATCTTCCCTGCGGTTTTATATCCTGTAAATAAAGAGATGCGCGTGTTTAAAGAGGAGCAATTTGGACCTGTTATTCCAATCGTTCCTTTTAAAGATATTGAAGAACCTTTAAATGATGTTGCGAATTCTAATTACGGACAACAAGTAAGTCTTTTTGGAGCAGATATTAGAACGCTAGCACCGCTAATAGATACTTTGGTAAATCTTGTTTGTAGAGTTAATTTGAATAGCTCTTGCCAGCGTGGACCAGATGTGTACCCATTCACGGGGCGTAAAGATTCTGCTGTTGGTACATTAAGTGTGCACGATGCTCTGCGTTCTTTCTCTATTAGAACTTTTGTAGCTTCTAAAGATAATGAGTATAACAATCGTATTTTAAATGATTTATTGGGTAGTAAAGCCTCTAACTTTATAAGTACTGACTATATTTTATAAATTTAAATCCTGCGCCCAATAAAACGTTGGAGAAAGTAGGGTTTAAATTTCTGAAGAAGTATAAAACTATTCCAGGTTCCTTAAATTTTGAGCAAGAAGTAAATCGTTGGGTTTTAACAAAAACTAATTATATAAAGTTGAATGCTTTATAACCCAAGTGAAATTCATTGTATAAAAGAAACCCCAAAGATTTAATTTCTTTGGGGTTTCTTAAATTATAAAATAAGTCTTTATTCTTCTGAAAATTCTTTTTCTATTCCTGTTAAAATTTCTAGCGCTTTGTCATGTTCATCTTTGTGGACAAATAATTGCACCTGATTGATAACAGAAGGACCAAAACCAGCCAATCGTGCTGATTCTGTTTCATTTTTAATCACAGGACTTATAGCGACTTCTTCAAGTCTGCTTTGTAATAACCCTGCTTGAATACTACTTCCAGTAAATATTCTTATGTAATCTTTATTTTCCATTACATAAAGTTAAGCAATAAAATGCATACTTTTTCATATAGTATGGTTAAAATTCATGGTGTAATTCTGGTATCGTGATAGTTTGATTTAAATAAATAATTCTTTTCTATTGATGTTTTTTCGATTCCAATACGTGCTATTTTCCCATGATTCATTTTTTTTTGGCATTCTGAATTATAAACTGTTATTAAATTATATAGTCCAATTGATTTGATGTTAGTAGTTTATAAAAATATTTGAAATCTTTTTTCACATTAATACAATTAAAATAAAACCCTACCAGATAAACTTGCGTAAGTGATTGTATAAAACAAAAAATAGTCACTATGAAAAGTAACAGTATTAAAAACGGAATCTTAATAGCGGTTTTTGCATTAACTTCTATGTATGCTTCGGCACAAGACACAAAAATAGTTGGAGGTGCAGAAATGTATCCAACAAAAAACATTGTAGAGAATGCCGTAAACTCCAAAGACCACACGACGCTTGTAGCTGCTGTAAAAGCCGCAGGTTTGGTAGAAACTTTGCAATCGGAAGGTCCATTTACAGTATTTGCACCAGTAAATAAAGCTTTCGAAGCGTTACCAGAAGGAACGGTAGAAACATTACTAAAACCTGAAAATAAAGAACAATTACAGGCAGTTTTAACGTATCATGTAGTAGCAGGTAAAATGGATGCTGAGGCATTGATGGAAGCTGTAAAAAAAGGAATGGGGAAAGCTAAACTTAAAACTGTAAATGGAGAAGAGTTAGTGGTAATGCAAAAAGGAAAAAAACTTTGGGTAATGGATGCTAAAGGGAATAAAGCTAAAGTAACTATTGCAGATGTTTATCAATCTAATGGTGTTATCCATGTTATAGACACTGTTTTGTTACCTTAATTAGGGAATTAATTGCTAGAGAAAAAGAAAGCGCCCTTCTGTTAAAGAGGGGCGCTTTCTTTTATATTAAATTAGAGAGTGGTCTAATCTATTACAGTAACTAAATCTTCAGTACTTTTTCTAACCTTAACTAAGTTTACCAACCAGTCTTTTTCAGTTTCACGGTAACCCAATGGTAATAAAACTGCACTTCTAAGGCCTTTTTCTCTTAATCCTAAAATCTCGTCAACAGCAGTAGGATCAAACCCTTCTAAAGGAGTTGCATCTACGCCCTCAAAAGCTGCTGCAGTAATAGATTGTGAAAATGCTATATAAGCTTGTTTAGCGGCGTGATTAAAGTTTTCTTCAGCATCTTTCTGAGGATAAGAACTTAATAACATTTGTCTGTAGTTCTCCCAACCTTCATTTTTAAATCCTCTAATTTCATTGGTAAGATCAAACATCTTATTAATTCTTTCTTCAGTATAAGTGTCCCAAGCAGCAAAAACCAATAAGTGTGAGCAATCAGTAATAACCGACTGGTTCCAAGCTACAGGCTTGATTTTTTCTTTTATCTCTTGATTTGTAATTACAAAAATTTCAAAAGGTTGTAACCCACTTGATGTTGGAGCTAAGCGTGCAGCTTCAATAATTCGATCGATTTTATCTTGATCAACCTTTTTGCCATTCATTGCTTTTGCAGCATATCTCCACTTTAATTTATCTAATAATTCCATGTTTGTTATTTTATCTAATATATGTAAACTTTCATTTTGAAATCTGGTTATCTACATTAAATGCTTTACATATTTATATAAGAATCATTCTTTATAAATAACAACTAATTTCAGCCTACAAAGTTATATTATAAAATGAATGTTCATTCTCTTTTATGAATCTTTAACAAGAATATAATATAGCTTAATGCTAGGGCGATTATCACTTATTTTTTAACTTTAGCATATTCAAATTAATTTAGAAACAAAGTTGTGAAGAGCAGTACAGCGCATTTAGAAGATCATAAGATAAGACCAACGGCAATGCGAATTCTAATTTTAGACTTTCTTAAGAATAATACCTATGCAGTTAGTTTAAGAGATATTGAAGATAATTTTGAAAAATCAGAAAGAACAACTTTATATAGAACATTAAAAACATTTGAAGATAGTGGTCTAGTGCATCAAATAAACGATGGCTCTACCATTCCTAAATATGCACTTTGCGTACACGAAAATCACTTAGAAAAGCATACAGATTTGCATTTACACTTTTACTGTACTAAATGCGAGAATACAATGTGTTTAACAGAACATAAAATCCCACAAATAGCGCTTCCAAAGGGGTATATACCAGATGATGTAAATATGATTGTTAGAGGAATATGCGATGACTGTAATCAAGAATAATGCACATACTGTGCATTAGGTATTGTTTTATATTTGGGTAGTATAAAAAGCAATATTGATGAGTAAGCATGAACATAAAAACTCTTCAGAGGGATGTAACCATGAGCATAACCATGGTATCTTCGGAAGAAACACAGAATTATATTTTTCTATTTTAAGTGGGATCTTTTTAATCATTCCTTTTATAATCAGTAAAATGGTTTCTTGGGATGGGTATGTATATTTTTACATGATAGCCTATTTCTTCGGTGGCTATTTTACTTTAAAAGAAGCTATAGAAAAAATTGCTAAAAAGCAGTTTGAGATAGATTTCCTAATGATTGTTGCCGCTTTAGGAGCTGCATACATTGGGAGTTGGGCAGAGGGAGCTTTATTATTATTTTTATTCAGTTTGGGGCATTCTTTAGAGCATTATGCTATGAATAAAGCTAAAAAATCTATTGAAGCTTTGGGAGAATTATCTCCAAAAACAGCACTTTTAAAAGAAGGAAACACTACTAAAGAAGTTTCTATAGAAGCACTTAAACTGAATGACATAATTGTCGTAAAACCAAATAGTAAAGTGGCAGCAGATGGTGTTATTATCAAAGGAAATAGCAGTGTTAATCAGGCTTTTATTACTGGAGAGAGTATTCCTGTGGATAAAACAGCTATCGTCGATAATAGTCAGGAGTTAGATTTTAATACTTTGGATAATCATCATTTGGTATATACGGGATCTTTAAATGGGAATAATGTTTTAGAAGTTCAAGTTTTAAAGTTAAGTGAAGATTCTTCTATCTCTCGTTTGATAAAAATGGTTAGTGAAGTAGAAACTCAGAAATCACCAACACAACGCTTAACTAAGAAATTCGAAAAGTGGTTTGTACCTGCAGTAATTATTTTGGTAATAGCATTGTGCTTTGCATATTTAGTAATAGATGAAACTTTTAAAGAAAGTTTATACCGTGCTATTACGGTATTAATCGCAGCAAGTCCATGTGCATTAGCAATTTCTACGCCAAGTGCTGTACTTAGTGGTGTTGCAAGAGCAGCAAGAAGCGGAGTGTTGATTAAAGGAGGAAGGGCTTTGGAAGATTTAGGCAGCCTAGACACCATAGCTTTTGATAAAACAGGAACTCTTACAGAAGGGAAACCTAAACTTACAAACATCATCTCTTATAATGGTTTTGATGAACAAACTCTCAAACAATTGGTTTTAGATGTTGAGAACTTAAGTAATCATCCGTTGGCAAAAGCAATTTCAAAAGATATTATTTCTAAATATGACTTGGAGGTTAGTAACAGCGCTGCAGAGATTGGGGTCATTCAAGGAAAGGGAATCCAAGCATTATATACTTCAAAGAAAGTTTTTATAGGAAATGAAGCGTTGATGAGCGATCAAGGAATTATTCTTTCTGAAGAGGTTAAAACTAAAATGTACGATTTATTGGCTAATGGGCACACGGTTATGATAGTAGCTTTAGATAACGAGCTCATAGGATTAATTAGTGTGATGGATATTTCAAGAGAGACTGCAAAAGGCACTTTAGAAAAGTTGCAAGAAATAGGGATAAAAAATATGATAATGCTTACTGGGGACCACCAAAATGTTGGCGATGCAATAGCTAAGCAAATAGGACTTACGGAAGCTAAAGGAGGATTGTTACCAGAAGAAAAGGTAAAAGCAATTCAAGAACTAAAAAAGGGAAATAGAAAAATCGCCATGGTTGGAGATGGGGTTAACGATGCTCCTGCAATGGCAAATAGTACTGTTGGAATTGCAATGGGCGCAGCTGGAAGCGATGTTGCTCTGGAGACTGCAGATGTAGCCTTAATGTCAGATAAAATTGAAATGCTTCCTTTTGTAATAGCATTAAGTCGCGAGTCTAAACGTATTATTAAGCAAAATTTATTTATCAGTTTAGGGATGGTAGCTATATTAATTCCAGCTACATTATTCAGCTTTGCTAACATCGGTATAGCAGTGGCTATGCATGAAGGATCTACTTTAGTTGTAGTTTTAAATGCTTTAAGATTATTAGGGTTTAAACTTAAATAGGACTTACTATTTATCTATAATTAATGCCCATTTTAAGCTCATTACAACGAAATAGACGTTAATGTTTGATTTTCATACTTTATATTTAATAGATTTTTATTAAATTAATCAAAAAAGAAAGTATGCCTAATTACAAACTTAATATTAATGGGAAATCGCATAGTATAGATGTAGATGCTACTACGCCTATGTTATGGGTTTTAAGAGATCATCTTCGTTTTGTTGGAACCAAATTTGGTTGCGGGATTGCTCAATGTGGCGCTTGTACTATCCATATTGAAGGGGTCGCTGTTCGTTCTTGTCAGCTTCCAGTTTCTGCAGTTGGAGAGCAAAAAGTAACTACAATAGAAGGATTGTCGGAGAAAGGAGATCATCCAGTTCAAAAAGCATGGTTAAAACATGATGTGCCGCAATGTGGTTATTGTCAAGCAGGGCAAATTATGTCTGCGGCTTCTTTGTTGAATAACAATCCTAACCCTACAGACGATGATATAGACGATGCCATGAATGGTAATATTTGCCGTTGTGGTACTTATACTCGGATAAAAGCTGCTATTAAAACAGCTGCTACAGAGTTGTAAAAGCCTCTATTAATTAATCTCTAAAACAAAACTTGTGACTCTTATAAAAACATCATACGGTAGAAGATCATTTTTAAAAACCTCTGCATTAGCAGGAGGTGGTATCGTTATTGGCTTTAGTTGGCTTGCGTCCTGTAATCCATCTCCTGAGCAAGTAGCAGATTTACCAAAAGAATGGTTTGAAATAAACGGATATCTAAAAATTGGCGATAATGGTATGGTTACTATTATGTCTCCTAATCCTGAAATTGGGCAGAATGTAAAAACTTCTATGCCAATGATTGTTGCTGAAGAATTAGATGTAGCTTGGAAAAATGTTATCGTAGAACAGGCTCCTTTAAACACCACAATATTTACACGTCAATTGGCTGGTGGAAGTCAGTCTATTCGCCAAGCATGGGACGGTCTCAGAATGGCTGGAGCAACAGCTAGGCATATGTTAAAAGCTGCTGCAGCGCAGAAATGGGAAGTTCCTATTGAAGAAATTACTACGGAAGAAGGAATTATATATCATAAAAAAAGCGATCAATCGATAGGATATGGAGAAGTAGCTTCATTGGCTGCTACATTGGAAACTCCAGAGGAAGTAGCGCTTAAAGAGCTTGATGATTTTAAAATAATAGGAAAGCAAACTAGAAATGTAGATGGAGAGAATATTGTAACAGGAAAACCATTGTTTGGAATTGATCAATATTCCGATGATATGCTGATTGCAATGATTGTTCATCCTCCTGCTTTCGGGATGAAATTAAAATCTTTTGATGCTGCGGAAGTGAAGAAAATGCCTGGAATTAAAGATGTTTTCAGTATCAATACCTATGAAAAGGGTTATCTGAAAAATATGTTTGATGCTGATGCTTTTCCTGAACTTGTTGTGTTGGTAGGTAATTCTACTTGGGAAGTGATGAATGCTAAGAAAGCATTAAAAGTAAATTGGGAATCTTTTGAAGGTTATGACGAGGAATACACCAATTTTTCTGGAAATGGTAGTTTTAAACAATCAATTCCTGCGGGTGGGGAAAATACATCTTCTCACCTCGAAGAAATGAATAAACTTTCTGGAAAGCTTTCTAAGGAAGTCAGAAAAGATGGAAATCCCGCTGAGGCTTTTAAAAATGCAGATACAATCATAGAGCGTAGTTATACAGCTCCATTTTTAGCGCATAATACAATGGAACCTATGAATTTCTTTGCAAATGTTACTGCAGAGAAAGCCATGTTAAGTGGACCTATTCAAACTCCAGAATTTATGGAGAAATCTGTTTCTGCTAGAATCGGATTACCATTGGATAAAATAGAATTAGATATGACCCGTCAGGGTGGTGGCTTTGGAAGACGACTCTATGGACATTTTGTAGTAGAGGCTGCTGTGATTTCACAGAAAATGAAAGCTCCCATAAAATTAGTTTATACGCGCGAAGACGATATGACTTTTGGAAATTATCGTCCTGCATACCATGCTACGTATAGAGCAGCATTAGATAAAGACAAAAATTTAATAGGCTTTCATGTGAGAGCGGGAGGAATTCCAGAAAGTCCTCTATTTGCAAATAGATTCCCAGCTGGAGCAATAGATAATTACTTAGCTGAGTCTTGGGAATTAAAATCTAATATTTCAATTGGGGCATTTCGTGCACCTCGATCAAACTTTATTGCTGGAGCAGAACAGTCTTTTTTAGATGAACTTGCAGAGAGTATGGGGAAAGATCCTATTGCATTCCGTTTGGAGCTTTTAGAAAAAGCAACTAATAATCCAGTTGGAGAAAATAACGATTACGATCCTAAGCGTTATGCTGGCGTCTTAGAATTAGTGCGAGATAAATCTAATTGGTCACCTAAAGATAATAGTAACGTATTCCGTGGTTTTTCTGCTTATTTTTGTCATAATTCTTATGTAGCTAATGTATTAGAGATGGTCATGGAAGAAGAAACTCCTGTTGTTCAAAAAGTATATTGTGCTGTAGATTGCGGAATCGTAGTTAATCCTATCGCAGCAACAAATATGGTAGAAGGGGGTACTGTAGATGGAATTGGACAAGCAATGTACGGGGGATTAACATTTAAAGATGGTAAACCTCAGCAAACAAACTTCGATCGCTACAGAATGATTCGTCATAGAGAAGCACCAAAGAGTATAGACGTTCACTTTGTGCAAAATAAAGAACATCCAACTGGTTTAGGAGAGCCACCTTTCCCACCAATAATGGGTGCTCTAGCAAATGCTTTATATAAAGCTACTGGGCAAAGACATTACAATCAGCCATATATTACTCAAAAGGAAATTGTTGGCTAATAGCTTATAAATAAACAATAAAATCGTCATTAGAAATAATGGCGATTTTTGTTTTTAAGAACTTTATGATTACCACCAAACAACAAAAAATTTCTTTGTTAATCCATTCGGGAATTTGATCCAACAAAGGGGAGACATTTTCTGTTCGGTTAGTATATTTATTTGCTCAGAAAACTGTTTATAAACCATCCAATCAACTTGTAAATGTACTTCTGATAACCAGTTCTTTTTCGATGGAATATAAAACTTGCAATCGTGAAACTGATTAATGTCAGAAACGTTCACATAGAATCCCTTTAAACAGTCTTTATTTAAGTTTTCGAATCCAATGGTTTCTTTATAGGGTGTGAATAACTGTGCTTTAAATAAAACAGCTTGCGATATTTCTTCAGACTTAAGATGGAGCTTATCTAAGATTGGCTCTGTGTATTCATTATAAAGTAAAGGAAGTTGTTTTTCTTTTAGTTTGGATAATTTTTTAATAAGGGTGTCATTTCTATTAGGACCAATCCAATGTTCAATTTCTGTAGTTCCGACATTTTCATCATATAGATAGAACTTATAAACAACTTCTAAATGAATAGGCTTGTTTTCATGCAATAATATGCAATCAATCTCTCCAATAGTTTGCTTCCCATTTTGAACTTGATAATTTTCGAGTAATATTTTAATATCACTATTTTGCGATAATTCGCTGCTAACAAAGAACTCTACAAGTTTTCCTAAGCGAAGGTTCTTTGGAGTTTCACGATTAAAAACAGTTATTACTTGTTTAGGGATCTTAAATTGATGGAGCCCAAAAACAGGAACATTCTCCCATAAAATTGGCGTTTGTAAATAGCCCTCGTATTGCTGTTGGATATGTTTTGATTTTATGTCCATTACTGCTAAAATACAGTATTTAGATTTCATTATTAGAGTTCTTCTTTTGAAGCTTTATAAATTCCTTAACTACATTTCTTATCAATAAGTTTTTTAAGACTAATATATCGTAGTAATTTTGCATCCTTAAATTTCTAAAGAAACAGATGAATAAAAAGAATGAAACGCTACTGATCCTAATTCTAGGGTTAATAACGGCCATTGGTCCATTATCTATAGATATGTATTTACCAGCTTTTGCAGATATAGCGAAAAGCCTAAATACCGATGTAGCAAAAGTCTCTTTATCGTTATCTAGTTTTTTTGCTGGACTCGCAATCGGTCAGTTAATGTATGGACCATTATTAGAGCGTTTTGGGAGAAGAACCCCCATTTTTATTGGCTTAATAATTTATATGATAGCTTCCATTGGTTGTGCTTATGTAGATACTATTTTTGGACTAATACTTTTAAGATTTTTTCAAGCAATAGGCTCTTGTGCAGGATTAGTAGGGGGAAGAGCTATAGTAAGAGACTTATATAAAACAAAAGAGGTAGCGCGTAAATTTTCAATGCTGATGATGGTAGTTGCGGTATCTCCAGTTATTGCACCTACGTTGGGTTCTTTTATCACCACTTCTTTTAATTGGCAGTTTATATTTATTACCCTTACAGGATTTGCACTAGTGTTACTGGGTGTTGCCGCTGTGTTTTTACCAGAATCGGCTGCTCCTAATAAGAGCTTTTCATTAAAACCAAAAACTGTAGTTAGAAATTATATCAATATTCTTAAAGACCGTCAGTTTTTAATCTTTTCTTTTGGTGGAGCTATTGCTTATGCTGGGTTGTATGCTTATTTAAGTGGTTCTCCACATTTGTATTTAGAAATTTTCAATTTAAATGAAGCTCAATACGGAACCGTGTTTGCAATAATTGCAGCTGGGTTATTATCTGCAAGTCAGATAAACAATATAATATTAAAGAAGCATTCAGAAATGAAAATCATCTACATTGCATTAATTGCCCAATGTGTTGTTGCTACTTTGTGGGCTTTGGTAACTTATTTTGAGCTCTCAAACCTTTATATCACTACATTTTTAATCTTTAGCTATTTATTCTGTTTAGGTTTTATCTTTCCTAATGCTTCTGCATTATCATTAGAAAGATTAGGGCACACAGCAGGAAATGCTTCCGCATTAATGGGAGCTATTCAAATGCTAATGGGGTCTGTAGCCTCCAGTATGGTCGGAATTTTTCAGAATGAAACTGTTTTTCCTATGATTATTGTGATGCTTTTTTCTGCTCTTATAGCAAGTACTATTCTATTGAGAAAGAAGAATCATATTATTGCAGCCAAACTGAAGTTTAGTTAATTACATTATTTAATAGCTATACTTTTCTAATTCATAGCCATTTATAGTATTAGAAAAAGTCAGCTTTGTATTGTTAAATTAATGCTAATTTAGGCGGAATCTTTTCATCATCTAGAATAAAATGTATCTTAGAATGATAACCCATTTAACTTAAAAGTCTATGAAAAAAATAATTTATTTACTAGCCATACCAATTGTACTAGCTAGTTGTAAGGATCAAAATACGGATACTGCTGAGGCTACTCCAGATGAAGTAGCTAAAGATACAACCACTGTTGTAGAAACTGCTATTGGTAGTCTTGAGTTGCCAGCTCCTTTTTCTACAAAATCTGTAGCTAAATCTAGTACTGTAATCGATTGGCCTGAAGGTAAAACTCCTGAAGCATTGTCTGGTTTTACAGTTACAAGATATGCAGGTGATTTAAAACATCCACGTTGGACATACATTGCGGATAATGGAGATGTTTTTGTTTCTGAAGCAAATACAGGTAAAGATACAGCAAATAGAATTACTTTATTAAGAGATACTAATGGTGATGAAGAAGTAGATGAACGTCATGTTTATTTAGAAGGATTGCACCAAAACTTAGGAATTTTAGTTGTAAACGACTATTTCTATGTGGCAAATACTGACGGACTTTATAGATATCCGTATGTTGAAGGTGCAGATAAAATCACATCAGAAGGGGAGAAGATAGTAGATCTTCCTGCAGGTGGATATAATAACCATTGGACCAGAAATATAATTACGAATAAAGAAAAGAATAAAATATATATTTCTGTTGGTTCTGCAAGTAATGTAGGGGAACATGGAATGGAAGAAGAAGAAAGACGTGCGGCTATTTTAGAAGTTAATTTAGACGGTACTGGAGAAAAAATTTATGCTACAGGAATTAGAAATCCTGTTGGAATGGATTGGAATCCTGCTAACGGAGAACTTTGGACAGCTGTTAATGAGCGTGATGGACTGGGAGATAATTTAGTACCAGATTATATTACAAGCGTTAAAAGAGGAGGTTTTTATGGTTGGCCATTTAGTTATTATGGGGCTATTAACGATCCTCGTTGGGAAGAAGATCCACATCAAGAAATGGTAGATAAAACAATTATCCCAGATGTGCCAGTAGGAAGTCATACCGCTTCTTTAGGTCTTACTTTTTATACTGCAGATCAGTTTCCTGCTAAATATAAAAATGGTGCTTTTGTTGGGCAACACGGTTCATGGAATAGAGCTAAATTTGCTGGATATAAAGTAATTTTTGTTCCTTTTAGTAACGGAAAACCACAGCAACCAGAAGACTTCTTAGGTGGTTTTATTGCTAGCGATGAGAGCTCAGAAGTATACGGACGTCCTGTGGATGTTACTGTAACTCCTAAAGGATCTTTATTGGTAAATGATGATGATTCTGGAATTATCTGGAAGGTTTCTGCCGATAAATAATAATACATTTGTACTTTTAAAAGAGGTTTTCAAAAGAGTAGTATTTACTGTTTTGAATGCCTCTTTTTATATTTTAATAAATTAGTTATGAAAAAGATTGTTGTACTTTTTGCGTTCTTAATCACTACGTTTTCTTTGGTTGCGCAGAAGCATCAAAAGGCTTCCGATTTTAAAGAGTATTATCCAATTGCAGAGAGACCGTACGTAATGGGGGGAGTGGGAAACAACCCTTATGAAACCATGCTTTTTGATGCCAAACCTGTTGTGTATTATAGTATATATAATGATATCAGACGTTCGTTGAGTGCAGATACAATTACTCCTGGTTATGCTATATATGCTTCATTCCAGCCTCAATTGAGAATGTATAATGAAACTTCAAAGCCTATAAAAACACCTTCTTATAAGATATTATTTGGATGGCAACCAATTATTAAAACTGCTGAAAATAACTTCCTAACATTGGCTATTGAAAGTGGTCATTACTCAAACGGGCAGTCTAAAAGTGCCTTTAGTGAAGAGTTTGATGATGAGTCTGAAGAAAGTAAAGAGATTTACGCTACCATTACAGACGATACCGATCTGGCAGCAATGCTGAACAGAACCAGTGGAAATTACTCTACAAACTTAACTAGGCTTTCCTTTAATTACCGCATTAATGATCTCGATTTGGATGATTTCCCTCACCGAATTCACTCCTTTACTTTTACTTATCAGTTATATCACAATCGCTTTTTTGGATTGTTTGATTTTGGTGGTTACAATGATGAAGATATCGACTTATATGGGAGGCATCAGTTAGAGTTTAAATACGAATATTCTGGGTATATAAATAATAAGATTAGGTATGTAGTGGGGCAAGATTTATACCTTCATTTAGGGGCGCATCCTTCTACAGATCCCTACCGAGTGCAAACTAGAGCTATGATATTTCCTTGGGATACAGATTTAGGGTTTATAGCGCAGTTTTCTGCTGGTTTTGATGATTATAACTACCGTTTTGTAGATAGCTATGCACGGTTTTCTATCGGGGTAACTTGGGATTGGTTTACTCCTTTTGTTATCAAGCCTGTAAAAGCTAAAGCCAAGAAATAAAAAAACGTCTTACCTTTTTAAGAGTAAGACGTTTTCAGCTTAAAGTGTGTGTTAATTTTAAACTGTATTATTCGTTAGAAGCCATCAATGCAAAGAATTTATTGATATTCGGTAAAATAACAATTCTCGTTCTTCTGTTTTTAGCTCTATTTTCTTTTGTATCATTAGAAACTAATGGCTCAAAGCTACTTCTTCCTGAAGCAATTAGTTTTTCTGGACTTACATCAAATTCATTCTGAAGTTTTCTAACCACAGATGTTGCTCTTAAGACACTTAAATCCCAGTTATCTTGAACTCTCTCATTATGGATGCTTCTTGCATCTGTATGCCCTTCAACCATAACCTCAATACTAGGCTCAGAATTAATTACATCTGCAAGCTTTTGGAGAATATCATCAGCCTTGTTACTTACTCTATAACTAGCAGTGTTAAATAAAAGCTTATCAGAAATAGAAATCATAACAACAGTTTCTTCAATATTAATAGCGATGTCTTCATCTTCATTTAAGCTGCTATTATTCATTGATTTTTGTAGGTTATAAGAAACCGCCAGATTCATAGAATCTTTCAATGTCTTAGCCTCACTAAGTTTAGAAGGATCTACATTTTGAAGTGTAGTACGCATTCCTCTTTTAGTTTCTTCAGAAATTACAGCCACATCACCAACAGTTACCAATTTACTGTCGTTCTCTTCTGTTAGGCTGTTTATCTTGCTATTGTATTCATCAACACGATTTTGTATTGCAGAAAACTTTGTCTCCAATTCTTCTTTTTCTACTTGTGTTTTTTGAAGCTGACTTTGGATTTCTCCTTTTTCATGCTCTAACTCCACATACTTTTTCTTCGATACACAAGAAGTTAATAAGGCAATTGTAAATAATGTTATTGCTGTTTTTTTCATCTGTTAATAAGTTTAAATTTTTTAATTCTTATTGAAAAACCCATTTAATTTTCTGTTTCTGAAACGTACTTTTAAAAGAGGCATTTCACGATTCAATTTTAAGTGGTTTTGTATTATCTACGGACGCATTTCTGAATTAGATCATATGTAAATGTTAAAATTTTGCATTTCATCGTAAAAAATTAGCACATAATCGACTGAAATTACCTTTGGAGGATTGGTTCTCAACTGGTTGTGACTTAATTATCATTGCCGATAAAACCGTTTAAAAATTTCAGAGATATCGTTACCTTTGATTATCCATTAACAAGAATTGGATATAAAACCAACTTCAAATAATCCTACTTTGAAAAAAAACGATCCGTACGCAGCTTTACGTTTTAGAGAGTTTAATATATTTTTAATTGTACGTTTTGCCATGGTTTTTGCATGGTCTATGCAATTTGTGGTAATAGAATGGGAAGTATATAGCATTACTAAAGATCCATTATCATTGGGAATAATTGGTTTAATGGAGGTAATTCCTGCCGTTTCTTTAGCGTTATTTGCTGGTCATATTGTAGATCAGAAGGAAAAGAGAGGACTCTTATTAAAATGTATTCTTGGGTTTTCGGTAATTAGCTTCGGACTCTTTCTCTTAACGTGGCCAAGAGTTGTGGGGGCATGGTCAACAGATATTGTATTATACTGTATTTACTTTTTAGTTTTCCTTGGAGGGATTGTACGAGCTTTCCTCGGACCAACAATTTTTTCTTTATTCTCCTTAATTGTACCTAAAAAAATATATCCAAATGCTGCTACTTGGAGTAGTTCTGTTTGGCAAATGGGGGCTGTTTTAGGTCCTGCATTAGCGGGATTTAGTATTAATTGGATTGGCGTCCATTGGTCTATGTGTTTAATATTTGCCTTTTCTTTAATTGCTATCATTAATTTATTGCAAATCCCCAAGAAGCCTATTTTAAATCCTAATATAGGGGAGAATGTGTTTAAAAGTCTTCGCGAAGGTGTAAAATTTGTCTTCAATACTAAGATTATCTTAGGAGCTATTACTTTAGATATGATCGCTGTTCTTTTTGGGGGAGCAGTAGCCTTATTACCTGTTTTTGCTCAAGATATTTTGCATGTAGGTTCCCAAGGTTTTGGAGTATTAAGGGCAGCACCAGCTGTAGGTGCCTTAATAACGATGTTCACTTCTGCCTATTTTCCTCTTAATAAAAATGCGGGATTAAAACTACTTGGTGCCATCTTCGGATTTGGAGTTTGTATTATCATCTTCGGTTTATCAACATGGTTCTGGGTTTCTGTATTGGCATTATTCTTTAGCGGAATGTTGGATGGAATCTCTATGATTATCCGTCAAACAATATTACAATTACGTACGCCAGACCATATGCGTGGGCGTGTAGCTTCTGTAAATTCTATGTTTGTAGGATCTTCTAACGAGCTTGGTGCTTTTGAAAGCGGATTAACAGCAAGACTTATGGGAACTGTTACTGCCGTTGTTTTTGGTGGTACCATGACAATAATTACTGTGGTTGCTACAGGAATTATATCTCCTGCTTTTAGAAAACTAGACCTTAGAAAAGATATTGAAGAGCATGAGCAAGATAATGCTTAGTAGCTAGTATGAACTTTAATAAAAAGGTGTCATTTTTAAATATTTCCTGGACCTAATTCAGAAGAAAATATGCTTCCTCTTTGTTGTGTCTATATGTTTGCTATAATGTAAGTTATTAGTCTTATTTCCGACTATTATATTGAAAATATACTCACCTTTAAAATTGTACTATGAGAGATAAAAAACATAGTATTTTCAATAACTTAAATCGAAGATTATACAAGCATTTATTTTCTGTTTGTATACTCTTATTAGGAGGAAATATGATAGCGCAAACAAAAACCAATGTAAGTAATCAACCTGTAGAATTAGGAAAAGTAAGCTGGTTTCGAGATTATAACGAAGCTTTGCAAGAAAGTAAAAGCACCGGTAAACCTATCTTTATGCTTTTCCAAGAAGTGCCTGGTTGCAGCACTTGTGTAAATTATGGAAATCAAGTGTTGAGTTTCCCATTAATGGTAGAAGCTATAGAAAATAGTTTTGTGCCTTTGGCAATTTATAATAATAAAGGAGGTAAGGATAAGGAGATTCTAGAACGCTATAAGGAGCCGAGTTGGAACAATCCTGTGGTTCATTTTATAAATAGTAGCGGAGATGATATTATTCCAAAGGTAGCCAATACCTATCATCCTATAAGCATCTATAACGCAATGCTTAATGCGTTGGAGACTGCTCAAAAAGAGATTCCAGCTTATGTAAAAGTTTTGGGGTATGATTTGGTTCATAAATATGGCGCTACTAAAGAAGCCGTTTATACCATGTCTTGTTTCTGGACGGGGGAGTCTGTTTTGGGGCGTCATCCGGGGGTGTTGGTTACAGATCCTGGGTGGATTGGTTCTTATGAGGTGGTAAAGGTTTTGTACAATCCAGAAATGGTAACCAAAGAAGAGTTAGATGGTTATGCTTCTAAAAGGCATATAAAAACATTTAGTAAATCTGATGCCTATAAAACAGATAGAGACCCTCAATATTATCTTAAAAACAGCTACTTTAGGTATATGCCATTAAGTATGGTGCAGCGTACAAAGGTAAATGCTGCTATTGCAGATAATGAAGATCCTTCCATTTATCTAAGTCCAAAGCAATTGGAACAGTATAATGAGCTTAAAAAATCTGGAGGTTTGCCTTCTGCTGAATTATATAGCTTGCCTTTTGAAACACTTTGGAATATTAATTAGAAATAGCTCTTAAATAACGAATAGCCATCGGTATCTATAACAAAGGTGCTGATGGTTTTTTTATGTAATTAAGTCATATTTGATAGTATATTGTTTAGATACTATAATTTTTAAACTGTATTTGTATTGATTAATCTTATAATTTATTAAGTTTACTTTTTTCAATTTTAAGACACATATCCATGCACACAGGAAAACAATATACAGCAAAAGAGTTTTTAGTTTGGACACGAAGAGCCATATATTGGTTGTTTTTTATCGCCACCATTCCCACTGTTATTTATGCAGTATTCGATATTAAATGGATTGCACTCCCATGGGTTCCAATTGCTTTAATAGGTACTGCCGCCGCTTTTATTGTAGGGTTTAAGAATACGCAAACCTATAATCGACTATGGGAATCTCGGAAAATATGGGGCGCTATTGTTAATGATAGTCGCAGTTGGGGTATTATGGTGAAAGATTTTGTAAACGACCCCGCTTCAGCTTATAAAATAAATGACGATCATAAGCGATTGGTATACCGACATATTGCTTGGTTAACGGCACTTCGTTTTCAATTACGTACTCCAAAATCTTGGGAGAATATGGAAGATTATAACTCCAAGGAATATAGAAAACACTATCCTGTGCCAGAGTGGGAGAGCAATTTGGAAGAAGAATTAAGGCCTCTTTTAAGTGAAGAAGATTTAGCTTATGTTTTAAAGAAGAGCAATAGAGCAACGCAACTTTTAAGTTTACAATCGGCAGATTTAAGACGATTGAAAGCTAAAAATGAAATCGCAGATTACCCATATGTTAGTTTAGAAAGTTGTTTAAAAGATTTCTTTACACACCAAGGAAAGGCAGAACGAATAAAGAATTTTCCATATCCTAGTCAGTTCTCTAGTATCAACTTATTTTTTATACATATTTTTGTAACGTTATTACCTTTTGGACTATTGGCACCATTTGCTAACATAGGCACATATGGAGTTTGGTTTACCATACCATTTAGTGTAGTAGTAGGTTGGGTTTTTGTTTCTTTAGAACAAGTAGGGCAGCATACAGCAAATCCGTTTGAGGGTGGTCCTAATGATATCCCTATGGCAGCACTTAGTAGAACTATAGAAATAGATTTACGAGAAATGCTAGACGAAACAGATATTCCACCATCTTTAGCACCTATAAACCATGTATTAATGTAATAGGTTTAGATTTCTATATGTCTAACCTCACCAGGTTGCATACCATCTAAGGTAATTTCACCAATTCTAACTCTTACAAGTCTAAGGGTAGGAAAACCTACTGCGGAGGTCATTTTTCTTACTTGATGAAACTTTCCTTCCGTAAGGGTAATACTAACCCAGCTTGTAGGGCCATGGCGTGCATCTCTAATTTTCTTTTTACGCTCGGGGAGGTTAGGGGTGTCAATTTTTTTGGCAGCACAAGATTTGGTTTTATATTTTCCTCTATCCAAGCCTATAGAAATTCCTTGCTGAATTTTATCAATAGCCTCTTCTGAAATATCACCATCAACCAAAGCATAATATTCTTTTTCCATTCCGCTTCTGTTAATGGTATCGCTAAGCTTTCCGTCGGTAGTCATCAGTAGTAATCCTTCAGATTTTTCATCCAATCTACCAATAGGCATAATTCCTTCAGGAAAATCATAAAGTTCTTTTAGAAATCTTTTCTTTCGAGCTTGCCGTTCGTCATTACTGTGTGTCTGACTGATAATGCCGTAAGGTTTGTAAAGTTTATAATGTATCTGCTCGGTCGCCATTGCTCATTCTTTAAAGTGCGAATATAACTATTCAGATTAAAAATAGAATTTGATATGGTGTCAGTTTCATAAAAACTTCTCTAAATATTCTTTTCACCCATTCAGATACGTCTTCCACGCCAACGGATACGTCATGGCACGTATCTGGATACGTCTTTCACGCCAACGGATACGTCATGGCACGTATCTGGATACGTCTTTCACGTCAACGGATACGTTATGGCACGTATCTGGATACGTCTTTCACGTCAACGGATAGGTCATGGCACGTATCTGGATACGTCTTTCACGCCAACAGATACGTCATGGTACGTATCGGGATACGTCTTTTACGCCAACGGATACGTCATGGTACGTATCGAGATATGTTCTTAACCCCTATGGATAGGTACTTTACGTATAATTACCTATAAACAACCCCAACAGACACCCAGTGGCACCTATCTGGAGGGATATTTAACCTCTCCATATGGATGTTTACTGTATAAAGAGCGCTGTTTCACCCCGTAATACACGTATTAATTAGATTTAAGCGCATAAAAAAAGCCTTGAAACACAATTGCTTCAAGGCTTTAGTACTTAAATTGAGGGAAGGTTTTCTATTTCTCGATCTCGTTTTTACTTTTTATGAAGAACTGTTTTAGCTCATCTACTTTTTTCGAGTATCCACTAACTTTAGCATTCTTTTTGTACTGAGAATAGCTATAATCGATTAATGAATCTTGGTAATTATCAAAATCGTGAAGTGTTTTTGTACTTTCTAATTGATAGACAATGCTTTTAAGTGATTGGATTTGCTTTTCTAAAAATACCCGAGTTTGATAATCTTTTTTATACTCATTCCAATCTACCTCTGGAGCACTAAGCTCTGGATTTTCAGCGTGTATAGCGTGAGTTTTATTAACAAACAACTTATTAATCTCGTTAATAGAGCCGTATTTTTTGCGCTCACTTTCATTCAATGCAGTTACTTTTCCGCTAATAAGTCGCTCAATATCTTTAATATTCTTGGTTATAGCTTGTTCCTCTTTTGGAGTGAACTTATTCGTAATTAAGTTTTTCATATAATATGATTTAGGATTAAAGCAGTAAGATAGAGTAAAAAAGTTCAATAAGGCGCTTTAACTTGTAAACTTTAAAATATAATTTATTAATAATCAGTAAATTATATTATGAGTACCTATGGAGCAGCTACTAGCAGCCAGTCATTCAGAATAAAACATACAATTTTAATACGCGCTACTATATTTTATAGTTTACAACAGTTATGTTTGTAAAAGATATGGATTCACTCACGCAAATAGTATTAGGAGCCGCCGTTGGTGAGGCTGTTCTCGGAAAGAAGATAGGCAATAAGGCTATGTTATATGGCGCTATTGCTGGTACTATTCCAGATTTCGATGTTTTGGCAAGTAATTTTACAGATACCGTAACAGCCTTAGAAATGCATCGTGGGTTTACACATTCTATTTTATTTTCCGTCATTTTTGCTCCCATTTTCGGCTGGTTAGTTTCTAGGTACGAGTCTTATAAAGATTTTAAAGGGTGGAGTTTATTGTTTTTCTGGGGGTTTCTTACGCATCCACTTTTAGACGCATTTACCACTTGGGGAACGCAACTGTTTTGGCCTTTTGAGTATAGAGTCGCCTTTAAATCCATATTTGTAATTGATCCGCTGTATACCGTACCTTTTATAGGGTTCTTAGTACTTACGATGTTTCAGAAGAGAACCACAAAAAAACGTCGTTTTTATAATAAAATGGGACTCATTATAAGTACTAGTTACTTGGCATTATCTTTACTTTTAAAATGGGTTTCTTATGCTAAATTTAAAGAAGCTTTAGCAGAGCAAAACATAAGTTATTCAGAAATAGACACACGTCCTTCGCCTTTAAATACTATTTTATGGAACGCCAATGTAGCTACAGAAGACGCTTTTTTATTGGGAAGCTACTCTTTATTCGATTCGCAACCCATTACTTTTAATAGTCGTCCTAAAAACCATGAGTTGATTGCAACTATTATTGAAAAAGATAAGATGCAACGGATGATTAAGATCTCCAAAGGATGGTATAGTATTACAGAACACGAAAATGATTTGTTCTTTAATGACCTCCGTTTCGGATTGATGAGTATGGATCCCGATGCTCAAGATTTTGTATTTCAGTACAAAATAGAAACCGATCCCAATGGACGTTTAAAGTTCACAGAAACTGAAAAGGGAAGGGAAGATGCTCAGAAACTCATGAAAGAGCTGTGGATAAGAGTAAAAGGGAATTGATTATCATAAGGTAATTAATAGGAATTCTTCAATTATTAGGGCTTATTTAGAAGTCAATTATAAGATTTTTTCAGTTGAATAAAACACATAAGATATAGCATATATTACTTACATTGTTGTTCTGTTTTAAGGGTTATTATGCCAATTTTACATTGTTTCAAGACTTTTTTAAATGAAATTAAAGGAGGTTCGCTGAGAATATTACCACTTTCGCTGAATATGTCTTTTTTGTTTGGTTCTAATAGAGATATTTGATCCTATATAAACTTAAAAAAATTCAACAACAATGAAAAAAGCAAGCATATTATTTTTTATAGCAATGCAACTTGCCGTAGTTTTTTCTTGCTCTGATGATGATGTAGCAACAACAGAAGACGTAACTGAGGAAACAACAACAGAAGATGATTCAGATTTTGAAGCATTAGATTGGACGGAAGCAACCCATAGTAATGATGCAGATCCTAATTTTGACGAAGTATTTGAGGATGAAGCTGTAAAACGTATAGATATCGTAATTACGGAAGAGCGTTGGCAGAGTATGTTAGACGATATGACAGCTACCTATGGTTCGTTTGGAAGTTCTTCTGGTGGCGGTCCTGGAGGCGGAGGAAATAGTTTGGTAACTACAGATGAAGATCCGATTTTTGTTCCTGCCGAAGTATTTTATAATGGGATAGAATGGTACCGTGTTGGAGTACGCTTTAAAGGAAATTCTAGTTTACAATCGAGCTGGTCTTCTGGAATCTTGAAACTATCTTTTAAGTTAGATTTTGATGAGTTTGAAGATGACTACCCACAAATTGATAATCAGCGTTTCTACGGATTTAAGAAATTGAGTTTGAAAAATAACTATAATGATAAATCTATGCTTAGAGAAAAAGTAGCCGCGGATGTATTTAGAGATGCAGGTTTAGCAGTTTCGCATACAGCTTTCTATACTCTTTATGTAGATCATGGAGATGGACCAGAATATTTTGGCGTGTATACTATGGTTGAGGAAGTTGATGATACGGTGATAGATACGCAGTTCTCTGATGACGACGGGAATTTATATAAGCCAGATGGTGATGGTGCTAGTTTTGCTGAGGGGACTTTCTCTGAAGATGTATTTGTTAAGAAAACAAATGAAGACGAAGCAGATTTCTCTGATATAGAAGCTTTATTTACAGCCTTACATGCCGATAATAGAACTACAGATCCAGCAGCATGGAGAGAAGAATTGGAGACCATTTTTGATACTGATACATTCTTGAAATATTTAGCAGTGAATACGGTTATTCAGAATTGGGATACGTATGGTAGAATGACGCATAATTATTTCCTTTATAATAACCCAGATACCGATAAATTGTCGTGGATTCCTTGGGATAACAATGAAGCCTTGCAACAAGGGAATAGAGAAGGAGCAGTGGCAATGGATTTCTCTGATGTTAGCGATTCTGAATGGCCATTAATTGGATACTTATATGAAGATGAGACATATAAAGCAAAGTATGATGCTTATGTTGAAGAAGCCATAGCTAATGAGTTTAATGTTAGTACAATACAATCTAAGTATTCTACATATTCTTCTTTAGTTGAGCCTTATGCAACAACAGAAGTTTCGGGATACACTTTCTTAAACTCTAGTTCCGATTTTCTAACCGCTATTAGCGAATTAAATAGACATGTGGAAGAGCGTACTTCAACTGCAAATTCATATTTAAGTAACTAAATATTAAGTTTCCCCCTCAGAGGACTTTAATTTCTTATCACTTTATGATTGCTGTTATTTATTGAGAATTAAAGTTCTATGTATAAAAGGTTGCCTGATAAGGGCAACCTTTTTTATATCTGAATTTTTATTTTGAATTGAAACGACTAATTATCCTACATAGTTCTATTTTTTTTCGTCTGAAAAGCCTTATTTAACATGTGAAACTTATCCTAATTATATCGAAATGGGCTGTTAAAAAGGTATCTTTACAAAATAACAAAAACACAGAATATAAAGCCAATGAGCGAAGAAAAAAAGTATCCTATTGACAAAGTTACCTACCCAATTCAAAAATTTATTCAACAAGAAAAAGCAGGAGGGATCGTGCTTGGAATCAGCGTTATCATTGCACTGTTTTTGGCAAACTCCCCATGGTCGGATCAATATTTTGAATTTTTTCAACATAAAATAGGACTCCAGTTTAACGGAGAATCTTTTTTAAACTATAGTTTCATTCATTGGATTAACGATGGATTAATGGCCATTTTCTTTTTTGTACTTGGATTAGAACTGAAAAGAGAAATTGTAGGAGGAGAATTATCCAATCCAAGAAAAGCATTATTGCCCATTGCAGCTGCATTTGGAGGAGTTGTTGTTCCTGCAATTATATATTTAATATTAAATCCCACAGGAGAAGTGAGTAGTGGATGGGGAATTCCAATGGCTACAGATATAGCTTTTGCTTTGGGGGTTTTATACCTCTTAGGAAGTAAGATTCCATTATCATTGAAAATATTTTTAACAGCATTAGCGATCGTAGATGACCTGGTAGCTGTATTGGTAATCGCCTTTTTCTATACTTCAGAAATTTCATTTGTAAGCTTATCTATAGGATTAGGATTTGTTCTGATAATGTTTATCGGGAATAAAATGGGCGTACGAAGTATTTTTTTTTATGCCTTTTTTGGAATTATAGGGGTGTGGATTGCTTTTTTACTTTCAGGAGTTCATGCAACTATTGCAGCGGTTCTTGCGGCATTTACAATTCCTGCAGATATGAGAATTGGGGAGAATGCATATATAGATAAGATTCAGCATTATCTAAAGAAATTTAAAGCCATGGATGCCAATGATGAAATCCCAACTCTAACTAATGAACAGTTACATATTTTAGATAAAGCAAAAGAAGGAACAAAAGAAATCATACCTCCATTACAGCGATTGGAGCATGCAATGCATCCATTTGTAACCTTTATTGTAATTCCGCTATTTGCCTTAGCTAATGCAGGAATTTCTTTATCAATAGACATCGAGCAGTTATTTAGTACAAACGTTGCAATGGGAGTTACATTAGGACTTTTATTAGGAAAAGTAATAGGTGTTGTGGGAGTTACATTATTATTAGTTAAACTTAAAGTAGCTCCTTTCCCCGAAGGGATGAATATTAGAAACCTCTTTGGAATAGGATTGTTAGCTTCAATTGGATTCACTATGTCTTTGTTTATAACGTCGCTAGCATTCACGGAAGAAGTTTATATGACTCAAGCTAAAATCGGAATTTTTACAGCTTCATTAATAGGAGGTGTTTTAGGTTATATGCTATTAAACAAGAAAAATTAAGATAAATACATATTTTTAGTTAGGCCAGAGGAATTTTATTTCTCTGGCTTTTTTATATAAAATATTGAAGTGTTTTTATGAATTATAGCTAAATGTTGAATATAATTGAAGGAGGAATTATATCTTTTTGTATTTTAGATTGATAAGTTTGTTTTTTTTAACCCTAAAGTATGACTAGTTTAAAAGTTACTCTTCCCTCAAACTATGTTTTATTAGGAATAATTTTTATGTTTTCAATGCAGGTGTCAGCTCAAATTTCGCCAATGCATAAACGAGAACTAAAAGATAGTATAGGTAAAAGAGAGTATCCTTATCTATTTCCCATTTTTGCAGAAAAAATAGAAAGTATGGGGCATAGATTGCCCTTACCTTTTGGACTTATGTTTAATTATGTGCATCAACAAACACGTTTAGATATAACAAAATTAAAAGTAGGTTTTGGAGATTCTAATTTAGAGCAATTGGATTTTGTGGAATTTGATCCTGTCCAAAATTCAGCAAACGTTTTTAATATACGTGCCGATGCATGGATTTTTCCTTTTTTAAACCTGTATGGAATTTATGCGCATTCTGAAGGTAATGCTAATATTGATATAAGGTTTCCAGTTAATTTAAATATTGCAACAACGCCATCTGTAGATACCTATGGAGGTGGTATTGTTTTGGCATATGGAAGGAATAATTATTTTGGAGCTGCAAATTTAAACCTTTCGTCATCCCATACTTCAGCTTTAGATGAGCCTGTTTTTGGAGTGGTGTCTTCATTGAGGGTTGGTAAGGTTTTTGATTTTTATAATTCAGATAATAGTATAAGTTTTAGTGTTGGAGCTCAAAATCAATATATAGAGCGTTTGTCTGCTGGTTCTTTAAAAATTAGTGATGGTTTTGCAACGCTCGATCCCGATAAGTTGGATGATATAAAACAGCAAATTGGAGATTCAGCTCAAAATTGGTATGATGATTTATCTCGCCCCCAAAAGGTGGTTGTAGATAGATTGGTGGATTATATGGAAGATTGGTTGGATGGGAAAGATATTGGAGATACAGTAATTAGATACGAATTTGAAAAAGAAACTATAGGGGATTGGACCTTACAGCTTGGGGTACAATTTATGCAAGGGGACCATTATTGGTATCGATTAGAAGGTGGTTTTGGTAAAGGACGTACTCAATTGCTATTATCTTTTAATTACCGCTTTGGTCTGTAATTATGCTATTAAAAAACTATATACTTATATTATTCCTATTAATAGGAAGTTTTTCCTTGGCTCAAGACAAGGGTATAAAGAAATGGTTTAAAGAAAGGCAAGCTTTAAAAGCTCAAAAAATTGAAGCAGGAGAGCCTTTTTTATCACCTTTGTTAGGTCCTGGGTATACACCAGAGAATGGTTTTTTGATTGCAGGAGGAATGCTTTATACATTTAAAACAAATCCTAAGGACTCTTTAATTCAACGTTCATCGTTGCCTATCACAGCATTTATAAGTACACGGGGTAATATTGGAGTGAATGTAAAGTTACAATCGTTTTGGAGAGAAGATCGCTTTCGGTTAAATGTTGTCGCCAAATATTCTGATGCAGACGATGATTATTTTGGTGTCGGAATGGAAGAGAATCAAAATATAGAAAAAGGCGATACTACATCTCTTTATCACCGCCATCAATGGTTTTTGGCTCCTGGATTTTTGTTTAGAATAATACCCAATTTATATCTCGGAGTAAATTTCAATTTAAATAAAACAAAGGTTACAGAAGTTAATCCGTTGATGGAGCAAGATGCTAATTACCTACAGTTTGGTTCAGAAAATTTTAATAGCGCGACAGGTCTATCTCTAGCTTATGATAGTAGAGATATCACTGTAAATGCTTGGAAGGGAATGTATCTCCGCTTTGCTTCTCTTTTCTATGGAAGTTACCTCGGTAGTGATAATGATTATGAAACTTATGAGTTAGACTTTAGAACCTATCATCAAGTTTATAGAGAAGGAAATGTTATTGCCACAAAGTTATATATGAGAGCAGCTTATGGAGATGTTCCTTATGAAGAATTGGGTAGAATTGGAGGAGGAGCGGCTCTACGTGGTTATATAAAAGGACAATATCGCGATAAAACAGCTATTTATTTTATGGCAGAATGGAGACATATGTTTTTAAAATCAGATGGCTCGTTAAGTAAGCATGGCCTAGCAACTTGGTTGGGAACAGGAACAGTTGCTCCTAGTTTGAGTGATGTTTCAGAATGGGTTCCAAATCTAGGTGTTGGATATAGATTGGAAGTACAACCAAGAATGAACCTCAGAATAGATTTCGGAATCGGCCGAGAATCTTCAGGTCTTTATTTTGGTTTCAGTGAGGCTTTTTAAGAGTGGGGAAACAAAATCCTTACTTCCCCCAATACAATAAGTAACTCTTGCTTTGTATAAGGGTGTAAGAGAATAAGAGGTGAAAAATAGGTGTACTGTCTTGATGTTTTTAATCAATTTTTTACTTCCTATTTTAAAGATCAATTTATATCTTAATAGGTAATAGTATGATGCAAAAATAAATAATTATCTTCTTGTGTCAGAACCCAATTCCAATATTATTTTCTTAAGTTTTTTGCTTTTTATATGCATTTTGAATATATAATCATATTTATATATGTCATACATAATACATTTTTAAGATAATTTATTATATTAGCCATCTGTTATATCGCATCTAGAAATGTAATTTTGGAGTTAAAAGTAATTTTTGAGTATGTCTAAATTTTGGAGTTTTATTGGCTTAACTTTTATGTTTTGTAGTTTTTTTTATTCATTTGGTCAAGAAACCCCAAAACTAAATATTTCAGATCTACCTAGTTTACCAGGAGAATATCCAAGTATAGAGTCTCTAGGATACGCGGGGATGTTGGGAGGTAAAACAAATAATGTCATTTTAGCAGCTGGTGGGGCTAATTTTCCTGAAGGAAAACCTTGGCAAGGAGGTAAGAAAATATGGAGTGATAATATTTATGTATTTGAAGATGAATCGTGGAGCTTATCTAATAGCAAGTTGCCATTTAGGATAGCTTATTCTGCATCAGTAAGAATAGAAAATGGAATTTTATGTGTAGGTGGAAATAATGAGAAGAAAGCTAGCAATAAAGTATTTTCTATTAGTTATAATTCTAACTCTAAAGAGGTAGAGATTCAAAGTTATCCTGAATTGCCAGAAGCATTGGCATATGCATCAGCTGTTGTTGTTGATGATTATGTATATGTTGTAGGAGGAAAAAATAATTCGCAAACCACAAATTCATTTTATAGGTTAAGCTTGATCGCTAAACAGAGGTGGGAAAAATTAAAAGATTTCCCAGGACCTCCTAGAATGCTTCATTGTGTAGCTGTGCAAGAGACATCTACAAACAAAAAATTATTTTTATTTGGAGGAAGAAATGAAAAGAAGTATCAAAAGTCCGAAACTATTAATAGCTATTTGTCTTATGATTTAAAAAATCATACTTGGCAGGACCAAAAAGAAATAGTTGTTAATAATAGTTCCCGTGTATTGATGGGAGCTTCAGCAGAGGCTATGGGGTCTATGCATATTATGATTTATGGGGGAAGTGATCAAATTATTTTTGATGAGTTAGAAAAAATTGCATTAGAACTTAAATTAAATAAAGACACTTTATTTAAAGAATTATTAATAAAGAGACGAGATAGTATTTTAAATAATCACCCAGGTTTTTCAAAAGAGATATTAGCATTTAACACTATTACTGAAAAATGGTTTATTTATGATAAACTTGATACACAGATTCCGGTTACTGCACTTTCATTCAAAATGGATAATGATTTTATTATTATCTCTGGTGAGATATCTCCAGGTATTAGAACGCCAAAAGTAAAGGCATTTAATATGTCTAACACAGTTCGACCGTTTGGCTTTATAAACTATAGTGTATTGTTTTTTTATTTATTGATATCAGTATTAATAGGTGTTTATTTTTCAAGAAAGCAAAAGTCTACTGAAGATTATTTTGTAGGTGGTGGTCGAATACCTTGGTGGGCCTCGGGTTTAAGTGTTTTTGGGACACTATTGAGTGCAATAACATTTATGGCTATACCAGCAAAAGCATTTATAACTGATTGGTCTTTCTTTTTTTTAAATATTGCAGCAATTCTTATAACTCCATTAATAGCTTTTATTTTTATTCCTTTTTTTAATAAATTAAAAATTAAAACTGCTTACGAATATTTAGAAGATAGATTTAATTATACAGCTCGTGCTTTTGGTAGTTTGTCTTTCATCCTTTTTCAATTAGGAAGAATAGGAATTGTATTATTACTCCCTTCATTAGCAATATCAATAGTTACTGGAATTTCTGTAGAAACGAGTATTTTAATAATGGGAATTCTTTGTGTTTTCTACACAACTTTCGGAGGTATCGAAGCTGTCATATGGACTGATGTTCTTCAAGTAATAGTTCTTATGGGAGGTAGTATTTTGGCTATAGTATGGATCATGTTACATACTGAAACTTCGTTTGTAGAAATGATTTCTTATGCTTCAGATAAAGATAAGTTTAATGTTGCAAATATGGATTTTAATTTTACAGAATCTACATTTTGGGTAGTACTCATTGGAGGATTAGCCTCAGCATTAGTAACTCAAGGAACAGATCAAACGATTGTACAACGATATCTTACAAGCTCGAGTGTTAAAAGTTCTCAAAAAACACTTTATACTAATGCTGTTCTAACACTACCAGCAACAATAATTTTCTTTGGAATAGGAACACTATTATTTATTTTTTACACAGAAATGCCTAATAGATTATCACCAGGGATTTCTAATAATGATTCAATATTTCCATGGTATATAGTACGTGAACTTCCTATTGGAGTTTCAGGTTTATTAGTTGCTGGTATTTTTTCTGCAGCAATGTCTAGTATAAGTAGTAGCCTAAACTCCGTTGCAACAGCATATTGCAACGATTTTTACACACATTTTAATCCTAAAGTTTCAGATTTAAAATTATTACGAATTGCACGTTTAGTTACAATTATTACAGGAATTATAGGCGTGCTCTTTGCTCTTTGGATGTCAATTTCAGATATTAAATCATTATGGGATCAATTTTATAGATTTTTAGGCCTTTTTACAGGAGGTTTGGGCGGAATGTTTCTTTTAGGCATGTTAACAACAAAAGCCAATGCAAGAGGTACACTCTTAGGTTTGTTTGTAAGTGCCATATTGGTTTGGCTTATTAATTCCTTTACAGATATAAACTTTTTATTATTTTCATTTATTGGTGTTGTGTCTTGTTTTGGCTTTGGTTATCTCTTCAGTATTTTAATTCCTAATAAGAATATAATTTAGTATAAAGTACAATTACAATAATTATCAGTTCTTCTTAAGATTAATATTCTCTTATAATGAATGCGTTGTTTAATTAGCAATATTTCATTTTTTCTTTTTCATCAGAAAGTGATCTTTTTTCCTTTTTAGATTAATTTTCACAATGATTATATGTCTTTTTTATCAATATTATTTTGATATGTTAATTATTTGTTACAATATTGTATTATGTATTACATAATACAATAACAACAAAAACTAATCAAATGAAAAAAAAACACCTTTATGCCATAGTTATGGTTTTTATTTTGTTTTTATTTTTACCTATCCAAAGTCACGGGCAGGTAAAAACAATTACGGGAACAGTTGTTTCTAGTGAAGACAATATGCCTCTACCTGGAGCTTCGATCGTAGTTAAGGGAAGTTCGTCGGGTACAACTACAGACTTTGATGGGAAATATACAATACAAGCAAGTTCAGGAGATGTTTTATTGTTCAGTTACATCAGTTTTCTAAAGAAGGAAGTTTCTGTTACTAATAATAATGTATTAAATGTCACTCTTGAACCTGATGTTTCTATGCTTGATGAGATAGTAGTAACTGGGTATGGAAAGCAAACTAGAGCTACCTTGACAACATCGGTATCAAAACTTGATACTCAGGTATTTGAAACTTCAACGAGATCCAATGCTGCAACTGCTTTGCAAGGCTCAATTGCTGGACTTAGGGTAACAAATACTACAGGACAGCCTGGTGCTAGTCCGCAAATTGTACTTCGTGGAGGGACTAATTTTGATGGAACTGGTTCTCCCTTAATTTTGGTAGATGGTGTATCTAGTTCATTTTATGCATTAAACTCTGATGACATAGAGTCTATAGAGGTTTTGAAAGACGCTGCAGCGACCGCCATTTATGGAGCTAGATCTGCTAATGGTGTAATATTAGTAACAACAAAATCGGGAAAAGTTGGTAAATCATCTATTAATTATAAATATAAGTATAGTTTCAATAACGAAAGGGATGATCAGCAATATCTAAATGCAAAAGATTTTATAAATTATAATAGGCAGGGGCATGCATATGCTGAACAGGTACTTGATAATCCTAACTATATTCGTCAATTTTTAAATGGTGCAAATTCTTTCGCAACAGGAGGAAATACAACTGATTCTCCTTTTACAACACAGCTACTTACTAATGATAACCAATATCTACTAAACCAGCCTGGTTGGCAAGCTATTCCTGATATTTTAGACCCAACTCAGAATATTCTTTTCTATGATAATAGAAATGTTGGTGATAGAATATATCAGAGTAGTTATACAAAAGACCATTATTTGTCCTTTGATGGAGGTAATGAGAAAGGAACGTATTATTTGGGATTAGGTCTTTTAGATAATGATGGTTTAATATTAGGCTCTGGATTTGAAAGATATTCAGCTAAGTTTAGTGGATCATATAATATTAAAGAAAACTTAAGGATAAATTCTAATGTTTTGTATTCGCATTCAAATCTTAGTTTAAGCCCGTTAGGTGGTGAAGATACCGTGTTTAGAAGATTCCAAGGTCAAGCTCCAACTTCTAGAGACTATGATAATAATCCTGATGGGACTTGGTCAGATGTTTATGCAGTAGGACAAAATCAAGGATTTGGAAATCCTCTTTATTATCAAGATAAGTTTGTAAGAAATAACTTGGAACAGCGTTTATCTATGGCAATTGGACTTGATTGGGATATTATTAATGATTTAACCTTGTCAATAAAAGGAAGCCACTTTGCAATAAATAATCATAACGAAAGTTTTGATAAAGCCTATCGAACTGGTAGTACTTCTGGACCAATACAAAAGGCTAGAATAGCATCTGTGAGTTTAGACAGGACTCTTAGAAGCCAATTGACAGGAACATTAAATTATACAAAAAAGTTAGGCCTTCACAATTTTAACGCATTATTAGGAGCAGAATATTATAAAGATAATTTCTTTACTACTGCAGCTGCGACTAGAAATTCACCTTCTGATTTAATACCTACATTAAATGCAGGAGCAGAAGCAGAAGGAGTTCCTTTTAGTTTTGAATCTGAATATGTAATATCATCAATGTTTGGTAGGTTACTATATGATTTTGATAATAAGTATCTATTGAGTGCTAGTTTTAGAAACGATGGTTCTTCCAGATTAGGAAATAATAAATTTGACTTTTTTCCAAGTGTATCAGCTGGATGGAATATTCATAATGAGGAGTTTTTTATGGAATCATCATTAAGTAATATTATTAGCAAATTTAAGCCTAGGTTGAGTTATGGTGTTAATGGTAATCAAGATGTATTAGGTGGGTCGCAAACTATAAATGGATATAGTGTACCAATAAATTATAGAGTTTATGGAGCATATGGTGAGCAAGGAGTTTATGATGGACAAACTGGATATGCTAATTCTTTGTTGCAAACATTAGATCTTACTTGGGAGAAATCAACAACTTTAAATGCAGGATTAGATATTTCTTTCTTTAACGATAGACTTTCATTTATTACAGATATATACTCAAGAGACATAAAAGATAAGTTAGCAAATTTAACATTACCTTATTATACTGGGTTTAGCAGTATCTTGACTAATAATGGAACCATTAGAAATAAAGGTTTTGAGATGCAGATTAATGGTGATATTATTAGAAATGAAAACGTAACGTGGAATATTGGAGCTACATTTTCATCCAACAAAAACTATGTAATAAAGCTTCCAGACAATGAAAATGAACTTAATAGACAAGGAGGTACATTAATTTGGAATGCAAATACAGATCAAGAAGAATGGGTTGGTGGATTACAAGAAGGCATGAGATCTGGTAATGATTTAGTAGTTGCTTTTGAACAAGCAGGAATTTATGAGTCTCAAGAAGAAGCAAATATCGATAATTCTATCACAGATGATTATATGCCTCTTGCTAGTAGGAATCAACGTTGGGCAGGAGATGTAAAATGGGTTGATCAGAATGAAGATGGTGTAATCAACAGCTTAGATAGAAAGGTCATAGGTCGTACAACGCCAGATTTTGTAGGTGGTTTTACTACTAACTTTAGATACAAAAATTTTAATCTTTTTATTAAAACAGATTTTGCAACAGGACATTTGGTATGGAATCACATAAGAGCTAAGGGATACGCTCAAACACAAGGAAATTTAAATCAACCAATAGAGGTATTAGATTCTTGGACTCCTGACAATACGGACACTAATTGGCCAAGAATGGTCTTTGTTAATGCGGCTAAGAATGTATGGAGAGGAGATGAATCTGTAAGTAGTTTACAGAACTTTGGGAATGAACAATTTTGGGAAAAAGGAGACTATTTAGCTATTAGAGAAGTTACTTTGAATTATAGTATACCTACAAAATACTTTAATGAAAAGATTAGTAGATTAAATTTATTTTTAACAGGTTCTAATCTACACTATTTTAAGAGTATGAGTGGTGATACACCAGAAGTAGGAGGTGTACAGTACGGAGAATTTCCATTGCCAAAAACGATAACTATCGGTCTTAATGTAATATTTTAAATAGGTAAAAAAATGAGAAAATTTGTTATTTATATGATAGCTGTACTTGTACTAAGTGCATGTGAAAACGAACTAGAGTTGTCTAGTAGAAGTGAGTTAACATCTTCAGGATTTTGGGATAATGAAGAGGGAGCAAAAACGGCACTCACAGGGCTGTATGCTAATTTAAGATCTTCAGCTCAGAATCTATGGTTATTAGGTGAAATGAGGAGTGATATTTGGGGAGGGCGTACATACGAATCAGCTTCAAACCTTAATTTAATAGAATCTAACATAACTATATCAACAGCTCCATTTAACGGTTGGGCAGATTTATACAGTAGAATTCACCGATTAAATGATTTCTTAGAAAATGTACCAAATATTGATTTTGTTAACCCAGAAGAAAAAGATCATTTATTAGGTCAAGCATATGGCTTAAGGGCTTTTTATTACTATACACTTTTAAAAACTTGGGGAGAAGTACCTATCATATTGGAACCATTAGGCACAATTGATCCTTTAAATATAAGTAAACCAAGATCCTCAGAAGAGGAAGTAATGGGTGTTATTAAAGCAGATATTTCTCAATCGTTGACAGCTTTCGGTGGTGATGATTCATTTTGGCAAGACAGTAAGGTTTATTGGTCCAAAGCAGCAACACTAGCTCTAAAAGGAGATGTTTTTATTTGGTCAGGTAAAGTTCTAAATGGAGGACCGAATGATTTTCTAGAGGCAAAGACTGCACTCCAAAAAATAGCATCTTATGGAATAAGTTTAGAGCAAAATTTTGATGATCTCTGGGGAGTTGATAATGAAAATAATAGTGAATTTATTTTTGTAATTCAATATAATCAAGATGAAGCAGAGAATTTTTTTAACTCACTAACAGGTAGAAGTACCGAAATAAACCCTCAGTTTAATGATGATGGAGAATCTATGATTGATTTTGTTATAGCAGGAGCGAATAGATACGGTCAATCCGAAAAGACTATTTTGTTGTTAGATGATGAAAATGACGCTCGTAAAGATGCTTCATTTATAAGGTTATACACTGATGATAATAATGGGAATGGATATCTAACTTATACTGATGATAAGTACTTTGGCTCTATTTTTAATAAATTCCTAGGAGTTGTTAAGGGAACAGAAAGAATTTTTGAAAATGACTATCCAGTTTATAGATATGCAGATGTTATATTACTTATGGCTGAGGCTAAAAACCTTTTAGGGGAAGATCCATCTACAGAAGTTAATCAAATTAGAGCTCGTGCTTATGGTGCAAATTATGATTCTAATCTTCATGCTTATAGTAATAATTCAATGATGGAGAATACACGTGCTATTCTGAATGAGCGCTATAAAGAATTTATAGGAGAAGGTAAACGATGGTGGGATTTAAGAAGAGCTGGTGATAATTATGTAATAGAGAGTATAGAGTTTCTTAATACAGGGGATGAATATAAGCTTCTATTGCCTATAAGTGAGGATATGATGGGGAGAAATGTTATGTTAGAGCAAACACCAGGATATACAAATTAATTTAATTATTACGCTATTATTAGAGTTTAGTTAAAAAGAGGTGCGGAAAACCTCCCACCTCTTTTTGTTAAAAATGATAGTTAATACATACAAATAAAAATAATGAAAGAAAAAAAATTAATAGCAGCTACATATGCACCAATGCATAATGATGGATCTTTAAATTCAGAAATCATCAATGAGTATTCGAGCTTTTTAGTTAGAAATAATGTGGCGGGTGTTTTCATGAATGGATCAACTGGAGATTTTGTGTCATTATCAACAGAAGAGAGAAAAAAAATCACTTTAGGCTGGGCTAAGGTAAAATCTTCAAATCTGTATTTAATAGATCAAGTGGGGGACCCTAGTATTAATGTGGCAAAGGAGCTTGCAACATACGCATCAGATAAGGTTGATGCAATAGCAGTGTTGGCTCCGTTTTATTTTAGAATTAATACTTTAGAAAAATTAGTTGAATACTGCAAAGAAATTGCAGAATGTGCACCAAATCTTCCTTTTTATTATTATCATATCCCTGTACTAAGCGGTGCTAATTTTAAAATGTTTGACTTTTTAAAGCTAGCCCCTAAAGTGATTCCCAATTTTAAAGGAATTAAATTTACCAATAATGATTTGATAGATTACCTACATTGTAAAAATTATAACATGGGTAAGTATGATATTTTATTTGGATTTGATGAAATATTTTTGTCAAGTCTACCGCTTGGAGCTGATGGATGGGTTGGGAGTACATATAATCATTTAGCTCCTATATACCATGAAATTAGATCATTATTTGAAAAAGGAAATATGGCTGACGCAGCAACACTTCAAAGAAAAGCTATAAGTTTTGTAGAAACCTTAGATAGTTATGGAGGCTTTAATGGAGTAGCTAAAGGGTTTATGAAGTATTATGGTGTAGATTGTGGGCCAAGTAGATTTCCACATAGTACAATAAATAATGAAATATATGAGAACGTTAAAAAAGAAATGGACAATTTAGGTCTTATTCAATATTTGTGTAAATAATTTTTTTTGCAGTTTAAAACCAAGTTTAAAAATGATTAAGCTTGGTTTTGTATTGATTTAACTTTACAACAAAAATTAATATAAAATCTCATATAGTGATGTTTCTAAGTTTTACAATTATCATATCTATAAAAATAATCAAAAATTCAATTTGGATCAAAATTTTTGATTATTTAAGACGCGATTAAAATGTGGTTCTAAATGTTGAGCCATACCCTTTCTAAACCCCTTAATATTGTCTTCTTTTAAATAATTTAATAGTTCGCGATGTGTTATGAATTTTTTTGAATACATATATTTTTTAGCATCATTTAATTTATATTCATGAACATACTCGAATACAGGTAATAATAAGTTTTGAAACCTTTGTAAGGTTTTATTTCCTGACATTTCATATAGTTTTCCATGAAAAGCGATTTCATTTTCTAAACTAAAAACAGTAGACTTAGAGTCGTCTTCTTCCATTTTTGAAACTATTATATCCAATTCTTCAAGATCTTTTTTTGTTTTTCTAGCAAATAGAATATCAATCATCCCCATTTCTAAAATTAACCGAAGCTCAAAAATGTCTTTTAAAGTTTCATCTCCTAGTAAATTTGTATCTAATACCTTTTCAAAGTTGTTAATGAAATCTGGTTGAGATAATACAATTCCTTTATGTTTTTTTGACTCAATAATTCCTATTGTCTTTAACCGCGTGAGCGCTTCTCTAATTACTGTTCTACTTACACCTAAAGCTTCAGCAAATTCCATTTCTTTAGGTATAGGATCACCAACTTCAAGCTTATTTTTTTTAATAAAGTCTGTGATACGTATTTCTACCTTATCTACCAAGCTCAAATTTGATAACGGGGTTATACTTATTTGTTTTTTCATATTATTTTATTTCTTACAAATGTAATTTATAATTTTAATTTCATTAAGTTTGTATTATGTCATACATAACAAACAAAAGTACACTCTTTTTTATTATGATACTTAAATTTAAAGAAATATTTAGTAGATGAATTATAGTAAACTTTATAAAGACACATTATTGAATGATATAGTTCCATTCTGGGAAAAAAATTCGATAGATCATAAACATGGAGGTTATTACACATGTTTAGATAGAACCGGTAATGTATATGATACGGATAAGTTTATGTGGCTTCAAGGAAGACAATCTTGGACATTTGCTATGCTCTATAATAAAGTTGATGATAATGATAAATGGTTAAAAATAGCAAAACATGGTGTAGACTTTATTTTAAAATATGGTATGGATGAGAACAACGATTTTTATTTCTCAACAACTCATGACGGAAAACCATTAATTCAACCTTATAATATATTTTCTGATTGTTTTGCAGCAATGGCATTTAGTCAATATTCTAAAGCTTCGGGAGAATTTAATATTAGGGAGTTAGCTAAAAATACTTACAACAAGATTTTAAAGAAAAAGGATAACCCTAAAGGAGTTTATGAAAAGTCAACAGGGGAAAGACCTTTAATTGGTTTTGCGTTACCAATGATTCTATCAAACTTGGTATTAGAACTGGAAGATGTTATTGATGAAGAGGAAGTTAATTTAACATTAGATGAATGTATTCAACAGGTAATGGATGTTTTTCTGGATAAAGAATCTGGACTTATCTATGAAAATGTTCGTCCTAATGGTACACACGAAGACAGTTATAGTGGACGCCTTTTGAATCCAGGGCATGGTATTGAAGCTATGTGGTTTATGATTGATATAGGTGTCAAGAGAAAGGATAATGCACTTATAAAAAAAGCAACAGATACTATTTTAAAAATTTTAGAACATAGTTGGGATCCCATATACGGAGGCATATTTTATTTTATGGATGCTCAAGAAAAACCTCCATTGGAATTGGCATGGGATCAAAAGTTATGGTGGGTTCATTTAGAAACACTAGTTGCTTTGGCTAAAGCATATGAATGTACTGGAAGACAAGAATTAATGGATTGGTATGAAATAGTACATAATTATAGTTGGTCTCATTTTTCAGACCCTATAAATGGTGAATGGTACGGTTACTTGAATAGAAGGGGTGAAGTGTTAATTGATTTGAAGGGAGGTAAATGGAAAGGATGCTTTCATGTTCCTAGAGCAATGTTTCAATGTTGGAAGTCATTTGGGAAAATTGAGTCATTAGAATTATGATAGTGTAATATAGAAAAAAGCTTTTAAATAATGTGAAATTTAAAAAATGTAAAATATAGATGAAAAAATTAATTATTATAATGCTTACTTTATGCTGTTTTGGATGTGTTATTAAGAAAAATACCATTAATAAAAATGTTGATGAGCTAGTATTCCAAGACCTTTTTAATACTTCGATGAATGATACTGTAAATTGTTACCGAATTCCAGCGTTGGCAACTGCTCCAAATGGAGATTTGATAGCAGCAATAGATCAACGAGTGCCTAATTGTGGAGATTTAAAATGGAGTAAGGATATTAATATTATTATTAGAAGAAGCTCAGATAATGGAAAATCTTGGTCGAATATAGAAACAGTAGTCGATTTTCCTTATGGTAAATCAGCATCTGATCCTTCTATGATAGTTGATAAAATTACTGATAAAATATTTTTGTTCTATAACTATATGGATTTAGAATCCGAAAAGGACATTTATTATTTACATGTAGTAGAAAGTTCTGATAATGGGAAAACTTGGAGTAAACCAAGAGATATCACTGCAGAAATTACAAAACCTGAATGGCATAAGGATTTTAAGTTCATAACCTCAGGGAGAGGTATACAAACAAGTTCTGGAAGTTTATTGCATACTATTGTTAACTTGAATAGTGGACTTCATATGTTTGGTAGTGATGATCACGGTAAGAGTTGGTATTTTATTGATTCAGCTATACAACCCGCTGATGAATCTAAAATTGTAGAACTTTCAGATGGGTCACTAATGATTAACGCTCGTGTAAATAATAAAGGTGTTCGTTATAAGCATGTATCAACTGATAATGGTATTACATGGAAAACACAACCTGTACCAGAACTAATAGACCCTGGTTGTAATGCAAGTATTATTAGGTATACATCAGTAAAAGACGGTTTTGAAAAAAACCGTTTACTTTTTGCAAATGCAAAATCTGAAAAGGGTCGTGTTAATATGACTGTTAGAATTAGTTATGATGAAGGTAAGACTTGGTCAGATGGGAAAACAATTTACAAAGGACCATCAGCATATTCATCATTAACTATACTAAAGGATGGAAGTATAGGTTTATTTTTTGAACAGGATGAATATACCAAAAATCCATTTGTGAGTTTTTCTTTAAAATGGCTTACAGATGGGAAAGACATCTATAAAAGTCCAAAAACTAAAAAGACTAACCAATAATGGTATTTATTATGGGGTCTAGAACTTTATATACTACTATAGTTTTATTTTTTTTTGTAATAATAGTTTGCCAAGCAAAGAATATTAAAATAGCGTGTATTGGTGATAGTGTAACTTATGGTTTAGGATTAGAAAATAGAGAAAAAGATTCTTATCCTAGTTTACTACAAAATCTTTTAGGAACAGAATATAACGTTAGAAATTTTGGTGTATCTGGCGCTACCATGCTTAGAAATGGGCATAAACCTTATTGGGAAAGTTTCGAATATAAAGAATCATTAGAATTTAATCCTGATATTGTAATTATTCATTTGGGGTTAAATGATCAAGGTAATAATAATTGGCCATCGCTTAAAAATGAATTTGAAGGAGATTATTTAAAAATGATCTCTATTTATAGAAATTTACCTTCGAAACCATTAATTTTTATTTGCAAAATGAGTCCGACACTATCAGGTCATCATTGGTTTGAAGAAGGAATGCGGGAAAATTATCAAGAAGTACAAGCATCTATAATACAAGTAGCAAAGAAAACTGATATTAAAATTATTGATTTACACGAACAACTTTATAGATATCCTGATTTCTATATAGATGATTTACATCCAACTAAAGAGGGTACAAAGGTTATAGCAAAACATGTTTATGAAATTATAACTGGAGACTTTGGAGGATTAAAATTACCAGTTCTTTATGGTGAGAATATGGTTTTACAAAGAGATGAGTCAATAACATTTACTGGAAAAGCAAATTATAAAGAAAAGATATGGATTGAGTTCGCTAATGAAAAAAAGTTTACTAAAGCAGATTATTTGGGTAATTGGAAGATTGAATTCGATGCCAAAGAAGCTGGAGGTCCGTATTCATTAAATTTCGTTACACGTAACAAATCAGTTAAATTTAAAAGAGTATTTGTTGGAGAAGTATGGCTTGCTTCAGGCCAGTCCAATATGGAATTTCCTTTATCTCAAATGGAAAGAGGGTCAAGTGTATTAAAGGACTCTTTAGTCGAAAACATTTTTTTATATTCATTAGATGGTAAGGTTTTATCTAATAAAGAATTTGACAAGAATCAATTAGAATCATGTAGTGTAGATTCTTATTTTGATTTTTCGGGATGGTCACCCTCAATTGCTGAAAGTTCTAATGACTTTTCAGCAATTGCATATTCTTTTGCATATAATCTACAAAAAAAGCTTAAGGTTCCTGTTGGAATAATTTGTAATGCTATTGGAGGATCACCAATTCAGAGTTGGGTGAGTAGGAAGTCAATGGAGCAAGATCATGAGACAATTAGTTTGCTAAATGATATTCATTTGAACCCTTTAGTAGATTCTTGGGTGGCCAAAAGAATAGAATTGAACATGAAAAATATAGATCAAGTAGGAGTGAAGTCTAGACATCCATATCAACCTACTTTTTTATTCGATTCGGGAATCATCCCTTTAATAGATTACAATATTAAGGGGGTTATATGGTATCAAGGTGAATCAAATACAGAACATCCAGAATTATATTCTAAATTATTTGGGATGTTAGTTGAAGACTGGCGAAATAGCTTTAAGAATTTACAACTACCCTTCTATTATGTTCAATTAAGCAGCATGAACAGACCTAAATGGGGTGAATTTAGAAATGTTCAACGAAAACTCCTAAATATAAAATATACAGGAATGGCGGTTTCATATGATCATGGGAATGCAACAAATGTTCATCCTAAAGAAAAGTGGGTTATAGGAAATCGTTTATCTAAAATTGCATTAAACAAAAATTATAGTTTTAACATGGCTTATTCAGGTCCATTATTTGACTATATTAATATAAATGGAAATAAACTTGAAGTTCATTTTAAATATGGCGATGGTCTAAAAACTATAGACAACCAGTTTTTGAAAGATGTTTATATTGCAGCATCAGATAAAGTTTTTGTGCCAATAGAATCATTTAACATAGTAGATGACACACTCTTAGTATGGTCGTCAATCATTGAAAATCCAAGATACATAAGGTTTGGTTGTACATCAAATTCTGACGCAAACTTAATAAACCAATACAACTTACCTGCTTCTTCTTTCTCTAATTAGATTATTATGAATAAAATTCTAACTACGTATTTAAAATTATTTTTTATCATAACATTTATAAACAACGCTTGTTATGCACAAGAAATAATTAAAATTGAGGATAAATATCCTATTATACCAACACCAAAAGAAATCGATTTTCAAGGAGGAGAGATTTCTTTTAATTCCATAAATATAAAGGGTACATCTTTTTTTAATGAAAGAAGTTATCTAGAATCGTTTTTTTCAAATAAAGGAATTAATAATTCTGCAGAGGGACTAAAAATAGTTTTTAAAAAATCATCAAACCTAAATGAAATATCTGATGAGACATATGGTTTGATTATTAACGATGGAATTTATATTTCAGCAGCATCTCAAAAAGGAGCTTATTATGCAATTCAAACATTAAAACAGATTTTTAGAATAAATCAAGGCGAAGGGATTTTACCAGTTTTAAAAATTAAAGATTGGCCAGTATTTCAAATAAGAGGGTTTTTACATGACACTGGAAGAAACTTTCAATCTATAGAACAATTAAAAGATCAGATCGAGGTTTTGGCTCAATATAAATACAATGTTTTCCATTGGCATTTAACAGATGACCCAGGATGGCGTTTAGAGAGTAAGTTATATCCACAATTACAATCTGAAGCTTATACATCTAGAAACAAAGGTAAATATTATACCCAAGCTGAATTTAAAGATATTATATCATTTTGTAAAGAACGTAACATTACAGTAATTCCAGAGTTTGATATTCCTGGGCACTCAAAAGCATTTAGAGGAGCAATGGGCTATGACTCTATGAATAATAAGAATGCCCTTAAAGTTTTATTGGATCTTTTTGATGAATTATGCTCATTAGCAAGCCCAGAAGAGATGCCTTATATTCATATAGGAACGGATGAAGTTCGTAATAAAGAAGAATATGTTTCTGATGATTTTATTCTTAAAATAATAGAAAGAATAAAACAGAATAATAGAGATGTGATTGTATGGGAAAAGGGAGTTTCAGTCAAAGAAGATACAAGTTCTATAAATCAATTGTGGGCAATGCATGAACCAAGAAAGGGTCATCGCTTTATAGACTCTAGAGCAAATTACATCAACCATTTGGATCCCTTAGCAGGTATGGTGAGACTTTTTTTTCAACAGCCTTGTAGACAACCTCAAGGTGATTCTTTGGCTTTGGGAGGTGTTCTATGTGCTTGGCCAGACAATAGAGTTGCTAAAGAAGAAGATATCTTAATGCAAAACCCTATTTATCCTTCAATACTATTTTATTCTGATGCTATTTGGAATGGTAGAAAAGAAAATAACAAAGAATACTGGGCTAAGCTACCTTCTATTAAAACTAAGGAGTATGAAGGTTTTAAAGCTTTTGAAAAAAAGGTGCTCTTTCATAGAGACTCATTTTTTAAGAATAAATCATTTCCATATATAAAACAAAGTGAAACTTATTGGAATGTAATAGGACCATTCAATCATCAAGGTGATTTTTCTAAAAAATTTCCCATAGAAGACACCCTAAAAAATAATTACAAGATTAATGGAGATAAATATCAATGGTCTAATCCAATTGCAGGTGGTACAATTCATTTTAAACATTTTTTTGGTTTTCCAGCATTAACAGAAAAGGGTTCAGGTACCTATTATGCTGTTACGGAGATTTTTTCACCTAATGATCGTGTTCAAGATTTTTGGATTGGTTTTCAAGGCTGGTCACGTTCAGGAGGTCGGCGTGGTGGACCGTTTCCTAATCAAGGTCAGTGGCATACTACTCAGTCTAAAATTTGGGTCAATAATAATGAGATTGATCCTCCCTCTTGGAAACAACCTAATGTAAAAGAAAAGTCTGATGAAATTCCTTTTATTGATGAAGATTATTTTTACAGAGCTCCAACAAAAATACATTTAAATAAAGGCTGGAATAAAATTGTTCTGAAAGTACCACATGGTGGAAATTCATGGAAATGGATGTTTACCTGTGTTCCAATAAATTTTAAAAACAATAATATTTCTGAAGTATCAGAATTAAAATTTAGACCAATTTTTAATAGATAATGAATATTAAAATAGTTATTCTGACCCTTATTATTTACTCCAGTAAATTATTTTTTTATTATGATGAAGTAAATATGAACTTTTCATTTTTGTCAGAATCAAAAGAGCAAATAACAATAACATCTTTTCCTGAAAATTATCAATTTTTCGCAAGAGGTGACGATAATAAAGCAAATATTAATATTTCAGGTTTTGTAAATAGTTCCATTGATAGTGTAATAATCAAGGTATACCATCCTGAAGGAATTATTAGACGAAGTGCAACTCTCTCAAGAAAGAACTTTTCTATAGACATTAAAATTGAAGCTATAAAGCACAACTATACTATGGAACTATATACTAAATCAAAAAATCAACTAGGAAAAGAATGTTTGGTGAAAAAAGCTACTCACATAACAGTTGGCGATGTTTATGTAATTAATGGACAATCTAATGCATGGGCAATAGATTATGATAATATTTATAAGGATTCATTGGTATCCTCATATGCTAAATGGATTCGTACAATTGGTGCAATGCATGTTTATAACAAACCAGCCGTTAGTCCTGAGGCATCTGATACTCATTGGTATATAGCAAATGGTAAAGCCCCTGATATTCGAAATGGAGCTGAGTTAGTAGGTAAGGGAATGGTTGGTGTTTTAGGAATGAATATAGGCCTAAACCTAGTTGCCTCTCAAGGTATACCTATTGCAATTATAAATGGGGCAGGAGGAGGAGGAGGAATTTCATTTTATCAAAAAACTATAGATAATGATTTAAATACTCCTTATGGTCGACTTTATAATAGGTTAGAGGCATCAGGGTTAAAACATAAAATAAAAGCCTTTATTTGGAACCAAGGAGAGAATAATGCAGGAGATAGTGTAAATAGTTATAAAGATTCCCTTAATAAGTTGTATTCAAACTTTAAATTGGATTATACTTTTGAAAAATTTTATCTAATACAAACTCCACCTGGTTGTAATTCTAAAAGCGGACATCAAACTGTCAGAGAAGCTCAACGTCAATTCGCAGATGAAAAAATGGATGTGTGTATCTTAACACGTCATGGATTTACAGAAAATCCGCATACTAAAAATGGAAGCTATTTTTTGGATGATGGATGTCATTACCATGCACATGGGTATAAAGTTTTAGCTAGTTGGATTTCAAGTCAAGCAGAATTTGATTTTTATAAATCTAAAGTTAATTTTGAAGCCCCAAGATTAATTAATGTAAAATTAGAGTCATCAAAATCTTTAAGTATTGAGTTTGATAAGCAAATAATAGTTAAAGGAGGAGGTGTTGAAAAATATGCAATGTATTCTGCAAAAGATTATTTATTTGCATCTAATAATAAACGTTTAACTACAATAGAAGAGTTGGTTATTGACTCATTGAATCCAAGAAAATTAACATTGATATCTTCTATCCCAATTTTTAATAAAGGTGACAAAATCACCCACATATTGTCTGATAATTATCCATTAACCCAAGATGCTTATCAAGGACCATGGCTTATTAATCCAGAAACAGGAGTAGGAGCAGTAGGATTTACGGTTACAATAAAATAGTTATTGTTACTATTTTCTTAATAACTTTTTTCGTCTTGTTTGATAAGACTGGATGTAATTGCGTTTTGTTTTTTTATTGAGATAAGAAATCTTAATGAGATTTAATACTTTATCTTCATTGTCAATTACAGTATTAAATACCTTAGAAGCTTGCTTTTTAGAAACATTAGCTAATTCAGCTAATTTAAAAAATTGTTCTGTAATTTTTCCTTGTGCAATATTTAGGGGTAAAAGTCCATCCTCAAGTGCAAAATCTCTATCCTCAATATGGATTCTACTATTTAATAGATCATAAGCTGGACTTAGTTTAAAATCTCCTTGTGGTGTTTCTATCAATGAAAAGTTTTTATAATGCGCATCTCCATTAGAAATTAAATAATTGAAAAGTATTACTTTGAATAATTTTATAGCCTCAATTTGATAGGCTGGAACATATTTTTTTAATAGATCGAATAATTCTAAATAGTTACCCAAATATTAATAGTTTTCACCATGAGTTTGTGGTGTTCTTTCTGCTAGTGAGGCAAAATCTTCTTGTGCTAACTTTTCACCGTTATCCAGAACATCAAATCGTTTTGTAATGTAAGCAGGATCTCCATTTTTAAAGAACATTAAAGCATTCTATGCAATTTCTATATCAAACACCTGACTAGCAATTTGCATAGTTAAATGCTCATTAGCGGGTATCTGATCTGTATTTTTTCCTACATTGGGAATAGGTTTTAAAATATATAATCCCTGTTCATTTTTGTCTATTAATCTAATTAGGTTTTTATCTAGCGTTACCGAGAATTTTTCTTGAACTCCCGAGATAGATATTCGCTTTCTGTTATCTGTAAAAATAGAACTATCTATTGTACTTGATGGTGATTCGTAGGGGAGTAGTGGACTCACTTTTCTTCCGAAAAACATTTTTTTTAGACACAGATTACTATAGGCATCATTACTTACTTTTAATGTTCCTGGGCAATATTTAATGATAGGTTTATTCATGCAGCTTAAACTTTTTGAATCTTAATAGCTCCTATGGTATCATTTCCTGCTACTGAAAGTAAAATACCAAAATAATCATCTGGATCTAATCGTAATTCATAACAAACCACTTGTTTGTTAGAACCTTCAGGAAGCATATTATAAAAAAAAGGGAATAGATGTTTTGATGTGTATTCTTGCTCATTTTTAGAAAGGGTTAAGCTAATAGCTGGTTTACTCGAATCGTTATACCAACTATCGCTGTAACTAAATTGGAAAGCTCCATCATCTTTTTGAATTAGTAATCCAGCTACTTCATCTTTATATAATACTTCTGCTTGCCTCATTAATTATTCTATATTTTCTTAATTTGAAATGTTAATTCTAATCCAAGAGCATCTCCTAGTTTAGTTAAGGTTTGCACTGTTGGATTTCCTTTTCCACTTTCAAAAGATTTAAGCGTTCTTAATCCAACACCAGAGATATCAGAAAGAATTTCTTGAGTAACTTGTAGTGTTTCTCTTCGCTCTTTTATTATATAGATTAATTTGTCAAAGTGCATTATATGGCTCTTTTATTGTAAAAGTAATTAAATATATTTATAAAATCATAGAATAGTGCGATATATTACACTTTTCCAGTAGTTTTATTTATTGTGGGTCTTAAGGTTTATGATTAGTGTATTATATTACACTTTGGATTAGTAATGTTATAATGTTGGTTATATCATAATACTAATAAATAAAGTGATTCAGGAGTAACAGAACGTAAATACAATAAGTATAATTTCAATAAATTAAATATCAGTTAAAAGAAGGTAATGTGCGATTAAAAAAAACTACACTTACTTCCCGATACAAAAATTAGCAAAAATATTTCCTAATAGATCGTCTGTGGTTATTTCTCCTGTTATTTCTCCGAAATGGTAAAGTGCTTGTCTGATGTCGATAGCGAGAAGATCGCTTGAAATACCATTTGCCATTCCATCTTGCACGCGGTCTATTTCTTCTAGAGCTTTAAGTAGCGAGTCGTAATGGCGAGAATTAGTAATTATGGTTTCATTATTTCTTAATGCTCCTGTATTTACAAATTCTAGGAGTATATTTTTTAATTCTTCAACACCTATTCCTGTTTTTGCAGCAATAAGGAGTGCTTTAGTTTTTACATTAGCTGCAGCGATATCTTTTATTTCAGCAGCAATAAAATCTGTTAGATCCTTAGAAATAGTATCCGTTTTATTGGCGATAATCACCAATGGTTTTTGTGGAAATCTATTTTTTATCTTTTCGAGTTCTACTCTTATTTGAGAGATGTTTTCTCTATTATTAACAAGCTTAATACTGTCTATTATATAAATGACTACTTGTGCTTGCTCAATTTTTTCGAAGGTTTTTTTAATCCCGATACTTTCTACAACATCTTTAGTTTCTCTAATCCCAGCGGTATCAATAAATCTAAAACCAATGCCTCCAATACTTATTTCATCTTCAATTGTATCTCTTGTAGTTCCTGCGATATCACTTACAATTGCTCTTTCTTCATTTAAAAGGGCATTTAAAAGAGTGGATTTACCAACATTTGGCTCTCCTACAATAGCTACTGGAATTCCATTTTTAATAACGTTTCCAACGGCAAAAGAATCGATTAATCTTTTTAATACAAGCTGAATTTTGTTTAGGAGTTCTATAAACTGGGTCCTATCTGCAAATTCTACATCTTCTTCCGCAAAATCTAACTCTAATTCTATTAAAGAAGCAAAATTTAATAACTCTTCTCGAAGCTTTTTTATTTCACTACTAAAACCACCACGCATTTGTTGCATTGCTATTTGGTGACTAGCTTCATTATCTGAGGCGATTAGATCTGCAACAGCTTCTGCTTGACTAAGGTCTAATTTGCCATTTAAGAAAGCTCTAAGTGTAAATTCTCCTGCATCTGCAACTCGGCATCCATTTCTTAAAAAGAGTTGTAATATTTCTTGCTGAATAAATGGAGATCCATGGCATGATATTTCTATGACATTTTCTCCAGTATATGAGTTTGGTCCTTTAAAAATAGAAACCAATACTTCGTCTAATATTTTATTACCATCTACTATATGTCCTAAGTGGATGGTATGGGTTTTCTGCTCCGATAGTTTTTTTCCTCGAATAGATTTAAATAAAGGTTCTACAATTGTAATTGCATCTTTACCTGAAACTCTTAAAACAGAAATGGCACCAGCTCCAGATGGAGTAGCTAACGCTATAATATTATCTTGGATTTTCATACACAGAATTTGCTGCAAAAATACAAATTGTAAATGAAGATAACTTGTAAATAAAAACTTATTAATATGCTTAACAAAGAGAGTTAAACCTTGTTAAAATATTGTAGTAAGCCTACATTATTTGTACCTTTAGAATATAATCTTAAAATAAAAACTATGATTAATTATTTAAATTTAGATAAAGATAAAACAGCAGATACAGTTAAAGAACTTAATACGCTTTTAGCGGATTATCATTTATATTACCAAAAGTTAAGAAATTTCCATTGGAATATATTTGGTAAAAATTTCTTTGATTTACATGAAAAATTTGAGGAACTTTATGATGATGCTAAATTAAAGGTTGATGAGATTGCAGAGCGTATTTTAACGCTAAGACATCAACCAGTTAGTAATCTATCTGATTATCTAAAAACTTCTAATGTTAAAGAATCCGATAGTGATAAAACGGATATGGAAATGATAGAAATCTTGTTAGAAGACCACGGTATCATTTTAAAACAAATGAGAAAAGTAGTGGAAACTGCTGGAAACGGTGGAGATGAAGGTACTATCGATTTAATTGGAGCATATATTAGAGAGTTAGAAAAAACTTCATGGATGCTAGATGCTTGGAGATTAAAAACTACAGGCGGATTAAAATAATATTATAATTAATTTCACGTAATTCTATGGAAGAGAGATTAGAATCTGCGTGGGATAAAATGTTAGAACAGTTAGGCTCATGGCTAGATGCAATAGTTGTGGGCCTTCCTAATGTTATATTGGCAATTGTAGTTTTTGCCGGTTCTTTTTTTATCTCACGATATGTTAACACATTAATGTTAAGACTCCTTGCAAAATCTTCAATGCAAGGAACTGTAAAAAAGGTTACCGCTAGACTTGTTTCTATAACTGTAATATTAGCGGGACTTTTTTTAGCACTTGGAATCCTTAATCTAAATAAAGTTCTTACTTCGCTCCTTGCTGGTGCTGGAGTTGCTGGTTTAGCTATTGGTTTAGCTTTACAAGGTACTTTAGCCAATACTTTCTCTGGAATCGTACTTTCTTTTGTGAAGTATGTAAAAATGGGCGATTGGATAGAAAGTAATGACTACACAGGAGAAGTTATAGATATCGACCTTAGAACGGTAACTATAAGACAGGCCGATAATAATATGGTTTGTATTCCCAATAAAATGGTGATTGAAAATCCTGTTAAAAACTATTCTGTAACCTCACAATCTAGAGTAATGCTTACGTGTGGTGTTGCTTATAATTCTGACCTTGAATTTGTGGAAGATTTAGTAAAGCAGACAATCGCAGATAAGTTCGATGCCGTAAAAAATAAGGATAATGTCATCTTTTTTTATACTGAATTTGGTGATAGCTCTATTAATTTTGAAACTCGTTTTTGGATAGATTCTACATCTGGATTACAAATTTCTAAAGCTAAAGGGGCTGCAATTATTGCTATTAAAAAGGCTTTTGATGCGAATGATATTAATATTCCATTCCCAATCCGTACAATAGATTTTTCAAATAATTTATCGTTAAATAACGAGGGAGAAGAAAAAAATGAATAATTTCTTGTAACAAAAGTAATTTAGGCTCGTCTATATAGTATAACCATCAATCATAAAGAAATTATGCAACGAACAGACAGTCAATTATTAGTAGTTACCCATTTAAGTCAGTTATTAACTTATGTTACCGGATTTGGAGGACTTATAGCTCCGCTAATTCTTTGGTTATGTAATAAAGATAATGTGATCGATATGGATCAAAATGGAAAGAATATTATCAACTTTCAATTAAGTATTTTGATATATTCCATTTTAAGCATTCCATTAATTTTATTCTTTGGATTTGGAATCCTAACACTAATTGCAATAGGAATTATAGCTTTTATTTTTCCGATTATAAATGCAATAAAAGTAAGTAATGGAGAAGTGGCAAATTATCCACTAAGTCTACAGATTATAAAATAAGAATTGCGTAGGAGGGAGAACCCGAAAAATATAAAAACCCCGTGCTAAAATTAACACACAATTTAGACGGGGTTTAATTATATAAAATCATTAGCTCTTGCTATCTTCTTTTAGTTGTTAAGCATTACTGGCATAACAAGCATCGTAACATGTTCTCCTTCATCTAAACCATCAATAGGAGTTAAAATCCCTGCTCTATTTGGCAAGCTCATCTCCAAAGATACATTATCTGAAGTTAAATTGTTAAGCATTTCGTTTAGGAATCTAGAATTGAATCCAATTTCCATATCATCTCCTTGATAATCACAAGTAAGACGCTCTTCTGCTTTATTACTGTAATCAACATCTTCCGCAGAAATATTTAGCTCAGCACCTGCAATTTTTAAACGTATTTGATGTGTTGTTTTATTCGAAAATATAGAAACCCTTCTTACAGAACCGAAAAATTGAGAACGGTCTATTGTAAGTTTGTTTGGATTCTCTTTAGGAATTACTGCTTCGTAGTTAGGGTATTTCCCATCGATTAATCTACAAACCAATTCAATATTATCAAAAGTAAATTTTGCATTACTCTCGTTATAATCTATAGTAACGTCACTTTCGTTTCCAGCTAAAATTCCTTTCAGTAAAGTTAAAGGCTTTTTAGGCATAATAAATTCTGCAACTTGACTTGCCGTAACATCATGACGTTGGTATTTTACCAATTTATGAGCATCTGTAGCAACAAAAGTTAAATTCTCAGGAGAGAATTGAAAGAATACTCCGCTCATTACTGGACGTAAATCGTCATTTCCAGAAGCAAAGATTGTTTTACTAATAGCTGTTGCTAAAATATCTCCAAGAATAGTTGTAGAACTTGCATCTGCCAACTCTACAGAATTAGGAAATTCCGCTCCATCAGCATATGCCAACGCATATTTACCATGATTAGAGCTTATTTCTATGGTGTTATTATCTTCTATTACAAAAGTTAATGGCTGCTCAGGAAAAGTTTTTAACGTGTCTAGCAATAATTTTGCAGGCACCGCAACACTTCCTTCAGAATCTGAATCTACTTCTAGCACAGCACTCATCGTTGTCTCCAAATCTGATGCTGATACAGTAAGTTTATCTTGGTTTAATTCAAATAAAAAATTATCAAGAATTGGTAGTGTATTGCTATTATTAATAACGCCACCTAAGACTTGAAGTTGTTTTAATAAATATGAACTTGATACTATAAATTTCATTGAATTCTCAGTTTTCTAACACTTACAAAGATATCTTAATTGATTTTTTTAATGAAAATAACTTATTAACATTTATAGGGTGTATTTTTTCCTTTTAAGAGTTGTATATAACCACCCGAAAACAAGTATTAAAATTACGGGAACCACTATGTTTATTAGCTTCCATAGTGTTTTCTCTTGATACACTTTTTCTTTATTCAGAAAAGATAAAGCAATCTCTTTAGATCGAATGTTTATAAGTCCGCCATCATCTAATAGGTAATTAACGCTATTAATAAGGAAATCTTTATTTCCATACACTTGTTTTGTCCATTTGTCAATTCCGTTAATTAATGGCTTCTTATTTGCATAATTGTAATTTATAATATCACCATCTGCAATAACAATCATTTTATTTTCTTGAAGCGCTTCTTCTTTATTGTTGGCGCTTTTAAAAGGTTTAACTCTATTTTTAAATGCAGAGGCAAATTTACCTTCTAATAATACACCTAATGTTTTATTTCCATCATTAAAAGTAGCAATGTCTTGCTGTGTATCAAATTCATCTAAACTATATCCTTTTGGAACTCCAACTTCTTTAGATTGCGGCGAACTCTTTAATAGTATGGTTTTATCAATTCCATTTGGCAATGTATCGATAGTATTTGTAAACTCTAATTTTACAACATTTACGCCTTTTGTAATAGGGTGATTATTTCCTGGAGCAACCATAGGAGAATAAAACCAATTGATAGGAATCTCTCCATTCTGATCGGTTACTGTTACTGGCGTAGAAATTAAATCTTGAACTAGTTTTTTATTGATTCGCACCCCATAACGGAAAAGCATATCGTCGAGATTTAAATCTTGAGGATAGGCAAAAGATGAAAATGTTTCATTCTGTAGGCTGTCCAAATCTGCCACCACTTGGTCTACCATCCAGAGAGTCTTTCCGCCATTTACTATATATTGATCTAAGATATATTTTTCAGTTTCAGAAAAGGGCTCTGTAGGCTTAGCAATAATTGTAGCATCAAAGCGATTTAAATTTTCTAATACCTTTTCAGGATTACTAGCCAAAGAGTCCATATTAAATTCTCCGAGCTGGTAATAGTTACGTAAATTCATTATAAAATCTACCAGATATTTATCCTGAACTTCTCCATTTCCTTTAAGAATAGCGATTTTCTTTTTATCAGTAATCGTTAACTGTTTAAAGGCATCAGCAAAAGCATATTCTAATTGTTGTACCGAGTTATTAACGCGTTGCTCACTATTGGCACCCAATTTATTCTGTAAGAGAGATACTTTTACAGTTTTCTGTCCCATATTAACCAATGCCCAAGGAAAAAGCACTTCTCGAGACATACTATTACCTTCTTCAATAGTAATAGAAGCAGGGGTGAGGCCCAGTTCTTGTAACGCTTGGATATTCTCTTCTTTAGGATTATTATTATCTAATGGATCGATATAATTTACACGAATCTGGTTATTAACCGTGCCAAATTCTTCTAGAAGTTGTTTGGTTTCCGTTTGTAGTCTTTTAAATTCTGTAGGTAGGTTCCCAGAAAGTAAAACATCAATAATAATAGGTTGTGTAGCATTGCTAACGGTAGCTTTAGAAGCATCAGAAAGGGTATAGCGTTTATTTTTTGTAAGATCAAACCTTACATAAAGCTGTGAAGCTATCAAGTTAATTCCAATAAGAATTAGAATCAATACAACTATTTTTGTAGCGTTATTTTTGGGAGATTTCAAAACAGTTACTTCAATTTAAAAATGGTTACTACTAGAAAAAATGTAGAAATACTTATAAAATAGATAATATCTCTAAGGTCTATTACCCCACGGCTAATACTATCAAAATGATGTTTTAAGCTGAAGTTTTCTAAAAAAGAGAGATTTGCCATGTCTGAAAACCCCGAAAACCCATAATAAACAATAAAACAAATAAGCACAGCTCCTATAAAAGCAATAATCTGATTGTCGGTAATAGAAGAAGTAAAAACCCCTATCGATGTGTATGCAGCAATTAAAAATAAGAGTCCGAAATAAGAACCTATAATACTTCCGAGGTCGATATTTCCAATGGGATTGGCAAGTTGCCATATGGTAACTACATATAATAAAGTGGGGATAAGCGCTATAACTACTAATATAAAAGCACCAAAGAATTTCCCCAATACAATTTTAGATTTGCTAATTGGTCTGGTGAGGAGGAGCTCTAAAGTACCTGTCTTTTTTTCTTCTGAAAAGCTTTTCATAGTCACAGCAGGAATCAAGAAAAGTAGGATCCATGGTGCCAATTCAAAAAATGGATTAAGATCTGCAAATCCACTTTCTAAGATATTAAAATCACCTTCAAAAACCCAAAGGAATAGTCCGTTAAGGACTAAAAACAAGCCGATAACTAAATAGGCTATCGGAGTGGAAAAAAAACTACTGATTTCTCTTTTTATTATTGCAGTCACTTAAGTTGTTTAAATTTTAAAAGTTGTTGAATCAAGAAATATAAACATTATAATTATTTAGCATTCTTTAGGTTCAATACGTATTCATTTATAAAAAATTCACTGTAATAGTATCTCTATAACTCAATCCTAATAGGGTAGAGGCACCGCCAACAGTATCTAAATTACTTCTGTAAATTGCGAGTTCTATAAGAGAAGAGGAGTTAAAAATAGCTAGTTTCTCTCCATCTTTATTAAGAATCTCTGGTGCAGTGAAGTTAATAATATCGCTATACTTTTTATTGATTTTAGTAAATTTATGATTGCGAGCCCATAATTCAAACTCGCGACCTCTTTTATAACGATCAAATAATTGCTTAGGGATATTAGTAATTACATTGCCATAATTATCAATATAAATAACGGTTCCGGTAATTTGATTCTCCTCATTGTTAATAATTGGAGATAAACCTTTTAACATTTTCAGTTCAGAAATAGGCTTCCCAATAACCTCCAATGTTCCTCCACGAGAAATATGTCCCGCTACTTTTACAAAAACATCCATCACAGGGAAAACACTCTCAATATGGTCATGGATATTAATCTCCACCATTTTCTCAGGATTAATTTCTTTAGCAAGAAAAGAAAGGATTCCGTTATCGGCACCAATAAAATAATGACCGTCTATTTTTACAGCCACATGTTTATTTTTAGGCGTAAGCTCAGAATCTACCCCAATAATATGGATACTTCCTTCAGGAAAAGTTTTGTAAGCATTTTTTAAAATATATGCCGCTTCAACAATATTAAAAGGATTTACAAGGTGTGAGATGTCAACAATAGTAGCACTTTCTATTTCGCTAAGGATATATCCTTTTATGGCCCCTACAAAGTGATCCCGCTCTCCAAAATCTGTAGTCAAAGTAATTATAGCCATTTTATAGAAATGTTGATGTTTTTTTAATTTAAGAAAGTGTTTTTTTGTTTAAGTTTGTTAGAAATGGTAACAAACTTAGGTTTGGAAAAATGTTTAACACAAACCTACTAAAAAGTAATAGATTTTCCATTTTTATATGTACTTTTTAATGCGAATACTTTTAGATGAATAATCACTTAAAATTAAACATTTGAACGAACTGATCATAGAACTTACAGAAATCAATCCAAAAGACTTTTTTGGACCTAGTAATACGAACATAGATTTATTAAAAAAATATTTCCCGAAGCTGAAGCTTGTAGCCCGCGGAAATAAGATAAAAGCCTATGGCGATGAAGAGATGTTGGAAGAATTTGACAAGCGATTGGATATGTTGGTTACCCATTTTGGGAAATACAACAAGCTCGATGAAAATACTATAGAGCGAATTCTTACCAGTGATAACGGTCAAGATGAAATGGACGCCAAAATTAATGGCGAAGTACTTTTACACGGCGTAAATGGGCGTTTAATAAAGGCACAGACTGCAAACCAACAGCGACTCGTAGAGCTGATGCGTAAAAACGATATGGTTTTTGCCATCGGTCCAGCAGGAACAGGAAAAACATATACAGGAGTTGCGTTGGCTGTAAAAGCATTGAAAGAAAAGCAAGTAAGAAGAATTATTTTAACAAGACCAGCGGTAGAAGCAGGGGAGAACCTAGGTTTTTTGCCAGGAGATTTAAAAGAAAAATTAGATCCGTACATGCAGCCGCTTTATGATGCATTGCGAGATATGATTCCCGCAGAAAAATTGGCCAATTACATAGAGACAGGAGTAATCCAAATTGCACCGATGGCCTTTATGCGTGGGAGAACACTAGATAATGCATTCGTTATTTTAGATGAAGCACAAAATACGAGTCATGCGCAAATGAAAATGTTCCTTACCAGAATGGGGAAAAGTGCTAAGTTTATAATTACCGGAGATCCTGGGCAAATAGATTTACCACGAAGAATAACTTCTGGTCTTAAAGAAGCCATTTTGGTACTTAAAGATGTACAAGGAATTGGTATTTTACATTTAGATGATAAAGATGTAATCCGACATAGATTGGTAAAAGAAATTATTAAGTCTTACAAAAAGATAGAGCATCATACTTCTTAATATTATTTTTAAGTTTTAATACAGATTTGCAAATGCACGAATCTGCAAATCTGTATTAAATACTTATCTGTACTACTCTCACAACCACTGTAGCGCTATTTTACTCCAACCGTTGCTATATACTCTATACCCTATAAATGGGAGTCTCTCCATTGCTATGCAATTCCAAAACGTTTAGATTTTTCAGTTAAAATTTTAGGTGTTTTACAGAACAGTTTAGCAGTATTCATTAAAACTTTAGCTTTTCTGCTGATGTATTTAGGGTTATTACTAATGCTTTTAATTACCAAGTAGCAGTATTTAGCTTGTTACCTTAAACTTTTAGGTCTGGAGACCATGCTTTTAGGTGTTTTAATGATAAGCATCATTAGTATCATAAAGAGTTTAGGAGCGCTACTACAGTGTTTAGGTCTTTTAAAGATGTTTTTAGCTCCTAAGGCGCAACTTTTAGGTTCGGCACCTAAAACTTTAGGTGCCGAACCTAAAGTTTTAAGCACTTTACTTAAAGGTTGAACCATATTTATTAAAGTTTTGGATTACTTAAAGTTCCACTTGAGTGTTTTAATGATATTTATGAGTAAAAAATAGATGTGTTTAAGCTCCGACCCTAAAACTTTAGGTCTGGAGGCTAAAAAATTTAACCTTTTAAGCTAAAATTTTAGGGAGTTTGCCTAAAGTTTTAATCGATGTGTTTAAAGTTTTATTTAAAAGACCGAAAAGCATCATTAAAAGACCTAAACGGGACACCTTTTGACCTAAATGGAGGTTTATTGTGAAGTTGCTAAGTTGCAAATTTGTAAAACTGCCAATTCGCGAATCTGCGAAACTGCGAAACTGTAAAACTGCGAATCTGCCAATTCGCTAATCTGCAAATTGGCAGAAGACATTTCTCTATTCTGTACTCTTTTATCTATGCTCTTTTTTTCTTATTACGGATTCCCGTAAATATTTTATTAATTGAATTGTTATATTTGGAAGAGAAATAAACGTGAGTGCGTTTATCTAATAGTTAGCTACCATTAACAAATCCAACTTCGAATAAAACATGCTATACATAAGTAAAGAAGATGAAATCCCATTGGATAAAAAATTTCACAGAATTCATAATCTTTGCGCAATAATTTATGATCAACTTACTGAAATATTTAGTGGAGATGACTATTCGGAATTGAACAGTACCAAGTTTAATTTAGACCATGACAAGCACAAGGACATAGAAAAGTTTAATAAAGGTGAAATCCATGCTTTAGAATGGCTTAAAATCAATAATTTAAATAAAGAAATAAGTCAAGTTCTGGTTAAACATGTGACAATGTCAGTTCTGTCGGACTTTGTAAATTTCATTTATGAGTCTTTGAGTTGTGCAATGAGAGGTAAAATGACTATTGCTTATGCTCTTTTAAGGAAACCATTCACGGATGAACTCTTAATTTTTGAACAGATATTGGATAATCAAGATGACTTTGTTAATAGATTTTTTCATGATGGAGACCCTTTAACTTACGACCCAAGTGATAGAAAAATTGATAAAAGAAAAATAATAGAAAATGCGCTTAAAAAATCAAAACCAAATATTGTTTTTACTTCAGACTTAATATATGACTTGAGATATGAGAAAAGTTTAGGAAAAGGTATTAACGGAATGTCAAATCACGCACTACATATCGTAACGAGAGATAAAAATTACAAAACAACTAAACAAAATCTAAATTTCGTCTTTTCAACGAAAGAAGATATTAAGAGTTATTGGGAAAATTATTACTTCTTTGTGCCGTACCTCTTAATTTACTCTGTTTCAGTAGTTGACAATATACTTTCGCAATTCCTAACTGAAAAGAAAAATAAACACCTACTGAATACTAAAGTAATGATACGATTTATCAGTATTCTTTTATGGAGCGAATTTCAAGGTGAAAAAGAAACAAAAAACAAGAAAATATTTCAGGTTTTAACACAAAATTTGAATTTAATATGTGATAAATGTAATTCAAATGTTGAATTGGAAAGAGCAGATTTTGAATTATTTGTAGAGACAAGTACATTTCTCTGTCCAAAATGCTTTAATAGTTTAATTAATTCATCTTCAGCAATTCAAGAATTAAATCGATTTGTTGAATTATTAAAATCATAAAAAAACGGTAGCTAACAAAGTACTGTGGTAAAAAACAATCGAAATAGTAAAAGGGTTAGATAAAACATATTTAGCGAAAAACATTACTGGTAACAATGTATCCTATGAAAAGCACTAGTTCAGTTTTTCAAAGTTAATGTATAGCATTGTAAAGTTGTAAAACTGCAAAGTCGCGAATCTGCAAATTTGCAGAAGGCATTTCTTTTATCTATACTCTTTTTTTCTGATTACGGATTCCCGTAAATATTTTCTTAATTGAATTGCTATATTTGAAGGAGAAATAAACGTGAGTGCGTTTGTTTGATAGGTTGGCGGTAATTTGAAGAAACTTTGGTAGGACAAGTAAAACATATAATAATTATAGAAAGTCTTGCTAATGAAAGATTAACTGGAAAAGAAATCTACGACGACTGCGTAAGGAGAAGAATAGATTTGTATGATAAACCTATGACCCATAATTATTATAGTGTTTCTACAAAAGAAGAATTAACTGAATTACTCAAATATTATCAAATAAACGCAACTTATATGACTGGTGGAATATTGATCCACTTGGAAATGCACGGTTCTAATAAACTGGATGGATTAATATTATCAAACGGAACTTTAATAGAATGGTCTGAATTAATAGAATTATTTCGACCAATTAATTTGATAACGTGTAATAAACTATTTGTAACCATGGCTACTTGTTATGGTCGTCATCTATATAAAGGCGTTGACCCAACTCAAAAATCACCTTATTCAGGTTATATTTCAGCGAGTATAGCTGTAAATCCAATTGAGATAGTCGAAAAATACAGCTTTCTTTTTGAAAAGCTAATAGAATATGGGAATTTAGTTGCTGCTTATTTGGAAATGGAAAAAACCGAATCGAATTTTTACTACAAAGATTCTGAAGCTACTTTTAAAGAAGCCTACCAATCATTTTATGATAACCAAGCAAACAACTCAGAATTTAGAGCGAAATTTAATTTAGAAACAAAAAAACAAGCTGAACAATTAGGAAGACCTTTTAATGAAGAAATGGCTGATTACTTTTTTGAAAAATCCTTAAAAGAAATTTATGCTAAACAGAAAGAAGCATTTGATTTTTCAGGTTGCGAATAAAAAACTATTGCCAATACCGTATAAAATTAATTGCTAGTGCAAGCCTACTTACGAAAATCCTCGCGGACTTTCTATCTGTGATTTATTTGCTAAATTTAGTGCTTAAACCACGCAACTAACCATACACTAAACGTTAGGGCAAATTTGAAAGAAACTATGATAAAACCTCAAATTCTTACATTAAATCTTACAGAAAAAGCTAACAAGGCTTTAGAAGAAAAGGGTTTTAATATATATAATGGAAGTTTAGGAAAACTGATTGATACAAAAAACAAGAAGTACGAACACAAATATTGTCTATTAAATCATGATTTCCCACCAAACATTCATGAATTTGATATCGTAATTATTGACCTTTCAAATGAAGAAACGACTGAATATATAAAAGATGAAAATATTCGGGTAAAAAATAAATCAGGAAATAATACTTATTTACTTTCTAAATATCCTCAAACAATTTTTGACCCTAGAGGCTTGTCATCTCACATTTTAATAAAAGGAATAAAAGAAATTATTCATAATGAAGCTATGATAATTGTCTTTCAAAATGAAAATATTGAAATTGAATATGAAATTGTAGAAGAAAATGGAGACCATCCAAGAAGTAAAGGTTTGGAAGTCCATTCTATATATGGATTTATGCCACTTTTCCCATTTTCAAAAAACAAGTATGGTGAAATAACAGAAGTAATACTTAAACATAATGAGATAGCAAATTTTTTAAATAAATATAACGACGACTTCATTTATGAAAACATATTTTATCATCCCACAATATGGAAAGATGAAGAACAGATACCAAATCCATGTTTTCATCCAATATTAAAAAATGCAAGTGATGAGATCATTTCGTTTATTTATTTGGACCGAACTTATGGTCTTTACACTTTTCCAATTCTCAAAGACAATTCTAGCTTTATTGTGGAGTTTTTAGAAAATATAGCACCTACAATTCATCCTAGTTTATTCCCTAATTCAACTCAAAAAAAATGGACAAAGTCCAAAGAATATTCTTTACCAAATCATCAAAAATTATTAGCAGAAAAAGAAGTCATTCGTAAAGAATATGAATTAAAAATAAAACAGAAAGAAACTGAAATTTTAGACAATACAAAAAAGTATAGCTTTCTACATGATATTTTAACAGAAACTGGAGATGATTTAGTTACTTCCGTTATTAAATTTTTAAAATGGTTAGGCTTCCAAAACGTAGTAGATATGGATGAAAAAGCTGAAACTATAAAAGAAGAAGATATTCAAATTGAAAACACAAAAGGTCTCTTAGTAATTGAAGTTAAAGGAATCGGAGGAACATCAAAGGATACTGAATGTAGTCAAATATCGAAAATCAAATATAGAAGAACTAAGGAAAGAGAAAGTTTTGATGTATTCGGATTATACATAGTTAATCATCAAAGACACATTCCTGCAAAAAAAAGAGAGAATCCACCATTTACTAAAGAGCAAAAACAAGATGCAATTAATGATGAAAGAGGACTCTTAACAACTTGGCAATTATTTAATCTTTATCATGACATACAAGAGGGAATTATCACTAAAGAAGAAGCTCAAGAGTCTTTATACGAATATGGCTTAATCTCTTTTAAGCCTAAAAATATAAAGTTGTTAGGAACGATAGATGAAATCTTTTTAAAAGGAGAGGTTTTTATTCTCAATTTAGACGGAACCGAAATAAACACAGGTGATAGTATATTTATTGAAAAAAACAATAAATTCCAACAGCTTAGTATTTTAGAAATTAAATTAGATGATAAGGTTATTAATAAAATAAGTAAAGGAGAAGTAGGAATAAAAGGAAACATATTAGTTAGTAAAAAATCAAAAGTTTGGATAAAAAACTTGCCCTAACAAAGTACTGTGGTAAAAAACAATCGAAATAGTAAAAGGGTTAGATAAAACATATTTAGCGAAAAACATTACTGGTAACAATGTATCTTATGAAAAGCACTAGCCCAATTTTTCTATGTTAATATTCAGTATTGTAAAGTTGTAAAACTGCCAATTCGCGAATCTGCAATTTTGCAGAAGGCATTTCTTTTTTCTATGCTCTTTAATCTCTTCTCTTTTTTTTCTGATTACGGTTTCCCGTAAATAGTTTCTTAATTGAATTGCTATATTTGGAGGAGAAATAAACGTGAGTGCGTTTGTTTGAGAGTTGTAATTAATTTTTAGTTAATGCAATTTTTATTCCCATCAGAATAAATACTAATCCACTTAATTTATTTAACCAAAGTCCAGCACTTGGATTGTTCTTAAGTTTTTTAGAAAAAGCACTTGCAAAAATGGTTAAAATTAAAAACCAAACAATTCCAATTATCGCATAAGTAAGACCTAGTATAATAAAAGGAACAGGGTTTTCCATTTGTGTTGGGTTGATAAATTGAGGAAAAAATGCCAAGAAGAATAATGCAACTTTTGGATTTAATGTATTAGTCAAAAATCCAGACCAAAAATCATTTTTCCCCTTTTCTAGGATTTGTTTCCCATCATCTGTTGGCAAAAAAGTCTTCCTGTTTTTAAACTTCAAAAACCCCAAATAAATTAAATAGAAAGCGCCTATATATTTTATTATTGTAAATGCGTATACTGAATTAGCAATAATAACAGATAATCCCAACGCTGCAAATAGAGTATGTGTTAAAACCCCTGTATTAACGCCTAAAGTGGCGTAAATACCTGACTTCCGACCTTGAGCTATAGACTTATTCAGAACAAATATCGTGTCGATTCCTGGCGTCATTATAAAAAATAACGCCGTTACCATAAAAGTGAATATATTTTCGATTCCCATCATTTCCTTTTTTTTAAATTGTGTTAAAACTTTCAACAAATAAACTACTTGGGATTCAATTTTAAAATACATATTTTTGATTGATTAATGCAAAAAACGCATTACTCATGACGATACAACAAATTAAATACTTTTTAGAACTTGCTAAAGAACTTCATTTTTGGAATACGGCAGAGAAGGTTTTTATATCGCAGTCCTCATTGAGCAGACAAATCCAAGCTTTGGAAGATGAATTACAAATACAACTTTTTCAAAGGGACAAAAGAAATGTCAAGCTTACCAACGCAGGTAAATTTCTTCAAGAGCATTGGACAGAGAAAATCAAGGAGTTTGAACAAATAATAAGGCAGGCAAAAAAAATTGAAGATGGAAAAGTAGGAACTATTTCAATAACTTATCCAGGTTCTATCGCTTATGAGTTTTTGCCAAAATTCTTGGAGGTTTTAAGCAATAATATGCCTGATTTAAAAACAGAATTAACAGAACCAACAGACGAAAATCATGAAAAGCTTTTATTGGACTTTAAAACCGATATAGCATTTAGTAGAGATGAAATTAAGAATGCAAATATTGACACTCAAAAACTTTATTCTGAGCCAATATGTTTGGTCGTTCCTAAAAACCATAGGTTAATCAAGAAAGAGATTACTGGATTAGAGAATGAAAAGTTCATTATTTCGGGTTTGCACCAAACAACTTTTTTTGCCTCATTATTAAGGTCGTGGTTTTCAAAAAAGGGAATAGAACCTAAGACTATAATTGAATCGGATTTTGGAGGAATGATAATAAACCTCGTATCAAAAGGACTTGGAATCTCTATTTTGCCATTGTCGTTTAAATCGGCGCAAGTAGAAAATGTTGAGTTTATAGAATTAGAAGAAAAAATAGATTTATACATAAATTGGCGAAAAAAGGAACTGAATGACACAATTAAAAAAGTAATTGAACTTGCTGAAAATATTGCGGTAAAATAAAAACTGTTCTAACAACGTACTCTTTATAAAGTACTAACTTATTATTCTATTATCTAGATTTTTAAATTCATGAATGAACTAATCTGCAAATTGGTAGAACACATTTCTTCTATCTTCACTCTTTAATCTCTTCTCTTTTTTGCTGATTATGGATCCTCGTGAATATTTTCTCAATTGAATTGCTATATTTGAAGGAGAAATAAACGTGAGTGCGTTTGTTTGGGAGTTGTAAACAATTTTGCTTAAAAATAATTCGATCATAAATTAAAAAAACAAAATGAAAAAAGTTTACCTATTAATAATTGGAATTGTTCTAATTGGATGTGAAAAAGATGAAATCAATGATATTAACTCGGAAATAATTGGAACTTGGGAATGGAAAGTAAGTATATTACCTGGAGAAGTAGAGGGGTACAATGAAGATGGCTACTACAATATCAGAGAATATAAATTTAACTCCAACAAAACTTATGAAAGCAAATTATATTTCTTTAATGAGAATACTCAAGAAATTGAAGGGTACCATTCTAAAGAAATAGGAACCTATCGGATAGTAAATGATACAATTTTTAGAGAATTCGATTTATATTACTCTAATGGAACTGCAGAATATGAAGTCGTAACAGAAGATAGCTTATTATTCGAAGAAAATGTGGAATACAGGCATTACTTTAAATTAAAAGATAACGATTCAAAATTGACTTTTAAATTTAGTGTGGATTTCGAAAGACCAGATCCAACGACGGAAATAGATTTTATTAGAATAAATTAATAAAAACACTTGTTATCCTAGTTATCCTAACAGTATATAGGAATGCAAAACTTGTAAGAACAACGTTTCATTACCAATAAGAGACACCATTAGAAAGAAAATAATTAACTTGATCAACAAACAAATACTAATCAGACAAGTCCGCGTACCTTACTCTGCCAACTGGAGATAACCGATGCCGTTAGCTGCAATTAGACCATACGAATACAAATGAAGAAGAAGCAGATAAAAGAATTAACTGACGAAGAATTATTAAAAGAATCTAAAAAAATAAAATCTACCCAAATTATTGATGCAACTTTAATTGGGATTTTAATTGGTATTCTAATTTTCAGTGCCACAGCAGGTAGCTTTAATTACTTTTTTGGTATAATTATTTTGTGTGTAGTTTATAAATTGGTGAACAAGGACAAATACAAAAGATCGGAAATTTAAAGCCTTTTGAAAGAACGAAATTTAAAGTAATGACTGAGGGAATTTGTAAAAATTGTAAAACTGAAATCACTCAAAATTATTGCCCGAATTGCGGTATTCCCAAATCACTTAAACGGATTGATGGAAAATATATTGCTAACGAAATAGGAGGTGTTCTAAACTTTGACAAAGGAATACTATGCACAATTAAAGAACTGATAATAAGACCTGGAAATACAGTAAAAGAGTTTATTCTCAATGATAGAAGCAAAATTGTAAGACCAATAATTTTTATCATCATTTGTTCGCTAATATATTCGGTTTTAGAACAATTCCTGAACTTCGAGAAAGGATATATTTACTATGACGAATCCATAAAATCTACGTCAATGTCAATTTTTGGTTGGGTTAAAGAAAATTATGGATATGGAAACTTAATGATGGGAGTTTTTATTGCTTTTTGGACTAAAGTATTATTTAAAAAATATAGTTATAACTATTATGAAATCCTTATTCTTTTATGTTTTGTGATGGGGATTGGAATGTTGATTCTAGCTATTTTTGGAACAATCGAATGGATTACAAAATTAAAAATATTGCAATTTGGAGGAATGTTATTTGTAGTGTATTCTACATGGGCCACTGGACAATTTTTTGACAAAAAGAAGTTTTCAAGTTACCTAAAAGCATTTGTCTCATACTTTTTGGGTATGATAACTTTTATTATAGGAGTGTTTGTAGTAGGAAAAATAATTGATTTAATAATATAAAAATAACAGCAGCTAACCATGTATCCTATGATAAGCACTAGCTCAGTTTGCCAAAGTTAATATTTAGCATAGCAAATTCGCTAATTTTGCAAAACTGCAAATTTGCATAAGGCATTTCTTTTTTCTTCACTCTTTTTTACTGATTACTGATTCCCGTAAACAGTTTCTTAACTGAATTGTTATATTTGACTGAGAAATGAGCGTAATTGCGTTTGTTTGGGAGTACTGCATAATATGAAAAAAACGAAATTACTACTTATAACATTGAGCCTAATCGGATTAAATTCTTCCGCTCAAAAGTTAACTTGCTCTGACTTTAAAATTGGAACTTTTTATATTCCAGAAACTAAAGAAATGAGTAAATATACAATCGAAGTGAATGATAGTATAATGGAAATGACTGACAAACAAGATTTGTCAATTAAAAAATGGATTGTAGTTAGAGAAAAAAACACTCAAATTGAATGGAAAAACGGGATCGGAAATGGAATTCCTGAATATGAAATTATTGAATGGATTGACGACTGCTCTTACCGACTGACTTATGACGCTTCAAAATCGGAATTGGATGAAGAAAAAAAATGGGTAAATGATAATAACGGAATTGTTATCTCGAAAACCAAAATTGAAAATAACTGTTTGTATTATACAGCAGCAATGACAACAAATGACGGACAAAAAATTTCGCAAGATGGAATAATATGCAAGGAATAAAAATACTATGCACAAAATGTATAACCGCAATTCCGAGTGGATTCGACTACGTCCGAATCCACTCGGAATTGCTAACGTCTGTGACAAACCGAAAATTAACGCATATTTACCCGTAACTGACGGTTATACTAGACTGCTGTAGCACATTTTAAAAATGACAAATCATATATACAAAACAATAATCTAATAATATTAAATACTATAATTGAAATGAAGTTAAATATTACCTTACTTTTAAATTTATTATTCTTGTGTCTTATTTCATGCAATAAAGATGATGAGCCAACAACAGTTATTGTAGATGATTTTATAACAGAGATTAATGAGTTTCCTGAAAGCAATCAAGTCATTGGTACTATTCAAACATCACCCAGTAATGGAAATTCAACATATACCGTTACATCGCAATCTCCTGTCGATGCATTTTCTATAAATCCAAAAACAGGGGAATTAAAGGTCTTAGATAAAAGCAAATTCAATTTTGCTATTAATCCTGTAATAGTTGGAACCATTGAAGTAAGAAATGGTGATAATCTTGTTTATTCGTCTGTAACTATAAATGTAAAAGATGTAGAAAGAGTCTTCGATGGAAGTATTACCGTTGAAACTCAAACTCAGCTTGATGATTTTGGAGAAAAATATTATGATAGAATTAATGGAGATGTTTATTTATCTGGAAAGAATATAGTAAGTACAAATAGCCTTAATAGTATTAAATTTATTAATGGGTATATCTTAATTTTAGGAACTAATTTGAAAAATGTTGATGGTTTTTCTAACGCCAATCTTGCAGACGGTACAGTCATTCAAATTGTTAATAATCAACTTTTAGAGAATTTAAATGGTTTGCAAAGTGTTACAGCCAAACTAATGAATTTAGAGATTTATAATAATCCAAAAATAAATAATATCGATGGATTAGAAAATATCACGAGTGTTACTGATAAAATTGTAATTTCTGATACTGAAAACCTTGAAAATCTAAATGGACTTTCTGGAATTAACAATCCAGTCAAGATGCTTTCAATAAGAAATAATATAGGACTTATTGACACAAATGGTTTATCGAATATTCCTAAAATAACAATGAGTTTCCAGTTTACAAATAATGATTTAGTAGCTTCTTTAAATAATATGTCTAACCTTAAGGAAATTAATCGTTTTTTTCTGGATAGAAATGCTGGATTAAAAAATATCGATGGCTTATCTAAATTAGAGACTTGCTTGGAATTGGTAATACAAAATAATGTTTCCTTACAAAACCTTAACGGGCTTATTAATTTGAAAAAAGTAAATTATGGATACATGAGAATAACAGACAATACTTCTTTGAGAGATTTTTGTGGCCTTAGTTTAATTGCCTCAACTAGTACCGTTGGTTATAATATCAGGGATAATTATTATAATCCGACAAAAGATGATATTAAAAACGGTAATTGTAGTTTATAAAAAAATGTGCTACAACAAGGCGGAATTTTAACAAGTTAAGGATAGAACTGACAAACGGAATGTAAAAAACCGGCCACAACAACGTATCCTATGAAAAGCACTAGCCCAATTTTTCTATGTTAATATTTAGTATTGTAAAACTGCCAATTCGCTAATCTGCAAATTGGCAGAAGGCATTTCTCTTTCTATACTTTTTAATCTTCTCTTTTTTTCTGATTACGGTTTCCCGTAAATATTTTCTTAATTGAATTGCTATATTTGAAGGTTAAAAAGCAAGGAATTTAAAAATTCGGCTAGTGTTTAAAGACAACATTAACAAATTATTTTTAGCACTACTTTTCATATACGAGCCGTTGTAACCAATTAGAGGAATGAGTTTCCTAGTGATTTTTATTAATTATTCTGACTTTTGGAAGTTGTTCAAAATCTGAAGAGAGCCTTTTTTGGATTGCTGAAACGAATGGGCAGAATAATGATTTTCTCTTTATGGTTGAATCTGCTATTGTGGAGACCAATAACAGATAGTCTTTCTTATTACTTGACCAGTAAAGAAATTTTACAAGCAAAAAAAGTCACTTATAAAAATTTTATGGAAATTTATAAAAACACTAACTCTAAGGTGAATATCATTTTACGTACTGGTAGTAAAACTGGACGTGATTACAAATTTATAGTTAGAACTTTCAAAAATAATGGTGGAGTGATTGACTCATATGTACTTGCTAAATGAAATGAGCAAGATGGCAAGCATTGTTTTGGGGCAATAAATAAAGAGCTGATTATTAATAAAAGTTGCAAGAAAGTAAAAGATGTAAAGCAAATATCAAATGACGGGCGAATATTTGCTACCTCTTATCATGGACGATTATAATAAAAGCTTACAACACGGTATAAAAACCATAGACCATTTGTGTCTAATCGAAAGGTTTTTGAATATTGACAAAGTGCTTGAAATTAAAATTTGGTATTTTTTGAAAAAAAATAAAAGCAAGTACTTATATTTAGGTAGGTAATAAATCGAAACGAAAGTGCTTATCATTCGCCTTACGTTTTTTATACTTAAAGTTTTAGAATATTATGAAAATACTACTAATAAATATATTTTTCTTTGCAACTTTGACTTCTTATACTCAAAAAAAAGAAGTTAAAAATTTTATGTTTAATGATACAAAAATTGAATATACAAGAGTTGATTACTCGAAATACGGGATTGGACAATTCTTTATTACAATGTATGCTAGAAGTCCTGAAAATAATCTAATCGAAAAACAATCTATTAACTGCTTAACTAATAAGAACAGGCTTTATCATACGTTATATTTCTTTTTAAGTATCCCGACGGATATTAAAAATGAAAACATAAAGAATGAATTGTTTTCTAAATTTGTGACTCATCTTAAAAAAGAGGAAAATCTAGATACATTCAACTTATATTTAAATTTTGATTATGATTATTCAATTTCTTATCAAAAATCCGAAAAAAATGTTAAAAGAGTAACAACTAAAATTAGATCAAAAGAGATTTGTAAAACATTAACTGTAAGATAAAAGAGCTCTAAAAAAACTCCAATCAAAAGCACTAGCTCAGTTTACCAAAGTTAATGCTTAGCATTGCAAATTCGCGAATTCACAAATTAGCAAACAGTATCTTCAAACCTCATTTCCATATAGGGGAGGAGTCTTTCATTAATGTTACTTTCTATGTACTTAGTGGTTTTAAATCCAGATTTTATATAGAAAGGCTCGGCATTTGGATCTGCTGTTAAAAACACACGGGAGTAGTTTAATGACTTTACTCTTTCTAGAAAATGATTCATAAGTAAATGCCCATATCCTTTACCAATACAACTTTCAGAAATAAAGAAATAATCTAATTCTATGTTGTTGTTATCTCTAATTAAATAAGCATAAAAACCAAGAATAGTCCCGTTCTTTGTAAGCTTATATACGCTATTCTTTTTGAGATAATCGGAAGTAATGGTTAACTCATCTTTCCATGATTCTATTTGTGCATGAGAATAACCCCAATAAGATTTTGATTGAATAGTTAACTCCGTAATTTCCCTATTATCATCACTTGAAGCAATAATTATTTCCATTTAAAACATCAAATATTACTCGTAATAATTTAGTCCAATAATCTCTTTTACTTTATCCATGGTCTCCATCAGTTGGTGACTGAATTTATGTGTCATAATAGGACTTTCAGTTTTACCATTTCTTAGTAACTCATTAAAATGTGTTGCTTCATAATTATACCCTTCCGTAGTAACATCGAAATCTTTTGTAGTTTCTTTGCCTTCAGCATCTGTAAAAGTAACTTTTGTAGGTTTATGGAATTTAGTGTGGAGTTTTATAGTTCCTTTTTCGCATTTAATAATAGCTTCTGTTGGTGTTTCTTCTAAAAGTGTAGAACGTAGATTTGCTTTTACACCGTTTTCATAAGAGAAAACCATATGGCAAGAAGAATCGGCTCCAGTTTCGAAAAAAGTAGCATTTGCTTGAATCTCTTCTGGAACTCCCAATATAGATAGTGCAGCAAAAATTGGGTATATTCCAATGTCTAATAAACTACCGCCTCCCAATTGCTTATCAAATAGGCGAGAGGTGGCATTAAAAGTTGGATGAAACCCGAAGTCGGCATCAAGACTAATTACCTTTCCGTAGCTTCCCTTTTTAATAAAATCTAACACATATGTATAATGCGGTAAAAAATATGTCCACAAAGCCTCCATAAGAAGCACATCTTCCTTTTTCGCAATTTGTAACATTACATCAACATCTGCACTATTTAAGGCGAGTGGTTTTTCGCAAAGCACCGCTTTTTTATTCAGCATACAATCTATAGCATACGTTTTATGGAATGTATGCGGAGTAGCAATATAAATGGCATCTACATTTGGGTCTGTCATCAATTCCATATAATTACCATAGGCAACAGCAGCTCCATATTTATCTTTAAAATCTGTTGCTTTCTCCAAAGAACGCGATGCAATTGCATATAACTCTGCATCTTTTGTGGTGAGTAAATCTTTTACAAACTTAGTAGCGATATGTCCAGGAGCAAGAATACCCCATTTTATTTTTCTATTTTGTGATAGCATTCGTCGTTCTATTTAGTAATTCTAGAATAATAGCAATAATAATTACCATTGCACACCCGATAAAATTAAGCCAAAGGTAGCCTAGTTTTTCATCTCCAGCATCGTATTGGTGAATGGCAAAGTAATAGATTAGTACAATTGCTATTTGTGTGATTATTGCGCTTATAAAAACAGCATTCCCTCGGATAAATTTAATAAAGAAAGCGATTAGGAAAATCCCTAATACATTTCCGTAGAAAATAGAACCGATAATATTTACAAGCTGAATAAGATTGTCTAATAAAGAGGCAAAATTGGCAAAGAGAATGGCAATAATTCCCCACGCTAACGTAAACCAACGTGTTGCATTTAGGTAATACCTTTCGTTATGCTCTCGCTTATTATTCCTTTTAAAGAGATCGATAGTTGTAATAGTTCCCAACGCATTAAGTTCTGAAGCGGTCGAAGACATGGCCGCAGAAAATATCACTGCGAGTAATAAGCCCATAAGTCCTGTTGGAATCTTATTCAGAATAAAATGTATAAAAACGTAGTCTTTATCATTTGTTTCTAAGTCGTCATCAACTTTTTGAATTAGTTCTTTAGCTTCCAAACGACTTTGTACTTCTCTTTTATTAATCTCTTGGATGTGTTTTTTAGCAGAGACAATAAGGTTATAATCTTTTACATCTAATACCGAAGAATAACGTTCTTGAGCCATCTTCTTTTCTCTTTCTAAAGCCAGATGTTGTTTTTCTAACTTTTTATATTCATCTGCATATTCCGACTGCTCCACAGCTTCTACAGCAGCAGGATTAAAATTTAGCGGCGAGTGATTGTATTGATAAAAAACAAAAACCATAACCCCTACAAGCAGAATAAAAAACTGCATCGGCACTTTAAATAATCCGTTAAAAATAAGCCCTAACTGACTCTCACGGATAGATTTACCAGAAAGGTAACGCTGCACTTGACTTTGGTCTGTACCAAAATAGGCGAGTGCTAAAAAGAGACCTCCAGTAATACCACTCCAAAAAGTATATCTACTTTTGGGATTAAAGGAAAAGTCTAGAATATTTAATTTATCGTTGGCACCAGCTATTTTTAAAGCTTTTCCGAAAGTAATATCTTCTGGGAGGTAGCTCATTACCAAATAAAAAGCAGTGAACATTCCTGTCATTATTACAAACATTTGCTGCTTTTGGGTAACGCTAACAGCCTTTGTTCCTCCAGAAACAGTGTATATAATTACCAATATTCCGATAACTATATTCAAGGTTTTTGTTTCCCATCCTAAAACAGCAGAAAGTATAATAGAAGGGGCGTAGATGGTAATTCCAGCAGCCAATCCACGTTGTATTAAAAAGAGAATAGCAGCTAGCGATCTTGTTTTTACATCGAATCTATTTTCCAGAAATTCGTATGCTGTATATACTTTTAATCGGTGGTAAATAGGGATAAATACAATACAAATAATAATCATTGCTAATGGCAATCCAAAATAGAATTGCACAAAGCCCATACCATCATGAAAAGCCTGCCCAGGGGTAGATAAAAAGGTAATAGCACTGGCTTGTGTTGCCATTACAGACAAACCTACCGTGTACCATTTTGCTTCTTGACCTCCAAGAATGAAGTCGTTTACATTTTGACTTCCTCTGGTTTTCCAATAACCATAGGCTACAATAAATAATAACGTTCCAACTAATATAATCCAATCGATTACCTCCATAGAACTATTTGTTTGAAATCATAATTAGATAAAAAACAAAAATGTAAATAGCATTCATAATTAGTACAATAGAATACTCTCTTTTCCACACAAATTTACTCAGCATGATTATCCTTTAATGTTAGTATTGGTATTCTCCTTCTTTCCTACAGAAAGCATATTCGCAAATATTTTATAAGCTCCAGGAACTCCCGCTGGAAGTTCTCTAAAAAAACTTAAACCAGAGTAAATATAATAACCTTTTCCATAAGGTGCTATTAGTAGGCTTCCATCTTTTTTAGATTCTCCTTTATCATGCATAGAAAGCACCGATGTAAACTCATCTCCCCATGTATTTGGAAAATATAAACCTCGCTCTTGTACCCAACCTTTAAAATCACTTTGCGAAATTTTATTTGGAGTATTTAATAGCGGATTATTAGGAGCATTTAGCGTTACTTCTGCATTTTCATCGGTTACACGGTCTCTAGATAATTCTAGCTTATAAGGAGCTAAATTATCGATCCCAATTCCTCTTCTACCAGCAGTATTGTATTGTACAATTAGGTTACCGCCATTTTTAACGTAATCTAATAATATATGTTGTTTAAATTTTAATGATTCGTGGATGTTATAGGCTCTAATTCCCATAACTACAGCATCGAAATTCTTTAGATAAGCAGTATTTATATTTTCTGGTTGAATAACCGTTACTTTATAACCTATCTGACGTAAACTTGTAGGAACATCATCTCCAGCACCTGCAACATAGGCTATATTTTCTCCTGTTTTCTTGATGTTTAAACGTACCACCTTAAAATTAGCAGGCAGTAATACCGATTGTGTAGGAATATGATCGTACGCTATGGTTACCAATTCTTGATCGTATTCTTTTCCATTAACTGTTACAATTGGAGTTATATTTTCTTGATTTTCTTCTGAAGGGGGAGTTACGGTAAAAATTACTGTCTTTGTATCTCCTTTTTTAGCAATTGAAAAATCAACTTGCTGCGGACTCACTTTCCATCCGCTGTTATATTTTAAATGAATTTTTCCAGTAACGTTGTCCGTTCCAGATTTTATAGTAACAGGAATTTCCTTTGTTCTTTCATCTGAAAAAATGATGACTTTATTAGCTACCGAAACACCTACTTTAGGAAGGATTTCGAATGGTTGATAAATTTCCCCTTTATCAGGTCTTGAAAATTTATAAACTATATTTTTTTCAAAAGGAATGGTAACTCCTTCCACAGTAATATTAAAAGTTGCCTTTACGAGTCTTGGTGTTTCTGGTTTCCCTCTTAATTCTTGTGGTGCTTTGTACATTCCTAATGTGCCTTGCTCTTTTAACCAATATGGAGCTGTATAATCACTATTTTCAGGAATCTTAATTGTAGCTGTGGTATTTATAAACTCGTTATTTTCGAGTTGTTTGTTTACGCTAGCAACTTCATTTGTTGGTGTGATGGTAATGTTTTTAAGCGACATATTTGCATCTGACCTGTTTAAAACAGCACTTTTTACACTGATTTTCTCTCCAGGAACAGCAGAAGCATTTTCAGCAGTAGCCTCAATAAAGAGTCCGCTACAAGCTTCTATAATTTTCTTTATTTCTTCTAATTTTACTTCACGCCAATAATCATCTTTTAAATCGGAAATTAAAGTATATGCCTTTACTAATTGAGGAATATGTTGAGAAGGGTCTTTAAAATTAAAATTAGCTTCGATATCTAATAAAATTTCAGCAATTTCTTCTCCACCTTCTACACGTCCCCAAGTGGTATTGATCCCATCAAAAATATTATTAGTATTATCTCTTGGGAAACTCCCTTTTAGTAATTCTATATATTCTTTTTCGGAACCACGAGAAGAAATGCCTCCAAACCCTTGACTTAAATGCTGACTTCTAGCAATGGAAGCAATTTCATTATTACTCATTCCCAGAGCAGGGTAGTAGGTACCAATATCAAAGCTCATCATCTTTGATTTATCTGCTGATTCAAATTTATCTTGACTTCCGTAGAACCACCATGAGGTATTAAAAAACATACGCTCTGGTTGCCAAGGTTGTGTATATTCTAATTGCTTCGGATAGCTATTTTTATCCGCTGCAAGATCAAAAGCTTCTACACTAAGCATCGCAGAAGATGTATGATGACCATGAGTAGTACCAGGACTTCTATGGTCAAAACGATTGATAATTACATCTGGTTTAAAGTTTCTAATCACCCAAACAACATCTGCTAATACTTCTTCTTTATTCCAAATTTCTAGCGTTTCATCAGGGTGTTTTGAGTATCCAAAATCATTAGCTCTAGAAAAGAATTGTTTTCCGCCATCAATATTCCTTGCAGCAAGCAACTCTTGTGTTCTAAGTACTCCAAGAAGCTCTCTTAATTCAGAGCCAATTAAATTCTGTCCGCCATCACCTCTGGTAAGCGATAAATAGGCAGTTCTTGCTTTCACTTCATTCGACAAATAAGAAATAAGTCTAGTGTTTTCATCATCGGGATGCGCAGCGATATAGAGTGCTGTTCCTAGGAAGTTCAGCTTTTGTACTGCTTGATAAATATCTGCGGAAGGGTATGTTTTAGGCTTCTGCGCATAGATAGAAAAAGTAAATACTAATCCAATAAAAAGAGAGGATAATATTCTTTGCATACTTTAAGTTTTAGGTGTTACGTCAAATATAGAAATAAATGTTGGTTGCCGCCGATTGTTTTTATTTCTTTAACTATGTTTTTGCACGTGTTGGAACGTTTTATTAAATAGAATTTTTCTTAGATCTAGGTTTTTAATTTTTCACGAAGATATTTTTATATAGGTATAAAAAGTTCTGAAAACTAAGCTTCGTATAGTTCTATTGGGAGATTATCTGGATCAGCAAAAAATGTAAATCGCTTTTTAGTAGTGTCATCAATCCGAATAGGTTCTGTGGCAATATCAAAAGAAGAAAGTTTTTCTATTGCAACTTCAATATTATCTACCTGAAAGGCTAAATGGCGTAAACCTGTAGCTTCTGGACGAGAAACTCTTTCTAGAGGCGTAGGAAAAGAAAATAGCTCTATGATATATTCTCCATTTAATGCCAAATCTAGTTTATAAGAATTACGTTCCTTTCGGTATATTTCTTGAATAATTTCTAAGCCTAATATCGCAGTATAAAAATGTTTCGAAACCTCATAATCCGAACAGATAATAGCAATATGATGGACTTTTTTAAGCATGTTTTATAGGTTAGAGGTGCAAAATTAAAAGTGATTTTTAGTTTAGATATATTCCATTATCATCAACTGTAAACCCTTACAGAACCCGGCAACTCTTTTTCAATAGTATTAAACTCTTTCTTTAAGCCATCTTTGTAATGAATAGAAATTCTGTGGCGCTACACCGTGTCCTACAGGAAATTCCTCATAAACATGATTTATGTTAAGCGACTTCAATGCTGGAGCTGTTTTTCGAGCCCAATCTACAGGAATCACTTGATCTACACTTCCGTGGGAGCAATAAAAACTTAAATTCGAGAAATCGTTATTTTGATATCCTTCTTTAAGGATCTTTTCATTTAAATAACCACTTAAAGCGATTACATTTTTAACCTTTTCAGGATAAGAAAGAGCTACAGCATAACTTAAAATAGAACCTTGACTAAAACCTAATAAAGTAACATTATTAGCATCTAAATGATACGCTTTACAAGCCTCTTCAATGAAGTTAACAATCAATTCTCTCGATTCAATAGCTTGTTCATCATCGCTCCATTTTCCATCTTCAGCATCAAAATGAATAGCATACCAAGCGTGGCCGTAAGGAATTAAATCTTGTGGAGCCCTAACAGAAATAATACAAATATCTTCTGGTAATTCTGAAGCAAAAGAAAATAAATCTTCCTCATTGCTTCCATATCCATGTAACATGAATAACACAGGAGTGTTGTCTTTTTGTTCTTTAGCAGCTCTTATAATATGATGTAGTGAAAGCGTTTGTGTTTGCAAGTCTATGTGATTTTATTATTTAATGAATGTAAACCATTTCTGAAAATATTTTCCAACTAATGGCACTTCGATATATTTTTCTTGAAGCATTGTAACAAATGCATACGTCCAAAGGATAGAAATAAAAATATAGAAAGCAAAAGAAATCATCCAAGAATCAAAATTCCCTATAAAAATTGCGATAACAATAAACATAAGGCTTAATCCAAACCCCTGACGGATATGAAAACGAGCAAATGGATTCTGCTTTTCTAAATTCATCATAATAGCAATAAGCGATCCTACAAGCATTAAATAACCAATAATAGCTGTTGTTTTCCCTTCTCTTTCTGGTTTAATTTCCATCTTTTTTGTGTGTATTATTAAAGTATTTCTACCTGTCCGTTTGCAATAATTCCATAGGATTTACCTTTTAATTCTTCCCCTAAAAAAGCACTATTTTTAGTTGATGAAATAATGTTTTTAGTGCTAAAAACATATGCTTCTTCTGGATTAAAAAGGCTTAAATTGGTATTGCTACCTACTTTTATGGTTTCTGTAGGGATTCCGAATCTAGATTTTCCATTGGTAAGAACTTCAACAGTTTTTTCTAAATCTAATATTTTATGAAGTGCTCCAAAGGCACTCTCTAATCCAATACTTCCGTACATGGCATGGTCGAATTCTACATTTTTTTGCTCAACATCTAACGGATTATGGTCACTAGTAACAAAATCTATAGTTCCATCTTTTAATCCATTAATTAGGGCTTGCGTATCTTTTTTAGTACGTAGAGGCGGTAATAACTTATAATTAGTATCGAATTCCTCTAAAGCATCATCCGTAAGAATAAGATTGTGTATGGCAACGCTGCAACTTACATCTAGACCTTTATCTTTTGCTTCTTTTATAAGTGAAACAGATTTTTCAGTAGAAATTGTTGGGATATGAATTTTACCACCTGTATATTCTAAAATGAATAAATCTCTCGCTATTTGTAGCTCCTCAGCAAGAGCAGGAATTCCTTTTAATCCGAGTTTTGTACCGTTAGCTTCTTCATTTACAATACCTTTCCCTGCGATTTTATTTTCCTGAGGAAAAGAAAGTACCAATCCATCAAAATTCTGAGCATATTGCAATGCTATTTTTAAAAGATTAGGATTTGAAATTGGTTGCTGATAATCTCCAAAAGCTACAGCTCCTGCATTTTTCATATCGAAAAGTTCAGCAAGATCTACACTTTCACTTTTTATAGTTAAAGCGCCGATAGGGTATAGAGTAGTAGCTTTTCCAAGCGCTTTGGCCTTTAAAAATCCAATATCAGCATTGGTATCTGCAATTGGGTTTGCATTTGGATTTACTGCAATTCCTGTAAAACCACTTAATGCAGCGGTTTTCAAACCATTTTCTATGGTTTCTCGCTCTTCATAACCTGGCTCTCCAATACTAACACTGCTATCAAACCAACCTTCAGAAACATGGAGATTTTTTAAATCGATAACCTTCGTATCTTCCGAAGAAGTTATAGAATCTTCGATTTTTGAAATGATTCCATTTTCAATAAAAATGTCTTTTGTTTGCTGATGAAATTCGCTGTTTGGAGCTATTATTTTAGCTGATTTTAAAAGGATATTCATTTAAAATATTTTAAGATGAGCATTTCGATACATAAAAATATTAGTGCAAAAATAACAAACCATTTCCAAAGCTCATCGACATTGTTTTTACTTTTTACATTTTTAAATGCATCAGCAACACTGCTAAAGTTATTATTATTTACAATCGTGCTTATATCGAGATAGTTTAAGAGACTTTCACTTCTATTATAATTAAAACTAACATCGATTAAAGGTAGATTTCCTTTTGTAATATTATAAATCCCAGCATTAGTCGGCAACTCTTTGGTAGTAATACTTACCCGATTATTATATGTCTGCTGAAGAGGGATAAAAGATTCATTTTTGTTTGCAATTGTAACAATTTCATCATTTTCTAATTGTGCTTTGATGTCGAAAGTATTGCTAGTTCCTATCGTAAAATAGAGGTTAGGTAGCGCAAGACTATGCTTTGCCATATTGTAAAATGCAGGAACAATAAGTGGAGAACTCTGAAAATTACTATTTTCCTTGTTTAGCGGCGCATTAAAAAGATATATGTTATTTGTTTCCGCTAGAAAAGAAGTGTTATTAGCATACTTTATTACGCTCGTATAATTTCCCGATAAACTATAAGAAGCCTTTGTTGTTGGATATTGAAAATTGGTAACTCGCTCTTCAAAAACATTCGCAAATAGTGGGTGGTCAAAAGAAATATCTGTAATCTGTTTCACATCCTCTTTATCAAAACTTACCAAAGAAGTATTGTTGAAACTCCCTAAAAATTGATTGTAACTAGGTATTGAAATATCATTTCCGAGAATAATAATAATGCTAATTCCTCTTTTGGAAGCATCAATTAAAGCAGTTTTTAAAGCATTGGAAATCGTGTTTACTTCATTTAAAATAATGATGTTTTGCTGCTGAATACTATTAAAATCGGTTGCTTTGCTGTTTGTAGAAGTATAGTTAAACTCATCTTCAGTATAGATTTTCCTTAAGAAATTATCATCTGATTCGTTTATAGAAAGTACATTGATTTTATCTTCTTTATTGATTGAAAAAAATAGAGTATTGTCATATTGCAATCCATTATCATCAAGAGAAATAGTGCCTTTTATAGTTTCTTTAGGAATAGAGAAGCTAGCTTTCCCTTGGTTACCTTCAAAAGTGGCAGCCGTTTTTGCAATTAATTGAGTGTCGTTATGAAGAGCAATTGGAATATTATTGAGCTCGTAATTATTAGAAACTCGGACTTCAAGATTGTAATTTGAAAGATCTTTTTTACTGATAAAAACGCTGTCTATTGCGATGTTGTTTTTTGTGGCAGGAGAGAGCTTTACCAGATAAGGAGTTGTATTTTCTTCTGGGAATGTTACAGACTTACGTTGTTGGAAATCTGAAACGATAATAAAATTATGGATTGCATTTTTATCAGAAAACAAACTATTCCCTTTTAGTAAGATCTCATTGAAATCGAGCTGTTCAGCGGTGTATGGAGTCGATAGCAGCTCATTTTTAATATCAGAAATCTTTATGCTTTTATAGCTTTTAGTATTGGTAAATAAAGAGAATACTTCGTTTTCAGGAATATTTTCAATTAATTGATTTACTGCTCTTGGAAGAAGTTCACCTTCGCTACCTTGGAGCTGCATGCTAAAAGAATTATCTAAGTAAATAGTAGTCTCTTCCTTAGTGATTTCGATATTTCTATTTGCGAAATAGGGCTGCGCAAAAGCGATAATAATAGAAGCAAATGCCAATAAACGTGCTAATAAAACGAGCCACTTTTTAAGTTGAGAGCTCTTACGCGTCTTTAAATTAATCTGCTTTAGAAATTCTACGTTAGTAAAAGGGATTTCTTGAAACTTACGTAAATGGAATAAATGAATGATAATAGGAATGATAAGTAGAAAAAGAGCCCAAAGAATTTCCGGATGTTTAAACTGCATTCCTGATAGTTAATTATATAATTTCAAATATACGATTAAAGAAGTATTTTAGGTATAAATTAATTAAGAGTTATAAAAAATAAGCCGCTAATACATAAAATAAAATGTAATAGCGGCTATATATTCTAATTGGTATTACCGAGAATTAATATCAGCAATGGATAGTTTTAGTATTTAGCAGGCTTTCCTTGATTTGAAGTTGAAAGAATAAAGTTTCTTATGTCGTCGTTAGACGTTTTTAAATCTTCATTTCTTAAATACATCATGTGTCCGCTTCTATACCCTTTAAACTGGATTCTATCTTTCATTCTTCCAGAAGGATCCATTTGCCACATGCTGTACTTAGTATTAAAGTAAGTACATGCACCGTCATAATAACCAGCTTGATATAATACATTTAAATAAGGATTTTGTGCCATTGCTTGTCTTAAATTATCACGCGTATTATCTCTTTCATTATCCCAAGGATGCACATCTCCAAACATTTGGTATGGAATATCAGTTTTAAACTTCAATTCTTCTTGTAAATAGTAATTAATAGCTGGTGTAAAAGAGTGTAACCAAGAAGTAAGTTCAGCATTATAGTCTGGGCTATCTCCTGCAGCCATTTTATCAATTCCTAGGTAACGAGAGTCTAATCTTCCTACAGTATATCCTTCATCTCTTAATAACTCTTTCCAATAAAAAGAGGTAGGAACATCTAAATTATGATCTAGAATAGATTCTTTTGAAAGTCCAGAATACTTAGCCATTTTTGTAGCTACTGCTTCCTTTTCAGTATTGGAAATGCTCCCGCCTTTTGCTAGCGCAGGAATTAATGTGTTTATCGTATAGTTTTCTACCTCAGGAAGGACTTCCAAAAGGTCTTTTTGCTGTAAATCTGAGTCTAAAGCTTTTTGATGCCATGCTGCAGCTGCATAATAAGGTAAATTAAGTGCCGAAGAAACAGGTCCACCTACACGAATTACTTTATAATCTGCTGGAGAAACCATAATCACTCCATTTAAATACATCCATTCTTTATTCTGAAGAGCTAAAGATAAACCGGCAACACGTGTACCTCCATAACTTTCTCCAATGATATATTTTGGAGATTTCCAACGGTTATTTCTTGTAACGAAAGTGGTAATCCATTCTGCTAAATATTTTATGTCAGCATTAATTCCGAAGAAATTTTTTCTCTCTGGCATTTTCCCTTCTTTATCAGCCACCATTCTAGAATAACCAGTATTTACAGGATTTACATAAACGATATCTGCAACATCGAGAATAGAATTAGGATTGTCTTTTACGCCGTATGGTTGCACAGGGTATCCTTCATCATCGATGTTTAATATTTTAGGTCCGGTATACGCTAAATGCATCCAAACAGAAGCAGAACCAGGGCCGCCATTAAAAGAAATTACCAACGGACGTTCTGTATTTTTATCAACGTCAGTTCGGTAATAGTACGTATGAAAAAGAGTAGCGATAATATTTCCTTTTTTATCCCAAACAGGAAGTGTTCCCGTATTGGTATTGTAGGAAACCTTCTTTCCTTTTATAGTAACTTGGTGTGAGGAAGTAATAATGCTATCTACAGGAATCTTTCGATCTTGGGCTTGTAGAACTGTAATAGTAAGGATAAATAATAATGAGAGTAACTTTTTAAACATTTAGGTAAGGTTTTTAATTTTAAAAGGCACTAAAATAAGACAAAAAAATAGTTTTTTTATCGGATTGTAGTAGTTTAACTAAAACTTCTCGAAAACTCCTAATCCAAATAGGGCAAAGTCGTATTTAACAGGATCGCTGGCGTCTAATTTCCGTAAACTAGTATCTAATTCTGCCAATGCTTTTGCATCGTTTTGCTTTCTTTTAAGGAGGTTCAATTTTCTAGCTACATTTCCAGAATGTACATCTAACGGACAAGAAAGTAGGGAAGGAGAAATAGTCTTCCAAATTCCAAAATCTACACCACAGTCGTCGTTGCGTACCATCCAACGCAAGAACATATTTATACGCTTAGCAGAAGACCCTTTTAAAGGATTAGATACATGCTTTTGTGTTCTTGGGAGGTGCTCGATTTCAAAAAAAGTACTTTTAAATGCAGTGATTGCTGGCTGTATGGAAGTTTTACTCGCATTCTCTTGAAAGAGAATTTCCATGCCGCCATAGTTTTTATAGATATGCTGTAAACTTTTTATAAACTGAATAAAGTCGTGTCCATTGAAAGTTCTATGAACAAAGCTGAGGAGTGGTTCTAAGTCTTTCTCGGAATGATTCATGACAAAATCGTAAGGGCTATTTCCCATTAAATCCATCATTGAGTTAGCATTTTTAATAATGCTTTTACGATTTCCCCAAGCAATAGTAGCTGCGAGAAAACCAGAAATTTCTATGTCTTCTTTTTGCTGAAATAAATGAGGAATCTGAATAGGATCGCTATCTATAAAATCGGGATTGTTATAAAACTCTACTTTTTCATCTAGAAATTCTTTTAATTCTGATTGCTTCAAAGGGATTTTATTTTTTAATTATTTTATTTCGAAATAATTTAAGAGGGAGTCTAAAGCTTTATCATTATTGTTAACTAACAACATTCCCATCGACCATTGTGAGTTTTCTATCTGCCATATCTGCCAACTCTTCGTTATGGGTAACAATAACAAATGTTTGACCAAATTGCTCACGGAGCTCAAAGAATAGATTATGAAGTCGGTCGGCACTTTCTGAGTCTAAATTCCCACTAGGCTCATCAGCAAAAACAATTGAAGGGTTGTTTATTAAAGCCCTAGCCACCGCTACACGCTGTTGTTCTCCTCCAGATAATTCATTGGGTTTATGATCTATTCTATGGGATAACCCTAAGAAATCCAACAACTCTTTAGCTCTCTTTTCTGCAGCAGCTTTAGGTGTTTTTTTTATAAAAGCTGGAATACAAACGTTCTCTAATGCTGTAAATTCTGGTAACAACTGATGAAACTGAAAGATAAATCCGATATGTTCATTTCTAAACTTCGCTAAATCCTTATCATTTAGTTTACTAACTTCTGTATCATTAATATGAAGTTTTAGTTCTTTATTTTTATCAGGTTTATCCAGGGTTCCTAAAATCTGTAGTAAGGTAGTTTTCCCTGCACCAGAAGCACCAACAATAGAGATAACTTCCCCTTTATTTATTTCAACATCAACTCCTTTTAATACTTCAAGAGAACCGAATGTTTTGCGAATGTTTGTAGCTTTTATCATAAAAGATTGTAAAGTGCTAAGTTACTTATTCAGCAATTAAAACAAAAGTATATGCTAATTCTATTTTTGAGGTATAAATTCTGCTCTATGTACTTATTTTTTCTGTTAATAGCGAAGAGAATGATAAATTTTAAGTATATTTTTGAATTGAAATCAAATTTATAGACAGAATGAGTTACCATAATTTTGAAGAATATAATATAAAAGTAACCGATAAGATTCGAAACCAATATAGCAATATAATTAACGAAGTTGGAGAAGATGCTGCTAGGGAAGGTCTTGTGAAAACTCCAGAGCGTGCTGCAAAAGCTATGCAGTTTTTAACACAAGGTTATCAGCAAGATGCTGCAGAAATATTAAAGGGAGCTATGTTTAAAGAGGATTACAGTGAAATGGTAATCGTTAAAAATATAGAATTATACTCGTTATGTGAGCACCATATGTTACCTTTTTTTGGGAAGGCACATATTGCATATATTCCAAACGGACATATTGTAGGATTGAGTAAATTACCACGTGTAGTAGATGTATTTGCAAGAAGACTGCAAGTGCAAGAGCGACTTACGCACGATATTTTGGAGTGTATTAATAACACTTTAAAGCCTCAAGGTGTTGCCGTTGTTATAGAAGCTTCACATATGTGTATGATGATGCGCGGTGTTCAAAAGCAAAACTCTGTTACTACAACTTCTGGTTTTAGAGGTCAGTTTGAAAAAATAGAGACTAGAAATGAATTCCTAAAGTTAATTAGTTCTGATTTAGGATAATATTTTGGCATCCTTCTTGTTTTATAGTTATTAAAAACTACTTTATGATTCAAACAAATGATAGTAAATACAAGAAATTATTTTTAGGGTTGCTTTTTGATGCCTTAGGAATGGTCTCTTATGCTATTCCGGGAATTGGAGAGTTTTCTGATATCATCTGGGCACCAATTTCTGGCTGGTTAATGACGCGTATGTATAAAGGAAGAATAGGGCAAGGAGCTGGTGCAATCTCTTTTATCGAAGAGTTGATTCCAGGGATGGATATTATTCCCACATTTACTTTGACATGGATTTATAAGTATGTTATAAAGAAAGAAAAAGCTTCTGAAACAATTACGATTTCATAGGTTCATAATATTATTTGAGATATTAAAAGGCTAATAAAATGGCTATTACATAAAAAACCCTCGAGAAGAATTCTCGAGGGGTTTTGGTTTTATATAATTATTGGAACTAGTTCTTAAAAAGGAACGGAAACCCCAATATTTATGTTTCTTCCGATGTTATAAATTCCATCCGTTTTTAATCTTGATAAATGAGAAACATACTCTTTATCAAACACATTGTTAGCAGATAGCTTAATATCAAATGGTTGGTTACCAGCATGAATAGTAGCTCCAAGACCTAAGTTTACTAAAGAATAGCCACCTGTGCGTGTTTCAAAATCACCTACATTATTTTTATCAAATATATTCTGAAGTGTAACAAAAGCATACTTTTTCGATACGTGCTCTCCTTCAAATTCTACTCTAAAAGTATTTGAAAGTTTGTTTGCAGGAATAAGAGGAAGGTATAGATCTGAGTCATCTAATTTACCAGTAACCGTTTCAAAACTACTTTCAAAATGTAACCAATCTAATGGATGTGGATGTAAATGAAAACCAACTTCACCACCATATAAATTACTATCGTCTTGAACGTATTGATATACTGGGTCTTCATCAATAAAATCGCCTGTAGGTTGCAAATAAATATAATCGCTAACGCTATTATAAAAACCATTTACAAAGAATTCAATATGTTCATTTCCATATTCTAAAGAAAGGTCAGTTTGAAAATTTTGTTCATTTTCTAGGTTTTCATTTCCTATTTCATATCTGTTAGCGCCACTATGCCCGCCATTAGATGTAAGTTCTGCTAAATTAGGAGCTCTAAAGCCTGTAGCAAGATTTATACGTGCTATAATTCTCTTAGCAATCGTAGCTCTGTATCCTGCAGAAACATTGAAACTATTAAAACTTCTATCTAAAGCTGCTATATAAGATTCGCTATTTGGCTCGCCTGTTTCTTTAGCTTCAATATCTCTAGTGTCATATCGTAAACCGAATTGGATATCGCTATTTTCCATATGATAATGAGTTGTAACCATAGCACCAAAATCTACAGTTGTAGCATCTGGAATCAGCACTTCTTCCCCCGAGTTTTCATTGGTTTGATGCATTCCTTGAACTCCAAAAATTGTTTCGAATCCACCTAATTTTGGCATATGGTATTGGATGTTATAACTCAATGTATGAAGTTTCATATTTAGTGCAGCTTCCTCACCATGCTCATGCTCATCATGTTCGTGCTCTTCATCGTCATGATGATCTTCATCTTCATGCTCTTCGTGATCATCATGATCTTCTTCTTCTCCATGGTGATGTTCGTCTTCAAACTCTTTACGGTTATTGGCAACATACCCCAAAGTAATATCAAGGCTACTTTTATCAAAAAAGAGAGTGTTTTTAGAACTTATAATATGATTATCAATTTCTTGGTACGGAAGTAAAGGGTCACGATCTCTATTTTGTTCTTCAATTTCTTCTGGAATTCCTAAGTTTGACCTATTAAAATTATATCGTAATTCTGTTTTGAAATTAGTGTCTTGGTATCCAAAACCAGATTTTAAGTCGTATTCATTAAATCTTGAGTTTGTAGTATAAGTACCATTTCCATCTTCATAATCTGCATGAGAACCATAGGCACCGCGCACTAAAAATTTAACTTTATCACCTGAAGTTTTAAAACCACCATTAGCAGTAAACCCTTCGGTGTTTGTAAAGTAATTCATATTTACATCGCCTTCAGTACTATTTTGTGCCGCAAATTTTTCAGGATTTAAATATAAAACACCTCCAAGGGCATCAGAACCATAGAGTAGGGAAGCAGGGCCTTTTATAACCTCTACACTTTCTATACCAGCATCGTTAACACCAAGACCGTGTTCACCACCAAACTGCTGGTTTTCTAATCGAACTCCTTGTGTGTAAACCAAAACCCTATTCGAACTTAGTCCTCGGATTACAGGTTTTCCAATTCCAACACCAGTACTCACACTTTCCACTCCACTTATTTCTGTGATTCCATCGGAGAGCGTCATTGCACCTTTCGTTTTTAATTCTTCGATGCTTTGACGTTCTACTTTCATTACATTCTCACTTTGCAACTTATGGAATGGAGTAGAAACGATAACTTCTTCCATCTCTATTGCAGAAGGTGTTATTTGTATATCAAGGCGTGTGTTTTCTTTGATATAAATGTCTTTTGAAAAAGTTTTAAAGCCAACATTAGAGACCACTATTTTATAAGTTCCTTGCGGAAGATCTTCTAGTAGATAAGTCCCGTTTTCCGTTGTACTTGTACCTTTTTCTAATTGAGGGAAATATATAGTTGCAAAAGGGATAACTTCATTTGAATTTGCATCGGTTATAGTTCCGTTGATACTGTTTTGTGCGCTTATAATAGACGTTATACTCACTAAGAGTATAAGCAAGATGCTATTTTTCATAAATATAATTTATTCTATAGTAGCTCCTTTTTTTACTGAATATTCTTCAGCAGAAAAAGAAACTATTCGCTATTTTTTAAAGTAAGTTTAAATTGAATGTAATTACTACCCAGGTACTAGTGTATGCTTAAAAGCAACGCAATGGCATATGAAAATAAGGTAGTTAGCTGAAAATAAATTATACGATAGGAGGACCCCGAAGCGAGAAGTGTAAAGCTTGATATTCGCTTAAGAAATTATAGTAATTGAAATTTTGTACCGAAGGAAGGGTAATAATATTAAATGTAACTTCTTCAGGAGTAAAATTTATCTGATATGTGTGATGAAATTTAAAAAGTTGACACTCAAAATCGGATTCATGGAAGTGTGTTTTTAAATGTTCGTTACATTCAACATGACCATCTTCAATAAAAAAATGAGAAAACTTTAGCGCAGAAGGAATCAGTATTGCTGAAATAAGCAAAAATGAAAAGAAGCCAATAAGAAGATTCTTTATGGATACCACACTACTTAATTTTTATTCCCATTCTGTTGAGCATCTTTTTTTCAAATTCCCAGAAAAATTTAAATTGCCCAAATAGCCAGCCAAAGAAAACCAATAACACCTGATAAATAGGGAAGATTAACAAAATTCTAACAATCCAATATAAAACAGGATGTAGAGAATCGGGATGTAAACCAATATATTCCGTAATAGGTCCTGCAATCTTTGCTGCTGTAGATCCAGTGATCGCAAACACAATAAAGATTATAGTTAATTGAAAGTTCGAATCTATTCCCCAGCGTTTTTTTAGTTTTTCCATCTGCACGTATTATTTACAAATATAAATTAAATTTTTAGGTTGCGTAAATTGTTGAGAGTTACTTTCTCGACAGGGTATTTAAAATGGTTAAACATACAATGTACCTTTAAAATTTTTATATTTGTTTTACTTAACGATCCAATACTATGCAAAGACGAGATTTTATCAATAAAACAATCCTAGCTTCTGCAACTTTGGCAGCAGGAACTTCTATTGTTTACGGAAAGTATTTACCAAAGGACTATACGCCATTAATTTTACAAGATCCAGATCCATTTACTAAGTTTGGTAAGGATAAGGATATGATTGTTTTAAATGATAAACCTTGGAATATAGAATCTAAGGCACATTTATTAAATGATAAAATCACTCCTAATAAAGCCATGTTTATTCGTAATAATGGCTTGCTTCCAGAAAATATAGATGTAGATAATTGGACACTTACTATTGATGGAGAGTCTGCTAAAGCATCAAAAACATATAGCTTAAGCGAGTTAAAAAGTAAGTTTAAACATTATACGTACCAACTAACATTAGAATGTGGTGGTAATGGTCGTAAAGAATTTAATCCGCCTGCAAAGGGAAATCAATGGGGACTAGGAGCTGTACATTGTGCAGAATGGACTGGTGTACGTTTAAGAGATGTTTTAGAGGACGTAGGTATAAATAGCGACGCTGTGTATATTGGATATCATGCAGCAGATATTCACCTAAGTAGAAGTCCAGATAAAGAGCCTATTTCTCGTGGGTGTCCAATGGATAAAGCACTTCAAGATGAAACGCTTATAGCTTTTAAAATGAATGGCGAAGACATACCAATTGCTCACGGATATCCATTGCGTTTGGTTGCTGGTGGATGGCCAGCATCGGTATCTGGAAAATGGCTTCAAACAATTAGTATTCGTAATATAGTCCATGATGGTCCAAAAATGACAGGGCAAGCCTATCGTGTACCATGTAAACCTGTTGCTCCTGGAGAGAAGGTAAAAGATGAAGATATGTGTATTATTGAATCTATGCCTGTAAAATCTCTAATTACCTATCCTAAGACTGGTGCAACCCTTAAGTTAGGAGAAAAGCTTTCTTTTAATGGGCATGCTTGGGCAGGAGATTTGGAAGTTAAGAAGATGGAATACTCTATAGATTTTGGAGCTACATGGCATGAATGTAAGTTGGAGGCTCCAAAGAATAAATTAGCTTGGCAACATTTTTCTGGTTCTACAGATTTTCCTGAAGTTGGATATTATGAAGTATGGGCTAGAGCAACCGATAGTAATGGCAAAGCACAACCTATGGTGCTTCCAGGTTGGAATCCAAAGGGATATTTAAATAATGCATGTCATAGAATTGCGATTAAGGTAAGCTAAGATGGATAAAAAAGAGCATTTTTTAAAAGCAGTAAATGTATTTTCTCAGAGCCTAGCTTTATTTTGCGCCTGTATATTTATTTTAGGAGGTTTTTTATTGTATTTGACATTTAATCCTGATTCTGAATTATTCAAAAAATCTTTTGAAGTTGCAGAGGAGAATAGTGCAGAAGTTGTAAAGGATAAAGCTCCTGAAGAAGCAGAAGTAACTGGAATTAAAGATGGAATCCATGTGGAAACTGGATTTGTAGAAGGGAAAGGGCTTCAAGCTGTGATAAATAATTGTACCAATTGCCATTCTTCAAAGTTGGTTACTCAAAACCATATGACTAAAGAAGGTTGGCTTACTACCATACGTTGGATGCAAGAAACTCAAAATCTTTGGGATCTTGGAGATCAAGAAGACATTATTTTAGATTATTTAGCAACTAATTATGCTCCAAAAAATAAAGGGAGACGAGAAAATTTGGTTGTTGATGAATGGTATGAGTTGAATTAACCAAAATATTTTAGTTCAATCTAGGGTAGAAAGGTCCTAAACGTTGATTGTATTTTCGTTGAAAGTATAAGAAGTAATTGTAAAGTTTATAATTAACTTCATAACCGTAATCTATATTTGGACTGTAATCTATCTGCATTTCATATAAATTTGGGTCATACAACATAGGATTCATTGCCCGCTGATTCCAGTTTATAACATAGATATTATTTCTATTCTCTAAATATTCTTGAGAGTAATATCCTTCAGGATGCGCGATACTATTTAGCCAACTATAATATCCTGGATCGATAATTATTATTTCATATTCTGTCTTGTCATCTGCTATCCTAACGGTGTCTTGTGTGTCTTTTGCATTAAAAGCGTTTTTTTCCTCTTCAGAAATGTTTAAGTCCATTTCCTCTTGATTATAAGAACTTGTTTTTTGTGTTGAAGAGCAAGACAAAAATAATAGGAGTAAGGTAGTTAGTGTGATTATATATTTCATAATATCAATAGCTTTAGGTTTACTGCTTAAAAATGAGATCATAATTTAAAAATTACTCATTATGTTACTTATAAGATATAAAAAAATCCCCAATATATAATATGGGGATTTTTGTGCTATAATATTGAATTATTATGTTCTATATTTAATTTTTGGTTTAGCTATTTAAAAAGTTACCCAATAAACCTCCTAGGCCTCCTTTTTTCTTATTAGAACCTACAACCATATCGGCAACATCGTCTAAAACACTTCCGTCACCGTCACTATCTATTAAAGAAGTAATTAAACTTTGGTTGTCTTGAGACTGACCTCCAAGCATACTTCCTAGTAGGCTACTCATATCATTAGAACCACTTACATTATTTTGTTTGGTTTCTTTCCCAAGATATCCCAATATTAATGGAGCAGCCATTTTTAGGATCTGACTAACAGTACCTGCGTCTATTCCTGTTTTGCTACTAAGAGTATTTTCAACTGAAGCCTCTTTTCCTCCGAGAAGGTGACCGAGAATTCCAGCACCATCACTTATTACAGAATCATCTACGCCACCATCAAAGAATCCTCCTAAGTTATCAAGGATACTTCCATCATGTTTAGTATTTATAGCATTCATAAGTCCTTCTGCTCCTTCGGGAGTAGATGCGTTCTTTTTCATGGCTCCAGTAAGTAGTGGTAAAGCCATACTCAATAAGTTTGAAGTTTGACTTTCTGAAGTTCCAGATTGACTACTAATCCCTCCAATTATTTGACGACCCATTTCGCTATCTAATAAACTTGCTAATCCTGACATTTTTTATATTTGTTTTAAAGTTATAATTTCTTACAAGTTACAAAAAAAAGTTCTTCATTTCTGAAGAACTTTTTTAAATGTATAGAAAATATAATCTTATTACTTAAGCAATGCTGCAATTTGATCAGCTAATTCTACACCGATTCTATCTTGTGCTTCACTAGTTGCTGCACCAATATGCGGTGTAAGAGAAACGTTTGGATGCATAAGTACTTTTATTGCTGGAGTTGGTTCGTTTTCGAAAACATCGATTCCAGCAAATGCTACTTTTTTACTATCCAAAGCGTTTATAAGTGCTACTTCATCAATAACACCACCACGGGCAGCATTAACAATACCAACACCATCTTTCAACAATTCGAATTCTTTCTTACCAAGAACGTATTCTTTTTGTGCAGGAACGTGTAGCGTTATAAAGTCAGCTTGTTTAAGAAGCTCTTCTTTAGATATAGTTTTGATTTTGAAGTCTACTTTCTGACCATCAAAGAAATTAAGTCCAATAGTTACTTCATCCATAAAAGGATCAAAAACAACTACTTTCATACCTACACCTAAGGCTATTTTGGCAGTTTCCTGACCAATTCTCCCGATTCCGATAATTCCTAGTGTTTTACCTCTTAATTCTACTCCAGAAGCATATGCTTTTTTAAGTTGACCAAATTTACTTTCTCCTTCTAAAGGCATATTTCTGTTAGAGTCATATAAAAAACGAACTCCACCGTATAAATGAGCAAAAACTAACTCTGCAACAGAAGCAGAAGATGCAGCAGGAGTATTGATAACATGCAGTCCTTTTTCTTTTGCATAGGCAACATCGATATTATCCATACCAACACCACCACGACCAATAAGTTTTAGGGATGGACACGCATCAATTAATTCTTTACGTACTTTAGTGGCACTACGTACTAAAATAGCATCTATTTGGTTCTCGTTTATATAACTTTCAAGTTGTTCTTGAGCAACTTTTGTAGTGATGATATCAAAACCTTTGCTTTTTAAAGCGTCAATTCCACTTTGAGAAATACCATCGTTTGCTAATACTTTCATCTTATTTTATTTTTCAATTTGTGATAGATTCTTATCCATTATTTAATAGAAACCTATCTACTTTTATACTTTTTTCTCTAATGCTTGCATAGTATCTACAAGTACTTGTACGCTTTCAATAGGAAGCGCATTGTACATAGAAGCTCTATATCCACCAACGCTACGGTGTCCGTTTATTCCATTAAGGCCAGCTTCTTTTGCTAATGCATCAAAAGTTTCTTTATGTGCTTCGTCAACCAAATTAAAAGTAGCATTCATTGCAGAACGATCTTCTTCTTTAGCAAAACCTTTAAACAAAGGATTACGATCAATCTCGCCATAGATTAATGCTGCCTTCGCATTATTACGCTTTTCGATTTCAGCAACACCACCTAAATCTTTTAACCATTGTAGCGTCAACATAGATACATAAACAGCAAAAACAGGAGGTGTGTTAAACATACTATCTTTTTCTGCATGTACACGGTAATCTAACATAGAAGGAATAGCCCTTTCTACATTTCCTAAAACAGACTCCTTAACAACAACCAATGTAGTTCCTGCTGGACCCATATTTTTCTGTGCACCCGCATAAATAATGTCGAATTTAGAAAAATCTAATACACGAGAGAAGATATCTGAGCTCATATCGCAAACCAATGGAGCTTTTACTTCTGGGAATTCTTTTATTTGCGTTCCAAAAATGGTATTGTTGGATGTACAATGGAAATAATCAATATCCGAAGGAATCTCATATCCTTTTGGAATATAATTAAAGTTAGCGTCTTTTGAAGAAGCAACTTCTACAACTTCTCCGAACAATTTAGCTTCTTTTATTGCTTTAGAAGACCATGTTCCAGTGTTTAAATATGCTGCTTTTTTATTTAATAGGTTGTAAGCTACGTTTAAAAATTGTGAGCTTGCTCCACCTTGTAAAAATAACGCTTTGTAGCCTTTATTTTGAAGTCCTAAATGCTCTAACGCTAATTCTTGCGCTTGATCCATTACAGCAATAAAATCTTTGCTACGATGAGAAATTTCTATTAGTGATAAATCTAAACCGTTAAAGTTAACAACGGCTTCTGAAGCTTTTTTTAATACCTCTTGAGGTAAAATGCAGGGACCTGCACTAAAATTATGCTTTTTCATAAAAATAGTTAGTTGTGTTTTATGTTTACAAATTTCCAAATTTCTTATAGAAATACTGTTATCAAAAGTATAATAATTTTGTTGAAATGCTAACAAAAACAAAGGAGTTGTTAAATACTCATTGTTGTATTTGTTAAATACTTACCAAGTTGACACGTGTTTACAAATAAACATATATTTATTTTGCATTTAAATATGGTAAAAAAGCAAAATATTAAGAAGATTATATATTGAAAATATTATTTAGACCACTACAAATAGGGAGTTAAAGCTTTAATAAAAACTTAATCGTATCTACTCCATCTGCATAATCCCAAAGTTGAGGATACTGTGTTTGTCCAAAATCAACTTCATTATCAAAAAGTCCGTCGGCAACTATACATTGAATTTTTTCTTCTTCAGCATTTAGCTTTTTCTTTAATGCATCTGTTGTTTCATATTTTTCATAAAATACGGTAGCAATAGGAGAAGCATAATTTTCGTCTTCCTTCAGCATTAAAAAACCATTATCTAAAAGCTTATAGAGGCTCATTAGGTAAACAGCTTTGTTATAATCGTAATTGTTTGCATATTTATGTTCGTGGATAATATCTCCATAGCTAAAAATAGCATTGAAAAAATCATCAAAATTATAATCTTGAGGAACATAAAGTTTAGAAACACTTCTGCAACCAAGTCCATAATAGGTGAAAATATCTTTTCCGAGTGATTTTAATTGTTCTGGAGATTCATTTCCAGTAAGAACAGCAACAGAATTTCTATTTTTACGGATTATATTAGGTTTGCTTCCAAAGTAATATTCAAAATAACGAGCAGTGTTATCGCTTCCTGTTGCTATTACAGCATCAAAACCTTCCATTTTTTCATCAGTAAAGGTTATTTTTCCTTTAAAACTAGGTTCTATATGTTCTAGATATTTTGATAAATAGGGGAGTAGATGCTTATCATTTTTAGACTGTTTTATTAACACATGGTGTCCTGTAATTAATACAGATATAAAATCATGAAAACCCACTAATGGAATATTACCAGCCATTATAATAGCTACTTTTTTTGGAGACACTTCATCTATAAGATAACCTGAAAGCCATTTCTTTATGTTTGAAGTTGTCAAAGCATCAGCCCAACTTTGTAGTGAAAACTGTAAATTCTCTTTTGTAAACCAATTATTATGTTCTTGTGCTAGTTTCATTTGATGTTTAAATCCGTCGATAAATTCGGATTCTATCTCATTAGCTTTAACTTCATTCTCTTCATTAGAGGTAAATTGAGCTATAAAAGCACCAAGTTTAACAAAAGCAGTAATTCTGTTGTGAATGTCACTCATTATATTTGGTTAAGATTTTGTTTGTCTTTATTTTTGACATGGCAAATTTACACAATAGAACTGAGGAGTAGTTTTATTCTTTCTAAATTTATTTAAAATGAAAGGAAAAATATATAAATACGACCTCATAGAAAGTGCTTAACTTTGCAACTAGTGCAATTTTAATAATGAAAAAGAAGAGTTATGGCTATTATAATTACTGATGAATGTATTAATTGTGGCGCTTGTGAGCCAGAATGTCCAAATACAGCAATATATGAAGGAGCAGACGATTGGAGATATAGTGATGGTACTTCGCTTAATGGAGATGTAGTTCTTCCTGATGGAAAGGCTGTGAATGCAGATGATGCTCAAGATCCAGTAAGTGACGAAATATATTATATCGTTCCAGATAAATGTACTGAGTGTAAAGGTTTCCATGAGGAACCTCAATGTGCTGCGGTATGTCCTGTTGATTGTTGTGTACCAGATGACGATCACGTAGAAAGCGAAGAAGTATTATTAGGGAAGCAAAAATTTATGCATCCAGAAGACTAACAAAACGGTTAGTTTAAACAATAAAAAAAGGGATTCAATTTTATTGAATCCCTTTTTGTTTATAAATAGGTTATTAATTATTGTTTTGTATAAACACGCTTAATAATTTTATTTTCGTCTTTATTAAAGTATTCAATTACAAAATCTCCATTCTTGTCAAAATATCCAACACCGTTTCCGTTGTTAGTAGTTACTTTATATTGATCATCTGCCGTGTTAGAAATAACAGCTGTTAGATTTTCATCATCAGAATTTATTGTAAATCCATCTGTTTCTGGAGAAAATTCACAAGTAGTGCCATTACACATATAAGTACTTACCGAATCTAATGTAACATCTCCACTAACTACAGTTTCCTTTTTTGTAACCTTCATTGGAGATGCGGCTCTACTTTGATCAATTTTATTTTGATCTTCTTCACTTAATTCAATATTCTGTTCTTGTCTAACTTGAACTTGTTCTTTTAGCTCTTGTTCTCCTTTATTAGTTTTTACTTTAGTTGTCTTAGTAATTGTTTCTTCTAATACTTCTTTATTTTGAGCAAAAGCAAATGTAGTTGTCAAAATAAACGCTGATAACATTATTAATTTTTTCATGTCTTTTTTTGTTTTGATTATACAATAATATACGTCTTAATGCTTGCTCAGGATGTTAACAGACTACTAAGAAGTAATAAGAAACTGTTAATGATTCAGTTTTTTCGTTCATTTATGACACTTTGTCATTTTTATTTTCATGGCATAATGATTGACTTTTACAAAGCGAATAAAAAAATTGATTTTTCAAACACTATAAAAACATAAACATGAGTAAAATTATTGGAATTGACTTAGGTACTACCAACTCTTGTGTTTCCGTAATGGAAGGGAACGAGCCAGTTGTAATACCTAATGCTGAAGGAAAAAGAACAACCCCTTCTGTAATTGCTTTTGTTGAAGGCGGTGAAATTAAAGTAGGGGATCCTGCCAAGCGTCAAGCAGTAACAAACCCAAATAAAACGATTTATTCTATTAAGCGTTTTATGGGGAATAAATTTTCTGAGTCTGAAAAAGAAGCAGGAAGAGTACCATATAAAGTAGTAAAAGGAGATAACGATACACCAAGAGTAGATATTGATGGTCGTTTATATACACCTCAAGAATTATCAGCTATGATTCTTCAGAAAATGAAGAAAACTGCTGAAGATTACTTAGGACAAGATGTAACCAGAGCGGTAATTACTGTTCCTGCTTACTTCAACGATTCTCAGCGTCAAGCTACAAAAGAAGCTGGTGAGATTTCTGGATTAAAAGTAGAAAGAATTATCAATGAGCCTACTGCAGCAGCATTAGCTTATGGATTAGATAAAAAAGGAGAAGATCAAAAAATCGTTGTTTTTGACTTTGGAGGAGGAACACATGATGTTTCTATCTTAGAGTTAGGAGATGGAGTTTTTGAAGTATTGGCTACAGATGGAGATACACATTTAGGTGGTGATGATGTTGATGAAAAAATAATCGATTGGTTAGCTGATGAGTTTAAAGCAGATGAAGACATCGATTTAAGAAAAGATTCTATCGCTCTTCAACGTTTAAAAGAAGCTGCAGAGAAAGCTAAGATTGAATTATCTTCTGCAAATCAAACAGAAATCAACTTACCATATGTTACCGCTACAGCAAGTGGACCTAAGCACTTGGTAAAAACACTTTCTAAATCTAAATTTGAGCAATTAATTGCAGATTTAGTAGAGCGTACAATCAAGCCTTGTGAAAAAGCATTGAAAGGTGCAGGTCTTTCTAAGAGCGATATTGATGAAGTAATTTTAGTTGGAGGATCTACAAGAATCCCTGCAGTTCAAGAAGCTGTTGAGAAGTTCTTTGGTAAGAAACCATCTAAAGGAGTTAACCCAGACGAGGTAGTTGCTGTTGGAGCTGCAATTCAAGGTGGAGTACTTACAGGAGATGTAAAAGATGTATTATTATTAGACGTTACACCACTTTCCTTAGGTATTGAAACTATGGGTGGCGTAATGACAAAATTAATTGAAGCGAATACAACTATTCCTTCTAAGAAGTCACAAGTATTCTCTACAGCTGCAGATAATCAGCCTTCAGTAGAAATCCATGTTCTTCAAGGGGAAAGACCAATGGCTGTTGATAACAAAACAATCGGACGTTTTCATTTAGATGGAATTCCACCAGCACAAAGAGGTGTTCCACAAATTGAAGTTACTTTTGATATTGATGCAAACGGGATTATAAACGTTTCAGCAAAAGATAAAGGAACTAATAAAGAGCAGAACATTCGTATTGAAGCTTCTTCAGGATTAACAGATGAGGAAATTCAAAAAATGAAGCAAGAAGCTGAGGCAAATGCTGATGCTGATAATAAAGCCAAAGAAAAAGTAGATAAGCTTAATGAAGCTGATGGAATGATTTTCCAGACAGAAAAGCAATTGAAAGAATTTGGTGAGAAGTTACCTGCTGAAAAGAAACAGCCTATTGAAGATGCTTTAGAAGAATTGAAAAAAGCATACGAAACTAAAGAAGTTGAAACAATTCAACCAGCTTTAGATAAAATCAATGAGGCTTGGAAAGTTGCTTCTGAAGAGATGTATAAAGCGCAAGCTGAAGCTCAACAAGGAGGAGCACCTGGAGGTGATGCACAAGATAGTGCAAATGCTGAAGGTCAAGCAAAAGAAGGTGATGATGTACAAGACGTAGATTTCGAAGAAGTTAAATAATTCGGAATATCACTATAACCAAAAAAAGCCCCAAGATTTAAATCTTGGGGCTTTTTTATTGGTAAAATTTTACTTTGAGACTGTTTTGTAGATTTCGATAAATAAAAATATAATAAAACCTAAAATTGCAGAGTAATAACCAATCATGATTAACAAATCATCCATAACTCAGTACATTTATATTCTAAAACGAAATTATGTAAAGCATATTATGTAATTGTTAATTATAATACACTAATTTATTGTATTGTAGTAACCTATTATTGTATAGTGTGTAATTATAGATTTTTATTATGCTTCAAAATATAAACACCAATTTCTTTAATTAGTAAAATTATAATTCCTAAAACAGCCGCTAATTTACCTATCTGTATTAATAAAATGTCAGATTCCATATCTATTCTTTGTTTTAACATTGCAATTATATGATGATAGATACGTGCAAAGGTTGCCTCTTAGATTTGGTTTTAAATTAACTTTAACAATTATACTTTTTCTTTATTTTCTAAGATATTGAGACATAGTCGGATAGTCCAATAGTCGATTGCCTCTTCAAAATATTCAAAGTATGTTTTTAACTGAGCTGGATCGTCTAAAGTAACTTTTGCTTTTTTTACAGCCTCTAGGTCGCTTGCGTTTACAAAATCCATTAAGTCTACATCTTTTCCGTCATCATTTAGTTTCACCAAATGAGAATATATAGTTGTAAGACTAAGTTTTCTTTTTTCAGCAATCTCAGCCACCGATAGACCTTCTTTATACAAAGAGTATGTTTCTAAATGAGTTTTTCCTTTTTTAGCTCCTTTTTTTGAAGCTTTATCTTTGTTAAAAGCAATAATTTCTTTTATAAATTGATATCCATAATTTTCCATTTTTCTCCTTCCAACACCATTTATTCTCATAAAATCATCATCAGTTACAGGACGTTCTATTTCGATTTCTTTTAAGGTAGCGTCATTAAAGATCAAATATGCAGGGATGTCTTCTTCTCTAGAGATTTCTAAACGTAATTGTCTTAAACGCTCAAAGAGACTGTCTTTTACTTTTTTCTGCTTTGTAGCAGCAGTCTTCTCTGGAGTTATATTTTCTTGAGGTTTTGTAAGTGCTACTTTTTTATGATTAAATAACACTTCTTTAGCTTGTAGCGTAAGCTTTAAAACATTTTTCTGATGAAATGCTATTTCTAAGTACCCTAAATTTATCATCTGCACCAAATAATACTGCCAATCTTTCCAAGAGACATCAGTAGCAATACCATAGGTTTTCAGGTTTTGATATCCATTTTCTATTACATGTTGATTATGAGATCCTCTTAAAACATCGATAATTACACCAATATTTTCTTGCTCTTTTAATCGCGCTACACAAGACAGTGCTTTCTGCGCTAAAATAGTTCCATCAAAAAACTGAGGAGGGTTTTTACAGACATCACAATTCCCACAATCCTTTTCTATATATTCTCCAAAATAGCTAAGGAGTATTTTTCTTCTACAGGATAGCGCATCTGCATATTGCTTCATGCGCTCCAGTTTTGCTAGCTGAACCTCACTATTACCTGCGCCATCAGCAAATTTTTGTAGTTGTACAACATCGGCATAACTATGAAATAATATTGTATTAGATGGCAATCCATCTCTTCCTGCTCGTCCAATTTCTTGATAATAGCCTTCAATATTTTTTGGTAAGTTATAATGGATTACCCAACGCACATTAGATTTATCTATTCCCATTCCAAAAGCAATTGTAGCACATACAATTTGGATTCTATCATTAATAAAATCCTCCTGAATCTTAGATCGATCTTCATGGTTTTTTCCTGCGTGGTATGCTTCAGCATTAAATCCAGCTTGTTGTAATTTTTCTGAAATCGATTCTGTTGTTTTTCTACTTAAACAATAGATAATACCGCTTTCTTCAGGGCGTTTATTCAGAAATTGAATAATTTGTTTTATTCGTTCATTTCCTGGACGTACTTCAAGACTTAGGTTTTTTCGATCAAACGAAGCAACAAATTTCTTAGCATTCGGAATATTTAACTGTGTAGCAATATCCTCTCTTGTTGCTTTATCTGCAGTTGCAGTAAGTGCAATGAGTGGTGTTTTAGGAAATCTATTTTTAAGATATCCTAATTGTGTGTATGCAGGTCGGAAATCATGACCCCAAGAGGAAATACAATGCGCTTCATCTACAGCAATTAAACTAATCTCAACTGAGCTAAAAATGTTTTCGAGATAAGAAAGACTTTCAGGAGCAACATAAAGGAGTTTTACTTTTCCACTTTCAATATCTTTAAATATTGTTTGCTGTTCTTCTGCAGTCTGACTACTGTTAAGAAAGCAAGCAGGAATACCATTTACATTAAGTCCGTCAACCTGATCTTTCATTAAAGCTATAAGCGGAGAAATAACAACGGTAAGTCCCTCTTGTAATAATGCAGGTAACTGATAACAAATAGATTTACCGCCACCAGTAGGCATAATAACCAAGCAGTCTTCTCCATTGAGAACAGTATCTATAATCTCCTTTTGAAGGGGTCTAAACGTATCGTAACCAAAATATTCTTTTAGTGTACTAAAAATGGTAGTTTCTTTAATCATGATTTGCAAAGTAACAGAATACAAATCACTGTTGAAATTTAATTGTATTTTTTATTTATGAAATCGGCTCCATTCTTCTTTTAATATCCCGTAGCAGCAGGTATTTCTTTTAAAACCATCAGATAAGTATATATTTTTTCTAAGCGTTCCCTCTAATCGGGCTCCCAGTTTCTCTACAGCTCTTCGCGATTTTAAATTTCTTTCATCGATTCTAAACTCTACTTTTTCAAAACCCATTTTATAAAATGCATAATCGAGCATTAGGTATTTCATGGCAGTGTTTAGTCCGGTTCCTTGAAACTCATTTCCAATCCAAGTAGCACCAATATGTAACACTTTATTATCCCAATCAATGTTCATATAGCGAGTAGTGCCAGCATATCTTTCTGATCTTTTATCAAAAACTATAAATGGAATTGCATTATTTTCTTCCGCATTTTTAAGTGCAGTTTTTACATATGCTGTAAGTGTTTGTAGTGTAGAAATATTTGAGGGTGAATACTGTACTAAATTTTTTTCAGATGAAATCGCGTATAGATTCTTGAAATTATCAAGGCTAAGCGGCATCAATTTTACAATTTCATTTTCTAAGGTCGGGATATTCATCGTTGTTGTTGTATTTTTACACCTCAAATGTAGAGATATGAATCCTGATAAAGAAAAAATATTATCAATTATCCACGAGCGATGTAGAAATACGCTTATGGAAACCTTGAATATAGAGTATACGGAGATTGGAGATGATTATTTAATAGCTAAAATGCCTGTTACTCCTAGAGTGCATCAGCCGGATGGAGTTCTTCATGGAGGAGCAATGGTCGCTTTAGCAGAAAGTGTTGGAAGTGCAGCTTCTTATATATTTTTAAATACGGAAGATTTTTTTATCCGTGGTATTGAAATTTCTGCTAATCATTTAAAAAGTATAAAAGAAGGAGATGTTTTTGCAAAAGCTACTTTTATTCACAAAGGAAAAACAACTCAATTATGGGAAATTAAAATTACAGATGTAGAAGGTAATTTAATTTCCTTATCTAAGTTAACAACAATTGCGTTACCAAAATCTAAATAAGTAGATGGAGTGCTCTTCAGAATCTTTTTTTAGTGAAGTATTGAATCACTATAAAGAGAGAAAACCATTTGTAATATACCGTAAACCTGACGCTAGTAAAATTAGTGGTTTATTGCAAATGAACGATGTAGTTTTTTACAGCAAAGAATATAAAGAATCGGGCTTTATTTTTTCTCCTTTTGACTCTAGAAAAGAAAGTGTTCTAATCCCATTTGATAACTCAAAGAGGTTAGAATGTTTAGCAGAAATTAGTTCAGATAAAGTACAGTCGGTATCTATTTCTGAAGATGATTTAGCTCAAAACAAGCATATAAACCTTGTAGAAAAAGGAATAGAAAAAATTAAAACGTCTAGTTTAGAAAAAGTTGTACTTTCTAGAACAAAAGAGGTAGCTGTAAAAGATTTGGATTTTATTACTATCTATAAAAAGTTAGTTGATAAATATCCACAAGCATTCTGTTATGTTTGGTTTCATCCTAAAATTGGATTCTGGATGGGAGCAACGCCAGAAACATTGCTTACCATTTATAATGAATCTTTTAAAACCATGGCATTAGCAGGAACTCAAAAGTTTAAAGGGACTACAGATGTAATATGGGGAGAAAAAGAAATTATAGAACAAGAATTGGTAACTAAGTCTATATTAGTAAGTTTAAACGATATTGCTTCAACTGTTTCTGTGTCTGATGTGAAAACTGTAAAAGCTGGGTCTTTACTTCATTTAAGAACAGATATTAAAGGTGAAATAGCTAATACTTCTTCCGTAGCAAAATTTATAGAAAGCTTGCATCCAACACCTGCCGTATGTGGACTCCCGAAGATGATGGCTAAAGATTTCATATTAGAAAACGAAAACTACGATCGTGAGTTTTATACAGGATTTTTAGGGGAATTAAATAAAGAAGTAGAAGAGGACACCCGCACTGAATTGTATGTTAATTTACGATGCATGCAATATAAAGAAGATAGTTTATTATTGTATGTGGGTGGAGGAATTACAAATGCTTCAAATGCAGAATTAGAATGGCAGGAAACGGAAAATAAAACGCAAACTATGTTAGATGTACTTCTTAAATAAACATAGCTTTTAACGAGAAAGCACTCTTATTTATTTAATTTTGTACTGTTATTCATTTTGGCGTTATTCTAAGCGGAATAACACAAAGACTAAAAACACTTTTTCGGAAACTTTTATTGTATTGATTACCGATTAGTTATCATTTAAAAGGATTAATAAGCACGTTATTTTAATGAAGTATTCAGATATTCCTTTAGCTCAAACTGTAGTGGCTTTATGTAAAGCCAAGGAAATAGAACATATTATAATATCTCCAGGAAGTAGAAATGCTCCGTTAACTATTACTTTTACAGAAGACCCATATTTTAAAACATACAGTGTTGTAGACGAACGAAGCGCTGCTTTTTTTGCAATGGGAATTGCTCAGCAGTTAAAAAAGCCAACGGCTGTAGTGTGTACTTCTGGTTCTGCATTATTAAATTATTATCCAGCTATAGCAGAAGCTTTTTATAGTGATATCCCATTAATTGTACTTTCTGCGGATAGACCATCTTATAGAATAGATATTGGTGATGGGCAGACGATAAGGCAAGATGATGTTTATGCGCGTCATATTTTATATAATGCAAATCTAAAACAAGATATAAGAGGGGGGGATTTAAAGGTGTTAGGAGATGGTAAAAATCCTGCTAAGCTTGATAAATATATAGATTCTATAAAGCTTCAGCAGGGAATTCAAGAATTTAATGAACAGGAAATTAATGCTGCAATAAACACTTCTATTGAAGAAAATGGTCCTGTGCATATAAATATTCCTTTTGAAGAGCCATTGTATAATAAGGTGTCAGAACAGTTTGTTAATCCAAGTGTAATAGCTCCAAATAGTAAAAAGGAAACGTATACAAAAGAAGATTTACAGCCTTATATTGATAGATGGAATAAAGCTGAAAAGAAAATGATTTTGGTAGGTGTAAACCCTCCGAATACGATTGATAATGAGCTTTTAGAACTCTTAGCTAAAGATGAATCTGTAGTGGTGTTTACAGAGACGACTTCCAATCTTAATAATTCGAGATTTTTCCCGAATATAGATAAAATAATAGCTCCGATAGAGAAGTTAGAAAATTCAGAAGAATATTTTAAAGAATTACAGCCAACTATATTGTTGACTTTTGGAGGGATGGTGATTTCAAAAAAGATAAAAGCTTTTTTAAGATCACATCAGCCTAAAGAACACTGGCATATAGATTCTAAAAAAGCATACGACACTTTTTATTGTTTATCAAAACACTTTAAAACTACACCAACAGATTTCTTTAAGGTCTTTTTAAATGAAATGTCACCTAAGAAAAGTGATTTTCAACCGAGTTGGTTGTCTATTAAAGCACAACGAAGCAAGGCTCATAAGCAATATGTAATGCAAATTCCATTTTCTGATTTTAAAGCCTATGAGCGTATATTAAAGACAATTCCAGATAATTACCAACTTCAGTTAAGTAATAGTTCTACAATTCGTTATGCGCAATTATTTCAGCTAAACGATTCTTTAAAAGTGTATTGTAATCGAGGTACTAGCGGTATAGATGGAAGTACAAGTACAGCAATTGGAGCGTCTATAATCTCTAATAGCCCTGTGTTATTCATTACGGGTGATCTTAGTTTCTTTTATGACTCTAATGCTTTGTGGAATAACTATATAAAGAATGATTTTAGAATTATAGTTATCAATAATGGAGGAGGAGGGATCTTTAGAATTCTTCCTGGAGATAAAGATTCTAAGAATTTTGATGATTATTTTGAAACAACACACCATCTTAACGCAAAGGGGATTTGCGAGACATATAATATTAATTATCAGTCTGTAGACTCAGAAGAATCACTGGAATTAGTATTACACGAATTTTATAAAAGTAGTGGTAAGCCTTCATTATTAGAAGTATTTACGCCAAGAAAGCTAAATGATGAAATTTTACTCAATTATTTTAATTTTCTCAACAAAAATTAATAATTTTAAGACAACTTATTAAAATTAAAAAATAATTATGAGTAAAAGAGATGAATTAATAGAGAAATACGCTGCAGATCTTAAAGATAAATGCGGTGTTACTGCAGATAAAGATCTACTTACAAAAGTAGTAATTGGTTTAGGGCCATCCGTGTACAATGCTGATGCTTCTACTGTATCTGGTACCGATGAGAAAGAGTTGGCTACCGTTAAGAATAATTTTTTAATTAAGAAGTTAGGTCTTTCAGAATCTGATGATTTAGATGGAGCTATTGATTCAGTAATTGAAAAATACGGAAAATCTAACCGTAACAAGTACAGAGCTGTTGTTTACTATTTATTAGTGAAACATTTCAAGAAAGAATCTGCATATTAAGTCAATTCTTAAAACAATATCATAAAAAGGCATTCTAGGATGCCTTTTTTTTATGCAATCTATTTTGGAAGAAGTATATTTTTGCTATTATTAATGTGATAATGTAAGTAGAATGTATGCAAGCTATACATTGATAGTTTTAGAATTAAATTTGAATAGTTATTTTGAGATTAAATAACGTCCTTTGCAAATGCATTTCTGCAACATAGTTAATAGAATTTAAGATGATACAAATAGGAGAATACAATACATTAGAAATATTAAGAGAAACTTCAGTAGGGCTTTTTTTAGGAGATGAAGAGGATAATGATATTCTTTTACCTAATAAATATGTTCCCCAAGAGTATGAAATTGGAGATACAGTAGCTGTATTTTGCTATTTAGATCATGAAGAAAGACCTATTGCTACTACGTTAACACCTAAAATAACCAGGAATAAGTTCGCATTATTGCGCGTTGAAGAAGTGAATGATATTGGCGCTTTCTTGGATTGGGGATTGGAGAAACATCTTTTTGTTCCTTATAAAGAACAAGCCCGTAAGATGGAAAAGGGAAAACGTTATTTAGTTTATGCTTTTTTAGATGAGAAAACAGACCGAATGGTAGCCTCTAGTAAGACTAATCAATATCTTGATAATGAGATATTATCGGTAGATGAGAATGAGGAAGTAGAGCTAATTGTATCTCGTTTTACGGAGTTAGGTGTAGAGATGATTATTAATGAAAAGCATAAGGGTTTAGTTTATAATGATGAAATTTATAGCGATCTTAAACTAGGTCAACGTCTTGTTGGTTATATTAAAAAGATTAGAGATGATCACAAAATAGATCTTAGTTTAGAACCAATAGGATTTAAAAAAATAGAGCCTTCTTCCAAGAAAATATTAGATGCGATTCAAGCAAATGATGGATTTCTAGGCTTACATGATAAAAGTGATCCCGATGATATTAGAGATATCTTGGGGATGAGTAAAAAGAGCTTTAAAAAGGCTATCGGATTGCTTTACAAGGAGAAGCAAATTATTATAAAAGAAGACGGAATTACACTCGTTTAGGGTGTTTTTTAGCTGAAAAACATTAATAAAACTACATATTATCCAATTTTTAAACGGAAGCCTTTAAAAAAGCTTCATATTGTTTAATAATAAAAGGATATCTTTTTACTTTTGAATAAAATACATAAAACAATGAACTCACCTCAGTGGAAAACTGCCAAGGAATTTGAAGATATTACCTATAAAAAAGCAAATGGAGTTGCTAGAATTGCTTTTAATCGTCCGAATGTAAGAAATGCATTCCGCCCAAAAACTACAAGCGAATTATATCAAGCATTTTATGATGCTCAAGAAGATACAAGCATAGGTGTAGTTTTATTATCAGCAGAAGGACCTTCTACCAAAGATGGAGTGTATTCTTTTTGTAGTGGTGGAGATCAAAAGGCACGTGGAGAAAAGGGGTATGTTGGAGAAGATGGTATGCACCGATTAAATATTTTGGAAGTTCAGCGTTTAATTCGCTTTATGCCAAAAGTAGTTATTGCTGTTGTGCCAGGTTGGGCTGTAGGTGGCGGTCATAGTTTACATGTTGTTTGTGATATGACTTTAGCTAGTAAGGAACATGCTATTTTTAAACAAACAGATGCCGATGTTACAAGTTTCGACGGAGGTTATGGTTCTGCATATCTTGCCAAAATGGTAGGACAGAAAAAAGCTAGAGAGATATTTTTCCTCGGAAGAAATTATTCAGCTCAAGAAGCTTTTGAGATGGGAATGGTAAATGCTGTTATCCCACATGAAGAATTAGAAGATACTGCCTATCAATGGGCACAAGAAATTTTAGAAAAATCGCCAACTTCTATTAAGATGTTGAAATTTGCAATGAATTTAACTGATGATGGAATGGTTGGACAACAAGTTTTTGCAGGAGAAGCAACACGTTTAGCTTATATGACGGAAGAAGCTAAAGAGGGGAGGAATGCTTTTCTAGAGAAGAGGAAACCTAATTTTAAAGATATTAAATGGATTCCTTAGCAAAAGCATATATGTGTAATTAAAAAAATATATAATATGCCTTATATCGATGAAAATCATTTAGTTGGTTTACATAAAACAATAGAATCTAAGGAAATATCTGAAGCTCGTCTTTTAAGAGAGTTACAGAAATATAGAACAGAAAAAGAACAAATTTCAAAGCGTAAAAACATTTTTAAATGGACTTCACTATCATTAGTGCTTGTCTTAATGATAGGTGTTGCGCTATATTTTGTAAAACCTTCTGTTTTTGTAAATGATGATTATTTGCAGTCTGAAAATAAACTTTTAATAGATAAGAGTGAACTTCTAAATTATGAAGACCAAGTTTCGTTATTACGTACAGAAATAGAGTCGCTTTCTTCAGAAGAAATGGAAGATATCGATTTAGTAGATTTAAATTCTAAGGTTATTTATGCAGTTCAGATTGCAGCTTTAGAGAACAGAGATTTATCATTATACTCAGAAGACTTAGAAAACATCAATCAATACAAGGAAAAGGCTTTTAATAAATATTCGTTAGGTAATTTTACATCTTTAGATGATGCAAAGAGTTTTAGAAAAGAGCTTGTAGCATTAGGGTTTCAAGATGCATTTGTAGCATCTTACAAAGGAGGAAAACGATTAAAAATAGAAGAGGCCTTTTAATTTTCTTATATGACAAAAGCTAAAACGTTACTTTCGGCGGCCCGCCTAAGGACATTACCATTATCGATTTCTGGAATTATTGTAGGTACGGCGATCGCTTCTTCAGAAGGAAAATTTAATATTTATATTTTAATATTTGCGCTTATCACTACAGTTGGTTTACAGGTGCTTTCCAACTTTGCTAACGATTATGGAGATGGTGTTAAAGGTACAGATAACTTAGAGCGAGTAGGGCCGATGCGAGCTATACAAAGTGGAGTTATTTCTGACAAGGAAATGCTAAAAGCAATAATAGTAACCACTATATTAACTTTAATAGCAGCAGTTTTACTTATATATATATCTTTTGGAAAGGATAATATTTTATACTCTCTGTTTTTCTTCTTTCTAGGAATTGCTGCAGTTATAGCAGCTATAAAATATACAGTTGGAAAGTCTGCATATGGTTACAACGGATTAGGAGACGTATTTGTTTTTATTTTCTTTGGATTGGTAAGTGTAATTGGTACATATTTTTTATATAGTAAAGAATTTAATATAGAAATTCTTTTACCAGCAATTACAGTTGGATTATTAAGTGTTGGAGTTTTAAACCTTAATAATATGAGAGATGTAAATAGTGATAAAAAATCCAATAAAAATACATTAGTAGTCAAAATTGGTATTGTAAAAGCTAAACGATATCATATTTCAATTTTAATAACAGCAATGGTTTCTACTGTTTTATATGCATTGCTAAATTATCAATCTCCATTAAATTTTCTCTTTCTCATTTCATATGTCCCAATTATACTTCACATAAAAAGAGTGATTCACAATAATAACTCATCTGAGTTGGACCCTGAATTAAAAAAATTAGCCTTAAGTAGTTTTCTATTTGCGCTCTTGTTTTTGCTTAGTTATAATAATTTTTCGTAGATTTAAATCTGATTTTAACTAGTAATAATTTTGGACCAACTTATAAAGATTCTTATTGTCGAAGATAATGTGATTATTGCAGATGATATGCAGTCAATGCTTGAAGATATTGGATACAATATCGTAGCCAATGTAGTTGATTATGAAGGGGCTGCAAACGCATTAGCTACTTTAGATATCGACTTAGCTCTTGTAGATATTGTCTTAGCCTCAAAGAAAAGCGGAATAGATTTAGGAAGACACATTAGGGAAAACTATAATATTCCTTTTATTTTTGTCACCTCCAATTCAGATAAAGCAACTGTGGAGAATGCAAAGAGTGTGAAGCCTAACGGATATCTTGTAAAACCTTTTGAACAGCAAGACCTTTTTACTTCCATAGAAATAGCGTTATCTAACTTTAATGCTGAGACTGTAACGCTCACTAAAGAGGTAGAGGAGGATAAGAATGATGAAGGGAAACTTGTTTCTAATTCTGTATTAAGGAATTCAATTTTTGTAAAAAAGAATCAGCATTACTATAGAATCCCATTTGATGATATTAAATATGTGAAGGCAGATAATGTATACTTAGAGGTATACACTGTAGATAGGACTTTCTTAGTGCGTTCTGCTTTAAAGGATTATTTAGAGAAATTACCTTCTGAGCAGTTTTATAGAGCTCATAAATCATATATCGTGAATATAGATCAGATAGAAGCTATAAACACAAAAGATATTCTTGTTAACGGAAAGAACATTCCAATATCTAAAGAATTTAGAGAGTTTATATTATCTAATATGAATTCATAATATAAAAAACCACAAGACTGGTAGTTTTTACATCAATAAGTTAAGTGTTTACAACATATGTTTTTTTTGATGAGTAAAGCATTGTAAGTTTGATCTGTTGCTTATAAATGGTTGATATAGCCCCAAATATTAATCGCAGTAACAACCCCAAATTTATAATGTCCTACTACTATTGCTACCAACTTAAAATGGTATTTAAAAAGAGTTTTAAAGTAATTTAAAACTCTTTTTTCTTTTCTGAATTTTTTAAACACAAAATGCTTAGATCATAATTCATTTTTCACCATACTTACCACATAAAATAACTGTTATACAACAAAAATTTAGTTATTCAGCTTGTATACGGTAAGTTTACCTCGCTGTTAAGATGTTAATTGTATAATAATGCTTATTGGAAAATAAATTATTATATTTTTACCTAAAGCCTAAGCGTTATGTTTAGGCTTTTTTATCAGAATAATTTATGAATATATAACTGTGTTGCAATTATTAGAAAAAATCAAGTTTAGGATTATTGTATGTCTCGCGATACTGTTTTCTACAGTATTGCATTCTTCAATTCAGCATACTGCTTCATTTGGAAAGGATCCTTTGTATGAGTTTACAACCATGTCTTCTGCACAAGAGCGTTTTGACTTTTTTTTTAATACTCCAAATAGATATAAAGTAAGTTCTGTTTATAAGTGGTTAGAAGCAATAAACACTCCGTTAAAAAAAGCAGCTGAAGAAGAAGATTCTGAAAGTGTTTTTAGGTATAAAACAATATTAATGCGTTTATATTATGATATTGGAAATTATGATAAAGGTGCATTAATAGGAGAATTATTGTATTCTGATGAGAAGAAGCTAGACCAAAATGTAAAGATTAAGATTCTAGAAACACAAGATCTTATATATAAAGAGTTACAGTTGTATGATAAGCAATTGGAAGTTCGTAGGGAGCAGAAAAGTTTAGGTTTAGATGTTTCTTTGTATGATATTTATGCAGAACTAGGCTTGTATAGACAAGCGATGATGGAATATGTTATCTCTAATAAACCAGAGTTAGAAAAAGGAGATGATAAATTATATGCTGCAGAATACTATAATAATCTAGGAAGTTATTTGCTTAAAGATGGCTCTGTTTATACTGCTTATAAAGATATAAGAATAGCTAAAAGTAATATTGATCAGTATTTAAAAAATAGTGATAAAGCTTCTGTCGCAGAGTTCAATAAGGCAGTTTTTCTAAAAGGGAAAATAGAGAGTAATCTTGGAAAATGTAAAATGTTCCAAAGTAAATATGCAGAAGCAATTCCATATCTAGAATCAGGGATTTCCGCTAGTAAAGCTTTTGATAAAGGTAGGTATTCGAAAACAACGGTAGATTTATGGGGAAGCATTGCAGAATGTTACCTAGAGATAGGGAATTTAGATATTGCTGGGAAGTATCTTGACAGTATTGTAGATGATCAAAAAACGGTTAAAGCAAATGTTGTAAACTACAATAGATTGAGGGCAGATTTTTACTTGAGAGATAGTAATCCTGAAGCTGCATCATTGTTTTTTAAAAAGTATGTAAAGCTTAAGGATTCTATAGATTATAGCAGTAGAAAAAAACAGCTTTTAAGTTTACTTGTTCAGTTTGATCTTAGTAATCAAAAGGAAACAATAGAACGTCAGCGTTTAAATATTGAGAAGAGTAAAACAGAAATTTTAGAACGTGAAAAAACCATTTACCTTAGTGTTTCTGCACTAATATTATGTTTTATATCGGTATTAGGGCTAATAATTGCCTATTTAAGAAGTACAAAAAATAAGCGTCTAATTGAGAATCAGAAGAGAATAATAGAAAACTCTTTGGTGGAAAAAGATTCGTTACTTAAAGAAATTCATCACCGTGTAAAAAACAATCTTCAAGTAGTTTCTAGTCTATTAAGTATACAAACTAAAAACACCAAAAGTAAAGATGCTGTAAATGCATTAGAAGAAGGGAAGAGCAGGGTAAAAGCGATGGCTTTGATTCATCAGAAATTATATCAAAATGAAGATCTTTCAGTAATTAAAATGCAAGAATATATTGAGTCTTTATCTGCAAGTATTCAATCTGTATATAAGAAAAAAGGATTTAAAATAGATTTGCATATAAATGCAGCTACAACAGAATTGGATGTTGATAGAGCGATTCCTATTGGATTAATTCTGAATGAATTGATATCAAACTCTTTTAAGTATGCTTTTGATGACCATAAAGACGGAAATATCTATATAAATCTTATAAAAGAAGAGGAACAGGTTCTTTTTGAATATATAGATGATGGCGTTGGACTCCCTGAAGATTTTGATGTGAATGTTTCTGGATCTATGGGGATGAATCTTATTAGACGTTTAGCTAATCAACTTCGTTCAAACTTGAATATAGATCAGGATTTACAAGGAGTTCGTTTTTGGTTTTACTTCAGCTAAAAAGTTAGCAAAATGTAATATTTATTGTTGCTCTCATACTTTTATAAATTAAATTTATGGCAATCAATATAATTTAACTCTTAATACTTAAATTTGAGAGTTAGAGAAATAGATTATTGTAAAATAAAAAAATAAGAAGATGAAAATTACATTTTACGGTCACGCTACTTTAGGAATTCAAGTTGAGGATGTACATATTTTGGTAGATCCTTTTATTTCAGCAAACGAAAAAGCTTCACATATAGATATTGATGCGATTAAAGCAGATTATATATTAGTAACGCACGCTCACCAAGATCATGTTTTAGATGTAGAACGAATAGCTAAAAATACTGGTGCAGTGGTAGTTTCTAATGCAGAGATAGCAGGTCATTATAGTAAAATGGATATTGAAACGCATCCTATGAATCATGGTGGAAGCTGGGATTTTGAATTCGGATTAGTAAAATATGTAAATGCAATCCATTCCTCTTCTTTTGCGGATGGTTCTTATGGAGGTAATCCTGGTGGATTTGTGATTGAAGGTGAGCATAAAAATATTTATATCGCAGGTGATACAGCACTTACAATGGACATGAAATTTATTCCTCTTCGTACAAAGTTAGACCTAGCAATTCTACCAATTGGAGATAATTTTACAATGGGAATAGAGGATGCTATTCTGGCATCAGATTTTGTGGAGTGTGATAAAGTGTTAGGTTATCATTTCGATACCTTTGGGTATATCGAGATAGATCACGAAGAAGCAAAAAAACAATTTTATAACTCCGGAAAAGATTTAATGCTACTTGAAATCGGAGAAAGTATAGAACTGTAAATGGAGGCACATTATCAAAAATACATGCTTGAGTTTAAACGCCCTAGCGGAACCTCAAGAGGTGTATTAACAACTAAAGAAACGTGGTTTATATTTATTAAGGAAGGTGCTAACTTCGGGATTGGGGAATGTGGAATTCTTAGATCTTTAAGTATTGACGATAGAGCTGACTATGAAGAAAAACTAAAATGGGCATGTGCCAATATTAGTTTAGGAGTTGAGACCCTTTGGGAGGCATTAATTGAGTTTCCTTCTATACAGTTTGGTTTAGAACAAGCCTTTTTATCTTTAAAAAGTGAGAATCCTTTCAAACTTTTTGATTCAGCATTCATAGAAGGAAATGCTGAAATTCCTATCAATGGATTAATTTGGATGGGAGCAGAGGAGTTCATGAAAGTACAGATTAAAGAAAAAATGAATGCTGGCTTCAATTGTATTAAAATGAAAATTGGAGCTATAGAATTTGATAATGAATTTAAGTTGTTAAGTTCTATTAGAGATAAGTTTTCAGAAGAGAAAATAGAATTGCGTGTAGATGCTAATGGTGCATTTTCAGCTGAAGAAGCTATGGGGAAATTAGAAAAATTAGCAACACTAAAGTTACACTCTATAGAACAGCCAATAAAGCAAGGCAATTGGGATGAAATGGCCTTACTATGTAGGCAAAGTCCATTGCCAATAGCTTTGGATGAAGAATTAATTGGTGTTTTTTCTGTAACAAAAAAGAGGGAATTGCTACAAACAATACAACCGCAATATATTATTCTGAAACCTAGTTTGGTAGGTGGATTTCGAGGTTCTCAGGAATGGATTTCACTTTGCGAAGAATTAAATATAGGTTGGTGGGTTACAAGTGCTTTAGAGAGCAATATAGGTCTCAACGCGATTGCTCAATGGACAGCAACATTAAATAACTCGATGCCGCAAGGTCTTGGAACTGGAAGTTTATATACCAATAATATTGAAAGTCCTTTAGAAGTTGATGGTGGAGCATTACATTATAGAAATACTATAAATTGGGACTTAAGTCCTTTAAAATTATAATAATTTGAAATATATAGAACAAGGGTACAAAGGGGAATTAGGTTTATGGAAATATATAATAATTCCATTTTGCTTTATTGGTTTAATGGCTCTCAATTATTTAGCAGTTGTTTTGTTGAATATAGATGTCGAAAAGCTTATGGCTCTAGAGATAGAGAGAAAAGGTGAACTGAGGGTGTTTATAGATTTAATGTGGCCAATGGGGATTGCTTTAGTTGTATTGCTGGTTTGGGTCAAGTATATTCATAAACAAAGCATTGTTTCATTGACAACGAGTAGGGATAAAATTGATTGGAAGAGGGTATTTTTCTCATTTTCACTTTGGGCTATAATTACATCAACTTTAATTTTTGTTGATTATAAGCTTAATCCTGAAGATTATCAATGGAATTTTGAGCTTTCTTCTTTTTTAGGTTTGTTAGTAGCTGCGCTTATATTAGTGCCTCTACAAACGAGTTTTGAAGAATACCTTTTTCGAGGGTATTTAATGCAAGGTGTCGGTATAGCTACAAAAAGTAGTTTAGCAGCTCTTTTATTTACGTCCTTTCTTTTTGGAATTATGCATATTGCTAATCCAGAAGTAGAAAAGATTGGTTATGGTATTATGGTCTATTATATTGGTACAGGTTTATTTTTAGGGATTACAGCTTTAATGGATGATGGAATAGAATTATGTTTAGGTTTTCATGCAGCAAATAATTTGGTTACAGCTTTATTAGTAACTTCAACATGGACAGCTTTACAAACTCCTTCCGTATTAAAAGATACTTCAACACCAGGATTAGGTTGGGATGTATTTGTGCCTGTTTTAGTAGTTTTTCCAATATTACTATTTATATTTTCCAAAATTTATAAATGGACTGATTGGAAGGAAAAATTAACAGGGAAAATAGAGAAACCTGTTACAATTCAGTAAAAATCAGAAACTATTTACTCAGAAACTTTTTTATCAGAAGAAACCGTTTTAATTTTATATCAGATTGTTTCTTAAATTGAAAACATATTAAAATTAGCTATGGAAAATACTCCAACTTTTGATAAAGTACATTTAAAATTTAAACTCAACGGAACCTATTACAATAGGGAAGACCTAAAAGAGGTAGCTTATAGCTTTGTAAAAGAGGGAGAGCCTTTTGAGCAATCTATGGGAGATTTTTTAATGGATTGGTTGAATGATAAAGATCATTTATATGTAAGAACTTCTGGGTCTACTGGAACTCCAAAGCATATTCGTATTCAGAAGCAATTTATGGTAAATTCATCTATCGCTTCTGGAGATTTTTTCAATATTTCTGTAGGGCAAACTGCATTACATTGTTTACCGGCAGCATATATTGCAGGTAAAATGATGATGGTGCGTGCTTTAATACTTGGGTTAGAGATCGATTTGGTTGCTCCAAACTCAAATCCAATGGAAAAAATAACGAAGAGTTATGATTTCTCTGCTATGATTCCGCTTCAAGTGTCTAATTCATTGTCTAAACTGAATCAAATAAAACAGCTTATTGTTGGAGGTGCAGTTATGAAGCCAGAGTTAATAGAACAACTCAAGGATAAACCCACTTTTATATATGAAACTTATGGAATGACCGAAACGGTTACCCATATTGCAGCGAAACAAGTTAATAATTTTAAATCGGAGGCAGAGCGAGCGTCTGCTCACTTTACAACCTTGCCGAATGTTACTATTTCTGTAGATAATCGTAGTTGTTTGGTTATAGATGCTCCATATATTGCTGAAGATACTATTGTTACAAATGATATTGTTGAGTTAGTATCGGAAAATGAATTTGAATGGAAAGGTAGATATGACACCGTTATAAATTCAGGAGGTGTTAAACTTATTCCAGAACAGATTGAAAAGAAACTAGCAAAACAAATTGAAAAACGATTTTTTGTTCATGGAGTTGAGGATAATGAATTAGGAGAAAAACTTGTTTTGGTTATTGAAGGAGATAAGATTCCTAAATTAGAAGAAGTATTGAAAAAGAATACTAAACTTGAAAAGTTTGAAGTTCCTAAAGAAATATATTATACGAAAGATTTTTTAGAAACTGAAAATGGTAAAATAATAAGAGAATCTAGTTTGCAAAAAGCTATTAAAGATTCATAATTTAACTGAAATATATTTAAATAAATGCTTCTAGGGGAATTAACCTTTAGAAGCATTTATTTTTGAATAAAGGACTTCATTTTCCGTAGTCACATTATTTGTATAGTCTTTTATATTGTTAAGAGTAACCATTGTAATTTGTTCAAGAGCTTCTTTAGTAAAAAAGCCCTGATGCGCAGTAATCAATACGTTAGGGAAGGAGATTAATCTTGAAATAAGATCATCTTTAATGATACTTTCTGAAAGGTCATTAAAAAACAATTTCTCTTCTTGCTCATAAACATCAATACCTAAATATCCTACTTTACCATCTTTTAAAGCTTCGATAGTGTCTGCAGTATCAATTAAAGCACCTCTACTTGTATTTATCAGCATTACTCCGGTTTTTAAGCCTGCAATAGTGTTTTTATTGATGATATGTCTTGTACTATCCGTTAGCGGGCAATGTAAAGAAATAATATCACTTTCTTTTAAAAGCTTCTCTAAGGGAAGATATGTAACACCTTTGTCTTTTAAAGCTTCGTTTTCATAGGTGTCAAAAGCAATTACTTTACAACCGAAGCCGAGCGTGATATTACAAAATGCAGTTCCTATTTTTCCAGTTCCAATAACACCAACCGTTTTTTTATAAAGATTGAAGCCTCTTAAGCGTTCTAAAGAAAAATTACCTTCTCTTACTCTGTTATAGGCTTTGTGTGTTTTTCTGTTTAAAGCTAATATAAGAGCAACGGCATGTTCTGCAACTGCTTCAGGAGAATAGGCAGGGACACGGTAAATCTTAATACCTAATTCTTCTGCAACTTCAAGATTGATATTATTAAAGCCAGCGCAACGAAGTAGGATTAATTTGATTCCATTGTCTTTTAAAATCTTAAGGGTATCTTCTCCTAATTTATCATTAACAAAAACACAAACTCCGTCAAAGCCACTAGTTAGGTTTGCGCTTTCTGCTTTTAATGCGACTTCAAAATATTTTAGAGTTAACTCATCATCATTGTTATAGGAGTCAAAAAACTCTTTATCGTATGCTTTGGTGCTAAAAACAGCTATTTTCATAACATCATTTTTTATAATTAAATAAGACCTTAGGTTTGAATAACTCCCATATTAAATTGCTTTTCTATTGGAGCATGGTTAGCTGCTTCAATCCCCATACTGATCCATTTACGTGTGTCTAATGGATCTATTACGGCATCTGTCCATAAGCGGGCAGCAGCATAATATGGTGACGTTTGCTCGTCGTATCTTGATTTAATTTTGTTGAATAACTCGTCCTCTTTTTCCTTGGTAATTTCTTCTCCTTTTTTCTTTAGAGAAGCTGTTTCTATTTGGAGGAGGACTTTTGCAGCCTGCGAGCCACCCATTACAGCTAGCGCAGCACTTGGCCATGCAAAAATAAGTCTAGGATCGTAAGCTTTTCCACACATGGCGTAGTTTCCAGCTCCATAAGAATTACCTATAACCACCGTAAACTTAGGAACAACGGAATTACTAACAGCGTTTACCATTTTGGCTCCGTCTTTAATAATGCCACCATGTTCAGATTTACTACCTACCATAAAACCAGTAACATCTTGTAAGAAAACTAATGGGATTTTCTTTTGATTACAATTAGCAATAAAACGGGTTGCTTTATCTGCAGAATCAGAGTAAATCACTCCTCCAAATTGTAATTCCCCTTTTTTAGTTTTTACAACTTTACGTTGGTTTGCAACAATACCAACAGCCCATCCATCTATTCTAGCATATCCAGTGATAATAGTTTTTCCAAATCCTTCTTTATATTCTTCAAAAGAATTAGCATCTACTAATCGTGCAATAATAGCATTCATATCGTATTGCTCTGTTCTACTTTTTGGAAGTATTCCGTAGATATCTTTTTCGTTTTCTAAAGGCTTAATTGATTTTATACGACTGAATCCCGCCTTATCAAAATCTCCAATTTTATCCACTATATTTTTAATGGTATCTAAAGCGTCTTTGTCATCTTTAGCTTTATAATCCGTAACACCACTAATTTCAGAGTGTGTAGTTGCGCCTCCTAGCGTTTCATTATCTATGTTTTCTCCAATTGCAGCTTTCACCAGGTAACTCCCAGCAAGGAAGATACTTCCTGTTTTATCTACAATAATGGCTTCGTCACTCATTATAGGAAGGTAGGCACCACCGGCAACACAGCTTCCCATAACAGCAGCTATTTGAGTTATTCCCATGCTACTCATGATTGCATTATTTCTGAAGATGCGTCCGAAATGCTCTTTATCAGGGAAAATCTCATCTTGCATCGGCAGGTATACACCAGCGCTATCTACTAAATAGATAATTGGAAGTCTATTCTCTATTGCTATTTCTTGAGCTCTTAAATTCTTTTTTCCTGTAATAGGAAACCAAGCACCAGCTTTAACGGTAGCATCATTTGCAACGACAATACATTGTTTTCCGCGAATGTAGCCAATCTTAACAACCACTCCGCCCGAAGGGCAACCTCCGTGCTCTTCGTACATGCCATCGCCAGCAAAAGCACCTATTTCAATACTGTTTGTATCTTTATCTAGAATGTAATCAATACGCTCTCTTGCAGTCATTTTTCCTTGACTATGGAGTTTCTCAATACGTTTTTCACCACCTCCAAGCGCTACCTTAGCAAATTTTCTTTTCAAATCTGCTACAGAAAGCTTATTAAAATCTTCGTTCTGATTGAATTTTAAATCCATCTATTGTGTTTATTTCAAATGATTTTTGAGTCTATAAATAATTGAATTGTTCAGAAAATAAGTAATTCAATCATAAACTCCTAACGATACAGCTAAAATACAAAATCAACCGTTACATAATTCTTTAATAATTTCTTAAATTGCACCAGATTTACTGAGTGTTTAGTAGATTACCCTAAAACCTAAATTAAAGTTACACAAAATGGGAATGAATAAGAATACAGTTTTAGCATGGGCCACATGGATAATGATAGTGGTAGGGCTTGGATTAATTGCCTTAGGAGCCTTCCGATATAATGAAGTCGCTGGCTATGGTTTTGCTTCTGTTGGAGTAGGATTTTTTGCTATCGCTTGGGTTTTTAACGCTCTTAAAGGAAGAGTGTAGTACTTAGAGTGCTAGTTCCATTAAACGTGGGAGTTAGGATTAATAATCGATTATTAAATTTCAATAAAAAATAATATATGTCTGATGATAAGAAAGTGATATTTTCCATGTCGGGAGTATCAAAAACGTACCAAAGCTCAAATAAGCAGGTGCTTAAAGATATTTATTTAAGTTTCTTCTATGGTGCAAAAATTGGAATCTTAGGTTTAAATGGATCTGGTAAATCTACTTTACTAAAGATTATAGCTGGTGAGGAAAAGAATTATCAGGGTGATATTTCTTTCTCTTCAGGATATTCTGTTGGGTATTTAGAGCAAGAACCGAAATTAGATGAGTCTAAAACTGTTATTGAAATAGTAAAAGAAGGAGTAGCAGAAACAGTTGCTGTTTTAGATGAGTACAACAAGATAAACGATATGTTTGGGTTGCCAGAGGTTTATGAAGATGCAGATAAGATGCAGAAACTGATGGATAAGCAAGCCGAGCTTCAAGATAAAATTGATGCTACTAATGCTTGGGAGTTAGATACAAAACTAGAAATTGCAATGGATGCTTTACGTACTCCAGAGCCAGATACGCCTATTAATGTGTTGTCTGGAGGGGAGCGTCGTAGAGTTGCATTGTGTAGATTGCTATTAAAACAACCAGATATTTTATTGTTAGATGAGCCTACTAACCACTTGGATGCAGAATCTGTATTATGGTTAGAGCAACATTTACAGCAATATGCGGGTACTGTAATAGCTGTTACACACGACCGTTATTTCTTAGATAATGTTGCTGGGTGGATTTTAGAATTAGATCGTGGAGAAGGGATTCCTTGGAAAGGAAACTACTCTTCTTGGTTGGATCAGAAATCGAAACGTTTGGCACAAGAGCAAAAACATGCTTCTAAGCGTCAGAAAACATTAGAACGAGAGTTAGAGTGGGTTCGTATGGCTCCTAAAGGAAGACAGGCGAAGCAGAAAGCGCGTTTAAGTAATTACGATAAACTATTAAGTGAAGATCAAGCGAAATTAGACGAGAAGTTAGAGATTTATATCCCTAACGGACCACGTTTAGGAACAAATGTTATAGATGCTAAAGGTGTATCTAAAGCTTTTGGAGATAAATTACTTTATGAAGATTTAAATTTTAAACTTCCGCAGGCAGGAATTGTAGGTATTATAGGTCCGAATGGAGCTGGTAAAACAACAATTTTTAAAATGATAATGGGAGAGCAAACTCCAGATAATGGTTCTTTTGAGGTTGGTGATACTGCAAAAATTGCATATGTAGATCAGTCGCATTCTAATATAGATCCAGATAAATCTATTTATGAAAACTTCTCCGATGGTCAGGAATTAGTAATGATGGGAGGGAAGCAAGTAAATTCTAGAGCTTATTTAAGTAGATTTAATTTTGCTGGTAGTGAGCAGAACAAAAAGGTGTCTGCTTTATCTGGTGGAGAACGTAACAGACTTCATTTAGCGATGACGCTTAAGGAAGAAGGGAATGTTCTTTTATTAGATGAGCCTACGAATGATTTGGATGTAAATACATTAAGAGCTTTAGAAGAAGGTTTAGAGAACTTTGCAGGTTGTGCCGTAGTTATTTCTCACGACCGTTGGTTCTTGGATCGTATATGTACACATATTTTAGCTTTCGAAGGGAACTCTGAAGTTTATTTCTTTGAAGGAGGCTTTTCTGATTATGAAGAAAACAAACGTAAGCGTTTAGGTGCAGATGTAACTCCAAAACGTATTAAATATAAGAAGCTAATAAGAGATTAGTTCTATTATAAGTATGGAAATACATATTTGATATTTTCATGAAACTGTAAAAAAGTCGTCTTGAATTAAATTTTAAGACGACTTTTTCATTGAAATAACATGATGAAATTTATTAATTTATTAGATTAAGTAAGTTTATTTAAGGTGCATTATATTAGTTAGTTATTGTTTTATTTTTACTGAAGTAAGAAAGATGGTTTTACTTATAAAGAGCGTGACATCTAATGGATTATCTTTCAAGTGTAAAACGCGATAATTTAATTAATTAGCTTCAGTTGAGATATACATAATTAAATAGCTTCTTTTCATATAGATACAATATCTTTGCCGAAATTATAATCATGTCCACACAGTTCTCAAAACTAGGGGTTATAGAACCTCTTCAGCATAGTTTATTCGATCTAGATATAAACACTCCCACTGAAATTCAAGAAAAAGCGATTCCTATTATTCTTAATAAAAAGGATGATTTTGTTGGACTCGCAAAAACGGGTACTGGGAAAACTGCAGCCTTTGGTTTGCCAATATTGCAACTTATAGATGTAGAAAAAACGAATATACAGGCTGTTATTGTTGCTCCAACGCGAGAATTAGGTCAGCAGATATATAATAACTTGGTTTCTTACGCTAGTAATCTACCTGCTATTTCTATTGCCTCCATTTGTGGAGGAATCCCGATTAAACCACAAATAGAGAGACTTAAAGAGAATACGCATATTGTAGTAGCAACGCCAGGTAGGTTGATAGATTTAATAAAAAGAAAGTCTATAAATATTAAGGAAGCTAACTACTTGGTGTTGGATGAAGCAGATGAAATGGTGACTTCTCTTAAAGAAGGGTTGAATGAGATTGTTGCTGAACTTCCTAAGAATAGAAGAACCCTGTTATTTACAGCTACTCTTCCTGGAACTATAAAGCAGCTGATTCAAAACTATATGTCCAAGCATGTAATCCAGGTAGCTGTAGATATGAATACTGCTGGTCATCAAGGGATAGATCATAGTTATGTTGTAGTGGAGCCTATCGAGAAATTAGATGTTCTGATGCATTTTTTAAATAGTAAAAATGGAGAACAAGGTGTAATTTTCTGTAAGACAAAAGCTGCGGTTAATAAATTAGCTAAGAATCTGGCTATAAATAAGTTTTCTTCCGGAGCTCTGCATGGAAGTCTTACGCAGGGAATTCGAGATAGAATTATGGGGCAATTCCGCGAAGGACATATAAATATTCTGGTTGCTACAGATTTGGCGGCAAGAGGGATTGATGTAAAAGATATAGCTTACGTAATTAACTATCATCTTCCAGATACTTTTGAGGCTTACGTGCACAGAAGTGGTCGTACAGCTAGAGCAGGAGCCAAAGGGTTGGCGTTAACCGTTCTTCAAGAGGAAGAAGTGAAAGAGCTTGCTGAGTTTGAAGATGAATTAGGAATTACTTTTAAGAAGTTTCAAAAAGCAGATGCTAAAAGTATAGAGGAAAATAATGCTTTGTTATGGGCTAGAAAGATATTTAAAACAAAGCCTAATCATAATGTTTCTGCTGAATTTAAAGAAAAAATACATACTGTTTTTCATCATTTAACGAAAGAAGAGCTTATAGAAAAATTATTTGCAGATTATGTAAATAAGCAGACTACTCCAGTGGCAGAGGTTAATGTGAAGAAACGAAAAAGAAATAATTAAAGGTGTTTTAAAAGGATTAAAGGGTTTTTAATAATTAACGTTTTGATCCTTATTATAACATCAATAGACTCATTCAGTGAGTAAAAAGTAGCAGATGGCAAATACAATAAAAGAACAACAAGAGATTCTTGAGAAGTTGAATATCTTTCAACTAAATGAAATGCAAGAAGAATCTTTATCAGTAATAGAAAAAACAACTAATACTGTAATCCTTTCTCCAACGGGAACAGGAAAAACACTAGCTTTTTTACTTCCTTTAATAGAGCGTCTAGATCCAAATTGTGAAGATGTTCAGGCTTTAATTTTGGTTCCGTCTAGAGAGCTTGCTATTCAAATCGAGCAGGTTATTAGAAATATGGGAACTGGTTACAAGGTGAATGCTGTTTATGGAGGTAGAGCGATGTCGAAAGATAAAATTGAATTAAAGCATACTCCCGCTATTTTAATAGGAACTCCAGGTAGAATGTCGGATCATTTTTTGCAAGAAAGGTTTTCTACTGAAAATATAAAGACATTAGTTTTAGATGAGTTTGATAAGTCTCTTGAAGTAGGTTTTGAAGAAGAGATGAAAGATATAATTATTGAACTTAATAATTTAAATAGACGTATTTTAACTTCTGCAACACAGAGTGTTAAAGTTCCTAAATTTGTTAGATTGGAAAATCCTGTGGTTATTAATTATTTAAATGAAGGTGGAAATAAACTGAGTATAAAAACGGTGGTTTCTCCTTCTGAAAATAAATTAAATACGCTTTTTGAATTATTGGAATATATAGGAAACGATCCAGGAATTATTTTTTGTAATTTAAAAGATAGTATTCAAGACGTTAGTGATTTCCTAACAAGAAAAAATATTTCTCATGGAGCTTTTCATGGTGGAATGGAGCAGAAGGACCGTGAGCGATCTCTTATAAAGTTCAGAAATGGTACGTATAACGTATTATTGGCAACAGATTTAGCTGCTCGTGGAATCGATATTCCAGAGATGAAATACATAATCCATTATCAATTGCCGTATAAAGGGGCAGAGTTTACGCATAGAAATGGGAGAACGGCACGAGTAAATTCTAAAGGAACTGCTTATGTGCTTAAGTGGGAAAAGGAAAGTTTACCAGATTTTATAACTGATGCTAAGGTTGTAAATATCTCTAAAAAGACTGCTTTAAAGCCTAATCATTGGAAAACGTTGTTTGTTTCTGGTGGACGTAAAGATAAAATTTCAAAAGGAGATATTGCTGGTTTGTTTTTTAAGCAAGGAAAACTCAATAAAGATCAATTGGGGGTTATTGAATTAAAACAAGATTGTACTTTTGTGGCTGTTCCAGCTACAGAAGCTAATAAGTTAGTTTCTTTACTGAATAACAGTAGATTAAAAAAGAAAAAGGTACGTATAAGTATCATTTAATAATATATTTACAGATGTGTTTGTAGTGATAACATCGGTAAATAAGAATGTTTTAAGTCGTTAATAGCGCGGTAGTAATTTAGTCCTAAAGAAAGGGATAGTAGTAAAATATAAGTAAACATGAAGTCTTTCGAAGAATTTAATATATCTAATCAGTTACGTTTTGCAATAGAAGATTTAGGTTTTGTAAATCCAACGCCAATCCAAGAGAAGGCATTTCCGGTTGTAATGTCTGGAAAAGATGTGATTGGTATCGCTCAAACGGGAACAGGAAAGACTTTTGCTTATATGCTTCCTATTTTACAAGGGTTGAAATTTTCTAAGCAAGTTAACCCACGGGTACTAATTATGGTGCCTACAAGAGAATTAGTGGTGCAAGTGGTAGATGAAATTGCGAAGTTTAGTAAATACATGAATATCCGTGTGGAAGGTGTTTATGGAGGTACTAATATTAATCGTCAGAAGCAAGCGTTGGCGCAAGGAACAGATATTATTGTAGCGACTCCTGGAAGATTGTACGATTTAGTTATCAGTAGAGCTGTTCAGTTAAAAGAAGTTAGGAAACTGGTTATAGATGAAGTTGATGTGATGTTAGATCTTGGTTTTCGTTTTCAGTTGAATAATATTTTTGAATTGCTGCAAGAGCGAAGACAGAATATTATGTTTTCTGCAACGATGACAGATGAAATTGAAACACTTATAAACGATTTCTTTAGAGGTACAGAGAAAGTTTCTGTTGCAGTAAGTGGTACGCCTTTAGAGAATATTGAGCAGACATCGTATAGTGTGCCGAATTTTTATACAAAAATCAATCTCTTACATCATATTCTAAAAGACAAAAATGTTTATAAGAAGGTTTTGGTGTTTGTTTCTAATAAAAAAAGCGCCGATTTATTGTTTAGTGTCCTTACAGAGAACTTTAAAGACGACGTTTGTGTAATCCACTCAAATAAAACACAGAACTACAGATTGCGTTCTATTGAAGAGTTTGAACAAGGGATACATAGAATATTGGTCACTACAGATGTTATGGCGCGTGGATTGGATCTTAATAAGATTTCTCACGTATTTAATTTTGACACACCAGGCTTCCCAGAGAATTATATGCACCGTATTGGTAGAACTGGTAGAGCAGAAGAAAAGGGGAGTTCTGTTTTATTTTTTACTGAAAAGGAACAAGAAAATAAGATTGCTATTGAAGAATTGATGAAGATGGAGATTCCACTTTTACCAATCCCTGAAGAAGTGGAGATTTCTACACGACTCACTTCGGAAGAGCAACCTAGAATAATAGAACCAGATAATCCACATAAGAAGTCTGAAGATGACGTTCCTGGACCTAGTTTTCATGAAAAGAAAGAGAAGAATAAAAAAACAAATCAAGGGGGATCTTATAAACGTACTATAAAACTTAAATACAAGAAGCCTAAAACCCGTGGTGATAAGAATTATAATAAGCGTAATAAGAATAAAAAGAGGTAGTTAGGAATATGAAAAAATCTTCCAATGCAGTACTTATAGTTCTTGCTTTTATTGCTATTTACGTTATTTGGGGATCTACATATTTCCTTAATAAAATTGCTGTATCAGAGCTGCCACCTTTTATGCTTGCTGCTACAAGGTTTATAACAGCAGGTATCCTAGCATTTATAATTGCTAAAATTGCAGGTTTGGATGTTAAAATTTCAAAAGAGCAATTTAAAAATGTTTCGATAGCTGGTTTTTTGTTCCTAACCCTAGGAAACGGATTTGTTGTATGGGCATTAAAGTATGTAGATAGTGGGTTTGCAGCTCTAGAAATCTCGGCGCAACCATTGGTGGTTTTACTGTTATTACGAATATTAGAAGGTAAGAAAATTAAGTTAATGTCTTTTATAGGTGTTTTTCTTGGTATTGTAGGTATTTACCTTTTAGTAAGTCAGCAATCATTAATGGATCAAGGAAATAGTGCTTTAGGAATTGGAGTTATCTTTTTATGTATGACAAGTTGGGCTTATGCAAGTATCTTTGTTTCTAAAGCCGAACTCCCTAAGAATTTCTTTGTTAATTCGGCATATCAAATGCTAATGGGCGGTGTTTTTCTGCTGATATTTAGTTTATTTGCTGGAGAGGAGTGGGTGGTTCCTATGCAATGGAGTGGGCAAGTTCAAATTGCTATGTTAGCTTTAATTCTCTTCGGAAGTATAGTAGCATTCACTTCTTTTAATTATTTACTCCGAGTAGTTTCTCCAGAGAAAGTTGCTACTTCCACTTATGTAAATCCTATTATTGCTTTGTTTTTAGGTTGGTTTTTATTGGATGAATATGTGTCAATGCAATCTATTATTGCAGCGATGATATTATTAACAGGAGTTTATTTTATAAACACGAAAAAAACAATCATGATATTTTCTAGATTTACCAATAAGATAGATAAGAAATATCATGATAAGTTATAATTCTTTATTTCTTAACTGAATTAAACCTTTTTTATTCTACGTGGTCTAAATGCTATTAAAATAATTATAGCCATGACTAAAAAAAATATCAGAACTGTTGCTTTTATAGCTATTACGATGATTTCTGTAAATTCTTTTGCGCAAGATAGACAGCGTGGAGGTGGAGAAAGAAGAGAACGTCTTTCACCGGAAGAGATGTTTGAGAAATTAGATGCCGATGAAAATGAATTGGTAACTAAAGAAGAGCTTTCAGAAAATAAAATGGGAGAGCGATTGCTTGAAAATTTTGATGCTATCGATACAGATGAAAGCGGAGATATCAAATTAGAAGAATTAAATGCTTTTATTGAAAAACGTAAAGCTGAGAGAAGAAAATCTTAATATTCTTCATTAAAAAAACTATAAAGCTAGCATTATATTCAGTAGATACTATTACTTTTGTTTATAATGTTAGCTTATAAACTTCACATTTTCAATACGGTTGCTATGCGCTTGAGTTTCTCAAAAGCCGCAGAAGAGCTTCATATAACGCAACCAGCAGTTACAAGACATATAAAACAATTAGAAAGTCACTTTAAGCAAAAGCTATTTGAGCGTAAAGGGAATAGTATTGAACTGACAAAGGCGGGCAATCTGTTATTGGTTCATGTTAAGGAGCTTTTAAAGTTGCACAGAGCTCTTGAATTTGACATGAATGCTTTGAATGACAATACAGAAGGGCGTTTACAGATTGGGGCAAGTACTACAATTGCACAATATGTATTACCAGAGGTATTAGCGGGTTTTCATAAGATGTACCCTAAGACAAAAGTCACGCTTATAAATGGTAATACAGAAGCTATTGAGCAGAAAGTATTAGATCAAACAGTGGAGATTGGTTGTATTGAAGGTCATTCTAAAAACAGGCAACTGTCATATCATTCATTTTTAAAGGATGAAATCGTTTTTGTAGTCGCTAAAGGACATTCGTTGTATAATAAGTCAGAAATAACATTAAATGAAGTAAAAACACAACCTTTAATTATACGAGAGCGTGGTTCTGGTACTTTGGAATTTATATTGAAAGCACTAGAGGAAAAAGGAGTTTTTGAAAAAGATCTAACTATAGAAATGCAATTGGGGAGTCCAGAAAGCATCAAGTCATACATTAAAGACAAAAGAAGTGTTGCATTTATGAGTGTGAATACTATTTTGGATGAATTAAGTAATGGGAGTTTAAGAATTATTGATATCCGTGATTTTTATATTAAACGAAACTTTAGTTACATCGTAAAACAAGGGAATCAATCTTCATTATCACAACTCTTCATTAACTATCTTGAAAACCATTATAACATTTTGTTATAGTAGATACATATTTATCATTTGACTTCGCTTACTAATGACAGTACTTTTACATCAGTTAAAAATGAAAACTGATGATAGAAAGAGTATTATTATTTATTGAAGAACACCCAGTTATTAATAAGTTTATATTCATAGCCTTAGCTTTGTTATGTTTATCACCTATTGTAAGTCCAACAATAGCTTTAGCTTTGGGGATAGTTTTAGCACAATTAATTAAAAATCCGTTTGAAGAGGTAAGTAGCAAAGGAACGCAATGGATGTTGAAAGCTTCTGTTGTAGGTTTAGGATTCGGAATGAATGTGAATAGCGCACTATCCGCAGGGAAAGAAGGATTTTTATTAACAGTAGCTTCTATAGGTCTTACACTGACCTTAGGATTGTTACTAACAAAATTTCTTGGAATTGATAAAAAAATAGGAAAGCTCATTAGTTCTGGTACTGCTATTTGTGGAGGAAGTGCTATTGCAGCAGTTTCACCGATTATAAAAGCCAATTCAAAGCAAATTTCGATAGCTATTGGAATTGTTTTCTTGTTAAATTCTATCGCCTTATTTATTTTTCCAAGTATAGGGCATTATTTTAATCTTACACAGCATCAATTTGGGATGTGGAGTGCTGTTGCAATTCATGATACTAGTTCTGTTGTAGGTGCAGCAGACATCTATGGAGACGAAGCTTTAAAAGTGGCAACAACAGTAAAATTAGCTAGAGCATTGTGGATTCTTCCTCTCTCTGTAGTATTTGCAGCAATAGGAAAACGAGGAGCAGGAAAAGTAAAGATCCCTTATTTTATAGGACTCTTTATACTTGCTATTATTGTAAATACCTATATTCCTGCTTCAGAAATTATAGCTCCGTATATGGTAATCATTTCTAAATTGCTGCTAACATTAGTGCTGTTTTTAATAGGAACTACTTTAAATTTCAGTTCATTGAAGCAAGTGGGAGCAAAGCCATTACTGTTAGCTATTAGTATCTGGGCGTTTGTATCTGTATTTTCGTTATTTATAATATTGCATTCTGCTTAAATAGAGTTGTTAGGATTATCGTAAAAAAAAGAAAACCCCACTGTTTGAATAAACAAACGATGTGGAGTTTTCTCAACTAACCAACCAAAAAAAAATTCAACTATGAAATTTAATGTCCACATTTTCAGTGGTATTAAACTATATTATAGTATTCAAACAGCGTGCCAAAACCCACTGATTGAGTATTTTAACTATTTATTTGCTTTTAGCGCATTAAGAATTTCTTCTGTATCTGCTCTTTTTGTATAATCTTCATTTACAAATCTGTAAATAACTTTACCTTCTTCATTAATTACAAATGTTGCAGGCACTGGTAATTCATAATCATCGTTATTATTATGCTTTTTAATATCAAGTCCAAATTGCGAATAAATTGCTTTTATTGACTCTGGAAGTTGAAAAACTAAACCTATTTTTTTAGCAAATGCATTGTCAATATCGCTTAATACTTCAAAAGACAAATTGTTCTTTTCTGAAGTAGATAATGAATTATCAGGTGTTTCAGGTGTAATAGCTATCAATTCAGCACCATTTGCTTTAAATTCAGTAATTGAATTTTGTAATGCCTTTAATTCAAGGTTACAATAAGGACACCATCCGCCTCTATAAAAAGATACGATGAGTTTCTTACCATTATTAAAATCTTTCAGGTTTACTTCCTTTCCTTTAATATTTAAAAGAGTAGCATCTGGAAATGAATCTCCAACTTTTAGAGTTTTATCAGCAAAATGATCCTTCTTTAAGTCCGAAGTAGCTTTGTCCATTACTTCAAGAACTTCATTTGGAATTTGCTCTCTATTTTTATCGTTTAATGTTTTTAAATCTGTAGTCAATGACATAATAAATACTTTTTATGCTCATTAAGTCGTAACCAATATGAATATCTTACAAGGAGTAAATTAAAGAGATTATCAATCTAAATAAGTAGCTTTTTCGTAAACCAATCCTGGTCCATCACAAGCGTTCCAACCACTTATTAGCTGAGAAGATTCGTTAAAAAAGAGTGTTTCACTATTATCAGAAGTGCACGAACCTATAATCTTATTATTGTCATTGTAATTAAGTTGAAGGTAAGCTTCGTTGTTATTTTCAACATACAAATAGGTTCCTGAACCTTCTAACGTTGATTTACTAGTTTTAAGATATCTAGTCTTTGTAAATGTACTGTCCTGATTAAAAGTATAAGTTTCTTGCCACTCCATATCTTGGCCAGTAGTAGTTGTGTTTGGAGCGCTTCCGCGCATTTCAACCAAATACCAATTATCTACAATAGTTAAAAGAGTAGGATTGCTATCACTAGCTTCAAGATTGTCATTATCGCTACTACAAGCGAAAACAAAAAACAGTCCTATTAAAATAATAAAGTGCTTCATAAACAGGGTTTTATTGCTACTTATTTATAAGATTCAAAATCTTTGAAAAGGTTGCTTAGAAACTTATAATTTTTCTTTTAAGTAGTTGCCTGTGAAGCTCTCTTTTACTTTACTTACTTGTTCTGGAGTTCCTGTAGCTACAATATTTCCGCCTTTTTCACCTCCATAAGGACCTAAATCTATAATATGATCAGCACATTTAATGAGATCTAAATTATGCTCGACAACAATAATAGAATGTCCTATTTCTAATAAAGCATCAAAAGATTTTAGAAGCTTTTTGATATCGTGAAAATGAAGTCCTGTTGTAGGTTCATCAAATATAAAGAGTGTTTTATTTTTTGTTTGCCCTTTTACAAGGAAAGAAGCTAGCTTTATACGTTGCGCCTCTCCACCAGATAAGGTTGAAGAAGATTGACCTAAATTAACATACCCCAGTCCTACATCTTGTAATGGTTGTAGCTTATTAGCGATTTTAGTTTCATTATGCTCTCTAAAAAAAGCTACAGCATCATCAATAGTCATTGTTAAAATATCATCGATATTCTTATCGTTGAATTTAACTTCCAGAACTTCCTTTTTAAAGCGTTTCCCGTTACATGTTTCACATTCTAAATGCACATCTGCCATAAACTGCATTTCGATAGTTACTTCCCCTTCTCCTTTACATGTTTCACAACGACCAGCGTCTACATTAAAAGAAAAATGTTTAGGTTGATACCCTCGAAGTTTAGATATTTTTTGTTTAGAAAACAAAGATCTTATATCGTCGTAAGCTTTGATATACGTTACAGGATTCGACCTAGAAGAACGGCCAATAGGATTCTGATCTACATATTCTACCGAAGTTAAAGAGCTGTATTTACCTTCAATTCCAGAGAATTGTCCTACCTTTTCTCCATATCCACCGGTTTCTTTTAATATCGCAGGATATAATATTCGCTTTACAAGTGTACTTTTTCCGCTTCCAGAAACACCAGTAATCACGGTGAGTGAATTCAAAGGGAAAGTAGCATCAACATTTTTTAAATTGTTTTCTCGTGCTCCCTTTACTTCAATATAATTTTTACTAGTTCTTCGTTTTTTAGGAACAGCAATTTCTAGCTCACCATTTAAGTAATTTGCTGTAAGCGTATCAGCCTTTAAAATTTCTTTAAAAGTACCTGTTGCAGTAACAGTTCCTCCCAAAGTACCAGCTTCAGGACCAATATCTATAATTTCATCGGCAGCCTTCATTATATCCTCATCATGCTCTACTACAATGACAGTATTTCCGAGGTTTCTAAGTGATTTTAATACTTCTATAAGCTTCTCCGTATCTTTTGGGTGTAAACCAATGCTAGGTTCGTCCAAAATATACATAGACCCAACTAAGCTACTCCCAAGAGAAGTTGCAAGGTTTATTCGTTGAGATTCTCCACCAGAAAGTGAATTTGATTTTCTATTTAGCGTAAGATAATCCAAGCCAACGTTACTTAAAAACTCTAATCTACTATTAATTTCTTTTAATAATCGGTTAGAGATCTCTTGATCACTTTCATTAAGTTTTAATTCATTAAAATGAACTTGTAATTTATGTAATGGCATTTCCACCAACTCTGTGATCGTTTTATCATCAACTTTTACGTAGTTAGCTTCTTTTCGTAATCTTTTACCTTTACAGAGGTCACATTTTGTTTTTCCGCGGTAGCGAGAAAGCATTACACGATTTTGGATTTTATAGCTCTTTTCTTCCAATTCTCCGAAGAAAGCAGTTAATCCAGTAAAGTATTTATTTCCTTTCCAAACAAGTTCCTTTTGTTCCTCTGTTAATTCAAACCAAGGTTTATGAATGGGGAAGTCAAATTTATATGCATTATTAACCAATTGATCTCGGTACCAACTCATACTATCACCCCGCCAAGCAAATATCGCATTGTCGTATATCGATAAACCAGTATTAGGAACAATCAAGTCTTCGTCTAAGCCAATAACATCTCCATAACCTTCACAGCGAGGACAAGCTCCGTATGGATTATTAAAGCTGAAGAGATGTACATTAGGCTCTAAAAAAGACATCCCGTCCAATTCAAATTTATTGCTAAAATGTGTCTGTTTATTGGTACTTAAATCTTCAATGATACATTCTCCTTTACCTTCAAAGAAAGCCGAGTCTATAGCATCTGCCAATCGGTTATAAAAGTCTTCATTATCGGTAACAATTATACGGTCTACAACTAAGAAAAAGTCATTTTCTATATCCTCTTCAATCTCTTCAATTCTTAGAACTTCATCTTTATATTTTATACGTGCAAATCCTTGTTGAGCCAATATTTTCAGCGTTTTCATAACGCTTCTGTCTTCAGAGATATGAACTGGAGCTAATAATAAAAGTTTACTGCGCTCTTCATGTGTTTTTACAAAATTGATAACATCTGTAACGGTATTCTTTTTTACTTCATTACCAGAAACAGGGGAGTAGGTCTTTCCGATTCTCGCATATAGTAACTTTAAATAATCGTAAATCTCTGTAGTTGTACCTACTGTAGATCTAGGATTTGTAGAGTTTACCTTTTGCTCGATGGCTATTGCAGGAGCAATCCCTTTAATATAGTCTACTTTTGGTTTGTTTAATCTTCCTAAAAATTGTCTGGCATAGGAAGATAAGCTTTCTACATAGCGGCGTTGTCCTTCAGCATAAAGTGTGTCGAAGGCCAATGAGGATTTTCCACTTCCAGATAAACCTGTTAAAACCACTAATTTATTTCGTGGGATAACAACGTCTATGTTTTTAAGGTTGTGGAGTTTAGCTCCTTTTATAATTATATTTTCTTTCGGATTAACTGTCGTAATATCTGTCATAGCAATAAAACAAAACACAAAGATAAGAATCTCTACCTAGCTTTTAGAGGTGGCTATCGATAAGAATTCGTCTTATTTTTAAAATTCATATATGTAATTGATTTATAGAGAGATGATATTCGTTCGATAAAGTCTTTTTTTCTATACGTTTATATTCTCAAGATTTGATTTTCAGCATATTAATCACTGTGTTATTGTTTGATTTAGCTCCTTTTTATTGCATAATTCTAATCTATTATAGATAAATTGTTGAGAATTGTTTTTAAAATTTGTTTTTTAACAAAGAATTATCCTATATTTGAATCCGAATCAATAAAAGAGAACGCCTATTTCATAAAATTACTTTTAAACTAATGTATTAACTAACAGCTGCCTATTTAATAGGTATAGCTAGCATTTAAAAAGTAATTGTATGGAGCAAACTCTTCAAGACTCTGCCTTAGTGGCACAGTATATAAAAGGCGATGAAAAATCTCTCGAAATATTAATCAATAGACATTCACAACGTATTTTTAGTTTTATCATTTCTAAAGTTTATGATAAAGATGTTGCTGAAGATATCTTTCAAGATACTTTTATTAAAGTGATAAAAACGCTTAAGAAAGGGAATTATAATGAAGAGGGGAAGTTTCTTCCATGGGTAATGAGAATCTCTCATAACCTAGTAATAGACCATTTCAGAAGAAATTCTAGAATGCCTAAATTTGAAGGGAGTGAAGACTTTAATATCTTTTCTGTTTTAGGGGATCCTGCTTTAAATGCAGAACGACAGATTATAAAAGATCAAGTAGAAAACGATGTAAAAAAGCTTATTGAAGGGCTTCCTGATGATCAAAAGGAAGTTTTATTGATGAGATTGTATAAAGACATGAGTTTTAAAGAAATTTCTGAACAAACTAATGTAAGTATTAATACAGCTTTGGGTAGAATGCGATATGCAATTATTAATTTGCGGAAAATGGTAGAAAAGAATAATATTGTTTTAACTAATTAGCACAATATAAATACAATAGCTCCGTTATTTTTATATTAATATTAAAAATTGGGGCATGGCAAAAATTTACACTTTTCAAAAATCAAAATCAGATCCATTAAAACCCAAAGAATCAACTATTGAATATTTGCTTAGTTATTCTAAGGCTTTAAGTGTTATGAAGTACAAAGAGTTAACTTTTGAATCTATTTTAAATTAAACTCTTTCTGAAAAGACCTGTTGATATTCAACGGGTCTTTTTTGTTTCTGTTCAATAGAAGTTATTTCTTAGCGTTGTAGTCCTTAATCACAGACTTTCTTCCAATAGTTTTTGTGATAATATCCTTATCTAAATTCCATCCGCGAGCAGGAGAATATTCTCGGGCATAATAGATTATCTGTAAATGTAATTTATTCCATAATTCCTTTTTAAAAAGTCGTTTCGCATCTTTTTCAGTCTGAACAACATTCTTCCCATTAGATAAACCCCATCTATACATGAGTCTATGAATATGAGTATCTACGGGGAAAGCTGGAATACCAAAAGCTTGAGACATTACAACACTTGCAGTTTTATGCCCTACGGCTGGCAGTGACTCTAATGCTTCAAAATCTGCAGGAACTTCTCCATTATATTTGTTTATTAATATTTCTGACAATCCATGAATTCCTTTTGACTTCATTGGTGACAGTCCTACAGGTCTTATAATATCTCGAATTTCCTCTACAGTTAGTTTTACCATTTGATACGGGTTTATAGCTCTATCAAATAGTAATGGAGTAATTTGGTTTACTCTTGCATCTGTGCTTTGAGCAGATAATAATACCGCAATTAATAATGTATATGGATCTATGTGATCTAACGGAATTGGAACGGTTGGATAAATCTCTTCCAAAGTATCTACAACAAAATCAACTTTTTCTGCTTTGGTCATTTTTATGTAATTTTAAACAAAAATAGTCGAACAAAGTTCAAATAAAAAAAATGTTTATGAATACACTAAAAGTAGGAGATAAAGTACCAGATTTTACGGTTCCAGATCAAGACGGAAATAATGTTTCTTTAGCTGATTATAAAGGGAAGAAATTAATTGTTTTCTTTTATCCTAAAGCGAGCACACCCGGTTGCACAGCGGAAGCGTGTAATTTAAGAGATAATTATGAGGTTTTACAGGAGCAGGGGTATAGTTTGCTGGGTGTAAGTGCTGATTCTCAAAAAAGACAAACTAATTTTAAAAATAAAAATGAATTTCCTTTTCCTCTTTTGGCAGATGAAAACAAAGAAGTAATTAATGCTTTTGGCGTTTGGGGATTAAAGAAATTTATGGGTAAAGAATATGATGGGATTCACCGTAAAACTTTTATTGTTGATGGCGACGGAATTGTTACCCGAGTTATCGATAAGGTAAAAACTAAAGATCATGCTGCCCAACTGCTTGAATCTTAAGCATAAAAAAAGAGGCTGTTATTAAATAGCCTCTTTTTTTATATTTTTTCTTCAGAATGTAATTCTTACGATTGTTTTTCTCCTATCGCTTTCTGAGAGTTATAATCAAACAGTCCTTTTTCTTTAATCAGTTCTGCAATTCCTTTAGGAAGCATTTCTTCCCATCCTTCATCACCTTCTGCAATCTTTTTAAGAACTTCTCTAGAGAAAATATCTAGGATAGAATCATCATAATCAAATATGTCAATCACTTTTCCATTGTATTTAAAGAACTTATAAAGCTCCTTCATACGAGGATGTACTTTTAGATTATTACTAGTTGTGGTTAATCCAGTTTCATGATCTATCATTGGATATAGATAAACTTTCAAATCTTTGTAGAATAACTTTCCAAAAGCTTCAAGAATACCTCCACTTAAATGGCGGTAATATTTCTCATCAAATATATCTACAAGATTGTTAACACCCATTGTAAGGGCCATACGCTCTTTAGTATATTCAGAGAAATATTCTACTAATTTATAGTATTCCTGGAAGTTTGAAATCATTACAGTCTGCCCAAGAGAACATAAAAGGCGAGCTCTATCCATAAAGTCTTCTTCATCAATCTCCCCTTCGGCACGTAAATTTGATAATGTAATTTCAAAAACAACAACGGTATTATCTATATCTACCTTATTCTCTCTAATAAATATATCATAAGATTTTTTATACATATCCATATTTACCATGGTAACAGGTCTGAAGCTACCACGAAGTGCCAAGATATTTTTCTTATATAAAATAGAAGCAGGAAGGATATTATTTCCGTCAGGACCAAACATAATGGCGTCGGTCATGTTATTTTTAACAAGCTGTAAGCTCATCAAACGGTTATCCACATTTTCGAAACGAGGACCAGTAAAATTAATAGTATCAATTTCTATGGTATCGTTATCGATATGATCATAAAGATATTTTAATAGTTTTTTAGGCTTATGGTGTTTGTAGAAAGCCCCATAAATAAGGTTTACACCAACAATCCCTAATGTTTCTTGTTGTAAACGCGCTTCTGTTTGCTTGAAACGAATGTGAAGGTTTATTTCATTATAATCTTCATTCCCATCCAATTGAAAACGAATTCCTAGCCAACCATGTCCTTTAAATTTCTTAGCAAAATCTATAGTAGCTACTGTATTGGCATAAGAGAAAAATATCTTATTTGGGTTCTCGCTTCTAGGAATACGCTCTTCCATGAGTCGCATTTCATGAGATAACATTTTCTTTAAACGCGCTTCGGTAACATACCTTCCGTCGTCTTCAACACCGTAAATGGCATCACTGAAACTCTTATCATAGGCACTCATAGCCTTTGCAATTGTTCCAGAAGCTCCACCGGCTCTAAAAAAATGCCTTACCGTTTCTTGTCCAGCACCAATTTCAGCAAATGTTCCGTATATATCCTCATTCAGATTTATTCGTAACGCCTTGGATTTTAGCGAAGGAACATTCTCAAAGCCTTTATCACCTTTTAAAACTAATGTCATTACAATTTTATTATTTACCGCAAAGTTAAAAAGTTTAATGAAGCTATTCGGAATATAAATGATAAATTTGATAAAAAATTACAGTTTTGAAGATTACATTCCTCGGTACAGGAACATCTCAAGGGATTCCTATTATAGGTAGCGACGATCCAGTATCTAAAAGTACAGATCCAAAAGACAAGCGTCTTCGGGTTTCTGTAATGATAAACTGGGGGGCTTATTGCTATATTATAGACTGTGGCCCAGATTTTAGACAGCAGATGTTAAGGCATGATGTTAAAAAAATAGATGGGATTCTATTTACTCATGAACATGCAGATCATATTATGGGACTAGATGATATTCGACCTTATTTTTTTAGACAAGGTGACATTCCCATTTATGCCCATCAGAGGGTTTTGAAATCCTTAAAAATTAAGTTTGATTATATTTTTGCTACTGAAAATAGATATCCAGGAGCGCCAGCCGTAAAAGAAGAAGAGATTGTAAATAACCTTCCTATTTCTTTAGGAGATAAAAAAGTAATTCCAATCAATGCTTTTCACAATAGATTGCAAGTTTTTGGATTTAGATTTGATAAATTTGCATACCTAACGGATATAAAAAGTATTGAGAAGGAAGAAACTGATAAGCTGAAAGGAGTAGAGGTGCTAGTTGTAAATGCACTTAGAAAGGAGAAACATCATTCTCATTTTAATATTGAAGAAGCTCTTAGCTTTATAGAGGAAGTAAAACCTAAAAAGGCATATCTTACACATATCAGTCCGATGTTAGGCTTTCATGAAGAGGCTCAAAAGGAATTGCCTCCTCATGTTTTTATCGCTTATGATAATTTAACTATTGAAATATAAAATTTAGTAAAACCCCACTATGAGACGTAATATTTTTTTATACCTATTCTTATTCACAGCCCTTTTCGTTATTTATCAATACGTAAGTGCTAAGAAATATTTTGAAAAAGAAAATATCAGAATAGAACGCTTAACCGCAGAGAATGAAAAGTTAACGGATTCCATAAAAACATTGACTCTAAATAATCTTGATCTTCAGTATTTTTCTTTGGATAATAATGACGATGCTCTTGCTTATTATGACGATTTAGATATAAAAAACCCTGCTCGTTATATTGCTGATAAATTATTGGAAACAAATGAGCAAAAAGGAAATAATCCCTTAGTTCCTTATGATGGAATGTCTGGAGGACCGATGAAGATTAATAAAATAAAAGTTTTAAATCATAAATGGATAATCGCCGATTTTTCTGATGGTAAATATTGGGGAGAACTTTTTATAAAATATGAGTTAAAAGAAGATATGGGAGTAGACTTCACATTATTAGATCATTTATTATACACTAGAAGTTAATTAGTATGACAGTTTGGATATCATTTATTGTTCTGATAACAATTTTCTTAGCGTTAGATCTTGGGGTTTTTAATAAAAATCCTCACGAGATTACCAATAAAGAAGCTAGTAAGTGGACTGCAATATGGGTTAGTATTGCATTGTTATTCTCCATAGTTGTATTTTTCATATTTAAACACGGTTGGGTAGAAAATGTAGATAATCTATCGCCTACCAATGCTTTTATGAAATATATTACGGGGTATTTAATCGAGTTATCGCTTAGTGTAGATAATATCTTTGTGATAGCTGTCATTTTTACTTCTTTTAAAATTCCTAAAATCTATCAACATAGAGTTTTATTTTGGGGAATTATTGGAGCTATTGTATTCCGTGCATTGATGATATTCTTTGGAGTATTTCTAATTAAAAAGTTCGATTGGATAATCTATGTTTTTGGGGTTTTCCTTATTTATACAGCTATTAAATTGGCAATGGAAAAGGATGACGATTCTTATGATCCTAAACAGTCTTTTGTTTATAAAGCAATAAGAAAGGTGATTCCTGTGACTCCAGTTATTGAAAGTGAACATTTTTTTGTTAGAAAAAAACACCTTTTAGTAGCTACACCATTGTTTATAGCACTTATTGTAATAGAGTTTACAGATATTCTTTTTGCCTTAGATAGTATTCCGGCAATATTAGCGATTACATCAGATCCATTTTTGGTTTTTAGTTCCAATATAATGGCAATTTTAGGACTCCGGTCTATGTATTTCTTTTTGGCAAATATGATAGAGCGCTTTGGATATTTAAAATACAGTCTTGTTGTAATACTTACTTTTGTGGGTATAAAAATGATACTTTCTCATCATGTGGAAATACCAGAATGGTTATCGTTAGCCGTTATTGGAGTTTCTTTGGCTGCAGGTGTATGGTTTTCATTACATAAAGAGAAGAAGGCTGAAATTAACTAGCATAGTAATATATAGTGCCTTCATTTATAAATTAAGCACCTTGTTCTATTTGTTTTTCTTTGTTGAAAACTACATATGAATATATAATAGGGATGACTGTGATTAGTATGGTAACGCCTAAGAATATTCTGAAATTAGTAGGTTTATCTGAGATTAAGCTAGATAATACAACAATAATTCCTCCGATAAACCATAATATACCGCCTAATTTATGAGTTTTCTTCCATACATTATCATTTTCTAGTGTCCATGGAGTTCTTATTCCTATAAAGTAATTTGCTTTTATTGTTTTAAAGTAATTCCCGAATATAATATAGAGTACACCTATTAACAATACTATATAATTAGGGTTTGAGAGCGATTGATTTTTTATGGAATAATTATATATAAAGCCAATATCGACATCAATATAGTTAGCAATGTTTTTAACGACTGAAGCTTATTTCCCATCTTAGTTAGGTTCTTTTTAGGGCCGATTATAGGTATAATTAAAAACGTTATATATATAAGTAGCGGTAATAATATGGGTATCATTATAATTTCAATTCTATCGCCATACCTATCTATCTCACCTTTATAATTCCAGTGCATTGGGACTTTTGCAGGTAATTCAGGCCAGATATAGGCTAAATAAATAAAGGGTAATAATACAATTCCAATTAACGATAGTTCTTTTTTTAGTTTCATTTGGTTAATTTTTTAAGTTAACAATCCAATTTATTAAGTCTTCTAATATTGTAGTGTTTAAAGAGTATTCTACAAACTGACCCTTTTTCTCACTCGTTATTAAGTCTGCTCTCTTTAAGATATCCAAGTGGTGAGAAATACTAGGCTTTGAGATATTAAAACGATCTGCAATTTCTCCAGCATTCATATCTTTTTCTTTCAATAACTCTACAATTTTCCTGCGAGTTTCGTCATTAAGAGCTTTAAATAGCGAGTTCATTCATTAGATTTAGTTATTTAGACAAATATCTAAATATTGTTTGTAAAATACTAATAAACAAATAATTATTAGAATTTTAATTGAACTGTACAGTAGGAGGTAGCACTATTTATCAATAGTTTGATAAATAAAAAATAGACTAAAAGCTAATCACTTCACCATCTTCAGGAATACATACTTTACTAATTAATCCTTTTTTAGTAAATATATTTTTTAATTCCGTTCTTGTAGTAGGGCAGTGGTTAACAGCTTCTAGGTGATTCACAATAACTTTATTAGGTGCGTTTTCTGCAAACTTTATAATATCCTCTTTTGTCATTAAAAGTGGCTTTAATAAATCCAATTGCGCTGTTCCACCCGCAACTACACTAATAGTAGGATTGTATTCTGCAAGAACCTTATGCACATCTTCTGTATAAATGGTATCTGAACTTAGATATATAGAGTCTCCGTTAGATAGTTTAATGTAATAACCCATCACATTTCCCATGGGTTTAGCTACTAATCCATAACCATGTCTTGCAGGAACTCCCTCTATAGTTCCATTTAGAAAAGGGGTTTGCTTCCAGTATTCTATAGAGTTGACTACATTAAGTCCTCTTTTTTTAAGGTCATTTACATCTTTATAGCTACAAGTAACAGGGATATTATTATTAATTAGAAATTCTTCTCCCATTTTATCCAAATGATCTGGATGTAAGTGCGTAATAACACAGTGTGTAACTTTATTTAGTATTTCTAGACAACTTTGTGGTAATTCTACAATCGGGTTTTTCTGTGCTTTAAATCTAAAGAAAGTAAAAGTTGGTTGTGTTCCTTTAGCGCCTAACATTGGGTCTACAAGGATAACCTCATTCTCTGTTTCTATAACCATTGTAGCATTTCTGAAGTGATGTATTGTTGTCATTGTTACTAAATTTTAAGTTACTGATGCAAAATTAATGCAGCAATGATTGCTATACATTGATTGAAATCAAGAAATTCTCTTCCGAATTCTGCTTAGGGTTTCGGGAGTGATATTTAAATAAGAGGCAATATGATATTGTGGGATATTTTGTAACCAGTGTGGTTTATAAATCAGTAATTCGCGATACAAATCTTCAGGAGATTTTGTGATTCTATTATATTCTGTAAGCTCTTTATGTTTAAGAAGTTTTTGAAAAGATTGCTCTATAAATGATTTTCCACATTGATATTTTTCTAAAAGTGCTCTAAAGTCACTTTTTTGTACCGCTAGTAGAGAAACATCAGTTAAGGCTTCTTGATTCTTTTTAGTTTTAATGTCTCCTGTAAATGAAGATAAATCAGTAATAAATTGAGGTTTCGTGTAAAAATTGATGTTGGTTTCTTTACTTTCTGAAGCATAATATTCTCTAATAATACCGCTATTTAAAAAACGAAGCTCCTTTTCTTCCGTATCTGATTGTAGGATAGAAGTTCCCTTTGCTATATCTTTATTTACAAAAAGCGACATCAAAGCAGCTAATCCTTCTTTATTTAAAGGATATTCAGTTTCAAAAAACTTAGCTATTTGGCTATAATCTATCATAACTGTTTATGATTTAATTTTAGTCAGTGGTTTTTTCTTAATCATTCCCCCCTTAGTGTCTTTCACAGAATTCATAATTATAAATGCATTTTTATCAATTTTATCAATTTCCGTTTTTAATGTAGACATTTCTAAACGTGTAATAACAGTATATACAATGTCGATATTTTTCAAGGGAGAACTGTCAACAGAAAAGCCTCTTTGTCCTTTATAAATAGTACAACCACGTCCCATGTTATGAATAATCACTCTTCGTACTTCATCACATTTTTCAGAAATAATAGTAACTCCTATAAATTCTTCAATACCATCAATAACAAAATCTACGGTTTTAGATGCTGAAAAATAAGTTAGAATGGCATACAAAGCGATTTCTGTTGAAAATATATAAGCAGCCGCCATGAAAATGATGACATTAAAAATCATAATTACATTCCCAACACTGAGGCTAGATTTTCTACTGATATAAATAGCCAGTACCTCTGTACCATCAATAATGGCGCCTCCACGAATTGCCATACCGATTCCAAGACCTAAAAAGAAACCTCCAAAGGCAGCAATTAGGATTTTATCATCTGTAATAGTTGGAAAAGGTATAAAATGAACAGAAAGGGCTAATAAAAAGATACCAATAATACTATTTATGGCGAAACGCTTACTAATAGCAACATAGGCAAGGATTACAAACGGAAGGTTGAGTCCAAATATTAAAAGGGATAATGGTAACTCTGTTAATTCTCGAACAATTAAGGAGATTCCAGTAACTCCACCATCAATAAAAGAACTCGGTAAAAGAAAGCCTTTTAAACCAAAGGAAGCTGATAATACACCGATTAATAAGTAGATAATATCTTGAATTTCATGAGAAATTTCCACTTCAAGATCGTTTACCTGCTTTTTAAAGCTCTTTTCTTTATCAGTAACTTCTTTAGGTTTGCTGCGATATTGTTTTCGGACTCTATCTACAACGATTTTCTTAAAAAATAAATTCATGCTTTCTTTTTTGGCTATGATAAAGATAAAATTTTTCTCTAGTAAGCTACCATTAATTCAGTTTATGAACTTTTTAAATACTATTAATTATATAAAGCATCAGATACATTATTTTTTGGAGTAGAATTAATTATATTTGCACTCGAAAAAATTTACAAAATACAACGCATGAAAGCTGGAATTGTAGGGTTACCAAATGTTGGAAAATCAACATTATTTAATTGTTTATCTAATGCTAAAGCACAAAGTGCTAACTTCCCTTTTTGTACTATAGAACCTAACTTAGGAGTCGTAAATGTTCCTGACGCTAGATTACAAAAATTAGAATCTTTGGTTAATCCAGAGCGTGTATTACCTGCAACAGTTGAGATTGTAGATATTGCTGGTTTGGTAAAAGGAGCGAGTAAAGGAGAAGGTTTAGGGAATCAATTCTTGGGAAATATCCGCGAGTGTAATGCGATAATTCATGTACTTCGTTGTTTTGAAGACGACAATATTGTTCACGTAGATGGAAATGTAAACCCTATCCGCGATAAAGAGACAATAGATATTGAACTTCAATTAAAAGACCTTGAAACGGTAGATAAACGTTTAGAGAAAGTAAATAGAGCAGCAAAAACTGGAGATAAAGATGCGCAGACGGAGCAAGCACTATTACTTCGCTTTAAAAATGCTTTAGAAAGTGGTATTTCTGCTAGAGCAGTAGAAATTAATGAGGATGAAGCTGAATTCATGAAAGGATTCCAATTGCTTACCGCTAAGCCTATTCTTTATGTATGTAATGTAGACGAGTCTGCTGCTAAAAACGGAAATGAGCTTGTAGAAAAAGTAAAGGAAGCTGTAAAGGATGAAAATGCTGAAATTATTATTCTAGCTGTAGCTATCGAAGCAGATATTGCTGAGCTTGAAGATTATGATGAGAGAAAAATGTTCTTAGAAGATATAGGTCTTGATGAGCCTGGAGCTGCAAAACTTATCCGTGCTGCTTATAAATTATTAAACTTACAAACGTACTTTACTGCAGGAGTTAAAGAAGTAAGAGCTTGGACAATTCCTGTTGGAGCTACGGCGCCACAATCTGCTGGAGTTATCCATACTGATTTTGAAAAAGGATTTATTCGTGCTGAAGTTATTGGTTATGATGATTATGTAGCTTATGGAAGTGAGAATAAAGTGAAGGAAGCTGGAAAAATGAGGGTAGAAGGGAAGGAGTACATCGTTAAAGATGGTGATGTAATGCATTTCCGTTTTAATGTTTAAACTAACATTACGATTATAATATATCAAGCCAATAGTTGTATAAGCTATTGGCTTTTATATTTCTATTGATTTCTTAAGTAAGTGGGATTTAGCTTTATTGAAAAGCTAATTATAGATTCATTGATCTTTTAATGTCATCCATAATAATTCCTGGAGCTGTTTTGTAGTCAAACCATAAAATAGTATCGTCTTTCCGTAGCCATGTAAGTTGACGTTTTGCAAATCTTCGTGTATTTTTTTTGATTTCAGAAACAGCAAATTCTAAAGTCCAGTCTCCATCAAAATATTTAAACAATTCTTTGTAGCCAACGGTTTGTAATGCATTAAGCTCTTTATGTTCATATACAGCCTTTGCCTCTTTTAAAAGACCGTTATTCATCATAATGTCTACACGTTGATTAATACGATCATAAATAATTTCGCGGTCTGCTGTAAGTCCAATTTTTATAGTTTTAAAAGACCTGTTATTTTTCTGCTGATTTAAAAACGAAGAGTACGGCTTTCCTGTTCCAATACATATCTCTAACGCTCTAATGATACGATGTGGGTTCTGAATATCTGTATTTTTGTAATGTAGTGGATCCAATTCTTCTAATTGTTGCTGTAGCGCTTCTATACCCTCAGTTTCAAGAAGTTTGTTGAGTACTTTTCTAATATAAGGATCTACATCTGGAAAATTGTCCAATCCTTCAATCACGGCATTATTATACAAACCACTTCCTCCAACCATAATTACAGTATCATGGTCTTTATATAATTCATCTATAAGAGCTATCGCATCTCTCTCAAAATCTCCAACAGAATATGGATCAAAGATGCTTTTATGCTGAATAAAATGGTGGGGAGCAGCAGCCAATTCTTCTGCATCGGGAACAGCAGTTCCAAGTTTCATTTCTTTGAAAAATTGTCTTGAATCTGATGAAATAATCTCAGTAGAGAACTCATTAGCTAAAGCAATAGCTAGAGAAGTTTTTCCAATGGCAGTAGGGCCTACAACGGTAATAAGATGCTTAGTGTTCATTCAAATAATTTCCACATTCATAACAAAATTTAGCATTGTTTTGATGGTTTTCGGCGGTACAATGCGGGCAACTCTGCGTATTGGTATGAATCTCTTTAACGTTTTTATCTTTTTTATTAGCAGTAGAGCCTTGTTTAGCAAATTCGACGGTAACAATTCCTGTTGGAACAGCAATAATCCCATAACCTAAAATCATAATAATGGCTGCAATAATCTGACCGACTGAAGTTACTGGGGCTATATCTCCATAACCAACGGTAGTTAAAGTAACGATAGTCCAATAAATACTCCTCGGAATAGAAGTAAATCCAGCTTCTGCTCCTTCAATTAAGTACATAACTGTACCCATAATCACAGAAAGAATAAGAACCGTATAAATAAAAACTGCAATTTTAGCTCTACTGGATTTTATGGCTTCCTTAAGTTGGGAAGCTTCCCCCATAAATCTCACTAATTTTAAAATTCTAAAAACACGTAGCAATCGCAATGCCCTTACGGCAAGGAAAACCTGAGACCCTGCAAAAAAGAATGATAAATAAAGTGGAATAGTGGAGAATAAGTCAACAATCCCATAAAAACTAAAAATATATTTAAGAGGCTTCTTTATGGATATTATTCTGGCTATATATTCTATGGTGAAAAAGACTGTTATTACCCATTCTGCGGTATATAAGTAATCATGATATTTGGCATCAAAAGACTTAATACTCTCTAGCATTACTAATACTATACTGAGTATAATGATGATAAAGAGTAGAATATCGAACGATTTACCCATAGGTGTATCAGCTTCATAAATGATTTCATGAAGTTTATGTTTCCACTTTGGTATTGTCTTATTTTCAGGCTTCAATATTAATAATTTTGTACGATTTCTTTTTTCTTAAATACGCATGAATAATATGTCTAGCATCTGGAGTATTATCTAGCGGTGTAATTAATGACTCTAAGATACTTAATTTATTAACTTGATGGTTTAACTCATAAAACCCAAATCCTTTAAAGTCACCATTTTGTATCAAGATAACACTTCGTTCGTGAATTTCCCTTCCTCTGTCGGAAATAATAAAACTACGATCTTGAAAACTAAGCTTATAAAGCGCTTGTTTTACTCTTTTATTATATGTTTTAGGAGGCTCTTCATTCAGACAAGCTCCATTACATTTATCAACTGTATAATTATAGCAATTCTTCTTAGCTTCAGATAAACCATTTAATTTATTACATAAGTTAAACTCTTCGTCGATAGCATGTAATATATTATATGCCTGTTGATAATTGGAAAAAGTGGTGATATATTTTTTCCTATTGTCCGATTTACCAATTTTTAAAGTTAAATAGCCTTCTTTATCTTCTTTTACATACAATGCATGAGTAAATAGCTTTTTACTTTTCGCATTATATTTTGGCTTATTCTTTTTTACTTCTGAATTTTCTTTTAAAAGAGCAATTAGTTCATTTCCCGTTTCTTCATAAGTAACAGCTTTTACTTCCTTTTGAAGCCGTTTATTCTTTTTTGAGGAAGAAGCGAATATTTGGTTTACTCTCTTCTGGATATTTCCGCTTTTTGCTAAAAACATTACTTCACCATCACTATCGTGCATATAATAAACACCAACAGATGTTGGAAGTTGCGCTACAATATCCATTAATTTTGGATTTAATTGTCCAATATCTTCAGCTCGGATATTACTTTGAACTATTTTCTTTGTAGTGTCTTTTGCTAAAAGCATTTTAAAAAGCTTCACTGTAGCTTGTGCATCCCCATTTGCTCTGTGACGATCACTAACAGGAATCCCTAAGGATCTTACAAGTTTTCCTAAGCTATAAGAGGGCTGATCTGGGATCAGCTCTTTGGATAGCTCTACAGTACAAACAGATTTACGTTGATAATCGTAACCGAGACGGCGGAATTCTGTTTGTAAAATCCTATAATCAAACTGTGCGTTGTGGGCTACCAATGTTGCTCCATCGGTTATTTCTACAATCCTTTTTGCTACCTCATGAAATTTAGGAGCAGTTTGCAACATATTATTATTAATTCCAGTGAGCTTTACTACAAAAGGTTGTATCTCTTTCTCTGGGTTTACAAGGCTTATAAACTGGTCTACAACTTTATGCCCGTCAAATCTGTAAATGGCAATCTCGGTAATCCCTTCTTCATTATATTTTCCTCCTGTTGTTTCTATATCGAGTATTGCGTACATTAATTTTATTGTTGGAGATTATTAAACTCTCTTTTTTTTGGGGCTATTGTTTTAGCCCTTATTATACTTCAGAACGGTTATAATATTGTCTAATTATAATTTCTAGCTCCAAATATACTACTACCAATTCTAACCATATTACTACCACATTCTATGGCTAACGTATAATCGCCACTCATTCCCATGGATAACGTTTTAAGATCTAGATTTTCCGTAGTATTATGATTGCTCTTTATAGAATCAAATAAAGCTTTTAATGAAGAAAACTCTTCTTTTATTTGTTTTTCATCCTCAGTAAAAGTAGCCATTCCCATGAGTCCAATCACTTTTACGTGCTCCATTTTTTTAAACTCTTCAGAAGTAAGGAGCGCTTTTACCTCATTTTCATCCATACCGAATTTAGTTTCTTCTTTAGCGATATGCATTTGAAGTAAACATGAGATGGTACGTTCATTCTTTTTGGCTTGTTTTTCTATTTCTTTGAGTAGCTTTAAACTATCAACACCATGAATTAAGCTCACAAAAGGAGCCATATATTTAACTTTATTTCTTTGTACATGGCCAATCATGTGCCACTCAATATCTTTAGGCAATGCTTCCCATTTATCAGTCATTTCTTGAATCTTATTTTCTCCAAACACACGTTGTCCAGCTTCATAAGCTTCAATGATTGCTTCATTGGGTTTTGTTTTAGAAACAGCTACCAGCGTAACATCTCCTGGTATTTCTTTTTTTATATGTATTAAATTTTCTTTTACAGACATTTATAGTAACTTTTTATTCCCAAAAATGGGTTTTTCTCACTAGGTGAGTTTCTATGTTTCCTTTTAACAGTTGAAACATAATTAATTAAACTTATTATATGAGCTAAAAGTGCTTACCCTTATTAAAATTCATAAATAGTAAGACCACTTTTAAGCTTAGGTTCGATATAGGTTGTTTTTGGAGGCATTTTAAGTCCTTCATCAGCAATTTCTTTCATCTGAGAAACTTCTACAGGAAAAAGACTAAAGCCAATCTTAAAGTCTCCTTTATCAATTAAATCTTTCATTTTTATGGTATTATATTTACCATAGCCATATTCAATTCTACTATCGTTTCTCAAATCCTTAATCCCTAAAATAGGTTTTAAAATTGTTACAAACAAAATTTGAGTATCAAGTTGACTTAAAGAGTCGGTAAAAGGATAATTTTTCCTCAAATATAAAGAGTAAAACTCTCCATCTAAATACATTCCAAAATGATGAATAGTAGAAGGTTTGTATAAATCCGCTCCACGGTTTTCTATCCTAAAATGAGTGTCTAATTGAATTAAAAATTCCTCCTTAGTTAAGCCATTTAAGTCTTTAACCATTCTATTGAACTCGTAAATCTTTAAATTAGACTCCGGAATAAGGTAGCTCATAAAGTAATTATACGACTCTTCACCTGTGTGTTTAGGATTCTCTTTCTGAAGCTCTTTCGATAATAAATTCGAAGAGGCAGAACGATGATGCCCATCTGCAATATACAGGCAATCTAATTTTTTAAAAGCAGCTTGAATACCGTTTATTACCTTTTGATCATCTACTTTCCATAAATAATGACTAGCCTTATCGGTAGTAGCAAATTCATATTCAGGAACTCCAGCTGTTACATCATTTATAATAATATCAATCTCTTCCGTATCTGGATAGGTGAGAAGTACTGGTTCAGCATTAAACCCTACAGTTTTTAAGTAGTCTTTAAATAACTTTTCTCTCTTTTGTAAGGTAGCTTCGTGTTTTTTAATCTTATTTTGTTGATAATCAGCGATGCTAGCACCAGCAAAAATCCCACAGAAATCTCCCTTTCTAGTTTTTATCTTATAAATATAAAAAGCAGGGTTTGGATCTTTTATAAAAACAGATTCTTCGATAAACTCCAGATAACGATTTTTAACTAATGAAAAACGTCGTTCTCCAGAAATATCATGATGAAATTTATAGCCCGGATTTACGATGTGTAAAAAAGAAAATGGATTATAAGAAAGGGTAGTGTTTAATTCGTCTACAGGGTAATCTTCATACGAACGAGAAACTACCAAACCCACTTTATCTTTTGTAGGACGTACAGCTGCAAACGGAATTATTTTAACCATTTCTATATTTATATTCTTTTAGGAGTTATTTTTACTTCTGAAATTGTTTAGCGATAACTTCTGCTTTTCTATTTTCTGAATAGTCGTAGAAACCTTCGCCAGATTTAACTCCTAATTTACCTGCGGTTACCATATTTACTAATAACGGACAAGGAGCATATTTTGGATTTTTAAATCCGTCGTACATTACATTTAAAATTGAAAGGCAAACATCAAGCCCAATAAAATCAGCCAATTGAAGCGGTCCCATTGGATGAGCCATTCCTAATTTCATAACGGTATCGATTTCATATACCCCAGCTACGCCGTTATATAAAGTTTCAATGGCCTCATTAATCATCGGCATTAAAATTCTATTGGCTACAAACCCAGGGTAATCATTTACTTCAACAGGGACTTTATCAATATTTTCCGATAGTTTAAATACAGTATCTAAAACTTCGGTACTGGTATTATAACCTTTTATAACCTCTACTAATTTCATGATCGGAACAGGATTCATAAAATGCATTCCAATTACACGAGCAGGATTATTAACCGCAGTTGCAATCTTTGTTATCGAAATCGAAGAAGTATTTGTTGCTAAGATAACATCATCATTACAGGAATCACTAAGATCTTTAAAAATTTTAAGTTTTAGAGATTCATTTTCAGTAGCAGCTTCTACAACAAGTTGCACCTCTTTGACACCATTTTTAATGTCTGTATGAGTGGTAATATTACCTAGCGTACTTTCTTTTTCAGCTTGAGAAATTTTCTCTTTGGATAACATTCTATCAAGATTCTTCTCAATAGTATTTATCCCTCTAATTAGAGAATTTTCAGAAACATCTATAAGTTTTACATTATATCCGTTTTGAGCAAACGTATGAGCAATACCATTTCCCATTGTTCCTGCACCAATCACGGCTATATTTTTTATATCAGTCATTTATTAACTAGTTTTTAATTTTTGAAGGTTTAAAAGGCATAAGGCGATTCTTATCCTTCTACAAGTTTTACAATTTGCATAGCTACTTTTAAGGCTGCAGTTCCATGTTCTAAACTCACTGCTGTTTCTGTATTATTAGCAATAGCATTTGCAAACGACTCTAACTCGTCTAAAATAGCATTGTTTTGGGTCACTTTAGGGTTTTCAAAGTAAATCTGCTTTTTCTCTCCTTCTGCATTTTGTAAAACCAACGCATATTCGTCCGGTTTTTTAGGAGCATCTTTCATTTTTACAACCTCTACTTGCTTTTCTAAAAAGTCAACAGAAATATAGGCGTCACGTTGAAAAAACCTAGACTTACGCATGTTCTTCAATGAGATTCTACTAGCAGTAAGATTGGCAACACATCCATTTTCGAACTCTATTCTAGCATTTGCTATATCTGGAGATTTACTAATTACAGAAACACCACTAGCATTGATATTCTTTACAGGAGATTTTACAACACTCAATATAATATCGATATCATGAATCATTAAATCCAACACCACAGGAACATCAGTTCCTCGAGGATTAAATTCTGCCAAACGATGGGTTTCTATAAACATAGGGTTTTCAACCTTTTCTTTTACCGCAATAAAAGCTGGATTAAAACGCTCCACATGTCCCACTTGTCCTTTTACATTATTTTCTTTTGCAAGACTTATAAGTTCATCTGCCTCTGCAACTGTTTTAGTTATCGGTTTTTCTAAAAAAACGTGTTTCCCTTTTTTTATAGCTTTAAGAGCGCATTCATAATGAGAAAGGGTAGGAGTAACAATATCTACCACATCTACAGCTGCAATTAAATCGTCTATTGATGAAAAGTATTTATAACCGAATTCTTTAACTATTTTCTTAGCGTTTTTCTCGTCTGGATCGTAAAAACCAACAAGTTCGTATTTATCAGATTGATTGATAAGTCTTAAATGAATTTTTCCAAGGTGGCCGGCACCTAGAACACCTGCTTTAAGCATATAAAATGTTTTTAAACAAAATTAAGGTTATTGATGCATTCTTTCAACCTTAACCACTTGTTTTTATAAATGATTTTAAAGCTGAGAATGAAAGTCTAAAATACGGAATATTATTTTATTTGATGATATACTTAAAGTATTTAGCAACTCTAGATACTGTTTATTGAATACTAATCAAGGTTTTATATATATGTATTAAATTTATGCATCACAATTTTATTAAAGAGAATAAAGTAATGTTGATAACTTATCAGGACTTTAATCCTCTCAAAGACAAGAATCTATTTTTTAAAGCATTTTTTGAGGGGAGAAAATCGTTATAAAAGTTATAATTTTGCATTGCTAAAAAACACCTATACTTGAAAGATACCTATAGACACCAAGGAATGCGTAATAATCTGGCTGAAGTCCTTCAGAAAAAAGGGATAACAGACAAGAATGTTATTAAGGCGGTAAAAAAGATCCCTAGACATTTGTTTATGGATAGTAGTTTTGAAGACCATGCGTATCAAGACAAAGCTTTCCCTATTGGTGCAAGTCAGACTATTTCACAACCTTACACAGTAGCTTTTCAGTCCGAATTATTAAAGATTAAGCGAGGGGATAAGATTCTAGAAATTGGTACTGGTAGTGGTTATCAAACAGCTATGCTATTGGAATTAGGTGCTGTAGTGTATACGATTGAAAGACAAAAAGAGCTTTTTAAAAAAACCAATCTTTTTCTTCCTAAGTTAGGATATAAAGCAAAGCGTGTAATATTTGGAGACGGTTATAAAGGTTTACCTGCTGAAGCTCCTTTTGATGGAATTATAGTTACTGCTGGAGCTCCATTTGTTCCTAAACCGTTAATGGCACAGCTTAAAGTAGGAGGTAGATTAGTGATTCCTGTTGGTGAGGAAGTCCAAGAAATGACGCTTTTTATTAGAAATTCACCTAAAGAATTTGAAAAACATGAGTTTGGAGAATTTAGATTTGTACCATTATTAGAAGATAAAAATTAATAGTTTTATGTTAGATCGATTATTTTTAAGCAAGCTTACCAGAAAAGGGGTTTGGGCATATTGGATTATTCAATTAACGCTAGACATCATTCTAGGAATTGTTCTTTTTGGAGTATTGAACTACACACTAGATCAAGATAATGCAGGAAGAAATCTCCTAATAGGGGGAGTTATAGTAAGTGCTTTAATCTCTGGAAGTGTTTGTTTACTATTTTGGAAAAAACCTAAAGAAGAAGTATCAGATTCAGCCTCTAAAAGCTAAATTAACTATATGCTTTTTTAACTCTATCTAGATTTCGTTTATTATCACGATCTTTAATAGTTTCCCTTTTGTCGTAAAGTTTCTTCCCCTTTGCGAGTGCTATTTGCATCTTTGCTAGTCCTTTTTCGTTAACGAATAATCGTAATGGGACGATAGTGTTTCCAGAAACTTTTACGGCTTTATGCCATTTTTTAAGTTCTCGTTTATTCAATAATAATTTACGCTCGCTCTTTGGACGATGGTTAAAATGAGTAGCATGTGTGTACTCTTCGACCGTCATATTAATTACGAAGAGCTCTCCCTTTTCATTGAATTCGCAAAAGCTTTCAGCAATAGAAGCTCTGCTTTGACGAATAGATTTTATTTCAGTACCAGATAAAACAATACCTGCTATATACTTATCTAAAATCTCATATTCAAAACGAGCTTTTTTATTCTTTATGTTAACATTATTCTGCATACGCGTCAAAAATAAGAACATTTCTCGAATAGCAGTATTTTATTCTTCTATTTTAAGAGGATTTTATATTTGTTAAGTAAGTAAAAGGATATATTTGCGACCTATTTTCAAAATTAAATTGTTCTTTATGAAGAAAAGCTATTACATACTACTGCTACTTATTACTATATTATTCACATATTGTACTCCTAAAGAAGATGCATCAACTATTATAGGAAAGTCTATTAAAGCATCTGGAATGAATAATTTAGACAAAAAGAATATTTCTTTTGTTTTTAGAGGGAATACATATGAATCGTATCGTGACGGTGGAAGTTTCAGCTTAAAAAGAATACATCAAGACTCTGTAACTACTACAGATGTTATTAACAATAATGATTTTACAAGATATATTGATGGCGATGCTATAAAATTAGCAGACACTACCGCCAATAAATATAAGAATAGTGTAAACTCTGTTCATTACTTTGCTTATTTACCTTTTGGACTAGATGGAGACGCTGTTAATAAGGAATTACTTACTGAAGTTACTATTAAGGATACACCTTATTACAAAATTAAAGTCTGGTTTGATCAAGAAGGTGGAGGTGAAGATTTTGAAGATGTTTTTGTGTATTGGGTGAATAAAGAAACATATATAATCGATTACTTAGCATACGAATATCATGTGAATGAAGGAGGTATGCGTTTTCGCGAAGCCTATAATCGTAGAACAATTGAAGGTGTAGATTTTGTTGATTATAATAATTACAAACCTAAATCCAAATCTGCTAAACTTATAGCGTTAGATAGTTTATTTGATGCTGGAGCATTGGAATTGTTATCTAAAATAGAATTAGAAAACGTATCAGTAAAGTAACCTTCCTACTTGATGGTAAGAAGGTTAACAGAAACAACCTCTTGATTGGTTAGCGTAACAATATATACGTTACCATTATTGTTGTCTTCTATGTCTTCATATCTATCTTCCTTAAGAAGCTTATTTACTAGTTTAGGCACTGTGTTACTGTGTCCAACTACCAATACATTTTCATAGCCCTTTTTAAAAATCTCTATTGTATTTAATTCTTCAGGTTCATATTTAATAATGTCTAGATTATTGGTATATGCCGTTGGTGAAGCTGTTTCTATAGTTCTTGTATAGTCTGTGGAATAAATAGCATCAAAGGTGATGTTTTTAAATATTTCACTCCATCTTTTTGCTCTAGCCAGTCCTTTTTCTGTAAGTGAAGGGTTCTTCTCGCTAGGCTCCGATCTATCTTTTTCAGCGTGTCTTATAAAGTATATTGTTGTGGTTTGGTCTTTAATTTCTGGAGTTGCAGTATTGCAATTCATCAGTAAGACACCCATCATTAGAATTAAAAAAGTCCTCATTTATATATTTTATTTATCTAAATATTATTCCTTCCTCAAAATTATAATATTGATTCTATTCAGCAACTAAAAATTGTTGTAAAACTGTTTCTCTTTCTAAATATTACTTAACCGACTGTTTTTAAAGGCTTTTATATGATTTTTTAAATGTATTAAAAAGACTACATATTTCATTGAATAAAAAAATACTATGCATTTCATCGAATAAATATGTTTTTAAACGATTATTATTCTTGTTTTAATATATTTGATATATGCAAAATCAATGAAAAGTATGAGTTTTTGATTGAGGACTGCAAAAATGGATTTTAGGAAATACCCAAACGTTTTAAAATCGACTACTTATGAAAAATATTACTACAACAATCGCAATCATTTTTTTACTGTTTACGGGAAACAGTTTTAGTCAGAAAATTAATGCCCCTCAATTATCATTTGAATATGCATGCTTAAATGAGGCATTTAATACTTTCGAAGCTACATTTACATTTAATGAAAAACCATTTGCTGCAGATAATAAGTTTTATATAGAATTATCGAATAGTGATGGGTTATTTGATACTCCAACAATTCTTAAAACTGTTGAAGGGGAGAACTATTCATTTGAGTTTAAAGAATCTTTCTCTCTTCCTGAAGATGTATACGGTGAAAACTATAAAATAAGATTAAGAGCAACTTCACCAGCAATTATAGGGGAGTCAACTCAAGCTTTTGATGCTTTTTTTATGCCAAATGAAGAAGTTGTTTTAAATAATTATAACGATGTAAGTCTTTGTAGTCAAGCAGGAACAAAAATTAGTTTGGATAATGATATTGCTAAAGAATATGTATGGTATAAAAATGGAGATATTCTTAAAGTAACTTCAGAAAACTACATCAGTGTAACAGAACCTGGAGAATATTATGCAGAACCTTACTATGGAAATTGTACTGGAAGTATATATTCAAATTTGGTAATCGTAAATAAAGGGGAGGCTTTTGAAGTTTCTATTTTGGGGAATAAAAGTATAGAGCCTTGTTCTGATGCTGCAATTGTTTTACAAGCATCAGTAGATAATGAGAATTACATTTATACTTGGTTTAAAAATGAAGAAAAAATCAGTGAATTAGATACGTATGCTCCAAAAATAGAATTAGAAAATAAAGAAGATAATTTTGGATCTTATCGCGTTGAAGTTACTAATAGTGGTGGGTGTACGTCTTCATCAGAAGAAGTGAGTATTGTTCAAAATAAATCGACAATCGTAGAAGTTACTTCGCCATTAAATGCGGTTATTATAGGCGAAAATACGGCAACTCTTTCCATAGAAACTAATAATAAAGGTGCCAATATAAACTGGTATAGAGACGGACTTCTATTAAAAGAAGGTTATAACAATACTCGTTTGATAGTGAGTGAAGCTGGAGAATATTATGCAGAAGTGTCTTCTTCTGCAGCTTGTGAAGGAAATATTAAATCTCCAAGTTTTAAAATATATGAACCTGTTTCTTTTTCAGCAACAATAAAGCCAACATCAAATTATGATGCTTGTGTTTCCATGAATACCGAGTTAACGATTGCCTCACTTACAGGAAAACTAAAAAATGGAGATGTATTGTCTATTGATAATGAGTTCTTTCATAACTTTAAAATGAAGTGGTTTAAGGACGGTATTTCTCTTAAGAACACAAGCGCTTCTTTACCATTAGATTATACTGATAACGGGGTTTATGAGTTGGCAGTAACCTATAAAAACATAGATTTTATTTCTAATAAGCAAGAGATCGTTTTAGGGTTGCCAGAAGTAGCTTTAGAAGTAGTAACACCAATGAGTTGTACTAATTTGGAAGGTGAATTAAAAGCAACAGTTTTAGCAGGAGCAAAATACGATTGGTATAATGGTGATAAATTAGTAGCATCTGGGGTAGAAAATACATTTGTTACAACAAACACAGGTGATTTTAAAGTTGAAGTTAGCTTGGGAGGTTGTGCAATTACTTCTCGTTCAGTTTCTTTGAATCAAGATTCTGAAGGTCTAATAGATATTTATCCAGGTGAAAAAATAACAATCTCTCCTGATAGAATTATCGAAGCCAATGCAACGGGAGGGGAGAGTTATGAGTGGCTTGATGAAGCAGGAAATATCCTCAGTAAAACAGCTACATTTTCTATTGCTGAAGAAGGAAATTACACCTTATTTGCAAAAATAGGTGGGTGTATCGTTGAAAAATCTGTAGAGGTTGTTTCTAACGATGTAGTCGAAATTCCGAACCTAATTAGTCCAAATGACGATTCTGTGAATGATAAATGGACACTTCCACAAAAATTTATTAACGACCCAGAGATCGAGGTAGTAATATGCGACTCGTATGGTTCAACTGTCTTAAAAACAACTAAATATGACAATAGTTGGCCTAATTCTTCAATGAAAATGAATGCAGAAATTCCTGTTTTCTACTACTTTGTTAACAAAAAAGGTAAGAATATTAAAAAAGGTTCTATTACATTAGTGAACTGAAACTAAAGTTAACCCCAAATAGTTTAGTTCTCTATGATTAAAAGATGCCTACTTGCAATTGGATTGCTACTAAACACATATGTGCTATTTTCTCAGGTTGAAAATACGAGCACAATCGTAGATTGGAGACAACACAATCTCACCAAATACAATAAATTTTTGGTGAATCCCACATACAGTTACGTTCGAAATGACTCTAAAGCAGTTAGCTTTTGGAGTAGGATTCAATGGACAGGAATTGAAAACTCCCCACAAACATATTTATTAAGTTATTCAGGGAAAGTTTCTGAGAATTCTGGTGCTGGTCTTGGTTTGTATCAACAAAATTTGGGGTTGTTGGTAGATTCAGGTTTGTTGCTTAACTATTCTTACGGAGTGCAGTTAAGTGATAATACAACGCTTTCTGTGGGTATGAATACTACACTTTTTAGAAGAGGTTTAAATAAAAATGCCATAAGTTCTACAGAACCAGATCCTGCAATTTTAGACGATCAAGATGATTTTTTAGTTTTGGTAATGCCTGGAATAAATTTTTCTGTATCAGATTTTGATATAGGTATTTATGCTGAGAATTTATTTGACTATAATTTTAATGATTCAAATACGGTTACAGACTTCTCTGATAAAATCTTTTCTGGTCAAGTAGGATACACAAAATCTTTTGATGATGCTATTGGTTTTATGGAAGATGCGAAGTGGAGAAATCTTGTGTACGGAAAAACGTTACCTAATGAAGATTTTCAGTTTGGTTTTAACTCTATGATAGATTTACCATACACAGGATGGTTTCAAGCTGGTTATAATACAACTTTTGGTATTTCTGGAGGAATTGGTGTAAAAATTGGTGATGGAATTAGTGTTGGAATCACTTATGAAACAGGAACTAGTAAAACCAATAATTCTTTTGGAGGAACATATGAGGCAATTGCTTCTATTGATTTAGGTCCTAAGAAAATGCGTAAAAATCCTGCGCCAAGTGGAGGAAAAGCAGTTACTACTAAAAATGTAAACGAAGAGTCTTTTGTTTCTTCAGAAGATATAAGAAGAAGACGAGAAGAGGATGCCAATAACATTATAAATTCTTCTGAAAAGACTGTTGTTGCTGAAGCTGCAGAAACGACTAAAGACAGTACTTCTAAATATGCTTTATACGGCGGTTCTGCTGCTGTAGCAAGTAAATCAAATGAAGATGAAAAGGAACAAGTATCAAATTCAGAAACAAATAACGAAGCTAAAAGCACATTAGACACCAATGATGAAGCCGAAGCGGTAGTTTCAAATGAAAAAATTCATAAAGAAGAATTAATTAAAGAAAATAATATTGCTAAAGAAGAGCCTTCCGTAGCAATTTCAGAATCAGTTGTAGCATCTAAAGCGCCTGTTGAAGATGCTGTTCAAGCAGTAGAGAAACCTACTACATCTACTTATGCGGTATATGGTGGTGGTGATAAGGAGGAATCAATCGTAGAAAAAACGGAAGCTGTAGAAAGAACACAAACTGCAGTTGAAGAAAAAGCAGCCGTTAAAGTATATGAAGAAGATGCTGAAGATTATGCTAAAGCAGCACAAGAAGAGTTTAATAAAAAAATGAGTCCAGAAGTTGCTACTGTTCCAGAAGAGGCTAGTGCTAATGTGCAGCAAACTGAGCAAACGGAAGCAGAAAAAATAGAAGCAGATTATCAAGAGTTTTTAAGAAAAAGTGATTCAATAGCTAATACCGTAGATAAGAAAGTAGTTGATACCACTGCTGTTACTTCTGCAGTGTTTGGAGAAGATACCAGCTATAAAACTATAAATAGTGCTCCAGGAATAGAAAAAGGTTTTTACTTAGTTGTGAATGTATTTTCACAAGATAATTACTTTAATAAATTTATTAAGAAGTTAAAAGACAATGGTTTTGAACCAAAATACTTTATTAACCCTGAAAATAAATATTACTACGTATATTTGTATAAAGCTAATCGTTATCTGACGATTAAAAGCTTGCAAAAAAACAATATCAATAATACTTATTTTGATGAAAAATGGGTGTTATGGGTAAAGTAAAAGCCTTTCATAATAGATAGATAGATAGATAAAAATTGTAAGGCTTATGGTCCCTCAAGGTTTAAACCCAGAGGGACCTTTTTTATTAGTATAATTTAGTAGTTATCCTAAAGTTTTTTATAAGTTTAAGAAACTGTAATACCGTCTAAAACTACTTCTTCTATATTTGAGTTACCAAAATCATAAGGCAGGTATCCGTATGAAGGAATTTCTTTAGTAATAATTAGGTTTGCTTTTTTGCCTTTTGTAATACTTCCATGGGTGTCAGAAAGTCCCATTGCATAAGCTCCATTTATTGTAGCGGCATTAATAGCTTCTTCTGGGGTAATTCGCATTTTTATACAAGCTGTTGCTACAACTAAGTTCATATTTCCGCTAGGTGAAGATCCTGGGTTATAATCCGTAGCAATTGCAAATGGAAGTCCGCTATCGATCATTTTTCTAGCAGGAGCATAAGGAATACTCAAAAAGTAAGAGCAGAGTGGGAGTCCTACAGGCATAGTGTCCGTATTTTTTAGAGCCTCAATATCTTCATCTTTCATAACCTCCAAATGATCTACACTAAGAGCATTATTAGCAACTGCAGCTTTTATCCCTCCAATAGCATTGAACTGATTAACGTGAACTTTAGGTTTTAAATCAAATGAATTTGCAGCTTTAAGAATAGCTTCCATATCTGCTACAGAAAAATAACCATCCTCACAAAAGACATCAATATATTCAGCAAGTTTTGCGTTAGCTACTTGAGGGAGAATTTCTTCAATTATTTTTTTAACATAAGCATCTTTATCCGTTTTGTATTCTTTAGGTACTGCATGAGCTCCTAAAAATGTGCTCTTTATGGCAATTGGATAGTTTTGCTTTAAACGCTCTATTACTTTGAGCATTTTCAATTCAGCTTCAGCGGTAAGTCCATAGCCACTTTTTATCTCGATAGCGCCAGTTCCACTCTTAATAATTGTATCCAATCGTTTTTTAGATTGCTCATAAAGATCCTCTTCAGAAGTTTCTTGAAGTGTTTTTGCAGAATTCAGAATTCCACCTCCTTTATTAGCAATTTCTTCGTAAGTGAGTCCGTTAATTCGATCTACGAATTCTTGTTCTCGATTTCCAGCATAAACAAGATGTGTATGACTGTCGCACCAAGATGGAAGGATAGTTTTACCACTTGCATCAATAACTTTATCGATCGCTTCTTTAGGAGCATCTTCTGTAGCGCCAAAATCTTTTATTAAATCATCTTCAATAAGCAGGTAAGCATTTTTTATTGTAGGTAGAACTTTCATGTTTTTTCCACTTACTTTATTGATATTTTCTTCTCTTACCTGTAATAATTCTTTTATATTTATGTATAATGTTCTCATAAAATCGATTTGAGCGATAAAGGTATTAAAACATTTAGGAAAGGTCTTTTTTATAGCTTAATTTTGTAGAATATTTATATAGAATTGATAAATAGTTCCCTCGCTATATATAAGAACCATAAAATATTGGCATGAATAAAGGTATTTATATTGCAACCTTAGAGTCGGATAGTGGAAAGTCTTTAATAACGCTAGGCCTTATGCGTACACTACTAGGGAAAACTGCTAAAGTGGGTTACTTCAGACCTATAATCAACGAGGATAAAAAGAATAATAAAGACAATCACATTTCAACGGTATTATCTCATTTTGATGTGGATCTTTCATATGAAGATGCATTCGCTTTTACACGTAATGAAATAATTCAGAAGAGAAATACAGGTAAATCCGGTGAGATTATTGATACGATCATTCAGAAGTATAAACGTTTAGAAGAGCGCTTTGATTTTATTTTAGTTGAAGGTTCTGATTTTTCTGGAGAGGGAAGTGTTTTTGAATTTGATGTGAATGTTTTAATTGCAAAAAACCTTGGAATCCCTGCCATATTGGTAGCTAGTGGTGTTAATAAAACAAAAGAGGAACTAGCAGGAAGCTTACAATTGGCATACAATACATTTATAAATAAAGATGTAAATGTAATGGCGATGATTGCCAATAAAATAAATCCAGAAAATCTGGAACTTATAAAAGAGGAGTTACGTAATTTCTTACCAGATGAAATAGATGTTTTTGCGATTCCGAGTATTGAGACTTTAGCGAATCCAACTATAAAAGAAATTGTTGAAGCATTGGATGGAGATGTTTTATTTGGAAACGATTTTCTAGACAATCAAACAGGAAGTTTTGGAGTAGGAGCGATGCAGCTTAGAAATTACATCACCAAATTAAGACATAATAGCTTGGTTATAACTCCTGGAGATCGTGCAGATATTATTCTTGGAGCCTTACAAGCTAACATATCTAGTAATTATCCACGTATTTCAGGTATTATATTAACGGGAGGTCTTATTCCTGAAGAACCCATTTTAAAACTGATAGAAGGACTTTCTCAGGTAGTTCCTATAGTTTCTGTGGCTGGTGGAACATTTAATGTTACCAATCAAGTAGGAAGTATAAAGTCTAATATTTATGCTGATAGTACACAAAAAATAGAAACTTCTATAAGTACTTTCGAGAAATATGTATCTATAGAAACGCTTGCAGAACGTTTAATAAATTTCAAACCTAAAGGAATTACTCCTAGAATGTTTCAATATGGTCTAGTTACTAAAGCACGCCAACAGAAAAAGCGTATCGTTTTGCCTGAAGGTACAGACGAACGTATTTTGCATGCTGTAGCGCGTTTGGTAGCAATAGATATTGTTGACATTACATTATTGGGAGACAAAAATAAAATACTAGAAAAGATTACCAATCTTGGAATTCTATTAGAGCTTGATAAGATTGAAATTATCAATCCAACAGAATCGGAGCACTATGATGATTATTCAGAAACCTTTTATGAGCTTAGAAAACATAAAAATGTAAATATGGATATGGCTCGCGATTCTATGAGCGATGTTTCATATTATGGAACCATGATGATTTATAAAGGCCATGCTGATGGAATGGTTTCTGGAGCGGTTCATACCACGCAACACACCATTAGACCAGCATTGCAGTTTATAAAAACCAAACCAGGAGTTTCTGTGGTATCTTCTATATTTTTCATGTGTTTAGAAGACCGTGTTTCTATTTTTGGTGATTGTGCAATTAATCCTAATCCTACTGCAGAGGCACTTGCTGAAATTGCAATTTCTTCAGCAGATAGTAGTCAAGCATTTGGAATAGAACCTAAAATAGCAATGTTATCTTATTCTTCAGGAAGTTCTGGAAAAGGGGAAGATGTTGATCGTGTACGTCGTGCTACCGAAATTATTAAGGATTTACGTCCCGATTTAAAAGTAGCTGGACCTATACAATATGATGCAGCTGTAGATATGACGATAGGAAAAAGTAAAATGCCAGATTCTGATGTTGCAGGACAAGCAAGTGTGCTTATTTTTCCTGATTTAAATACTGGTAATAATACATACAAGGCTGTGCAAAGAGAAACGGGAGCTTTGGCTATCGGACCGATGTTACAAGGATTAAATAAACCTGTAAATGATTTAAGTCGCGGTTGTACCGTTGATGATATCTTTAATACGGTGATTATTACTGCTATCCAAGCACAAGGAATATAAAATATAAAAAAGATAAGTTAAGATCTAAGAAGAGTAATTTCTTCTTTACAATAATCAATAATAGAAATGAAAAAAATATTAGTCATAAATTCTGGGAGTTCTTCAATAAAATTTCAACTCATAAAGATGCCAGGAGAGATTGTAGTTGCTTCTGGGTTAGTGGAAGCAATAGGATTAGATAATGCAGCTCTTCATTATAAATCTAAGAAAATGAATTTTTCTGAAGTGATGCCTATTGAAAATCATGAAATCGGTTTAAAAAAGGTAGCTGCTTTATTGATGGACAAAGAAAAGGGGGCTATTGATAAAATTGAAGATATAGATGCTATAGGACATAGAGTTGTACATGGAGGAAAAGATTTTTCTGATACTATTGTTATTGATGATGCTGTAAAGAATACTATTAAAAGGTTATTTTCATTAGCACCGCTTCATAATCCTCATAATTACACTGGGATTGAAGTTGCAGAAGAAGTATTTCCAGGTATCCCGCAGATTGCTGCTTTTGATACTGCTTTTCATCAAACATTACCTGAAAAGGCATATAGATATGCTATTCCAAATAAATTATTAGACGAGAATTATGTTCGTGTTTATGGTTTCCACGGAACAAGTCATAAATATGTTGCAGAAAGAGCTAAAGATTTTATCAGTAAAAAGAAATCTAAACTGATTACGATTCATTTAGGGAATGGATGTAGTATTACCGCTGTAAAAAATGGTAAAAGTATAGACCATTCCATGGGATTTGCTCCAGTAAACGGACTTATAATGGGGACGCGAAGTGGAGATATTGACCAGTCTGTGATTTTCTATATGGTTAATACATTGGGATATTCATTAGAGGAAGTGAACACTATTTTACATAAGAAGAGTGGGATGTTAGGATTAACTGGACATAGTGATCTTAGAATTATCGAAGAAAAAGCTAACGAAGGTAATAGAGAATGTCAGCTTGCTCTTGAGATGAATGCATATCGTATCAAAAAATATATTGGAGCATATGCCGCTGCACTTAATGGGGTCGATGCAATTGTATTTACTGCTGGTGTTGGAGAAAATTGTAGCGTTTTAAGACGTTTAATCTGTGAAGATATGGGTTATCTAGGAATTGAGCTAGAAGACTATAAAAATAATGTACGCTCTTCTGAAAATAGAATTATTAGTAAAGAAACTTCTAAGGTAATGGTTCTTGTAATTCCTACTAAAGAAGAATTAGAGATAGCTAAAGATAGTTATAGATTGATAAGTTGATAAAAAAATCCCTCGTTAAATTAATAACGAGGGATTTTTATTTATTCTAAAATCCACATTTCCCCATTTGTAGTATCTCCGTTTGGATATTGTCTGGTAATAGCAGCAGTCAAATTTTCATTATTGTTTGTAGCCTCATTTGCAGGATACATCCAGCGTTTAGGAATGTTACCACTATTTAAAATACCAGAACCATCTGTATTAAATTCAGGAAATCCGGTTCTTCGTTGTTCAAAGAATATTTGCCAACCTGTGTTTAAGAACATTGAAATATGCTTTTGAGTTAAAATGGTTTCAATTTCATTACCTGAACTTAATTGGATTTTTTCGTTGTTTAGGTATACTTCTGTTTCAAAAATATTATAGAAATTTAATGAAGCTTCGATACCTTTTTTATAATGCGTTTCAGAATTGGAGTTTATCCAACCTCTTACTGTAGCTTCAGCTAATATAAATTCTACTTCTGCATAACTTATAAGTAAGCTAGGTTCATTTTCTGGATCGGTAAAATATCTTGGATGGACTCTTGAAGCATCTCCGTTAACAGCTTTAGAAACATTAGTATTTAAGTCTCCACTTCCATAAAGTCCACCATAAGCGCTAAAATCATCGTTAGAAAGATTATCGGTATTAGGTGTCTTTTCAGCAAAAGTAAAGAGTCTTGGATCTTCAAGATCTTGTAAACGCTTAACAAAACTTTCTTCTAAATAGTAGGCAGTTTGTAAATCATTATCATTTTGTAGTGGATATCTATTATCTTGAATATCATAAAAATATAATGCTCCATTATCTTCGTTGGATTCGAATATAGGATATTTAGAAGGGTTACTGTAAACTTCATTAAATCTGTTTTTAATGTTTAGTTCTGTAACATTTTCCTTTTTTGATAAATTCATTAAGACTCTTAAATAATATGAATTTATAAGCTTTCTCCATTTTAATTTGTCTCCATCATAGATAACATCTCCTAAGATAACTTCATTATTATTGATTAATTGATCTGACGCACTTTTAAGATCGTTAAGCACTTTTATATATATTGCCTTTTGTGTGTCGTATACGGGAGTATAATTATTTTCAGAAGCTTTAGTTGCTTCTGAATATGGTACATCTCCAAATATTTCTGTAAGGGAAACAATGAAGTACGAGTTGAAAAACTTTGCTAGAATCTGATATACTTCTGTTTCAGTTCTTATAGCTTCTTCCGTCATTTTACTAACCTGCTTTAGATTGTCATAAGTGCTATAATCTGATCTTTGCCAACTATAATATTGATTTGAATTGACACCATTGGTATTAGTAAGATAGCGAGACGCAAGTCCAGAACTTAAACTAATATTATTAAAAGCTGAAATTTCTATATTAGTTAATATTAATTCTGGACTTACAGCTGTGGCTCTATTTTCATCATCCTGTAAATCTTCAGTTTTACTACAACTTAGCACTAAAAAAGCTAATAAGAGGTATAGATTATGTTTTATTATTTTCATTTGTTTAAAATTTTGCATTGATATTAAATCCGATGTTTCTTGTTGATGGAGCTTGTAAGTTATCAGTTCCAGAATCGGGGTCTACATTTGGAATATCTGATGATAACCATAAATTTCTACCTACAAGAGAAATACTTAAATCAGTGAAAGGAGAATGGTCTAATACATTTTCTCCAAAATTATATGTGAGAGTCACTTCTCTAAGTTTTATAAAGCTTTCTTTATAGTAGTGGTAGTTTTTATTATGTCCGTTACTTGTAGTTTGCATAAAATTAATGTAGTTAGCAGGAATATCGTTAGGTGCGTAAGTACGAGTATCGTTTACAATATTTCCATTTACATCATATGAAACATCTCCGCTCACAACTTTGACACCAGACCCTATGTATGTACTTTCCCCATTGTTAGCGTCATCTCTGTATTGATTAACAGTACCAGGAGATGTACCTCCCCACCACATTTTTTGATTGGTAGTAGAATACATTAATCCTCCAATACGTCCATCAAACAAGAATGAAAGGTTAAAATTTTTATAGCGAAAATTATTAGAAATTCCATACGTCCAATCTGGCTCGTCATATCCAATGTAACGGCTATAAGGATCTGTAACAGGAAATCCGTTTTCAAAGATAACGTCTCCATTTTCATTAGTTTGATAAACGGAAGCATAGATTTCGTCTGTACGATCCCCAACATTGATGAAGTTCTCTGTCTGTTCTTTACCACCATATATCTCTTCTTGATATCTTCGATATTGACTTAAATTTATTTGTGCATTCCATTTAAAATTGTCATTTCTAACAGGAGTTAAGTCTAATGTAAATTCGATACCTTTTCGTTTATAAATGTCACCATTTAGTAATAAGCTGTTGTATCCTGAAGTTTCAGAGATAGGGCTATAGATTAAGTTGTTATAATCTCTAGATTGGTAATATGCTATGTCAAATCCGATACGATTATCTAATAAACGTAGGTAGGTTCCTATTTCCCAAGCATCAGATGTTTCAGGGTTTAAATTTTTATCCAGCAATGAGCTTCCAAAGTAAGTAGAAGGGGTTCCGTTCCAACTTGTTCCTTTTTCATAAGCTTGGATATGACTGTATGGGTTATTCTCATCGATTTTACCTTCAGATACTCTTGACCATGATCCCCTTAGCTTTGCAAAAGAAAACCAAGATGGTAGGTGGAACAAGCTTGATAATACTACTGAACCAGAAATTGAAGGATAAAAGAAAGAATTATTACTCTCTGGTAGCGTTGAAACTTTATCGTTTCTTCCTGTAAATGTTAAATAAAAAGCCTTGTAGAACTCTAAATCTACAAATCCATAAAAGCTATGAATTGTTTCTTTTTCAACTATGTTTTCTCCGAATAGGGTAGAGCCAGCGTTATTATCTAAATTATAAAATCCAGGGATATTTAATCCATCGGTAGCTGATTGGTGAAAAGTGTAATTTCTATAATAATTAGAATATGCTACTTCAGCATTAATAGTGATATCTTCCGTAAGATTGTTATTATATTTAAAACCTATATCACTAGTGATATCAAAATAATTAGTGTCTTGTAAGGAAAAGTTTCCTCTTGACTTATTTCCATATCCAATATAACTTTTAGGTTCTTTATAAGTTCTGTATAAGCTGTAAACATTAACACCACTTCTACCTTTAAAACTTAATTCTGGAGTTATATTGTACTCGAAGTTTACATTTCCAAAAATATTATCTTTATTGTATCCTCTTAAATATTCATAAGCTTGAAAGTATGGATTGTTATAATATGATACATTGAAGTGTCTTTGTTGATACCCTTCTTCTCCTTCTCGCCAATAGTTTTTTAAATCATTTACATCGACATCCACACCAGTCCATAATATAAGATTGTATAGGTAGTTTGTTGGTCCGTATCCAACCTCTGGGAAGTTGTTGGTATATTGTTTATTATAGGTCAAGGTCGTGTTTATATTAAATTTTTCTGATGGTTTTAACGAGCCTCCTACTGTAAAAGAGGTATTCTTTAAATCAGTGTTAGGAACAATTCCCTTTTGATAAACATTAGCTATAGACATTCTGTAGCTAGCTTTTTCACTTCCCCAGTCGACACTTATATTATTTGACTGAATCAATCCAGTTCTAAAGAAATTTTTAATATTGTCCTTTCCTCTAGAAGTATAAGGTAAAGGAATAAGTTCTCCTGTTTCTGGATCCATTGGACTATTATATTGGGTAGTTTCAAAATATCCGCTAGGATTAGTTGGGTCTAATTGATCCAGTTTAGGTCCCCAAATCCAACCACCTCCTTCTGTTCCAGATCCGCTACCATTTACATAAGCATAATTTCCTTGATTACCATTTCCGTATGTGGTTTGCACCTCGGGAACTTTAATAAATGAAGGCTGAAACATAGTAGAATTACTTACGGAAATAGTAAGTCTTCCTTTTTTTCCTTTTTTAGTAGTAATCATGATAGCTCCGTTTCTACCAACAGACCCATAAAGTGCAGATGCAGTAGCTCCTTTTAAAACACTTATATTTTCTATATCATCTGCATTTATTTTCCATATATCTGTAGTTCTATCAGGAATTCCATCAATAACTAATAAAGGGCTTGCTCCTCTTAAATTTATTTCTGGATTTTGAAATAAATCGGTAGAGTTTTTTACTGTTAAACCAGCTACTTTTCCCGAGAGAGAGTTAACAAAGTTGGGTTCTTTGGCTTTTTCTAAACTTTCACCATCTACTTCTTGAACTGCATATCCTAAAGCTTTTTTCTCTTTTTTAATGCCTAAGGCAGTTACAACTACTTCACTTAGTTCTTCTGTATTTTCTTGAAGTATAATATTGATAATTGTTTGATTATCGGCATGCTTTTTTTGAATTAAAAAACCTATATACGAAAAGATTAAAGTATCCGTACTATTGGCTTCAATTTCATAATTCCCATCAAAATCTGTAACAGTTCCTTTTTGAGTGTTGAGTATACTTACGCTTACACCTCCCAAAGGAACATTGTTAACATCTGTAACGGTTCCACTAATCATTTTTTGAGAGAACCCAAGTGAGGTTAGTAAACCAAATGCTAATAAAATAATTATTTTTTTCATTGCTAAGCTAGTTGTTTGTTATCCAAGTGTTAAGAGTGTTATTTTTAGTTTTTAAAACCATTTTGTAAAAATTATTTACAGGAGTTTTTAGTGTTGTTGTAAATTTTTCGTTAGAAAGTCTCGTAGTACCTACCGAAATATATTTATCTACACCACCAGTTTTATAATCATTAGTAGTGCTTAATAAAATTTCAGCTTGAGTATTGCTATTAGAAATATTCTTCCAGCTAACTTCTAAAATATTATTATTTATTGTAGCACTAAGATTTATTGCATCTACAGGGCTTATTAAAGAGACACCATCCCATTCGTATTGAGTGTTCTTTGGAGCTTTAATATTTAAAAAATCTGTTATGGTTGGTAATATATCTACCACAGTTGGAGTGTAGTTTTTAAAATATTTGTTAGTGTAGACATAATTGGTTGCAATCCATGTACTACGTTCTCTATATGATTGCCCTCCATGATGCTTACCATCTTTAGCAGTTCTACCATGGTCGGTAGTCACAATAAGAAGCCATTCTTCTTTATATTTTGTTTCTCTATAATGTACTGCTTCCATAATTTTTCCAATTAAATCATCCTCAAAAGTAATAGCATCATAGAGTTGCTTGCTATCTCCAAAGCCATGTCCCATATCATCAGAAAATTCTAAATAAACCCATGATAAATCTGGAGCACTCTCTTTAATATAGTCAGCTGCTTTTTTAGCAACTTTTGTATCTATATTTTTTATAAACTCTCGCTTACTATCATGTGGAAAATTAATAGTGTCTAACTCATGTCCATCAAAAGCATAATCAATTTTTATACGTTGAGTTTCTTCTAAACCTTCTCCTATTAACTTTGTTCTATTATCTAACCAAGTTGAAAATATTGCAGTTTGCTTGTTTGGGTATTGATCTTTTAAGAGTCTATAAATGGTAGGATAGTTGTAGTTTGGATTTTTTATGCTATTTCCAAAAACATTATGCTTGTTAACCCAGGTTCCAGTAAGTAAGCTATTGTAACCAACAGCAGATATGGTTGGTGTTTCGCTGTAAGTACCTTTTGTTCCTCCAACAGATGCTTCTGTAAAGCTTCCCTTTTCTTTCAGCTTATCTAGGCTAGGAGTCGATGTTTTCTCCAGCATGTCAGGAGCTATTCCATCTACAATAATAAAAACTACTTTTCTATCCTGTGCAGTTGATAAATTTACTGTTGTACAGCATATAATAAATGCTAATACAACCATTTGCTTTATTTTCATTATGAATTAAGTTTTTAGTTGTTGTAAAATTATTTTTTTGAATTATAAATTGAATGAACGTTCAATTAATAAAACTTTATATTAATGTATATTTAGTGTTATTGAATTATAGACAAGATATTTACGTTTTGTAAATCTTATATTTGTAAAAAAATAATTGTGTGGGAAGAAAAAAAATGACAGACCAACGTAGAAAAGAAATCATAAAGTCTTTTTATAACGTAGCTAAAAAAATAGGGTTAGAAAATGCATCCATAGCTAAAGTAGGGGAGGAAATGGGAATTAGTAATGGACTTATAATGCATTACTTTAATACAAAGGATGATTTGTTAATTGGTCTTAATGAATATATTTTAGAACAGCATTTACAGATGGTGAGTTCAAAGAACAGTGGTGTTATGGACTCAAAAGAACAATTATTTGATTTTATAAGAAATTTATTTTCAAGAAAATGGAATCGTTATTTTGATGATGGAGTATTTTATAGTTGCTATGCTTTAATTTACAGAAAACCTGCATTTAAAGAAAGCTTTAAACGTTATTTAGAGTCACTTCATGAGGTATTAAGAGATAAATTACATGAAGCGTATAAAAATGAAGTAATTAAAAATGATGATATTGATGAGGTTACTGAAATTATATTTGCTTTGATTGATGGAGGATATTATTATCTTGGATTATTTAATGAAAAAGAAGAGTCTTATAAAAAACAAGTTGATATTTATTCTTCGTATGCTATAAATTTATTAGAATTAAATTTATCTACTTAAGAGTTTTATTATAGCATAAATAGCTATTATTCCCCAAATCAAATTTACTACCACATTTGGAAAATCTGATAAATATATTCCGTTAATAACTAAGCATATCGCACCGATAATGTTAAGAAAATGATAAGTTTTATTTTTAGCTGAAAGCTTATTAATGCTTAAAAGAAAATAAGCAATAATGAAGAATAAAGCTCCAATCCAACCTACAACGTTGTGAAGTTCCATTTAAATTAGTTAGATTGTTCTATGAACTTTTTTTTCTGCTCATTAGTAGGGAGAGGGCAATTTTCTTTTTTACCAAACCATTTATAACGATTTTTAGCTATAAAATTGTAGATGCTATCTCGTATACTTTCTGGTAGAATATAATTAAACACACTTAATAAACTCCACAAACCTCCAATTTCCTTAGCTATTTCTATAGCTGCTGAAGATCTTGTGTAATAAGCAACATTGGGTTCAATAAGAACAATAGAATCAGTTTGTGCTGAATCAATACTTCTCTCTTTAAGCATTCTTTGTCCAACTTCACTTTGTAAAGAAGCAAATCTAAAAATATCTTTTTTATCTCTTTTGATTACAAATTGCACACTGCTATTGCATAAGTTACAAACGCCATCAAAGAGAATTATTTTTTTTCCAGCTTCCAATGTTTCCATTTTTAAATTTAAAAAAATATAATTCAAATATAGTTTAGTTCTTGTTAAGATCTTATTATAAATGACATTTATAAAGTGTAAGAATTATAATATTAACTTCTATAAAAAATCCGTAAATTACTGCAGATTTAATTCAGTAAATACTAAGTGAATGATTCCAAACTCTAAAATGATAGAAAGTAAATTTAATATAGCCGTTTTAATAGATGGTGATAATGCTCAACCTAAATTGATAAAAGAAATTTTAGAAGAGGTTTCTAAATATGGAAAGGCTACTATAAGAAGGATTTACGGAGATTGGACTTCACAACAAATGAATAGCTGGAAGGCGATTATCAATCAACATTCTATAAGTCCCATTCAGAAGTTTTCATATACTACAGGTAAAAATTCTACGGATGGATCTTTGATTATTGATGCTATGGATATTTTACATGGTAAGAATATTGATGGTTTTTGTATTGTCTCTAGCGATAGTGATTATACAGGGCTAGCAAAAAGGATTCGAGAAGAAGGACTTTTTGTTATGGGAATTGGAGAGAAGAAAACTCCACAAGCATTTGTGAAATCTTGCGAGGTATTTACATTTACTGAGAATTTGGTAGCAAGAGATGCTTCAGAAAAGCACAAATCCAAACCAAAACAAGAAGAACACCATACAGAAAAAGCTAAGCCCGTAGCTTCCAAACCTAAATTTTCTAAAGAAGATTTGGCAACTATAGCAAAGGCTTTTGAAATTTCTTTAAATGAAGAAGAAGAGGCACATATTTCTAAGTTAGGAGCTAACATTAGAAAGATAGATCCTAGTTTTGACCCTCGAAGTTATGGTTTTAAAAGTTTAACCAAGTTATTTGAGAATTTAGATAAATATGAGGTTCTCAAGAATGAAGTAGGAGGGTTAAACCACCCGCTGATAAAGATTAAATAAAAAAATAGGAGGGGTTTTAAAGCCCCTACCTGATTTCTGCTTACAAGTTTTATAACACTAAAATAATTATTTTTTCTTTTTAGAAAGTCCTTTTGCTTCAACCAATTCTAATTTATCTAAGTCAGAACTAGTTGTAAACATACCATAATTAACAAGTGCTTTTCCCTTTTCTATTTTATCGAGTGTACCAACAGATTTACTTCCAATTAAGCGTACCCTATCTCCAATTCTTAAAATGTGTTTTGGTTTTTCGGGCTCTTTAGCTTTCTCTATTTTTTCCTTTTTCTTTTTCTCGCGAATTACTTTAACTTCCTTCTGAACTTCTGCTTCAACAGCCATTTTCTTAGCGCGCTCTTCTTTTTTCTTAGAAGCAGACTCTCTCTTCCGTTTGGAATTTTCCGTTTCTACAATTCTTAGGAATTCTGATACCAACGGACGTTTCTTTTTATTGATAAAATAACTTTCAGAAATATCATTGATCTTATTTCCTAAATAAATCATTCGCTGATTATGATCATATAATTGCTGATAGTTCTCCAGTTTAGCTTTAATTTTAGCATTTAGTTCTTCTAAACGCTTAGCCTCATCTCTGGCTTTAACTTCTTCCTCTTTAAGATTTGTAGAAGTTTTTTCCATCTTATTACGCTGCTTTTGAAGCTTAGCAATAGTTGCATCAAAACGAACTTTTCCGCTTTCTACTTTCTTTTTAGCACGATTTATTAAACTATATGGGATTCCATTTTTTTGAGCTACTTCAAAAGTAAAAGAACTTCCAGCTTCTCCAAGAACAAGCTTAAATACAGGTTCTAGAGTCCGATTATCAAATCTCATATTTGCATTAGTAGCATGGGGAAGTTCGTTTGCTAGTAATTTTAGATTCGCATAATGAGTGGTAATAATACCAAATGCCTCACGTTCATAAAAAACCTCTAAAAATATTTCGGCTAAAGCACCTCCCAATTCTGGATCACTTCCCGTTCCAAATTCATCGATTAAGAAGAGTGTTTCTTTATTACATTTCCGCAAAAAGAAATTCATATTCTTTAATCTATAGCTATACGTACTTAAATGGTTTTCTATGGATTGATTATCACCAATATCAGTCAATACATTATCAAAAAGACACATTACACTGCGCTCATGAACGGGAACTAATAATCCACTTTGAAGCATAACCTGTAAAAGGCCAACCGTTTTTAGCGTAATACTTTTTCCTCCTGCATTAGGCCCAGAAATAACGATAATTCTATTCTCTTGGTGTAATTCTATCGTCTGCGGATAGGTCTTTTCACGCTTTGCTTTATTTGTTAAGAAAAGGAGTGGATGGTAGGCATCAATAATATTAAAATAGCGTTTCTCTGTAATTTCAGGTAATAACGCATTCATTTTATCAGCATATTTTGCTTTGGCAGCAACAACATCTACAAGACATAAAAACTCTTGGTAGTCGATTAATAGTTTTCTATAGGGGCGAAGAAAGTTGGTGAGTTCTTTTAATATTTTATGAATCTCTTCTTTCTCATCATACTCAAGATTATTAAGATCTCTACTGTATTGTCTTGTAGCTTCTGGCTCTATATATACAATGCTTCCAGTTTTGGAATTCCCCATAATAGCGCCTTTAACACGCTTTCTATACATTGATTTTACCGCTAAAACACGGCGATTATCAACAACGGTTTCTCTAATATCATCCAAAAGCCCCGCTGAAGAATAACTACTCAAAGCACTTGCAAAACTTTGATTAATCTTTGCGCGTACACTATTCATTTCTCTACGGATATTATATAATGCAGGCGTAGCGTCATCTTTAATCTCCCCAAAACGATCTATAACTTCATCTACTTTTTGCTGAATCTCTTTTGTAAAATGAATTTTTTGAGCAGTTTTGTTTAAAGTAGGGTAGTAGTCATTAAACTTTTTATAAAACAAAATATGAGTGTTCACAGCAGTAGAAATAGCTGATACTCTTCTAAAACCCTCAACTTCAATAAGTGTGTTCTCAATTTTTAAGAGTTGAATCTCTTTTATGATAGCTTCAAAATAATGATGAGGAATGCTATTATTATTTTCAAAAGAAGCTAGATATTCATTTGTTAAATGAAGCGACTCTAATAAAGATTCTTTTGTTCTATATGGAGTTATTTTTAAAGCACTTTCCTTTCCTAAATCTGTACTACAAAGTTCTGATACTTGTGCTAGCACTTTAGAAAATTCAAGGTCTTGTAATGTCTTCTTATGTATTTTATTCATATAATTTAGATCCGAATACTTTAGGATTTATGCAAATTTACATACTAATTTGGATTTATGGTCTAGATTAAAAATAGATATAGGATTTAAACATTTATCTATTTTTTAAGATTATTGTATTATTCAACAGAAAAAAAGATTTTTTTATAAAAACTGCGTATATAAAGATTAAAAAACAATGTTTCAAATATTAAAAGCTTATTAATTCTTATATTTTTGTTGATCTAATTAAACCACCTTACATGAAAATATACTTATTGCCACTACTAATCTTACTATCTTTTAATTTATCAGCTCAACAAGATTCTGATATTATAATGACTAATATTAGAAATGAGAATAGAAATAGTATAAAAAGTATTGATGAATTGGATCAATCCGTTGCTGAGTTATTAAAAAAAATTAAGAGTGATGGTACTTGGGATGATATCGATTATAAAATGATTGAAAGAACGAAATGGCAGCCAGTACAGCATATAGAACGAATTGCAGTATTAAGTAATGCTTATACTATTCCTGAGAGTACTTATTTTGAAGATGTAAAGCTTTTTAATACCATAGAGCTAGCTTTAAAATTTTGGGATAATCTAAATCCAATAAGTAAGAACTGGTGGTTTAATGAAATTGCTGTTCCTAAAAAATTAGGTCACTTATTAATTGCTTTAAGAAAAGGATCAAGACAAATTGATGAGTCACTTGAAGCAAGATTAATTAAAAAATTAAATAGGGGAGATGTTTTTAAGAAAACTGGCGCTAATAAATTAGATATTGCCTTGCATTTTATCTATCGTGGGTGTTTATTAAACGACCCTGAAATTATTAATATTGGAGCCACACAGTCATTTATTCCTTTGGCATTCACTAATAAAGAAGGAATTCAATATGATTATTCTTATCAGCAGCATGGACCTCAAATATATATTGGAGGTTACGGTTCGGTTCTTGTAAATACTGAGTTGCAGGTAGCTTCATATTTACAAGGCACTTCTTATGCTTTATCAGGAACAAAATTGAAGATCTTATCTAAGTTTGTTTTGAATACTTATGCAGGTGTTCACAGAGGAAAATATATGGATTTTAGTGTTACAGGAAGAGGTATTGCAAATAAAAATACCTTGAGCAATGAGGGTTTTACTGGTACATTAGAGAAATTAAAATTAATTGATGCTGAAAATGCTAATAAGTATGATGTATTGATTTCGAGATTCAATGAGTCTCAACCTCCAAGTTATGATGTTAAAAAACGACATACTCAATTTTGGGAATCAGATTTTACACTTCATAACGATCCGTCGTATGCATTTTCTGTGCGAACTTCTTCTACCAGAACGTCAAAATCGGAAAATGGAAATAAAGCAAATTTAAAAGGTTATTTTTTAGCTGAAGGAGCCACTTCTATCCGTGTAGATGGTGATGAATATTATAATATTTTTCCTGTTTGGCAATGGAATAAAATACCTGGAGTCACTGCACCTCAAGTTTCTAATATTCCAATTCGTCATCAATGGTCTGTTTTGGGAACTTCTGAGTTTACCGGAGGTGTTACAGATAGTATTTATGGCGCAACAACATATATTATGAAGGATTTTAATACTGAAGCTAAGAAAGGTTGGTTCTTTTTTGAGGAGGAAATCGTATGCTTAGGAAGCGGAATTAATGCTACCGCAGATGAGAAAATTCTAACCACTATAAATCAGTGTTATTTAGATGGTTCTATTATTATATCAGAGAATAATAAAACTTCCACTGTTCCAAATGGAAACAATAACACGTACGATAACATAGATTGGATACTGCATGATAAAATCGCTTATTTTTTTCCTGATCATGGAAACGTAAGATTTACTAATGGATCTCAAACTGGAAATTGGTATGAGATTAATAAAAATCGGTCTAAAGATATGGTTAGTGAGACTGTTTTTACATTATGGTTGGATCATGGAGTGAAACCTAAAAATGCTACTTATAGCTATATTGTTATGCCTAACAAGGATATTAATTCAATACAGAAATATGATAGCGAGAATATAGTTATTGTTGAAAATTCTAAAGATATTCAGGCAGTTTATAATAAGAAACTTGATGTTATGGAAGTAATATTTTATACACCAAATAAATTAAATTATAAGGATGTAAATATAGCGGTGGATAAGCCTTGTGTATTATTGCTAAAGAATATTAAAACTCCTTATGTAAATATTTCTATTGCTGACCCTAGTCAGCAACAAGCAGCAATTAAACTGATAGCAAAGCTTCCTGAAATTAAAAAATCTAGAGTATTAACCTTAAATTTACCTACAGGAAATTACGCGGGTTCAAGTTTACCGTTTGTAATAGATAGTAATACTCCTGTGTTTTTCTAATAAGAAAACTTCAAAAATTATCTAACTATGGAAATAGCTATTAACGATACTTGGAAAGAGCAATTAAAAGGGGAGTTTAGCAAAGAATATTTTAAAGAATTGGTTTCCTTTGTGAAAGAAGAATATGCTAACCATGTTTGTTACCCAGCAGAAAATGAGATTTTTGCAGCTTTTAATTATTGTGCTTTTAATGATACTAAAGTAGTAATTATTGGTCAAGACCCTTATCATGGACCAAATCAAGCAAATGGACTCTGTTTTTCGGTTCATGATGGAATAAAACATCCTCCTTCGTTAATAAATATTTTTAAAGAGTTAGAAACAGACATTAATAAGGATTATCCAGAAAGTGGAAATCTAGAATCATGGGCTGAGCAAGGAGTATTGTTATTAAACGCTACGCTAACCGTGCGAGAGCATGATGCTGGAAGTCATCAGAAAAAGGGATGGGAAGTTTTTACTGATACTATTATAAAAACTATTTCAGATAATCGAGAGGATATTATTTTTTTACTTTGGGGAGGTTTTGCTAAAAAGAAAATAAAACTCATCGATACTAAAAAACACCATGTACTTACTTCAGGACATCCCTCCCCATTAAGCGCAAATCGCGGGTACTGGTTTGGGAATCGTCACTTCAGTAAATGCAATGAAATTCTTCTTAAAAATGGTAAGAAACCTATTATTTGGTAGCTATTTGAGAATAAGGCAGGCTTTTCTCTATAATAGTCAATCGCTGTAATTGTTCTTGTACATTTTTGACCGTAATCGGGTTTATAGCTTCTTGACTCCAACGTGTAATGGAAAGCCATTCTTGGATATCTTCAATTTTCTGCTCATATCTATTGGCTAGCATTCTATCGATACTTGGTATATCTTTAAAATCTTCAGTATAAACATTTATTACCTCTAGAATATGCTCCACAATCGAAGGATTCTTTTTTAAAATCTCATCAGTAGCAGCAATTACAAAGCAAGGCCATGGAGTAGGGCAGTCTCCAATTCTTTTAAAAATCCCTTTATCAACAATAGGCTTCGTTGTAAAATGCTCCCACATAAAATAATCGACAGTACCATTTGATAGAGCTTCAATAGCACCATCTAGATTATTAACTACTTCAAATTTTAAATCGTTGGTGTTCCAACCATTATTATCTGCGTTAACATAGGCCATTAAGTGACTCCCACTTCCATATCTAGAAATAGCGGTAGTTTTCCCTTTTAAATCTTCGATCTTTTTATAAGGAGCTTTACCAGCTGTATGAATTCCCCAATACAAAGGTGATTGTACAAAAACTTGTACTATTTTAGATGGATTTCCACCTACAATATCTTTGATGATCCCTTCAGTTAGAATAATGGCAATATCAGTTTCTCCTTCACGAAGCATATTACACATTTTTCCAGTCCCTTCAGGAATATCTGTCCATTCTAAATCGATCCCTCTATTTTCAAAAGCTCCGTCTTCGATAGCAAGATGCCAAGGCAAGTTGAAATGTTCTGGAACTCCTACAATTTTTACTTTTTTCATCTTAAAAATCCTTTACGTTATGTTCTAATAATTTTGCATAAAGCATGTAACTAAAAATAGGCGGTGTGATTTATTGTTGGTGTAAATGTAATATTTGTTTTTATTCCTTCAGAAAATAAAATTGATAAACTAGGAAATAAGTGCTTTCTAGTTGAAAACAGTAGTTAAACTAAAATACTTGTTGAGTTATAAAGAGAGTTTCTCTAGTGTATATTTAATTAAATTTTCTGTAGCTAGCGTAGGATTCTCAGAAAAGCTTCCATTTGGTCGATTCGCAATAATACAATTCATAGAAACTGCTTTATGACCTAATAATTGTGCTAACCCGTAGATTCCAGCAGTTTCCATTTCTAAATTTGTTACCCTAAATCCTTTATAGTTAAAGGAAGCAAGTTTGTCATTTAGCAACGGATCTTGAGTATCTAAGCGTAATTTTCTTGATTGTGGACCATAAAAACCTACATTGGTAGCTGTAAATCCAAGATGAATTTTATCACTCATAAGTTTACTCCCTAATTCTTTGTTATAAGCAACAACATAGGGAGTAGACTTTTGATCTGACCAATCTGTATGTTTTATAATTTCTTGCTGAATATCTGGATGCTGAATATGTTCACTTCTATAAAAGTGAAGTAAACTATCGAAACCAACTGCATACTCACTCATTAAAAAGCTGTCTGTAGGAATCTCAGTCTGTATAGATCCACTAGTTCCAATCCTTACAATCTCTAATGATTGCAGCTTGTTTTTAACAGTACGAGTTTTAAAATCGATATTTACTAAAGCATCTAATTCATTGAATACAATATCTATATTATCTGTTCCAATACCTGTAGAAACTACTGAAATTCTTTTATTATTAAGATACCCCGTATGAGTTACAAACTCTCTCTTTCCTTTTTTTAATTCTATACGATCAAAATATTGGGAAACGGTAGCTACTCTCTCTGGGTCACCAACAGTAATAATTGTATTTGCAATATCTTCTGGAAGTAAATTTAAATGGTAAATACTACCATCTTCATTTAGTATTAATTCAGATTCAGCAATTTTACTCATTCTATAATTTTAGTAATTGACCTTCCTCTTCTAAAAACAAAAAGGAATATTTTGGTGTTCCTCCTAAATACTCCTTATCGCTTCTTATGTTTGGATAGTAATTCTCTATTTTTTCAGCTACTTTAACGCCTGTTTTGGTAAGTTTTACTGGATTAAAAGATCTAAATAATGGTCTTAAATTATTTGCCATTTTAGTAAACTGCATATCTCCAAATCCATAAATACCTTGGCTACGTAGCATTTCATTGACTATTTCTTCTTTAGAAGCTAACTTGGTATCAATACTTTTTTGAAGCATCAAGTTCTCTAATTCGTTTAAACCATTTTTTAAACTCGGAAATCTATGAATATGAGCTTCCATAGCTTCAGAAAGAAATATAAGCTGACTCTTATTTTGTTTTATAGCATTTTGAAGTCGGATAGGATTGTTCTCGCAATAGAGTTGCCAAATATAATCACCATACTCAATATCATCTTTAGAGAGCAGAACCTTATTCTCGTATACTTCTTTTAGCTTGTCATTGCTCAATGTAGAAAGTCCGTTAAGAGAATCTATATTATCATCTGGATAGGCTAAGAAAATAGCTGCTTCTTTGCGGTTTTTCTTAAGCCAACTAATAACAGCAATCATATTTACCTGACAAAAGAGATCGCTATCAAACCACAATACAATTTCTTCTTGACTTTTCTGATTACAAAGATTTCTGTACTCTTTTAAAGTCCTATTTATAAAAGTGTCTTTCGTGATTTTATAAGCCCTATTAAGATACTCATATCGGTGACGCCAAAAGGTTTCACTACCAACTTCATTAGTAGTTTTTCCTTCACATAGCATTTCTCGCCATGTAATAATATCACCAGAAATATTTAACTTATTTAAAACAGCAGTAAAGCTGTCTCCGTTTGTAATATGTAGTGTATTTGCCATTTTAATATAGGTTAGAGGAATGTAAATGTATTAATTAAGGGTTAAAAAACAATAAAATATGTATTAATTCTATAACGTTAGAACTAACATATTATTTGATATAGAAATACATTTTACGGTAAGTACTGCTATTGCTAAAGTTATCGATAAACTGCTAACCACCAACACGTTTAACCTTAAAGCCTTTTTCTTTTAGCATAGTCATTATTTTATCTCTATAGTCTCCTTGGATAATTATTTTATCATCCTTAAAGGAACCTCCAACACTCAATTTTGTTTTTAATTCTTTGGCCAATTTTTTAAAATCCTCGGTAGCGCCAGTATAGCCATCAATTATAGTGATAGGTTTTCCTTTTCGCTTTTCGTATTTACAAAGCAACGGTTCATCTTGCATCCAGATCTCATCTTTTCCATCTTCTTTTTGTGGTTCTTCTTGAAACTCATGATCTGGAAATAAGTTTTTAAGCTGATCTTGTATGTCCATTATAATATTGTATTCTTAAAAAATTACTTTTTAATTAATCCCAATTCTATTAAACGCTCATGAAGAAATTCTCCAGAAGTAATATCATCATATAATTTAGGATGGTCTTCATCTATACAGTTTTCCAAAACATTTAAAGGCATGTCGCTTACAGGATGCATAAAAAATGGAACAGAATATCTAGAAGTACCCCAAAGTTCTTTAGGCGGGTTTATTACTTGATGAATTGTAGATTTCAACTTGTTGTTAGTATGTCTAGAAAGCATATCCCCAACGTTAATCATTAATTCGTCTGGCGCTGCAATAGCATCAATCCATTCTCCTTCATGATTTTGAACTTGCAATCCTCTTCCTTGCGCACCCATTAACAAGGTTATTAAATTTATATCCCCATGAGCTGCTGCTCTTACTGCATTTTTTGGTTCTTCTTTAATTGGAGGATAGTGGATTGGTCTGAGAATAGAGTTTCCATTCTTAATATATTTATCAAAATAAACTTCGTCTAAATCTAAATGAAGCGCCAAAGCTCTTAAAACATACTTTGCTGTTTTCTCTAACTGCTTATAAGTTTCTTTCCCTACTTCATTAAAACTTGGAAGCTCTTTTACTTGTACGTTATCTGGATATTCCTCTGCTAGTTTAGCATCATCTTCTACATATTGTCCAAAATGCCAAAACTCCTTTAAATCGCCTTCTTTTTTTCCTTTAGCATGTTCTTTTCCAAAAGAAGTATATCCTCTTTGTCCTCCAATACCTTCAATCTCATATTTGTCTTTAACTTCACTCGGGAGGTCAAAGAATTTCTTTATCTCAGCATATAAGTTGTCAATCAACTTTTCAGACAGGAAATGACCTTTTAAAGCCACAAAACCTATCTCTTCATATGCTTTACCTATTTCAGCTATAAATTTCTGCTTACGATTTGGATCTTCAGAAAGAAAATCGCCTAAATCTACACTTGGTATCTTATTCATTTTTATACAATTTTATACGGCATAAGCCTGAGATATCTAACAAATGTAGCGAATTATGATTATTTAATAATTCGGCTTAGTATTTTTTATAGAAATCAAGGTTTATTAATTGTTGAATTGTTTATTGCTGATTGTCTTTACTATCCTTGAAATTATGCTTTTTGAGAATTAAAATTTATAGGATGCTTATTGTTATTTTTCTACATTTGATACAAATGTGTTTAATATGAATGATACATCCATGAGTACCTTTTTTGATTATAATAGACAAGACATAGATTCTGAAACGCTTCTTTTATTGTATCGAAATATGTTGAAGTCTAGAATGATAGAAGAAAAGATGCTGGTTTTGCTAAGACAAGGAAAAGTTTCTAAGTGGTTTAGTGGAATAGGGCAGGAAGCCATTGCTGTAGGTGTAACAATGTCTTTAAATACTGATGAGTATATTCTTCCGATGCACAGAAATTTAGGGGTGTTTACAACAAGAGAGATCCCTTTAAACAGGCTTTTTTCACAGTGGCAAGGAAAAGCAAATGGTTTTACCAATGGGAGGGATCGTAGTTTCCACTTCGGAACTCAAGAATATAAGATTGTTGGAATGATTTCTCATTTGGGGCCACAATTAGGTGTTGCAGATGGAATTGCTTTAGCACATAAATTAAGGAATGAAAAAAAGGTAACAGCTGTTTTTACGGGAGAAGGGGGTACAAGTGAAGGTGATTTTCATGAGGCACTGAATATTGCTTCCGTTTGGTCGTTACCTGTGATGTTTTGCGTTGAAAATAACGGTTATGGACTCTCAACGCCCACTTCAGAACAATATAAGTGTATAAATATTGCTGATAAAGGTGTAGGTTATGGAATGGAATCTCATATAATTGAAGGAAACAATATCTTAGAAGTTTACAAAAAAGTCAAAGATATTGCCGAAAGCATAAGAAATGAACCACGTCCTGTTTTATTAGAGTTTAAGACTTTTAGGATGCGTGGACATGAGGAAGCAAGTGGAATTAAATATGTGCCTGAAGATTTAATTGCTGAATGGGGAACTAAAGACCCATTATTAAATTATAGAGAATACTTATTTAATGAAGAAGTTTTATCTGTTGCTACTGAAGAATCTTATCGAAGTAAAATACAATCGGAAATAGATGAGAATTTACAGATTTCAAGCGCAGAAAAAGAAATTTCTTCTACTGAATCAAAAGAATTAAGTAGTATATTTCATACGTTTCAAAATGAAGAAGTTAATCCGAATCAGACTAAAAAAAATATCCGATTTGTAGATGCTGTTTCAGATGGTTTAAAGGAGAGTATGCTAAAGCATAATGACCTCGTTATTATGGGACAAGATATCGCCGATTATGGAGGAGTTTTTAAGGTTACAGAAGGTTTTGTTGAGCAATTTGGAGCAGATAGAATAAGAAACACGCCAATTTGCGAATCTGGGATTGTTTCTACCGCTATGGGACTCTCTATTAACGGGATGAAGGCTGTCGTAGAAATGCAGTTTGCAGATTTTGCTTCTAGTGGCTTTAATCCAATAGTAAATTACTTAGCAAAATCATATTACCGATGGGAACAGAAGGCAGATGTTGTTATCAGAATGCCCTGTGGCGGTGGTGTGGGAGCGGGACCTTTTCATTCACAATCTAATGAAGCTTGGTTTACAAAAACACCTGGATTAAAAGTAGTTTATCCCGCTTTTCCAGAGGATGCAAAAGGATTATTGATTTCAGCAATAAACGATCCCAATCCTGTCATGTTTTTTGAGCATAAAGGATTGTACAGAAGCATCTCTCAAGAGGTTCCAGAAGGATATTACAATACTCCAATAGGGAAAGCTAAAATAGTGAGGGAAGGCGATAAAGCAACAATTATAACCTATGGAAGTGGTGTCCACTGGGCCTTAGATCTTTTAGAGGGTGCTAATGATTTATCAGTTGAAATTATTGATTTACGAACGCTTTCGCCTTTAGATACAGAGACTATATATAATTCAGTTAAAAAAACAGGACGTGCACTAATTTTACAAGAAGATACCTTGTTTGGTGGTATTTCTAGTGATATTTCAGCAATGATTACAGAAAATTGTTTTACTTATTTAGATGCTCCCATAAAAAGGGTCGCTAGTTTAGATACTCCGATTCCATTTGCTAAGTCGTTGGAAAATCAGTTTTTAGCTAAATCTAAGCTTGAAAAATCACTGTATGAACTGCTAGATTTTTAGAATATTTACGAATTAATGTTTTGTTAATTTAACAAGATAATACTTATTTTCAACAGCATTTTTATTATCTTAGTAAATAGATAAATTATTATATACTATAAACTAAAACAACATGAAAAATAAGGCGTATATTTTTATACTATTGATGTCTTTCGTTTTAACCTCATGCGGGAGCTTGAGCAAAGAAAACAGAGATAATCGTAAATCCTTAGATGGTACTTGGAAATTGACCAATATAGATTATCAGAATAACGAAGGGTATTTTAAATCTATATTATTTAACGATGTTTCAGCAAAGTGCTTCAGAGGTAGCGAATGGTTTTTCCGTTCTAATAATAGCACAGGATTTTACAATATCTTAGAACCCGGAAGTTGTGCTCCTGGTCAACGTAATATCCGTTGGTCTATTCAAGACGACGCGAATGGAAATCCAACAAAATTTCAATTTAAATTTACTGATGAGAAGAAAAATGATATTGGAGGAGGATATGGTTATGTATTCCAAATCAATTCTTTATCACCAGAAAAAATGGTAATCTCAGCCGATGCTGCTGTAGATAATGGTTCCGTAACTGTAGTTTACGAATTCACAAAAATAGCATCACTTAGATAATTAATAAAAAAACTATATCAACATCATTATGAAAAGAATCATATTAAAAAGTAGTATTGTATTAACTTCATTATTAATGCTAGTTAGTTGTGAGGCTATACAGAACTCCAATAATAAACAGAGAGGAACTGCAATAGGGGCTGGTTCTGGTGCTGCAATTGGAGGAATCATTGGAAATAACGTAGGAGATGGAAATAATTCTGTCTTAGGAGCTATTATTGGAGCAGCCGTTGGTGGTGCTGTTGGTAATAGAATTGGGAACAAAATGGATAGAAACGCAGAAGCTATTGAGGAAGCAATTCCTGGTGCTGAAGTTACTAGAATTGGAGAAGGTATTAATGTTACTTTTGATGAAAATAGCGGTGTTAAATTCCAATTGAATTCTGCTGATATCTCTGCTGAAGGTCAAGAAACACTTAGAAAAATGGCTGAAGTATTTGTAGAGTATGATGATACAAATATTTTGATCGAAGGACATACAGATAGTTCTGGAGCCGATTCATACAACCTTTCTCTTTCTGAAAAAAGAGCTAAGTCTGTAGCTAGTTTTCTTCAAGCTAATGGAGTTTCTTCATCTAGAATGACAACAAAATGGTACGGAGAAACACAGCCTAAATTTGATAATAATACTGAAGAAGGACGTGTTAAAAACAGACGTGTAGAACTTGGTATTGTAGCAAGTGATGAAATGATTCAGGATGCTAAAACTCAGTAATCATATTATATTATAATTTTAAGTCCGATTTTAAGTAATCGGACTTTTTTGTTTTGAAACTAATTTAAAACTTAAACTTCATGAAGATTAGAAACATTAGAATTTTAATACTCATCGGTATAATAATTGTCGCGTTGGGTTGTAAAGATCAAAAGAAAGAAAAAGAAGGGGTAATAAATGAGCCTGAAATAGAAATTCCTCAAGATGAACCTAAAGCTACAGTAGTGCAAGGGGAGGAAGTAAGTTATAAAACCGATTCCACAACAATGAAAGGGTATATTTCTTACAATCCAGAATTAGAAGGAAAAAGGCCTGGAATATTGGTTGTTCACGAATGGTGGGGACACAACAAATACAGTCGTGAAAGAGCAGATAAATTAGCAGAATTAGGATATGTAGCATTGGCTGTAGATATGTATGGAGATGGTAAACAAGCCCAACATCCAGATGACGCAGGGAAGTTTGCAGGAATGGTAATGAAAAATATAGATGTAGCTAAAGCTAGATTTGATGCTGCTTTGTCTGTGCTAAAAAACAATCCTCATGTAGATCAAGAGAAAATTGCTGCGATAGGTTACTGCTTCGGAGGAAGTGTAGTTTTAACAATGGCAAACATGGGCGAAGATTTAGATGCTGTCGCTGCTTTTCATAGTGGAGTTCAACTTCCTGTAATGCCATCAGAAGATATAAAAGCAAAAATATTGGTGTGTAATGGTGCCGAAGATCCTTTCGTTTCTGAAGAGTCTATTATTAATTACACAAAAGCAATGGATAGTGTGAATGCCGATTATGAGTATATAGCTTATGAAGATGCTGTACATGCATTTACAAGCAAAGATGCAGATTCTTTAGGTAAGAAATTTGATTTGCCATTGGCGTATAATAAACAAGCTGATGAGAAATCTTGGGAGGAACTGAAGAAGCTCCTAAATGAAGTTTTTTAATCTTTAGAATTAAAGTTTAATACAAACACATTAACAATCATTAAATCCGAGTTCGCGCTCGGATTTTTTGTTTTACATTGAATTGATTCTGTTAAAAAATCTTAATCCTCGTTAAAGTCCATTAAAACATATGGTTACCTCTTAAAACAATTGTAACTTATAGGTTAGATAAATCAAATAAACCTAAAAATTCAACTAATGGATAAACCCTTAAATGTAGCTCAGAAACTCATAAAGTCACATTTGCTTCAAGGAGAGATGACTCCAGGGAGTGAAATAGGAATTAAGATAGATCAAGCGCTACTTCAAGATGCCACGGGAACATTGGTGCAACTTGAATTAGAAGCCATGGGTTTAGATACTGCCAAAACAGAAGTTGCCGTTCAGTATGTAGACCACAACCTTTTACAAACAGATTTTAAAAATGCAGATGATCATCTCTTTCTACATTCTGCAGCTCAAAAATTCGGAATATGGTATAGCCGTCCAGGAAATGGAGTGAGCCACCCTGTTCATATGGAACGTTTCGGTAAACCTGGTAAAACTTTAGTAGGTTCAGATAGTCATACCCCAGCAGCTGGTTCTTTAGGGATGCTAGCTATTGGTACTGGTGGACTAGATGTGGCTGCTGCCATTGCTGGCCAGCCTTATTTTGTTAAAATGCCTCAAGTTATGGGAGTAAAGCTAACCGGAAAACTCCCTGATTGGGTCAGCGCAAAAGATGTAATTCTAGAGATGTTAAGACGTTATGATGTTAAAGGTGGCGTCGGAAAAATCATAGAATATTATGGTGATGGATTACAACACCTAAGCGCAATGGATAGACATGTTATTGCCAATATGGGTGCCGAATTAGGAGCCACAACAACGGTTTTCCCTAGTGATGAAGAAACCAAACGCTTTCTGAAATCTCAGGATCGAGAAGATGATTGGAAGGAATTAATTGCTGATGAAGGCTGTGAGTATGATTCTGAGGATGAAATTATTCTAGATGAATTAGTTCCTCTTATAGCTTTACCAACTAGTCCTGGGAATGTAGTTCCTGTACGAGAAGTTGAAGGGAAAAGTATTAGTCAGGTAGTAATTGGATCTTCTGCAAACCCTGGATTAAGAGACTTTTGGATAGCCGGAGCTATTGTAAAAGATAAATCTATAAATCCAGAGGTGTCTTTTGATATCAATCCTACTTCTCGACAAATTATTCAGAACATGATTGATAATAGAGCTTTTGCCAATTTGATAAAAGCTGGCGCTAGATTTCATCAATCGGGTTGTATGGGATGCATCGGAATGGGACAAGCTCCTGCAAGCGGAACGATTAGTTTGCGAACGATGCCTCGTAATTTCCCAGATCGCTCTGGAACCAAAGACGATCAAGTACACCTATGTAGCCCAGAAACTGCTGCAGCTTCAGCATTAACAGGAAAAATTACAGATCCTAGAGATATAGAGAAACTATACAATATGAAATATCCTATTTATGAGGCTCCAGAAATGGATATTATAAATACAGATATGTTGGTTGCTCCTCCAGAAAATGGGGAGAATTTGAGTCTTAAAAAGGGACCAAACATTAAGGCGCTACCGCATATTGAAGCTTTAAAAGATAGTTACAAGATTCCTGTAGTTTTAAAAATGAAAGATAATGTTTCTACAGATGAAATTTTAAAAGCAGGAGCAGAGGTATTGCCATTTAGAAGTAATATTCCAGAAATCAGCAAGTTTTCATATACTGTGATCGACGAAACATTCTACGACCGCGCTATGGAAGCTAAGAATCAGTATGGCGGACATATAGTGGTGGCTGGAGAAAATTATGCGCAAGGAAGTAGTAGAGAGCACGCTGCAATAGCACCAAAATATTTAGGTCAAGTAGCTGTAATTGCTAAGAGTTATGCACGTATAGCATGGCAGAATCTTGTCAATTTCGGGATTTTACCACTAGAATTTATCAATCTTGATGATTATGACAAAATCCATCAAAATGCGATGGTAACTTTTAAAAACTTAAAAGAAGATGTTCAAAATAGAAACCCTATTCGGGTTATTGTTTCCTATGAAAATAAGGAAGAAGAATTTCTTGTAAAACATACAATGAGTGAGCGTCAGATTAATTTAATCCTTAAAGGAGGGATTATAAACGATTTTAAAGAAAAACTAGCATCATAAAAAAATAACTATGACACCATTAGAACAATTACATTTAGATAAAATTGCCAAAACAAATCATGAGATTTATGCGCTCTTAAAAATGCGCTGGAGTCCAAGAGTGTTTAAAGAAGATAAATTGCCTGAAAGCGAAATAAAACAGCTTTTTGAAGCTGCTAGATGGGCGCCAAGCTCTAATAATATGCAGCCTTGGCGGTTTATGTATGCCGAAAAAGGAAGTGATACTTATGATAAAATAGTAGATTGCTTAAGTGATTTTAATAAAAGTTGGGTGGTAAACGCTCCTTTATTAATGATTACAGCTTATAAAGAAAATACCGATGATGGAAAACCGAATTTTCATGCATTACACGATTTAGGACTTGCGGTAGGGAATATGTGCGTACAAGCACAATACATGAATATAGGAGTGCATCAAATGGCTGGAATCGATTGGGAGAAAGCTCAAAAAGTTTTTAAAATTCCAAAAGGCTACCACGTTTCTACGGCTATTGCATTAGGATATTACGGGGGAGACTTTAGTAAATTAAATGACAATCTGCTAGATATGGAAAAAAGTGAGAGAACACGTGTTCCTCAAAAAGATTTTGCCTTTAAAGACAGTTGGAAGAAATAAATAGAATAATTGTTTTGTAAACGCTATAAAATCCTGAGAAATATAATTCTCGGGATTTTTTTTACACTATATTTAAGTAATTCAAATAAGGCAAATTACGTGCGAAAAATAGTTGGTACACAAATATATGATGTAATTGTAATCGGTGGGGGATTGGCGGGCTTAACAGCAGCTATTCACTTATCAAAACTGAATTATAAAGTGCTTGTCTTTGAGAAAAATACTTTTCCTCATCACAAAGTATGTGGGGAATATGTCTCGAATGAAATTCTTCCTTATTTAGAATACTTGAATGTTTCTTTTAAAAATATGGAGTCAAAAACAATTGAAAGACTTCAAATAACAACAGAAAACGGGAGTCGTATTGAAACTAAGCTTCCTTTGGGTGGTATAGGTATCAGCAGATATGCCTTTGATGATTTACTCTATAAAAAAGCAATCTCCAATAATGTAGACTTTCTTTTTGAAGCGGTTAAATCAGTAACTTTTAATTCAAATACTTTTCAAGTCACCACAAAATCAGGCACCTATAACTCTAAAATTGCTATTGGAGCGTATGGGAAAAGAGACTATTTAGATAAACAACTGGATAGAAGCTTTATAAATAAAAAATCTTCATGGTTGGGAATCAAAGCGCATTATAAATATGATGTTTTCCCAGATGATTTGGTTGCTTTACATAGTTTTAAAGGTGGATATGGCGGATTGTCTAAAACAGAAACAGGAGCCGTTAATTTTTGTTACTTAACTACTTATAAAAGCTTTAAATGTGTAAACGGAGTTGAAGAGTTTAATAAAAACATAGTTTCTAAGAATAAAAATCTTGCAACCTTTCTAAAAGATGCTGAACCCATTTTTGAACACCCAATGAGTATCGCGCAGATTTCATTTTCAGAAAAAGAAAGTGTTTACAATCATATTTTAATGTGTGGAGATACAGCTGGATTGATTCATCCTCTTTGTGGTAACGGAATGGCAATGGCTATACATAGCGCTAAAATTGCTTCGGAATTAATTGATACATTTTTTAAGAATAATAGCTTTAATCGTAATGAATTAGAGAGAAGTTATCAGAAAGAGTGGAATAAACAATTTAAATCTCGATTATGGATGGGAAGGCAGCTCCAAAAGATACTTCTAAATAATCATATCGCCCCTGCAAGCATGAAATTGATTACTAATTCTCCGTGGTTGCTGAATAAAATGATTAAACAAACACATGGAAAACCAATTTTATGATGCTTAACTTTTCAAAAAGATGTGAAGATCCAGAATCCATGGACAATCCAAACTTAGACGCTTCTATGCTTCAAGAAGTTTTAAAAGACTTGTCTACTGTAAACCGATTGTTAAGTGGGAATAAAATAACAATTAAAGCAATAGAAACACTTATGCAACAGTATTCTAAAGATCATTATGTAATTGTAGATATGGGATGTGGTGATGGAAAAATGCTTAGGGATATTGCAAAATACTTCAGTAATAAGAAAACCACTTTAACACTTAAAGGAGTGGATTTAAGCGAAAAAGGGATTGAAATCGCTAGAAATTTATCTGAAGAATATTCCAATATTTCATATTCTTGTCAAGATATTTTAAAGTTAGATTCCAAAGATTTTCCATGTGATATTTTATTATGTACGCTTACCATGCATCATTTTAAAAACCCTCAAATTCCTATTTTTTTAAATCAGTTTCTAAAGCTTGCTAAAATTGGGGTCATTATTAATGATTTACACAGAAGTAAACTCGCTTATTATCTATTTAAATTGTTTAGTGCTATTTTTATAAAGACCAAAATAGCTAAAGAAGATGGTTTAATTTCCATAAAAAGCGGCTTTATAAAGTCCGATTTACAAGATTTCGCAAATAACTTACCAGATACAACCAATATTATTAAATGGAAGTGGGCATTCCGATATTTATGGGTGATACGTAGAACCAAACCAATTTAAATTTATGAAAGAAGTAAAAATAGTAACTGTAGCCAAAGAATTACCCGCTTTTCAGCGTAGAACGGAAGATATTTTGCCTTTAGTTGAAGTTTGGTTAGCAAATCAAGAGGAGCGATTTAGACGTAAGGTTATTAAGATTTTTGAAGGCGCTGCGGTAGATAAGCGTTATGCTATTATGGATGCCGAAGATGTGTTTACAAACACTTCTTTTGAAGACAAAAACAATATTTATATCCGAGAAGTAAAAAAACTAGGTACAAATGTGCTTAAAAAAGCTTTAGATAATGCTTCTTGGGAAGCAGCTTCTTTGGATTATATTATAACTGTTAGCTGCACAGGAATTATGATTCCGTCTCTAGATGCGTATCTTATTAATAACTTGGGGTTACGCCAAGATGTTGTTAGACTTCCCGTTACAGAAATGGGTTGTGCCGCTGGTGTAAGCGGACTTATCTATGCTTCTAATTTCTTAAAATCCAATCCTGGTAAACGTGCTGCAATTGTTGCTGTAGAAAGTCCAACTGCTACTTTTCAGTTAGATGATTATTCGATGGCAAATATGGTAAGTGCTGCTATTTTTGGTGATGGAGCTTCTTGTGTGTTGCTTTCTTCTGAAGAAAATGCAATAGGTCCAAAAATAATGGGAGAAGAGATGTATCATTTTAAAGATGCAACTCATATGATGGGTTTTGATTTAACCAATCATGGATTAAAAATGATTCTCGATCCAGCTGTTCCAGATACTATTGCAGCTCATTTCCCTTCAATCATACATCCATTTTTAGAAAAACATGGAACTTCAATTGAAAAAGTAGACCATCTTATTTTTCATCCTGGAGGAAAGAAAATTGTGCAAACTGTAGAAGAACTATTTGGTAAACTTGGTAAGAATATAGATGATACACGAGAGACACTTCGCCTTTATGGAAATATGAGTAGCGCAACGGTTCTCTATGTTTTAGAACGCTTTATGGATAAGGACATTCAACCTGGAGAACAAGGATTGGTTCTAAGTTTTGGTCCAGGGTTTTCTGCACAAAGGGTATTGTTAGAATGGTAAAAAAAGAAAATTATGAAAGAGTATTTAAATAAAAAACCTCAATTCTGGGCGCTAATTCTTGGAGGGAGTAGTGGCTTAGGACTCGCTTCAGCAAAAAGGCTTGCAGAAGATGGCTATAATATCATTATTGTTCATAGAGATAGGAAGTCTGATTTCCCTAAGATTGAATCGGAATTTGATAAAATCCGTTCTCACAATATTCATTTTAAAAATTTTAATATTGATGCTACTAATACAGAAAAGAGAAATAGCACCGTTCAAGCAATTAAAGAATTAATTAAGAATGGGCAAATAAAAGTGCTTGTAAATAGTATTGCAAAAGGGAATTTAAAACCTATGATTTCTGATGATTCTCCTACCTTAAAGAATCAAGACTTTCATCTAACAATAGATGCCATGGCAATTTGTGTGTACGATTGGACAAAGTTGATAATTGATTTAAATCTCTTTACAGAAGACACTCGTATTATCTCTTTTACTAGTGAAGGGAATGCTAGAGCTTGGGCAAATTATGCAGCGGTATCTGCTGCCAAAGCTGCTTTAGAGGCTATTCATAGAAATATGGCTTTAGAATTTGCTCCTTTAGGAATCAAAGCAAATTGTATACAAGCGGGAATTACAGAAACTAATTCTTTTAAAATGATTCCTGGAAGCGATGTATTAAAGAAGAATGCTATTGAAAGGAATCCAAATGGACGATTAACCACCCCTAAAGATATTGCGAATGTAGTTTCACTACTTTGTAGAGAAGAAGCTAAATGGATTACTGGAACTATAATTAAAGCAGATGGAGGCGAGAGTCTTCAGTAAATATATTCTGAACCATGAGAAAGGAACAAATCATAAAAAAAATCCTTGAAAACCTACCATATCAAGAGCCATTTTTATTTGTAGATCAAATAAATAATATCTCTGAAAACATTGTAGAAGGAACTTACACATTCTCTAAAGAAGCTTATTTTTATAAAGGTCATTTTAAAAACAACCCTGTAACCCCTGGAGTTATTTTAACTGAGTGTTGTGCGCAAATTGGATTGATTTGCATGGGTTTATATAATTTTATATCAACTAATACTTTAATAGAAAATGATTCACTTGCTATTGGACTTAGTAGTTCTGAAATGGAGTTTTATAAGCCTGTGCTTCCTTCGGAAAAGGTTCGTGTTACTTCTTCAAAAATATATTATCGCTTTCATAAATTAAAATGTGAAGTAAAAATGTATAATCAAAAAGAGGAACTCGTTTGTAAAGGAACGATTGCAGGGATGATAAAATATAATACGGATGCAAAATAGAGTTGTTATAACAGGTATGGGCGTATGTGCTCCTAATGGGATAGGGCTTGATGACTTTACTAATTCGCTCGTTAATGGAGAAAGTGGAATTACTTTTCATCAAGAACTATCAGATTTGAAATTCGGTTGTCAAATTGCTGGGAAACCAACTGTTAGCCAGGAGTTATTAAAGGAATATTTTACAGATTTACAGCTTCGAGGACTCAATGCTAGTGGAATTGTATATGGCGTGATTGCAGGGACTGATACATGGAAAGACGCTGGATTGGAGTATTCAGAGGGCGATGCTCCTAATTGGGATGATGGAATTATATTTGGAACCGGAATTTTAGGAGTAGATAAGTTTAGAGATTCCATCAACTTAATAGATCAAGGCAATGTAAGGCGATTGGGAAGCACTACCGTTTTACAAACAATGGCGAGTGGTATAAGCGCCTATTTAGGTGGTATTATAGGAGCAGGAAATCTAGTCACAACCAATTCATCTGCCTGTACCACAGGCACAGAAGGTATTTTAATGGCCTATGAACGTATTAAATTGGGAAAAGCTAAACGAATATTAACGGGAAGCTGTTCCGACAGTGGGCCTTATGTATGGGGCGGTTTTGATGCAATGCGAATCTTACCAAGAAAATTTAATGATAATCCTATGCAAGCAAGCCGCCCGATGAGTGAAAGTGCAGCGGGATTTGTTCCAGGAAGTGGAGCTGGAGCACTAGTAATTGAATCTTTAGAAAGTGCGTTGGAACGGAATGCAACAATCTATGCCGAAATTCTCGGAGGTAATGTTAATAGCGGCGGACAAAGGGGAGAAGGGACTATGACGGCTCCAAATAGTATCGCAGTACAAAAGTGTATTACTGATGCTATAAAAGATGCTAACATTAAGAGTAATGACATTGATGCTATCAACGGACATCTTACTGCAACTGCAAAGGATTCGCTCGAAATTGAAAACTGGAGCATGGCATTAGAGCGCGTAGGAAAAGATTTTCCGTATATAAACTCATTTAAAAGCATGTTTGGACATTGCTTGGCTGCCGCAGGTAGCATTGAAAGCGTGGCTACCGTATTACAATTTAAAGAAGGGAAGATTTTTGGAAATATTAATTGCGAAGACTTGCATCCTGAAATAGCGAAAATAGTAGAGTCTAAGCAGGTTTTGCAAAAAACAATATCATACCAGCCAAATATTATTGCAAAAGCTAGCTTTGGTTTTGGTGATGTAAATGCATGTGTTATCTTTAAAAAGTATATAAAATAATTCCTACGCTATGAATAACGAACATTATGAAAAGTTAAAGGATATCGTAAAGGTATATCTCCCTGAAGATGTTTCTGTAAACGATATTACTGCGGAAAGTAATTTTACTAAAGAACTTAATATCAACTCGGCAAATCTAGTAGATATTGTATTGGATGTAGAAGACACTTTTGATATCATGCTTGAAAATGATGATATGAATAATATGGAAACAGTAAATGATGCTTTGTTGATTATCGATAAAAAACTGCAAGAGAAGCAGTAATAGCTAGCCTTTTACAAATAAAAAAAGCGAATCCTAATTGGTTAAGATTCGCTTTTATAGATGTTTTACATAATACCTTATGGTATATTAATGTCGGAAGAGTCTGGCTTAATAAGTTTTAATATATCAGAAAAGGTATGTGCCATAACCGCTTTATCTCCTCTAATAGCTATTGGATATACTAATGTTTCTGGGTGTTTATTCAACACTTTCAATGCATCTGTATCGTCCAATTCGACGTTTTCACCAAATAAGTTTGTAAATGCTGGGTGTTCTTTAGAAATAAGTTCTGGAACGGTTTTTCCAACTCTATTTGCAATTTCTACCCATTCGGTATCTGCAATTTTAGTCTTAGTTAAATCGATTGCCAGTACTTTTGCCTCCGAAGAAACTGCATACGCTTGGCATTCTCGACCTAGTTTTGTGCTAGGGTCGAATATAAATGTTATTTGTCGGTCGTCTGTTGCTATGATACTCATCTCTTCCACGTAATGTTATTTTTATTGTTTAGCCTGCATTTTTTCTTTCTTCTTTCTCAGTTGTTTATCGAGATCGTCAGTGGCTTCTGCTATAGACATTTCGAATATCTCATGAGATGCTTCTGCGAATAATCTTGGTCCAGGAACGCTCACACGAATGTTACATATTTTCCCAGTATTTTTAGAAGAGGTATTTTCTGTCTTAAAAAATACATCAGCTCTAACCATAAAATCATACTTATCTAAAAGCTTATTGATTTTTTTTGTTGCCAATTCTTCTAAACGGCTGCTTGCAGCTACGTTGTCGTATTCAAAATTTATCTGCATAGTTATTAGTATTTATTCACGAAAGTGAAGTTAATATTCCTTCAATTCTTTCTCTTGAAGTAACCTTCTTAAAATTACTAAAATTAACGATGCTGATGAAGTAAACTTTGCGTTTTAATAAGAATTTATGAAATCGTTACGCTTGGCAACAAATTAATGGGTTCCTAATTATAAGATTACTTTTAATGCGACTATAAAAAACATTCCTTCTACGGAAGAATTATAAATGTTCTGTAAGTTTTTTTACCAAGTCATTTTTAGAAATCATTCCCGATTGACGCCAAACTGAAGCTCCGTCTTTAAAAATCATAAAAGTAGGCACTCCACGAACTTGAAATCTGCCTGCTAATTCTTGATTCTTATCAACATTCACTTTAATAATATTGATATTGTTTCCCATAGCTTGTTTTACTTCATCTAAAACAGGCATCATTGTTTGACAAGGGCCACACCAATCGGCATAAAAATCTATTAATACAGGTTTATTAACTTCTATAATATCTTTAAAACTACTTTTCATTTTAAGGTCTTTTGTATTTATACGATTAAAACAAACTTTTAGTCGGCAGAAATCTAATTTCCTTGCACTTTATCAGGATGCAAATACTTCTTTTCCATCCAAAATGTACCGAATGGAATAATAGAACACAGTAAAACAATAAATAAGGTTTTATACGACCATTTTAGTCTTTTGAAAAATACGAAAGCCATTACTACATACGTAACGAACAGGATTCCATGTATGTAACCTACAATTTTATTTGGACCTCCCATATCCATTAAATACTTTAATGGCATCGTAATTCCAAATAATAATAAATAAGAAATCCCTTCTAATATACTGATAAGTCTAAAATTCTTGATATTCATTTGTTTGATTTTAATACAAAAATAAAGCACCGAGACGAGTTTCGGTGCTTTAAAGTTGTTAAAGGTATGTTTATTTCTAAATAACCGTTGCTTTATTCGGTCTTAGTAAGAAATTAATGATCAAGCTTGTAAACATTAAGCTTCTTCCTGTATTTTTTTGGCTACTTCTTGTACTTCATCTAAAACACGAAGTAGGTTTCCACTCCATAATTTTTCAATTTCCTCTTTACTATAACCACGTCTAACTAACTCTTTTGTAACATTCAAAGTTTCAGAAGCATCATTCCATCCATATATTCCTCCGCCACCGTCAAAATCGGAGCTGATTCCAACATGATCAATGCCAACTTTTTCAATCAAATAATCGATATGATCTACAAAATCTGCAACATCAACAGGGTTTTCATTTGCTTCAAAAGCAGCCACTTTTTCTGCTAGTCCCTTTTTAAAATCTTCATATTTGTCAAAATAAAGGGCACTATCATTTTCAGATAAACCTAAAGCATTTTTACGCTCTGCTTCTGTATAACCCGCTTTAGCTCTAGCTTCTTTCTTAAAAGCCTCTAATTTTGACTTATAAATACTGTCTTTTATAACATTTACATACGGTCTAAAAGCTACGGTTTGCACTACGCCACCATTTTCTTTAAGCCACGCTAATTGCTCGTCATCTAAATTTCTGCTGTGATCACTTAAGCCTCTAGCAGAAGAATGAGATGCTATAATTGGAGCTTTGGTAAGCGCTATCATCTGTTTCATAGCTTCTTTTGAAGGATGAGAAACATCGATCATCATTCCATATTTATTCATTTCTGCAATTACTTGCTTCCCTAATTCACTTAAACCATTATTAGGCCATGTATCATCTTTCTCTCCTGTATTAGAGTCTGCTAACTGACTGTGACCTTGGTGAGCAAGCGACATATAACGGCCTCCCAGATCGTAAAATTTCTTTACATTATTAATATCTGTACCGATAGGATATCCATTCTCAATCCCAATCATAGCCACCTTTTTACCTTTTTTATGAATTCTTCTAACATCATCAGAAGTTAAAGCCAATTCGATTTCATTGGGAGCAATTTCCTCACATAACTTATGGATTGCATTGAACTTAGCCATTGCATTTTCATAAGCTTTCTTATAACCGCTTTCTGTTAGTGAATCTTGCCCTGTGTAAACGATGAACCAAGCCACATCTAAACCACCTTCTTTCATCTTAGGAAGCGTAATCTGTGTATTTAGGTTTTGTGTATAATTAATAGAATCGGTGAAATTATTAACATTGAAATCACAATGTGTGTCTAGCGTGATTACCTCTTGCTGAATAGCTTTTGCCTTCTCTGTAATTTCAGCTTCTGATAAGGATGATTTAGGGGTCGGATTTTCTGCTTTTTTACATGAAAATGATAGTGCAATAAGTAGCGCTAAGAGGGATTGTGTAGTTTTTATCATTAGTTTTAGTTTTATAGCTCCGTAAATTAAAATTATAAACTTAACCTACCAAATCTTCCGTAGAAAGAAAGGCTACTTATAAAGAAAATGTAATTTTTAAAGCACTATTTTAAGAGGATAGAAATTCTGGACTTATATATTCAGGATTGTTAAATCGTTCTTTATGCCCTACAAATTACCCTTAATTATATGTTAAATGGGGTTTAGTCTGTTGATTTCTATGGCTTTTAGTGTAAGTTCATTAGATAATCAAATTAAAAAAGTATAGTATGTTAATTCCAACAAAGAAAGTACCTAATTTAAAAGTAGCATTAACAAATGGTGATCAATGGGAGTTGAGTTCTCAATTAGGAGAGAATTTTACGATGATTGTTTATTACAGAGGGTTACATTGTCCAGTTTGTAAAAACTATTTGGAGGATTTAGCGAAGAAACTAGAAGATTTTAAAGAGCGTGGAGTGAATGTAATTGCTGTAAGTGCAAATACTAAAGAGCTTGCTATTGAAACTACAGAAAAATGGAAAATTCCGGGGTTAACTCTTGGATATGGAATGAGTATTGAAGAGGCTCGAGAATGGGGTCTTTATGTTTCTAATGGTATTTCAGACAAAGAGCCGAAAACATTTTTTGAGCCTGGATTGTTTTTAATTCTTCCAAACCAAACATTATACGCATGTTCTTTACAGTCTATGCCGTTTGCTAGACCTGAATTTAAAGATGTTCTAAATGCGATTAGCTACGTAAATAAAACTGGATATCCAGCAAGAGGTGACGCTTAAAAACATTTAAATCCAATCAGAGCACTTATTTACGCATCGGGGAGCATATTTCCGAGTAGGAGCGAGGCTACAATCCATAAGATTATAGACAACATTCCTCCAATAATTAAAAAGTGCTTGAACTTATAAAGTCCGAGTCCGTAAATAAGTGTATTTGTTTGGTAACCTAAAGGTGTAAAAAAGCTAAAGTTTGCCGAAAATAATACAGCTAGTATAAAAGGTTTCAGTGGTAAATTACTGGCTGTGGCTAATGAAATAGCTATTGGAGTCATTATTATTGCCGTGGCATTGTTGGAGATAATTCCACTTAAAAGCATGGTAAATAAAAAGATGAGTCCGATGATAATGGTAGGCTGCTTTCCTGAAATTAATTCTAATAACTGAGTAGAAACCCAAACATCGGCACCGCTATTATTCATTGCAATTCCTAAGGGAATCATTCCCGCTAATAAGAAAATTATCTCCCAGTTTATATTTTGATATACTTTGCTGAGCTCTGTACAATTAAACATCAGCAGAAGAAAACACCCTGTTAAAGAACTCGCCAAAATAGTAAGCACTCCCGATGCTGCTAAACCAATTACAGTTAAAAGGATACAAAGAGTAAGTACTTTTTTATAGTTTGGAACGGATGCATAAGAAGTGTGTTCCTGTAAAACAGCCATATTATCTATCGTAGAAAAGTCTGCTAAACGATCTTTTGGAACCTCTACCAATAAACGATCGCCAACTTTGAGTTTTATCCTATCTGGATTTGTATTTAATAATTTATCCTTTACATTCTGAATATTCTTTCTTCGTTTTATCGCCAATGGTAAACCTCCATTGATCATTTTTCCTTTTAGTTCGTTTATAGAACGCTTTAATAGTGGAGCTCCAGGAAGCATTAATAACTCTACAAAAGCATTCTGCTTAGAATCAAATTCATTGCTATTTTCTTCATCTTCTGAAATTTGATCGTTGGAAACCTTATAATTATTGATGATAATCCCTTCTGTATCTTTAATTTTCACCAAGCTATCCATATTACAAGAGAGTAGGAGCTTATCTCCTTTTCTTAAGGTTATATATTTTCCTGGCGATTTATTGGAAATACCATTCCTAGTGAGTTTTAATAATGAAATTCCGGGATCATCAAATAAAAAGGTATCCATAATCTTTTTATCGATTAATTCTGAAGAAGCATCAAACTCTATACTCGTAAGATATTGATCCAATTCATATTCTTTATTCAAGTTATTAGAAGTATCCCACGGAAGGAGGAAAGAAGTTAGTGTTACAAATACAATTCCGATAGCCAGAAATATTAGTCCATATTCAGAAAATTCGAAAAAAGTAAAGCGTTCTGCTCCAAATTTCGCAGCTACAGAATTCACTATTAAATTGGTAGATGTCCCCATTAGAGTGCAACTCCCTCCTAAAATTCCCGCAAAAGAAATAGGAAGTAACAGTTTGGAGCGTGGAATATTATATTTTATAGAAAGCTCTGTTAGAATCTTAATAAATACAATTACCACGGCTGTGGTGCTTATAAATGCTGAAATAGTTCCAGAAATAGTCATAAATACAGGGATCAGCAGTAAAACAGGTAATGTTTTGAATCTTTTGAGTCCGTTTGCCAGCCAGTTAATAATTCCATTTTGCTCCAAAGCAATGGCAATAATCATCAAACAGAGAACTGTAATTGTGGCGCTATTGGAAAACCCACTTACCGCTTCTTCTGGCGAAATCACTCCAAATAATAATAAGCTTACGATTATAAAAAAGGCGATCTTATCTACCGGGAAAATTTCAAAAGCAAAAAATATTACTACGAGAAGTAATACTGCAAAAACATATATAATTTCGATAGACATCAATAAGTGTGTTAAGTTGGTTACTTAAAGATATTTCAATTTCTGATTCATATCTCTACCCTTTTTATAATTTTAACAATCTTTTATTTAATTTTCATGTAAACTAATACTACATTTAGTTCCAAGCCATCTAAATATAAAACATGAGCGAAGAAGAGAAGAAGAAACAAGAAGATATTGATAATGAGCTGCATAATTCTAAGAAATCCGATGATAATTCTGCAAAGAGTCATGGTGAGATTTTGGTAGAACAGATCTGCGAAGGACAAGAAATATACAAAAGAAGTACTAGCAGTATTCTCTTGAGCTCCTTAGCAGCGGGACTTGAAATAGGTTTTAGCTTTTTAATGATCTGCTCTGTATTTTATTTTTTCGATGGAAAAGTAGCCGAAGATTCGCTTTTTAAAATAATAGCTTTAGTATATCCGATAGGATTTATATTAGTCGTTCTGGGGCAATCGATTCTATTCACCGAACAAACATCGCTACTTACATTACCAGTACTTAACAAAAAACATTCCGTAGGAAGCTTAATGCGACTTTGGGGACTCGTAATAATAGGTAACTTAGTTGGAGGATGGATTATAGCCTTGTTTTTAAGTTGGATAGGTCCGGAATTAGGTATTTTCGATACAGCTACAATCAATAAAATAGGGGAGCATGTTACAGATTTCAGCGGACTCGTAATTGTATCTAGTGCTGTGTTAGCAGGATGGTTAATGGGATTATTATCTTGGCTCATTACATCTTCTAAAGACACCGTAAGCAGAATAATTATTATTTATGTAATTACTTCCATGATGGCCTTTACAGGGCTTCACCATAGTATTATTGGAAATATCGAAGTCTTTTCTGGTTTATTAAGTTCCCCTAATATTCATTTTTATGATTATTTTAAATTTCAAAGTTTAGCATTATTAGGAAATGCTTTAGGAGGTGCTTTTTTTGTCGCGCTTTTAAAGTATAGAGCATTTGTATATAATGTATAATTCTTAAACCTAAATAGTTTAATCTATGATTTTCATACATTAAACTATTTTGTTTAACTTTTTTAATGATTTAGTTAAACAATTTTATAACTTTATAATGACATTATATAAATAAGTTTTCGTTATGAAGATTCTAATCACTGGAACAACGGGATATATAGCAAAGAGGCTAGTGCCAAAGCTTATAAATGCTGGGCATAATCTTGTTTGTTGCGTTAGAGACCTAAATAGGATTCCAGATGATATGACTCATAATAAGCAGATTACATTTCTGAAAGTTGATTTCACAGACATAGAAAATGTAATCATTCCTAAAGATATTGATATAGCCTATTATCTGATTCACTCTATGAGTGCTGCCACAGATAATTTTAGTGATTTAGAAGAACAATGTGCTAAAAACTTTAAAACGTTATTACAACAAACTAACTGTAAGCAGGTTTTATATTTAAGTGGAATTGTAAATGATGCTACTTTATCAAAGCATTTAAAATCTAGACTAAAAGTAGAAGAAACATTAGCTTCAGAAACATATGCATTAACCACCTTTAGAGCTGGGATTATTGTAGGAAGTGGAAGCGCATCCTTTGAAATAATAAGGGATATTGTAGAGAAACTACCAGTAATGGTAGCTCCAAGATGGTTAAATACCAAAACACAGCCTATAGGAATTCGAGATGTATTAAACTTTTTAGAGAAAGCTATTGCCCGTAAAGAAGTGTATAACAAATCTTTCGATATCTGCGGACCAGAAATTCTTACTTATAAAGAAATGCTCTTAAAATTTGCGGAAATCCGTGGTTTTAAACGCTATATAATTACATTACCCGTTTTAACCCCAAAACTATCCTCTTATTGGTTGTATTTTGTTACATCTACCTCTTTTAATTTAGCAAAAGCCTTGGTTGATAGCATGAAAGTAGAAGTGATAGCCAAACCAAGCGATATAAATTCAATATTAGATATCGATCCTTCTTCTTATGAAGTAGCTGTAGTTTTAGCCTTTCAAAAGATTGAGCAAAATGAAGTTGTTTCTAGCTGGAAAGATGCGATTAGCAGTGGTTTATTCCACGATCAGTTGAGTCAACACATTCAGATTCCAAAATATGGTTGTTTTACGGACCTTAGAGTTAGAGAAGTTCATGACGAAGCATATACAATGGATAAAATCTGGTCTATAGGCGGAAAAAATGGATGGTACAGCTATAATATGCTTTGGAAAATACGTGGTTATATTGACAAAATTTATGGGGGAGTGGGGCTCCGACGTGGCCGAACAAACGATCATTACTTAGAAGCTGGAGATGCACTGGATTTTTGGCGGGTTTTATTAGCTGATAAACAAGAAAAACGCTTGTTGCTATATGCAGAAATGAAACTTCCAGGAGAAGCTTGGTTGGAATTTAAGATTGCAAAAGGGAAGTTATATCAAAGAGCAGTATTTAGACCAAGAGGAATTTGGGGACGTTTATATTGGTATTCTGTATTGCCATTTCATGCTTTTGTCTTCAAAGGAATGATAAATAATCTAGTTAATTAAACACTTTTATAAGATTGTAACTATATCAATCGATTAAATAAATATATTATGAAAACAATATTAGTTATTGGCGGCAGTAAAGGAATAGGGAAAGCCATTATAGAATTACTTATTGAAACACATAAAATTATAAATTTTAGTAGAAGTGAACCTATTTTACATAATAATCTAACACACCACAATCTAGATGTGCTTACAGATGAATTGCCAACGATTGAAGCGTTAAACGGATTGGTATATTGTCCAGGAAGTATTCAGTTAAAACCGTTTAAAAGGCTTGATATGGAAGCTTTTAATGAAGATTTTAGAATTAATGTGCTTGGAGCTGTGCGATGTATCCAAGAATATTCAAATGCTTTAAAGCAAGGTTCAGGGAGTGTTGTTTTATTTAGTACCGTAGCCACAAAATTAGGAATGCCATTTCATGCGAGCGTATCGGCTAGTAAATCTGCCGTAGAAGGATTATCAAAATCTTTGGCTGCAGAATATGCAACACAGATTAGATTTAATTGTATTGCGCCAACAGTTACAGATACACAATTAGCAGAAAAGTTATTGCGTAATGATAAGCAACGTGAATCGATGATGATGCGCCATCCTTTAAAACAATATCTGCAACCAAAAGAAGTGGCCGAATTAGCGGCGTATTTATTATCAGATTCTTCTAAAGCAATTTCAGGACATGTTTTTCCAATAGACGCAGGATTATCCAGTTTAAAGATTTAATTGTAGTTTTCTATATAAAGTAGGGGTTTCAAATAATTCTATTTTACATAATATAAATTATAAGACAAAAAAAGACCTTAATATGAGGAAAACCGTAAAAGTTTAGAATTGTAGTTTAATATATTCGCCACCCGTTTAAGGTGCTTTCTTTTAAAGAAGAAACCACCGACCATAGCATCGAAATTATGGTAAACGGTGGTTTAATTTAAATAAATCTATGAGTAAAATTACGCAAACAAAACGTGTTGTGCAATCTTGCACGTTAAAATCACGAAAAAAATCGTTAAAATCAAATCATTTGGTTTTTAATGCTGACAATATCAGCAAGTTACGAACAACACCTTTAGATAGTAAAAATTTCCAAAGAATTGCCAGGCAGTTTTTTAAAACTTCATCATTAGGAAATTTAATCTTATTAAAATCAGAAAAATCTTCATTAAGAATTGATTTCAATTTAGACCAATTTGGCTATATATCAATTACTAATACCCACAGAACAATAAACTTTGAAACAAAAGTATCATCGAATAAAGACCTTTTTATAAAAATCCATAACTATAATTTATTATGATTTTAATACTAGATGATTCTCGTGAAAACTGTTCAAATTGTATTCATGCTAAAGATGTTAAAGAGGATAATTTTAAATATTGTACATGGCATTTAGAGTATATAAATAAAAGGCATCAATGCGAGGTTTACGAGTCTATTGACGAACCAATGCTACAAAATTTATCTCCTACTCAATTAGATGATTATAAGAAACGTATTAATTATGTGCAGAAAGTCTATGATATGCCCGAGAAGTTTTTAAAGCATTTCGGTTATAAAACTAGAGAGGATATTTATAATGATAAATCCTTTCTAATCATGAAAAATTTATGTTCTAACCTTTATTAATGATATTATGAAAAACTTACAAAAAATCACATTTAAAAATATCTATTTGGCATTTTCTATAATTAATGCTTTAGTTTTTTTAATTGCTTTAGTTGGCTTTTTTACTTGCTTTGTTATTGCGGTTTAATTGCGTAGCTATTTACTAGACTAATAAAACATATAACGATGCTATTAAGATGATAAAAGGCGGTTTAAAACATTCTCACCCGTTTCTACCGCCTTTATCTTTTAAACATTGTATTAGAATCAATTACACAAATTATAACCCTTTTCAATAATTATATCTTATGCTTACAATTAATTCCAATTGCGAAAATACAGAAAAAAAAGAAAAAAATCCCATTAAATGTAATGGGATTCAACTCGACCACTCACAGTCAGCTTGGTTCGGTGTTGATTACCTAGTATTGAGTTTTAAAGGCTCTCCCCTATTAAAAGGGCAAAAGTCTTTAAAACTTGATATGCATCAGTACGGTAATAGGACTTATAAGAAAATGGTTGATGTTTATTATTCTCCCTCTACAGATAAGCCAAAAGAAAAATATTTTATAATGAATTTTGAACCAAAAAGCGAAATAATTGAGAGTGATTTAGTTCAAATTAAGTTAGAAAATCATTTATTCTATACTCGTAGTATGCAGGATTTAAAAAAAGAGATTGAAACTATTACCGAGTTGTTAGGTATATCTTTTCACTCTTGTAGTCGTTTGGATTTAGCCTTAGATGTTCATGGTAATTCTCATGGTATTTCTACGAGTTTAAAACAATTAAATCAAGGTACTTTATTATTTGCTGGTCGACCAAAAGAGATAGCGTTTTATACTAAAGTTAAGAAAGGTGTTGTTACTTGTAATGGTGTTGGTATAGGTAAAAAATCAGCTTATAAATATTGTCGTATATATAATAAAACTAACGAAATTCTAATAGGTAAAAATTCAAAACCTTATATACTTGATGCTTGGCGTTCTGTTGGCTTTGATATAGAATCAATGAATATTTTAAATTATGATTATGCAACCAATGGACAAAAGAAAAATTTTAATCGTGATACTAATAATGATATTTGGAGATATGAGTATCAGTTAAATAGAGCATATTTAGCCAAATTAAAAGATTTCACTTTTGATAATATTTTTGATAAACATTTTCTTTTTTCATTATTGGAAGAAGCAAAAAAAAATCATTCTGAATTAAAATATAATACGGGTAAATCTGAAATTAATAAAGAAAAGGATTTTCTTATGTTGGATTTTAAAAAGATTGCTCAAAGGATAAAAGCTGTTAGAGGTGTTATTGAGCGTTTACCTCGTACAATTAAAGATACTTTTATAGGTACTCAAAGGCTTATAAAAGGAAATCTACGAAATTACTTTTCATACGGTCAGAAATTAGAGTTTTTAATGCCTATTAGACAAATATTAGATTCAAATCCAATATTAAAAGATTGGTATTATTCAAAAGTCAGCAATTATATATACGAATTTAAAAAAGATACTAAAATTAATTTTATAAATGAGAATCTTTATAATTCTCATTTTGAATTGTATTGTTAATAAATCCCTTAAACCTTTACTATTATGAAAATTTTAAAAACTCAATTAGCTAATTATTTAGGTGTTTCATATCCTACAGCTTTAAAACATTATCAGACTTATTTAGATATTTTAGAATTAAAAAGAAATTACTTAACACCTTTCGATATTGCTAAAGTGGATGCAATTCCTATTGAAATAGTATGTAAAAGAATGTCAATTAATATTAATAATAGTTAATTAATGTAAAGCATTGTTAAGTTATGTAAAAGCTACTTTGATATAGTTTTAATATTTGCATCAACATTGTAAAAGAATTAATTGTATTAAATATGAAATTGTATAATTTAACGGGTGCTACTACCCAGATTTTGGAGATAGACCAAAATTCACAAGGTATTTTATTTTCAGCTATAAATAAAACAGCCAAAATTAAAGTAGACCAAGTGGGTAATAATATTGCGGATTCAAACCGCATACCCGAAATGCTTGTATCAAGTTTAGCGGAAATTATGGCTGTTGTTTCTGATGGTTCATATCAGATTAGAGAAAGTACTACTGAACTGATTAACTTTAAATTATTATTTTCTACTCGTGGTATTTTGCCATTAAATGAAGATAGTAAATATAGAGTTACTATAACTCTGCTTGATGATTCAGCTTCTTACGATGTCTTTAATTTAGACCATGCTAACCAAGTATCAAGAGGTTTAATTATCTCTAAAGCAGAGGTAAGAAGTACTTTTAGTGAGAAAGTTGTTAATACTACTGGTGTTAGTTTGCTTTATTTCCCTAATGTTTCCCCTTTAAAAGTTTCCTATTTTAATCGTACTAATAATAGAAAAGTAGATTATTCTATCGAGCAAATAAATGCTTCCTCTTTAAAATTAGTTACACAAACGGGAAGTTTGCCGGCTTCGGCATATTTGGGTCAATCAAAACCTAGTTTAAAAGTTGGCGGAATTTCGGAATTAACTGTTCATCATGATACAGCATTAGAACAGGATTTAATTTACTACATGGTTAGTACTCTAGTTGGTTAATAGTTGTTTTTTGTTATGTGTTTTAAAAGATTCCCTATAAATGGGTAGGGAATCTTATTTTAAAAAATTAAAATTATGAGTGTATTATTAACGGTTGCGGGTTTACTTGCTTCAACTAGTGGCGGTTCTGAAAGTTCGGGTATTGGTGGAATTTTAGACGGTTTAGAGGGTTTGCTCGATAAAATAAAATGTTGGGGTTCTACTTGGGATGCTGGAAAAGCCAAAGATTTTATTGAGAATCTTGCTACTGATTATACAAATAGACTTGATGCTATTTTGCCAACTATGGACGATACGTCTAAGTCTACTTTAAATGGTTTCCTTTTCGATTTCCAAATGGCTTATGCGGGTGAAAAGAATTGGTATTTATACGGTAAAAAAGAGGGTTGTACTGAAAAGGCTTTAAATGAAATGATTCCCGCGTTAGATGCTATTGCTAAAAAGTTTAAAATGGCTATTACTGAGGGTTTTAAACAATTGGGTTATACTGTTACATGGGAATCTATTACTTACGACCATTATTATAATGGTCAGCATAGACCTTGGCAATATGATACTATAAAAACTATTTCTAAAGATAGTATTTTTAGTAATGTTGGTGGTACGTCAAATGCTTCTGCATGGTGGCTTGTCCTTTTTATTCCTTTCGGTTGGTTTGCAGGTTTAAACTTCTTCGGTAAAAAATCAAATAAAAAAAGTTCTAAAAGATATTATTAAATGGAAAATATTAAAGAATGGTTAGCCTATCCATTATATAAAGGCTTTACGGTAATGTGGGCAATTGTTGTTGTTGCTGTTGGTGTAATTACTTATTGGTATTACAAAAAATAACTAAATAAATTTTCAAATTATGAATTATAGAAATAATTACAATAGAGTTTATTCTAATCAAAATTATTCTAATAGAGGTTATTCTAATAGAGGTTATCAGCAAGCACCTCCTCCACCCGCTAAAAAAAGTGGTGCAACTTACTCTATAATTAAGAAAGGTAAATATGAGGGCGGTACAATTGTTAATGCTTGGAATGTATCACGTTCAAAGGGTTTAATAAAGGCTACTGTTGCGCCTTACTCTGGAACTACTGAAAGTACTTCACAATCGGGTAATGTTTATCAAACTATGATAGCTTCGGTTTTTTATGAAAAATCAGGTGTAAAGAAACTTATGCCATGTCTTATGAATGTAAAGACAAAAAAGATTGCTCTATCTGAAATAAACATGGTTATTAGTCCTAATGGTAGCGGTGTTACTTCTTCGGGGAAAAGGGTTTCGGGTTATTTTGGTTCAATGCAAAAACGTTAGAACATGGCTAATGTATTAAATAAGGGTGCAAAGATTATTGGCTTTGCATCCAAATTTTTAAAAAAGGCTGAACAGATTGACAAATATGCAAAAACTGCTCAAGTAATAGCAAAAGCAATGAAGCAAGTAAATTTGGAATTAGAAGAAATTTGGAACAATAAAAAAGTTATAAAAGATGTGGCAGAACATTAAAGAAAATAAAGGTTTTTACATATTTATGATTCTTGTAATTCTTCCTTTTTTATTGGTGGTATTTAAACCTACAATATTAGAAAAATAAAATGTTATTAATATTAATTATACTTATTCTCCCTTTTATTATGAAACATGAATTTACTTCTATTAATGGTACGGGTTTGTTAAGAAAATGCGACCCTAAAGGATGCGGTAATTTTGGTGCTAGTAGAGGAAATCATACACATAGAGGTATAGATTTTCACGTTATACCAAATCAGCAAATTAAAGCTCCATTTCCTTGTACTGTTAATCGTTATGGCTACCCTTATTCAGATGATAGTAGTTATAAATTAATTGAGATTGTAGGTACTGGAGCATACTCTAATTATAGAGCTAAAATAATGTATATAAATACTTTTTTAAGTATTGGCGATAAAATTGATAAAGGCGATTTACTGTGTACTGCTGATGATATTACTCAAAAATACGGTTCTGAAATGACACCGCATGTACATTTTGAATTATATGTAAATAATGAATTAGTAAATCCAACTAATTATTTTAAAAATTTAGTATGAAAAAGAAACTAACTAAAAAGCAAAAACAAGAACGTTTTAAAAAGATTCTTAAATATGTCTTAGTTCTTGGTATTGGAATTATTGCGGGTTATATGATTTTAAAATCTTTAAAATCTGATTGCACTTGTTCAGATGATGCAATTACGGATGATAACCTAGCGGGAAAAGGTGGTACTTCTACCGATGATACTTCAAATGATAATGATAGTAATAATAATGAATCTTCATTTCAAAATGATGACCATATTATTAATATAAATGTTGCTTCAAACGGTTGCGGATGTTAACTGTTCTAACAAATGAAAAGGTTTTAAGGTTTTTAAAAGTTATTCTTTTAGTTATAATAGGTGTTATTGTTAGCTTCATTCTTAAAGAATATATTGCCAAATCTTGGGAGTACTTAAGAAATAAATTTTTATCTGTAGGTTCTAATTTATCCAATGAAAATGCAGAAGCTATTTCAACATCTTTGTTAAATGAAATAAATAAAGCTTTTACAGATGAGGACGTAATTATATCGCTTTTAGTTCCTTTATCATTAGCAGATTATTATAAGGTAAAAGCTGAATTTGGTTTACAAAGCTACTTGCCTTTAACTGATGATTTTGGACCACTTGGAAGCCTTAGAAACTTAACGGAAATTTTAAATTTTACTTTATCAGAAAATGACAAAAAAATACTCAAAGAAAAGAACGAAAAGTTACCTATCGGTTAGTATGATTGTTTTTGCTTTAGTTCCATTAATAGCAACTTTTATATATGGTTTTATTGGTTGGTTATATACTTTATTATTTGACTTTAATACAAGTATTGATAGTTTATTTGATAAAGAGAAGCAAAAGCAAGCACGAATATTTTTTCTTATGCTTTCAACTCCTTTTTATCCTAAACAATCTATTTTAAAAAAGTATGATTCTTTTGATTCATTGACGATAAAATTAATTGGCTCTCATTATGGAAAAAAACGTTTTTATACTAAATGGAAGTTTTACGGATATATAGGCGGCGATAATTTAAGCTTATATCAAACTATTGAATTATTAAGATAATGCCCTATTCAATGAATAACCTATTAAATGCAATGCCTTTTTTGGGAACAATGGCAGTATATTTAGCTAATGTTAAAGATGTTTTTGCTATTGTTTTAATGGTTGTAACTATTATCTATTACATTGTTAAAATTAGAAAATTATAAATATGTTTGAGAAAATATTTAATGTAGTAAAATCTCTTTTTTCTACTTCTGATATTGGTAAAGAGATAGTTCAATTGTTTAAAGGAAAAGAAACTAAATTAAGAGAGTTTCAATATCTTCTAACTGAACAATTGTATAAAACTCATGAGTTACAAGTAAAAGACTTGGAGAGAGCAACACAAATGCAAATATCAGCTTTAAAACAAAATGATACTTTAAGTAAAAGATATATTTATTACTTAGCTTCATTTGTTCTTATTGCGTCTGTTGTTTTGCCTTGCTTACCTTTGTTTATAGATATACCTAATGAGGTTTTAAATACATTTGAACGAACTACGGATTTTTTTCATTCAGTTGTTACTAGTGTAATAGCTTTCTTCTTCGGAACAAAATTTAATAATATAAAAATACCCTTTAAAAAATGATTGATTTTAGTTGTTGTGAGGTTAAATCCTCTGTTACTAATTATATAAATGATTCTTCAGCAAAAGTAACTCCTATAATACGAACATCTGCAAAAGAATTTTTATTTCAAAATAATGTTGTGTATTATGCTATATTTACAAATCCAAAAGAATTGGTATTATATTTTAATGGTGTTTCATATGATGTATTGCCAAATGTTCCGTATTTTTTTACTCAGTTAATTAGTGGTTCTTTTGACTTTATGCAAGGTTATGAGGTTAAAACTTCTTTAAGTTATTCAAAATTTGTTGAAACTGGTGTACTTGTTCTAAATGGAACTATAACAGTTAATAATATGTTTTATGAACAATCAGATATTATAACTTTAAAATTATCCATTTTTGATAATAACGATAATTTACTACAAGTAATTGAAAAAAATGAATATTCTTCAAATGGAGAGGATAGTTTTATATTTGATTATTACGATTCTAGAGCTTTACAATATGAAAAATTTATTAATGCTTCTAAAGCATCGAAAATTAAAGCTGCTATTTATATGAATGGTAGTCTTTATCCTTATTTTTTTGAAAATGATTTATTTATTTCCGTTAATGCTAATAGTTTTCCTCAAGGTTATGTTTTAAATTTTGATCACGTTTTTAATAGTGCATCTTAATAGCGTTTAATTGCGTAGCTTATGCGTGTAGGTGGTTATATTCAAAACGGTTATATTAAAGGAACTGCATTAATTTTAATAGTTTATGCGGACGGTGGTAAAAAATGGTATAGAACGGGAGATAATAGACGATTATATAAAGTTGTTGATTATTTTCGTTCTGTGCCAACCTTTAAATATGGTAAAATATTTTCTTACGATAAAGAAAATAAAATAGTGCTTAATAAAATATATTGGTTTAATTTCCAAGCCGACGGTTATTAATGTGTTAACATTTTTCGTAAAAATATGTTAATAATATTTGATTGATTTTCTTAAATTTATTCGTATATTCGCTTTATAATTCTTCTTTTTAACGTCTTGTATTTATTCATACTATAAATTATAGAACAAATGTTGTCATTGGTATTTTATGAGAGAAGTCCATTTGATAGCTATAATGTAGTATTATGTAAAAAATCCCAGAATCATTGTATTTCATTAGAATAATTGGAACTTGGGTCATTAAAATTTGAAATACTCGATTCTCTATGTGAGTAAAAATAAAATCCTATACACTTGTTATATTTAGAACTTCAATTAATCCTTTTTTTTAATGTTTCATTATCTTGTGTCTTAAAACAAAAGAAACAAAAATTCAAGGTTACATAAAATTTTGGAAACAATTAACGGCTCATTTCACCTATTGTTTTAGCCAAAATTTTATGAGGTCGAATACTATGCAGCTTAAGCTATTCCTTAATAATCAATTTCACCATCAACAGCAAAACCTCCTGAATAATTGAATAAAAGTTTATAATGTACTCTATCTGATACATTTAATTCTCCAACTATATTTTTGTGCATAAATACCATTGTCTTAGAATTGAATCTTGTTGATTTTAGATAATAACCAGTAGCTGTGGTTCTTGCAACCATTCCTGTTTCTCTAAAATCTTCTTGATTTATAGTCCTATTTACATCATAAATGACTTTTAACTTATCTGTAAAACTCATATAATCAGAATATCTTAAGTCACCAAATAGTCTATCACACTCTTTAGATTTATTAATGTACAAGAATGCTGAATAGCACAACTTTATGAAACTATCTTTAGGGTAGTTAGATAAATATGTAGCGTATTCATTTTTTAGTTCATCAAATGAGAATCTATCTAGTTTATGCATAAGCTCAAACCTTAATCTATTTAAAGAAATTTCATCTCTTTTAAGTTTCACTCCATCATCACATACTTTAAAAGCTTCTTCAAAATGACCAGACTTCATAAATATTCGGGCAAGTAAATATCTTGCAGCCATATTTCTTGAATTAATCCTAACTGCTTTTTCAAAATAAGATTTTGATTGTACAGGGTCTTTTAATAATTGGTAAACCTTTCCATGTTCAGTTAGTATTAAAGTGTCATTCGGATTTTTTAAGGAAGCTTCGTCTATCAGGTTTTGAATTTCTACTATTAATTCATCGTCTTGATTAGTGTCTTTTTTGTACCATGAAATTAAATAATTAATTAAAGTATGATAATTATAAACATTATTATAATTTTTTCTTGCCCCACGAATTAATATACGTTTACCCTCTTCCAAGTAAAATTTGGACTTATCTAAATCTTTTTCGTTTAAAGACTGTTTCATTAAAATCATACCGTGTGTATGATGTAATACATTTGAAGCAGGATTTAATCTTAAAGCATCTTTTATTACTTCTTTTGCATCATCATAGTCATCAGTTTTATTAACTAAAAACAATGCTTTTTGTTGTAAAACATAGTAATCATCTGGTACTTCTTGAATTAAAATATCGTAACAACTCTTTGCAATTTCTACATTATCAAAAATAACCTCTATCGTATTGTGATGATATAGCTTTTTAATTAATGATGCTTCTAATGGATTAGATGGAATATATTCGGAAAAGATTTTTGTTAAAAAATCAACTTTTTCAACATCATCCTTAAAGTAAATTCTACTTACAATTTCTGCAATTACAGGATGCCTCGATTTTAATAAAATATCAGTTTCTGATTCATCATCCTCATAATAAATAATGTCTTTTGTGTATTTATATACGTTTTCAGATAAACTATTCAAATCTACTTCTAATACTCGCAGTAATAAGCTTTGTGGTATTTTATATCTGAATTGATGTATAAAACAAATATGACGATAAACATTTTTTGCAACTCCATCTTTAATTCCTGTGTATTCGTTGGCTATAATTTCTTCAAAATTTAAAGCCATTGTTGCTTCACGCATTGCGACAATAAGCTCACTATTTGCCTTTTCTTTAAATAGCTCAAATCTCCTTTCTTCATTGTATTTCTTCAATTTAAATAGAGCATCATTTATTTCTAGCTTACTTAAAATAAGACCAATTTCATTATCTGAAAGCTTTCCTAAAGAAAATTCAACTGGTTTGGCATAAAAGTCATTATGATGGGCATGCCAATCAGAATTTCTTGAAGCACCAATTATTAATATTTTAGCTTTGGCATTTCTGAAATCCGAAATTAGCTGGTTAATTTTTGTAACTCTATCAGTTGTGTTGTCTATGAAAAGAATTAAAGGAGTATTTAATTTTTCATATAAGCTTAAAATTTCTTTCGAAGATAAATTGGACCTTGATTTTGCAAATAAAACACTATCTCCTACTCTTTCAGAAATTTCCAAAGCTAATCTTCTTATAAAAGTAGATTTACCGTCACCTGCTCTACCAGTTATTAACCATAAATTGAATTTTGGACTTTTATACCAACTCTCAAAGTTTATTAGTACATCTTCTAATAAATCTCTTGATGCATCTAAATCGTGCTTAATATCACTCCAATTTGGTTGAGCGCCTTTGTAAAAGTTTTTATTTAATTGAGAATGTTTACTTATTTCTGCTTTTGGGAATTGATAATTTTGAGAAAGGCTGTAAGCAACTTCTTCATTAATTTTGGCCTTATCAAATAAATCAGAATCTGGTAAATGTTGTATTAAATAATCTCTCAATGTAGTTCTTTTTCCAGATGATAAATTTGATATATGATCAGCGAATTCATCTATTTTATAATCAAAACAAATAAAACCTTCTGATTCTAAAAAGTGTCTTAATGAAGATTTAATATTAGGTGCTATAAAAAAATATCTGTTTGGTTGAGTTGTTGTTCCACAGTATTTTTTAATTTCAGCCCAGACTTGCTGAAAATTAGAATCAATTAAACTGTAACCAATAAATATCATTGGCCTTTCCATTAAGTCAGTACTTAATTGAGTAAATAATTTAAGATGTGGGTTTTTAAATTCTGCATATTCATTCAAAGAAAAAACTAAATCAATATCAGGTCTTCCAATGCAACCGTGTAACTTAAATAAATTTACTTCTATATTTTTATTTTCTGTTTGTAAGTCTTTTGGGCCAACAATCGTTTTAATTTTTTGGGCTTTATCCGTGTTTTTTTTGTAAGCAATTTCAATAGCTCTATCAAGATTTGTAGTGTAAATATTAGACCATTTAAATTTAGATAATTTTGTTATACCACTTGATGGCTTTATCTCTTTAAAAAAATCTTGTAAAAATTCAAATAGACTCTCTTTACCAAATTGCTTTTGAACCATACTTGAAACTAAAGAAAGTGCTTCATAATCGAACTTTTCTTTTGGATAAAAATGATTATAAATGATTTCAGCCAATCCAGATCCAACAGGAGATGTGTTTCCATTATTTAAAACAGAAGAAGCTACAGCTCCAGACCCTAAAAAAAGGCATGATTTATTAGATAAAATTGCATCTATTAATATTTGTTCATCAGTTGGCTTTGGCATATGAATACTTTTTAAACAAATATATTAAATTACTTAAGTATATAAGCTAATATTATTTCCATTCCACACACTTTACACTTCCCTCCTACGTCGTCTCATAAAAGTGTTCCATTAACATTGTAGTAGAAACTTTTTAGAATAAATTTTTTGAAGAAACTATAGTAACAACTGCAAACAAAAAAGTTTTATCCATACAACTAAACTACTGTTGCACAAATAAAACTTTTTATGAGATATTTTAAGCTACTTACTAAGTGTAAATAATAAGTATCTTATAAATTATACGATCGAGAAAATCTCATTTGGTGATAATCTTGATTTTGGTGTTTTTTCTGTTGAGTTAAAGTCAGATTCTGCTCTATAACCTAAAGAAACAGCTACTAAAGCGGTGAAACCTTTTTCTCTTAAACCAAATTCCTCGTCTAAAACTTTTACGTCGATCCCTTCCATTGGTGTAGCATCGATTCCTAAAGTTGCAACTCCTAATAAAAAACCACCTATGTTAAGGTATACTTGTTTTTCCATCCAGTGTTGTTGGTCTTTTAAATCGTATTTATGAATATTTGCAAAAGCTTTTACTGCACCTAGAAAACCGTTTTTTATGTCTTCATTTGGAAACCTTCCACTTTTATCCTCTGTATCTGCAATGTGTTGGTAGTAGTCTTCATCAACATCAATTTTTGAACAGAATAATACTACTGCTGAAGCATTTGTTATTTTAGGTTCGTTAAAATGAAAGAAACCTTGTGTTCCTTTTGCTATACGTGCTTTTCCTTCTGGAGTTTCTGCAATTATAAAATGCCAAGGCTGAAGGTTTACACTTGATGGACTCATTCTTAATAGGTTTTTGACTTGAGCCATATCTGCTTCAGATATTTTTTTTGTTGGGTCAAATTTTTTAGTTGTGTAGCGCCAGTCTAATACTTCTTTTAAATTCATTTTTTAATTTTATTAATTTATTCTTCAATCTTAGTAAATGTAATTACTGTTAAATAGATACTATAATTTTTATAGTAGCAAAATTAAGTATAGTTTTGAAGCTTTACAATAACGGTCAAAAAGGATAGTATAGTATAAATTCCATATAAAAATATTATTATGCATACATTTAAAGGCAAAGAATACCCATGTTGTTCGAGTTTAACCATGGGAGTTATAGGTGGGAAATGGAAGACTGTAATTCTATTTCATCTTATAAATAGCACATTACGATACAACGAATTACGGAAACTTATGCCAACGGTTACCGAAAGAACACTGAGCCTACAACTTAAAAAACTGGAAGATGATGGGGTTATTAAAAGAGAAGTTTATACCTCTAAACCTCCTTTAAAAGTAGAGTATTCTTTATCAGAACTAGGAGAAACCCTAATCCCTACATTAATAGCTATTGCAAAATGGGGAGAGTTTGCTGCTGATAAAAAATAATCGATTTGGATAGCCTATTATTTGTGAATTAATCAAAAAGAATTTTTCTCTATAAACTCTAAAAATCTAGGTTTATACTGCTCTGAGACTGTGATTCGCTGTTTATTGATAATTATTTGACTCCGCTCTACTTCTTCAATATTTTTTAAAGAAACAATAAACGATCGATGTACACGCATAAAGTCGCTTTTTGGCAGCTCTTCTTCTAATGATTTTAAGCTTTTTAATGTGAGGATAGGTTTTGATTCCCCTTGAATCCAGATTTTTATATAGTCTTTTAAACCTTCAAAATACAAAACATCAGCAAGCTTAATTCGTAACTGCTTGTATTCTGATTTCACAAAAATAAACTCCTTTTGTGGCTCTTCTTTGGAGTCAGCCTCTTTAGAATCTGAATGCTTACTACTTTCTACCATTTTAAACCATGTGAGTGCTTTATTAGCTGCAGCTAAAAACTCGGCATAATCAAATGGCTTTAATAAATAATCGAGGGCTTCTACTTTATAACCTTCAATTGCATATTGGTTAAAAGCGGTTGTAAAAATTATCTTAGCTTTTTTTGGGAGCATCTTAGAGAGCTCTAAACCTGTTAAGTCAGGCATTTGAATGTCTAAAAATAGTACGTGGATGTCATTTTCTGAAACAAAGTTTAAAGCATCAATAGCATTATGAAAAATACTTTCTAGCTTTAAAAAAGGTGTTTTTTCAATATAACTAGCTACCAAATTTGCAGCCATCGGCTCATCATCAACAACGATACATTTTAGCACATTATTATCCATCAATAACTATTTTTAATTCAGAAATAAAAACATCCCCCTTTACTTCAAATCTTACTTCATGCCTTTCTGGATAAAGAAGTTCTAGTCGCTTTTTGATATTTTGTAATCCTATTCCAGAGCCACTTTTATCAATATTTGATTTTGGAAAATTATAGTTTTCAGTTTTAAAAAGCACTTTATTCCCTTCCGTTTTTAAACAGAAATTAATAACCCCCTTTTTTGTACTTGAAACACCGTGTTTAAATGCATTTTCAACCAAAGAAATAAATAAAAGAGGCGCTATTTTAATTGAAGGATCTACATTTTCAAACTCATAATGAACAACTGTATTATCTGACAAGCGTAGTTTCATCAATTCAATATACTTTTCTAAAAAGGTTATTTCGCTTTGTAGCGGCACTTTTTCAGTATTTGTTTCATATAATAAATACCGCATTAATTTACTTAAATTATGAATGGTAACCTTTGCTTCATCAGGAGAAATATCTACCATCGAATAGATATTATTCAGTGAATTAAAGAAAAAATGCGGCTGTAATTGATACTTTAAATGTTGTAATTCGGCTTCCAGCTTAATATTCTCCGCTTTCTTGCGTTCCGACTCGGTTTTTAAATAACGCTCGGTAATTTTTAATGCGATAGAAAAAATAAGAGCAATTAAATAAGATACAATCTGCAAGTATGCAAATAATGATTTTGGAGGCCCTTCCCCTTCTGCCCTTCTGGGAAGTGAATCTCGAAAATAAGTATCGATAAGATAGCTTGATAAAAATACGAAGCCAACTATAATTATAGCGTTGATTACAATGTATATAATGATTTTCTTCTTGAAGAAGTAAGTGTCTATTAATACAAAGTAATTGCTGTAAAATAAAATTGCGTAGAAACACAATGGCACCCAAGAACCTGCTATTACTCTCGATAAGCCTTCTTGCTTGCTTGCTAAAAGTAAATAAGGCAAACTAAACAATACAATCCATACCAGAATATGAAAAATAACTGTTACTTTTTTATTTCTTATATCGATAATCATCCTATTCGTATCTCAATGCATTTATTGGGTCTAGTGCAGCTGCTTTTCGTGCCGGATACCATCCGAAGAAAATACCAGTAACAGCACAAACAGCAAACGAAACAATAATTGAAAAACTCGTAATACTTGTTGGCCAATGTAAAAAATCTTCTACCAAAAAAGTAGCTAATAATCCCAAAGATACACCAATTATTCCACCCGTTATACTTATTAAAATGGCTTCTATTAGAAATTGCATTAAGATGTCATTTCCTCTCCCTCCAACTGCCATTCTTAGTCCAATTTCTCGTGTACGTTCTTTTACAGACACATACATAATATTCATAATTCCGATTCCTCCAATAAGCAACGAAATACTTGCTATGGCCACTAATAACACGGTTAGCATCTCACTTGTAGAACTGAATGTAGAAATCAATTCATTCATAGAAAACACATTAAAATCATCATCTTCATTACCAGTTATCTCATGTTGATTACGCAGGATATCAGTGATTTCATTAACAGCATCTTCCGCCTTCTCTTCACTAATTGCGGAAGCTACAATACTTTGAACATGATCGATAGCTAAAATCCTTTTCTGAACTGTAGTATAAGGAGTTAAAACAACATCGTCTTGGTCTTGCCCAAAAGTGTTTTCCCCTTTCTCACTAAGAACTCCAATAACTTTAAAAGGGGTGTTATTATAGCGAATCATTTTCCCAATAGGATCATCATCCAAAAATATATTCTCAACAATTGTTTGTCCGATTACTACTACCTTAGCAAAAGATTTCACATCGTCATCAGTGAACATGCTCCCTTCTTCAATTGTTGTTTTCTTAATGTCTATATATTCTGGAGAAACACCATAAATACTTGTGGGCCAGTTATTGGCGCCATAAATTACTTGTCCGTTTCCAGAAACTTGTGGAGAAACATCGGTAACCAATTCAGCTTGATTTTTTATAGCTAGAAAATCATCTATTTTCAAAGTTTCCATCTCGCTACCACCCAAGCGCACTCCTCCCCTAACATCAGCTCCTGGTCTAATGTTTATCATATTGGAACCCATACTAGAAATTTGTGTTTTGATGCTTTGTTTTGATCCCTCTCCAATGGCTAACATTGTAATTACTGAGGCCACACCAATTATAATTCCTAACATAGTAAGCAACGTCCTAACTTTATTAATTAGGATAGCATTCCATGCAGTTTTTATTAAATTAGATATTTTCATTAGTTATTTTTTTATGTTAAGATGGATTCAAAATCATCTATTATATAATTCATTAATCTTCTTTAGGGAGTGCAGCAAGTGCTTCCGCAGCATTTAAAATATTAGAATTATAGTCATCTTTAATAATGTTTCCATCCTTTAAAACAATTGTTCTACTGCTAAATTCGGCGATATCAGGCTCGTGGGTTACAAACACAATTGTTTTCCCATTTTTATTTAATTCTTGAAAGAGCGACATGATTTCGTATGACGTTCGTGTATCCAAATTCCCTGTTGCCTCATCTGCTAAGATCACCACGGGATCGTTCACTAAAGATCTAGCGATGGCTACACGTTGTTGTTGCCCTCCAGATAATTGTGCTGGCGTATGGTGAACTCTCTCCCCTAAACCTACTTTAGTCAAAGCATTTAAAGCTCTTTCTTTACGCTCTTCTGTACGAATGCTATTGTTGTACATTAATGGAAGCTCTACATTTTCTATAGCGCTTGTTCGCGGCAATAGATTATAAGATTGAAAAATGAATCCTATTTTTTCATTCCTAATAGTAGCCAATTCATTTTTAGATAATGATTTTACTCTCACCGAATCAATTTCATAAATACCATCACTTGGTTGATCTAAACACCCCAATACATTAAGCATTGTACTTTTCCCAGAACCACTAGATCCCATTATGGTAACAAATTCTCCTTCGTGAATAGTAAAAGAAATACCTTTTAGAGCATGAACCGTTTCTTCTCCCATTTTAAAGGATCTCTTTAGGTTCTCGATTTTTATAATCTCCTTTTTCATATGTATTCGTTTAATGGGATTATTTTTTTCCTGGAGGTTTTGGCATAAACGGACTTTCACTTCCGCCAGGAGCCGGCCCTAAAGGGGTATCTGTTTTCATAGCGTAAATTAATTGATCTCCTTCGGATAAACCATTTACGACTTCTACATTGACACCATCGCTCTCTCCTATTTCTACTTTTACAGGCTTAATCTCTTTTCCATTTAGTGTCCATACAACGTTTTCTCCCTCCAAAGGTTTCTCATCACCCTTAGGCATTGAAGTAATTCCTTCTTGCATTTCATACGCATGAATCATCCCCATTTCAGGCTCAAAGTTTACCGCTTTAGCCTGAATTGTTATTACATCTTTTAACTCCAAGCTATAGATATATACCGTAGCTGTTAATCCTGGTTTTAATTTTAAATCTGGATTATCTGCCTTAATAACAACGGTGTAAGTAATTACATTAGATTCTTCTGTTGGGTTTAAACGTACTTGAATAACCTCTCCAACAAATTCTTGTTGCTGGTAAGCGTCTACTGTAAATGTAACACGTTGCCCTTCTTTAACTTCTCCGATATCTGCTTCATCTACATCTGCTTCTACTTGCATTTCTTTTAAATCTTTAGCAATTGTAAATAACGTTGGAGTCTCAAAGCTAGCGGCTACCGTTTGTCCTTCATCAATTTCTCTTGATAAAACCACCCCATCTATTGGAGAATAAATATCAGCATAACTCAAGTTCGTTTTTGCCTGTTGGTAATCAGAATAAAGCTGGTCTACTGTATTTTTAGCTGTGTTTAAATTGTATAAAGCTTCATCATAATCTGCTTGACTGATAACACCCTTCTCGAATAAAGTATGCTGACGGTCATAGACTTTTTTAAGATATTCCTTATCATTTAAAGCATTGTTATAACTAGCTTTTGATTGTGCCAAAGATGCTCTTAAATTTGTTTTATCAAGCTCGGCAATCAATTGTCCTTTCTCAACAACACTGTTGTAATCGACATATATCTTTTCTACTTCCCCAGAAACTTGTGTTCCAACTTCTACTTCTGTAAGCGGTTGCACTGTACCGGTAGCAGTAACCATTTTGGTCACCTCTCCTTTCTTTGCAGTGATTGTTTCTATTGCAATCGTAGCATCGCTATTTTTATTTAATAATAAATAAGCAACACCAGCACCTATTGCTAATACTACAATAAGAAGTACTATTTTTAATTTTTTATTTTTCATTTGATACTATTTATTTTAAAACTGGTTGATAAACTATATTTTAATTTCATTTCCTTGATAAAACTCTAATAACTGCGTGTATAATATGTTTAGATATTTAGCTTGCAGATAATTTTGCTGTGCATTTGTATATGTATTCTGACTAATAATTAAATCGGTAGCATTAAGTCCTCCTAAATTAAATCTTTGCTGAGCTAGCTTATACGACTCTTCTGCGGCTTCACTAGCTGCTTCGGCTGCTACCAACTGCTCCTGTGTTGCTAATACATTTTGATAAGCAGTTTCTACCTTTTTATAAATCTCTTTCTTAACGGTTTGCTTTTGAATACCAGATTGATCGATCGCTATTTTTGCCTTCTGAACTTCTACTTTTGTTTGATTTCTATTGAAAATCGGTACGGTTAAAGAAAGTCCGACACGCTGATTAAAATTGCTATTCATCTGATCTTTAAAATTAAAACCCTGAACGCTCGTATACCCAGAACCAATACTTCCTGTTAATGATAAACTCGGCAGATATGCTCCTTTTGTTATCTCAAGGTCTTTTTCTGAAACATCAACTCCCAAAGATGCTGCTTGATATTCAGGTAAATATCCTAATGCAGCTTCATATACATTATTCCTATTGGCAATAATTTTAGGCTCATAAGTATCAGTATTTGGAGCTTCAATCTCAAAATTTGTAAGAGGCTCTAGTTCTAGTAACTGCTTTAAATCTATTATTTGTTGTGCATAAGAATTCTTAGCTTCTATCAAACTATATTTATTTGTAGCTTCTTGTGAGATGGCATCAGTATAATCTTGCATTGCTATACTTCCTGCTTCGAATCGTGCTTTTGCAGTTGCACTTTCTTTAGTGGAAGCTTCTAAGTTCTTTTCAGCAATAATAATTCCTTCTTTAGCATATAAAGCTTGTAAATATGCTTCAGTAACACTTAAAATAATGTTGTTCTCTGCTTCTGCAACAAATAAAGAATTCTGATCTACAAGCAATTTATTTTGCTTAATCTGATTGTTTAACTGATTCCCTTGAAATATTGTAATAGAGGTATTTAAATCAAAACTTGTTGAGTGGATTTGCTCATTTACAAAGTCGCTAGTAATAGGGTCAATCGACTGCCCGTTTGTAAATATCTGTGAAGCCGAACCCATTAAATTAGGAAGCCTTGCCGATTTAGATTTACTATAATCTAACTCTGCTATATCCTTATTATAACTGGCATCTTTTATAACGATGTTATTATCTAGTGCATATGAAATACAGTCTTGTAAATACCATATTTTTGGTGTTTCACTACTGGAAACATCTTGACCGTATGATAGACACCCTGCGAATAAACCTAAAATAGTAAGATATAATTTCATTGTTTGATTTTTTACTACAACAAAATTGAAACTATATACACTATATATATAACGCGATAGACGTTTGGGGAGATTCACTATACAAAAGCCCCTTTTTTATCGATGGGATTTTATAATTATCCTAAAAAAAGCATACTTATCAATGTTACATATTGACATTCAGATACTTTTAAGTTTTTCTTTTAACTTAAAATCATTGCTAAGTATAATATTGCCTGGTTTACTATTGAAGAAAGAAATTAATAAGAGAATGTTTGAGGTTTTTATTTAATATCTTTATAGAAAGAAGTATAATCGATATTTTTTCGATTGCTGAAAAATACTAATATTATGAAATTAGAATCTTTCAATAAAAATATAGCGTTTAATGATGAAAAGGTGGTTACTAAAGTTCTTTTGGAGACTTCCTTTTCAAAAGAAATAAGAATCCTTCTCAAAAAAGGTCAAATTATGAAAGAACATAAGGCTCCTTTCCCAATAATTGTACATTTACTGGAAGGAGCAATAGGTTTTGGTGTTGAAGGTGAAGTGCATTCTATCACAAAAGGCGATGTACTTACGTTGGGTGCTAATGTTCCTCACGATTTAACTGCGAAGGAAGATAGTATTGTTCGTTTAACGCTTTACAAATTAGATAAAATAGAGCGTGTAGAAAAAGTGATTACAGACTCATAATTAGCTTCCAATGAAGAATATTGAAGACAGAAATGATGTAAATATTTTAGTGAATACATTTTACGCTAAAATAAGAAAGGATGAATTACTGGGACCGATTTTTAATGTTCATATTCCTGATGAAAAATGGCCCGAACACCTAAGTAAGCTAACTGATTTTTGGGAAACAAATTTATTTGGAATTGCTAAATTTAAAGGCAGTCCATCAAGAAAGCATGTTAATGTAGATATGAATATGGACTATTCTATAGAGCAAACTCACTTTGGAAAATGGCTGCAATTATGGTTTGAAACAATAGACGAACTCTACGAAGGAGACCTAGCAAGAAAGGCTAAAGATTCTGCCCGAAAAATGGCTACAGGTCAGTTTTTAACCATTTGGCACAATAGACCCGAAGAATACAAAAAGTAAGACTAGTGTAAAAATATAAAATACCACTTCTATCCTATTCGGATTAATTTAAATCCCGATTTAGGAAGAATTCTTATATTTAAAGTTCAATAATCTTATTCATGAAAAATATTTATTACTTCTCCATTTGTATACTTTCCATCTTATTGTTTTCTTTTCCTGAATGGAAAGATAAGGGTGATATAATTGCTGAAAATGCCGAAGTTGAAATGGCGGGAACAGGATTTAAATTCACAGAAGGACCTGCTGTAAACTCAAAAGGGCAAATTTATTTTACAGACCAACCGAATGACAGAATTCATATTTGGGACTCAAAAAAGGGGATCTCTTTATACCTAGAGGGAACTCGGAGAGCTAATGGAATGTATTTTGATGAACAACAGCAATTACTAGCCTGTGCAGATGAGTTTAACCAGCTTATATATTTTGATAGCAATAAAGAGATTCATGTAATTTATGAAGATTTTGAAGGGAAACATCTAAACGGTCCAAACGACTTATGGATAAATAATAAAGGGGGAATCTATTTTACAGACCCATATTACCAGAGAAATTGGTGGGATGAAGACCATACTGAGATTCAAAATACTCGTGGAGTTTACTATTTAAATCCAAGTGGTGAAATTTCAAGGGTAATTAATGACTTTAAAAAGCCTAATGGGATTATAGGTACTCCAAATGGAAAAACGCTTTATGTTGCTGATATCGAAGATGACAAAATTTGGAAATATTCTATTGAAAATGACGGGGGTTTAACCAATAAAACTTTTTTTGCTCCTCATGGAAGCGATGGAATGACTATAGACAATAAAGGAAATGTTTATTTAACTTCTGGTAAAATATGGGTGTATAATCCTAAAGGGGAATTAATAAAAGAGATTGAAACTCCTGAGAAACCAAGTAATGTATGTTTTGGAGGTAAAAAGAGAGATATTCTTTTTATTACAGCAAGAACGTCAGTTTATACGCTAAAAATGAAAGTTAATGGAGTAGATTAGAAAACCATTCGCCAATTACACTATCTTTGTGCCTCTAAATTATAAGATGGCTTCTACTCTACTTTCATCGCCTTTGCAAGGCTTTACAGATTTCAGGTTTCGCAATGCTTTTCATCATTATTTTGGTGGGATAGATACCTTTTATGCTCCCTATATTAGACTTAATGGTAAGCTTAAAATTAAAGAATCTTATAAAAAAGATTTGTCTCCAGAAAATAACACAACCCTAGAAGTTATTCCACAAGTAATTACCAATGACCCAGAGGAGTTTCTATTTGTTGCTAAATATGTACAAAGCTTAGGCTATAAGGAGTTAAATTGGAATTTAGGATGCCCATATCCTATGGTTACTAAATCTGGAATGGGCTCTGGGCTAATCTGCAATCCACAACGAATAAATGAGGTGTTACATAAAGGTCACAATGAAACTGATATTTTAGTTTCTATGAAAATGAGAATGGGATATGAAAATGCTGAGGAAATTCTGGATACATTTTCTATTTTAGATCAATATCCTCTTAAAAACATAGCCATTCATGCCAGAATTGGAAAGCAACTCTATAAGGGACCTGTAGATTTAGATGCCTTTGAGAAATGTATTAGTAGCACAAAACATAAATTATATTACAACGGAGATATTACAAGTGTTGCTGCATTTAAAGCAATAGAAAAACGTTTTCCTTCCATAGATCATTATATGATAGGCCGTGGACTGATTGCAGATCCCTTTTTGCCGAATATGATAAAAAATAACACTACAGAATACCCAGCAGATAGATGGTCTATTTTTTCGGAATTTCATGATACTATTTATAAGCAATATGATGAATATCTATCTGGCCCAACACCTATAAAAATGAAAATGTTAGGTTTTTGGGAGTATTTTTCTCAGGCTACTTCAAATCCTCAGAAAACATATAAAGCTATTAAAAAAGCTGGAAATCCAATAAAGTATAGGCAAGCTGTAAATATGATTCTCAATACAGAAGCTAAAATTAGAAACTAATATATTATTGCCTTTATTTCTTATAGCTTCAATTTTACTTCTAAACGATAGGATTCTATTATACTATGTTTTAACAATGCTATTTATTTTTAAATAGGCTACATATTTATAGAAAATAAATTTGTGTGACTCGCTACAATAGCACAATTATTACTATTTTAGAGGTGTACAAAGGTTTTATTAATGATTTATAACCTTTTACATCCCCCTTCCCTCGCTTAAGTCTCTGTACTTAAAAAGCTACAATCATTATTACATATAATAATTAAAAAATGCATAAAAAAACAGCTTATATAATTGTAAGAATGGCTATCGGGTTAAGCATGTTCGGACACGGACTCGTTCGTATTCCTAAACTCGAGGCTTTTAGTAACGGAATCATAAAGACATTTGAAAACTCTATGCTCCCCGAGTTTTTGGTAATCCCATTTTCTTATGTATTACCATTTGCTGAATTAATATTTGGGCTTCTACTTATTTTAGGATTATTTACTAGAGTTGCAGCTATTGCAACTTCAATAGTATTACTTTCTCTAGTATTTGGATCTACATTAATAGAGAGTTGGGGGAACATCACTTCCCAATTAATACATATTGCTTTTTTAGTATTCGTTATTCAAAACATAGAAGAGAACACCTATGCTATTGATAATATTATTAAACAGAAGTAAAAGTTGAACTAGAGTCATTCTAGTTATATTTAATAAATAAGGATATAATCTTTGACTAACACTTAATAAGTAATGATTAAAAAAATACTCTTAATAAGTTTCCTTAACATTATCTGTTTTAGTCCTATAAATGCTCAAAATAATTTGAGTAATGTCGAAATTGATCTTATTAATCGGGGGTTAGAAAAAAGTTACGAATTGAAAAACTCCATTCATGAATTATCGATTGATAGTATTGAAAGAAAGACTATCCGACAAAACTTTATTCCAACTTTAGAACTGGATGCTCTTTATGGATATGGATCGAGTGGAATAAATGTTAACTTTCCTACGCTTCAACTGCCCATTACAGGAGTGAATTTATTTGATGGCAAGACTAGTTTTGATGCTCAAGGTCAAGTCTTTAATACCAATCTTACCGCTAAGGCATTACTGTTTTCTGGATTACAAGTTAACTATGGTTCTAAAGCTACCGATGAAAAAATTAAGGCTAAAAACTATATGCTCACTGCAAAAAGAGCAGATCTTGTAAAAGACATGATAGCTACTTTTGATAAAATAGAATTCTTAAAACGATCTGAAGTTGTTATTTTAAAAAGCGAAGAGCGATTGGCTAAAGAAAAAGCTAGAGTAACCACAGCAATAAAAAATGGATTAGCAATTCCATATGATCGTGATAAAATTAAAGCATCAGAATTAAACTTAGCATCAAAAAAAGCAGAGCTATATGGAAATCTAGGATTATTGTATTTAAAGCTCTCTATGCTTACAGATGTTGATGTTTCAACATTAGAAAAACAAAATTTCGAATTAAAACCATGGGAACTCCAACGTAATAATAATACTTTTAGTGATCGTTCAGAGTTAAAAGCATTAAATGCATCAGTAAGTGCTTACGATTATAAATTAAAGATGAATCGCAATTCATTCTTACCAAAAATTCAAGCAAGGGCGTCTCTTTCATATTCTAATTTATTTAATGCCAATTTAGACACACCATATAGTCTGTTGCCTGGTGGTACTAATATCAATTTAGAGCTAAATGAATTCGAACTCTTTCCAACATACTTTCTCGGCGTAGGAATGCATTGGGATATATTCACAGGATTAAAAAATACTAATGAAACCAAAAAAACACAGATTCAAAAAAGTATTGCGGAAGAGGAAAAAAACGAGGTCGAAGAGAAACTAGAACTATTTGCAAAAAAGATGGAAATAGATTTTGAAGTTAAAAATCAGCAATTACTATTTAAAAAGCAAGAAATGGAAGTTGCCAAAAACAGCTTAAATCTAGCTATTAAGAGTTATCATGAAGGATTAATATCCATTACAGACCGTTTACAAACAGAAACTGAATACCAAAATGCTGCTTTAAGTTACTACAAGTTAGTTGTCGAGCAGCGTATGGTGGCAGTAGATTTATTGATCTCTACAGGGAGCTTAGAAATAGAGAATTTAAATAATTAGAAATTTATTTTGATCATGAAAAACAAAAAGCAACTCTTTATATTAATTATTCCTGTATTAATCATCATTATTGGAATCGTTATATTAATATTTCTGAAACCCGATAAGAATGATAATCGTGTTTTTGTCGGGTTATTTGAAACCACAGAGATTCGCGTGGCTTCTGAAATTCCTGGTCGAATTGAAACAATTTATACAAAACTTGGAGATCAAGTTAAAAAAGGACAACTTTTAGCAACTATAGAAAGTGATATTATAGATGCGAAAGTTAAACAAGCAGAAGGAATGTACGATGCTGCTAAATCCGTAAATCAAAAAGCTATCTCTGGAGCTAGGAGTCAAGAAGTTCTTGCTGCTGGAGACAAATATAAGATGGCGCAAAGTCAGTATAATTTCGCCGAGAAGTCATATAAAAGATTAGAAGCCATGGCAAAAGACAGTTTAATTTCACAACAGCAATTAGATGAAGTTACTTTTAAACGAGACGCTGCATTTGAGCAAATGAACGCCGCAAAATCTATTTTTGAAATGGCAAAAGAAGGAGCTAGAATCGAAGATAAAAATGCTTCTAAAGGACAAATGAATGCGGCTGGCGGTAAAGTAAGTGAGGCTAAAGCATATTATAAAGAACTGGAGATATATGCACCTGTTTCTGGAGAAATATCTGCTAAGTTGGCGGAAGAAAGCGAAGTGATGCCCGCCGGTTACCCTCTATTTACAATTCAGAAATTAGAAGAAATTCATGCCGTTATTCATATAAGAGAAGATTTTCTTAGTGATTTTAAAATGGGTACTGAAATTTCAGGAAAACTCCCTGCTTTTGATAATAGATCCCATAAATTTAATGTCACTTATATTGCACCAATGGCTGATTTTGCAGATTGGATCCCTACAGCAGATAAAGGTAGGTTGGATATGAAAACATTTGAAATTCACTTATCCCCCGCAGAAAAAATTGATGGATTACGACCAGGAATGAGTTTAAATATTAAACTTTGAAAATCATATTACAAATAATAATTAGAGAGCTTCAAAGACTAAGAAAAAGACCTGCAGCATGGGTTCTTCTATTAGTGATTCCTATTGGAATATTTTTCTATTTGGGTGCTATTTATGAAAAAGGAGCAATAGAAAACGTTCCGATTGCAATTTTAGATTTAGACCATTCAGATTTAAGTAGAACAGTCATTAATAATGTAGAAGCCTCTCCAAAGTTAAGCATCGTTAAATTTTTAAATACTCATGATAACATTGATGAAATATTTATAAAGTATCCTGAAATCAAGGGATTTTATGTAATCCCAAAAAACTTTCAGAAGAATATCTTTAAAGGACAACAAGAAAACATTTTAGTCTATTCGAATTCTTCAAATATTATTTATGGGAATCTTATTTATAAAGAAGCAGCAACTTTTATTAATACGATGTCTGCTGGAATTAATTTAAAAAACTTTAAACTAAGCGGGATCCCTAAAGAAAAAGCTATGAAAATAGCAATGCCTATTAGAGTAATTGCAAAACCCATGTACAACCCCTACTATAACTACCTTTATTATCTAATACCTGGGCTTACAACCGTATTGTTACAAATGATAGTCTTTTTTTTGGCGGCTAGGTCTATCAACTCTGAGTATACAGATAATACTTTTAATGAATTATTAAGTTTTTCTAATGGTAGTATTTTTAAAATCGTAATAGGCAAATTACTTACCTATACCCTCCTCGGTTTTATGATAGCAGTTTTCATATTTTCTATGGTACATCCACTTTTAGGGATTCCAACTAGTAAAGGAACTTTATCTTTTTTATGGGTGGTTATAGTATTCGTTTTAGCAAATGCAATGTTAGGAATTATGATTTCTACAATCTTTAAAAATGAAGCTATAGCGATGGATATATCCTTTGTGTACAATTCTCCAGCATTCGTCTTCAGTGGTTTTACTTTCCCGATAATAGCAATGCCAGCTTTTAATGCCTGGTATGCACAATTAATACCATATACTCATTTTTTAAGTGCTTTTATAAAAGGCGTAGAAATGAATACCCCTTTTTTATTTTTAATCCAACCTATCATATATTTATTACTTTTCTTTTTAACGGGTTATATCATAACCATTACTATTCTAGTATTTCGAAATAAAAAAATTGAGGTATGAAAAAATGGTTTTCAATATTAAAAAAAGAACTGTCTTTAATTATTGAAGATAAAAGTATTCTTCTTACTTGTTTGGTAGCACCCATACTCTATGCGTTTTTTATAGGTTCTATTTATTCTGAAAAGGAAGTATCTGAAATTCCAATTGCCATTGTCGATTATGACCATTCTAATCTATCTAGAAAAGTTTCTAGATTAATAGATGCATCTGAAAAAGTAGCTATTAATGGTCATTATTCATCTTTTGATGATGCGATGTTTCTTCTTAACAATCTAGATGTTCAAGGAATAGTTATCTTCCCTAAAGGTTTTCAGAAAAAGACTATGAACCTAGACGGTTCAAGTATAGAGGTCATATTAAACAACACAAAATTTCTTACATCAAATGAAATTAATAAATCAATTCAGCAGGTCATATTAACTGTTGGTGGCGGTGTAAGAATGCAATATTTTATTTCTAATAAAATCCCTGTAGAAGTTGCTAAACAAAAGGCTCAACCAATAATGCCGATAATAAAATCAATCTATAATGCCACCAATAATTATGGAGATTACCTACTTCCTATTTTACTGATTCTAATTCTTCAACAAACCTTAATTATTGGATTCGGACAAAGTGTTGTTCACGAATTTAAACAGGGAACCTTTCAAGATTTAGAAAAATATAATTTCTTTGATTTTATAAAAGTTTTTACTGCTAAAAGTTTTTATTATGTCTTCCTTTATACGGCGTACTTTTTCGTATTCTATAAAGTAATATTTCCCCATTTTTCATTAGGATTTAATGGATCGATCTATTTACATTTAATTTTAAGCTTTCTATTTATAGCTGTTATATTGCTATATACAATTCTATTTGCATCCTTTTTTAAAACAATGATTGGGTGGACAGAGGTATTGGCATTTTCTACATATCCATTATTCTTAGTTTCGGGGTATTCATGGCCTATTGATGCTATGCCTATTGGATTGCAAGCATTTGCAAATTTATTACCTTCTACGCCCTATTTTAGTATATTTAATTCTTTGGCAACAGAAGGAGCTAAACTTTCTGATATTACAAATTGCTTTATTCATTTACTCATCTTGTTTTTAATAGGGTATCTGTTACTATATCTAAGGTTTAGGTATATAAAAACAAAAAGTAACAAGAGTTTTAATTGAATAGTATTAAAAAAATAGAAAACTGTATTTTTGTTTGTTAATGATTATTATAGCTAATGAATTTAACGATTGAAAACATCCTTTTAGTCGGCTCTTTATTACTTCTCATAAGTATCCTAGCCGGTAAAACTTCATATAAATTTGGTGTTCCAACGCTGTTACTTTTCCTTGGTATTGGAATGTTAGCAGGTTCTGATGGGATTGGAGGAATTCATTTTGACAACCCCAGACTAGCACAGTTTATTGGTGTAGTTTCACTAAATTTCATCTTATTTTCTGGAGGTTTAGATACAAACTGGAAAGCTATTAAACCTGTTATAAAAGAAGGAATAGCACTATCAACGTTAGGCGTTTTATTAACTGCAGTATCTTTAGGTACTTTTGTATATTACGTTACCGATTTCACAATTTATGAAAGCCTTCTTCTAGGGTCTATTGTCTCTTCTACAGATGCCGCAGCAGTATTTTCTATTTTACGCTCTAAAAGCCTTGCCTTAAAGAACAACTTAAGACCTACATTAGAATTAGAAAGTGGAAGTAACGACCCTATGGCTTATGTACTTACCATTGCTTTTCTAACATTAGTTATAAATCAAGATCAAAGCTTTTTATCGATCATACCTCTATTTTTGCAACAGATGATTTTAGGAGGTCTTGCAGGTTTTGGATTTGGAGTACTTAGTAAGCTTATTATAAATAAAATTAAACTTGATTTTGAAGGGCTCTATCCTGTATTAGTTATTGCCTTAATGTTTATTACATTTTCTGCGACCGATTTTGTTGGTGGTAATGGCTTTCTAGCTATCTATATTTGCGCTGTTTATTTAGGAAATCAAGATTTGATCCATAAAAAAACCATCTTAAAAATGTTTGATGGTTTAGCATGGCTCATGCAAATTGTGCTTTTCCTTACTTTAGGTTTACTTGTTTTCCCTTCTCAAATAATCCCTTATATGGGAATTGGACTTCTTATATCTATATTTTTAATTGTAGTAGCCCGTCCAATTGGAGTATTTATAAGTCTTATGTTCTTTAAAATGAAATTGAGAAGAAGGTTTTATATTTCTTGGGTTGGATTGCGTGGTGCAGTTCCAATAGTATTTGCAACATATCCCCTACTTGCTGGCGTTGAAAAAGCAAATATGATGTTCAATATTGTATTCTTTATATCTGTTACATCAATAATAATTCAAGGTACGACACTTTCTGTAGTTGCAAAATGGCTGAATGTGGCTTTACCTGAAGAAGATAAAAAATTAAGCACTGCAGATCAATTAATGGCTGAAAATCCGAAGGCAGAAATGAAAGAAATGATTATTACTTCTGATTGTAGTGCTGTAGATAAGAAAATTGTAGAATTAGGCTTCCCTAAAAATGCTATAATAGCAATGATAAAAAGAGACAATACATATATCACACCAAATGGCTCTACTAAAATTGAAGCCGATGACGTTTTGATTGTTCTTGCTGATAGGCCTGCTATTTTTGATGACGTTTACAAAACTCTTAAAGCTTAGTACGATTTATATCTAAAAATATTATATTACAAGTTGATTTTAATTATACTAAAATAAATGAGTTATTACATTTCAGGATAATTATCTTTTATCAATCTTTCTCTGATGCTATAAACCCAATCTTGTATAAGTTTTTTTTCATGCTCTGTAATTTTAGCTTCTTCATGAAGCCAATTATATGCTTTTTTAGGCATTCTTTCTGTCTGAACATCAAAATCTATAGCTACAATAGCTATTTCTCTTTCTAAGACTGTATAGTCTCCCCACTCTGAGAAATTTAACACCCGTTTTCCATTACGGATGTTATTATTAACATATAACGATATAGGAAAAATTTTATCTATAAAACTATAGTTTGTGTAATTAGAATGACAATCATAGCAAGAAGATTTAATAATTGCTGAAACTTCATCAGATGTCTCTTCAAAAATTAAAATATCAGAATCAGTAGCTTTTAGTTGTACGTTTTCCTCAGTTCTAAAAAACTGTAAAAGAATAAAAACTGATATAAAAAAAACAATAAGTTTCTTCATAAAAAGCAAAGCGAAAGGTATCTCTATGGATTAAAAAATAGAGGTACTGTAATGCATAATAAATATTAAAATTCGTAACCCAATTGAAGTCCCATTATAATTTTAAAATCTTCTCCTATTTGAGCTCCTAATACAGGCCCTGTATGCCAACCAGTATCACCAAAAAAATAGTTATACTCCCCTTCTAAGCTTAGTGAAACTTTTGTATCTAAATGAGAGTTTGGCATGGAGAAACTTGGACCAGCATTTAGGGTTAAAAAAGGCCATGGCTTATGACTTACAACTGCTGTTAACTCATGTCCGATTCTGCCTTCTTCTTCAAAAACCATTGTATATGCACCCCCAAATGCCCATTTATGGGATATCCAATATGTTATAAATAATTCGGAACCAAAATCTACATTACCACTTTCTGGTGTGTAGAAATAAACTCCCGTAAGTGCAGTTTCGAAACCAGGCTCTTTAGAATGCTCTTCGTTATGATGTTCTTGGGAATATAAAAAACCTCCTGATAAAAGAAGGATTAAAAAAAAGATTGTACTATTCTTCATTCTTATAATTTTTGAAACGGGAGACTCCGAGTCTGGCTAATGTTTTCTTTTGCATATTCCAAAAAAATTCATGCTGACCAAATAAAGTTCCTATTACTATTAGTAGTATTTGATACACAATAAACATAAGAAGGATTCTAATCGGCCAAAATAAAAATCCGCTAACTAGTTCTTTATTTAAGCCTATAAAATTCATTATAGGTTTTACTAAAGCTACAGCTAAAGAGCCATTTACAGCAAAAACTGTAAAAATAATTCCTAACTGAAAATTACTTTCGATATTCCATTTTTCCTTAAGTCTTTTCAAAATGTGCTTTTTAAATTAGTGTTTAAAAAATAACCCCAAATCCTAAAACTCATACGCTACTTCTTTGAAGAATATTCTATTTTAGGACTTAGGGATAAGTATTATATATTTCTGATAGATATAATATATAAGTTTCTACCTGAATTATTTTACATAAACTTTATAAAAGCTTATTCTGCTTGTCTTTTTGCTGAATTTTCAGGAGATACTCCTTCTCCAACACCTTTAGCAGCTCTTAGTACAGGATAGTATTGTGTAAATACAAAATCATCTTGTGCACTAGCATCATGACATGCAACACATGAAGCTACAGGTAATTTAGGAGCGGTTTCTTTTAAGATTCCATCCTTTGGACTTGTAAAACTAAAGATTGCCCAGTTTCCTGGCTCATCTGGAAAATGTTCTTTACTTTTTATAGAAGCTTCTAAACCTATATATTCTCCCATAAAATACCCTTTACCACTTACCGCTACAGTTGATCCAACACTAACTAGTTCTTTAACTAAAATAGTACCTTCTCTAAACTTCCCTGTCTTCTTGTAATGTTTAAAACTTACAGGATCGATATATACATTATGCATTTCTGGAAACGGAGCTTTACCTCCATTTAGATCATTTGGAGTAACAGGTGTTCCTACAAAGACCCAACTTCTATAATTTTGAGGACGTTCTAAGTCTCCCTTATCATTCATCGTGAAGTATGCTATTTCTTTATAATCCTCTGTCACAGCGGTATTACTAGCCTTCCCTTCTTTACACGATTGAAATAATACAACAGCTAATAAAGCTATTCCTACGGTTCTTAAATTCATAATGTTAATTTTTATTGTTAGTTAGATTCAAAAATTATTCGTCAAATGGATATGGAGTTCTTACCATATCTCTACCTACACTATGGCAGCTAAAACATCCTACAACACCATTACCAACGGCAGCAGTTTGTGTTGGATCCTCTGTAGAAGTAACTTCATACCAGAACCATCCTTTACCACCATCAGTCTTTTCACTTGTTTTAACCATTACAGCCCAACCGCTAAGAACTTCATCTTTATCATACATTTCTTTAACTAGCGTAGCTCCTAAAGGATGTTCCTCATTGTCTGCATCTAAAGATTTTGCCAAAATATCATTCATAAATACTCTAACTGGTAAGCCTAGTTTTTGATGAGGCCCTAAAGAGGGATGTAAGTTCTTCTCTTGCGTACTAAAGCTTTTATATTTTCCTTCCTTTAAAAATTTGAAAAGTTCATCTTTATTTAATGGAATATCAAGAGACTTATTATCTGGTGTTTCTGCTGTTGGCTCCCAAATATCTGTCATTCCAGACATTTCCATTCCTTCTTCAGAAAAACGTCTTGCTGCATTCTCAGGAATTATATCTTCTCCAACACCTTTAGCAGCTCTTAATACAGGATAATATTGTGTAAATACAAAATCATCTTCTGCACTAGCATCATGACATGCTACACAAGAAGCTACAGGGAATTTTGGAGATGTATCTTTTAAGATTCCATCTTTAGGACTTGTAAAACTAAAAATAGCCCAGTTTCCAGGTTCGTCAGGGAAATGTTCTTTACTTTTTACAGAAGCTTCCAAACCAATAAACTCCCCCATAAAATAACCTTTACCACTAACAGCAGCAGTAGATCCTACACTTACTAATTCTTTCATTAATATTGTACCTTCTCTAAACTTTCCTGTTTTTTTATAATGTTCAAAACTAACAGGGTCAATATACACGTTGTGCATTTCTGGAAAAGGTGCTTTACCTCCGTTTAATTCATTTGGAGTTACTGGTGTTCCAACAAAAATCCAAGTACGGTAATCTTTTGGGCGTTCTAATTCTCCCTCTTCATTTATTGTAAAGTATTTAATCTCCTTATACTCTTCTTTAGCTTCTTCTTTACAAGAAAATAATAATGAAGTAACGGAAATACATACAATTACTAATTTTAGAAAATTACATTTCATAAGTGTTTACTTTTTTTAATTAATATTTAGTTTACAAAAAGTATTTAAATGTAGAGCTAATATTCTACAAGAAACCAGTAATTATAAATTATTTTTTAAAAAATGTTATTTAAAACCTAAATAGTGTTTGTTCTTGTTAAGAAAAATAAATAAGAAAACTTCTGAGACATAACTAATACAGTATACTTAAGAAAGGTTACTCTTAATTCAGAATGGTTATAATTTAGAATATTATTTATAATATAACTGAAATAATCATCAATTTGGACTTGTAATAGTGTAAATAGTCAAGATGATTTACCCAATAATTGATGAATAAATGCTAGTTAGTAGGAATTATTGGACTAAAATTGAAGAAATAAAATTAAGAGTAATGTAAACACAGTATATTTTGTAATCGTATAAATCAATATAACTAAGTCGTTTTATAAACTAAAGTAACTTGTTTTATGGGAGTAAATAGTATGTAATATGCTTTTATTGATTTAAATCACTAGATAAGTATTATTAAGTAGATAATTAGTAATGTTAAACTAAGCATAAATCAGAATGTAGAAAATAACCTAAAATTAACAGTGTAATTAATACATATTCAGTCATCTTAAGAACAAAAAAACTACACACCTCTTTTACAAGTTATCAATTTGAGAGTTAATTTCTTTTAACACATAAGCATACTCCATCTTAAAATCAATAAAGAGATTTTTGATGTTAGTGAAATTATCCATATACTGGCATTCTTTCTGAATCATCGTTATATAATCTAATAAGACATATGCTTGGATCATTTCTAAGCCATTTATTATCTTATGTGCAGCTCTAAAAATTGAATATCTGTCTTTTGCTTTGAGTGATATTGTAGTAGAATCGCAAAACTCTTCTATGTTATTATTCAACAAAACCACTATCTCATTCATATATTCCTTATCTCCTAAACTATCTGAAACAAGCTTGGAAATATTTGCTCTAACAAGTGCTTTCTCTTTCTTCACTAAAAAAATAATTAAGTATCATTAATCACCTTACATAACTTCACATATATGAATCGAACTAAAGGTTTCATAGCAACGTTTTTTTCGTATTAAGTGTATATGTACATTTAATAACAACAAACATATCTACTAAACCCATTAAATAAAATATTTTGTTGTGAATGGTATAAAATTGTATATAAAAACAACTCACAAAGAGGGCTTTTCCTTGACTTAAGCTTATCTTTTACTACAATATTAAATAAGAAAAAACTTACTTTAAATTTTTAAGAATGAAATCTATTGAGCTGTTTTGATTTTGATTATCAGCATAGGAGTCGGTAATATGAATGGATTTTGAAGCCAATCCTAAATCTTGAAGCTTTTGGATAGATTGTACTTTATCAAGAGAAACTTTTCCTGTTAATAAAGGAGAAAGACTATTTCCTGAATTATAATATTCATATATTTTTTTCAATCCAGTTAAATACAAATAGTCTTTTGTGAATCCGCCACCACGATGAATTCTCAATGTAATAATAAAAGCTTTATCTCGATCTAATTTATATTGATTGTGGAGTAAATCGAATGTATCTGCAAAAGAATAACCTTTTATCAAACTATCGGCAGCAATTACCCTATACGCAAGTATTTTAAGCCTGCTAAGTGTTAAAGCGCCGCTCATATATTCACTAAAGACAGCTAACCCTTCTTGTGTTTCTACATTTTTAGGGAAGCCATTAGAAAAAATCTTTAGCGGCTGTCCAAGTCCGTTAAAAGTAGTAACCATATGGACACCAATTTCATGATTGGCAAGCGTTAATAACTGATTGTCATTAAACTTAGCATTCTTTTTAATAAACAGCGTTTGCTTACTATTAGAAACCATAGCATCGGCCGCAATGCTTGTAGATAATTTTATGTTTAATGGGAAATCATAACGTTGAACGAAATCCTCAAAATATGCTTTCGCATCTAAAGAATTATATTTCTTTTCTTCATACTCAGACTCGTCTTTTATATGAAGTATAAACTTAGCATTAGCAACGTCTTTCTCTTTTGGAGTTCCGTAAAGTCTTAAACTATTATAAAAGAACTTTTTCTTCTCTCCTATTGCTTCAGCACATTGTACCATATTTGCATAATAATATACAATACTTTGATACAATGAACGGATATCATCATCTTCAATTTTCTCTAATTGATTAGAAAAAAGAGAACGCTGTAGCTTAAAAGCACTGAAATTTTGCTTAGCATATTTAAAAACGGGATCTTTAGTATATTTAGAAGAATAAAAGCGTTGCTTTTCCTTTTCAGTATTTAAAGGATTAAGGTAGCTAAGTAATTCTATTCGCTTTATTAAACGATCTAAATTTTTATCTATCGAAAATAAAGTAGCGTGCTCCTTTAAGATATCTTCTGAAATCATATAGTAGTTTCCTCTATTTTATCTGGTTTCTCTCCAGGATAATTAAGCATTCCTTCGCTCTTAGCTATTAAAGAACAAACCGTAGCATCTCCAGTAACATTCACAACAGTTCGCATCATATCTAGAATTCTATCCACAGGAAGGATAATTCCAATCCAAGCAGGATTCAACCCAACAGACTGTAAAACAATAATTAGCATTACTAAACCTGCGCTAGGAACCGCAGCAGAACCAATAGATGCCAATGTTGCAGTTAAAACAATAGTTAATTGCTGACCAATAGTTAGGTCGATCATGTGTAATTGTGCTAAGAATACAACGGCAACAGCCTGATAAAGACACGTTCCATCCATATTTACAGTAGCTCCAATTGGAAGTACAAAACTTGTAACTTTCTTATCTACACCCAAATTATCTTCCACACACTCCATTGTTACAGGAAGTGTAGCTGCACTACTAGATGTAGAGAAAGCTAATGTTTGTGCTGGACTTACCGCTTTAAAGAATCCGAAGTAAGAAATAACTCTAATAAATATTTTAAATATTCCAGGATATACAACAAATATCATTAACGATAATCCTAAGGCTACAGTTAATGAATACCAACTTAGTCCTTTAAATATTTCTACTACTTTCCCGATATCATCACCAGCCATTTTACTAACAACACCTGCTAGCAATGCAAAGACAAAAAATGGTGCAGCCTTCATTATTAGAGCAACCATCTTCAGGAAAACTTCCATGACTCCATCCATAAAAGCCTCTACTGGCTTAGATTTTTCATCAGGAATAAATAATAAGCTTACTCCAAAGAAAAGAGCAAAAAATATCACTTGAAGCATTAATCCATTATCACCCAAAGAAGTGAAAATATTACTAGGAACAATATCTACTAATGGTTGTAACGGTCCAGCCTCTTTCGCTTGATTTGCAGTATTTAATTTATCTTTTACGGTTGCATCCTTTAATTCAGATCTAGACATATCTGAAATACGCTCTGCTCGATCTAAAAATTTTGGATCATGAAGGTAATTAACCCCATCTTTAATTTCTAAATTCTGTGATGCAGCCCAGAGTTCGTAGCTTATTCTATTATCAATACGACTCTGTTCATCAATAAGCTTTCCAGGTTTGATAACGTTTACTAATACCAATCCTAATGAAACTGCCAATACGGTGGTTAGAAGATATGCTAAAAGCGTCTTACCTCCCATTCTTCCTAAGCTTGAAGGGTCTCCAATATTAGAAACTCCATTTATAATAGAAAATAACACTAACGGAACGGCTATCAACTTTAATAAGTTTATAAATATAGTTCCAAACGGCGCTATCCAGTCGATTGTGAACTGGCTCCATCCTAATTTACTAGATAGAATTGCCCATATAATTCCAAGAACTAAACCTATAATAATTTGCCAATGTAATGCTAATTTCTTCAAATGAATTGTTTTAATAAGTTATTAGTAATCGCTTGATAATTTATAACCTTGAGGATAAATATAATTAAACTTAAGATTATTTTTTATGCTGATGACTGTTATTAATCAATGTGTAATCTGCTAAAACTAAAGCTGCCATAGCTTCAACAATAGGAACGGCGCGTGGAACTACACATGGGTCATGACGACCTTTTCCCTGCATTTCTACTTCTTTCCCCTCGTTATCTATAGTTTTTTGCGTCTGCATAATAGTTGCAACGGGCTTAAAGGCTACTTTAAAGTAAATATCCATTCCGTTACTAATTCCACCTTGAATTCCTCCAGAATAGTTGGTTTTAGTAGTTCCATCTGCATTGTATAAATCATTATGCTCACTTCCTTTCATTTCTGCTCCAGAAAAACCACTTCCATATTCAAAACCTTTTACAGCATTTATAGAAAGCATTGCTTTTCCTAATTCTGCGTGAAGCTTGTCAAAAACAGGTTCTCCAAGTCCAATAGGTACATTCTGAATCACACAAGAAACAACACCTCCAACAGTATCTCCTTCCTTTCTGATCTGCTTGATATAATTCTCCATTTCTGAAGCCATAGCTGTATCTGGACAACGAACAATATTTCTTTCTGCATTTTCTAATTCCAACTCAGAATAATCCTTTTCTAAATGGATATTCCCTACTGAAGAAACATAAGCGGTAACTTTTATCCCTTCAAGCATTTGCTTAGCAATAGCTCCAGCTACTACTCTACTTGCTGTTTCTCTTGCAGAACTTCTTCCGCCACCACGATAGTCTCTAAAACCATACTTTTTTTCGTATACATAATCTGCATGCGAAGGTCTGTAATTATCTTTTATATGTGAATAGTCGTGAGATTTCTGATTGGTGTTTTCAATAATAAAACCAATTGGTGTTCCAGTAGTTTTACCCTCAAAAATACCTGAGAGAAAACGAACTTCGTCTGGTTCTTTTCGTTGGGTAACAATAGCAGATTGACCCGGTTTACGTCTATCTAAGTCTAATTGAACTTTACTTAAATCTAGTGAGATGCCTGCTGGGCATCCATCAATAACTCCGCCTAAAGCCTCACCGTGAGACTCGCCGAAAGTGGTTAACTTAAAGAGGTTTCCAAAGGAATTTCCTGCCATAAAATTTTGATTTTGACAAATGTAAATCTTATAAAAGAAATACAAAAATTAAATATGCGTAATAATAAATTAATATTTAGGATAAATACTATTAGTTTCTTAACATTCTTATCATATATATTTAATTATCAAATAATACGGTAACAGAATATCTTCCTTTACTTCGTAGTATCAAATAGTTAAGGTTGAGAAAAAGAAAATTAGACGTTGTTGTCATTTCAGATGTACATTTAGGAACCTTCGGATGTCATGCAGGAGAATTACTCTCTTATTTAAATAGCATCGCTCCTAAAAAGTTAATCCTAAATGGAGACATAATTGACATTTGGCAGTTCCGAAAGCGATATTTTCCTAAAAACCACCTACAGGTAATCAAAAAGATTATCGACCTCTCCACTAAAGGAACTGAAGTTTATTATATTACTGGAAACCATGATGAAATGCTAAGGAAATTTAGTGATGTTTCTATGGGAAATATCCATATCCTAGATAAATTGATTATGGATTTAGACGGTAAAAAAGCTTGGATATTTCATGGTGATGTATTTGACGCTTCTATCCAACACACAAAATGGATTGCAAAGCTCGGCGGTTGGGGTTATGATTTTTTAATCTTGTTTAATAGGCTCATTAATTGGTTTTTAATCAAAATGGGGAGAGAAAAGTATTCTCTTTCTAAAAAAATTAAAAATAGTGTAAAGAAAGCCGTTAAGTATGTAGGCGATTTTGAAAAAGTTGCGGCAGATTTGGCTATAGAAAACGGTTATAAATATGTTGTTTGCGGACATATCCATCAGCCTCAAATGCTTAGAAAGGTCAATAAAAATGGCACTTGCCTATATTTAAACTCTGGAGATTGGATTGAAAACCTCACTGCGTTAGAATATCATGATAAACGTTGGGATTTATACCATTTTAATGAAGACAAACTAAGTCCCTTTTACTCTGATGAGGACATAAAAACCATGAATTATAAGGAGTTATTGGCAGCAATTACAATTACAGGTAAAAAGTAAGTTATATTTTTTTTACATTTGAAAAATTTCAAACTGAATGCGTTTATACCAATTTCTTTTTACTTTACTAATATTCTCGATTTTAAGCTCATGCTCCAGCAATGAAGCTATTTCTGAAGAATTGTTATCTGAGATAGATTCTGAGAACTATTTCCCTTTGAAAACATCAGAAAATTGGACTTATAATATTGAGGGATTAACTAAAGGAAGAGACAGTGTTTGGGTTGAAAAGGACACTCTTATAGAAGGAAATATCCATTATAAAACACAAGCTAACAATCCTAATCTTGGTTTTTTCACCAACCTAATAGCAGACGGATTACTTCATAAAAGTAAAAGCAAGCTTATATTAAACGGTACGATTTCTAATGTGATTCCAGAATTAGCTATTCCTGTGGAAGGATTAGTTTTATTAGATATGAAAGATCCCGCAGGGAATGTAAGCTACCAAACTTCTGGGATGACGTCTTTTAATAATCAAGATTATATTATTGAAATAGCGTATATCATTACTTCTAAAACAGAAGATATTATTGAAGATTACAATCTTAACGGAACAGATTACGAGAATATCATAAAAACCTCTGTAACTGTTAATATTGCTGCTATTGCAAATACTAAAATTGATGGATATGAGGCTTCTATACCGATATTAAACCCTCATGACGTAATAACTTCCAACATATACTTTGCACCAGGAATTGGAGTTATAAACAACGAAACAAATACCAATTATAAGCTTACCAATCTTGATGAATTAAATATGGAAATCAGCATCGATAAACAAGTTTCTGAAGTTGTTGCTCAGCGTATTTCCAACTATTCAAAATAAAGTAACTTACTTTCTAACAACCATTTTATTTAGCAATGTTACTGGATGGATAGCCTCTCGCCCAGTTCCATCTTTAATTTGATGTCTACAGCTTGTTCCATTAGCAACAATTACAGTTTCTTTACTCGCCTTTCTAACTGAAGGGAATAAACGAAGCTCGCCAATAGCCATACTTACCTCGTAGTGCTCTTTTTCATAACCAAAAGAACCAGCCATACCACAACATCCAGAATTTATCATAGTTACAGAGAAATTCTGAGGGATATTTAGCACATCAAAAGTGGCCTTTGTATTAGATTGCGACTTCTGATGACAATGAGCATGATATTTAATCGTTTTTTCTTCCGTAGAAAAGTCTTCAGAAGTAATCACGCCTTTTTTAATTTCTTCAGCAAGAAACTCTTCAATAATAAAGCTATTTAAAGCAACTTTTTTTACCGAATCTTGATCTTCAACCAATCTAAGGTATTCATCCCTAAAAGACAAAATAGCAGAAGGTTCAATCCCAATTATAGGACAATCTGAAGCAACTAAATCTTTTAATCTAGCTACGTTATTAACTGCTAATTCTTGAGCTTGTTTTAAAAATCCTTTAGAGATAAATGTACGACCACTTTCCCCATAATATAAACGCACTTCATATCCTAAGGTTGTAAGCAACTCGATAGCATCTTTTCCTACTGTAGTGTCTAAATATTGAGTGAATTCATCAATATAAATAATTACTTTTCCTTTTGTAACTGATTTACTTAATGAACGTTGAAGGTGTTTATCGAAATTAAAACTTTCAATAGCAGGAAGTGTTCTTTCTGGAGCGATATTAAGCACCTTTTTCATGATACCTCCCGAAAACTTACTATTCGTTATAGATGGAAATACGCTCCCGAGTTTACTAAGTTTTGTATTAAAAGCAAAAGCTTTATCTCTAATCGACGGCGGATTATCTTTATAATATTGATATAGAAATTCCGCTTTTAAGGTAGCTACATCTACATTACTTGGACATTCACTACTACAAGCTTTACAACTGACACATAAGTCAAAAACTTCTTTTAGTTCTTTATTATCGAATTTATTATTCTTTTCTGATGTTGTAAGATAATCTCGAAGGGCATTGGCTCTAGCTCGAGTGGTATCTTTTTCATTCTTAGTAGCGTGGTAACTGGGGCACATTGCTCCATTTGAAACATGAGTTTTTCTACAATCTCCACTCCCATTACATTTTTCTGCAGCTCTTAAAATCCCTTCAGAATCTGAAAAATCCATTAATGTATCAACATTTGGTTCCTCCCTATCCGGTTGATAACGAAGAGAAGTATCCATCGGGGCACTATCTACAATTTTCCCAGGATTGAATATATTATTAGGATCAAATGCCTTTTTTACACGTCTAAGCAGCTCATAGTTAGCATTTCCGATCATCAATTCTATAAACTCTGCTCTCACTCTTCCGTCACCATGCTCTCCACTCATAGAACCACGATACTTCTTCACTAAATGAGCAACATCTGTAGTTATTTTTCTAAAGAGTAATACGTCTTCCGACTTTTTAAGATCTAAAATTGGTCGCAAATGCAATTCGCCAGCACCAGCATGAGCGTAATAAACAGCATTCTGTTTGTACTTACTCATAATCGCAGAAAATGCAGTAATATATTCACTTAAATCTTCGATACTTACAGCCGTATCTTCTATACAAGCTACCGCTTTTTTATCACCTACAATATTCCCAAGCAGTCCAAGTCCAGCTTTACGCAACTCTAAAGCCTGCTCTATTTCGGAACCATAAAGCGATGCATTGGCATAACTAAGACCTGTTTTATCCAAAGAAGCAATAAGCGATTTACGTTTTTCTTCCAATCTATCTTTATCAGTATCTCGTAACTCTAACATTAGAATTGCCGCAGGATCTCCTTCAATGAAAAAACGATTCGGGAGCTGTGATTTATTGTTTTTAGTACAGTCTAAAATCACTTTATCCATCATTTCGCAAGTATACAAGTCGTGCTGCATAACTTCATACACAGAATCGCAACAATCTGCTACGCTCTTATAATGAGCAGCTACCATTACTGCGTTATCTGGCATCAAATCGTCCAACTGAATCTTAATTCTTGTAATAAAATTCAGCGTTCCTTCGCTTCCAGAAAGCAACTTACACATATTAAAAGAATCTCCACTTTCAGAAAAAGGCTGAAGCCTCAGTAATTCATCTACCGCATAACCTGTATTTCTTCTGTGAATCTCTGGTTTAGGGAAATTATCAAAAACTTGCTCTTTTACCCCATCAGCATTTAATTCAGCAAAAATAGTTCTATAAATATCACCTTCTAGCGTCTGTAACTCGAGTTTCTCTTGAAATTTAACCTTAGAAAGCGGCTTAAACGTAACTTCGCTACCATCACTCAACACTGCATCAATCTCAATTACTTTATCTCGAGTTACACCATATTTAATAGAAGTTGTTCCACTAGAGTTATTTCCGGTCATCCCTCCTATCATACAGCGATTTGAAGTAGACGTATTGGGCCCAAAAAATAAACCGTACTCCTTCAGATAAATATTCAATTCATCTCGAATCACACCAGGCTGGACAGAAATAGTCTTTGTTGTGGTATCCAATTCCAAGATATCGGTAAAATATTTAGAAACATCCACTACAATTCCATCACCAACACATTGACCAGCTAATGAAGTTCCAGCAGTTCTAGGAATAACCGACAACTTATGTTCATTACAAAAATGAATTATCGTTTTAAGATCTTCAATATTTTTAGGATACGCAACAGCCGTTGGTATTACGCGATACACAGACGCGTCTGTTGCATAAATAGTTTTATGAAGATCGTCGAAAAAGAGCTCTCCTTTAAGTGACTCTTTCAGCGTTTGTAGGAAATTTTTAGATATTTTTAACAAGACTAAGTGATCTATAAATTAAATTAGCACCGTATATAACTCGAATACAAACTTAAAAACTAATTTATGAAAAAATTCATTTTATTTAGCATTTTAGCAATTGGCTTTGCTGCAACAGCTTATTCTCAAGAAGTATCTAAAAATGCCTTAGGGTTAAGATTAGGAGATGGAGATGGCTTTGGAGCAGAGATTTCTTACCAAAGAGGCATAAGTGCAAATAACAGACTTGAATTTGACTTAGGATGGAGAGATAACGATCATTATGATGCATTTAGATTAACAGGACTTTACCAATGGGTATTCCCTATTGAAGGGGACTTCAACTGGTACGTTGGTGCCGGTGGTGGTCTTGGAGGATATGACCATAATGATGATTACTTTAACGATCACGGTCATGATGATGGTGGCGTTTATGGTTTTATAGCTGGAGATATAGGTGTAGAATATGACTTTAATTTCCCTCTATTATTATCATTAGATTTCCGACCAGAAATTGGATTTGGAGACTTTGATGATAGCGATTTTGATTTTGATATAGCCTTAGGAATAAGATATCAGTTCTAAAAAAATTCAACATATAATCTAAAAGCCCTGTATATTAAAAGTTCAGGGCTTTTTTTTGTTAATTCCCTTTAAGGATTAACGAGAAATTTTAACTTTGCAGGAAACTAAAACTGTTTAAATAAATTTTAATGAAGAAAATAGGAAGTATTGTCTTATTACTAGTAGCTCTTGTAGCTTGTAATAAAGCAGAAGAAAACACATATAAAGTAACCGTTAGTGTTGATGGTGTAGAAGACGGGAAGCAAGTATTTTTACAAAAACCAATTGACGGTCAGCGTCCAGAAGTAGTAGATACTTTAGAGGTTTTAGAAGGTAAATTTGAATTTACAGGGAAAACAGAAACACCACAGTTACACTATTTATTTTTTGAAGGTGTACAAGGAGTTTTACCGATTATTCTTGAAGAAGGAAACATTAATGTTACTGCCTACAAAGACAGTTTGAACTTTTCTAAGATTGAAGGAAGTCCTTCTAATGAAGACTTTACTTCTTTTATCCAAGGATCTAGAAACATTAGAACTAAAATCTCTGACATTCAGAAAAAAGGAATGGAAGCACAACAAGCTGGAGATACTTTAACAATGAATACGCTTAGAGAAACTTTTGAAGAAGTTCAAGAAGAAGCTAAAGCATATGAGTATGATTTCGTTGAAACACATAAAGATTCTTATATCTCTTTATTAGTTATTCAGCAAATGATGCGTACAAAAAGTAAAACTACTGAAGAAATTGCAGCTTTATTCAACAGTCTTTCTGATGACGTTAAGAAAACTGAAATGGGAAATACTATCTCTAAAGAATTAGAGGAAGCTAATAAACTATCTGTTGGAGCAATTGCTCCAGATTTTTCAGCACCAAATCCTGAAGGAGAAACAATCTCTTTAAAAGGATCTTTAGGGAAAGTAACTATTTTAGATTTCTGGGCTGCTTGGTGTAAACCTTGTAGAGCTGAAAACCCTAATTTAGTAAAACTTTACGCTGAATACCACGACAAAGGACTTAATGTAGTTGGAGTTTCTCTTGATAAAACTGCAGAAGACTGGAAAAAAGCAATTGCTGATGACGGCCTTGAGTGGAACCACATGTCTAACCTAAAGTTTTGGCAAGATCCTATTGCTCAACTTTATAACATCCGTTCTATTCCTGCTACGTATATCTTAGATGAAAACGGTAAGATTATCGCTAAAGATCTTCGTGGAGAAGCTTTAAACAGTAAAATCGCTGGATTGTTAAATTAATCCGCTCACAATAAATATAGAAAAGGCTTTTCAGTACATGGAAAGCCTTTTTTTTGTTTAAAATAATTGCTGTTTAAAGAATTACAAATGCAGAGTGGTATTATTTGTTATTAATTCATCACGAGTAACAATGAATAAATGCAGGCTTTGCAAGCCGCAACAATTACAACTAAACTATACAGGCTAACATTAATCGCAATCAAGAAGCGCTAATGGTATCAATAAAAACAGCTACAAGATAACACCGTAAACAAAAAAAATCCAGAGAAGTCGTCTTCTCTGGATTTCTTGTATTTATTTATAATCCTTATATAAGGTTAATATTTTACTTTAGCTCGAAAGTAATATTCACTTTAGCCTCGATTACCATCTCACCAACTGCAATAGTATCCATATCTCCACCACTATTATCAGAAGCTTTCATCATTTCCATTCTATAAATTGGCTGTGGAGCGCTTACAGATCCTGTTTCTGAGATTACAAGAGCTTTTCCTACAGATTGCCCAAGCACAGAAGCATACTCCTCTGCTTTCTTTTTAGCATCTTTTACTGCCGCTATTCTCGCTTTAGAATTATAAGCATCAATCTCTGTAGATTTAAAAGTCACACCGTCAATTCTGTTAATTCCAGCATTTAACAATCCTTCTGTAAACTCAGAATATTTATTTAAATCTTTCAGCAATATAGAAATCGACTGATTTGCTACATACTTATATTCTTTAGTTTGATAATCGTAGTTTTTATTAAGGTTTACATATTCTGTTTTAACATCACCTTCTTTAACCCCCATTGACTTGGTATATTTCAAAACCTTGTCAATAGCTTTATCATTATCACTTTTTGCAGCTTGCGCTGAAACACCTTCACTTTCTACTCTAACTTTAATTAGAACTTGATCTGGTGTTACTTTTACAACTCCTTCTCCAACTACCGCAACAGATGGAGTAACTTCTTGTGCCTGCATACTATTCATACCTATAAATGCTATTGCTAATAAAATAAATTGTTTCATATTTTCTTTTGATTAAATATTCTTTTAACAACTATACAAACAAGATGCCAAACTATATTTTACCTGTTTTTTCTAGAATAAATAATATTACAATAGGGATTGCTAATAAAAACACCATCAATGTTTCTTGCGCTAATAAGGAAGGCATCATCAATAGCGTCATAACATAACCCCCAATAGCACCACCAAAATGCGCTGTGTGCCCTATATTTCCAATTCTAGCTTTCATACCATAGATAGAATAAAGCAAATAACCAATACCAAAAAGATAGGCTGGAATCGGAATTGGAATAAAAAAGAAAGCTAATCGCATTTCTGGCTGCAAAAGTATTGCTGCATATAACACTCCCGTAACAGCGCCACTTGCTCCAACTGCACTATAACTAGGTTCATTTTTATGGAAACTTAAAGACAATAAACTTCCTGCCAACAAACTAACAAAGTATATGATAATAAACTTTACGTCTCCAAAATATTGCACAACAATAGGTGCGAAAAAATAAAGCGTAAGCATATTAAATAGTAAATGAGAAATATCTACATGTAGAAATCCAGAAGTAATAGTTCTAATTTTTTCTCCTCTATTAATAGCACCAATATTAAATTTATAACGCTCAAAAAAAGAAAAATCATTAAAGCCTTTTATAGAAGCTAAAACATTGGCTCCAATGATAACAATAGTAGCAATACTTAAATTCATAAAAACAATTAAGGTTTAGCTTCAAATATAGCTATATTTGCCAAAATACTTACTGAATGCAATTACTTATTTACCTACTCGCTTACCCTTTGCTATGGATAATCTCAATACTTCCATTTCCTATATTTTATAAAGTATCTGATGCCGTCTATGGTTTAGTGTATTACATTATAGGCTACAGAAAGAAGATGGTTTTAAGTAATTTAGAACGATGTTTCCCAGAGAAGTCGAAAGAAGAACTGCTGCTAATTAGAAAGAAATTCTATAAACATATGTGTGATTTATTTTTGGAAATGATAAAATCACTCACTATGTCTCAAACAGAAATGAAGAAAAGAGCTAAGTTTAACAATGTAGAATTACTTGATAAATATGCTGAACAAAATAGAAGCGTAGTTTTACTTTGTGGTCATTATGCAAACTACGAGTGGGTTTTATCCTTAGGGCAACATATTAAACATGATGGATTTGGAATTTACTCTCCGCTATCAAATAAATATTTTGATAAGCTGATAAAGAAAACTAGAAAAAGACAAGGCGGAACATTAATTTCTAAGTTTGACACCGCTAAGACCATTGTTAAAAACTACCGAGCTAATCACTTATCCTTATATGGTTTTGTTAACGACCAATCACCACAAGTAAGCCACACCAGATATTGGAGACCATTTTTTGGAACTGTAGTTCCTGTTCATACCGCTGCAGAAACACTTGCTAAGAAATTTGACTTAGCCATTGTATTCTTCTGCGTTAAAAAAGTTAAAAGAGGGTTTTACGAAACAACAATTATAGATGTAACAGATAATCCTAAAGCATATTCTGATTATGAAATTACAGATATCTATACGGAAATGTTAGAGAAAGAAATAAGAAATAAACCAGAATATTATTTATGGACACATAATAGATTTAAGCACCGAAACAAAGTCCCTAAAGAGTCTGGTAAAGACAATGTTAAAGTGAAATATAGTTAAACTATTAGTTTACCAAACAAGTATTAAGAGCGGTAAAATCAAGTGTTTAAAAAAACAAAAAACCTCTTCAACTATTTTAAAGTGAAGAGGTTTTTACTTGTATATAAAATACTATTATAAAGCGGCTACTGCTTCAATTTCAGCAATAAACTTATCAGCAAGTGTATCTGCTTCTTCTTGAGATTTAGCTTCTGTATATATTCTAATTATTGGCTCTGTATTCGATTTTCTTAAATGAACCCAATTTTCAGGGAAATCAATCTTAACTCCATCTATCGTTGTAATATTTTCGTCGGCATAACGCTTTTCCATTTCAACTAAAATAGCATCCACATCTAACTCTGGAGTAAGAGTTATCTTCTTTTTACTCATAAAATAAGAAGGATAACTAGCTCTTAATTCTTGAACAGTCATTCCTTTTTCAGCTAAATGTGTTAAAAATAAGGCAACTCCAACTAAAGCATCACGACCATAGTGACTTTCTGGATAAATAATTCCGCCATTTCCTTCTCCTCCAATAATGGCGTTATTTTCTTTCATTAATGTTACAACATTCACTTCTCCAACGGCGGAAGCCTCATAAGTACCTCCGTGTTTTTCCGTTACATCTCGCAATGCACGAGAAGAGGACATATTAGAAACTGTATTCCCTTTGGTCTTCCCTAAAACATAATCAGCACAAGCAACCAAGGTATATTCTTCTCCAAACATCTCCCCGTCATTACTTATAAAAGCCAATCTATCTACGTCTGGGTCTACAACAATTCCTAAATCGGCTTTTTCTTCTACAACCAATTTGCAAATATCTGTAAGATGTTCTTTTAACGGCTCTGGATTATGAGGAAAACGACCATTTGGCTCACAATAAAGCTCTACGACCTCTACTCCTAATTCTTTTAATAACTTAGGAATAACAACTCCTCCTGAAGAATTCACACCATCTACAACAACTTTAAATTTGGCTTCTTTAATTTTTTCAGCATCAACTAAAGGTAAATCAAGCACTTCATCGATATGAATATCTACATAAGAATCGTTGATTACTGTCTCTCCTAAGTCATCAACTTCAGCAAAATCAAAATTTTCACTTTCTGCAATTGCTAAAATTTTCTTCCCTTCTTCTCCGTTAAGAAACTCTCCTTTATCATTTAATAATTTTAAAGCATTCCATTGCTTAGGATTATGGCTGGCAGTTAAAATAATTCCACCATCAGCTTTTTCTAAAGGAACAGCAATCTCCACCGTAGGAGTTGTAGAAAGTCCTAAGTCGATTACATTTATACCTAATCCCACTAATGTTGAAGCTACCAGATTCTGAATCATTTCTCCAGAAATACGGGCATCCCTACCAATAACTACTGTTAGTTTTTTATTTTCTGATTGAGATTTCAACCAAGTTCCATATGCTGCAGCAAATTTCACTGCATCTAAAGGCGTTAAGTTTTCACCTGTCTGCCCTCCTATTGTTCCTCGTATTCCTGAAATCGATTTTATAAGTGTCATGTAAAGTATGAGTTTTTAATTCTACGTAATGCGTAAAACTGTGTATTAACAACACCAGAATTACTACTATCAGCAAATATAAAAGTTTTATATGTTTAAATTCCCTAAAAAGCAAAAATCGATGTTTACACTCACTACAGAATACAGTAGAAAAAATACAATAATCTAAAAAACAACACAATACATAAATACCCTCTTCAATATATAGAATATGTTAATTACAATTGTTTAAAATTACTGCAAAACCATTTTTTGTATGAATTGAATTTGTAATTTTAGGGAATGAATTTTTTAGCACATATATATTTGTCAGGAGATAATCCAGAAATAAAAGTAGCTAACTTTATGGCGGATAGCATTCGTGGTAAAAAATACCTAGCATACCCAGACGATTATAAGAAGGGGATTTTGCTACATCGAGAAATCGACACATATACAGACGCACATCCAACTGTAAGGTTAAGTACTAAAAAACTACATAAAAACTATAGTCACTATAGCGGTGTTATTGTAGATATTTTTTATGATCATTTTCTAGCTAAAAACTGGAATTCTTACTCCGATGTTCCTTTAGAGAAATATGTTGACAATTTCTATGATTTACTAGGCGAGCATTATGATATTCTCCCTATGAATATAAAAAAGCTAATGCCATACATGATTGCGGATAATTGGCTACTTAACTACGCTAAATTAGACGGAATCGCTAAAGTTTTAGAAGGGATGAACAGGCGTACAAAGAATAAATCGAAAATGAATTTTGCCATTCAAGATTTAGAAGAACATTATCTTTCTTTTGAAGCTGAATTCACATCTTTCTTCGAAGAACTTCAAGAATTTTGTGCTCAAAAACTAAAAACTTTATAATATTTATATGATAAAAAGAATACTCCTACTCTCACTTATAATTCTAGCAAGTTGTAAAACAACAGAAGCTCCTAAACAAGGACTTATAGCTGAAAACGGAATGGTTGTTTCCGCAAGAATGGAAGCTTCGAAAATTGGTGCTGATATTTTAAAGCAAGGAGGAAATGCTTTTGATGCTATGATTGCAACAAAGTTTGCTCTTGCAGTAGCTTTTCCTTTCGCTGGAAACATTGGCGGTGGTGGTTTTTTAGTTTACCGCTTAGACGATGGTAGCACAGGGACATTAGATTTTAGAGAGAAAGCTCCATTAGCTGCCACAAAAAACATGTATTTGGACTCTTTAGGGAATGTTATTCCCGATAAAAGCACTGTTGGAGCTCTAGCAGTAGGAGTTCCAGGAAGTGTTGCTGGTATTTTTGCTATTCATGAAAAGTTTGGATCACTTCCAATGGAAAAATTAATCCAACCAGCCATCAACCTCGCCAATAGAGGTGTTGAAGTAACTTCAAAACAAGCAAACAGGCTAGAGAACTATCAAAACATAATTACTAAAGTTAGTGGAGACACAGTGCTTTTTGCTAAGAAATATTCAGAAAACGACACTATAAAATATAATGCCCTAGCAAGAACTTTAGAAACTATAAAAGAAAAAGGTCAAGATGGTTTCTACAAAGGAGAAGTCGCTGAAAAAATCGTGAATTTTATAAATAGTAACGGCGGAATTATCACACTCGAAGACCTTGAGAACTACAAAGCTGTTTGGAGAGATCCTGTTACTTTTAACTACAAAGACATAAAAGTAATATCAATGGGTCCACCAAGTAGCGGCGGTGTTACTTTAGCGCAAATCATGAAAATGATAGAGCCTTATGATCTAGATTCTGAGCATAATTCTGAAAAAGCAATTCAATTAATAACTGAAGCTGAACGAAGAGCATATGCCGATAGATCTTACTTTTTAGGAGATCCAGATTTTACAGAGATTCCTGGCATAGAAATCACAAGTAGTAGTTATTTAAATGAAAGAATGAAGTCATTTTCTTATGATAAAGCAACGCCGTCTAGTGAAATATCGCACGGAGAAGTTGAAATCATTGAAAGCGATGAAACAACTCACTTTTCTATTATCGATCAATTTGGAAATGCTGTTTCTGTAACAACAACTTTAAACGGAGCTTATGGCTCGAAGCTATTTTCTGAAGAGTTAGGTTTCTTTTTCAATAACGAAATGGACGACTTCAGTGTAAAACCTGGAGTTCCTAATATGTTTGGACTTATAGGCGGAGAAGCAAATAGCATTCTTCCTGAGAAACGAATGTTAAGCAGCATGACCCCAACTATCGTTGAGAAAAATGGAGAATTATCAATGGTTTTGGGTACTCCTGGAGGATCTACTATTATCACTTCCGTATTACAAACAATACTCAATGTTTATGAGTACGACATGGGAATGCAGCAAGCTGTAAACATGCCTAGATTCCACCATCAATGGTTGCCAGACGAAATTAGAATGGAACCAAATGGTTTTGACAAAGAAACGATAGAAAAACTAAAAAGCTTAGGCTATCATATTAATGAATCCAACTCAAGGATAATAGGACTTGTAGATGCTATTCTAGTACTTCCAAATGGAGATTTAGAAGCTGGTGCCGATAGACGTGGAGACGACTCTGCTGTTGGGTTTTAAAAAAGAGAACATATGAAAATCATAAAAAAAATATTAAAATTCATATCCATTGCACTCCTGCTCCTCATAGCTGTTTTTGCAGTTGTTTATTTTATCTTCAATGAGCCTGTTCCAAAAGGTAAAACTGGACCAGAAGCAGAAGCTCTTGCCGATAAAATGCTTAAAGCAGTAAATTATACTAATTATAAAAAGACACGCTTTATAGAATGGACTTTCGCTGGGAAACATTCCTATAAATGGGATAAAGAGAAAAAGCTTGTAGATGTAAAGTGGGATAATTATGTTGTAAAGCTAAATTTAAACAACTACGATAAAAGTGAGGTTCTTATAGATAATGTAAAAATGCACACAGAACCAAGGCAAGAACTTATTGATAAAGCGGTAGGATACTTTAATAACGATTCTTTTTGGCTTGTAGCTCCTTTTAAGGTGAAAGATAAAGGCGTTACAAGAAGCGTAGTAACATTAGAAAATGGAAAAAAAGCATTATTGGTAACATACACTCAAGGAGGCTCAACTCCTGGAGACTCTTATCTATGGAAGCTTAACGATAGTGGTTTTCCTGAAAGCTTTAAAATGTGGGTTAGTATCATTCCAATTGGTGGATTAGAAGCTACTTGGGACGAATGGAAGATTATGGAAACTACCACTTACCTCCCATCATCTCATAAATTTCTATTTCTCAATATAGAAATGACAAACCTAAAAGCCTATAATTAAGAATGAGAATTATTTAGTTAAAGGCTAAAACCTCATTAAAAACACATATCGGAAAGTCCCTGAAGCAAAAGAAAAACAATGCTATATAACTATCTAAAAACAAAGAGTTTTGAGATCTCATTTTCTATATAATCATAAGCGTTAATATTTTCCTTTCATGATATACTCCCTTCGGTATTAAAGCTTAAAACCTTAACTTTGCGGTTTTGTATTATATATGGCAAATTTTGAAGAAAATATAGAGGTAAAAGGCGCTAGAGTCCATAACCTTAAAAATATAGATGTTACCATCCCTAGAGAAAAACTTGTTGTTATTACAGGTCTTTCAGGGAGTGGTAAATCCTCATTAGCATTCGATACTATTTACGCAGAAGGTCAACGTCGGTACATAGAAACATTTTCCGCTTATGCCCGCCAATTTCTTGGAGGTTTGGAGCGTCCAGATGTAGATAAAATTGACGGATTATCTCCTGTTATTGCAATCGAGCAAAAAACGACTTCTAAATCTCCTCGTTCTACAGTAGGAACGATTACTGAGATATACGACTTCTTACGTTTGTTATTTGCGAGAGCAGCAGATGCCTACAGTTACAATACTGGAGATAAAATGGTAAGCTATAGCGATGAGCAAATAAAAGAGCTTATTATTGAAGAATACAGCGGTAAGCGCATAAATATATTAGCGCCCGTTATCCGCAGTAGAAAAGGTCATTATCGTGAATTATTTGAGCAAATTGCAAAGCAGGGATTTGTAAAAGTACGTGTAGATGGAGAGATTCTCGACATCACAAAAGGAATGAAAGTGGATCGCTACAAAGTGCATGATATTGAAACAGTTATCGATAGGATGCAAATTGATGATAGCGAAAATACTTCCAAACGCTTAAGTGAGAGTATAAACACTGCTATGTATCACGGAGATGATGTACTCATGGTTATAGATCATGACACGAATGAAGCTCGCTTTTTCAGTAGAAATCTTATGTGTCCTTCTTCAGGAATATCATATCCTAATCCTGAACCTAATACATTCTCTTTCAACTCTCCAAAGGGGATGTGCCCTACTTGCAGCGGTTTAGGGAGAATACATGAAGTAAACCTTGAGAAGATTATTCCTAATGATAAAATCAGTATTAAAAAAGGAGGAATAGCACCTTTAGGAGGATATAAAAAGTCATGGATCTTTAAGCAACTGGAGGTTATAGCGCAACGCTATGAATTCGAATTAACGGATGCTATTAGTGAGATTCCTAAAGAAGCTATGGACATGATTCTTAATGGTGGAAACGAAAAGTTTTCCGTAGAATCTAAGACTCTTGGGATTACTCGCGATTATAAAATTGATTTTGAAGGGATTATAAGCTTTATAAAAAATCAATTCGAAGAAAGTCAATCCACTTCTATTCGTAGATGGGCAAAAGGATTTATGGATAAAGTAGATTGCCCTACTTGCGAAGGAAGTCGCTTAAGAAAAGAATCTCTATATTTTAAGGTGAATGAAAAGAATATTGCAGATCTATCTTCTATGGATATGATAGAACTTGCAGGTTTTTTCAAAGATTTACCAAAAGAACTTTCCGAAAAGCAATTAAAAATCGGAGAAGAGATTTTAAAAGAGATTAAAGCTCGTATTAATTTCTTACTCGATGTAGGCCTCGATTACCTTTCTCTAAATAGAAGTTCAAAATCACTTTCTGGAGGGGAAGCACAAAGAATCCGACTAGCAACACAAATTGGTTCGCAATTGGTGGGCGTTTTATATATTTTGGATGAGCCTAGCATCGGGTTACACCAAAGGGATAACGACCGTCTCATAAAATCATTAGAATCTTTAAGAGATATCGGGAACTCTGTTATTGTTGTAGAGCACGATAAGGACATGATCGAGCGCGCTGATCATGTTATTGATATCGGTCCGAAAGCAGGTAAACTTGGAGGAGAAATAATTTCTGAAGGCCCTCCTTCTGAATTAAAAAAATACAATACACTTACCGCTGATTATATTACAGGTAAAAAAGAAATAGAAGTCCCTAAAGAACGGAGAAAAGGAAACGGGAATTCCATACTTTTAAAAGGATGTACCGGAAATAATTTAAAAAAGGTGAATGCCGAATTTCCTTTAGGATTAATGATTGGTATTACTGGAGTTTCAGGAAGTGGGAAGTCTACATTAATTAATGAGACCCTCTACCCTATTTTAAATGCTCATTTTTTCAATGGTGTAAAAATTCCTATGCCATATAAAAGCATTAAAGGTTTAGAGCACATCGATAAGGTAATTGATATTAATCAATCTCCAATTGGGAGAACTCCTCGCTCAAATCCTGCCACTTACACAGGTGTTTTTAGCGAAATAAGAACTTTATTCACTCAAACTCCAGAAGCTATGATTCGCGGTTATAAGCCTGGAAGATTTAGTTTTAATGTAAAAGGAGGAAGATGTGAGACATGCCAAGGTGCAGGTGTAAGAGTAATCGAAATGAATTTCTTACCAGACGTTACTGTAGCTTGTGAGACATGTAATGGTAAACGCTTTAATAGAGAGACTTTAGAAATAAGATTCAAAGGAAAGTCTATTTCCGACGTTTTAGAAATGACTATTGATGAGGCTGTAGATTTCTTTGAGAACATCCCGAAAATATATCGTAAATTAGCTACATTGAAAGATGTAGGTTTAGGATATATAACACTCGGACAGCAATCTACTACACTTTCTGGTGGAGAAGCACAACGTGTGAAATTAGCCACAGAACTCTCTAAAAAAGACACTGGAAATACTTTTTATATCTTAGATGAGCCTACAACAGGGTTGCATTTTGAAGATATTAATGTTTTAATGGGAGTTCTAAACGCATTAACAGATAAAGGGAACACAGTATTGATTATCGAACATAATTTAGATGTTATTAAAATGGTCGATCATATTATTGATATTGGCCCTGAAGGTGGTAAAGGCGGAGGGAAAGTTATTGTTTCTGGCACTCCTGAAGAAGTAGCGAAGCATAAAAAGAGTTATACCGCTAAATATCTAAAGAAAGAATTGAAGTAAATAACTAGTTTAAGTAACTGTTTTAATTAAATGTAAGTCAGTTATTTAATTAATTATAAAATAATTAAGAATGAGAAAAGAACAACATTTTAAAGGATGGAATGGTATAAAGACAAATGACTCATGGGCTATTTTTAAAATCATGGGAGAGTTTGTTAGCGGATTTGAAAAAATGAGTAAAATCGGTCCTTGCGTTTCTATTTTTGGTTCAGCAAGAACTAAACCAGATCATAAATATTACCAATTATCAGAAAGAATTGCTCAAAAGATTGTAGAATCTGGATATGGTGTGATTACTGGTGGTGGCCCAGGAATTATGGAAGCAGGAAATAAGGGCGCTCATTTAGCAGGTGGAACTTCTGTAGGATTAAACATCGATTTACCTTTTGAACAACATGATAATCCGTATATAGACAGTGATAAAAGCTTAGATTTTGATTATTTCTTTGTGCGTAAGGTAATGTTCGTAAAATACTCACAAGGCTTTGTAGTAATGCCTGGTGGTTTTGGAACACTAGATGAACTTTTTGAAGCTATGACGCTTATACAAACAAAGAAAATAGCTATGTTCCCTATTATTCTTGTTGGGACTGATTTTTGGGGCGGATTAATGGATTGGGTAAAGACTACCTTACTAGAAGCTAATAACAACATTAGTGAAGGCGATTTAGACCTTATAAAGCTTGTTGATACCGAAGATGAAGTTATTGAGATTCTTGATAGTTTCTATAAAAAGTCAAATTTAAGCCCTAATTTCTAGGATTATATTTCAACAGAAAAAACTTTTATAAAAAATATAAATTATACCTGAACATCATCAGTTGATGCTTCAGGTATTCTTTTATCCCTACGATATTCAGAATAAACCATTGTAAACTCTGCTCCCATAAAAAATATGAGTCCTGTGTAATACACCCATAACAATATTAAAACCACAGAACTTGCTCCTCCATAAACAGAAGCTGGCGACGCTTGTCCGAAGTAATAACCTATAGCTGTTTTACCTAGTAAAAATAATAATGTTGTTACAGAAGCCCCTATCAACGCTGTCTTCCATTTAATTCGTTTGTTTGGTAAAAACCTATAAATAGCTCCAAACAACACAGTTATTACCACTAAAGAAACTGTAAAATTAAGTCCGCTAACAATAATGGTTGCCGCTTGTGGATAGTAATTCTCTACATAATTATTAAGAACAGAAATTACTGCAGAAACCATCAATGAAATGATCAATAAAAAACCTATCGCCATTATCATTCCAAAAGAAATAAGACGATCTACAACCATCTTTTTAAAGGTTGAATTATCCTCTTCAGCCTCAAAAATAGTATTTAGAGTTTTCTGTAATTGAAAAAACACCCCCGTTGCACCAAAAACCAACGTAGCTGAACTAATTATAATATTCATAGTAGAATTACTATCAATACTAGCACTACTTATCATCCCTTCGATAGCTTTTGCAGTATCATAACCAATCAAGCTAGATAACTCTTGCGTAACTCGCCCCTGCACAGCGTCTCTCCCGAAAAATATACTTGTTACCCAAATAACAATTAAGAGCAATGACGGTAAAGAAAACAAGGTGTAATAGGCTATAACAGCACTTTTAGCAAAGGGATCTAAATCCAACCACCGTAAAAATGTCTCTTTTATGATTTTAATGCTGGTTTTTATATTCATCAAATACAGGTTATATATCCACTAAGTTAATTATAATTTCGAACAAGAAAAAGGCTGCTAAATAATCTTAAAAGAATTACTTAACAGCCTTTATAATATTTATTGTAAATGATTAAGCTGAGTTTCTACTTGCATTTATATTTCCAAATAAAGAACGTGTAACCATACGCTCATATATTTCTAAAAGCTCAGGATCTACATCGCTATCTTTAGCATTAAGCTCCTGGATCTGTCTAAGTGCAAATTGCTGAATTGTAAGTAATGGCAATACAATTTTTTCTCTCACCTGAATAGAAGCTCTCATAGAACGTGTATCTTCCATCAACTCAGAATAACCAGTCAATTTCAATAACATCGCTTTACTACGCTCAAATTCATCATGAATAATTGTCCAAAATTCACCAAACTCCTTATCATCTTGCATATATGCTGTAAGCTTAAAGAAAGATTTCGTTAAACTCATCATACTGTTTTCTAGCAACGTTCTAAAGAATGCAGAATTTTGATATAGCGATTTTACTTTTTCAAATTCATTATTATCTACAAACTCCTGAATAGCAGTTCCTACTCCGTAAAAACCAGGAACATTTTGCTTCAACTGACTCCAACTTCCAACGAAAGGAATTGCTCTTAGGTCTGAAAATACTAATTCATCAGACTTACCTCTTTTAGAAGGCCTACTTCCAATATTTGTTTTAGCATAATACTTTAAAGTACTCATCCTTTCTAAGTAAGGTAAGAATTTAGGATGATTTTTAAAGTCAACATAAGCGCCATAACTAATTCCCGCTAACCTATTCATAGTATCTCGATCTTCTTCACTCAAGATATCTTTTTCATTAGTGAATACGTTATTTGCAATCCCAGAACTTATTAGCTGTTCTATATTATACTGACAAGATTCTGGCGTTCCAAAATTAGAACTAATAGTTTGTCCTTGTATTGTAAGCTGAACTTCTTCATTTTCTATTGAAGGTCCTAAAGAAGCATAGAATTGATGTGTTTTTCCTCCTCCACGTGCAGGTGGTCCACCTCTACCATCAAAGAAAACAACGGTAATACCATATTCTCTAGAAATTGCAGTTAAAGCTTCTTTGGCTTTATAAATACTCCAATTCGCCATTAAATACCCACCATCTTTAGTTCCGTCAGAGAAACCTAGCATAATTGTCTGCTTATTCCCTCTACGTTTAAGATGTGCAGCATACGACTTGTTTGTATAAAGCGTTCTCATTACGTTATGAGCATCTTCAAGATCATCTACAGTTTCAAAAAGAGGCACAACATCTGTTGTTGGCTTCTCCCAATCACACATACGGATCATTGCAAAAGCTTCCATAACATTAAGCACACTTCCGTTGTTACTTATAATATATCTATTACAACCCATTTCGCCATTATTCTTCTGAATGGTTTTCATGGCATAAATAGATTCCAACGTACTTCTACTCATTTCGTGCTTAAATAAGCTAGGATTTACTTTACCAACAACCTTACTTAAGGCTTTAATCTGTTGCTCTTCATCCAGCTTCTCATAATCTTTAGGGAAAATATCAAGTCCCATTTCTAAAGACTCCTTAACGATATTAGATAATACATTATGATGCACTCTAGAATCTTGACGAATATCAAGTGAAGCGAAATGGAAACCAAACAACTTCATCTTATTAATAAGGTCGCTTATTTCTTCTACAAATAAAGATTGATGCTTCGTCACAAGAATCTCTCTTATTTCTAGTAGCGTCCCCATAGTCTCCTCAAGCGTAATTGTAGTTCTTCCGCTTTCTAAGAAGATATTTTCATACAACTTAGACTCTAAATTTGCTATAAGCTTATCTACGTAGTTAAAAGTTATTCTACGACGTAGCTTTCTAACATCGCGGTAGTAGTTCTTTAAAACCGTGCTTCTTAGCCTATCTGCAACTTTTAAAGTAATATCTGTAGTTACAAATGGATTCCCATCTCTATCTCCTCCAGGCCAAAAACCTAGATTTAATACTTGGTTATTTAATTCTGTGTCTCCAAAAATATTGTCTTGGATATAATCAAAAATCTGACTAGCAGATTCATAGAATACATTTTGCAGATACCATATTAAGCTTACCGCTTCATCAAAAGGAGTTGGTTTTTCCTTTTTGAAAAATGGAGTCTTCCCTAGTTGGGCAAGTAACTTCTTAATAAGGTTTAAATCATTCTCTCTAATAGCTTTAGATAGATCGGTAATAATACCTAATACAGAACCTGGATAAAACTGCGTTGGATGCGCCGTTAAAACAGGTCGTACTTTAAAATGCTCTAAGTAAGCTTTTAATTCAGGCATTTTATTTTTAGCTTCCGCCTCTTCCTTTACATTTCGCAAGGTCCCTCTCCCATTCATATTATTTACAATAGGGAAAGTTGCATCTTCAATAGCATCAAATAACACTACTTGTCTTTCTATATACTGAATAAATCTAAAGAGAAGATCAAATTTGTCTGAATCAGCAGGCTTTTCGTTGTAGTATTTTTCAAAAAAGTCACCTACAATATCTGATGGATTTTTATTATCCGCATATCCCTTTTCACAAATTTCGGAAAATAGCGGTAATAAAGCTCCAGTATTACTTATCTCATCAAAAGGTAACGTGATAAAAATACTGTTGTAGATTTGATATCTTGATAAAACACTTTCATTAAATCGATCAATCTTTGGTTTTCTTAGCATAAAATTTTTCTGTTTTATGTAAAAATACAAAAAACCCTCTCAAAACAAGGCTTAAGAGGGCTTAATTAATGTTATTAAACAGAAATCCTACAAATCGTTAAAAATAGTATGCATAAGACGGCGTTTGTCGTTTATACTCTCCTCTAAAGAGATCATAGTCTCCGTTCTAGAGACACCATCAATATCATCTACTTTAAAAATAATATCTTTTGCATGTTTTGTGTCTTTCGCACGAATCTTACAGAAGATGTTAAACTTACCTGTAGTAATATGAGCTACTGTTATATAAGGAATCTGATTAAGTCGTTCTAAAACAAACTTTGTTTGATGCGTTTTCTCAAGGAAAATCCCTACGTATGCTATAAAAGAATATCCTAACTTAACATAATCTAATGTCAAAGAAGAACCTCTTATAATTCCAGCATCTTCCATTTTCTTAACTCTAACATGAACCGTACCAGCAGATATAAGTAATTTCTTTGCTATATCTGTAAATGGAGTTCTGGTATTATCTATCAACATATCAAGGATTTGATGATCTACCTCGTCTAATTTAAACTTTGCCATACTTTTTTTAATATCTTTAAATATTATGCAAAAAAAATAAAAAAAAATGAATTATTCACAATCACGGAGTAATTATTTTTTTAACGTTTCTTGAATATCTTTAAATTTTCTTCAGAAATTCTGTTAAATAACTGCTATTTAAATCATGCACTGGAATAGGATTAATTTCTATGTTACTCATATCTAATTCTTTATGTCCGAAGTAATGTAAATCCTCTTCAACATGCTCTATTGTAGGCATAAACTCCACTTTACCATTAATTAACGTTTCCTTAAAGAATACCGCAACATCTTTATGTACTAACTTCTCTTTTTCTGAAATAGGAAACTTCCTTAAAATAATGTCATAAAACAACTTCTCATTTGATGGGATCTCAAAATAATCATGATACTCCCCTCCTGTTACTTCATTATCTACCATATAAACCAATGCTGTAACTAATGAAAAAGCAATGTATTTACGAGTTTCCTCTCTCATATAATCATTATGGTAATGCCCTGACTCAAATAATATAGTTGGAATCCCTAAGGACTGAAAAGTATCCCCTACACAATTCAAATTAAAGCCATCGTCGTACCTACCTACTTGTTTAGGTATAAATTGTTGCAGCATTTTATTCATCGCCACAATAACCTCCATACTCTTCTTTCTGTTAGGAGTAACCTTTCGTTCTTTATCTTCTGCAGGCGTTAAAAATGACACTGTAGCCGAACGCTTATGCTTTCCAGCACTGAAAATAGTACGTTGATCATGTAAATTAAAACAATAATCTGGCTGGAAAGCATCAAAAACAGCTCTCAACACCCTACTTTCAGGCTGAGATTGATTCTGAGCATCCCTATTAAGGTCAACCTCATTACTATTTACACGCGTATAAGCCAATGCTCCATCTGGATTTAGCATTGGTATGATGCATAGCGTAAAATTGTTGTTTATATAAGTACCAAACTCCTTATTACTATCAATAAACTTTAATAGATCGAATACAGCTTTTGTGGTGGTCGATTCATTTCCGTGCATCTGAGACCACATTAAAATCTTTCTTTTCCCAGAACCGATTTCAATACTGTGAATTGGATTCCCTAAAACAGATGTTCCCAATAAGGTTACTTTATATTTTTCCTGATACTCCTTAATTAAAGGGGCAATCATTTTATGTGTAACATATCTGTCTGCTATTCTCGTATCTAAATACTCGTTGTAGTTCTCTGTAAAATGTGTCGTAAAATTCATAGTAACTTTTATGGTTTACAAATGTAAAATTATAATTGTTTACAATAATAAACACCTCAAATATACATTTGTAAACAGATGTAGATAGCATTAGTGACAAAATGTATACACTTGTAAACGTAAAATTCTATTTAATCAACTTAAGTTACTTATTAAATCATAAAATATTGTTTTCTAGTCTATTATGTAGTTTTATTTAAAGTGTTAGATTACAATTGACATGTGTTATCCCCTTATATTTGCATATAAACTCAGTTATGTTTACATTTGTAACAACTTAATTATACAAACATTAGTTTACAATGGTAAACAAGGAAGAATTTATTAAAAGACTAGAGAAAGTGTTGGAGTTTTACGACTTATCAGCCTCATCTTTTGCAGATAAAATTGGTGTACAACGCTCTTCTATCTCTCATATATTATCTGGTAGAAACAATCCGAGTTTAGAATTTGTGATGAAGATTCTTCAGAATTTTCCTGATGTGGAATTATATTGGCTCTTAAATGGTAAGGGTAATTTCCCTCTTAACGAAGATCAACATATACCAACTCCCCCAAAGGAAAATATTATCCCAGCAGAAAAAAAGAATGTTGATTCTAACGAAACTATTAATACTGAAATTCCTCCTGCTATAAATAATACCTTTCCTATTTCTGAAAAAAATGAAATCGCTCGTATTGTAGTTTTTTATAAGAATGGTACCTTTGAAGAATACAAAAACAAACAATAGATGAGACTTTCTATTTTAGCTTGCTTACTTTTAATCACACTTACTTCTTGTTATCAAAGAGAACGAAACTGTAAAGATTTTAAAACTGGAGAATTCGAATTTACTTATACTTTAGATGGTGTAGAGAAGAAAAGTAGATTTATACGAAATGATACTTTAGAAATTGATTATTACGAAAACCGAATTGATACAAATTCAATCCGTTGGATAAATGATTGTGAGTTTATCGTTAAAAAGATGAATCCTACTTCTATGAAAGATTCCAAAGCTATCCATATGAAAATATTAGCTACGGAAAAAGACTCTTATATTTTTGAATTTTCAGCTGTTGTAGATCAGAAAAATAAATTTAAAGGAACAGCCACTAAGATTAAATAAAATAATTTACCCTAAAAAGCCCTTGTTTTTGCTTAAAAGTATAGAACAAGGGCTTTTATATGACTATAGGTTTGAAATAAGATTATTTTTCACTTCTAATAATCTTTAAAATTCTACTGTACATTATTTCTGAATATACCTCTAAAATTTAATAAATCATTAGTACTTTGATTAGTAATGGTATTTTCAATTCTATTTATCAATCAGCCTTCTATGATAATTTATTTGACCTAAATGATAGTTAAGGTGACTTAATAAATGAACTAGTAAATATTCTATCGTTTCAACATTTGGAAACTTCATTATTGGATATTCCTCCTTCAAGTCTCTCTCTGTAAGCGGACTCAACGAATCTTCGATCATTTTTATAGTTCCTTGTACACTAACTATCAACTCGCCTCTAGGAACATCTTTTTGCGTAAATTCAAGCTCTCTATTTCTTATGTAGCCTGTTTTACCTATTTCTTTCCCTATGAAAGTATGTAAGTTTCCAATTAAATGCAATGCTAAATTCCCTGCTGAATTGGAAATCCCTTTTTCTACTTGCCAAATATGCTCTTCATCATTATAAAGTTCTAATTCAGCAATTAACTTATTCAAGTCTCTTTTAAAAAAGGTAATTAGCTCGTTTGGATTCATTTGTTTGATTCTTTTTAAGTAACAATATATACACTTACTCCAGATGCAGTTTTATTCAACAAGGATTTTATATATCCCTGTTTGAGTGTCCAATTCAGAATTTGATACTCTTATTTCATTATATTGAGAAAAACTACAGCAGTTTTCAGATTTTCGCTCCACATCAACATATAAGTCAAAAATATGATCTTCAGAAATATTAATATTTAGATTTACTATTTCTGTTTCCCAACCAATAGACCAAATTTGAATAAGATTAAGATTGTCTTCAGAAATAAATGTGTATGCTACAGATTGGTTATCATTCAAACTGTCCGTTATTATGATATCTTCAGGGTTATAAGTTTTAATGGTAAACAAATTCTCACCACTTGTTTTATCCACTACTTCAAACAGGAAAGTGTTAGGAGGTGTAAAACAGTCTTGGTCACAGTTATCATCATTGTTACAACTTTGTAAAATGATAATCAATGTGAACAATAATAAATTTATTCTTTTCACTTAATGCAGTTTTAACCGGTATTGGTTGTTAAAAATACATATAAATGTTAATAATAGTCAATATAGATTCGTGTATTTATGTTATGTTTTTACATAGAGAACAATTGGAATCTCCAACTAACTTCCCATTTTTATCAAACTCATATTTACAACATTCATTAAACTGTTTCTTCAAAATATCTTTGGCTCTCTTAATTCTAATTTTTACATTTTCAAGAGTGATTCCTAATTCTATAGCTGCATCTTTTTGTTTACACCCAATGTATTTAAATACAACGGCACAGAAATACTTTCTAACCCACTCTTTCTGATATTAAGTCACTATTTCCTTTATTCACTATTTATTTAAGTCTTTCCTCAATAGCATTTTTATAATCTAAAAGCCTTTACGCTACCTTCAGATTATGGTCTTTTCTGAATTAAATCCCATAGAATCCATTTCTGTTTTACTCAACTGATTTGCTATTATCTTAGTTCTTTATTGGCAAATATCAATTTCTATTCAACCGATTCTGCCATTGAACGTATTTCTTTATTAATAATAACAGCGTTTTCCTTGTTTGTTATGATAGAACCGTGATTTGCTTCTATATAAAGTTGCTTTCCATTGGTAGATAATTCTTTGAGTTCCTCTTGCATTTCAAACCATTTTTGAGCATCCCCATACTGATCTGTGGCTGTAAAAACTAAAACAGGCAATGAATCTAATGTAGTTGCGCTACCTGCTCTTAGTAGAATGTCATTATTTATAGCATACTCTTTAAGATACCTTCTATACACATCACCAGATTGCACAAGAAGATCCTTTTTACGGTCCTCGCACTCTTTTGGTAAGCCTCCATCAATAGATTTGGAACTAGTTATTTGATTATAAACTCCCATAATTCCAAGATCGGAAAGTATGGAAAGAGTTTTAATTAAGAATATCTGATTTTCCTCAAACAATCCATTTTCTGCCAATCGCTCCCACTGTTCTGGGTGACTCGAATCTATAAAAACCATTCCTTTTACTTCATTGGGATATAGATCTCTAAAAATCCGATTATATGGACCACCCATAGAGTGCCCCACTAATATATAAGGAGGCTGTTCTCCGCTTTTTTCAAGCAATTCATGTAATTGGTGTGCATAAAATTCTGATGTTATACTATCTTTACTTGATTCGCTAAACCCTTTCCCTTCTCTATCATAACGCACAACTCTCATGTCTTCTTTCAATCCTTCATTAATCCAATGAAACATATCTGTATCGCCCCCTGCACCAGATTCTAATACAAGAGTTGGTAAATCATTTTTATTCCCCTCTGCTCTTATATGAAGTTTAGTTTCATTAACACTCACCAATTTCCCTGGCGGAACAGGCTTCGAACTAAATAACCGGAAGCATAACCCTGACATTAACACTAGAATAATAAACCCAACTAAAATTTTACCAATCCACTTAAGTATTTTCATTGTAGTTTTCATAAATGTTTTCAAGGAGTATAAACAAGATTAGTTGCTGTCTTAAACACCAAATTTAACAAATAGAAGTTAGAATATCCTACTTATTGTCATGTATAAAAAATATGATAAAGCGTGTATTGAAGAATGAAAAAGCTTACAAAGTCAATTTATTGAATATCTAAGCCTAATATAAGAGTGTCTAATATTTTTGAAGAAGTGATTTGCTTTTTACCTCAGTTCTTTGTTGTAAGCAGTTTTTTATTTCAGTAGCTTTTTAATATCCATTCTCTGATGTAAAATTCTAATGATTTCGAAAATTTCATTTTCGACCTTTCTGTAAAAAATCAGATGTGACTTGATTTTCGTTGCACGATAATTTTTTCGCGTTTGCTCTGCGGATTTTCCAATCAGATAGTTGTCCGCTATAAATTCAATTTCATCAATTATCAATTCATAATATCTGTCAGCTTGTCCTTTAGACCATTTGTGAAAAGTATAAACCCAAATATCATTTAAATCATCAATCGCTTGTTTACTTATTCGGTATTGACTTTTACTCATAAGTGTTTACGATGTAATTCAGCCAAGTTTTCTTTCGGGTCAAAATTTTCAATAAAGCCACTATTTTCTCCGATTTCAAGAGCTTTAATTAGTTCTCTTTCTTTTTTTTCTTCACGTTCTAGTAGCCGTAATGCAGAACGAATAACTTCGCTTACAGAACCATATCTACCTGAATCTACTTCTTCTCTGATAAAATTTTCAAAATGATTTCCGAGTGATATTGATGTGTTTTTTCCCATTTTGACTATAATTTTATTCAAATATACCAAATCTTGGTAATCTAGCCTAATTGCACACATCTAACAAACGAACTAGCTATAGGGATTAAATTAAGAAACTATTTACGGGAAACCGTAATCAGAAAAAAAGAGTAAAGATAAAAGAGTATAGAATAGAGAAATGCCTTCTGCAAATTCGCAGATTCGCGAATTTGCAGTTTTACAACTTTACAATGCTAAGCATCAACTTTGAAAAACTAGACTAGCGCTTTTCATAGGTACCATTGTTTACAGTAGTTTTTATTTTTTCATTCCTGTATTCTATATAATATTCTTTATTTCCATTTTCAATAACCGCTTCAAAAGCTTCGTAATTTA